>NZ_CAJZAR010000062.1 GCF_914484835.1 Paraburkholderia tropica
TTTCTACTGCAAATCAACAGTCGCGCTACCCCGCGACGTGTCGACCGTCTGCCCGGCGATGGCAACCGAGCCATTGCTCGCGATCTTGCCGCCGACGCTGGAGACGCCACCTGTCGCCCCCGTTGCGCTCACGTCGAGCTTGCCCGTCCCGGCGTGCTGGATCGCGCCGCTGTCGTTATCGACCGACGCGCCCTTGATCGAGAGATCCGTCGCATTCGAGGCGATGTTGCCGCCCGCGCTGTTATCGAGCTTGCCGCCCGCCGAGAGCGTCTGCGCGCCGCTGCCCGACTGCGCAATCGTTCCGCTACGGTTGACGAGGTCGCCCGTCGTCGCGACGCTGACGCTCGTTCCGTCGATATCGCCCTTCGTGTTGTCGATGGACGCGCCCGAAACGTTGACGGTCCCGCCCGAAAGCGTCCCGAGGACGTTGCTCAGCGCGCCGGTCGCGCTCGCGCTCAGTAAGCCGCCCGCCGTCACGCTGCCGCTATTGCCGAAGCCCCAAGCGCGAATGACAGCGTCGTGCAGCGCCGAGAACTGCCCGACATTGGTGAAGGTATTCGCGCTCGCCGAGACGTTCCCGTTGCCGCCGATCACGCCACCCGCGCCATTGACGAGCGCGCTGCCGATGACGAGGTTCAGGCCGTCCGCATTCAGCGAGAGGATATGCCCGCCGGTATTGTCGAGCGAGCCCGCGTTGATCGACTGTGCGCCCGCAGCCTGCGCGACGCCGCCCGTGTTATTCGCCGCGCCCGCGACGTTCGTGCTGAGCGCACCGCCCGAGATAATCTGTCCGGCCCGGTTCGAGAGCGCCGCCGCGTCGAGGGTCTGAGAGCCGCCCGAGGAGAGCGTCGCGTGATCCGTCGTCACGGCGCCGCTCGCGCGCGTGGCGAGGGCCTGACCTGCCTTGACGTTCGCGCCCGCGAGGTTCGCGTCGCCCGCGTTCGCCGCGAGCGTCATGTTCCCCGTCGCCGACGTCTCGCTGCCCGCGAGGTTCAGGCTCGCGCCCGCGAGATGCGCGTCGCCGCCTGCGAGGTTCGTTCCGGTCGCGCTGAGCGCGCCCGTCGTGGTGAGGTTCAGCGCGCCGGGTTGCGTGACGACGCCATCGCCATTCACGCCCGCGCCGAGCGTGCCGCTCGAAGCGATCGAGCCCGCGTTCGCCGCGAGCCCGCCTTGCGCGGCCATCGTGCCGCTGTTCGCCAGCGCGCCGCCCGTACTCGCGACAAGCGACTGCTGCGCGTAGGTCGTCCCGCTGTTGCTGATCCCCTGACTCGCGTTGAGGATCACGTTACCGCTCGCCGTCGTCCTGCCCGTGAGCGTCACCACGCCGGCCGCCGAGAGCGTGAAGTCGCCCACCTGCGCGGCGATCACGCCCGCGTTCGAGACCCCAACCCCAAACTCGTTTGACGAAAGCAGGATCTTCCCGGCATACATCCCACCCAACTGACTCACGTCGATCGAGACCGGCGACGGCGCGCCATTGCCCGCAATCGGCGTGGCCACGAGCGTGTCGTGATTGATGTTGTTGGCGCCCGCGACGACGTTGAGGTTCTTCGCGTAGATCGCCGCATTCGCCTGCACGGCGCGCGCGAGCAAATCGACCTGATCGACGTTCGACGCATTGAAGCCCGCGCCGCTGACCGTGATATTGCCGCCCGTGACCGTATAGCCGGTCAGCGCGCCGTTCGCATCGAGATTCGGCACGCCCGTCGTGAGGACGACCCGGGGCGCGTTGATGAAGCCGCCGCCGTTAATCGAAATCCCCTGCGGGTTCGCCAACACAAACGTCGCGGCTTTGCCCGCAATCTCGGCGGGACCGTTCAACTGCGAAGGATTCGCGCTGTTGACCTGATTGACGATGATCCGCGCCGACTGGCCCGCCGCGTAGTTGGGATTCCCGTTGACGTAGCCCGCGAGCTGCGTATTGACGATGGTCGGCGAGTTGTTGATCACCGCGCCGTTCTTCTGCACATCGAACTGACTGTACGAGTTCATCGACACGCCCGCCGCGCTCGGCCTGTTCACGTTCACCTGCGGCAAACCGTTCGCCGTCTGCTGGACCTTCGGCGCGTTCGCCCCGCCCGGGACGATCTGTGCGTACGCGCTACCCGAGCCGACCGGAATGCCGACCAGCAGAACGGCAGCGACGGTTGCGACGACTATGCGCTCGCCCGCACCGCATTTACGGCTCGCGCTCGCGGTCTCTTCAACGGGGATTAACATGCCGCGCGCGCGGCTAAAGACCAGCCTGTATCTGTTATTCACGGTGCAGGACTCGCTAACGATTCATTACGCGATCCTGACAGTCAGGTTTTCTCAAAACACGTCAAGAATCATTAAACAGAGCGTGCGCGCAGCTTTTTAGGATTTCGCTTAAAGAATTAACTTGAATGTGATGCGCGGGGCATCGCGCGCGTGGCGCATCGACAACACGCAAGACCGGGACAGTCACCAGTCACACCCATCCCCCGACTAGAGTCGAACGACCCCTCTCATGGCGATATGCGCATCGGGATGCCGGCCTCGGAGGACTGGCCATGCGTCCTGCTGTGCGGCATGCGGCGACACCGAGACCATCCGTATCGTCGAAAGGACCGGGCGGCGAACGCCCGCGTACTGATAGGTGTACTGCACGACATATTTGTTCATCGAGTCTCCCACATCCATCGGGTCGCGCCACAAGGCGGGCGCGTCCGTAACGATGACTCGCGAACTATCTCAAAACAAGTCAACCAATGTTCAACACCACACAGGCGCTCACCATGCCGACGCCGAAAATCCCGTGATCCACGCGCGCTTTTCCTTCGCATCCGTCGAGAAAGCGTGGAAAGAATCCGCGTTCTCGACAATCGCGCGCCGATGCCGCCCAGCGAGAAACACGCGTTTCAATGCGACGAAACAAACACCGCATCATCAAACGCTTCAGGAATCGCAAAACTCTCACGCATGCGCCTCGTTTCCGCCGCTGGCGTCAAACCAAAAAGACGCTTGAATTCGCGGCTAAACTGCGACGCGCTCGTATACCCCACCGCGTGACACGCAGCCTCCGCAGTCAGATCCTGACGCACCATCAGCAGACGCGCCTGATGCAGTCGCGTCGACTTCACGTACTGCATCGGCGACACCTGCGTGATGGTCTTGAAGTGACTGTGAAAGCTCGGCACGCTCATGCCCGCCGCCTCGGCCAGCTGCGTGACGTCGAGCGCCTGCGCATAACCGGCGTGAATCAGCCGCAGCGATTTGCCGATGCGCCCGAACTGCCCGCGCATCGCCAGCGCCTCGCGCATCGAACTGCCCTGCGCGCCCGTGAGCACGCGGAAATACAGTTCGCGCAGCAGACTCGGGCCGAGCACGGCGGCTTCGAGCGGACGATGCATCGCTTCGAGAAAACGCAACACGGATGCCTGCATCGCGTCGTCCATCGGCGTCGACATCATGCTTTGCGGTGCCTGCACCGGTTCCGCCGGACCTTCGCGGTCGATCTGCATCGCCAGTTCGGCGGCCAGCGTGAAATCGAGGTGCAGATAAAGCGCAAGCAGCGGGCGCGCCTCGCTCGCGTCGGTTTCCATATTGAACGGCACCGGCACGGAAACGGCCAGGTAATGACGCTCATCGTAGAGATAGAGTTGATCGCCGAAATAGCCGCGCTTGCGGCCCTGGCAGACGATCACGATGCCCGGATCGTAGAGCACCGGCGTGCGCGCGAGCGGCCGGTTCGAGCGCAGCACGCGCACGCTCGGCAGCGCGGTGAGGTTGTAGCCTTCGTCGGGCGCGAGCGCGTGCAGCAACGCGATCATGCGGTCCTGGCTGTTCGCGGCGGCCTGGCGGGAAGAAGAAGCACGTTTCGCATTCATAGTTTCAGGCAAGAAAATTACCGGATTCTGGCTTAATCAGTCCGATTCATAAGACTAGTATGCACGTTCCAGTCACGAATCGGGAGAACCGGAAATGGCAAGCAGCAAAACTCTGCTCATCACGGGCGTCAGCAGCGGATTTGGGCGCGCGCTCGCGCAGGAGGCGCTCGCGGCGGGTCATCGCGTCGTCGGCACGGTGCGTAGCGAGCAGGCCCAGCGCGATTTCGAGGCGCTGCACGCGCTGGCCGTGGCGCGCGTGCTCGACGTCACCGACTTCGACGCGATCGACGCTGCAATCGCCGACATCGAAGCGAGCGTCGGCCCCATCGACGTGCTCGTGAACAACGCGGGATACGGCCACGAGGGCGTGATGGAAGAATCGCCGCTCGCGGAATTGCGCAAACAGTTCGACGTGAACGTATTCGGCGCAGTCGCGATGATGAAGGCCGTGCTGCCGTTCATGCGCGCGCGGCGGCGCGGCCACATCCTGAACATCACCTCGATGGGCGGGTACATCACCATGCCTGGCATCAGCTATTACTGCGGCAGCAAATTCGCTTTAGAAGGCATTTCCGAAACGCTGGGCAAGGAGGTCGCGCCGCTCGGCATCGCGGTCACGGCCGTTGCGCCGGGTTCGTTCCGCACCGACTGGGCGGGCCGCTCGATGATGCGCACGCCGCGTTCGATCGCCGACTACGACGCGATCTTCGATCCGATCCGCCAGGCGCGCGAGGAAAAGAGCGGCAAGCAACTCGGCGATCCGCGCAAGGCAGCGCGTGCGATGCTCGCCGCGATCGAAGCCGAGACGCCGCCCGCGCATCTGTTGCTCGGCAGCGATGCGCTCGGCCTCGTGCGCGGCAAACTCGCGGCGCTGGAGCAGGAGATCGGCGCGTGGGAAAGCGTGACGATCTCGACGGACGGTTGAGCGGACGATCGATCCAACGATCAAGCGCGCGCGGTTTATCCCTGCATTTCGTGGGCGTCGCGCGCTTCGTCCTCCGCGCCGTCGTCCCACGCGGGAAAGGGATCGCTGTACGCGATCCACGCCTGCGGCCCCTCGGCCATTTCGGCGTCGCTGAGCAGGCAGGCGTCGAGCCGCGCGCGCAAGCCTGCTTCGTCCATCTCCATGCCGATCAGCACGAGTTCCTGACGCGCGTCGCCGACATGCGCGTCCCAGTTGCCTTCGATGAATTCGAGCGATTCCGCATCGGTCGGCCAGCGATGCTTCGGCACCGCGGCCCACCACAAACCGGCCATGCCGTGACGGCACACCGCGCCCGCCTGCGACCACGACGCCGCGTGCGTCGGCCGGCTCGCGAGCCAGAAGAAGCCCTTCGAGCGCACCACGCCCGGCCACTCGGAATTGATCAGCGCCCAGAAACGCTGCGGATGCAGCGGCCGTCGCGCACGCCATACGAAGCTCGCGATGCCGTATGCCTCGGTCTCCGGCGTGTGCTCGCCGCGCAATTCCGCGAGCCAGCCCGGCGCTTTCGACGCTTCCTCGAAATCGAACAGACGCGTATCGAGCACGCGATCGAGCGGCACGCGGCCGAATTCCGCGACCTCGATGCGCGCGCGCGGATTGAGCCGCTGCAGGATCGCCATGAGCCGTTCGAGCGCCGCGTCGTCGATCAGATCGACCTTGTTGAGCACGATCGCATCGCAGAACTCGATCTGTTCGATCAGCAGATCGACGACCGTGCGCGTGTCCTCGTCGCCGAGCGATTCGCCGCGCACCTGCAGGCTGTCCTGCGAGCCGTAATCGCGCAGGAAATTGAACGCATCGACCACCGTGACCATCGTGTCCAGACGCGCGACGTCCGAAAGACTCTGGCCGCTTTCGTCCGCGAACGTGAAGGTTTCGGCCACCGGCAGCGGCTCCGAAATCCCCGTCGATTCGATCACGAGCTGATCGAAACGCCCTTCGCGCGCGAGCCGGTTCACTTCGAGCAGCAGGTCCTCGCGCAGCGTGCAGCAGATGCAGCCATTGCTCATCTCGACGAGCTTTTCGTCGGTGCGCGAGAGTTCCGCGCCGCCGTTGCGCACGAGCGCCGCGTCGATGTTCACCTCGCTCATGTCGTTGACGATGACCGCGACGCGCCGCCCTTCGCGGTTGTTCAGGATGTGGTTGAGCAGCGTGGTCTTGCCCGCGCCCAGAAAACCGGACAGCACGGTAACCGGCAAGCGTGAATCCATCGGATGACTCCTTCGACGAGTGTGGGGAAACGGGGTGTCCGCCTTAATGAGTGTTATGTTATAACATCGCAGACAAAACCGGCAACGAAGGAAACAGGTCAACGGGCGGCCCGCGTGGCTTACAATTCCGTTTCGTCATGCCCGGAAGCTGGTGCAAATCCAGCGCGGTCGCGCCACTGTGATCGGCCTTCGCGCCGAAAGTCAGACCTGGGCATCGGCACTCATCAACCGTACTTTCGGGGCGCGAAACCCCTGGAGAAATCAGCATGACTGCACCGGCCGTCTCGCGGCGCGCGCTCGCTCGCCGCTCGTCCCTCGTCTCAAGCGTCCATTCGCTCGCGTGTTGCACGTGTCGCGCGGTATCGCGCGTCGGCATCGGCATCGCCTAGATCCGCCGGGCCCAGCGCCTCCGCTTTCTGTTTGTTTTTCGCTTTCGCGTCGATCGCTTCGACGCGGGCCTGCGTGCGCGCTCGCGCCTTACACGCATCGCATAACAACACCGCACCGAACAAGAATGGACGTATCCACACCGCTTTCCAGCGCGCGGCGCTTCGCCGTGCGCGGCGCCTTCGCCTGCTCCTGCCTCGCCCACGCCGCGCACGCTTTCGCGGACGGCGACACCGCTTCGTCCCCCGACGCCAGCGCACCATCATCGTCAAACGCCACGCTGCCCGCCGTGCGCGTGAACGCCGCGTCCGCCACGAAAGCCGCCTCCGGCAAACCCGATCTCGCGACACCGCTCACCACCGGCAGCCGCCTCGGCCTCTCCAGCCTCGACACGCCCGCGAGCGTCGAAGCCATCGGCAGCTCGCAACTCACCGAACGCGGCGACAACAACGTGACCCAGGCCGTCACGCGCGCCGCCGGTTTCGCCACCGACGCCGCGCCCGGCAACGGCGGCACCTCGCTCTCCGTGCGCGGCTTCAGCGGCCCCGAATCGATCACCACGCTCTACGACGGCCTGCGCATGTACGCGGGCGCGGGCACCGTGTCGTTCCCGTTCGACACGTGGTCGGCGGAACGCATCGAAGTGCTGCGCGGCCCGGCCACCGTGCTCTACGGCGAAGGCGGCATCGGCGGCGTCATCAACGTCGTGCCGAAAGCGCCGCAACGCGACTACGCCACGACGATCCAGCTCGGCGTGGGCAGCTACGGCGAAAAGCGCGTGGCGCTCGACACGACCGGCGCGCTCGGCCCGATGCTGTCCTACCGCTTCTATCTCGCCGACGACCGCAACAACGGCTGGCTGCCGCGCGGCGAATCGCACACGACCGCGCTCGGCGGCGCGCTGCGTCTAGACGTGAATCCGCGTCTCTCGTTCACGCTCGATTACGACTACGGGCGTCAACTGCCCGCGCGCTATTTCGGCGTGCCGGTAACGAACGGCCAGCTCGATCCCGCGCTCGAACGCCAGAACTACAACGTCGGCAATGCGTCGATTGCGTACTACGACCAGTGGACGCGCCTGAACACGCAATGGCGCGCCGCGCCCGGCATCACCGTGCGCAACCAGCTCTACTATCTGCTCACGAACCGCCACTGGCGCGACAGCGAAAGCTACACGCTGATGGGCGACGGCAACGTGCTGCGCAGCGACTACCTCGAAATCCTGCATCACGAACGGCAGATCGGCGATACGCTCGACGCGACCTTCGACGGCCGCGTGCTCGGTCGTCAGGACCGACTCGTCGTCGGCGCGGATTTCAACGCGATTTCGTTTCTCGACACCAGCAACTCGCCCTATGACGGCTCGTCGATCGTGCCTCAAACCGGCTTCGATCCCGGTGTATTTTCGAGCCCCGATCCGACCGTGCCGCAATTTCGCACCAGCACGCGCCAGGCGTCCGTATACGCGGAAAACCGCCTCGAATTGACCGATCGCCTCGCGTGGGTCGCGGGCCTGCGCTACGACCACATCGACTATCACCGCGATACTTTTGCCACGGTCAGCGGTCCCGCGTCGTCGTTCGATCGCACCTTCGCGCACACGGGCTGGCGCACCGGCCTCGTGTTCTCGCTCACGCCGGACCTCTCGTTCTACGCGCAATACACCACGGGCGCCGAGGGCGTGGGCACGCTCGTCACGCTCTCGCAGTCGAGCAGTAACTTCACGCTCGCGAACGGCGAGCAGTGGGAAGCGGGCGTCAAGCAGCAACTGTGGGGCGGCCGCGCGTCGTGGACGCTCGCGTTCTATCAGATCGTCAAGCGCGATCTGCTGAGCACCGATCCGTCGAATCCCGATCTCACGCAGCAAGTGGGCAAGCAGTCGTCGCGCGGCGTGGAATGGACGGGCGCGCTGCAACTGGGCGGCGGCTGGTCGATCGACGCGAACGCCTCGTTTCTGCGCGCGCGTTACGACGACTTCAACGAAAGCGTGAACGGCCGGAGCGTGTCGCGCGCGGGCAATGTGCCGTACAACATTCCCCAGCAGACCGCGAACGTGTGGCTCGACTGGGCGTTCGCGCCGGGTTGGCGCGCGGGCGCGGGCGTGCATTACGTGGGCCGCCGTTACGGCGATACGGCGAACACCGTGTCGATTCCGAGCTACACGCTGATCGACGCATCGGCCTCGTGGCGCGCCACGCGCAATCTCACGCTCGCGCTCTATCTGCGCAATCTCACGAACCGCACCTACGCCGTGACGACGCAGAACGACGGCGGCGAATGGCTGCTCGGCGCGCCGCGCTCGGGCTGGGTCACGGCCACGATGCGTTTCTGATTCATTTCATCAGGATGCCGAATCATGACGTCATTGCAAATCGACGGACTCGACTGGTCGCCGCACGATGAACGTGGCGAACGCAGCGCGCGTGCGCTGTTGCGCGCCATCGACATCGACGTGAAGCCGGGCGAATTCGTCGGACTGATCGGGCCGAACGGCAGCGGCAAGACCAGTCTGCTGCGCTGCGCGTTCCGTTACGCGAAGCCGCAACGCGGCGCGATCACGCTCGACGGCGACGACGTCTGGGCGCACAACGCGCGCTGGAGCGCGCAGCGCATCGCAGTGCTTTTGCAGGATGCGCCCGACGATTTCGGCCTGAGCGTCGCGGAAGTGGTGGCGATGGGACGCACGCCGCATCAGCACGCGCTCGCGGGCGAAACCGCGGACGACCGCGCGCGCGTCGAACGCGCCCTGCTCGACGTGGGCCTCGCCGACGCGCGCGAACGCCCCTTCGCGACGCTCTCGGGCGGCGAGCGCCAACGCGCGCTGCTCGCGCGCGCGCTCGTGCAGGCGCCGCGCGTGCTGATGCTCGACGAACCGACCAATCATCTCGATCCGCGCCATCAGATCGACCTGCTCGCGCTCGTGAAGCGCCAGCGCATCACGACGCTCGCGACGATCCACGACCTCAATCTCGCCGCCGCGTTCTGCGACCGCCTGTTCGTGATCGACGCGGGCGAGATCGTCGCGCGCGGCACGCCGGAACACGTGCTGACCGAAGCGCTGCTCAAGCGCGTGTACGGCGTCGATGCGATCGTCGATCGTCATCCGGTCACGGGCGGTCCGCGCGTGACGCTCATTACCCCTCATTCGGAGTCGAACGCATGAAGATGAATCGATGGCGCGCCGCCTGCATGGCGCTGCTGCTCGCGTGCGCAAGCGCCGCCGCGCACGCGGACCATTATCCCGTCACGGTGCGCAGCTGCAATCGCAATGTCACGTTCACGCACGCGCCCGAGCGCGCCGTGAGCAACGACGTCAACCTCACGGAGATGATGCTCGCGCTCGGCCTGCGCACGCGCATGGCGGGCTATACGGGCATCAGCGGCTGGAAGACGGCGGACCCCGCGTTGCAGGCCGCGCTGCTCGGTCTGCCCGAACTCGCGCGGCGCTATCCGTCGCTCGAAACACTCGCCGCCGCGCACGCCGATCTTTACGTCGCGGGCTGGAATTACGGCATGCGCGTGGGCGGGCCGATCACGCCGCAGACGCTCGCGCGCTTCAATATCGCCACGTATGAACTCACCGAATCGTGCTCGCACGTGATGCCGCGCCCGGCCGCATCGCTCGACGATGTGTATAACGACCTGCGCAATCTCGGCGCGATTTTCGATGTCGATGCACGCGCGCAAACGCTGATCGCGTCGATGCAATCGAGTGTCGCCGAGGTGAGCCGCGCGCTGAACACCAGGCCGCACACGCCGCCGCGCGTCTTCGTCTACGACAGCGGCGAGGACAAGCCTTTCACGGCGGGCGCGCTCGCGATGCCCACGGCGCTGATCCGCGTCGCCGGAGGCCGCAACGTGATGGACGACGTCGCGCAAAGCTGGACCCAGGTGAGCTGGGAAAGCGTGGTCGCGCGCGATCCGCAGGTGATCGTCATCGTCGATTACGGTGCGGTGACGGCCGCGCAGAAGGAAGCGTTTCTGCTCGGGCTGCCCGCGCTCGCGAACGTCGCGGCGATTCGCGAAAAGCGCTTTATCGTGGTGCCCTACGATGCGGCGACGCCGGGCGTGCGCAACGCGAAGGCCGTCGAGACGCTTGCTCATGGTTTGCATCCCGAAGCATTTTCCTCGCATGCCGACGCGGCACAACGAGGCACACCATGAATACGCGTCGCTCGCGCATGAGCGCGCCGTCCCTCACGTTGCCGCGCGCGCTGCCGTTCACGTCGATCGTGTTGCTCGCGTGCGCGCTCGCGGTTTCGGTCGTGCTGGCCGTGGGATTCGGACCCGCGCGCATCGCGCCCGGCGACGTCATGCGCGCGATCGCAGCGCACCTCGCGGGCGGCGCGCATATCAACACGATGATCGACGCCATCGTCTGGCAAATCCGCTTGCCGCGCGTGCTGCTGGGCGCGCTGGTCGGCGCTGCGCTCGCGCTGGCCGGCGCGGTCCTGCAAGCCGCCACGTCGAACCGTCTCGCCGATCCGCATCTGCTCGGCGTGAGCGCGGGCGCGAGCGTCGGCGCGGTGGCGGCGACGCTCTGGCTCGGCGCGGCATGGGGCGCGCTGACCTTGCCCGCGTGTGCGTTCGTCGGCGCGCTCGCGGCCACGTCGCTCGTGATCGGCTGCGGCACGCGCGGCGCGCGGCTCGATGCGCAGCGTCTCCTGCTCGCAGGCGTCGCGATTTCCTTCGTGCTGATGGCGCTCGCGAATCTGCTGCTCTATGTGGGCGATCAGCGCGCGGCGGCCTCGGTGCTGTTCTGGACGCTCGGCGGACTCGGCCTCGCGCGCTGGAATCTGCTCGCGCTGCCCGCCGCGTTCGTCGCCTGCGGACTGCTGCTGTTGATCGCGCGCCGCCGCGAACTCAATGCGCTGATGAGCGGCGACGTGGTGGCCGCCACGCTCGGCCTGAACGTCGCGCGCGTGCGCCGCGAACTGTTCGTCGTCTGTTCGTTGCTGACGGCGGGCATGGTGGCCGTGAGCGGCGCGATTGGCTTTGTCGGGCTGGTGGCGCCGCATATCGCGCGACGGTTCGTCGGCGCCGATCATGCGCGCGTGCTGCCCGCCTCGGCGCTCGTGGGCGCGTTGCTGCTGGTGTGGGCCGACGTGGCCGCGCGCACGTTGATCGCGCCCGACGATCTGCCGATCGGCGTGGTGACGGGTTTGTTCGGCGGGGTGTTTTTTGTGCTGCTGATTGGGCGCGGAAAGTGAAACGCATCGCCAATTCGACCTGGCGATGCGTCTTGAACTCACACTTTATTTAGCGCCGATCTCGCGTTCCGCGAGATTCAATTCCCGCTCGCGCTCGCTCGAATTTTTCGCAATCGGCGGCCCCGAGAAGCGATTGCGCACGCCGCCCACATACCAGATCGCGAGCAGCACGAGCAGCAGGGAAACAATCAGATAGAGCACTTTCTCGTTCGGCGGCTGAATGCCGACATACGCGAGAATCAGCGCGCCGCCCACCGCCGCAATCGCAAACGGCTTCGACAATTTGCCCAGTTGAAACGGCCCTTTCTCGGTCCACGTGCGGCCTTCGGCGAAAATGCCGGCGGCAATCGGCATCGCATACGAGACGAACAGAAACACCGCGCTGCCCGCGCTGAGCACCGTGAAGGCGTCGCCATACAGCGTCGCGGCAATCGCGAGCACGGCCGACGTCCAGATCGCCGCGCCCGGCGTGCGATGCGCGGGATTCACCTTGCGCAGCCACTTCGATCCCGGCAATCCGCCGTCACGTGCGAACGCGAACATCATGCGCGAGGTCGACGTTACCGCAGCGAGCCCGCACGCGTAATTGATGAAGAACATCAGCAGTTCGATCGTGATGCGCAACGGCGTCGGAATCGGCGCGAGGATCGCCTGGAAAAAGCCCGTGCCCTGTTTGACCGCCGCGCCGAGACTCGGCATGACGAGCACGAACGCGCAGACCATCACGTAGCCGAACGTCGTCGACCAGAACACCGAGCCGACGATCCCGCGCGGCACGTTGCGCGCCGCCTGGTGCGTTTCCTCCGACGTATGCGCGGACGCATCGAAACCCGTGATCGTATAGGCGGTCAGCAGCAGGCCCGAGAGGAAGGCCATCGCGATCGTCTGCTTCGGCCACGCGCTGCCGTCGGTGCCCGTGAAATTCGTGAACGTGTAGAGGCGCGAGAGATCCACTTTCACCGGCGAATACGCGAGCAGCGACACCACGAGCACGACTGTCACGACGAAAATCAGGTAGCCGGACAGATCGGTGATCTTGCTCGTGATACGAATGCCGCGATGATTCAGAAACGCCTGCGAGGCCGTAATCAGCGTGAGGAAAATCGTCTGATCCCACCAGCCGAGCGAGTCGGGATTCACGCCGAACATCGGCGCAATCAGCGTGCGGAAAAACGGATCGTACGTGCCGTAATTGATCGCGGCGACCACGAACACGAGGCCCAGCAGATTCAGCCACGCGGTGAGCCAGCCCCACGTCTTGCCGCCGAGTATCGATCCCCAGTGATAAAGCCCGCCCGCCGTCGGATACGACGAGGCGATCTGCGCCATCGCCGCCGCCACGACGAGCGCGAACAGCGAGCCGAGCGGCCAGCCCAGTCCGATCGACGCGCCGCCCGCTGCCGAGAATCCCATCTGGAACGACGTAATGCCGCCAGACAGAATGCAGATCAGCGAGAACGACACCGCGAAGTTGGAGAACGCGCCCATGCGGCGCGAGAGTTCCTGCGCGTAGCCCATCTTGTGCAACAGCGAGACATCATGATCGGCGGATTCGGCCGCCGGTTCGATTGCATTCGCGTCCATATGACGATCCTTCGAGCGAGGTGGTGGAAACGTCGAACTTGTGATGCTTTAATCAGGATTCCGTATCAGCAATCCGTATCAAGCAGCCGTAAAACAGTTATCGACAAACAGATGCGCGCCGTTGATGAAACTCGCGTCGTCGCTGGCGAGGAACAGCGCGGCCTGCGCCACTTCTTCGGGTTTGCACAGCCGGCCCTGCTGAAGCGACAGCGCCGCTTCGCTGGCGTCGAAACCATATTGCGCGAGCGCGCTGATTTCACGCTGGCCGTGCGGCGTGTTGATGAAGCCCGGACACACCGCGTTGCAGCGGATGCCGCGATCGCGATACTCCACGGCAATCGCACGCGCGAACATCGCGCACGCGCCCTTGGTCGTGCAATACAGCACTTCGAGCGGCGTGGCGGCGACCGACGAGATCGAGGCCGTGCAGACGATCGAGCCCTTGCCCGCTTCGAGCATATGGGGCAGCACCGCGCGCGTCATCATGAACATGCTTTTCACGTTCACGTTCATGAGCCAGTCGTAGTCGTCGTCGCTGGTGTCGAGAAACGGCTTCACGACGATGCTGCCCGCGTGATTGAACAGCGTGTCGATGCGGCCGAAGCGCTCGACCACGCCCGCCACGGCGGCGTCCACGGCGGCGCGCTGCGAGACGTCGGCCACGAACAGATCCGCCACGCCGCCTTCGGCGCGGATGCGCGCGACGATTTCCTCGCCCGCGCCGCGATTGACGTCCACCACGGCCACGCGCGCGCCTTCGCGATGGAACAGCAGCGACGCCGCGCCGCCCGCGCCCGTCGCCCCGCCCGACACGAGCGCCACCTTGCCCGCCAGCTTTCCTGCCCTTTCAGTCATTCCCGGCTCCTATGCGTATTCACGGTACGCACAAGTTAGGTGCACCGAAAATCGGCCACTATCCAAATTTGGCAAAAAAATAAAATTGCCGTAAAAATCAGGAATCGCGAAGATCGGCAGCGCCCTTGCTGCGACGCACAGGCGCCTTTCGGTCGATCGCCACTTTGCGCGGCCAGCCGAGGCCGTCCCGGGAGACTTCATGGAAGCGGGCTACTCGCCGAACGAGGCCATCCAGTTTCGGAACTGTCACAGCGTCGACGAACAGGCGGCGCTGCTCGACGCATGGAACCAGAGCTATTGCCAGCTTTCGCGCGGCACGTTCAACGGTTCGGTCACGTCATTCATGGCGGGCGGCGTGAAAGTGCTGGTCGAGCGGCTGAACCGGACGGTCTATCAGCGCGGCGACGTGGTCGGTCATAAATTCGCGCTGGGCATTCCATTTCAGCTCGAAGGGCACGCGCTGCTGTCGGGGCAAACGAGCCACCTCGACGCGCTGCACGTGTTTTCCGGCCGGGACGGCTTCGAGTTTCTCTCGCCCGACCGCCACGTGTTCGTCAACCTCGAAATGGAACCGGCCGCCGTGACGGATCTCGCCACGCGCGCGCAACTGGAATCGATCATCGCGCGCATCGGCGCGAAAGCGGGCGTGGTGAATATCGCGCCGGCGCGGCTACAGCGATTCCGCGACGTGCTGAGCGTGCTGCTCGACGACGTGGTCCGCGCGCCGCGTTTGCTTAAAGACCGCGTAAGCGTCATGGCGCTGGAAAAGGCCATTATTTTCGGCCTGAGTGAAACGCTCAGCGATTTCCCGGATCTCGCGCAGCACGAACGCGGCGAAGCCCGCATCGCGCGAAGCTGGCAACTGGTGCGCAGCGTGCGCGAGATCGTCGAAGGATCGCCCGATTGTCCGCTCTCCGTCGCCGAGCTTTGCGCGCGCATGCACGCGAGCCGCCGCACGCTGCAATATGCGTTCGAAGAGACCACGGGCATCAGTCCGCTCGCGTATATGCGCGCGGTGCGGCTCGCCCGCGTGCGCAAGGAACTCGTGCACGCCGCCACGGTGACCGAGGTCGCCACGCGCTGGGGGTTCTGGCATTTCGGCAATTTCGCCAGCGAATATCGCGAGCAGTTCGGCGAGTTGCCGAGTGAGACGTGGCGCAGGAATCGGGTATAGAAGCGGGTTTGGCAGCGCGAGGGTCGGAGTGTTTTTCACGTCTCGCCGATTCGATGCGTTCGCAACGAACTCACGCTCAGACAGAAACTTTCGACCAGCAAGAATCAGCAATAAAACGTAATAGCCGATGTAATCGCGATGCTGCCTCGCTCCGATAGAGTGCGGAGATTCCGCACCTTGCAGCACACCAATGACATCACGCCTGTCACGACGAGAATTCATCAAACTGAGCATCGCCGTGGGCACCACCGTTTCGGTCCTCGACACGCGTTCCCTCGCCCTCGCCAACCCCGCGCCCTGCCAACTGACGCCCGAACAGGAAGTCGGTCCTTACTGGATCGACGGCGCGCTGATGCGCAGCGACATCCGCGAAGGCAAGCCCGGCGTGCCGCTGACGCTCGATATCGTGCTCACCGACAAGCGAAGTTGCGCGCCGCTCGTGGGCGCGGCCGTCGACGTCTGGCAATGCGACGCGATGGGCATCTATTCCGGTTACACGAAAATGGCGGCCATGCCGCCGCCGCCCGATTTCGCCTCGGGCGCGCACGGCCGCCCGCCTGCGGGAATGCCGTTCGGCATGCCGCCGGACGGCGCGCTTGCCGGTCATCCGCCGGGTCATCCACCGGGTCTGCCGCCGGGACAGTTTCCCGGTGCGCCGGGTGATCCGCCCGGCCCGCCGCCAGCGCCGCGTCCCACCGATCACCTGACCTTCCTGCGCGGCATGCAGCACACCGATCGTGCCGGCGTGGTGAGGTTCGAGACCATCGTGCCGGGCGTGTATCCGGGGCGCACGAATCACATTCACTTCAAGGTCCGTACGCCCGACGCGCAGCACGCGCCAGGCACGCACGTCTCGCATGTCGGCCAGTTGTTTCTGCCGGAAGCGTTGATGGTGCAATTGATGCAACTCGAACCGTATCGCGCGCACGACATCCGCCGCACGACGCAGCGCGACGACGCGGTGTTCACCGATCAACACGGCTCGACCATGCTCGCCAGCGTGGACCCGTTCACCGCCGATGGCCGCCTCAAGCATTTGCACGCGCGCGTGGAAGCGGTCGTCGATCCCGATGCCACGCCGCAACCGGTCGAGCCGAGCTTCGGTCCGCCGCCGCGCTGACGCGTCTTTGACGCTTCGTTCTCCTCGCATGACGAAAAGCGACCAATAGCGGCCAATAAGCGCAAAGGCTTTTTTGGCCGCTTAATCTCGTTTCGTTGCCGGTGTTTTAAACACGTACTGGCTAATCATGCGGGAGGAATCCGTGAGCGTCATTGCGCAGATTTCGGATATTCATGTGCGGCCGCGCGGCGAGCGCTATCAGGATCTAGTCGATTCGAACGCGATGTTCGCCGATGCAGTCGACGCGCTCAATCGTCTCGATCCCGCGCCCGATTTCGTGCTGATCACCGGCGATCTGACCGACGAAGGCACGCCCGCCGAATACGCGATGCTGCGCGATCTGCTCGCGCCGCTGCGGTTGCCGTATGCGGTCATGCCGGGCAATCACGATCATCGCGAGAATCTGCGCGCGGCTTTTACCGATCAAACGTGGCTGCCGCGCGAAGGCGAATTGCATTTCGGCATCGACGTGGGTTCGATTCGTCTGCTCGCGCTGGATTCGACGGTGCCCGGTTTGCACCATGGCGAATTGAGTCCGGCGTCGCTCGACTGGCTCGAACGCGAACTCATCGCGAACACACACCGGCGCGTCATGATCGCGATGCATCATCCGCCGTTCGCGACCGGCATTCCCTATCTCGACCTCTACGGCATGGCCGACGTGCGGCCCTTGCGCGATCTCGTCGCGCGCCATGCCAATGTCGATCGCATCGTCGCGGGACACGTGCATCGCTCGATGCACACGCGTCTTGGCAGCGTGCCGGTTCTGACCTGCACGAGCACGACCACGCAAATCGCACTGCGACTCAAAGCCGATGCGGACCCCGCTTCCTTTCTCGAACCGCCCGCGTTCATGCTGCATCGTTGGAGCGATGACGATGGCGAAGGCAGCGCGGTTTCGCATCTGTGCTATATCGGGCGATTCGAGGGGCCGATGCCGTTCGCCTGATTTTCACGCGACGCGCCTAGAACGTGTCCCAGCCGTCGTCGTCGATGAGGGCGGGAGCGGGAGCAGCGGCAGGTTTCGCGCTTGCTGCGCTTTTGCGAATCGCGGGCCGCGCGGCGGGCGCACGCAGCGGCGCACTCGCGGACACATTCACAGGCACGCGCGCGGACACATTCGCCGACACAGTCGGCGCAACAGCCACAGCCCGCTCAGCGGCCGCATGAAACGCCGACCCGGAATCGAGGTGGAAAAACGCAATCGCCTGATTCAACTGGCGGCCCTGATCCTCCAGCGATTTCGACGCGGCCGCCGCTTCCTCCACCAGCGCCGCGTTCTGCTGCGTGACTTCGTCCATCTGCGTGATCGCCTGATTGACCTGCTCGATGCCGCGGCTCTGCTCGCTCGACGCCGCCGCGATTTCGCCCATGATGTCGGTCACATGCGCGACGGCCTGCGTGACCTCCGCCATCGTCTTGCCCGCCTCGTCGGCCAGCGTGGAGCCGTCCTGAATCTTCTGCACCGACGCGTTGATGAGCTCCTTGATCTCCTTCGCCGCGCTCGACGAGCGCTGCGCGAGACTGCGCACTTCGCTGGCGACCACCGCGAAACCGCGCCCCTGCTCGCCCGCGCGGGCCGCTTCCACCGCTGCGTTCAGCGCGAGGATATTGGTCTGGAACGCGATGCCTTCGATGATGCCGGTGATATCGGCGATCCGCGCGGAGCTTGTGCTGATCTCGCCCATCGTCTCGACCACCTGACCGACCACCTGATTGCCGCGCCCCGCCACCTCCGACGCATTGGCCGACAGCGCGCTCGCCTGCTGGGCGTTATCGGCGTTCTGCTTCACCGTCGAAGTCAGTTCCTCCATGCTCGCGGCGGTTTCCTCCAGCGACGCCGCCTGCTGTTCCGTGCGCGACGACAGCTCGACGTTGCCCGAGGCGATCTGCGTCGCGCCCGTGCCGATGCTGTTCGCGGACGTGCGAACCTGCCCGATCAGGCGCACAAGGCTCGACTGCATCTCGCCCATCGACGCGAGCACGCTGCCCGCGGGCGCACGCTGCGCCCCCGGCACCGGACGCAGATCGCCACCCGCCACCCGTTGCGTGATGTCGCCGAGTTCGCCCGGTTCGGCGCCGAGCGCGCGCAACAGCCCACGCGTGATGAGCACGCCCGCCAGCACCGCCATCGCCACGGCCGCGAGGCAGATCGCGATCAGCAGCGCGCGTTGCCGCGCGAATTGCCGCGCCGATTCCTCGACCTGTTGCGCCGCGTGTTGCTGCGTGAAGTCGGCGAAATCGTTCGACGCCTTGATCAGCGCGGAGAGCAAGGGGCGGCATTTCGTGTCGATTTCCGCAATCGCGGCGTCGCGCTGATTGTCGAGCGCCAGCCGGTCGATATCCAGCGCGACGGGTCGATACAGCGCTTCGATGCGCGGCAATTCGGCGGCGAGACTGCGGCCTTGCTCGCTCATGTCGGTCGCGCTCGCGACCAGCGCGTTGAATTTGTCGAGATTGGCCTCGACGCGGCGTTCGGCATCGTCGACGGCGGCCTTTTCGATCGCGATGTCGGCGGGCGTGGTGACCAGCACCAGGTTGCGCACGGCCATCGCGCGATCGTCCACCGCCGTGCGGACCGCGACCGCCGCCGTGGCGCGCGCGTCGATCCCGCTGACGTAGCCCGCGAAGCGGTTATTCGCGGCATTCAATTCGCTCAGCGACAACGCGGATACGATCAAAACGGTGAAGGTCAAAATACCGAAGGCGCCCGTGAGCTTTGCCTTCACCGACAATCGATTCACATTCATCTTTTCAGGTTTCCATTTCAATGAAGGGGCAAATAATGCGGACGATCGCCTTTTACGATGCCCAATTCACGCAACGGATCGGTATGCGTCTGCGCCCCCGGCAGACCTATGCGCCGAGCATAGGATTCTACTGAGTGACAGCGAATAAACAGAAGCGAAAAACCACGTGAAATCAACGCGCAAACGTTAGCGGAATATTGAATTTTTCTATGAGGTCTATTTAGCGCATGGAATGCTGACTCTAAATAAAAATGCCGCCCGCAGGCATCTTTTAATTTCTATCGCGCGAATCGGGAAATATTGCCGGATTATTGCGGATTGGCGCAGGAATAAATCTGGAAGTAATCGCTGGTAACAGAAATCGGGCGCGCGTCGCGTACGATATCCGCCGATACGTTTCACCCATGCGCTTTCACCGATCTGATTCACAGACGCAATCCGCTGTGTCATTATCCAGAGCATGGAATTCCGTATCGAACCCATCGAGCTTCATCACCATCACGGTCGCCATCCATTGCGCCGGGGTTCGTTACGTCCATCGCACTGAAGCCGCCGTCGGCTTCGGGCAACAGGAAACATGACTATGCTTCGCGGAACCCGTTTCGTCACCGGCCAGCAGGCCGCCGCCTTGCGCTCGCTCGAGAACCGCTTTCGGAGCTACCTTCATTGATCGTGGCGCGGAAGAGGCCATCGTCCCGGCGTTGTGGTCGCAAGACACCTTTGTCGAGAAAGCCGGCGGCAGTGAAATTCTTCAGCAAATGTGGACGTTCGCCGATAAATCAGGACGAGCGTGCTGCCTGATCCCGGAGGCCACCGCGCTGTTCCAGGAGCAGGCGGACACGCTGCTCGGCGGCGCGAGCGAGCGCATGCTGTTTTACGTCGCGCGCTGTTACCGGTACGAGCGGCCGCAAGCCGGGCGATACCGCGAATTCACGCAACTCGGCTTCGAATATCTGTGCGCGGAACCCGAACGCGCGGCGGCATGCAGCGTCGAAATCGCGACGGGGTTTCTCGATTCATTGGGTGTCCGATATGATCTCGATTGCACCGCTCGAAGGGGATTGAGCTATTACCTCGGCGGTCAGGGTTTTGAAATGCGCTGCGCGGCGCTCGGCGCCCAGCAGCAGATCGCGGGCGGCGGTGCGTATCGGGAAGGCGCGGGCTTCGGCATCGGTCTCGAACGGCTGTGGCTTGCGATGTCGGCACGGCCGGAAGTGTAAAATCGAGTCGGTAAGTCGGATGCGCGAATCAGTACGGGATTCCGTGCACGAATAAAACGCATCCGGCTGGCAATCGTCTTAAAGTAATGTGTGCGCGCGCAAACCGGCAAATCGACAAGTTGGCGAGTCGATTTTCTCCTTCGCGCGCGCCGGATCCCGCTTTTTGAAAAATGCTGCGTGCATCCCCCACCCGGGGCGCGCAGCCGTGCTATCGTTGCGGCATGCGATTTGCGACCTGTAAAGTGCAGCACAGCCCCTCGCATGAAGGAGTTTTTAAACGTGGATGAACGTAAACGGGAAAGCATCGTTGCTTACCTTCGCCGCAGAATGGAAGAGTTCGGCATCGAGCCGGACGACATCGCGGCCTCGATTGCTGCCGATCAGCTTCGAATTCGCGCCGCGCGTTATCAAAACGCAGCGGGCGACACCTGGGACGGTCAGGGTGAAATGCCGCAATGGCTCGTACAAGTGACTAGCGCCGGACAGGCGCTGGAGCATTTCGCCATTCGCAAACCCGAAGAACGCGCTGAAGCGCCGCGCCCTCGCGTCGACTGGGCCAACGACCCCTTCGCCGGCAGCCGCCTGGCGACGGTCAGCGCCGAACGCCTGTAAATAACCGTAATTCGAGCAATCCGCGCAACGAGAGGCACCCCGTGCGAGCCAGCGCTCCGCACGCGCCGAGTCACGTCTTGCCAATCTGAAACCAATCGCCATTGCGCCGGGCGCCGATTAATCCGCCATTCAGCGTGAATCAAAACAATTCAATGCGATTCGGCCAGATAATCGTTTTCCCGGATTAGCGCCGACTCCGATGCCGCCATCACGCGATTACGCCCCGCCGCCTTCGCGGCGTAGAGCGCGGCGTCCACGCGCGCCATGGCGCTGCCCAGGCTTTCGTCCGCGCGGATATCGCCCACGCCCGCGCTAAGCGTGCAGCAGACGCCATCCGCGGACGGGCGTTCGACGGCCACTCTCAACGCATGAGTCGACGCCTCGGCCTCGCGTCTCGTGACATCGACGAACGCGACCGCGAATTCCTCGCCGCCCAAGCGCCCGAACAGATCGCACGGGCGTATCTGCGCCGCGACGATCGACGCAATATGCGCAAGCAGCCGGTCGCCCACCGCGTGGCCGAAGCTGTCGTTGACCGTCTTGAACTTGTCGATGTCGAGAATGGCGATCGCCATCGTGCCGCCGCTCGCGCGTCGGTGCGCGAGCAACGCCTGCGCCCTTTCCATGAATGCGCGGCGCGTGAGCGCGCCCGTCAATTCGTCGATGGTGGCAAGCTTTTCCATTCTGCGCAGAATGCGTTCGTGCGCGAGCATTACCATGCCCGTCGACATGCAAGGCAACGAGACGATCGCGAGTCCGAGCAGCGCGACATTCCAGGGCGACGGTTGCAGAAACGTCAGCGTCGGTGCTAGCCCCAGCACGATCGCGAAGATACGCGCGAGATAAACCAGCGCGCCGAGCCACGCCGCCGCCGCGATCAGACGGCAAGCGTAGATCGCGCCGTCACGCGAGGCATGGCGCAGCGCGATGACGCCCACCACGATGCGCCCATAGACGAAGCCGAGCGAGACGATCACGCCGCGCGCGGTCGCGCTGGGCGAGACGCACGTGAAGTACAGCAGCGCGGCCACCGCCACGATGAGCGCCACGCATTCGTCGCGGCGCACAGGCGGCACATCGAAGAACTGCCGCGTGCCCTGCAAGAGCACGAGCACCGCGCCCAGCGTCAGCGAACTCACGCCCACGATCGTGATCGCGCCGGCCTTCGCGCCCACGATCAGAATCCACGTCGCCGCCGCGCCGAGCAGCGCATAACCCACGCACCAGCGGCCCACGCCCGGCACCGCCGTGCGCACGAGCGAACCCAGCACGGCCACGCTCATCAGGCACGAAACGATCAGGATCGCCAATAGAGCGAAAGCGCTGGGCATGGGAACGGATTCTGGCGGCGATAATAATCAGAGGAAAAAAGCGATCAGGGAAAACGACGTGTTACGCCAGATCGCGAAAGGCAATCGAAAACTGTTTAAAAGCTATTTAAAAACCCGCGCGGCAACGCATGGCGCCCCGATTCGCGATGCCTATCGTATCGCACGTCTCGCCTGAAAACGCGCCGATCGAAGCCATGCGGATCCATTCGCGCCGCCGCCTGCGCGAACGCGGGGAAATCCGCGCGCCGATGCGCGTCCGCCGCGCGAGCGCATCCGTATATCGTGAAACGCTTCGCTTCACGCTCATGACGCCAGCCGCCTTCCGCATCGCATGTTATCCGCGCCGCCCGCCGCCGCGCCTCGGGCCGTCGATGCTATATTCGGGCCCATGTCCTCCAGCGGGTGCGCCAACGCGCCCTCCTCGCATGAGTGATCCGTCCGGCGGCATCGACGACAACGCAGCCTCGCCATCCGCACGCGCCGAGGCGTTCGACGCGGCGCGGCGCGCGCGTCTGAACCAGTTGCTCGACGCCACGGCGCGAGGCGAGCAGCGCGCCTTCGCCGAGCTTTACCGGCTCGCCTCCGGCCATGTCTTCGCCGTGCTCGTGCGCATGGTCCACGACCGCGCCGAAGCCGAGGATCTGCTCCAGGATGTCTTCACGACCGCATGGCGGCGCGCCGATACGTTCGACGCCGCACGCGGCGGTGCGATGACCTGGCTCGTGACGCTCGCGCGCAACCGCGCGATCGACCGCCTGCGCCAGCATCGCGAAAGTCCGCTCGACGACGCCGTCGCGCACGCCATCGCCGACGACGATCCCACGCCCGCCGCCCACGCCGAAGCCAGCGAAGAACGCCAGCGGCTCGAACGCTGCATGGGGCAACTGGAGCCCACGCAGCGCGGCGCGGTTCGCGAGGCGTTTTTCAGCGGCGCGACGTATAGCGAACTGGCGGAGCGTCTGAGCGTGCCGCTCGGCACGCTGAAAAGCTGGATCCGGCGCAGCCTCATGCAACTCAAATCGTGTCTTGAAGCATGAGCACGCCCGCCGATCACAATCCCGATCCCGACCTGCGCGGCGCCGAATACGCGCTCGGCGTGCTCGACGCGAACGAGCGGCGCGCGCTCGAACTCGCCGCCGAAACCGATCCCGTCCTGCTCGCCGCCATCGAACGCTGGCAGCGCCGCCTTGCGCCGCTCGCCGAGGAGCTGCGTCCGCTGGCCGTGCCCGCGCGCGTGTGGACCCGCATCGAGCGCGATCTCGGCTTCCTGCCGCCGCGGATCACGCCGCCGCAAAGCGCGGGCCCGTGGTGGAACAGCTTGCGTGTCTGGCGCTTCGTGGGCGTCGGCGCGAGCGTCGCGACGCTCGCGCTCGCGCTGGTCAACGTGATCGTGCTGCGCGAGATACGCGAGGCGGCAGGCCCGGCGCCGGTGGCCGTCGCGCCCGGCGGCGCCTATATGGTCGCGACGATCGCGCGCCCCGACGGCATCGCCCACTGGACCGCCACCGTCGATCTGCGCCGCAGCGAAATGGTCGTCGTGCCCGCCGTGAAGCCGACCGTGCCCGCCGGCCGCGCCACCGAACTCTGGCTGATCCCGCCCGGCGAAAAGCCGGTCGCGCTCGGCGTGTTCCCGCCCGATGCGCCCGCGCATATGAACCTGCCCGCCAGCGTGATCGCGAAGCTCAGCGCGCGCGCCGTGCTGGCCGTCTCGATCGAGCCGCCCGGCGGCTCGCCGACGGGCCAGCCGACCGGCCCGGTCGTCGCCACCGGCGCGATGCACAGCACGGCCTGAAGCCTGCTTCGCGCGAATCGGCGCGGCGATATCGTCGGTCGAGACGATTTCGCTGCATCCGAACGCCGCGCCCGCCCGTATCTCCCGGCATCTGCCTCCTCACGGAGCCGCCATGCCGATCACCACCGCCGTTCTTGCCGCGTTTGGCGCGCTCGTCGTCGCGTTCGGCATCGTCTGGCTCGTGCAATTGCGCACCGGCAACGCGGGCATGATCGACCCGGTCTGGGCGCTGACGCTCGGCGCCGTTGCCGTCTTCGCCGCGCTCGCCGGACCCGGCGCGCCGCTGAACCGCGTGGCCGTCGCGTTCGGCGGCGGCGTGTGGGGCTTGCGTCTCGGCGCGCATCTCTGGCGGCGCAATCATCACGGCCCGGAAGACCCGCGCTATGCCGCGCTGCGCGCGCGCTGGGGCCGGCACGCGCCGCGCCGCATGCTCGGCTTCTTCATGCTGCAGGCGGTGATCTCGCTGCTGCTGTCGATCGCCTTCTTCGTGCCCGCCTGGCAGACGCACACACCCTCGATTCCAGCCATCGTCATCGCCTTGTGCATCGGCTTTGCGGCGCTCGCGGGCGAAGCCGCCGCCGATCGTCAGTTGCACAGCCATCTCGCCGATCCCTCTCAGCGCGGCCAGGTTTGCAGGCGCGGCTGGTGGCGTTACTCGCGCCATCCGAATTACTTCTTCGAGTCGCTGCACTGGTGCGCCTACACGGTCTGGTCGATCGGCCAGCCCTGGGGTTGGGCGACGCTCGTACCGCCGTTCGCGATGGCGTGGCTGCTGCTCAAACTCTCCGGCGTGCCGCTGCTCGAAGCGCGGCTTGTAGAGACGCGCGCCGGGTATCGCGAGTACATGGCGACCACGCACGCGTTCATCCCGTGGCCGCCGCGGCACGCTCACGCCGACACCGATGCCAACGCCGACCCCCATCGCCCTTCGAGGAGCCCGCGACCATGACCGTCACCGTCCCGCCGCTACAGGATTCGCACGACACGCCGACGACCGCGTCGAGCCCCTACGATGCCTCGCTCGCGATCCGCCTGTGCGAGCGCGGCTGGCTGCCCGACGCGTTGATCCGCATGGGCATGCGCGCGCTGCTGCGCCGCCGTCTCGCCGACGAACACGCGCACGACGGCACGCGTCGCGCCGAAGCGTTCGAAACGCTGATCGACGAACTGCGAGCGAGCCCGATCGCCATCGACACGCAGGCCGCCAACGCGCAGCACTACGAAATTCCGGGCGCGTTCTTCGCGGCGCATCTCGGGCCGCGCATGAAGTATTCGTGCGGCTACTATCCGCGCGGCGACGAAACGCTCGCCCAGGCCGAGGACGCCATGCTCGCGCTCTACGCGGCGCGCGCAGGACTTGCCGACGGTCAGCGCATCCTCGACCTCGGCTGCGGCTGGGGCGCGCTCACGCTCTGGCTCGCGCGACGCTATCCCTGCGCGAGCATCATCGGGCTGTCGAATTCGCACGGGCAGCGCGCGTTCATCGAGCGCCGCGCCAACGAGCTGGGACTCGCGAATCTGCGCATCGTGACCGGCGATGTCGCGAGTTTCGAGTTCGCGCCCGGCGAAGCGCGTTTCGACCGCGTGCTGTCGATCGAGATGTTCGAGCACATGAAGCACTACGGCCTGCTGCTCGCGAAGATCGCGCGCTGGCTCGACGACGACGGCCATCTCTTCGTGCATCTGTTCGCGCATCGGCTGCTCGCCTATCACTTCGAGGTGCGCGACGGCAGCGACTGGATGTCCCGGCATTTCTTCACCGGCGGCACGATGCCCTCGGCGCATCTGCTGCTGCGTTTTCAGGACGATCTGCGCGTGACGCGGCAATGGTGGATCGACGGCACGCATTACGCGCGCACCGCGAGCCAGTGGCTCGCCGCGCTCGATGCCGCGCGCGGTCAGGCGCTGCCGCTGCTCGACGCGAGCGGCGACGCGCGTCTCGCGTTCCAGCGCTGGCGCATGTTCTATCTGGCCGTGGCCGAACTGTTCGGCTATGCGCGCGGCCAGGAGTGGGGCATCGCGCACTATCTGCTGCGCAAGCGCGCGGCGCGGCCCGCGTGAACGCGTGAGGTGCGAACGATGGTTTCCCTCCGCGATTTTGGGCGATGCGTGCGGCGCGCGGCGTGCTTCACGCCGGTGTCGCTCGTCCTGTTCATCGCGCTCGGCGGCTGCACGAACGGGCCGCCCAATCCGAATCCGCGCGCCGGCCAGCCGCTCGAACCGGTGAGCGTCGACCTGCCTCGCTACATGGGCCGCTGGTACGTGATCGCCAACATTCCGTACTTCGCGGAACGCGGTTTCGTGGCGAGCCGCGCCGAGTGGACGCTGCGCGCCGACGGCCGCATCGACGACGCCTTCATCGGCCGCAAAGGCGGTTTCGACGCGCCCGAAAAGCATTACCGCTTCGTCGATGCGGTCGTGCCCGGCAGCGGCGGCGGGCGCTGGCGCGTGCGCGTGTTCTGGCCGATCCACGTCACGCAGCTCACGCTCTACGTCGATCCTGACTACCGCGTGACGATCCTCGGTTATCCGGGCAAGTCGCTAGGCTGGATCTTCTCGCGCGAACCGGAGATGGACGACGCGACCTACCAGGCACTGCTCGCGCGCCTCGACGCGATGGGCTACGACAGCACGCGCTTTCGACGCGCGCCGCAGTTTCCCGCGCAACTGGGCCAGCCGGGTTTTGCTTCGCCCTAGCGTCGCGCGCATCGGTGTGCATCCGCGCGGGGCCGCCGTCCGTATCTGCACATAAGGAAGCCTGCTGATCGCTACAAACCGCAGCAACCCACAGCAACCGATTCCATGACGACAACGCACGAATCAGGGAGAACAACAACATGGAACCCGCCCTCACCGCCTTGCCGCCGGGCCGTCGCGTGGCCGTCGTCGGCGCCGGGATCGCCGGGCTGGCGAGCGCGTGGCTGCTCGCGCGCCGCCATCGCGTCACGCTGTTCGAGGCGGCCGCGACGGCGGGCGGCCACGCGCATACTGTCGACGTCGCGCTCGACGGCATGCGTCATCCCGTCGACACCGGTTTTCTGGTGTTCAACGAGCGCACCTATCCGAACCTCGTGGCGCTGTTCGCGGAGCTCGGCGTGCGCGTTCATCGCAGCGATATGTCGTTTTCGGTGTCGGTGGACGGCGGCGCGCTCGAATGGGCGGGCACGAATCTGAACACCGTGTTCGCACAGCGCCGCAACCTGTTTTCGCCGACGTTCATCGGCATGCTGCGCGACATCCTGCGCTTCAACGCCGCCGCCGAACGTCATCTTGAAGCGGCGCGGCGCGAGCGTCTTTCGGTGGGCGAACTGCTGACGGCGGGCGGATACGGCGCGCCGTTCCAGCATCACTATCTGTTGCCGATGGCCGCCGCGATCTGGTCGAGCGCCGCGCGCGACGTGCTGCGTTTTCCGGCCGCGACCTTCCTGCGCTTCTGCCTCAATCACGCCTTGCTGCAAGTGAACGACCGGCCGCCGTGGCAAACCGTGGCGGGCGGCTCGCGCGAGTACGTCACGCGCCTGCTCGCCACGCTCGACGACGTGCGCGTGAACACGCCCGTGCGCGCCGTGCGCCGCGACGCGGCGGGTGCGGGCGTGACGATCTCGACCGATGACGCGGGCGCGGAACGCTTCGACGCCGTCGTGCTCGCAAGCCACGCGCCCACCACGCTGGCCCTGCTCGCCGATCCCGACGACGCCGAACGCGACGTGCTCGGCGCCGTGCGCTATCAACGCAACCTCGCGCTGCTGCACACCGACGCGGCGCTGCTGCCGCGCCGCCGCCGCGTGTGGTCGGCGTGGAATTACCTGAGCCGCGCGTCGACGCAGCGTGAAAACGGTGACGACGACCCCGATGATACACAGCCCGTCTGCGTGAGCTATCTCATCAACCAGTTGCAGCCGCTGCCGTTTCGCACGCCCGTCGTGGTCACGCTCAATCCGGTGAGCGAACCCGCCCCGCATGCCGTGCTCGGCCGCTACGTCTACGATCATCCGCTGCTCGATCTCGCGGCCATCGACGCGCAACAGCGCCTGCCCGGCTTGCAGGGACGGCGCGCGACGTGGTTCGTGGGCGCATGGACCGGCTACGGCTTTCACGAAGACGGCCTGAAGTCGGCGCTGCGCGTGGCGCGCGACTTCGGCGTGATGCCGGTGTGGGGCCAGCCATGAGTCCGCGCGCCGATCTCGCGCCGGGTGCGCCGCCGTTCGCGCATGCAGCGCCGCCTGGACACGCACCCCACGCGGCCTATCTGCTCACGGGCCGCGTGGTGCACGAACGCCTGCGTCCCGCGCGTCATGCCTTCGCGTATCCGCTGTTTCAGGTCTGCTGCGATCTCGACCGGCTCGACACGCTGCGGCGCTGGTGGTTCGGCATCGACCGCTGGCGCGTGTTCTCGCTCGACGCGCGCGACTACGGCCCGCACGATGGCCGCGCGCTCGCGCCGTGGATGCGCGCGCGCCTCGCCGAAGCGGGCATTCCCGCCGATGGTGCGATCTGGCTGCAAACGCTGCCGCGCATTTTCGGCCACGCGTTCAATCCGGTGAGCTTCTGGTATTGCTACGACCGCGCGGGCCGCCTGCGCGCGCTCTACGCCGACGTGCGCAACACCTTCGGCGCGCATCACGGCTATCTGCTCAGTGCCGCCGATCACGCACCGATTGGCGACGCAACCGAACTGCAGTGCTGCAAGACCTTTCACGTCTCGCCGTTTTGCCGCGTCGAAGGCCACTATCTGTTTCGCGTGCGCCAGCATGGCGCGCGGCTCGTCACCGCCATCGACTACGCCGATGGTCTCGGCATGCTGCTGCGCACGGCCATCGCCATGCGCGCCGAACCGCTCGACGCACGCCGCGCGTTTGGCGCGCTCGCGCGCCAGCCGCTCCTCACGCCCGGCGTCGTGCTACGGATTCACTGGCAGGCGCTGCGCCTCTGGCTCAAACGCGTGCCGTTTCTCGGCAAACATCCGCCCGCGCCCCTACCTCACGCGCCGCTGCGCCCCACCGATCACGAGGCCCGTTCATGACGCTGCTCCGCCTGCCCACGGCCGCGCATCCGCCGATGCCGCTTGCGGCCCGTCTCTTTCTCGCCTTGCTGCGCAAGATCCGTCACGGCCATCTGACGCTGACGACGCCCGATGGCGCGCAGCAGGTATTCGGCGATGCGCGCGACACCCCCGCCGCCGCGCTGCGTATTCACGATTGGCGCGCCTGCCGCGCGATCCTGCGCGCGGGCGATATCGGCTTTGCCGAGGCGTTGCGCGCGCAATGGCTCGACGCGCCCGATCTCACCGCGCTGATGCGGCTCGCGATCCGCAATGAACACGCGGTCGCCACGACCGTGCACGGCGGCCCGCTCGCGCGCGCGTGGTACGCGCTGCGCCATCGGCTGCGCCGCAATACGCGCGCGGGCAGCCGACGCAATATCCACGCGCATTACGATCTGGGCAATGCGTTCTACGCGAGCTGGCTCGATGAAACGATGACCTATTCGAGCGCCTGTTTCGACGACGACACACACCGTCCGCTCGCGCAGGCGCAGTGCGCGAAGTATCAGCGCATCATCGATACGCTGGCGCTCGCGCCCGGCATGCGCGTGCTCGAAATCGGCTGCGGCTGGGGCGGCTTCGCGCTGTATGCCGCGCGGCAAGGCATACACGTGCGCGGCCTGACGATCTCGCAGGAACAGCACGCGTGGGCCAACGAGCGCGTGCGCGCGGCAAAGCTCGCGCATCTTGTCGAGATCGATCTGCGCGACTATCGCGACCTTCGCACAGCCGACGGCCAGTACGATGCCATCGTCTCGATCGAAATGTTCGAAGCCGTGGGCGAAGCCTGGTGGCCGGTGTATTTCGACACGCTTTCGCGTCTGTTGAAACCGGGCGCGCGCGCGCTCGTGCAGTCGATCACCATCGACGATGCGCATGTCGAGCGTTATCGCGCGTCGAGCGACTTTATCCGCGAGATGATTTTTCCGGGCGGCATGCTGCCGGGTCCGCAGCAATTCGTGCAGGCCGCGCAACAGGCGCAACTCGATGCGCGCGCTGTCTTCGCATTCGGACGCGATTATGCGCAGACCTTGCGCTTGTGGCGTGCAAGCTTCGAAAGCCGTCTCGACGCCATACGCGCGCTCGGTTTCGACGACGCCTTCATTCGCATCTGGACGCTCTATTTCGCCTATTGCGAAGCCGCGTTCGAAGAAGGACGCACGGACGTGATGCATTTCGTCGTGCAGCGAGCCAACGTAGATCGCGACTTACATCCTCGCGCACATCCCCGCGCACATCCCCATTGACACGCTTATTGGCGCGGGTACCATGAATCCACCGGTTAAAGCGTGCGCGGTGATGGGCATTTTCCCCGCGCCACGCACGCATTCAACCGGCATCCCGCTCAACAGTCCGACGCTCCCGTGCTTCGACCCGTGCGCCTTAGATCATGAAAATTCGTGGCCCCTTGATACAGTACGATCGAGGACGTGGCGGCTTTCTCGCCATGCGCAGCGCGATTGTTTCAGGCTCCAGCCACGTCGCCCGGCCGTGCAGCTATTGCTCGATCGATACGGTCATCTCCATTCGCTCCGTGCGCCGCCATCACTCGGCCATGAGCTGCGATTTCATCGGCGTTCGCAAGGATGAAATCGCCTCCCTGCTGCCCAAGCCCTAGCCCGCTGTCCTCCCCGTTCGCCTGATATCGAGCCGCATCGCGCAATGCCGCGCTGCGCCGCGCTGTGCCGTGTTATGCGGCTTTGCTGCGCGCGCGCCTCGCGATGCCGGTCATCACGTACGCCTCATCCGTTCACGCGGATGCCGGGCGCGAAGACGCGCATGCCGTCTCCGAACCAACCCTTGGGAAGCAGGATGAAACTTCACGCAAAGCTCCATTGCACCGCCACGATGCTCGCGCTCGCCGCCATCGCTACGCAACCCGCCCTCGCGGACGACGCGCAAGTGAACGTCTACAACTGGTCCGACTACATCGCGCAGGACACGGTGCCCACGTTCGAAAAGCAAACCGGCATCAAGGTACGTTACGACAGCTACGACAGCGACGACACGCTGCAAGCCAAACTGCTCGCAGGCAGTTCCGGTTATGACGTGGTCGTGCCGTCGTCGGCCTATATGGCGCGGCAGATCGAGGCGGGCGTCTATCAGAAGCTCGACAAATCGCAATTGCCGAATCTCGCGAATCTCGATCCGCATCTGATGAAAATGGTCAGCGACGCCGACCCCGGCAATCAATATGGCGTGCCGTGGGCGTGGGGCACGGACGGCGTCGCGTATAACGCGCAGGAAGTGCAAAAAGCGCTCGGCGGCGCGACGCCGCCCAATTCGTGGGCACTGGTTTTCGATCCCGAGAATCTATCGAAACTCAAAAGCTGCGGCGTGTCATTTCTCGATTCGGCATCCGATGTTTTTCCGGCCGTGCTGCAATATCTGCACCGCAATCCCAACAGCACGAATCCCGCCGATTACACCGCCGCCTACGAGGTGCTGAAGAAAGTTCGGCCCTATATCACGCAGTTCAATTCGTCGGGCTATATCAACGATCTCGCGAATAACGACGTGTGCATCGCCGTGGCCTATTCGGGCGACGCAGGCATTGCGCGGCGGCGTGCGATCGAGGCGAAGCGCCACTATCAGATTCAGTTCGTGAATCCGCAGGAAGGCGGTTTGCTCTGGTTCGACATGATGGCGATTCCGAAAGACGCGCCGCATCCCGAAGCCGCGCTCAAATGGATCAACTACATCGAGGATCCGAAAACGAGCGCCGGCATCACCAACGAAGTGTTTTACCCCACTGCGAATCGCGCGTCGTATCCGCTGGTTCAAACGGCGATCGTGAAAGATGCGAGCACGTTTCCGTCCGACGAAGTCATCGACAAGATGACCGTCATGCGTCCGCAACCGGCGGCGATCATGCGGCTGCAAAACCGCCTGTGGGCGCAATTGAAATCGGGCACGTAACGGCGTGAATTGCCGCCGCGTGCCGGTTGTTTCCTCTTACTTTTTTATTGCCAACATCATGCGCATTCTGGATATCGTCGATTACTCGCAACCCGCAAAAGAAACGCTCGAATGGGAGCCGAAGCCCGAAGCCGTGCTTGCCGGCCATCCGCGTCAATCCGCCGACATGCATTTCACGAGCCCGTGCGGACAATTGTCGACGGGCATCTGGGCCAGCGAGCGCGGTCTCTGGCGCGTGAATTTCACGGAGAACGAGTATTGCGAAATTCTCGAAGGCGTTTCAGTGCTGCGCGATGAATCGGGCGCGGAAAAAACCGTGCGCGCGGGCGACCGCTTCCTGATTCCCGCCGGTTTTCAGGGGACGTGGGAAGTGGTCGAGCCGTGCCGCAAGGTGTTCGTGTCGGTCGAATTCAAAGGCTGATTCACGCGTGCTGCAATGAAGGCGGATCGGTCACGATCGAACGCAGCGCGGCGCGCGCTTCAGCGGGCGCGTCGCGCAAAGCCGCCAGATCCGGCACGGGCCGCGCCATCGCCGCCTCGCGCGCGAACGCGGCTTCAAGCGCCTGCGCCGCGTCGAGCAGACGCGCGTCGCCACGCATCGGCCCGATCAACTGCAAACCGAACGGCATGCCCGCGTGATCGACACCGCAAGGCAGCGACATCGACGGATTCGTCAGCACCGTGACGATATAGGTGAGCGCGACCCAGCGATAATAATTTTCGAGCGGCGTGCCGTCGATCGAATCGCAATACGAGGTCGTCCACGCAAACGGCGTGACCGGCGAGACCGGCGAAACGATCACGTCGTAGCGTGCGAAATGGGCCTGAAATTTCCGATACAGCGCCGTGCGCTGCGTGTCTGCACGCGCCACATCGGCGAGCGTGAGCGCCCCGCCCATTTCGTAGTTCGCGCGCGTATTCGCGCCGAGCAGCGAAGGATCGCGCTCGTAGGTCTCGCGCAGGCTCGCGACGAATTCCTGCGCGCGCACCACATCGAACACGCGATGCGCTTCGCGCAAATCGAAGTCGATCGGCTCGCACTGCCCGACGATGCGGGAAAGCCGCTCAATCTTCGCGCGGAACGTGGCGCGGATCGAAGCGTCGACGGCGCACGCGCCGAAATCCTCGGTATAGCCGATGCGCAGCGTCGAAGGATCGAGACGCGGTTCGCGCGCGAAGGCGTCGAGCGACGCGGGATAGCTCAGCGGATCGGCGCTCGCATGACCGGCCACGGCGGCCAGTTGCAGGCGCACGTCGGCCACGTTGCGCGCCATCGGCCCGCTCACCCAGTTGGGCGCCCAGCCGAGCACGCGGCGTTCGGACGGCACGAGGCCCGGCGAGGCGCGAAAGCCCACCACGCCGCACAGCGCGGCCGGAATGCGCAGCGAGCCGCCGAGGTCCGAGCCGGTGGCGAGCGGCAGCATGCCGGTCGCAAGCGCCACGGCCGAGCCGCCCGACGAGCCGCCCGCATTCAGCCGCGTATCGAACGGATTGCCCGTGGCGCCCCAGACCGCGTTGCGCGTATTCGCGCCCGCGCCCATTTCCGGCACGTTGGTCTTGGCGGCGACGATGGCGCCCGCCGCGCGCAAACGGGCGACGAACGCGTTGTCGCTCGCAGGCACGTGATCGCGATACATCGGCGAACCATACGTGGTCAGCAAGCCGCCCGTCTCTTCGAGATCCTTCACGCCGATAGGCAGACCGTGCAGCACGCCCAGCGGTTCGCCGCGAGCGAGTGCCTGTTCCGCGCGTCGCGCTTCGTCGCGTGCGCGTTCGAACGCGGTGGCCGCGAGCGCGTTGACGGCAGGTTCGATCGATTCGATGCGCGCGAGACACGCATCGAGCAGTTCAACCGGAGACAGCTCGCCGTCGCCGATCAGACGGCGCGCCTCGACGGCGGATAAATCAGCCAGTGCCACAGACATTCGAATCCTTTCATCAAGCCGCCAGTGCGCGCGTCGATTGATCGACGCAGGCGACGATCGCATCGCGCGTGTTGAGCAAATGCACGCGCGTCTGATCTTCCACGGCAGCGGCGTCGCGCGCGCGCCAGGCAGCGAGCAGTTGCGCGTGCTCGTCGTTGTTGCTCGCCATGATATCCGGCTGCACGTACATCGACAGCGACACATACGGACGCGCGAGCAGCGAGAGCCCGCGCACGACTTCGAACAACCTCGTGTGCGCCTCGCACTGCATCAGATGCTGATGGAAATCCTCGTTGAGCAAGGCCCATTGCTCGGAACTCGGCGCGGCCTCGCTCATGGCGTCGTGGCTCGCCTGCGCCGCGTCGAGTTGCGCGGCGCTCGCATGCAGACACGCGCGCGCCGCGAGCATCGGTTCGAGCATCATGCGCAATTCGTAGATCTCGCTCACATCGTCGGCGGTGAGGCCGCGCACTTCCACGCCCTTGTTCGGATCGATCGCCACCAGCCCTTCGGCGCGCAGATCGCGAAACGCCTCGCGCACGGGCGTCGTGCTCACGCCGAGCCGCTTCGCCACTTCTTCCTGGCGCATGCGCGTGCCCGCCTTGTAGACGCCCTGCAAAATCTCCGCGCGCAGCGTGCCGAGTACGTATTCCTGAATCGTGCGATACGGCTTGCCCATGCTGTCTCCCTGGTCGCTCTGGTCGCTTGCTGGTCGCTGCTGGTCGCTTCGTGTTTGCGTGGACGTTATGCGAGCGCCTCGGTGCTCGCCGACGCAAGCTCAAGCTCGCGCCGCGCGCCGATCACCTGCTCGATCCACGCGGCCACGCGCAGCGTCGCAAGGTCCTCGCCGAATGCGCCGATGGTCTGGAAGCCCAGCGGCAAACCGGCATCGGTCCAACCCGAAGGCACCGTCACGGCAGGCATGCCGAGCAGGCTCCACGGCGCGCAGAACGTGGGGTCGCCGGTATCGTCGAGTCCTTGCGGCGCGACGCCGGTCGCGGGCACGCTCACGAGCGCATCGCAGCCCGCGAGCAGGTCCGCCGTGCGCGCGCGAAGTTGCGCCTGCAACGCGAGCGCCGCCTGATAACGCGCCTCGGGCATCGCCGCGCCTTCGTCGACGAGCGCGCGCATATGCGCGCTCAACTTCTCGCGATGCGCGCGCGCTTCGGGGCCGACCGCGTGCCACGCTTCCACGCGCAGAATCACCTGCAAGGCATCGACGATCTGTTCGAGATCCGCCTCGAGTTCGATCTCGACGATCTCCGCGCCCGCCGCGCGCAACTGCCCAAGCGCGGCGTCGAAATTCACTCTCTGCATGTCCTGCAAACGCGCGTCGAACGGCGTGCGCACGACGCCCAGACGCGGCGGCGCGGCCAGCGGCGCGAACCATGCGCGCCAGGCATCGACGCTATCGACCGCGTCCACGCGCTGCGCCACGAACAGCGCGTGCGCGAGCGCCGCCACTTCCACATCGCGCGCGAAGAAACCGATGTGATCGAGCGACGCCGCGAGCGCATGCACGCCCTCGCGCGAGATCGTGCCGTAACTCGGCTTGTAGCCCACCACGCCGCAATACGCGGCGGGGCGAATCACCGATCCGACCGTCTGCGTACCGAGCGCGAGCGGCACGATGCCCGCGCCCACGGCCGCCGCCGATCCGCTCGACGATCCGCCCGGCGTATGGTCGCGTCGCCACGGATTCACGGTCGGTCCCGGCTGACGCCAGGCGAATTCGGTCGTCACCGTCTTGCCGAACACCAGCGCGCCGAGTTCGCGCAATTGCGCGACGATGGGCGCGTCGGCTTGCGGACGATGGCCGCGCCAGATCGGCGAGCCGTAGCACGTCGGCATATCGACGGTATCGATCAGATCCTTCACGCCGACGGGCAGACCCGCGAGCGGCGCGCACGCATCGGGCTCGACATAGGCCTGCGGGCGATGCGTGAAAACATGCAGCGATTCGAGCGCCTCGGCGCGCGCCACGGCCTCGTCGAGCCGCGCGCGGCTCGCGGCCCGATTGCCGCGCTGCGCGATCAGCGCCGTCACGAACGACGGTTTGGCTTCGTTCATCCTGTCCTTCCCTTCGATGCGTCGGCGCAGTGCGCCGACGCGATAACGGGCGTCCCGGCGCTTACTTCTTCGCGGCGGTCGCGGCAAACGAATTGTCGACGGCACTCGCATAGCTCACGCTGCCAGGCTTGATATTGCCGATCGACTCCTGCAAATCAAGCGCATTGCGAAACGCCTGCTCGGAAATCTCAGGCGTGGGCGCGTAAATGTTCTGATCGATCAGGCGGCCCACCGCCGCTTCGACGATCTTCGCATCGAGCGAGGGAAACTCCGTCTTCGCGACTGCCTTGGCCGTGTCCGGCGATTGATGAATCAGCGCCTCGGCCTCGCCGATCGACTTCACGAACGCCGCCACCATCTGCGGCTTGTCCTTGATGGTCGAGGCCGCCGTGTTGATGGTCGAGAACGCATAGCCGCCCGGATAGGCCTTCGGGAAGCCGTACACGACCTTGTAGCCCTGCGCGATGCCGGTGTCCGCCTGCGGTTCGTAGACCGCCGCCGCCTGGCTGCGGCCCGCGCTCACCGGCGCGAGTTCGGTGCCCAGTTGCACCGTGTTCAGCGACACCTTCTCGATCTTCTGATCCTTGATCAGACGTTGCAGCAGATACGTGCTGGTCGAAGGCGGCAGCGCCGTGGCCACGCTCTTGCTCGACATATCGGCGGGCTGATGCACGCCCGCGTCGGGCGGCGCGATCACCCACACCGGCACGCCCGCCACCACGTTCGCGACGGCCATCACGTTCGCGCCCTTGAGGTTCGCGAGCACGGCCGTCATCGGATCCTGCAGCGAGAAGTCCGCATGGCCGCCGATCACCGCCGCCACACCCGCCGCGCCGCTGCCCGCCGTGACCTTCTTCACGTCGAGACCGTTCTTCGCGAAGATGCCCTTGTCGATCGCCACGTAAAGCGGCAAATACTGAATCGACTGAAATGCCTGATACACCGTGACCGGCTCCGCCGCCTGCACGGAAACCTGAACGCTCAACCCCGTGACCGCGGCCGCAATGGCCATCGCGCTTACTCGTTTCATCGTGTTGACTTCCATGAAATGACCTTTGCTTCCGTGAATTGAACGATCCAGCCCAACAGCGTCGCCATCAGCGTGAGCACGATAATGCCGAGCCACACCGTATTCAGATCGAACAGCGATCCGGCGACGAATACTTCATGCCCGAGTCCCGCCTGCGACGCGATGTACTCGCCCACTACCGCGCCGATCAGCGCGAAGCCGATGTTCACGCGCAGCGTCGAAAACACCCACGGCAGCGCGCCCGGCACGATCAGCTTCGTGAAGATCATCCACGGCTTCGCGTTGAACGAGCGGAACAGGTTGAGCAGATCCTTGTCGACTTCGCGTGCGGCGGCGCACGAGGAAATCATCGCGACGGCGAAGGTGGAGATGCCTGCGAGCCACACTTTCGACGTCATGTCCGAGCCGAACCAGATGACGATCAGCGGTCCGAGCGCGATCTTCGGAATACTGTTCAGGATCACTGACAATCCTTCGGCGACACCGGACACGCGCGGCACGAACCAGAGCAGCAGGCCGAGGCCGATACCGAGGCCGCTGCCCACCACGAGACCCACGACGGTTTCGTAGAGCGTGACCAGCGTGTCGGGTATCAGCGTGCCGCCGTTCAGGCCTTGTTGCGCGGCCTGCCAGATGCCCGCGGGCGAGCCGAGCAGCTTGCCGTTGATCCAGCCCGCCGTGACCGCCACTTGCCACAGCGCGATCAGCGCCACGACGATGAGCGCGACCGCGCCCGTGGTGCCGAGTTTCGCCGCGCGGCGCGGCTTCGCGCGCCGCCGCGCGGGCGCGTTGGTGGAGATCGCAATATCGCTCATGCCGTGGCTCCCGCGTGCTGGATGGTATGGCTGCGCAGTCCGTTCCAGACGCGCGAATGGAAGGTGCGGAACTCGGGCGCCTCGCGCGCCGAGACCGCCGTGCGCGGACCGTGCGTGGTCAGGCGCACGTCGATGTCGTCTTCGATGCGCGCCGGGCGGCCGCCGAGCAGAATCACGCGGTCGCTCATCGCGATCGCTTCCTCGATATCGTGCGTGACGAGCACGACGCTCGTGCCGCTCTGCTCGCGCAGCGCCATCACGTCGTCCTCCAGCGCGAGGCGCGTTTCATAGTCGAGCGCGGAAAACGGCTCGTCGAGCAGCACCAGCGTGGGATCGACGAGCAGCGTGCGCGTGAGCGCCACGCGCTGGCGCATGCCGCCCGAGAGCGAATGCGGATACGCATCGGCCACCGCGCCCAGGCCGTAACGGGCGAGCATCTGGCGCGCGCGCTCGATGTCGGCGGGCTTGACCTTGCGATACAGCTCGATGCCGAGCACGGCGTTTTGCAGCACCGTTCGCCACGGCATCAGCAGGTCTTTTTGCAGCATGTACGCGATGCGGCCGGCGCTGCCGTCGTCGCGCTTGCCCGCGCTGATCTGCCCCGACTGCGGCTTGATGAGCCCGGAAACGAGATTGAACAGCGTGCTCTTGCCCGCGCCGCTGCGGCCGACGATCGACACGATCTCGCCGCTGCGCACGCTGAAGTCGAGCCGTTCGAAGATCGGCACGTCGACACCGTCGGCAGTCCGAAATGCATGACTGAGCTGCTGGACCTTCAGGCGGTCCGTACCCGACGCGTGCGTCGGATCGATGGGAGGGGTTGCAAGGGCTGAAACACTCATGGACATCCTCATCGGTACGTGGCGTACGTTTGTGCTGTGCACAACACATAGTGCACAGTCAAAAAGCCATGGCGCAAGTGAAAAAATAATTCCCGCGCAATCGGGATTTCACCTGCTCGATGATGGTGCGTTAATGCGGGTCCGCGAGCGTGAAACGCACCAGACGGGCGTGCGGACGCCGTGCGATGGTGCGTTTTTTGTGGGGCGTGCAACGATGAGGCGCGCTTCGAAAAAAACAGCCGCGCTCAGAAAGCAAGACTAGCGAAATCAAAATGCGAGCGCCGCCTGCGCGAACGCAGGCGGCGCTTCGATGCTGCCGCAATGATCGATCAGCAGCCGATCAACGAACGATCAACGGAAGCCGCCCGCCGCCAGCAGATGCTCGCCGGTCAGCCAGCGCGCTTCGTCGGAAGCGAGGAACACCGCGACATCGGCGATATCTTCGGGCTGGCCCGCACGGCCCAGCGGCGTCTTCGCGATGAAGTCCGCGGCCATGTCCGAGCCGGTGATGCCCGCGCTATGCGTGCCTTCGGTTTCCACGTAGCCGGGGTTGATCGAGTTCACGCGGATCTTGCGCGAGGCAAGCTCCAGCGCCAATACGTTCGTGATAGCGTCGAGCGCGCCCTTGGTGCCGGTGTAAATCGCGCTCGCGGGCGGCGTGATGCGCGTGACGCCCGAACTGATATTGATGATGCTCGCGCCTTCGCCCAGATGCTTCACGGCCGCCTGCGTGACGAGTAGCGGCCCGAGCACGTTGGTGTCGAACTGGCGATGGAACTCCTCGGCGGTGATGTCCTCGACCGGCGAGAACGCGTACACGCCCGAATTGTTCACGACGATATCGAGGCGGCCGAACGAGTCGATGGCCGTTTGCACGAGCTTCGCGGCGTCGGCGGGCTGCGAGACGTCGCCGCCCACCGCCGTCGCCTTGCCGCCCGCTGCCTGGATCTGCTCGACGACCGCCAGCGCGCCCGACTTGCTGCTCGCATACGTCACCACGACCGCCGCGCCCTCTTTCGCGAGCGCGCGGGCGATCGCCGCGCCGATTCCCTTCGATGCGCCCGTGACGAGCGCCACTTTCCCTTCGAGCCTGGCCATGACAAACCTCCAATGTGGGTTGAACCGTCCGCTTGCCGCGCTGCGGTTTGCGTCGGTGCTGCACCACAATGTAGAGGTTGCGCCGGGCGCGAAAAAGGCCCTGCCGCCGAATGGAGTGGCCGCATTTTATGAACAATGCGCGAACAGCGCGCGAACAACGCGCGTCGTAGACAACACTCACTCTTCGTGCGGAATCCCCTCGATCGGACACTCCGCCGTGCCGGGCGTGCTGCGCGTAAGCGCTTCGACGCGCTGACGCATCGCCTCGGGGTCCGTCACCCAGTCGCGATAGAAACCGAACGGGCAAGCCGCCACGCCGTTCACGCCATCGCCGGAATTAATGGTGCCGGTATAGCCGCGATGCAGCAACTTGTACAGATGGTTCTGCGACTGCATGTTGCGCCGCGCGTCGCGAATCATGCCGAGCGACAGTTCCGCGTATTGCACGCCCATTTCCTCTTCGCCGCATTCGCCGAGCGTGCGCCCGTCGAAACCCACGATCGCCGAGTGGCCGAAGTACGAATACACGCCGTCCCAGCCCGTGGCGTTCGCGACCGCCACGTAGGTGTTGTTCATCCACGCCATCGCCTTCGCGACCATCACCTGCTGCTCTTTCGCCGGATACATATAGCCCTGGCAGCGCACGATCAGCTCCGCGCCGTTCATCGCGCAGTCGCGCCAGATCTCGGGATAATTGCCGTCGTCGCAGATAATCAGGCTGATTTTCAGGCCCTTCGGCCCATCCGTCACATAGGTGCGGTCGCCCGGATACCAGCCTTCGATGGGCGTCCACGGCATGATCTTGCGATACTTCTGCACGATCTCGCCGCGATTGTCGATCAGCACGAGCGTGTTGTACGGCACCTTGCGCGGATGTTCCTCGTGGCGCTCGCCCGTGATCGAGAACACGCCCCACACATTCGCCTTGCGGCACGCCGCCGCGAAAATATCCGTCTCTTCGCCGGGAATCGTGGACGCCGTGTCGAACATCTCCTGGCGGTCGTACATGATGCCGTGCGTGGAATACTCGGGGAACACCACGAGATCCATGCCCGGCAAACCCTGCTTCATGCCGACCACCATGTCGGCGATACGGCGCGCGTTGTCGAGCACCTCCGCCTTCGTGTGCAGACGCGGCATCTTGTAGTTGACCACCGCGACGCCCACACAATCGCGGCTGCTCGAAATATCACCATGTCGCATGACGCTTCCTCGTTGAATGCGTTGATGCCGCGCGCGAAGTCCGTTGACGTTGAGTCGCGGACTCGCGCGCGGCGCACCTCAGTGGCTGATCATCCAGGGCCGTCCCGCCGGCCGCTTGAGTCCGTCCGACGCCGCGCCCGCGAGCTTCGCCGCGCCGCCCGAACAGCAGCTGCAACCCGCGCGATGACGCAGCGGCGGTCCGTCGCCGGACTGACGCGGCGCGTGCGCGGCACGCTCGTTGGTCGCGTGCGCCGCGCGGCGCGTGCCCGCCATCAGCGCGAGCGAGGGCGCGCTGATCACGCGTCCGCCTTCCGCGCCGCAGTCCGGACAACGGCACGGCTTTTCGCGGTCCGCGATGCGGCGCATGACGGAGAACGGCCCGCAACTCGCGCACTCGAAGTCGTAGATCGGCATGACAGCTTCCTTTTAAAAACGTCGGCCTGAATGCAGGCTCACGCCTTCACGAGATCCGGCGAACACGGCAGATCCACGCCGCCCTGGATGTGCTGGATCGGACCATCGGCGTTCGGACGAATGTCGAAGTCGAAGATCTGCGTGGGCAGCCACAAGGTCGCGCACGCATTCGGAATATCGACCACGCCGCTGATATGCCCTTGCACCGGCGCACAGCCCAGCAGCGAATACGCCTGCGCACCTGAATAGCCGAACTTCTTCAGATATTCGATGGCATTCAGACACGCCTGGCGATACGCGGTGGTCACGTCGAGATAATGCTGGCCGCCCTGCTCATCGACGGAAATGCCTTCAAAAATGAGGTAATCGTTGTAGTTGGGCGTGATCGGGCTCGGCTGGAACACGGGATTGCGAATGCCGTATTTCGCCATGCCGCCCTTGATGACGTTCACGCGCATATGCACCCAGCCCGCCATTTCAATCGCGCCGCAGAACGTGATCTCGCCATCGCCCTGACTGAAGTGCAAATCGCCGACCGAGAGGCCCGCGCCATCCACGTAGACGGGGAAAAACACCTTCGATCCGCGCGACAGATCCTTGATATCGCAATTGCCGCCATGCTCGCGCGGCGGCACCGTGCGCGCGCCTTGCGCGGCGGCTTTGTCGCGCGCCTCGCCCGCGAGCTTACCCATGTGCGCGGTGGCCGCGAACGGCGGATTCGCGAGCGGCGGCACGCGGTCGGGATCGGTGGCGATCAGGCCGGTTTCGCGCGCGTTCCAGGTTTCGAGCAGTTTCGGATCGGGCAGGCAGCCGATCAGGCCCGGATGAATCAGGCCCGCGAAATTCACGCCCGGAATATGGCGCGAACTCGTATAGACGCCGTGAAAATCCCAGATCGACTTTTGCGCGCTGGGGAAATGATCGGTGAGAAAGCCGCCGCCATTCGTCTTCGAAAAGAAGCCGTTGAAACCCCACTGGCTATCGGCTTTCGCGCCGATGTCGAGCAGGTCCACCACGAGCAGGTCGCCGGGCTCCGCGCCGTGCACGCCCACCGGGCCGGAGAGAAAGTGCACGATCGACAGGTCGATGTCGCGCACGTCGTCGGCGCTGTCGTCGTTCTTGATGAAGCCGCCGGTCCAGTCGTAGGTTTCGAGGATGAAGTCGTCGCCGGGCTTCACCCAGCAGGCCATCGGAATGTCGGGGTGCCAGCGGTTGTGCACCTGTTCGTTTTCGTAGGCCGACTGGTTCAGATCGACCTTGATGAGAGTCTCGGGCATTGCGTTCGCTCCTGGGTTCGCGGATTGACATACGGCGCGGCGCGCGAACGCCGCGCCGCGCTCAAACGGAGAGGTATTCGCGGATGCGGTCGGTGTCGCCCGCATCGCGCGTGCTTTGGTGCACGAAGCGCCCGCCTTCGATCACGAACAGGCGGTCGGCCACGTCGAGCGCGAAACTCAACACCTGCTCCGAAACGACGATGGCGATATTGCGGCTCGTGCGGATCTGGTTGAGCGCCTTGGCAATGTCCTTGATGACGGACGGCTGAATGCCTTCGGTCGGCTCGTCGAGCAGCAGCACTTTCGGGTCGGTCGCGAGCGCGCGCGCAATCGCGAGTTGCTGTTGCTGACCGCCCGAGAGATTGCCGCCCTTGCGCTTTCGCATGTCGAACAGCACGGGAAACAGCGCGTAAAGTTCGTCGGGCACGCGCTGGCTCTGCGCGTTTTCGAGGCCCGTCTGAATGTTTTCCTCGACGGTCAGCGAGGCGAAAATCTGCCGTCCTTGCGGCACGTAGCCGATGCCGTTCGCGACGCGGCGATAGCTCTCGTCCTTCGAGACATCGGCTCCGCCCACGCGCACCGTGCCGCGATTGGCGGGCAGCATGCCGATCAGCGCCTTGAACAGCGTCGTCTTGCCCATGCCGTTGCGGCCCATCACGGCCACGCTTTCGCCTTCGGCGACGGAAAAGCCGATGCCGTGCAGCACTTCGCTCTGGCCGTAGCTGACGACGAGATCGTCGACTTCCAGCATGATGTGTTCTCCGTGTTGTCGTTCGGTGTCGGGCTCAGTGTCCGAATCGGTGGCCGAATCAGTGGCCCAGATAAACGTCGATCACGCGCGGATCGGCCTGCACCTGCGCCATCGGCCCTTCCGCGAGAATCTTTCCCTGATGCATGACCGTGACCTTGTGCGCGATGCGCTCGACAAAGGCCATGTCGTGCTCGATCACGATCATCGAGCGATTGCGGCAGATGCGATCGAGCAGATCGGCGGTCAGTTCGCGCTCGCGCACGCTCATGCCCGCGATCGGTTCATCGAGCATCAATAGTTCGGGATCCTGCATAAGCAGCATGCCGATTTCGAGCCACTGTTTCTGGCCGTGCGAAAGCAGCCCCGCTTCCAGATCGAGCGATGCAGACAGGCCGATTTCGTCGGCCACGTCGCGCACGCGGTCGGCCACTTCGGCGTCTTCGCGATAGGCGAGCGCGCCGAACACGCTGCGTCCGCGCGGAAACGACACTTCGAGGTTCTGCGCGACGCTCAGGTTTTCGTAGATCGACGGCGTCTGAAACTTGCGGCCGATGCCTTTACGCACACGGCGGAATTCCGCGAGATTGGTGATTTCCTCATTGCGGAACTTGATGCTGCCCGCCGTTTCCTTCGTCTTGCCGCAGATGAGATCGAGCAGCGTGGTCTTGCCCGCGCCGTTCGGTCCGATCACCACGCGCAGCTCGCCGCGTTCGAGATAGAGATTGAGCGAATCGATCGCCTTGAAGCCGTCGAACGACACGGTCAGGTCTTCGATCGCGAGCAGAAAGTCGGTATTGCTCATGCTTCACGCCTCCTTGTTCGCCGCGCCGAGCAGCCGCCGCACGCGCGGACGCACATGCTCGTCGTAGAGGCCTGCCAGCCCGTTCGGAAACACCATCACCACGCCGATGAACATCGCCGCCATCAGATAGAGCCAGAGGTTCGGAAAGCTCTCCGAGAACCAGCTCTTGCCGAGATTGACGAGAATCGCGCCGTACACCGCGCCGACCAGCGACATGCGCCCGCCGATGGCCGCGTAGATCACCATTTCGATCGACGGCACGATGCCGACGAACGACGGCGACATGAAACCCACCTGCAACGTGAACATCGCGCCGCCGATGGCCGCCAGCATCGCCGCGAGACAGAACGCGAACACCTTGAACATGGCGACGTCGTAGCCCGAGAAGCGCACGCGGTCTTCCTTGTCGCGCATCGCGAGCAGCAGCGTGCCGAGCTTGCTGCGCTGAACCCAGCGGCAGGCGAGCAGCGCGCCGATCAGCAGCGCCGCGTTCACGAAGTACAGGATCAGCTTCGCGTGATCGGTGCGGATGTCCCAGCCGAGCAGCGTGCGCAGATCGGTGATGCCGTTCACGCCGCCCGTATAGCCTTGCTGGCCGATGATGAGCACCGAGAGAATCAGCGCGACGGCCTGCGTGATGATCGCGAAGTACACACCGCCCACGCGCCGCTTGAACATCGCGTAACCGATCACGAAGGCGAGCGCGGTGGGCACGACGAGCACCGCGAGTATCGAGAACGGCAAGTAGTGAAACGGCTTCCACCATGCGGGCAGCGCGGTGAGCTGGTTCCAGTCCATGAAGTCGGGAATGCCGGGCGTGGTCTGCGTGTGCGTGGCGGCCGGATCGGACGCTTCGAGCTTCAGAAACATCGCCATCGCATAGCCGCCGAGGCCGAAGAACACGCCCTGGCCGAGACTGAGCACGCCGCCGTAACCCCACGCGATCACGAGGCCGATCGCCACGAACGCGTAGGTCAGGTACTTGCCCATCAGGTTCAGGCGGAACGTGTCGAGCGCGAGCGGAAACACGACCACGATCACCAGGGCGAGCAGCACGATGCCGCCATAGCCCGAAACGTCGAGCCACGCGAGGCGCGCGCGCCAGCCGGCCGGCGGCGCGTCGCGGCCGGATCGCGGGGATACGCCGCCCGCCGTGGGTTGGATGGGTTCCATGTCCATCTCTCCAGTCGAATGAAGCTGTGAATGAGGCTTGTGCAACGGCGTGTGCTTACACGCGCCGCACCTTCGAGGCGAACAGACCCTGCGGACGCAGCATCAGAATCACCACGACGGTCAGCAGCGTGAGCACGCGCGCAATCGAGCCCGAGAGAAAGAACTCGCTGATCGACTGCATCTGCGCGATGCCGAACGCCGACGCCACCGTGCCGAGCAGACTCGCCGCGCCGCCGAAGGTCACGACGAGAAACGAATCGACGATATAGAGCGAGCCGCTCGTCGGTCCTGTCGAGCCGATCGCCGTGAAGGCCGCGCCCGCCACGCCCGCGATACCGCAGCCAATCGCGAAGGTCATGCGGTCGGTGCGCCGCGTGTTGATGCCCGCGGCGTTCGCCATCGGCCGGTTCGCGACCGTGGCGCGCACGCGCAAGCCCCAGCGCGAGCGATAGAGCATGAGCAGCAGGCCGCCCGTCATCAGCAGCGCGAGGCCCATCACGAACATGCCGCTCACCGGAATGTCGAGGCCCGGCGTGGGCTCCCACGAACCCATCAGCCAGTCGGGCAGCGCCGGGCTCACTTCCTTCGGCCCGAAGGTCGAGCGGAACACCTGCTGCATGCCGAGGCTCAGGCCCCAGGTGGCGAGCAGCGTGTCGAGCGGGCGCTTGTAGAGATGGCGGATCAGCGCCCATTCGGCGAGCCAGCCCGCCGCGAACGCCAGCGCGAACGCCGCGAAAATCGCGAAGAAGAAATACACGGGCGTGAACGCGTGCCAGACGTTCTGCGAGAACCACGAAAACATGTAGACCGTATAGGCGCCGATCGTCATGAATTCGCCGTGCGCCATGTTGATCACGCCCATCTGGCCGAAGATCACGGCGAGCCCGAGCCCCATCAGGAGCAGGACGCTGAAGAGGCTCAGACCGGCGAAGCCCTGCATCAGCGTGATGTTGAAAATATCGGTAGCGGACATCGAACGCTCCTCGCGCGGCGGCGTCATGCGCCGCCGCGCCGCTGCGGTTGACGGATTACATGTAGCCCTTCGGGAACGGATTCGGCTGGATCGGCTGCTCGGACTGCGCGACGACCTTGAACTGGCCGTCCGCCTGGCCTTCGCCGATCAGCGAGCGGCTCCACAGGTGATGGTTCGGGTCGACCTTCGCGTAGCCTTGCGGCGCGTTCGCCACTTCGATACCGGCCGAATGCGCAACCACCTTGTCCACGTCGAAGCTGCCCGCGCGCTCGCACGCGGCCTTCCAGATCCACGGGCCGAGATAGGCGGCCTGCGTGACGTCGCCGATCACCGACTTCTGGCCGTAGCGCGCCTTGAACGCCGCGACGAACTTCTTGTTGTTCTCGTTATCGAGCGACTGGAAGTACTTCATCGACGAGAAGAAACCCGCGAAGTTCTCGCCGCCGATGCCGAGCACTTCGTCTTCCGTCACCGACAGCGTCAGCAGGAACTGCTTCTGCGGCGTGATGCCCGCGGCCTTGAGCTGCTTGTAGAACGCCACGTTCGAGCCGCCCACCACGGTCGCGAAGATGCAGTCGGGGCGCGCGAGCTTGATCTTGTTCATCAGCGAGGCGAACTCGGTCGTACCGAGCGGGTAATACTCCTCGCCCACCACCTTCGCGTGCAGATGCTGTTCGATATGGCGGCGCGCGATCTTGTTGGACGTGCGCGGCCAGATGTAGTCGGAACCGATCAGGAAGAAGGTCTTGGCCTTCTTCGTGTTCGAGGCCCAGTCGAGCGCCCAGAGAATCTGCTGGGTCGCTTCCTGGCCCGTGTAGAACACGTTCTTCGACTGTTCGAGGCCTTCGTAGAAGGTCGGGTAGTAGAGCAGGCCGTTGTCCTTCTCGAACACCGGCAGCACGGCCTTGCGCGAGGCCGAGGTCCAGCAGCCGAACACGGCCGCGACGTGGTCGTTCTCCAGCAGCTTCTTCGATTTTTCGGCGAAGGTCGGCCAGTCGGAGGCGCCGTCTTCCTGAATGATCTGCACCTTGCGGCCGAGCACGCCGCCCATCGCGTTGATCTGCTCGATGGCGAGGCGCTCGGCCTGGATCGAGCCGGTTTCGGAAATCGCCATCGTGCCCGTGGCCGAGTGAAGCTGGCCGACCGTCACCGTGGTGTCCGTGACCGCGAGGCCCGTGGTGTTGACCTTCGCGGTGGGCGGCGTTTGCGCAAACGCGCCGCGCGAGAAGCCCATCGCCATCAGCGGCGCGGCGGCCAGGCCGCCGAGCATTTTCCGGCGCAGCGGCGAAGGCATCTGGGCGTCGTCATCGAATCGATCGTCTGCGGACATCACGTTCTCCTTATCGGGTGCCCGGCGCTGAACGCTGCGGGCTGGGTCGAGGGTTGGACGCAATGTAGAAAGCCAAATTGACGATCGAAATACGTCGATTGACGTATTCCCGGCGCGCGCACTGGAATGTAATTTGCATCGCACGTCGATTCCGCGCGGTGCTGCCCGCCGTATTGCCTGCCGTAGTGCCCATTCGCGCCGCCTTCGCACCAAACCGGATCATCGTCATGTCCCAGAGTCACCCGTCCGTGGGCGCGCCCAGCACGCAACGCATCGTCAAGGTGCGCCGCGACTACAACGCCTGGGTCGGCGACGAAACCCTCGAGGACTACGCGCTGCGCTTCACGCCGCGCTCGTTCCGGCGCTGGTCGGAGCTGCGCGTGGCCAATACCGCCATTGGCGCGGTGTCGTTTCTGGTGCTGGAGGCGATCGGCGGCAGTCTCGTCGTCAACTACGGCTTCACGAACGCGTTCTGGGCCATTGCCGCCGTTTCCGTGCTGATCTGGCTCACGAGCCTGCCGATCAGCTATTACGCGGCGCGCTACGGCGTGGACATGGACCTGCTCACGCGCGGCGCGGGCTTCGGCTATATCGGCTCGACGGTCACCTCGCTGCTTTACGCGGTGTTCACGTTTATTTTTTTCGCGCTCGAAGCGGCCATCATGTCGCTCGCGCTCCAGCTTTATTTCCACATATCGCTGGCGATCGCCTACGTGGTGAGTTCGCTCGTGGTGATCCCGATCGTCATGTTCGGCATCACGCTGATCAACCGTCTGCAAAGCTGGACGCAGCCGCTGTGGCTCGTACTGTTCGTGCTGCCGTATGCGGCCGTGCTGTGGCATCAGCCCGATCTGCTCAAGCAATGGACCACCTTCGCGGGCTTCGCGCCGCAGGGCCGCGCGTTCAGCCTGATCGCCTTCGGCCAGGCCTCGACGGTCGTGTTCGCGCTGATCGTGCAAGTCGGCGAACAGGTCGACTATCTGCGCTTTCTGCCGCCGCTCACGGCGAAGAACCGCACGCGCTGGTGGCTCGCGCTGCTGTCGGCGGGACCGGGCTGGATCGTGCCGGGCGCGCTCAAAATGTTGGGCGGCGCGTTTCTCGCCTTCGTCGCGCTCCAGTACGAAGTCGATGCGAATCACGCGGCACAGCCCACGCAGATGTATCTCGTCGCCTATCACCTGCTGCTCGATCCGTTCGGGCTCGCAAGCTGGGCGCTGCCCGCGATGACGCTGTTCGTGATCGTCTCGCAGTTGAAGATCAACGTGACCAATGCGTATGCGGGCTCGCTCGCGTGGTCGAATTTTTTCGCGCGGCTCACGCACAGTCATCCGGGCCGCGTGGTGTGGCTCGTGTTCAACGTGATGATCGCGCTGCTGCTGGTGGAAATGGGCGTATTCGACGCGATCGCCAAGGTGCTCTCGCTCTACGCGAACATCGCGATTGCGTGGGTCGGCGCGCTGTTCGCCGATCTCGTCATCAACAAGCCGCTCGGTTATAGCCCGCGCCATATCGAGTTCAAGCGCGCGCATCTCTACGATGTGAATCCCGTCGGCGTGGGCGCGATGCTGATCGCGGCCGCCGTCGCGATGCTCGCGCATAGCGGCCTGTTCGGCGTGCTCGCCAAGGCGATGTCGTCGTTCATCGCGTTCGGCGTAGCGTTCGCGTGCGCGCCCGTGCTCGCGGTGCTCACGCGCGGGCGCTACTACATCGCGCGCGCCGCGCAACCGACCGGCGACGCCGTCTCGCTGCGCTGCGCGATCTGCGAAAACAGCTTCGAGCCCGACGACACCGCCTACTGCCCCGCCTACGGCGGCACGATCTGCTCGCTGTGCTGTTCGCTCGATTCGCGCTGTCACGACCGCTGCAAGCCGCACGCGCGCTTCGCCTCGCAGGCCGACCGCGCGCTGCATCGCGTGCTGCCCGGCGCGCGGCTCGGCCCCGCCTCGCTGCGGCTGATTCATTACGCGAGCCTCGTGTTCGCGATGCTCGCGGTGCTCGGCAGCGTGCTCTATCTGATCTGGTCGCAGAGCGCGACATCGGTGGCCGCCGATTCGTCGATCCATCCCGCCATCGGCCACGCGCTCGCGAACAGCTTTCTGAAGATCTTTCTCGCGCTCTCGCTGGTGGGCTGCATCGCGGCGTGGTGGTTCGTGCTGGAGCGCGAAAGCCGACGCGTCACGCAGGAGGAATCGCAGCGGCAAAACGAATTGCTGATGCTCGAAATCGACGCGCACCAGAAAACCGATGCCGCGCTCAAGCGCGCGACCGCCGCCGCCGAATCGGCGAATCAGGCCAAAAGCCGCTATGTGTCCGGCCTGAGCCACGAATTGCGCACGCCGCTCAACAGCATTCTCGGCTACGCGCAATTGCTGTTGCAGGCGAAGGAAGAACTCACGCCCACGCGCTACAACGCCGTGCGCACGATCCATCGCAGCGGCGAACATCTGCTCGCGCTCGTCGACGGGCTGCTCGACGTCGCGCGCATCGAGGCGGGCAAGCTGCAACTGAATATCGCCAAGGTGCCGCTCGCCGATTTCGTCGCGCACGTCACGTCGATGCTGCGTCCGCAGGCGCTCGAAAAAGCGCTCGCGTTCGACGTGCAGACAGTCGGCCGCCTGCCCGCCACGGTACGCACCGACCAGAAATGCGTCGGGCAGATCCTCACCAATCTGATTGGCAACGCGATTCGCTTCACGCCGAGCGGCACGGTCACGCTGCGCGTGAGCCACGTGCTCGACACGCTCAAATTCGAAGTGGCCGATACCGGCCCCGGCATTCCGCCCGCCGAAATGGAGCGCCTGTTCCTGCCGTTCGAGCGCGGCGAGGCGGCGCCCGCGCACGATCACGGCGCGGGCCTCGGCCTCACGATCTGCCGCCTGCTCACGCAGGCGCTCGGGGGCAGTCTCGAAGTGGACAGCGAAGTCGGACGCGGCACGCGCTTCGTGGTGCGCCTGTTCGCGCCGGCCGTCGACAGCGCCGCCGCCACGCATACGGAACTCGCGTCGATTCGCGGCTATACGGGCGCGCGCCGCGCGATTCTCGTGGTCGACGATCTCGACGATCAGCGCGGCATCGTCGTGCAGCTGCTCACGCCGCTCGGCTTCGACGTCGCCGAAGCGGCCAGCGGCACCGACGCGCTGCGCTGGCTCGCCACGCACACGGCGGACGCCATCATCATGGACATTTCGATGCCGCTGATGGACGGCTACGAAACCAGCCGCCTGATCTCCGAAAACCAGTTGTCGAACGCGCCCATCGTGCTGCTCTCGGCCAACGCCTTCGCCGACGACCGCGAGCGCGCGAGTGCGACCGGCTGTGCGGGGTATCTGGTGAAGCCGCTACAGGTGAATCTGCTGCTCGACAAGCTCGCGCAACTGCTCGCATTCGAGTGGATCGCGTCCGAGTCGAGCGTGCCCGCGCTGCCCGCTGCGGCGAACGCGCCCGCGCCGCCCGCCGCGTGGCCGCCCGAACTCATCGATCATTTGCGGGCGCATCTCGAAGTCGGCTACGTGCAGGGCGTGGTCGAACAACTCGACGCCGCGCACGCGACCTGGCCCGCGCTACAGGATCAGATCGACGTGCTGCGCGCGCTGGCCGAACGCTTTCAGCTAAGGGAACTCGAGCATGAACTCGACCGACTTGCACGCGGCGCCGCTGCGTGACGCGCACGCCGCGCTCGCGGCGAACCCGATCGGCGCCAACCCGAACGCCGATGACACCGCCGCCTGGCTGCGCGACCGGCCCGTGGTACTGATCGTCGACGATACGCCGGACAACCTCGCCTTTCTCTCCGATACGCTCCAGGCGCACGGTTACGCGGTGCTCGTCGCGCTCTCGGGCGAGGACGCGCTCAAGCGCCTCGCGCGCGTGACGCCCGACGTCGTGCTGCTCGACGCGATGATGCCCGGCATGGATGGCTTCGAAACCTGCCGTCGCATGAAGCAGGACGCGCGGCACGAGCATCTGCCCGTGATCTTCATGACCGCGTTGACGGAGACCGAGCACGTGGTGCGCGGCTTTCGCGTGGGCGGCATCGACTATGTGACGAAGCCGGTGCGGCCCGAGGAGTTGTGCGCGCGGATCGGCGCCCACGTGCAGCGTTCGCGCGCGCAGCTTTACGCGCAGGCGGCGCTGTCGCTCGATGCGCGCGCGGCGCTGATCGTCGATGCCGACGGCACGATCCGCTGGCAAAGTCCGCAGGCCGCGCATCAGATCGCGGCGTATGACGCGGGTCGTAACGATGTCACCGATGCGGGCAATGTCGCCGATGCGGACGTGAGCGCCCACTCCAACACCGCCGGTCCCCAGCCGAAGCTGCCGCCGCCGCTGCGGAACTGGTTCATCGACTGGCTCGCGCGCGGCGCGCAAAGCGACGCCGTGCACGAATTCACCTCGGGCCACGTGCGCCGTTCCGCCAGCGCGACGCCCGCGCCGGAGCCGGGCGAGTGGATCGTCATCCTCAAGGAAACCGACGACACCGTGCATCGCAACGCGCTCGCCGAACGCTTCGGCCTGACCGCGCGCGAGGCCGAAGTGCTGCTCTGGGTCTCGCGCGGCAAGACCAACCGCGATATCGGCGACATTCTCGGCATGGCCGCGCGCACGGTGAACAAGCACCTCGAACACCTGTTCCGCAAGCTGCATGTGGAGACGCGCGCGGCGGCGGCGGGCGTGGCGATCAAGACGCTCGACCGCGCCTGAAACCCGTCAGTACCGCGCCAGGCGGGCTTGCGACGCCGCGCCGCGATGCCGCGTCGTCAGCGAAACGCAACCTCGCCGTAATGATTTGCATCGATACAACACGCATTGATTGTAGGGAATTACCCGTAGTACGATGCGCGACTCAATTAATAATGATTCGCATTTCGCTTGGGGTTCTTTTCGATGCGTCACCGCCAGATCCACGCTGCACTGCTGCTTGCCTTCTCCGCCACCCCAACGCTCGTCCTCGCGCAAGCCGCTTCCGCCGAGGCGGCCAGCGCCGCCGTCGAAAGCACGTCGAAAGCTGGCACGGAGGCATCCGCAAGCTCCAGTAGCACCGCAAGCAGCACCGCAAACAGCGCGGCTGGCAACGCCGAATTACCGACCGTCAAGATCAGCGCGAGCGGCGCGCCGCGCGCCGCCTTCGACCAGCCCGCCGCCGCGCAGGTGACGAAATCGTCGGTGCCCTTGAAGGAAACGCCGCAGTCGATCAGCGTGGTCACGCGCGATCTGATGGACGCGCAGCAGGTCCAGACGCTCAACGACGCGCTGCACGACGTGCCCGGCGTGATCTCGGGCACCTATGGCCGACGCGGCTGGGACGACTTCATCATCCGCGGCCAGACCGCCTCGGATTCGGTCTATCTCGACGGCCTGCGCGCCGCCATCAACAACCGCTTCGCCGAGGAGACCTTCGGCCTCCAGCAGATCGAAGTGCTCAAGGGACCGGCCACGCTGCTCTCGGGCCTCGTGCTGCCCGGCGGCATGGTCAACGAAGTCAGCAAGCGCCCGGTCGACTACACCTTCGCCGACGTCGACGCCACCGTCGGCAGTCACGGCTATTACCAGGGCAGCGTCGACATGGGCACGCCGCTCTCGGAGAACGGCAAGGCCGCGTTCCGCATCAACGCGCTCGCAATGAACTCGAACGATCAGACCAATTACGTCTGGTCGCGCAATCGCTATATCGCGCCTTCGCTGTCGCTCGATCTCGGTCCGCGCACGGAATTCACGATCCTGACGAGCTATCAGGAGCGCAATTACATCCGCCAGCAAGGCCTGCCGTGGTCGGGCACGCTGCTCGCGAACAAGAACGGCAGCCTCTCGCGCAGCACCTTCACGGGCGAGCCCGACCAGCAGCCGTACTCGGGTCACGAAGCGCGCGTGGGCTACAGCTTCGCGCATCATTTCGATTCGGGCTGGACCGTGAACCAGAACTTCCGCTGGCAGCAGTTCTCGCTCGGCGGCCAACTGGTCGCCAACGGCAAGGTCGCCTCGAACGGCTACACGCTGAGCCGCACGGCCACCGATTCGCAATGGTCCGGCGACACGATCTCGCTCGACAACAACGCGCAAAAGACCTTCGATACCGCGCTCGGCCGCCACGAAGTGACCTTCGGCATCGACTACATGCGCGGTCGCGAGGACGCCTCTTCGACCACCTGCACGGTCGGCTCCATCGACATGTACGACCCGGTCTACACGGGCACGATCACCTGTCCGTCCACGCCGAAGACGCATACGTACACCACGATCCGCGATCTCGGCTTCTACGCGCGCGACCAGATCGCGCTCGGCCAGCGCTGGCGCGTGCTCGCGGGCGTGCGTTACGACAGCGCGTCGAGCGACGTGCTCAACGAGCTAAAGAACACGAGCAGCGGCAATCCGTCGAACGCCACCACGGGCTCGGTCGCGCTGATGTACGAACTGTTGCCGGGCGTGCGCCCGTATGTGAGCTACGCGACCTCGTTCTATCCGAACAGCGGCGCGGACGTGAACGGCAGCGCGTTCGATCCCGAAACGGGCAAGCAGTGGGAAGCGGGCGTGAAGTTCGACATCGAGAAAGGCCGCACGAGCGTGACGGTCGCGGCCTTCGACCTGCGCCGCCGCAACGTGCTCGAAGACGATCCGAACAACGACGGCTACAGCATCGCCGTGGGCGAGGAGCATTCGCGCGGCTTCGAATTCAGCTTCAACACCGCGCCGACGAATCACCTGAGCGTGACGGGCGGCTATGCCTACACCTCGGCCGTGATCGCCGACGACGGCGGCCAGACGCCCTCGACCGACGGCACGCGCATCAACAACGTGCCGCGTCACAGCTTCAACGTGTTCGCGCGCTACAAGCTGCCGGGCGAACTGTATCGCTGGGAAATCAACGGCGGCGTGCGCGGCCAGAGCAGCCTCTACGCGTATGGCTACACGATTCCGGGCTTCGTGGTCAGCGACGTGGGCGTGGGTTACACCGCGCCGCGCTGGCATGCGGCGCTGCGTCTGAGCAATATCTTCAACAAGCATTACTACACGGGCGGTTTGAGCAATGCGGTGGCGCTCGGCGACGACCGCGCGGTGATGCTCACGCTCGGGTATAGCTATTGATCGATTTGAAGTGAGTTGAAGCGAGGCGGCTTGCGCGCAGCGGGTGCGCGCAGCCGTGAGGAAGGACCGGTCGATGAACGCCGCGCTAGCCGCGTTTGCGTAGCGGATCGAGCAGGCTGCGCAGACCGTTATGGTCCATCTCCTGCATCAGCGCGAGCAGACGGCCAATCTCGCCCGGCGGAAAACCTTCGCGGGCGAACCAGTTCAGATAGTGCCCCGGCAGGTCGGCGATGAGCCGGCCTTTGTATTTGCCGAACGGCATGGCGAGGGTCACGAGGCGTTCGAGGTCTTCGACTTTCATGTGAGGCGGCGGGAAAGCGGGTGAGCGCATGATACTGCGCTTCGCCCGATACGGTCCGCCCTGCTCGCCCGCCTCACCTCATCAGAACGTTTCCCAATCCTGGCTATCGTCCTTCGCGACGACCACCGCTTCGCGTGCGGGCGCGCGCATTTCGGCCTGCTTCGGCTTCGGCGCGGTCTTCACACTGCTCGCGCTGGTCACGCGCTTCACACTGGCGACGCTCGCCACACTCGCCACCGCCGGCTTCGACGCCAGCACCGGACGGCGCAGCGGCTCGACGCCCGCCGACGTCGCGCTCGAACCGCCCGCGAGCTGGAACACCGACACCGCCTCGCGCAGACGCTGCGCCTGATCCTCGAGCGACTTCGCCGCCGCCGCCGCTTCCTCGACGAGCGCTGCGTTCTGCTGCGTGACGTTGTCCATCTGCACGACGGCCTGATTGACTTCCTCGATGCCCGTGCTCTGCTCCTCGGCGGCCGCCGCGATTTCGCCGACGATGCCCGAGACCTGGCGGATCGAGTCCTTGATCTGCGACATCGACGCACTGACCTGCGACGCCTGATGCGCGCCGCCTTCGATCGTCGCCACCGACGCGCCGATCAGTTCCTTGATCTCCTTCGCCGCCGCCGCCGAGCGCTGCGCGAGCGAACGCACCTCGCTCGCCACCACCGCGAAGCCGCGTCCCTGCTCGCCCGCGCGCGCCGCTTCCACGGCCGCGTTCAGCGCGAGAATATTGGTCTGGAACGCGATGCCTTCGATGATCGTGGTGATCTCCGAAATCTTGCTGGAGCTTTCGCTGATCTGCGACATCGTCGAGACCATATCCTCGACCGTCGACGTGCCGCTGTCCACGACCTGCGTCGCGGTGGTCGTCAATTCGCTCGCGTGGCGCGCGTTGTCGGCGCTCTGGCGCACGGTCGTCGTAATCTGCGTCATGCTCGACGCGGTCTCTTCGAGCGAAGCGGCCTGCTGTTCCGTGCGCGCCGAAAGATCGGTGTTGCCCGCCGCGATTTCCATCGACGCCGTCTTCACGCTATCAGTCGCATCGCGAATGCCGCGCACGGTGCCTTCGAGCTGGTCGCGCATCTCGCGCAGCGAAAAGATCAGGCTCGACGTGTCGTTGCCTTGCACGTCGACCCGCTGATCGAGTCGGCCTTGCGCGATGTTGCGGGCGATTTCCTGCGCGTAAGCGGGCTCGCCGCCAAGCTGATTCAGGATGCTGCGCGTGATGAGGATCGCGAGCGCGATCGAGATCACCAGACCCGCGAGCGCGAGCGCCAGCAAGGTGCCGCGCCCCGCGTTATAGGTCGAATGCGCAGCGGCGGCGGCGCGCTTGTTCTTGTCGACTTCGTAATCGCGGAAACGGCCAATTGCATCGGTCCACGATTGCAGCGCGGGCGAGGTCTGCTGATTGAGCATGTCGGCGGCCGTGGCGTCGCCCTTCATGCCGAGCGCCGCGTTGTTCATGACGAGCGGCTCGGCCGCCTGCGCAAGCTGGTTGATCTGATTGAGGAGCTCGCGTTCCTGGTCCTCGGTGTCGTCGCTTTGCTGGAGCAAGGTCGAGACCTGCGTGACGGCGTCGTGATAGCTCGCGAGTTTTTCGTCGACGCTGCGCTTTTGCGCTTCCATGCCCGCCGTGTCGTGCGTGACGATCAGGCGCTGCATCGCCAGCGACGCGCCCTGCGCCTTGCCGAGCGCGCGGCCGACGAGGCCGATCTTGGCCGAGCCCGAGTCAAGGCCCGAAATGATCACGGTGTTGAGCGAGTGCAGGACGACGAGCGACGCCCCGACGACGATGGCGAACAGCACCAGCAGTACGCCGAAAGCGACCGAGAGGCGCGTCCCTACGTTGAATCGCGAAAGCTGCATAAGAGACAATCCCCGAAAATAAAAAAAGGTGTCTCTTCCGTTTGCTGTCGCCCCTAACGACCAAGGGTATGTTTTTGATGGGTCGGCGCCGCCGCCCTGTTTGCCGTTGCCGCGCAGGCCGTGTGATTGGAATGTGTGCTCTGCGCCGCGACAGTCGGTGTATCGGCAAGTCTGAGCCAAACTTTAGACAAATACCTCGAATGGCGCGGCGCGGCTCGATCCAGGCATCTCACTGCGCGGGCCGCAGATGGCGCGCAAACCATTGCGCGGCGCGCTGGCTGGTCGTGTCGAAATGCTCGACGTAGGGCGTGAAATGGCCGCCGGGGATCATCTCCAGGTGCTTCGGCTGCAACGCTTCTTCGTAGGCGCGCAGGCAGAGGTCGGTGGCGGTCAGCGTGTCGGCGTCGGCGACGATCATCAGCAGCGGCGTCGGGCTGATGCGCGCGATGTACGCGCCGGGTTCGTTTTCGCGCGAGCGTTCGGCGCTGCGCAAGGTCACTTCGTTGCGCCAGCCCGGCGCGAAGGCTGCGGTGCCTGCGAAGAACGCGTGGCTGTCCGCGCCCGCCATCGCGCAGGGTTCGGCGGGATCGGCGCTGGTCGCGGGCAGCATGGCGGGCGCGCCGCCTGCGAAACGCTGCGCGCGGTCGGCTTCGAAGCGGGCCAGCAGCGCGGGCACGTGGTCCGCGCGCGTGCGCCGCAACGCCGACTGATATCCGCTGATCTGCGGCACCTGCGAGACCACGCACTTCACGCGCCGGTCGATCGCGGCGACTTCGAGCACGTGGCCGCCGCTGAAGCTCGTCCCCCAGAGGCCGATGCGCGACGCGTCCACGTCGGCGCGCGTCTGCACGTAACTGATGGCGTCGCGATAGCCGCGTTTCTGCAAGGCCGGATCGACTTCCTGGCGCGGCGTGCCTTCGCTCGCGCCGAAATTGCGGTGATCGTAGACGAGCACGGCGAAGCCCGCTGCGGCGAACACCTCGGCGTAACGGTCGAGATATTGCTCCTTGACCGCCGAAAAACCGTGCGCCATCAAGATGGCCGGATGCGGTCCCTCTTGCGCCGACGGCAGATAGAACCAGCCGCGCAGGCGCGCGCCTTCCGAATCGAACTCCACGTTTTCACGTTGCATCGCGTATTCCTCTTGAGTGGGCCCGCGCGTTTGAACGAACGCGCGTGATTCAGGACGATACGCAGACGCGGCGCGCGATGCGCCGCGCGTCCAGACATCCGCTACGCCGGATCGGACAGGCTGACATCGGGCAGGCTGAAATACGCGCTCGGCGTCGAGCCCGTCACGCGGCGGAACATGGCGGCGAACGCGCCGGGCGTGTCGTAACCGAGCGCGGCGCTTACGTCGGCGACCGGCAGACCGCTCGCGAGCAGCGGCAGCGCGTGCTGCACGCGCACAAGCTGTCGCCAGTGCACGAACGACAGCCCGGTTTCAGCGAGAAAAAGCCGCGCGAGCGTGCGTGTGGACGCGCCCGCCTCGGCGGCCCAGGCGTCGAGCGTGCGCGGGTCGGCGGGCGCGTGGAGTATCGCGTCGCAGATGCGTTTGAGACGGCGGTCGCCGCCCGCCGGCATCCGCAGCGGATGGCCCGGCACCCAGTCGATTTCGGCGAGCAGATGCGCGATGACGAGCGCGTCGCGGCCCGTGGGTTCGTCGTCGACGGGAATCGACGCGGCGCGCACGATCAGTTCGCGCAAGAGCGGTGTCACGTTGACGGCGTGCGGCATCGCCGGGAAGCCGGGCGGGCAATGTTCGGCGCGAATATACGGGCTGCGCAGCGAGACCGCGCCGCGCGCGCGCATCGCGTGCGGCGTGTCGGCGGGCATCCAGAGCGCGCGCTGCGGCGGCACGAGCCAGAGCGTGTGCGCGACCGACACTTCGATGACGCCGCGCGTCGCGTAGATCAGTTGCGCGCGCGCGTGGCGATGTTCGCCGACTTCGAAGCCGTCCGCGTATTCCTTCGCGAGCACCGAGGCAGGACCGGGCGCGCCTTGATAGTCGGCGGGATCGGTGCTGCGCGCGGGCGGCGGCGCGGGTGAATGGCGTGATGGAGCGGCGGACGGCATGGGCGCATGCGGGAGAAGCGAAGGCGAGCAGTATAGTGCGGCCTTCGGCTCCTCATCGCGCGGCGCGCATCAGGCCCGCGCGCCGCCACGCGCCATGCGCCTCAGGGAAACTTCGCCATGATGTGGCGCGCGCACGTGTACTCCTCCAGCGCGAACACCGACATGTCCTTACCGTAGCCCGAGCGCTTCATGCCGCCGTGCGGCATCTCGCTCACGAGCGTGAAGTGCGTGTTGATCCAGGTGCAGCCGTATTGCAGTTCGGCCGCCACCTTGAAGGCCTTGTTGACGTCGCGGGTCCAGACCGAACTGGCGAGGCCGAAGTCCGAATCGTTGGCCCAGTCGATGGCCTCTTGCGCACCATTGAAACGCGTGACCGACACCACCGGCCCGAACACTTCGCGGCGCACGATCTCGTCGTCCTGACGCGCGCCCGCCACCACGGTCGGCTCGTAGAAGAAGCCGCGCCCCTCGGCGAGCTTGCCGCCCGTCGTGATCTCGATGTGCTTCTGGCTCGCCGCGCGCTCGACGAAACTCGCCACGCGTCCGCGCTGGCGCTCGGAGATCAGCGGTCCCATCTCCACGCCTTCGAGGTGCTGCTCGCCGTAGCGAATCGAACTCACGGCGCTCGACAGATCGGCGACCAGACGCTCGTAGACCTTGTCTTCCGCGTAGACGCGGCACGCGGCCGTGCAGTCCTGCCCCGCGTTGTAATAGCCGAAGGTGCGCAGGCCCGCGACCACTTCGTCGATGTCGGCGTCGTCGAACACGATTACGGGCGCTTTGCCGCCCAGTTCCAGATGCGTGCGCTTCACCGAGCGCGACGCGGCTTCGAGAATGCGCTGGCCCGTCGAGACATCGCCGGTGATCGAAATCATGCGCACCTGCGGCTGCGTGATGAGCGGCGCGCCCACGGTGTCGCCGCGCCCCGTCACCACGTTGATCACGCCCGCCGGGAAGATCGCCGCGATCAGTTCGGCGAGCTTGAGCGTGGTGAGCGGCGTCTGCTCGGACGGCTTGAGCACCACGGTGTTGCCCGCTGCCACGGCGGGCGCGAGCTTCCACGCGGCCATCATCAGCGGATAATTCCACGGCGCGATCGAGGCGATCACGCCCAGCGAATCGCGGCGGATCATGCTCGTGTGGCCCGCCAGATATTCGCCCGCGACCGGACCGTGCTGGACCCGGCACGCGCCCGCGAAGAAGCGGAACACGTCGGCGACCGCGGGGATTTCGTCGTTGAGCGCGCCCAGATACGGCTTGCCGCAATTGAGCGATTCGAGCCGCGCGAATTCGGTGGCGCGCGACTCGATGGCGTCGGCGAGCTTGAGCAGCAGCGTCGCGCGATCCTTCGGCGTGCTGCGCGCCCATGCGGGCCACGCGCGGCTCGCGGCGGCCGTGGCGGCCTGCACCTGTTCGAGCGACGCCTCGGCCACGAGCGCGATCACTTCGCCCGTCGACGGATTGAAGATGTTTTCCTTGCTGCCGTGGCCCGGCACGAATTCGCCGCCGATCAGCAGGTTCGTTTGCATCGATTTTTCCATTTGCTCTCTCTTCGTTGAGCCCACGCTCGTGAAAGTCGATCGGGTCCGCGCGCTGTTCAGCGGCTGCTGCCCGCGGTGCTTTCGGTGTCGCGCGTGAGATACCACGCGCCCAGAATCGGAATCATCGTGATGGTCATCACCATCAGCGCGACCACGTTGGTCACGGGCACGTCGCGCGGCCGCGATAGCTGGTTCAGCAGCCAGATCGGCAGCGTGCGCTCCTGACCCGCCGTGAACGTCGTGACGATGATCTCGTCGAAGCTCAGCGCGAACGCGAGGATCGCGCCCGCCAGCAGCGCCGTGGCGATCTGCGGCAGCACGACGTAACGGAAGGTCTGCCAGCCGTCCGCGCCGAGATCCATCGACGCTTCGACGAGACTCGCGGGCATGCGCCGCATCCGCGCGACCACGTTGTTGTAAACCATCACCACGCAGAACGTGCCGTGCCCGACCGCGATGGTCCAGAAGCCCAGGTCGAGATTCGCGGTCTTGAACGCGGACAGCAGCGCGATGCCGGTGATGATGCCGGGCAGCGCGATCGGCAGAATCAGCGCGAACGTGATCGCTTCCTTGCCGAAGAAGTTGCGCCGGTACAGCGCGGCCGCCGCCGCCGTGCCGAGCAGCAGGGCCAGCAGCGTGGCGAGCGCGGCCACCTTCACCGAGAGCCACGCGGCCGCGAGCATGTCGTCGCGTGCGAAGGCGTCGGTGAACCAGTGCAGCGTGAAGCCCTTGAGCGGGAAGCTGAACGCGCTGGTTTCGGTGTTGAACGCGTAGAGCGCGACCACGAGAATCGGCAGATGCAGGAACGCGAGGCCGCCCCACGCGGCGCAGCGCAACAGGCGCGAGGGTTGGGCGTCAGAGTGCATCGAAGGCTCCGAGGCGTTTGGCGATGACGAGATACACGCCGATCAGCACCATCGGCACGACCGTGAAGGCGGCGGCCATCGGCACGTTGCCGATCGAGCCTTGCATCGTGTAGACCATGGTGCCGATGAAGAGGCCGCTCGGCCCCACGAGTTGCGGAATGATGTAGTCGCCGAGCGTGAGCGAGAATGTGAAGATCGAGCCCGCCGCGATGCCAGGAAACGCGAGCGGCAAAATCACGGTGCGGAAGGTCTGGCCCGGATGCGCGCCGAGGTCGGCGGATGCCTGGAGCAGATTGGCCGGAATGCGCTCGATGGCCGCCTGAATCGGCAGGATCATGAACGGCAGCCAGATATACGTGAAGACCAGAAAGCGGCCGATGTTCGAGGTCGAGAGCGAATCGCCGCCAATCACGGGCACGCGCAGCAGCGCGTCGAGCGCGGCGCGCAGATGCAGCGTGTCGATGATCCAGTAGAGCACGCCGCCCTGCGCGAGAATCACGGTCCACGCGTAGACCTTGACGATATAGCTGGCCCACATCGGCAGCATCACGGCCACGTAGAACAGGCCTTTTTTCCAGCCCTTCGCGTAGCGCGCCATGTAGTACGCGACCGGAAACGCGAGCAGCGCGCTCGCGAGCGTCACGCAGCAGGCCATGCCGGTCGTGCGCAGGACCACGTCCAGATTCGCGGGATCGCGGACCAGCGCCAGATAGTTCGCGAGCGTGAAATCGGGGCTCACGGCCATCGTGAAGTCGTCGAAGCGCCAGACGCTTTGCAGCAGCAGCGCGAACAGCGAGCCCAGATACACCACGCCGAACCACAGCAGCGGCGGCAGAAGCAGCAGCAGCAAATACAGATTCGCGTGCCGGTGCAGGAAGCCGCTCGCGCGGCGTATCAAGCCGGTGCGTGGCGCGGCGGCGCGCGTGACGGCCGCGTTCGAGGTCGTGGTCATGCTCACCCCTGCGGCTCCAGCGTCACCATCGCGCGGCGCGCCCAGGCGAGCGTGACCGTATCGCCGACCGAGGGCCAGGCCGTGCCCGCATCGTCCTGATTCGCGACCGTCACCGCGAGGCGCTGCCCCGCATCCGAACGCACCTCGAAGCGGCTCGTCGCGCCGTAATACTGGATGTCGATCAGCGTGCCGGGCAACTGCACGTCGTCGGCGCTTGCGGGCGCTGTGCCGTTCAAGCGGATGTGCTCGGGGCGAATCGAAAACGGCTGCGCCGCGCCGATGCGTTGCAGCGAGGCCGCGTCGGCGATCACGTTCGAGGTGCCGACGAAATCGGCGACGAACGGCGTGGCCGGACGCGTGTAGAGATTGCGCGGCGTATCCACCTGCTCGATGCGGCCTTTGTTGAACACGGCCACGCGGTCCGACATCGACAGCGCCTCGCCCTGATCGTGCGTGACGTAGATGAAGGTCACGCCGAGCTTGCGCTGCAAGGTCTTCAGTTCGATCTGCATCTGCTCGCGCAGCTTGAGGTCGAGCGCGCCGAGCGGTTCGTCGAGCAGCAGGATGCGCGGACGACGCACGAGTGCGCGCGCCAGCGCCACGCGCTGCCGCTGGCCGCCCGATAACTGCCCGGGACGCCGCGCGCCATAACCGCCGAGCGCGACGAGTTCCAGCGCCTCCTCCGCCTGCCGATGACGCGTGCGTTTATCGACGCCGCTGACGAGCAGCCCGTAGGCCACGTTGTCGAGAATGTTCATGTGCGGGAACAGCGCGTAATCCTGGAACACGGTGTTCACGTCGCGCTGATACGGCGGCAGGCCGGTCGCGTCGCGCCCATGCAGCACGACGCGGCCCGCACTCGGCTGCTCGAAGCCCGCGATCAGACGCAGGCAGGTGGTCTTGCCCGAGCCCGACGGCCCGAGCATCGAGAAGAATTCGCCGTCGTTGACGACGAGCGACACGTCATCCACGGCGCGCACGCCGTCGTAGTGACGCGAGACCCCTGAGAATTCCACTGCGCTATTCATGATGTTTCCTGCCTGTCGCTGCGGTGTGCTGCGTCGTGATGCGGACTGCCGCGGAATGTCGATAAGCGCGCGTGGCTCTATCGACCGCCCATGATCGAGATGAAATCCTGGGTCCAGCGGCTGTACGGCACGCACTTTCCCTGCGAGCAATTCGCCACCGGCGTCTTCCAGAAGTGGATCTGGTCGAAACGGTCATAGCCGTTCGCGACGCAGAAGTTCGAACCGCCCACCGCCGCCTGCTGGCAGCCGCCCTGAATCACCGGATTCGAGCCGAACCATTCGGCCAAATCGGCCTGCAATTTGCGGTTCAGCGACCAGTTCATCCACTTGTAGGCGCAGACCGGATGCGGCGCGTCGGCGTGCATCATCGTCGTGTCGGCCCAGCCCGTCGCGCCTTCCTGAGGAATCGTCGCCGCGATCGGGAATTTCTCCGCTTGCAGCGAGTTCACCGCGTAGCCCCACGCGCTCGACACGGCCACGCCTTCGTTCTTGAAGTCGTTCATCTGCACCGTGACGTCGTGCCAGTAGCGATGCACGAGCGGCTTCTGCGCGCGCAGCACCTTGAGCACCTCGGCGTACTGCGCTTCGTTCAGTTCGTACGGGTCCTTGATGCCGAGCGCGGGATTCTTGTGCATCAGATAAACGGCGGCATCGGCCACGTAGATCGCGCCGTTATAAGCCTGCACGCGGCCCTTGTTGCTCTTGCCGTCGGGCAGCGTCTGCTGCTCGAAGACGACCGACCACGAGGTGGGCGCCTTCGGGAAAATCTTCGTGTTGTAGGCGAGGAAGTTCGCGCCCCACTGATACGGCACGCCGTAATGCACGCCGTTGACCGTGTGCCACGGCGCGTTCTGGAGACGCGGCTCGACCGTGTTCCAGGCGGGAATCAGCGCCGTGTTGATCGGCTGCACCTTCTTGCCGTAGACGAGCCGCAGGCTCGCATCGCCCGACGCCGTGACGAGGTCGTAGCCGCCCTGGTTCATCAGCGTGACCATTTCGTCGGAGGTCGCGGCCGTCTTCACGTTCACCTTGCAGCCCGACTCCTTCTCGAAGCCCGTGACCCAGTCGTATTTCTTGTCGGTATCGCCGCGCTCGATGTAGCCCGGCCACGCGATGATGTTGACCTGGCCTTCCGGCTTGCCCAGTTGCGTGAGCGGCCCGGCCGCGCTGGCGAGCCCCGTGTTGACGAGCGCGGCAAGGGCGATGGCGGCGGCCATGCGAGTGGTATGCGACATGCTCCGATTCCTCGTGGTTGTGGCCCGGGCGGTCTACCGGAAAGCCCCGTGGGCAAAGGGTTTGAGGCAATGCGATGGTGGTCGGATCTATTCTAGGAGGCCGCCCTTTTTGACCGATAGGCCGAAAGCCAGATACGAGCTATCGGTAAATCAGAATGCGCAACCCGCGAAAGGCGACGAAAACGTGCTCAAGCGTGGCCGCACAGCAAGGGAGGAATCGAGGCTGCTCCGCATGACGCGGAGCTTTCGGGCGCGGCGCGATGGCTTGAATGCGCCGCCTGGCGCGACGTCGCGGCGATGGCGATGCTGCACGCGGGCTCCGTGAAAACCCGCACGATTATGCGTAACGCTTTCGTCAATTTCGATAAAACAGAACGATTGCGCGCTGATATCTGAAATTCAGATCGACGATTTGCTGAGTGTGCGCGAATATTCGCGCGCGACCACGAGGAAGTGCTGGACCATCTCGGGCAGCGTCAGGCTGCGCCGCCACGCGATGCCGATATCGACGGTCGGCATTTCACCCAGGATTTTGCGCACCTCCAGGCGGTCGCCGTCGAGCGACCACGGGCGATAGAGCACGTCGGGGAGAATCGACAACCCCGCGCCGGTCGCCACGAGACTGCGCACCGCTTCCACCGACGCCGTGCGCATCACCGTGTTCGGCCGCAGGCCCGCCGCGCGCCAGAACGCGGTGGTGTTGTCTTCGAGCTCGTCCACCTTCAGCATGATCATGCCTTCGTTGGCGATCTCCTGAAGCGAGATGCTGCCGAGTCCGCGCAATGCGTGATTGGCCGGCAGCCACAGTCGCCACGCGGCCTCGATCAGCGACTCGGTTTCGATCGCCTGGCTGTTCTGCACGTTCGAGACGATCAGCACGGCCACGTCCAGTTCGCCGTTGACGAGCAGATGTTCGATGTAGTCGCGCTGGTCTTCGACCACCTGCACTTCCACTTTGGGGAACACCCGCTTGTAGTGGTCGAGCAGGTAGGGCAGGAAATAGCCCGTCATCAGGCTCGTGACGCCAACGTTCAACCGACCGGTCTTGGTGTCCGGCCGCGCGGCGAGCGCCTGTTGCGCGTTGCGCACGGCCGCGAGGATCTGATGCGCATGACGAAGGAATTGATGGCCCGCATGCGTGAGCACCATGCCGCGCGCGTGACGCACGAAGAGTTGTGCGCCCAGTTCGCTTTCGAGGCTTTTGATCGCTTCGGTGATGACCGATTGCGAAATGTTGAGCGTCTGGGTCGCGCCGGTGACCGACTCGGCTTCCGCCACTGCGATGAAATAACGCACGCTTTTGACGGAGAGGCTCATTGCCAGGGCTCGTCGGTCGGGGGTTGAGGATCGGGGGAGTATATATCGGGGGTGGAGTCCACTGTCTTTCGCCAATCACCGGCTTTCAGGTATGGGTGCATGACTCTATTCCGTGAACCGATTTGTAGAGTTTTGTACAACACCTAAAGTCAGATGAAATGAAACCGAAATCCAGAGTGAATGTCTGCACGGCCGTACTGCATTTTGCGGCCCACCCAACACCACTCGTCAAAGGATTCCGTGATGTCCATATCTTCAGTGACCGGTTCGACCGCTGCTTATGACGCGTATTTCAACTTCGCGCAAAAGCAGTCGGCTTCGTCGGACTCGCCCGATCGCGACACGCTCAACAGCTTTTCGACCCAGAAAACGGTCACGGCCATCAATACGAGCACCGGCGCGGCCGAAACGCAGACACTGCGCGCGACGCCGCTCGCGGTGGCATGGGCGCCCCAGATGTTCGTGCAGGGCGACACGAACAACGACGACTCCCTGTCGCTCGATGAATTCCAGGCTCAACTCTCGCGCATCGGCGTAGGCGCCGACGACGTCAAGCAGCTTTTCAGCAGCTTCGATACGTCCGACGACGGTCAGGTATCGCTGACCGAGTTCGTGAAGGGCGTGAACAAGAGCATTGCGAGCGGAAGCCAGGTGTTCAACAATCTTCTGGATTCCTACACAAGGGACGCGGACGGCAATCTCGATCAAACCAAAACCGACAATTTCCTGAGCGCCGGCCTGAGCCTGGCCGAAACGTTCTGGAAAAATCTCGGCTAGCAAACGAAACGCGCCGGCACAAACCATTGCATCAGGTCGCAAAATACGTTGCGATGCAAGTTTGTGTGCCGGCGCAGCTTTAAATCCAGTCGATCGGCCGTTACCGATTAACGGCGATCGACAAACCGCTCACTTTCCAACGATCAAGCCAGCTGGAAAACCGCCACGGTTTCGCGCAGTTTCCCGGCCTGGTCTTCGAGCGACTGCGCGGCAGCGGCAGACTGCTCGACAAGCGCCGCGTTGCGTTGCGTCGCTTCATCCATCTGGCCGACGGCAACCGCCACCTGACCAATGCCGTTGCTCTGCTCCTGCGACGCCGAGGTGATCTCGCCCATGATGTCCGTCACACGCTTGATCGCGGTGATGATCTCGCGCATCGCGCGGCCGGCGTCGTCGACCAGCGTCGTGCCCGAGCGCACGCGCGACACCGACGTATCGATCAAATCCTTGATTTCCCGCGCCGCGGTGGACGAACGTTGCGCCAGCGTGCGCACTTCGCCGGCAACGACCGCGAATCCGCGGCCCTGCTCGCCCGCGCGCGCGGCTTCCACAGCGGCGTTCAACGCGAGAATGTTGGTCTGAAACGCGATCCCTTCGATGATCGAGATGATGTCCGCGATCTTCGCCGAGCTATCGTTGATTTCACTCATCGTCGACACGACTTGCTCGACCACGTTCGCGCCTCGCTGCGCGGTTTCCGACGCGGTCCCGGCCAACGTATTCGCGTGCTTCGCATTTTCCGCGTTCTGTTTAACGGTGCCGGTCAGTTGCTCCATGCTCGCGGCCGTTTCCTGCAACGCCGACGCCTGTTCCTCGGTACGCGACGACAAATCGAGGTTGCCCGCGGCAATTTCGCTGGTCGCCTGCACAATGGCCGCGCTTCCGCTGCGTACGGAACTCACGGTTTCGGTCAGCGCCGTTTTCATCGCCGAGAATCCATTGAGCAATTGGCCCATTTCATCGCGTGAATGAACGTGCACCGGGCGCGTCAAATCGCCTTTGGAAATCGCCTGAAAATGTTCGAGTGCGATCGACAACGGCACGCCAATCGCGCGACTCAACATGAACCACGCGTATCCCGCCAGCGCAAGACCGACCAGGATCGCGATCAGGCTGATCGCCCTGATGCGCTCATATCGAGCGGTTGCATCCTGAAAGGCGCTATCCGTGCTGTTTTGCTGGAAGGCAAAGAGCGCCTCGTTGGACTTCGCGTAGGCGTTGAATTGCCCGGCGAGTTCACCCGCGATGCGTTGCGCCGTCGGCGCATCGCCCGCCTTGACCGCCGCCCATCCCTGATCGAGCAGTTGCTGATGGGCTTCATAGGTCTTGCGGACGGCGTCGTGCAAATCCGCTTCGCCTGGCGCATCCGGCAGGTTCTCGTAAATCTTCAGTTGCTTGGCTGCGGCCTGGCGAAACGCGTGAGCCTTTTCAATGGCCACATCGACGGAGGGTGTACCGATCTGAATCACGGCACGGTCGTAATTCAGCCTTTCGCGCGCGACGTTCAGATTGGCCATGGCCGCGGCCAACATGCCGGGCATTTTAATGTTGTGGGTATCGCCGAAATCTCGATTGCTCGAAGACATACCATACAAGCCAAGCGCGCCGATCATAATCATCAATGCGCCGAGTACGAGCATTGATAAACCCACTTTCGCCTTGATTGTGAAGCCGTTCAACATATTTTTCTTACCTGCAGGAAAGTCTTGCTACCGTGGACAGAAACACTTCATCTACGGTGACTTACGACAGAACTTAAAAAAATCTTTAGGGTTTGCACCTATCAAGTCACGACGCAACCCGCGTTGCGGCGACTGCCGGCACGCTCGAAATGGCGTGAGGCCGCGTATTGCGGGCGAGGCGTGAGTGGATACGGCGTGCTGGCGCGGCGTAATGCCGCAACCCTTTTGAACGGCTTCGTTGTGTTCGAAAGGCCAGTTAGAACGGCGGCTGCGGATCCAGCCAGACGTCCTCATATGTTTCAGTGATCAGGAATCTCCACCCTCGGGCCAGTCCCAGATAAGGGACGACCAGCGGCGCCCATTGATGAAGATGGGCCGCATGCAATGGGACGAAAAAATCCAGATCGTCGCGAAACTCGCCTGCCCAGATGTACCAGCCGCACGTATCGCCTTCCGGTTCGAGACGAATGCCATGAATCGGCCGCACGCCTTCCCCGACATTGCGAGAGATGCCCACTTTCAAGCTCATATCGCATCCAGCAAACGTTGCGCCGAATCGGGCACAGACCGTCCGCATTGCATCGTCCGGGTGATTTTCACGGCTCATTCTTTTTCGAGGCCTATAGAAGAGGATCGGGTACGCGAAGATAAGTCGGCTATCCGGCGAAAGCGCGGAAAGGATGCTAAGCCGTTCTGGCAAGTTTGATCGCGCGTTCCGGGCATGCGCTCACGCAAAGACCGCACGACCGGCACGCGTTTGCGTTCGGCGTGTAGGCGACTTTCATTCCATGAACACGCAGTTTGAAGCGATGCAGCACATTGAGTTTGAGATAGTCGGATTCACCGATGCGCCGAATCTCGAACACGTTCTCTGGACATACTTCCAGACAATCGCCCTTGCCTTCACAACGTTTCAAATCGACGACTGGCGCGATCACACCCGGCTTTTGTTTGCAGTCAACCGATGAATCCTTGCTCATGTTCCATCTCCCCTTTTTGCATGCGCAGACGGACCCACGTCACGGCGATATCGCCGTTCCGGTCGGTCACTGCGTGCGTGTGGCCATTCCATGCAGTTGAAGACGATTCAGGTGCGTGGATATTGTGGGGAGTGGAAAAATATGACTGGCTGGCCGTCGACCGCATTCAATTTGTTAGCAGCCGGAAGGTTTCGAAATATCGATGTAAGTTCAGTTAGCGCTTCCCGGAGTTCATCCAGCTAAGTGGAACGATTGCAGACCGATGTCGAGCGAGCGGATATTGACCATGTCGAAAACACGCGCGAACCGTGACACAACCGAATAAGCGCTTCCAGTTGAATCTCAAGGCAATCGACCGCGCGCTTCATGCTTCTGTCTATACTGAATCTCGTCAGGCATCACGCGAACCATGACCGAAAGGAGGGACGCCGTGTTGACGACAAACCCCTACCCAGCGATTCGAATCGTCTTGATCTGCGTGTTCATCTGCGTAGCGAACGCCGGACACGCGCAGGTCACGCGAATGGAAGTCATCCCGATTCCGTCGGTGACGCTCAGTGATCAGGAATTTCTTGGTGGCCGGGAGGATGGCAAACCTGTCACGGTTGCCGGCGAGCTTCGGCTTCCGCGAAGCGGCACTGACCGGCTTCCGCTTGTCATTCTGCTGCATGGTTCCGGCGGGGTCGGCAGCAGCGTCATCGACTGGGAGACGTATTTTCTTTCGCTCGGTGTCGCGACTTTTGTACTCGACAGTTTCTCGGGGCGAGGCATTGCCAATACGATCAATGATCAATCCCAACTCGGCCGCCTGGCGCAGACCGAGGACGCCTATCGAGCACTCGCAACGCTTTCGAAACACCCGAGAATAGATCCGAACAGGATCATGCTCATGGGATTTTCGCGTGGCGGGCAAAACGCACTGTATGCGAGCCTGAGCCGGTTCCAGAAGATGCACGCCCAAACCGGCACCCAGTTTGCGGCATTCGTCTCGTTCTATCCTGACTGCACTTACACGTATCTCGAAGACGAGGAGATGGTCGACAGACCAGTCCGTATTTTTCAGGGGACGGCGGACAATTACAATCCTGTCGCGCCATGCCGTGCTTATGTGGACCGTCTGAAAGCGAAAGTGAAGGACGTTCAGTTGACTGAATACGGCGGCGCGAGTCACTTCTTCGACGCCCGGGCGCTCAAACGACCTCAGCAGCTATCGCAAGCGCAGACGACGCGAAATTGCCGGACGGTGGAGATTGAAAGAGGTCGGCTCGTTGACGCAAAAACGAAACAACCGTTTAGCTATAGCGATTCGTGTATTGAGCGTGGGACAACCATCGCATATGACGAGGACGCGGCGGCCAAGGCCAAAGCGGCGGTCGGCGAGATCGTTAGTGCCGTGCTGAAGCCCTAGTTCACGTATCGGACGGCAAGGCGGAACTGGTGGCGCATTTTGTCCTCAGGCGAGACAGACCATCCGCTACGACAAGGTCTTGCGTGTGAGCAAGCAGTGGGATGCGCAGTTTCTTGCCTTCCACGCGGCAATCAACCGTCAATCGCCGCCAGCCGCTCCACCACCTCATCAAACGAAGGCCGATCCTCAACGCTTTCGGCCAAACAATCCGCGCTCAACGCCTCAAACCCCGCAGCGAGATCGCCAGACTCCCCCGCCAGCCGCTGCCCCAATTCCTCAACCAGACACCCAAACGCCCGCACTTCGATCCGCTCAAGCGCCTTCGCCAGCGACGCGTCACGCGCATCAAACAGCGACGCCGCGCCGAAATCCCCCAGCAACGCGTGCCCCGCGCCGTCATGCAGGATATTGTGCGCATACAGATCGCCATGCATGATCCCGCGCCGATGCAGATGCCGCGCCGCCGAAGCGATCCCACGCGCGATCCGCAGCGCGGCCGTGCGGTCGAACAACGCATCGGCCGCATAGACATCGCGCGTGCACGACTCGAGACTCGGCGGACCGCCAAGATTGCCGAACGCCGGATCGATCAACGCCATCACGAGCCCGTGCTCGCCAAGCGGATGCCCCGCGGCCTTGCCCAGCACCGGAATCAGATTCGGATGCCGCCCCGCCTGCAAGCAAGCGGCCATTTCCAGCTCCGGCAAGCCGTCGCTCGTCACCGCGCCCTTGAACAGCTTCACGGCGACCGCCTCGACCGGATGCCCGTCCTTCAACAGACGCGTCGCGCGATGCGTGACGCCTGACGCGCCCTCGCCGAGCGTTTGCCCGAGCGCGAGCGTATGCCAGTCGATATCGGGCACCGATGCATCGGCCAGCGCCGTCTGCTCGCGCACGGCGTTCAGCGGATTGCCCGCGTACGCGAGCCATGCGAGCCTCGGCAGACGCAGCAGCCAATCCGGCAACCCATCGAGCCGATTCGCCGACACACGCAGCAATTCGAGCCGCTCACACGCCGCCATCGTCTCGGGCAGCGCGCGCAGGCGGTTGCCCGCCAGCATCAGTTTCTGCAATTGCGGACGTTCGCCGATTTCCGGCGGCAACGTATCGATAGCGTTATCGGTCAGGATCAGCCAACGCAATTTCGGCGGCAGCGCGCTCGCCCGCACGTGACGAATTCGGTTCGCCTTGAAGCCGACCATGCTCAGCGACGCGCAATCGCCGAGCATCGGCGGCAATTCCGTGAACGGATTATTCGAGGCGAACAGAATGCGCAGATGGCGCAGCGTCGGCAGGTCGTCGGGCAGCGAAGTCAGCGCGTTGCCGGAGAGGTCGAGCACCTCCAGCGTATCGGCGAGGTCGAAGATCTCGCGCGGGAATTCGGTCAACCCGCAAGCGAGCTTGAGCTGTCGTGCGCCAGCCAGCCGGCCGGCGCGCAGTTGTTCGAGGGTGGCGGTCGTCACGCGTGGATCGAATCGGAGAATGGCAGGGAGTCGCGGGCGCGCGCGTGCGAGCGGCGTCCACGCTGCCAATTCTAGCGGTAACGATCAGCGAAGGCGGCGAAGGCGGCGATGACGCGATTTCGCGCCGTTCGAACACCGTTTCGGCACGCAGAAATGACAACGGCGCCGCGTGAGATTCCACGCGGCGCCGTTGCTCGATCGGGTCCGGTTTTACGGACGGCGCGTGCCGCCCGTGTCGTCCGTGACGCTCACGCGTTGCAGACGCGCGTCCGTCATTTGCGCGTCGTTGGCGCGCGCCGCGTCATCCGTTGCGACCTGCGAAAGATCGCGGCCGCGCGTTTCGGGCAGCATCAGCGCCGCCGTCACCACGAGCAGATACGAGACGCACGCGCAGATGCCCATCGCCGCGCCGAGTTCGAGCTTGGCGCTCAGCACGCCGACCATCGTCGGCATGATCGCGCCGATTGCGCGGCCCGCGTTGCCGCAGAGCCCTTGCGCCGATGCGCGGATGCGCGTCGGAAACAATTCGGCGATATACGCGCCCGTGCCCGCCGCCGTGCCCGATTGCAGCGTGCCGAGCACGAAGCCGAGCACCAGCGTGACCGGCAGCGTGATCGGCGCGAGCGTGTACGTCGCCACCGCAATCGCCTGCAGGCACGCGATCACGATGAACGTATGGCGTCGGCCGAAGCGGTCCGCCATCCAGCCGTTCAGGAACGCGCCCGCGAACGAGCCGAGAATGTTGATCGCGAGATAGCCGCCGACATTCGTGATCGACAGATGCAGCGCGAGTTTCAGATACGCGGGCAGCCACGTGATCATCACGTAGTTGCCGCCGTAAATGCCGAACGTCAGCAGGATCGCCTTGAAGGTCGTCACGCGCGTGGGCGCGGCGAACACTTCCCAGATGCTCGGGCGATCCTCGGCGTGTTCGCGCTGGATCTGTGCGAACACCGGCGCTTCCTTGATGTGTCGGCGAATCCACAGCACGAGCAGCGTCGGCAGCAGGCCGATGGCGAACAGCACGCGCCATGCGAGCGCCGGTTCGAGCGTGTTGAACAGCAAGGTGGAGAGCAGCACGGCCACGCCATAACCCACGGCCCAGCCCGCCTGGAGCGAACCGACCGCGCGGCCGCGCACCTGCGGACGGATCGTTTCGCTGATGAGCACCGCGCCCACGGCCCATTCGCCGCCGAAGCCCAGACCTTGCAGCCCGCGCGTGATCATCAGTTGCCAGAACGAGTCCGTGAACGCGGAGAGCAGCGTGAACGCCGAGAACCACAGAATGGTGATCTGCAGCACGCGCACGCGTCCGTAGCGGTCGGCGAGAATACCCGCGATCCAGCCGCCCAGCGAGGCCATGATGAGCACCGTCGTGCCCAGAATGCCCGCCTGGCCGCGCGTCATGCCCCACAGCGCAATCAGCGTGGGAATCGCGAGCGCATACATCTGCGTATCCATCGCATCGAGTCCCCAGCCGCTGAAGCACGCCCAGTAGGTGCGCTTCTCCTGCTTCGTCAACTCGGTGTACCACTTGAACATGCTCTGTCTCCTTCCGCCCTGCTTGATGCTCAAACTGATGCTCAAACTACGGCTCTAATTGCTGCTTAAATTGCTGCTCAACCACTCACTTGCGTGCGCCGAAGCGCAACAGCAAAGTCGACCACGCAGCGAACTCAGTCGATGTAACGCAGCCCGAGCTTTTCGAGCGGCTCGCGCATCTTGTACATGTCGAGGCCCAGCACGCCCGAAGCGAGCTTCGCGCGCTTTTCGCCTTCGAACGATTCGCGTGCGATGGCCTTGTCGAGGGTCTCGACGGCCTTCGCCGACGGCACCACGACCACGCCGTCGTTATCGGCCACGATCACGTCGCCCGGATTCACGAGCGCACCCGCGCAGACCACGGGAATGTTGACCGAGCCGAGCGTCGCCTTGATGCAGCCCTTCGCCGAAATGGCCTTGCTCCACACCGGGAAGCCCATTTCCTGCAGCACGCTCACGTCGCGCACGCCGGCGTCGATGATCAGCGCACGCGCGCCGCGCGCCTGGAAGCTGGTCGCGAGCAGGTCGCCGAAATAGCCATCGGTGCATTCGGCCGTGATGGCCGCGACCACGATGTCGCCGGGCTGAATCTGTTCGGCGGCCACGTGCATCATCCAGTTGTCGCCGGGATGCAGCAGCACCGTCACCGCCGTGCCGCTCACGGGCGCGCCCGCGTAGATCGGCCGCATATACGGCTTCATCAGGCCGACGCGGCCCATGGCTTCGTGCACGGTCGCGCTGCCGAGCGCGCCGAGTTCGTCCGCCGCGCGGCGTTCCGCACGCGCGATGTTGCGATAAACCACTCCGAGTTCAGTCATGTTCAACGTCCTTGTGCCTTGAGCGTGGCGTCGAGGCGCGAATACACGCGACGCGCATTGCCTTCGTAAATCTTGTAGCGCTGGTCCGGGTTCATGTCCGCGGCTTCCACGTAGCGCTTCGTATCGTCGAAATAATGGCCCGTTTGCGGATCGATGCCGCGCACCGCGCCAATCATTTCGCTCGCGAACAGAATGTTGTCGACCGGAATCACCTTCGTCAGCAGGTCGATGCCCGGCTGGTGATACACGCAGGTGTCGAAGAAAATGTTCTTCAGCAGATGCTCTTCGAGCAGCGGCTTTTTCATTTCCTGCGCGAGACCGCGGAAACGGCCCCAGTGATACGGCACCGCGCCGCCGCCATGCGGGATCACGAACTTAAGCGTCGGGAAATCGCGGAACAGATCCGACGTGAGGCATTGCATGAACGCCGTGGTATCCGCGTTCAGATAATGCGCGCCCGTGGTGTGGAAGCACGCGTTGCAGCTCGTGCTCACGTGCACCATCGCCGGAATGTCGTACTCGACCATCTTTTCGTAGATCGGGTACCACGAGCGGTCGGAGAGCGGCGGGCTCGTCCAGTGACCGCCCGAGGGATCGGGATTCAGGTTGATCGCGACGTTGCCGTACTGCTCCACGCACTTCACGAGTTCGGGAATACAGGTGGCGACATCCACGCCCGGGCTTTGCGGCAGCATCGCGGCCGGAATGAAATGCTCCGGGAACAGCTCGCTCACGCGATAGCAAAGCTCGTTGCAGATCGCGGCCCACGTGGCGGAGACTTCGTAATCGCCGATGTGGTGCGCCATGAAGCTGGCGCGCGGGCTGAACACCGTGAGATCGAGACCGCGCTCGCGCATCAGGCGCAGCTGGTTCTGCTCGATCGACTCGCGCAGCTCGTCGTCGCTGATCTTCAGCTCGGAGACGGACGGCATTTCCGACGGGCTGTTGATGCCCGCGATCTGGCGGTTGCGCCACGTCTCCAGCGCCTTGGGAGCGGTCGTGTAGTGACCGTGGATGTCAATGATCATCAGTATTCCGTACTACATGAAAAATTCTTGAAACGGTTCAATGCGAGGCGCCCACCGTCGCGTTCGCCGCCGCCACGCTCGTGCGCTGAGCAAACAGGATCGCGATGGCCGCCAGCACCGCCGGCACCGCCAGCGTCGCGAGAATCGACTCGAAACCCCAGCCGAGACCGAGCAGCGCACCGCCGATCGCCGAGCCGAAAATGCTGCCGAAGCGGCCCATGCCCAGCATCCAGCTCACGCCCGTGGCGCGCGCCTGGGTCGGGTAACGGCCCGGCGCGAATGCATTCAACCCCGTCTGCGCGCCGCTCATGCAGAAGCCCGCGGCGAACACCAGCATCGTCAGGCTCGACGACAGCGCGCCCACCGAAGCGACTGCCAGCACGCACAGGCCGCCGCCCACATACGCCGCGCTGATCACCGGCGCGGGACGCGTCTTGTCCATCAGCCAGCCGACGATCACCGCACCGATCGTGCCGCCGATCTGGAACATCGCCGTCACGTTGGCCGCGACCGTCACCGAGAGACCCGCGTCCTTGATCAGCGTCGGCAGCCAGCCCGTCAGCAGATAAATCACCAGCAAGCCCATGAAATACGTCACCCACAGCAGCAGCGTCATCGCGCCATAGCCCTGCGAGAACAGGATGCCGATGGGCTTGCGCGACGGCACCGGCGGCTCGTTCGAGATGAAGCGCTCCTCACCCGTGAAGCGGCCTTCGCAGACGCGGTTCAGGATCTGCGCGATACGCGCCGAAGCCGCACCCCGCACCGCCAGCAGACGCGCCGATTCCGGCAGCAGCCACAGATGCAGCGGGATCATCAGCAGCGGCAGCGCGCCGCCGACGATCAGCACCGTGCGCCAGCCGTGCGTCGGAATCAACCAGCCCGCGACGAAACCAATCAGCGCCGAGCCCAGATTGAAGCCCGTGAACATGATGGTGATCATCAGCGCGCGCTTGCGTTGCGGCGCGTACTCCGACAGCAGCGTCGTCGTGTTCGGCATCGCCGCGCCGAGACCGATACCGGTCAGCAGACGCAGGACCGCCATTTCAGTCGGCGTATTCGTGAACGCCGTCGCGATCGTGAAGATCCCGAATACGAAAATCGACGACAACAGCACCACCTTGCGCCCGAAGCGATCCGACGACGGACCCGCAACCAGCGCACCGATCACGAGACCGAGCGGCGCCGCGCTCATGACGAGGCCAAACGCGGGGCGGGAAATCGCCCACTCGTGGAGAATCGGCGGCGCGACGAAACCCATGATCGCCACGTCCATACCGTCCGCCGTCACGACGAGAAAGCACAGCGCGACCAGCAGCCACTGGTACGCCGTAATTTTCTGCTCGTCGATAAAGGCCTTGATGTCGATAACCCTGCTCCCCGCCATTGCCTCGTCTCCTCTGTCATGGCGGTGCTGCCCGCACATCCGTGCAACGCGCACCGCGAATTCATGTTGTCTACCCGCGCTCGCCGGCATCTTCCGGTCGATTGGCGCTGACAATAAGGAGACCGCTGGCGTGAGGCTACTACGGGTTAACCACAGGTCAAGCCGTCGCGCGTGGAATGCAAGGGGCAACCGGATGCTTTTCGAGGCTGCCTTGCAGGGCTGAAAGCCAAGCCGCATAAGGCTCGGCGTGGCTTGTAGCGAACACCCGCGCGGGGCGCGAACGCATCGGCGCGCGAACAAGCCGATAAGTGAAACAGATGGGGATTGCAAGACTTCGCAATCGGGCTCGATGCGTCGCCGTGAAAGCCAGGGAACGCCCTGGGTACGCCTCGTGGACACACTCGGCGGGAGCGGGAAGCTTGCGGTCATTCGCGAAACGCAGTCCGTTTGCGCAAATATCGCGTGCGGAAAGCCGTCGGGCAGGCGCGGCAAAAAACTCGCGGCATGACAAACGACAGCTTCATGAAAGCCCAACGCGAACGAAATGTGCAGACGCGATTTCAATCATTCGGAACCCTGATCAACTTCGGCGGACGCGATATCGCGTGAGTCACGCTCAGCGTTAATCGGACAAATTCGAACCACGGCGCGATTTCGCTCACCGGCAATTCGCTGAGATCGATTAAAAATGGCGCAGCGCAGCAGAGTGCGGCTTGAGATTGCGAGGACTAGCGGAACAAAAGAAAAGTCCGTTCACTGCTGAAGCAAGCAGCTAATGAAGCGGTCAACGGAATTGAAACGCGGAGGGATAAAGCGATGGGTGATGCTGTTGAAAACGCGGTCGAAAACGCGATCGAAAAGCGCCGTCGAAAACCGTAGCCAGCGCTGCGCTATCGAAAAAGGCGGAGCAACGCACCGCCAGCTACGGTTATCGGCTTTGAACGGCTTTAAGCCGCTTTATTCGGCAGCCGCTGCGGGCGCGGCAGCAGCCGGCGCTTTTGCAGCCGTCTTGCGCGGCGCACCGCGTTTTTTCGCGGCGACGGTCTTGCGAGCGCGCGTGACACCGGCCGGTGCTGCGGCGCGGCGGCCTGCTGCCTTTTTCGTTGCAACCGTCTTTTTCGCGGCAGCGCGTTTTGCCGGTGCTTTCTTTGCTGCCGCCGCCTTGCTTTCCACGGCGCCGGCAATCAGGAATTTCGAGCGGTCTTTCACGTCGCGAATCCAGGCCGGAGCACGACCGCGGCCGGTCCACGTTGCGCCCGTTTTCGGGTCGGCGTATTTCGGCGCGACCGGTGCGCTTGCACGCGTGGTTTTCAGCGCGCCATTCGCGGACTTGACGCCCGGCTTGCGGCCGCGTTTTTTCCCGACGAAGCGTTCGATATCGACGAGGCTCAAGCCATGCTTGTGCATCAGATCGCGAATTTTAGCGAGGCCGACCGAAGTCTGCTTTTCCGCCATTGCGGAAGCCTGCTTCTGGAGTTTTGCAATTTTCAAGTTGATCGAATCGAGCGTAACCATTCTTCCCTCCCTGTCAGGAATGCGTCTCCAGGCTTTGCCTGAAAAACTTCTTTGGCATCTCGAAGTTTGGCCGGAGACATAGTGGCGATATCATTGCGCCACGCAGATTATGAAGGCAAAGCGCTGACACATGCAAATTGCGTGTCCGTATTCGATCAATAGACGTGGTGAAATTGGCTTTTTCGCCACGAAAATCTTTCGAACGCTTTCACGGTAAGCGAACAGCAAACCCAATACCCACCCATACTTCGCTTCGCATGCCATGTCTTGCGCGCTTGATGCATTCGATACGCTCGATCCGAAGTTTCAAAAATTGAAACGCGCGATGCTTGCGCAAGAGCTCGTGCAGGCTTCTATTGCCGCGCAAAAAAAGTCGCGCGATGTCTTTGCCGCATTTTTCATGCAAGACCGGCACCGCGATTTCGGTGATCGGAATTTGCAGTTGCGTGCGTTTGCTTTTTCTTTTGATGACGATGAAGCAACGCGATGCAAATGCGAGGTAGCGCGCTGAGATCGGCAAGTGAATTGTCATGGCGAAATGGAGCGTCATTGAAGCGTGTTGTGAATGCGTCAATGTCGATGCGGATTGAAGCTGGCGAGCGTGGCGATACTCGATCGCATGAAGCAAAAACCGAAGCGTTGAGCGTCGCGGCGTGTGTGCTGAAAGTCGGTGCGAACGCGTGCGGAGCTTCTCGACACACGAAATTCAGTGCGCACAATTTTGCGCAATTTTAAGTCTTACACATAGAATGCGCATAATCATGCGCATTTCTAGCCATCGTCACGGCACATAACACCCGCGGAAATGCGCAAAATTCCGCGCAACCATCGTCCAGATAGACTACTATGCGCATTATCATGCGCAAAAATAGCCCCAACGAACCGATTTCCAACGTCGAGCGCCTCGCCGGGAGCCTGCGCGCGGCCCGGCGCGAGCGCAAGCTCACCCAGCAGACGCTCGCCGAGCAAGCCGGCGTCGCGCGCCGCACGATCACCAATGCGGAACGCACAGGCAGCGTCGGCGTAAAAGAGTTCTGCCGGATGGCGAACGCGCTCGGCTACGAACTCGTGCTGCGCCCGATCGGCTCCGTGGCGCTCGAAGATCTGCCCGACGTGTTCAAGGACGACGAATGAGCACCGAAGCCGCGCTCGACTTCGAGCGTCTGCTGCGGCAGATCCGCCAGCTCGAAGTGCATACGCCACAAGGATCGAGCGGCTTGCTCGCGCGCGAAAGCCGCTTCGTCTTCAACTATGGCGCGGCGCCCGACGCGGCCGCCGTCTCGCTGACCATGCCGGTGCGCCGCGAGAGTTATGCGAGCGGCGACCTGATGGGCGTGTTCGCCATGAATCGTCCCGAAGGTTATTTGCGCTTCGTGATCGAAGATCGTCTCGCGCGTTACGGCGCGCCCAGCGATCTCTTTCTGCTCTTTCTCGCGGGCCGCAATCAGATCGGCCGCCTCACGTATTCGGTGCCCGGCGAGCGCGTGCCCGAAGGCGAAGGCGAGCAACTCGACGAACTGCTTTCGTCGCCATCGGGACGCCTGTTCGAGCGGCTCATCGATCGATACGCATTAGGCTCGGGCATTTCCGGCGTGCAGCCGAAAGCGCTGGTGCCGCTCGCGAGCGAATCGCCCGCGCAAAAACCGCCGCTCGAACACACCACGTTGCCGCTGAAAACCGTCATCGTGAAAGCGGAAGGCGAGGATTTTCCCGGCCTCGCGCGCAATGAATTCTTCTGCATGTCGGTAGCGCAAGAAGCCGGGCTGGAAACGCCGGACTTCTGGCTGTCGAGTGACGGACGACTGTTCGTGATGTCGCGCTTCGATCGTCTGCCCGACGGCACGCCGCTCGGGTTCGAGGATATGAGCGTGCTCACCGGCAAGGCGAAATACGAAGGCAGTTACGAAATGATCGCGAAAGCGGTCGACATTTACACGCGCGGCGAACCGTTGCAGCAACGGCGTCTGTTCGAGCGCGTGGCGCTCTCGTGCCTGCTGCGCGACGGCGACGCGCATATGAAGAACATCGGCATTCTCTACGCCGATCCCACCGGTGCGCGCCGTCTCGCGCCCGTGTTCGACGTGGTCTGCACCGACGTTTATCCCGACCTCGACGGCCGCATTGCACTGAACCTGCATAAGAGCAAAACCTTTCCGGTGCCCGCCGAACTCGTGGCGTACGCGAAGCGGCTCGGTCTGCGCGCGACGGAAGCCGAGCGCATCATGACGCGTCTGCGCGAAGCCTATACGCGCGTCGCGGACCGCTTCGAAGCCGACGCGCGTTATCGGGAAGGCGATTTGCTCGCGCGAATGCGGCACGCGATCGAGCATGCGGGCGTGAAGCCCGTCGCACGGCCCAAGCTGCGTTGATCCGACGTTGAATGCGACGTTGAATGCGAAGTTGAACGCGAGTTGATGCGGCGTTGTCATGCGCGATCGAGCGACAGGTGATACCCTGCGTTCCGGTCTCGTCTGGCAAATCGCCGAGTCGCTCATGAATGGTGATTGACGCCCGCAAGCCGTTCCATGCGGCCGGCGACGCCATTCGTCTGTGCAATCGCGTTGCGCCGCGCATTTGAGCCCGTATTCGGGCCGATCCGTTGCACCAATCCGTTGCACCAAACTGCTGCACAAATAAAGCCGCAGCCATCAAACCCGATTTCCACCACACCAAAATGGGTCATTCGCCCATTCAGTACGCAATAAGTCTTTAGAAAAAACCCATGAGTGCCTCCGCAGAAACCACCTTTCGCGACGAACAAATCGAGCGCGTCGTGCCGCCCATCGAACCGCCTCACGGACTCGGCGTCGCGGAACTGTCGCTCGCGCTCGGCGGATTCGCCATCGGCACCGCCGAATTCGCCGCGATGGGCATCCTGCCCGACATGGCCGGCGACCTGCACGTTTCGATTCCGCAAGCGGGCCACATGATCAGCGCGTATGCGGCGGGCGTCGTCGTGGGCGCGCCGCTGATCACCGTGCTGCTCGCACGCATGCCGCGCCGCGCGCTGCTGATTCTGCTGATGCTGCTCTACGCGATCGGCAATGGCGCGAGCGCGATTTTCCACAGCTACACGCTCGTGCTCGTGAGCCGCTTTATCGCCGGTCTGCCGCACGGCGCGTATTTCGGTCTCGCCGCGCTGGCCGCCGCCGCGCTCGTGCCGCCGCATAAACGCGGCGCGGCCATCGGCAAGGTCATGCTGGGTCTGAGCGTCGCGAATGTGATCGGCGTGCCGGTCGCCACCTGGCTCGGCCAGGGACTCGGCTGGCAGGCGTGTTTCGCGGCAGTCGCGATCATCGCGCTCGTCACGGCGGGCATGATCGCGTGGTCGGTGCCCAGCTTGCCGATGTCGAACAAGGCCAGCCCGCTGACCGAACTGGGCGCGCTCGGCCGTCCGCAAGTGCTGCTCACGCTGCTGGCCTCGGCGGTCGGTTTCGGCGGCATTTTCTCGGTCTACAGCTACGTCGCGTCCACGCTCACCGAAGTCACGCACGTCGCGAGCCATCATGTGCCGTGGGCGCTCGCCCTGATCGGTCTCGGCATGATTCTCGGCAACATGGCCTGCGGATGGCTCGCCGACCGCTGGCTCAAGCGCACCATGCTCGGCATGTACGCGTTCACGGCGGTCGTGCTGCTGGTGTTCGTGGTCGCCGCGCCGCACGTCTGGTCGATGTTGCCGATCCTGTTCTGCGTGGGCTTCGGCTCGGCCTGCACGCCCGCGTTCCAGTCGCGCCTGATGGACGTGGCCGGCGACGCGCAATCGCTCGCCGCCGCGCTCAATCACAGCGCGTTCAATATCGCCAATGCGCTGGGCGCGTGGCTCGGCGGCATCGTGATCGCCGTGGGTTTCGGCTGGATCGCAACGGGCTGGGTCGGCGCGATTCTCGCGGCGCTCGGCATCGCCGTGCTGATGGTCTCGTTCGCGCTCGACCGCAAGGCCTGAGCGTCGCGCGCCATCACGTATGATGTTTTGCGAGGTCCCGCGCACGGCGGGACCGCCGAGGACCTATACGCCATGCCGTCTTCCATTCGCAATTCGCTGGTCTGGATTTTCGACGCCTTCGAGCGCGAACCGAATTACGTCCGCAAGCTGATGTTCGGCTGCGACGCCGCTTATATCGACGGCCTGCTGTGTCTGATTGCCGCCGATCGCGGCGAGCCGTGGAGCGGCATGCTCGTGTGCACGTCGAAAGACCGCCACGCGGCGCTGATCGACGCCATGCCGGCGCTGCGCCCGCATCCCGTGCTCGGGAAATGGCTGTATATCTCGCAGGCCGATCCGGCCTTCGAAACGGTCGTCGAGGAGATGACGGCCCTCGTGCTCGCGCGCGATCCGCGCGTGGGCGTGGAGCCCAAGCCGCGCAATCGCGGCCGCAAGAGCGTGTTGCCGAAATAATGGCGGATAAAGCGAAGCGCGCGCGGTAAGGCGCGCGCGCTTTGTTACGTTACTGCATGTGCTGCCCGCCGTTGATCGGAATATTCGCGCCGGTCACGAAACCCGCGTCGTCCGAACACAGGAACAGCACGAGCGCGGCCACTTCCTCCGGGTTGCCGAGACGGCCCATCGGAATTTGCGGCAGGATCTTCGCATCGAGAATGTCCTGCGGAATCGCGGTGACCATTTTCGTCGCGAGATAGCCGGGCGAAATCGTATTCACCGTCACGCCCTTGCGCGCGACTTCGAGCGCCAGCGATTTGGTGAAGCCGTGCATGCCCGCTTTCGCCGCCGCGTAATTGGTCTGCCCCACCGAACCCTTCGACCCGTTCACCGACGAAATGTTGATGATGCGGCCCCACGCGCGCTCGACCATGCCGTCGCACAACGGCTTCGAGATATTGAAGATCGAGTCGAGATTGGTGCGCAGCACCGCGTCCCAATTCACCTTGTCGAGCTTGCGGAACGTCATGTCGCGCGTGATCCCGGCGTTATTCACCAGAATGTCGATCGGGCCGACTTCGCTCTGAATCTTGTCGGCGCCGCGCTGGCACGAATCGTAGTCGGCCACGTCCATCGAGTACGCACGAAACGTGCGGCCCGCCGATTCCATGCGCGACAGCCAGTCATTCGCTCCGGCGTTGTCGGGGGAGTGCGTTACCACGACCTTGTAACCCGCGTCGTGCAGGCGCACGCTGATCGCTTCGCCAAGACCGCCCATTCCGCCCGTTACCAATGCAATACGATTAGTCATCCTGTATATCCGCGAGAGTCAATTATCAAATAATGGCGTGACGCCACTGGGTCCGTCACGTTGTTCGTTGCCCGGCAGACGTCGTGTGTGGGGACGCTGCAAGCCAGCGCGCGCGGGTTTTACTCACGTCTAATATTGCGCGAACTCTTTCGGGTGGTCCCGCCAGCACGCCGGCGCCAACGGGACCACCGCATTCCTTCAAGGCGGATCAGGCGCGCTCGAGCGCGAGCGCCACACCCATACCGCCGCCGATGCACAGCGACGCCAGGCCGCGCTTTGCGTCGCGGCGCTGCATTTCATGCAGCAGCGTCACCAGAATCCGGCAGCCCGACGCGCCGATCGGATGGCCGATCGCAATCGCGCCGCCATTCACGTTGATCTTCGACGTGTCCCAGCCCATCTGCTTGTTCACAGCCAGCGCCTGCGCCGCGAACGCCTCGTTGATCTCCATGAGATCGAGGTCGTTCACCGACCAGCCCGCGCGCTCCAGCGCACGCTTGGACGCCGGCACCGGGCCCATGCCCATCACCTTCGGATCGACGCCGCCCGAGGCATACGCCTTGATGCGCGCGAGCGGCTTCAGGCCCAGTTCTTCGGCTTTCTTCGCCGACATCACGACCACCGCTGCCGCGCCGTCGTTGATGCCCGACGCATTCGCCGCCGTCACCGTGCCTTCCTTCGAGAAGGCGGGCTTCAGGCTCGACAGCGATTCCGCCGTCACGCCGTGACGCACGAATTCATCGGTCTTGAAGACGAGCGGATCGCCCTTGCGCTGCGGAATTTCGACCGGCACGATTTCGTCGTCGAAACGGCCCGCCTTCTGCGCGGCTTCCGCCTTGTTCTGCGAGGCCGCCGCGAACGCGTCCTGTTCCTCGCGCGTAATACCGTATTCCTTCGCGACGTTTTCCGCCGTGACGCCCATGTGGTACTGGTTGTACACGTCCCAGAGACCGTCGACGATCATGCTGTCGATGAGCTTCGCATCGCCCATGCGGAAGCCGTCGCGCGAACCCGGCAGCACGTGCGGCGCCGCGCTCATGTTTTCCTGACCGCCCGCCACGACGATTTCGGCGTCGCCCGCGATGATCGCGTTTGCGGCCAGCATCACTGCCTTCAAGCCCGAACCGCAGACCTTGTTGATCGTCATCGCCGGCACCGACGCCGGCAGGCCTGCCTTCAGCGAAGCCTGACGCGCCACGTTCTGGCCCGAACCGGCCGTCAGCACCTGACCCAGAATCACGTCGCTGACCTGCTCGGGCTTGAGCCCCGCGCGCTCCAGCGCCGCCTTGATGGCGATGGCGCCCAGATCCGGCGCGGCGATTTTCGCCAGCGAGCCGCCGAATTTGCCTACCGCGGTACGTGCGGCCGAAACGATCACAATCTCAGTCATTTTCCATTCCTGCGTTAGAAGTACTCACGAAATTCGTGGCGCATAAAAACCTTGAACTGCCGACCCTGAATTGCTACCCGTTACGCATGTCGATGACGACATCGATGCAACGAATTGAGGTCTTATCACACGCCAATGACGAATCGGTGAAACGGGAAAGCGCTGTCCGTAATAGATAACATTTAATTGCGGAACAGCGTCTCTCCGTGTGATTGAACGCGAAGAATTATTATTTCGCGGTGGCGGTGGCCGTAGCGGCCTCGAATTGATTTTGCGTCGCTTCGATCGCCTGGCGCGTCATGCCGCGAATGCTTTCCGCGGCATTGCCAAATGCAGAAAATGTGGAATGCATCGCCGCGACAAAGGCTTCCGAGCCCACGGGCGCATGTTGCGAGAATTGCTCGGTCAGCGCCTTCACATTGCGCTCCTGCTGCGTGGCCTGCGCTTGCGCGGCTTCGGTCCAGGCGGCTTGCGTCTTCGTCGCGATATCGAATAGATGGCGGCTATACGAGAGGCTTTTCGCGGCGATCTGCTGCGATGCGCTCACCTGCTGCGTGAAGAATTCCACGGGGCTATTGGTCTGCAACGCGCCCTTGAACGCGGCTTCATTCTCGTTGAGCGCCGCGCGCGCTGCCTGCATGTTGAGCGCAACCACGGCTTCCGCGCCTTGCCATGCGGGCGTGATCAGCGCAAACCAGGTCGCGACGCCAGATGCGTAATTGGCTCGAAGATGCTCAGGTGCGGAAACGGTCATCAGCGATGCTCCATGATTAGAAATGCTAAATAGATAGACTAAATGGCGCATCTGACGACGGGCGGCCCAGAATGCATTGCTCGGTCTCTCATTTCAGCGGCCTGCGACGTGCGCGGCGCCATTTAGAGATTTCATTCTAAGCCAGAAATTTAACAATTTTGTGCAATACGGAATTAGGTATTAACCCTGGGTTATCCCGAATGGGTTTATTTTTTGCGGTTGTCAGGCAAATACATAAAAGCCCTTAAATACAGGCTAAAACGTATTAGCTCGCGTTGTCCGCTCCAATACCGCTACCGGACAACGCGTCGCTTTTGGCGTGTGGTCAGACGATCAGAAGCCGTGAATTAGTGCAATGCGGTAGAGCATCTGGTTTTCTCCAGACGAAATATCGGCCGAGCCCGGAATGTTTGCGTAATCGAATTGCGTTCCGGTGTTGGCGCTGACCGCGTGCTGCCACGCGCCTTCGAGATATACCGATGTGCGCGGGGACAGGTCGTAATTGAGCTTGAGGCTCAGCTGATGCCATTTCGGACGGAAGCTGCCCACGCTCGACGTGAGATTCGCCTGGGTATAGGTGTACGCGCCGCCGAGATAGAGCGCATGCGTGAAGTGATAGAGCGCGTTCACTTCGATGTTGTCGAATTTCCATGCATTCCAGGTGCCGCCCGCGGGCTGCGTCGCGCCGCCGTCGGACGTGAAATAGGCATTCGCCGTGGGATCGTAGACATCGACGTGCGAATAGGCGACGCCGAGCAGCCAGTTCGAAAAGGCGTAAGTCGCGCCGACGCCGATATTCTGCTGCGAGCCCGCCGTGAACGTGGCGTCGTCCGATACCGCGCCCGATGTGGTGCCGGCGTGATTGAGCTTCAGATACGACGCCGCGACCGTCAGCCCGCCATGCACGTATTGCGCGGCGAAGCCGTACAGCCGGTTGTCCGCGAAGCCGCCCGTCTGATTGCTGAATGCGTACATCGCTTCGGCGCTGAAGCCGTGATACGTCGGCGAGACGTATTTGACCGCGTTGTTCGCGCGAAACGAGTAGTCGGTGTTGTCGTTGTCGTAGGGGTGCGCAAAGATATAGCCGGTCCAGTTGCCATTGGCCGTCGTCGGCGAAAACATATCGACGCTCGGGTCGTACTGGCGGCCCAGCGTCAGCGTGCCGTAACGGTCGGACGCGATGCCGACAAACGCCTGGCGTCCGAATTCGCGGCCACCCTGGCTATTGCGTCCGGTATTCACGTCGAAACCGTTTTCGAGCTGGAAAATCGCATGCGTGCCGCCGCCGAGATCCTCGCTGCCCTTCAGGCCCCAGCGGCTGCCGTAGTCGTAGCCGCTTTCGAGTTGATACGCGCTATGGCCTTGCGCATTGCTCGTGTAATTGAGCCCGTCTTCGATCTTGCCGTAGAGCGTCACGCTGCTTTGCGCCTGGGCCGCGCCGCTTGCGACGAGCGCCATGCACAGCAGGCCGCCGCTTTTTCCCCATGTTTTTGCGTGCAAATCCGATCTCCCCGTTGAGACGGACACGGCACGGCGAGCGCGCCGTGCCGATCCGTCGTTGTTGAAAGGGAGGAGTGTCGAATACCGATATTTTCGAACTAAGTGCCTGCGCGAGAAGGGACCGTTGCGAGATCTGGCGCAATCAGTGCGGCTGCGTGACCGACTCGATGGCGTCGCGACGCACTTTCTCGATGTACTTTCCCAGCGCGACCGTCGAAATGATTCCCACGGCCAGCGTGATAGCAAAAGCGGCGAGATGTTCGAGCGGCGAGGTGTTGTTGATCATGTGACGTGGCTCCGTGGCGGGTCGTGATATCGGCTGCGCATTGCGCTTCGATGCGCGTGAACGGCAGTTGCAATCAATGTAAATCGGCATCTGGACACTGTCTGTCCTGATGCGTCCGCGCATTTCCACCCGCAAAAACACGAGGCAATTGGACAGCCGCTGTCCGATTGCGGATTCACCATGCAGGCCATCGTCACTGCCCGCATGGAAACCATGAACGCCTCGAATTCTCACGCCCGCTCGCTCGCCGACCTGACCGTGCGCGAACTCGCCGGACTGCGTCTCTTGAACGAACGCCTTGCGCTCGCCGAACGCGGCATTCTCGAACGCGCTTTCGCGCGCACGCAGCCAGAGCACGACATCGAATCCAGCAACGACGTGAACGTGCAAGCGCACGTGATCTGCAGCGCCGCCGCGAGCGACAGCGCGACCTTCACACTCGACGCGCGTGCGCTGCTCGATAACACCCACGCGCAATGTGCGAATGAAGCCTTGCCGGATCCGCTGGCCGACATGACCGCGTGTCGTCTCTTCAACGATCTGCGTGTGCAGCATTGCGGCGGCGACTGGACGCGAATGCTCGCAATCGACGTGATTCGCATCGACCTGTCGATCGTGCAGCGCCGCTCGAATACGTGGACCGCGTGAGCCCGGCGCATCATGCATTCACGCCTTTGGCAATCACGAAAGCCATGACCGGCCCGCGCAACGCGAGCCCCTATACCGCGCGCAATCTCGATGCCGCCATCGCGCATCTCGAACTCGCGATCGAAGCCGATCGCGAAGCCGCCGTGTTCGGGCCGCATTACTGGCTCGAACGTGTGCGCCAGGCGGGCGCGACGCCCGGCATCGTAATCGCGCAAACGCGTCGTCTCGAACGCCTCGCGCAGCACCTCATCGCGTCGAGCGGATCTGCAATTGAAATCAATTCCAGGTAATAAAATGTAATTGAAAGTCGAACGTCACCGCATCGACGTAATACGCCTGCAAATTTTCACTGATTTTTTTCGCGTGATTTCCCCACGAACGAATGAGGTGAACAATGAAGACAGCACGGCGGTGGAAAGCAGCAATGGCGGCAACGGCGGCGTTCGGTGCAGGCGCGTTTGCGTTCGGCGGCATGCAGACGCCCGCCCAGGCGCGCGAAGCGTCGGATATCAAACATGTCTTGCTGATCAGCTTCGACGGCCTGCACGAGCAGGACGTCTCGCGCTGCATCAGCGGCAATACCTGCCCGAATCTCGCGCTGCTCGCGAAATCGGGCGTGACCTATACGAACGCCTATACGCCGGGACTTTCCGATTCTTTCCCCGGACTCGCCGCGCTCGTCACCGGCGGCTCGCCGAAATCGGCGGGCCTGTTCTATGACGTCTCCTACGACCGCACGCTTTACGCGCCCAACGACACGGGCTGCGTCGGCAAGCAGGGCTGGAATGTCGTATTCGACGAAACCACCGGCATCGACGCCGAAAATGGCGGCGCGCTCGTGCACCTCGACGGCGGCGGCGCATTCAATCCGCAAGCCATTCCACGCGCGCGCGTCGGCAAGAAATGCGTGCCGGTCTTTCCGCACGACTACGTGAAAACCAACACGATTTTCGAAGTCGTGAAGCAGAATCTGAGCGGTTCGCGCACCGCCTGGGCCGACAAGCACGCGTGGGGTTACGACTGGCTCAACGGGCCTTCGGGACGCGGTGTGGACGATCTCGCGCGCACAGAGATCAATTCGATCGATCCGGCCACGCAAACGGCCTACACCGATATTTATACGCACACCGAAAAGTTCGACGACTATCACGTGCAGGCGATCCTGAACCAGATTGGCGGCAAGAATTCCACGGGCACGCGCGACGAACCGGTGCCCACGCTGTTCGGTACCAACTTCCAGACCTTGAGCGTCGCGCAGAAAGCCACGGTGGCCTCGGGCGGCGGCTATCTCGACGCGAGCTTCACACCGGGACCGGACGTCACGAATGCGATCACGTATCTCGACACGTCGCTGGGCCGTATCGTCGCCGCGCTCCAGCAGCAGAATCTGTACGCGTCCACGCTCATCATCGTGACCGCGAAGCACGGCCAGTCGCCCGCCGATCACAGCAAACTCGTGAAGAACGGCGACACGCTCACCGCGCTGCTCGAAGCGAATAACTATCTCGATCCGAATGGTCAGTTCGGCCAGAACGCCACGAAGACCGGCAATCTGAACGACGGCAGCGGGCTCGTCGGCACGGGCCTCGTGCAGACCGACGACGTGGGCCTGATCTGGCTGCGCGATCAAAGCCAGCGCGACGCCGTGGTCGCCACGCTCAAGCGCAATCTGTCGTGCAACGCGCCCGGCATCTGCGCCGATGGTCCGCAGGCGTACATTCTCACCGGCAACGCGTTGCAGCAGCGCTTCGGCGATCCGGCGCAAGGCCGCACGCCCGATATCGTCGTGCAGCCGAATCCGGGCGTGATCTACACGTCGAGCAAATCGAAGGACGAGGAGCACGGCGGCAACGCGCCCGACGACAGCCATCTGGGCCTCGTGGTGTCGTATGCCGGTTTGCGCCACGGCGGGCGCACGGTGACGGCGCGCGTCGAGACCACCCAGGTCGCGCCGACGATCCTGCGCGCACTCGATCTCGATCCGCATCTGCTGCATGCGGTCGAACTCGAAGGCACGCGTACGCTGCCGTCGCTCGGTTTGCGCGGCGACGAGTAATCCCCCGCACGCGGACGCCTCGCCGGGCGTCCGCGCCGCCCCTGCCTCTGTCCGGCCGCAGCGGTACAATGCCTGCAATCAAAGCAGGCCTGCGGGTACGGGACGTGAGCGAGTTTCAGGGTGAATTGACGGCGGGCGCCGATGCCGAAGCGCAGGCGAATTTGAATGAGGGTTTCATCCTCACCCGCCATTGGCGCGACACGCCCACGCATACCGAAGTCGACTTCTGGCTGGCGACGCCCACGGGGCCGCGCCAGTTGCGTCTGCGTGCGCAAACCTCCGTGGCCTTCGTGCCCGTCGAGCAGGAAGACGCGGCGCGCGCCGAGTTCGAAGCAAGGCGCGATGCAAAACCCAACGCCAAATCCGACGCCCAATCCGGCATCGAATTCCGCCCGCTCGAATTGAAGGACTTCCATCAGCGGCCTGTGCTCGGGATTTACGCGCGTCAATATCGGCATTTATCGGGCGCGGCGAAACGGCTCGCGAAATCCGGCGTGAATATCTACGAAGCCGATATTCAGCCGCCCGACCGCTACATGATGGAGCGTTTCATCACCGCGCCGGTGCTGTTTCGCGGCACGCCCGACGCGCGCGGCGTATTGATCGACGGCGAGATGAAACCCGCGAACGGCTATCGCCCCGCGCTGAAACTCGTGTCGCTCGATATCGAAACCAGCGCGCGCGGCGAACTCTATTCGATCGCGCTCGAAGGCTGCGGACAACGCCAGGTGTATATGCTCGCGCCCGAAAACGGCGACGCGAGCGGACTCGATTTCGATTTCGAGTATTGCGAAAACCGCGCGCAGATGCTCGAACGCCTGAATGCGTGGATGGCGCTGCACGATCCCGATGCGATCATCGGCTGGAATCTCGTGCAATTCGATTTGCGCGTGCTGCACGAGCATTCGCGCCAATATGGCGTGCCGCTGCGGCTCGGCCGGGGCGGCGCCGTGATGGAATGGCGCGAGCACAGCATCAATCAGAATCACTATTTCGCGGCAGCGGCGGGCCGGCTGATTATCGACGGCATCGAGGCCTTGCGTTCGGCCACCTGGAGTTTTCCGTCGTTCAGTCTCGAATCGGTGTCGCAAACGCTGCTCGGCGAAGGCAAGTCGATCGACAATCCGTATCAGCGCATGGACGAAATCCAGCGCCGTTTCGACGAAGACAAACCTGCGCTCGCGCGCTACAACCTCAAAGACTGCGAACTCGTCACGCGCATCTTCGAGAAAACGGAATTGATGGCGTTCTTGCTGGAACGCGCCTCGGTCACCGGCTTGCCCGTGGATCGCAGCGGCGGTTCGGTCGCCGCATTCACGCATCTGTATTTGCCGCGCATGCATCGGCTCGGTTACGTCGCGCCCAATCTCGGCGACATCGTCGGCGAAAACAGCCCCGGCGGCTTCGTGATGGATTCGCGGCCCGGCCTTTACGATTCGGTGCTCGTGCTCGATTACAAGAGCCTGTATCCGTCGATTATCCGCACGTTTCTGATCGATCCGGTCGGACTGATCGAAGGCTTGCGCCAGCCCGGTGACGAAACGTCCGTGCCCGGCTTTCTCGGCGCGCGTTTCTCGCGCACGATGCATTGTTTGCCTGAAATCGTGCGGCAAGTGTGGGAAGGCCGCGACCAGGCCAAGCGCATGAAGAATGCGCCGCTTTCGCAGGCGCTGAAGATCATCATGAATGCGTTTTACGGCGTGCTCGGTTCGACGGGCTGCCGGTTTTTCGATCCGCGTCTCGCTTCGTCGATCACCATGCGCGGCCACGAAATCATGCGCAAGACCCGCGAATTGATCGAAGCGCAGGGTTACGACGTGATTTACGGCGATACCGATTCGACTTTCGTCTGGCTCAAGCGCGCGCATTCGGAAGACGACGCGACGCGCACGGGACGCGAACTCGTCGCGCACGTCAACGCCTGGTGGAAGGCGCATCTGCAAACGCAATTTGGCCTGGAAAGCGCGCTCGAATTGCAATTCGAGCGTCATTACTCGCGCTTTCTGATGCCCACCATCCGCGGCGCGGAAGAAGGCAGCAAGAAGCGTTATGCGGGCCTGTCTCGCGCGAAAGACGGCAGCGACGAAATCGTGTTCAAGGGACTCGAAACCGTGCGCACCGACTGGACGCCGCTCGCGCAGCAATTCCAGCGTGAACTGTATCGGCGCGTGTTTCAGCGCGAACCTTATGCCGACTATATTCGCGATTATGTGCAGCGGACTTTACGCGGCGAATTCGACGATCAACTCGTATTCCGCAAACGGCTGCGCCGCCCGCTCAGCGAGTATCAGCGCAACGTGCCGCCGCATGTGCGCGCCGCGCGGATCGCCGACGAATTCAATCGCCAGCTTGGCCGTCCGCTGCAATATCAGAACGGCGGCTGGATCAGCTATGTGATGACCACGGTCGGTCCCGAGCCGCTCGAAACGCTGAGCGCGCCGCTTGATTATGCGTTCTATCTCACGCGCCAGTTGCAGCCGGTCGCCGATGCGATCCTGCCTTTTCTGCGCGAGGAATTCGAAACGGTAATTTCCGGGCAGGCGAGTCTGTTCTAGTTTTTAATGCGCGTGGCAAGACGCGCTTCGAGATTCGCCCGCACGTCCGGCCATTCGTCGTCGATGATGGAAAAGCGCACGGAATTGCGTTTGCGTCCATCGGGCATGATGCGTTCGTGGCGCACGATGCCTTCCTGTTTCGCGCCGATACGCAGAATCGCCGCGCGCGATTTCTCGTTCAATTCGTCGGTGGTGAATTGCACGCGCACGCAATTGAGCGTGTCGAACGCATAGGTCAACAACAGATATTTGGCTTCGGTATTCGCCGCCGATCGTTGCATCGACGCCGCCAGCCACGTATGGCCGATTTCGAGTTTGCGATTCGCGCGATCGAGCTTCCAGAAACGCGTGCTGCCGATCACGCGCCCCGTCGCACGCTGCACGACGACGAACGGCATGACCGTGCCCGCGCGCTCGCCTTCGAGCGCCTTGTCGATATAAGCGTCGACGGTGGCCGGTCCCGGCACCACGGTCACCTTGAGATTCCAGAGTTCGCCGTCGGCGGCGGCTTCGACCAGCGCGTTGGCGTCGCTGGCGCGCAGCGGGCGCAGTTCGACGATCTCGCCGCTCAGCGTCGGCGTGGTGAGGGAAGACGTATTGCTCATGACGGTTCGTGTGTTGACGCGTGGTGTGTTATGGCTTGCGGTTCACCGCTGGGCTCGCCACGGGGTTCGCCATCATCGCGGCGCAGCAGGCGGCCCGCGTTCGCGATCACGACGAGCGTGCCGACGTTATGCAGGATCGCGGTCGCCACCGCGCCCAGGGCACCCAGCGCCGCCAGCGCGATCACGGCCACGGTCCACGTGAGACCGATCGCGGCGTTGGCCGTGGCGATGCGGCGGCAGCGGCGGCCCAGCCGGATGCAGTCGGGCAGGCGGCGCAGGTCGTCGGCGAGCAGCACCACGTCGGCGGACGCCACGGCGATATCGATGCCACGCTCGCCCATCGCCACGCTCGTCGAGCCCGCCTTGATCGCGAGCACGTCGTTCAGGCCATCGCCGACCACGAGCGGATGATGGCCCGCGTCGATCTCGCGCAGCACGTAATCGAGCTTGTCGTGCGGCAGCGCCTGCGCCACCACGGTCTCGATGCCGACCTGCGCCGCGAGCTTGTGCGCCACATCCGCGCGGTCTCCGGTCACGAGCGCCTCGCGTTCGATACCGAGCGCACGCAGATCGGCGAGCGCTTCGCGCGCCTCGGCGCGCAGCGTGTCCGCGAAACCGAACCACGCGAGCAGCTTGCCGTCCTGCACGAGACCCGCGCGCGGGCCGTCGAAATCCGCGGGCGCGGACGGCAGCGCATCGACGTATTGCGCGAGCAGTTCGTCGCGGCCCAATACGGCTTCGCCGTCGCGCGTGTTCGCCTGCACGCCCAGGCCGCGAAGCTCGCGCAGATCGCGCACGTCCTGCCCATTCAGCATCTCGTCCGGGTTCGCGTTCAAGCCGTCGCGCACCAGCGCGCGGCACACCGGATGCGCGCTGCCTTGCGCAAGCCGCACGGCCAGCGCACGCGCGTGCGCCTCGTTCACGCCGGGCTGCCACGCAATCTGCGTCACGCGCAATTCGCCGTGCGTGAGCGTGCCGGTCTTGTCGATCACGAGCGAATCGATCTCGGCGATCTTGTCGAGAAACGCCGCGTTGCGAAACAGCATGCCGCGCCGCGCGCCCGCCGCGATGCCCGCGATGGCCGTGGCCGGCGCGGCCAGCACGAGCGCGCACGGGCAAGCCGCGACGATCACCGCGAGCATCGCCGACGCGTTCGCGCTCACGAACCAGACGATCGCCGCGATCAGCAGCACGAGCGCGAGATACGCGTCCATGTAGCGTTCGAGCGCCTGCGTGATGGGCGGCTTCGCGGCCTCGGCGCGCTGCATCAACTCGACGACCTTGCCGAGCGTCGACGCCTCGCCGACCTGCGTGACCTCCACGCGCAACGGTCCGTCGAGATTGATCGCGCCGCCGTAAACGCTCGCGCCCTCGCCCGCATCCTGCGGCAGCGACTCGCCGGTGATCGGGCCGTTGTCGACGCTCGAACGGCCTTCGCGCACGCGCCCGTCGGCGGGAATGCGCGCGCCCGGCAGCACATCGACGAGATCGCCGGGACGCAGCGCGTCGTACGCGACTTCCTCGATCGCGCCCGTCGCGCTCACGCGCCGCACGATGCCCGAGGTGAGGCGTCCGAGCGCGCGGATCGCTTCCTGCGAGCCGAGCACGCTGCGTTCTTCGAGCGCGTGGCCGAAGGTCATGACGATGGGCAGCAGCGCCGCGGTCGTCATATCGCCGACGGCCCACGCGCCCAGCATCGCGAGCGCGATCAGGCGGTCGGTGACGCCGTGCAGGCTCGGCGACTTGAGGCTGTGCCATGCGCCCGCGAAGACCGGCGGCGCGACCACGAGCGAGGCCGCCGCCGCGAGCAGTTGCGCGAGCGTCCCGTCGCCCTGGACGAGATGCGGCCACGCGAGCGAGAGCAGCAGCAGGCCGCCCGCGATCAGCGCGAGCAGCGTGTGGCGCGTGATCGCGCGGCGTTCCTCGGCGGACATCGCGAGGCCGGGAGCGAGATCGTCTGTGTGATTAACGTGATTGTCGTGATCGGCGTGATCTTCGTGCGCGTGATCAGGTGCCGCGTGCGCTGCTTGGTGCGCCGCGTGCGCTTCATCGCGCTCGATCGTTTCCGTCTGCGTATTCATGGTCATGGCGCACGCCCCGGCAACACGAGGCTCGATCCATCATTCGGATCCAGCGTCGTCACGCGCGCGGCCTTCGCAAGCACGGCCTGAACGCGATCGCGATACGCGCGCGCAACGAGCCCCGGATCGTGATCCTGCGCGAGCGCCGCTTCGAGTTGCGCGATCGTCGAGGTTTCGGATTGCGCCGTCGCCACGCGTTCGGCTGCGCTCGCCTGCGCGTCCTGCACGATGCGGTCGGCGTTCTGCTGCGCGCCCTGGCGCGTTTTCTCCGCGACCGTGCGCGCCTGCGCGACATCGCGTTCGGCATTCTGCATCGACGTGAGCACCGCATTGAACGCGTCGATCGCCGAGCCCGGAAAAGACGCCTGCACATCCACGCGCGCGACTTCGATGCCGAGGCTCGCCTGCGCCGCCGCGAGCGCATCGAGATGACGCTGGATCGCGCGCGCGAGGTCGCCGCGCAACTGCTCGCGGCGCACGGCCATCTGCTGATCGGCGGCCACCATTTCGGGGCGCGCGACGAGGATCGCGTCGAGGTCGCGCTGCGCCGCCGTCTCCACGACCGCCGCCGAGACGATGCGTTCGAGCGCGTCGTCGAGATGATCGAGTTGCAGCGCGTAGGCGTAAGGATCGGCCACTCGATAGAACAGCGTCGCGCTCACCTGCACCACGCCGCTGTCGCCGGTCAGCACGTAACCCGAGCCCGCGAGCGCGTCGGTGTCGAGCCCGAGCGTGGCGCGCGCACGCGGATCGCGCGACAGCGAAACGATGCGCCGCTCCAGCACGCGCTCGCTGCCCGGCACGAGCAGCACGTTCTCGAACGGACGCGGCCACGCAACGAGCAGCCCCGCGCCCTGGCTGCGCACGAACGCGCCGAAGCGCGTGACCACCGCGCTGCTGTCCGCCGGAATGCGGCGCACGTTCGAGGTCGCCCACGCGAGCGCGGCCAGCACCGCCAGCACGGCGACGAACCAGAACGCCAGGCGCACGGCCTGGGCGCCGGGTCCGAGCGCGGGGAAGTCGTCGCGCGTGCTCATCGGGCCTTTCCGGCCGCTTTGGCGCTCGCGTGCGGCGGCGGCGCGGTGAAGGTCGACGCGCCGCCCAGCCCCGGCGGCCCTTGCACGAGCGCGCGGAACGGCGCGGCATCGGTGCGCAGAATCAGATTCGTGTTCGTGTTGACGACCGAGCCGAGCGTGTCGAGCGAGCGCAGCATCGTGTAAAGCTGCGGATCGGCGGCGTAGCTCTTGCCGTAGATCGCGGCTGCGTCCTTGCGCGATTGCGCTTCGAGTTCGGCGGCTTTCACGTTGGCGTCCGCGATCAGCACGCGCGCGTCGCGGTCGGCGTCGGAGCGGATCTGCGCCGCCTCGCGCGCGCCCTGCGCCGTGCGCTGCGCGGCCACGGTCTCGCGCTCGGCGCGCATGCGCTCGACGGTCGCCGCGAGCGTCACGGCGGGCAGCGTGAGCTTCTCCAGCCCCACCTGCGTGACGTGCACGCCATACGCGGTGTAGACCTGCGCATCGACCTGGCGGCGCAACTGCTCCTCGAATTCGGGGATATGCACCTGCGCGGGATCGGTGTTCACGAGCGCGGCGAGGTCGTAGCCCGCCGACGTCGTCTGCAACGCGGAACCCACCAGCGAGCGGATCTGACGCGCGGCTTCGTCGGGCTCGTTGCGCACCGCGCGCACGAAGCGGCCGATGTCGTTCGCGTTTTCCGGCACGCGCCACGCCACGTAGGCTTGCACGATGATGCGCAGGCCGTCGCGCGTGCCCACGTCCTGCAATCCGCTCGACGTCGTATGCAGACGCAGGTCGACGGGCACCGCCGCTTCGATCGGCGCGGGCCAGCGCCACGCGAGGCCCGGCTTGAGCAGCACGCGCACGGGATCGCCGAAACGCGTGACCACGGTGGCCTCGCCTTCGCGCACCTGCACGAAGCTCGCGACCACGAGCGCGATCAGCACGCAGAGCGCGGCCAGCGCCACGCGCAGCGCGAAACGCGGACGCGGCGCGGGACTGCCCGCCGCGTCGTGCGAATGTCCGTGATGGTGATGATGGTGCGCATCGCCGTGCGCGTGATAGTGGCCCACGTTCACATACCCTTGTTCGAGATTCGCATGAGGTTGCCCGAGTTCGCTGAGGTCGATCGCGCGCCGCTCACCATGCCGGCCTCACGCCCGCCGCCGCCGTCCCAGGCGTGAAGGTGCGCAGGTCGATGGTCGCGCGATTGCCGCTCGCGAGACGGTCGTCGATGATCGTCACACTCGCGTTTTGCAGGCCTTTTTGCAGGCGATGCAGGTAATACTCGAACGCGAACGCGGGGCCGCCGAGGCCTTGCGCGATCACGTCGGCGTCGAAATCGGTCTGCTGCACGCGCGCTGCCGCGAGCGTGTCGGCGGCGTCGGCGCTGCCTTGTGCCACCGCTTCGATGGCCTGCTGCTGCGCGCCGCCGAGCGTGGCCGCCGCGAAGCCGCGTGCTTCCACCACGCTCGCCTGCGCGCGGATCTGCGCGGCCTGCACGCCGTGATACGCGGCCGCCGCGCCCGCAGGCGGATGCACGCTCTCGATCACCACGGCCATCACCTCGATGCCGCTCGCGAGGCGGTCAAGCTCGCCCTGCACGCTCGCGCGCAGTGTGTTCGCCATCGCGGTCTGCGGCGTGTCGATCAGCGACTGCAAGGTGCGCGAGGCGAGATAGCGCACCACGGCGCGGTTCGCGATCGCGCGCACGGTCTCGTCCATGTCGACGGCGCGATAGAGTGCCGCGCGCGCCGCCGCGTCGGAGAGCGCGATGCGGTAGTCGAGGCGCACATCGGCGCTCACGACCTGGAAAGCCTGCTGATCGCCGCTCGTGCCCGCGATCACCTGCGTGGTTTCCCACGGATGCGCGACGTCCCAGAGACGATTGAGCTGATCGGGCGGCGCGGCGTCGGCGGCCACCGGACGCGCGGCCTGGCTCGCGTCGTTCGCGTCGTTCGCATCGTTCGCACTCCCCGAGACGATCAGCTGATGCACCGCGCCGTTGTCGATCACGCGCGCGCGCCCGAAGGGCCAGGGCAAGCCGACGTGCAAGCCGGGCTGCCACACCGCGACCGGCGCGCCGAAGCGCTCGTACACGGCGCGCTGATCGGGACCGAGCACGGCGACACCGCCGAGCAGCCAGCCCAGCACGATCACCGCGACGATCGCGCCGGGCAGCAGGCGCACGAAACTTTGCAGCGCCCAGTTCTGGCGCAGGTCGATGCCGTAACGCATGCGCAGTTGCGCGTTCAAGGCCGCGAGCGGGCGCGCCTGCACGCGCAACGCGTTCGCGAGCGCGCTGTGCAGGAACCACGCAGCCGATGGCGGTGACGAGGCGAACGCGGCCCACACCGAGCGCATCGCGAGTTCGACGGCCACGAGGCCACTCAGCGCCGCGACGAGACGCACGAGCCAGGTGAGCGTCTCGCCGGTCTGCGCGAACCAGGCCGCGCCGACCGCCACGCTCAAGGCCGCGACGAGCAGCACGCGCAGCAGGCCCGCCAATGCGGCGGGCGCCTGCGCAACCGACGTCGATGCCGATGCCGATATCGACGCGGCTTGTTCTGCCCGATGCGTCTGCACGCGTTCGGCGTAGAGCGCCGCGAACGCCAGCAGCAACGCGCCCACGCCCGCGACGAGCAAAGGCGCGGGCACACCGCCTGAGCCCGCAACGAGTTCACCCGGCGCGGGCATCGCCCACGCACACACCACCAGCGCGAGCGACACGATCGCGCCCAGCGGCACGACAGCGGGCCGCCACGGCAACTCGCGCAGCAAGGCTTGCCATTGCGCGCTTTCATCGGCAGCGGGCGGCGGCGCGTCGTCATGCGTCGCGTCATCCTGCTTCGCGCGTTCCGGCTTCGCACGATCGTGCCGCAACGCGAGCCGCGCGAGTTGCAGCAGCGTCTTCCACACCGGCTTTGTGACAGGCGTGCGCTGCACGCACAAGCGCGTGCCGATCACCGCGATCAACAGGTTCAGACACGCGCTCGCCAGCACCGCGCACGCGCGCGCGTCGATCATCAGACGCGGCGCGAGCGTGGCGGCGAGTGCGAGCGCGGCCCAGACGACGGCGAGTCCCACCGCGCAGCCTGCCAGCTTCGCATGTCCCGCGCGGCCGGCGAACCAGCCGGACGCTTCGCGGTTGTCGCGCGCTGCGCGATGCACCATCGGCGATCCTTTCATGGAAATTACGGAAATCGGGCGCGCAAACGTTAGCGACTCACGCGCCCGGAAACGCGCGCCCAATGTAGCGCGCTCGTTAAGGAAACTCAACATTCGCGGCCCGCCGCGAGGCCGATGCGAGGCCGATGAGTCGTCCTCGCAACCCGGTCTCGCGCGTGGCGGCGGCTGCACCTTGCACGCGCTTTTCGGCGCACAATAGGCGACGCGGCCAAGGCCGTGCGGGGGAATGGCAAGACTCGAATTCATGCGGACGGCATGCACGCGATGGGCGGCTTCGGCGCCCGCGCGAGGCCGTCGTCATCGACGCTCAATCCAACATCGGCCACACGCTATGGACGGCTTGCTGATCGGACCGGCAACACGCAGACAGGCAATCGCCGCAGGCCTTTGCGCACTCGCGATCCTGCTCACGCTCGCCCTCGCCGCGCCCCGCGCACGTGACGCGCTGCCGCCCGTCGCGCCCTTCATGCCGATGTGCGCGCTCACGGTCTTCACCACTTCGGGCATCGCCGCGTTCCTGCTCGGCGGACGTTTCGCGGCCACGCGCCTGCCGATGCTCGGCGCGCTCGGCGGCGCCTATGCGTTCACGGCCATCGCCGTCGCGCTCCAGCTCCTGATGTTTCCTGGCGTGTTCACGCGCACCGGCCTGCTCGGCGCGGGGCCGCACAGCGCGGCGTGGATGTGGGTGTTCTGGCACGCCGGATTTCCCGCGTTCGTGATCGTCGCGGAAATCGTGCGCAGCCGCGCGCAGGCCGTGGAATCGTCGATGGCGGCGGCGTCGACTTACAACGGCCCGCGCGGCTGGCTGCTGATCGCCGGTCCCGCCGCGCTCGCGGCGCTGCTCGGCGGGCTCGTGATCGCCGTCGATTTCGCCCAGCCCTGGCCCGCGCCGCATGCCGCCGAACCGGGCGCGCCGCTCGCGGTGCATGGCGTGGGCGTCGGCATCGGCTTGATGAATCTGGCGGCTATCGCCGTCGTGCTGCTCAAGGGACGGCTGCGGCTCGTGCTCGATCTGTGGATCGTGGTGGCGCTGCTGGCTTCGTTCGTCGACGTCGCGCTCAACACGCTGAGCGTCGAGCGCTTCACGCTCGGCTGGTACGTCGCGCGCGTGTTCAGCATGTTCGCGCCGGGCGTGCTGGTGTGCGTGCTCGTGTGGGAAGTGACCGCGCTGTACCGGCGGCTCGCGGAGGAGCACGCGTCGCTCGTGCACAGCTCCGCGCACGATGCGCTCACGCGCGTCTACAACCGCAGCTATTTCGACGAGCAGTTCCGCCGCGTGGTCGATCAGGCGGCGCGCGCCGGTCAGCCGCTTTCCCTCGTGATGATCGACGTCGATCACTTCAAGCAGTACAACGACGCCTACGGCCATCTCCACGGCGACGCCTGTCTCGGCGCGGTGGCGGGCGCGCTCGCGGGCACGCTGCGTCGGCCCGGCGATTTCGTCGCGCGCTACGGCGGCGAGGAATTCGCGCTGGTGCTGCCCGACACGAACGCCGACGAAGCCGGCGCGCTCGCCGAACGGGCGCGCGCGGCCGTGGCGCGGCTGGCGATCGCCGCGCCGCGCGCGGGCGGCCACGTGACGGTGAGCGCGGGCTGCGCGACGAGCGCGCCCGTTCATTTGCAATCCCACGCGAACGGACAGGCCAAAGCCAGCACGAACGCCAGCGCCCTCGCGCTGATCGAAGCCGCCGACGCCGCGCTCTACGCCGCCAAGCGTGCCGGACGCAACCGCATCGCGCGCGCGGACGCGAGCCTCGCCTGAAGCCGTTCCGGTGACGATCGCGATGCCCGCCTGCCCTCGTGTATTCACGGCGCAGACGCGGTTTCATGCGCCGCACCGTCCGCGTGGCGCGCGCTGCAAGCCGTGCTACGCTGAGCCCCTTCCCCCACCGGGAGACCTCCATGGCCGACATCGCGCACGTGTTCGTCCTGATGATGGAGAACCGTTCCTTCGATCACGTCTTCGGGCTCGCGGGCCTCGAAGGCATCGCGCCGCCGCCCGCTTCCAGGGGCTTCGCCGACGGCGCCGCCGACCGCCTCTCGACCGACCCGCCGCACGAATTCGACGACGTCGCCGCGCAGATCGCCGGCACGCCGCCGATGAGCGGCTTCGCGAGCGGACCGAACGCGGCCATCGCGATGCACGGTTTCGGCGCGGGCGCGCTGCCGGTCGTCGACCAGCTCGCGCGCGAGTTCGTGCTGTTCGACAACTGGTTTTCGTCGATGCCGGGACCGACCTGGCCGAACCGCTTCTTCGCGCACGCGGCGTCGTCGGGCGGCCTCGCCAACAGTCCGGGCGGGCTAACGAGCGCGGCCTCGGAAACCATCGACAGTCTGGGCTTTTCGTTCCAGAACGGCACGCTGTTCGACCGCCTCACGGCGCACGGCAAGCGCTGGCGCGTCTATCACGCCGACGCCTTCCCGCAGGTGCTCGCCATCAAGGGCCTCGTGGGCGGCTTCTTTCACGGCGACACGTTCCGCACGATCCGTCCCGGCAGCACCGACGACGCCTTCCAGCAAGACCTCAACGACAGCGGCGGCTACGACATCGACTACACCTTCATCGAGCCGAGCTACGGACTCCTGAGCGCCAATTTCGCCGATGGCAATTCGCAGCATCCGGTCGGGTCGATGTCCTCGGGCGAGCGCTTCATCCAGTACGTGTACGAGACGATTCGCAACGCGCCGGCCATCTGGCCGCACAGCGTGCTGCTGGTGACGTGGGACGAGCATGGCGGCTTTTTCGATCACGTGCCGCCGCCCGCCGCATCGCCGCCCGGCGACGCCGATCTGAACAGCCAGCGCGCCGCCGTGCCGCGCACCTTCGCTTTCGACCGGCTCGGCGTGCGCGTGCCCGCGCTGCTGATCTCGCCGTGGGCGCCGCGCGGCGGCACGGGCAGCGCGCTCTTTCCCGGCGCGGCGGGTGCAGCGGGTGCATCAGGCGCGGCGCAGGCAACGGCGTTCGATCATGCGTCGATCGTGCATTCGGTGCGCGAGTTGTTCGGTCTTGGCGCGCCGTTGACGCAGCGCGATGCGGCCACGCCGTCGTGGACCGGCGCGCTGCTCGTCGCGCCGAGAGCGGATGGCGACGATGGCCCCGCGCGATTGACTGCACCGCCGATATCCGCCGCGCCTGCCGCGCCGCCCGCCGCGGCCGCGCTCGCGCAGCATGCGCCGCTCGCGGGCGTGGCCACGCCCACTTCGACGCAGGTGAACGGCTTCGCGTCGATCGCGCATGCGCTCGATCTGCAAATGGCCCAGGAGCAGAGCACCGCGCCCGCGATCGAGAATCCGTCCTTGTTCGGCGCACGTCTGCGCGGACAGGCGCCGGGCGCGGCGACGCCCAAGGCCGCGGCCCCCGGTCATCCGACTGCGCAGGCGGTGGCCGATTATGTCGCGTATATCGCGAAGCAGACTGAGGCGCATCGGCGGCGGCGCGGACGCCGGTGACGCGCGCGCGTTTGAAGCGCAGCGCTTGAGGATTTCGCCGATCGAACCGCCGTGCGTGCTTGAGCCGATTTATCCGCTTTATCCGCTTTATCCGCTCTAGCCGCTTCAGCGCGCGCGATACGCCTTCGGCGGCGGCGTGGGCTTCGCGCGGCGCACGGGGCGTTTGGCGCGCCGCGTGCCCTGGAGCGCCGACGCCTGCCGCGCCGCCACCGGTTCGATGCGCACGCGCGCCGATCCCGCGCTCGAATAACCCAGCACGCGCGCCGCGCCGAACGACAGATCGATCACGCGTCCGCGCGCATACGGCCCGCGATCGTTGATGCGCACGATCACCGAACGCCCCGTTGCGGGCAGCGTCACGCGCGCGAACGAACCGAACGGCAGCGTGCGATGCGCCGCCGTCAACGCATACATATCGAAACGCTCGCCGTTTGCGGTGCGATGGCCGTGGAATTCGCGTCCGTACCAGGACGCGATGCCGGTCTGCAGGCGGCGATGCGCTCGCAGCGCGTGCTGGCTCGACGACACGCGGCGCGGCGTGACACGATGCGCGTCACGCTTGTCCGCCTGCGACTTCGCTTCATGTGCTTCATGTGCATCGTGCTTGAGCGGTTCGACGCTCACGGGCTTGCGCGCGTGCGCGGTGCCCATCAACGCGAAAAGCAGCGGCACGAGCGCGGCGCGCAGCCTTCGTGTGTTACGCCGCGTCGTGCGCAAGGCGTGCCCCGACGCCTGCGCGTGTGGTTTGTTTTTCAAATTGTCCCCGATGATTCGAATGTTCTTCCGCCCGCATCGGCCCGGCGTATGGATGTGCGGGCGCGCGTGCAGACGTGCGGGCGTTCAGGGCGACGCGAGCGGCCCCGAACCGGCGGGCAGATGCGCGAGCGGATCGACCGGCTTGCCCGCTTCGCGCATCTCGAACTGGAGCACCGCGTGGCCGTCGGCGCGCGCGCCCATTTCGGCGATCGACGCGCCCTGTTTCACCGTGTCGCCTTCCGCGACGAGCAGGCGCCGGTTGTTGCCGTAAGCGGTCACATACCCCTCGTCATGTTTGACGATGACCATCAGCCCGTAAGCCTTGATGCCGTCGCCCGCATAGACCACGCGCCCCGGCGCGGCGGCGCGCACAGGCGTACCGGCGCGGCCCGAGATCTCGATGCCGCGCGCGCCGTCGACGCCGAATTCGCGCACGATCACGCCGCTGACGGGCCACACGAAGCGGCTCGACGCGCTCGCCTGCGACGCCGCGCCCCCAGCGCCCGCCGCCGGCGCCGACGCCTGCATCGACGCCGCGCCGTCATGCCACGAGCGCCAGTCCGGCGGCCCAAGGCGCAGCACCTGGCCGGCGCGCAGTGGCGCGGTTTCCGCGATGCTGTTCCATTGCGCGACTTCGCGCGCGCTGCGGCCGAAGGCAAACGCCACGCTCTGCAAGCTGTCGTTGGGCTTCACGCAGTAGTAGCCCGCCATCACGCTGTGGCAAGGACCGGTATCGGTCACGCCTTCGATGGCGCTATCGATCGCGCAGCCGGACAGCGACGCGGCCACGGCAAGCGACGCCGCCCAAACCGCGCCACGTCCCAGCGATTCATGGAACGACCCGATGCATGAATCCAGGCACGATTTCATTGATTCGTCATCCTATGTTTATCGGCAAGACAATCGACACGCGGGTTCGTCGACGGCCACGGTGCGGGGTGTCAAATGCCGAGCGGCGCAAGTCCCGGTGGGGAGCCTGCGCCGCTGTGGAATGCGCCGCTTCAGGCGGCCATCACGGAGGCGTTAGTGCTTGAATTCCGGCGCCTGGTCGATCGGCTGCGCGCGGTCGGCGGGCGACTGCATGGCGGCGTCGTGGCGGGCGTGGTGCTTGCCGCTGTGCTTGTGAGCGTGCTTGTGATGATGGTGAGTCGCGGCGGACGCCGTCTGCGTGAAGGCGGCGGCGGAAACGAAAATGGCGAGGCTGGCGATCAGGATGCGCTTCATGAGGTCACTCGATAAAAACCGGGATTAAGGAACGACGGAACGTGTGCCCGTCGCTCGCATAACGCCCACCTTATCGCCCAGTTGACGCCTCGCCTTCTCGCCTGACAATCCTTTACAACAATGCGCGAAACCCGCCCATCTCTGCAAATTTCCCTTAAATTCAGGGACGTTTCGCGCGGTGCGCCGTGCGTCTGCGGTCGCCTCAAAACACGCCGAGCGCGAGGCCGGCCGCGAGCCCCTCGCCGAGTTCGGCGCAGCGCGCGAGATCGTCGGAGGCGATCGTTTTCGGCGCGAGAATGCGCTCGGTCGTCTGCGCGTGCGTGCAGACGATGAGTCCCTGCGCCACCGCTTTCAGGCGCCAGCCCGTGGCGATGCGCTCGATCTGGCGCAGCGCGTTTTGTCCGTCGCTGCCCGCGCAGATCATCGCCGCATAGGGACGCCCGTTCACGTGGTCGAGAGCCGCGTAATAGCAGCGGTCGAAGAAGTCCTTCATCAGCCCCGACATGGCCGCGAGGTTTTCGGGCGTCGCGAACAGATAGGCGTCGGCGGCCAGCACGTCGTCGGGAATGGTGGCGTCGGCGCGTTGCAGACGCACGTTCACACCGCTCTGCGCACGCGCCGCATCCGCGGCCGCCTGCGCCATCTGCTGCGTGCCGCCGGTCATCGTGTGATAGACGATCAGCAGCGCTTTCGTGGACGCATTCGTGGCCGCTTGCGTCGTCGCTTGCGTTGTCATTCGCGTGGAGGGTTCCATCGGCGTGTTCATGGCTCAATGCGTGCGTGTTCTCGTCCGACGATGATACCGCGCGCACTCATGGCTTCGGCACGCCTGCACGCGCCGCTTCGCTGTATCATCGTCCGATGCCTACCACCACCTATGTCGCCCTGCTGCGCGCCGTGAACGTCGGCGGCACCGGCAAGCTCGCCATGACCGAATTGCGCGCGATGTGCGAAGCGCTCGGCTTCGCGAACGTACGCACCTATATCGCCAGCGGCAATGTCGTGTTCGACAGCGGCCTCGCGGCATCGAGCGTGAAAAAGCAACTCGAAGCGCGCCTCGATGACTATGCGGGCAAGCCGGTCGGCGTGCTGTTGCGCACGGCCGCCGAGATGGCCGCCATCGTCGCTGCAAATCCGTTCGCCGATGCGCCGCCCGAGCGCACCGTCGCGATCTTTCTCGATGCCGCGCCGCCCGCCGACCTGCCCGATACCGCGCACGGCCAGCAGTCGGAGACGATCGTCGCGGGCAAGCGCGAAATCTACGTGCATTACCCGGACGGCATCGGCCGCTCGAAGCTCAAGATTCCCGCCGCCGCCAACGGCACCGCGCGCAATATGAACACCGTCGCCACGCTCGCGCAATGGGCCGCCGAAGCGAAATGAAAGCCCGCTGATACCTTCGCGCAGCCGCGATGCAGCACAACTGTCACGCGCCAGTCTTATGATGAAGCGCCGTGCACTCGCAGAGGCAGACAGACGATGACGCTTCCATACGGCTTCGCGAAAGGCAAGATCACGACCGCGCCGCAACTCAAGCCCACGCAGCGGCCCCACGAAGTGCAGTACCACCTGCATTTCGGGCTCGACGTCGGCGGCGCGCAGTGGGACGTGGCCGTGAACGTCGGCACCACCGACGCCGACGACCTGCTCAAATACAAGCTGCTGTTCGATTTCCGCCACGCCATCCTGCAGACGCTGCAAGCCGATGCATCGGGCGCGCAGAATCTCACGGGCCAGCACGCCTTGCCCGCGCTCGACTTCCAGCGCAGCGACTTTCTCGCCAACACCGGCGCATGGCGCGACAGCGACGTGATGGACGGCACCGATGCCGTCGAACCCGTCGCCACGCTTCAGCGCCTGTTGTTGCGTGCGCAACAAGCTGGTAACGACGTCTATGTGTACGGCCGCTTCTACAGCGAAGGCAACGGCGTGCACGACGTGCATATGAATCAGGGCTCGAAAGGCGAGTTCATCCATCGCGCGGGCAACGACCGCAACGATCACAACGACATCTGGCAGGACGGCGCGCTGCTCGTCGACGTGGGCGCGCCGCAATGGGCGCTCTACGTCGCCGCGTTCGATCAGCAATATCTGCCGACCGACGACCTCGGCAATCCCACCCCGGATTCAACGCCGATTGCCTGAGCCGGTTTCGTGAACCGGCTGCGATCCGGCCCGGTCACGAGATAAGCGGCACGATATGCACGGCATGTCGCGCGGATCGTTGAAGCGGCGGCGCGAGGCGGCGTAATATACGCGGAATCATATCGATTCCCCGTCAGGCCGCCGCGCGGCCCGGAGCCTTCACGATGAACCTCGCGCCCCCTGCCGATCCGGCTCAATCCATCGATATCGCCGATATCGCCGGTGACAGCGTCGCGCTGACGCTGTCCGGCAGCGTGCTGCGTCCCCAGACGCTCACGCTCGATGCGCTGCGCGCGATGCCCAGCGTCACGTGCGCGCCCTTCGATCTGCGCTGCTACACCACGCAGCGTTTCATCCGCGCGGTCGAGCCTTATCGCGGCGTGCTGCTCACGGAGCTGATCCAGCACGCGGGCCTGCGCTGCGAGGCGCACGGCGACTTCAAGCGGATGATTTTTCTCGCCGTCGGCCATGACGGCTATGCGGTGCCGTTCACGTGGCACGAGCTGTTCAATTCGCCGGTGGGCGAGCAGGCCATCGTGGCCTACGAATGCGGCGGTCAGCCGCTGAGCGCGGCGGACGGCGCGCCCGTGCTGTTTTCCGGCGCGGATCGCGTGCCCGCGCCGCGCCATCTGAAGCGCCTCGCACGCATCGAAACGCGCGTGATTGCGCTTTGAATGCGCTTTGATCGTCCGTTGATCGAGCCTTGAGCGCGCTTCCGAACCGCTTCAGGCGAACGCGGCCAGCGCGTGCCGGAGGCCCAGCACCGCGCGCGCCGAGGTGCAACTCCCGCGCTCAGGAAAGAAGCCGAGTTCGACGCCCTTCTGCTCGCCGTACGCGAACGCCGCGCGGCACGACGCATGCACCTCGGTCGCGCCGCTCGCGCGCACGATGGCTGCGACGTTCAGCGCATCGATGCCGCTGCCCGGCATGATGGCGATGCGCTTCGCCGCCTGCCGCACGAGCGCGTGCAGCGCGACGATGCCATCGGCGGCCCGCGCCGCGCATCCCGACGTCAGGATGCGCTCGAAGCCCAGCGCGACCGCTTCTTCGAGCGAGCGCGCCGGATCGGGCACGAGGTCGAACACGCGATGCAGCGTCGTGCCCAAACCGCGCGCGCGTTCGCACAGGAGCGCGAGCACGTGCACGTCGAGCTGGCGATCGGCACGCGCCGCGCCGAGCACGACGCCTGCGAGTCCGGCTGCGCGCATCGCGTCGATGTCGGCGAGCATGGCGTCCACATCGGCGGGCGACCAGGCGAACGCGCGCGCGTGCGGCCGGATCATCGCGTAGACGGGAACCGGCGCGCGCGCTGCCGCCGCGATCAGGCCGGGCGTGGGCGTCAAGCCGCCCAGATCCAGCGCCGAACACAACTCAATGCGGTCGGCGCCGCCCGCGATGGCGGCATCGAGTCCGTCCACGCTGTCCACGCAGACTTCGAGCGTAATGGGCATCGGCGATCCTTGTTCGTTGGGGTGATGGCGATGGTGACGATGGTGGCGATCGTCGCGCAAGCGGCGACGGTGGCGCGCTACGAAAGCGCCTGACGCGCGATCAGCGCCGCGCCGATCAGCCCGCCATCGGCGCTGAAACGGCCCGGCACCACAAGCGGCCCGGCACGCCGATGCAGCACGCGCGCGCGCACGGCGTGGTCGAGCCGCGCGATCAGCGCGGGCGCCGATGCGAGGCCGCCGCCCACGGTCACGATCGACGCGCCCGTGACGTTGACCGCCGCCGCCAGCGGGTCCGCGACCAGTTCGAGCCAGACGCCAATCGTCCGCATCGCGGCGCGCTCGCCGCGCGACCAGGCGTCGAGGATCGCATGGCTGTCGGGCGCGGCCCAATCCGGGTGCAAAAACTGATGCAGCCGCTCGATGCCGCGCGCGCCGCCGATCGTATCGACGCAACCGCGCTGGCCGCAGCCGCACGCGAAGCGCGGCACATAGAGCGGTTCCGGCTCGCCTTCGGGCTGGCATTGCGTGTTGACGATGGGACCGTGACCCCACTCGCCCGTCACGCCACCCGCGCCGCGAATCGACTGGCCGTTCGCGACGAGCCCGCCGCCCACGCCGGTGCCGAGCACGATGGCAAACACCACGCGATGACCGGCGCCCGCGCCCGCCACGGCTTCGGCGAGCGCGAGGCAGTCGGCGTCGTTGGCGGCGAACACCGGGCGGCCGAGCCGCGCGCCGAGTTCGCTCGCGAGCGGGCGGCCCGTGATGCAGGGGATATTCGCGGAAAGTGCGGTGCCGTCGGCGGGATCGACGAGGCCCGCAATGGAGAGCGCGAGCGGCGCGGGATCGATATCGTCGAGTGCATGCGCTGCGAGCATCGCGCTCAAGGTATCGGCGAAATGCGCCCAGTCGCTTGCGGGTGTGGGCTGCTTCGCGAGCGCGACGAGTTCGCCCGCGCGCGTGCAGGCCGCGAGGCGGATGAACGAGCCGCCGATATCGGCGCTATAGAGGGAGCGCGCGCCCGCGAGCGCGGGCAAGGCGTGGTCCGGCATGAGGGCCTCTCGCAGCGCCGCCCGCGCGGTGTGCGCACGCCGCGCCAGGCGGTCCCGGCCGGCGCCGGGGAGCGGCAGCCCTCACACTTTACGCGGCGCGGCGGGCTGGAAGCAAACGCATCGGCAGATGCGACGCACAAGCGACGCAGAAGCGACGCAGAAGCAAGCCACAAGCGAAGCACGCAATGCCAGCGTTCGAGGCGACGCCTGCACGCCGCCCACGCTCAGTCCGCCGTCGAAAGCTCGCGGCGTTGCACAGGCTGGCATTGCGCCACGACCTGGGCGAGACGGGCGATAGCGTGATCGACATCGGCCTGCGTGGTGTAGCGGCCGATGCTGAAGCGCAGCGTGCGGCTCGCGGCGTCGGCGTCGAGGCCGATCGCGCTCAGCACGTGCGAAGGCGCGCCCGACGCCGAGTTGCACGCCGACGTGGACGACACCGCGACATCGGCGGCCAGCATGAACGGGAAAAAGCCCGCGTGGCCGATCGTGAGGCTCAGCGTGTGCGGAATGCGGCGCGCGGCGCGCGCGTTCTGCGTGACGCCGTCCAGACGCAGCGCGCCGTCGCGCAGACGCTCGCTCAGTTGCGCGATGCGCTGCGTGTCGGCCTGCATCTGCCCGGCGGCCAGCGCGCACGCCGTGCCCATCCCTACGATCTGATGCGTCGCGAGCGTGCCCGAGCGCAGTCCGCGCTCGTGGCCGCCGCCGTGCATCTGCGCCGCGATGCGCGCGGCGGCTTCGCGGCGCACGTACAGCGCGCCAATGCCCTTCGGCCCGTACACCTTGTGCGCCGACATCGACAGCAGATCGATGCCGAGCGCGTTCACGTCGATCGGCGTCTTGCCGAGCGCCTGCGCGGCGTCCACGTGCAGCAGCGCGCCGGCCGCGTGCACGATCGGCGCGATGGCGGCGATATCGGTCAGCGTGCCGATCTCGTTGTTCACGAGCATCAGCGAAACCAGTCCGGTGTCCTCGCGCAGCGCCGCCTGCACAGCGGCGGGCGTGATATCGCCGTGCGCGTCGGGACGCACGAAACTGGCCGTCATGCCGCGATGTTCGAGGTTCGCGACGGTGTCGAGAATCGCCTTGTGTTCGAGGCAGCTCGTGATCAGATGACGGCGTTCGGCGGCGTTATCCGCGTAGCCCTTCAAGGCGAGATTGTTCGATTCGGTCGCGCCCGAGGTCCAGACGATCTCGTCGGCGTGCGCGCCGATCAGCGCGGCCACCTGGGCGCGCGCGGCTTCGACGAGCGAGCGCGCCTGCATGCCCGCCGCGTGCGAACTCGATGCCGGGTTGCCGAACGCGCCTTCCATGCCGAGGCATTCGCCCATGGCGGCAATCACGCGCGGGTCGGCCGGGGTGGTCGCCGCGTAGTCGAAATAGTGCAGTTTTTCAGCCATTCTCGTGGTACTGGGGAGTGAGATTTCGATACTCGAATGGCCATCCATGCTACGCGGCAGCAACGAGAAAATGATTCCAAATCACTCGCCGATTTCAGGCAAACGCAGAATTATTTTTTCTTTCGTGCCAGATCGAAAGCGGCGGATGCCGCCTTCAAACCCTTAAAGCGTGAAATCCTTATACCGGCGCTTCGCCCAGATGCTCGGTGTGCATGTCGCTCAGGCGGCACAGCAAAATGCCGTAACCCGTGAGGTGCCCGAGATACACGCTGGTGTAGACGCCCGCCGCGGGCAGCGCCTCGAACAGCGTCTGCAACGCGGCCAGCCGCAGCGGTTTGGCGTCGAGGCCGGGCCGCTCCACACGCAGATCGGCGACATCGGCCAATTGCCGGTGCGCGGCCACGAGCAAACCGAGCCCGCGCAGGTACTCCGTTTTCCAGTGCGCGTCGAGCGCTTCGAATTGCGCGTGGAAGGTGTCGAACGTTTCGAGAAAGTTCACCACCGAATCGAATAGCTCGTGATAGCACCAGAAAAGCGGCAGGCGCGTGCGATTACGCTCCAAATGCGGCGAAACCCACGACTGCGCGATATCGGCCTTCAACAGATCGTGCGCCTCTTTCAGATTGCTGCTCGATTTGCGCAGCGCCGCCGTGAGCGACTTCAATTGCTTGCGGTCCAGTTTTTCTTCGGCGATTTCCGCGAGCAATGCAGTCGCCTGTTCATTGCCGCTATTCACGAGCGTATTCGCCCAATAACCATGATCGGGCGGAAAGACAATCTGCTGAATCACGAAACCGAGCAGCATGCCGAGCACCACGCCGATCAAGCGTTGCTCCAGCAGCGGAATATGTTCGCCGGTGTAGAGCACGAGCGTCATCGGCACGGTGATGCTCGTCATCTGGAACACGGAAGGCCGCACGCTCACGATCGCGAAGATCACGATCGGCAGCAGCAGCACGCCGAGCCATAAATGCGGTGCGGTGAGCCAGATCAGCAGCGTGCCGATCGGCATCGCCACGAGATTCGAGGTCACGCGCTTATAGAAATAGCCACGCGCGGCGGAAATCGAACTGCCGAGCGCGAGCGTGAGCATGGTCGAGCCCGCGAGCGCAACGGCCGCGTCGGGATAACCGAAGTGATAGGGAATCGCAAAGCCGATCCACAAGCCGAGCGTGAGCTTCGTGTACTTCGCCATTTCCGAGAGCGAAAAGCGCGCGAACGAGCGGCGAAATGGCGTTAAAGGTTTGTGGACGTATTGGGATGGCGTCATGGGCGTTGGTCAATTCAAGCGAATTCAGGCGAATCCGGGCGGGCGATCCCGCGCGCGAAACACTCGCGTGCCACCAGGCGTCGCCCCCGATCAGGATGCTAATCGAGCCAGCGCATTTTCTGGCGCTTCTTTCATGCGCCCAACCCTGCTTTCGCTTACACCGCGCGACGCGCCGTTATCGATCAGTCAGCGCACCGCAAGCTTCGCTTTGCACTGCAACATGCGCTTTTCTTTTCGAATCATCCGACAAATAGCACGCAACGCCCGCCAGATCAGCGTTTTCCCGAATTCGCCAAGCTTGCGAATTATTTTCAATTTCTTTCGAGTTTTGTTCCCTTACCGTCTTGCAAGTTGTTTGGCGTTCGCTCTGCGAACCTCACCGTATTCACTGAATTAATTGAGCAATGGGGTAGGCCCATGACGATAAAAAACAAGGTCTCGATTTGTCTGCCCACGTGCAATCGTCCCGATCTGTTGATTCGCTGCATTGAGTCGTGTTTGCAGCAAACACATACCCATATCGAAATCGTGATCGGCGACGATTCGCAGGACGACCGTACGGCGACGTTGATCGCCACGCGTTACGGTCACGATGCGCGCGTTGCGTATCGACGCAATGTGCCCTCGCTCGGCCAGGCGCGCAATGTCGCGAGCCTGTTCGCGCGCGCCACCGGCGACAAGATCCTGCTGATTCACGACGACGATTTTCTGGTCGCGGACGGCATCGAAAAACTGCTGGCGCAATGGACGCGCTACCCGGATCTGCAAGTCGCGTTCGGCAATCAATATGAAGCCGATCATCGCGGCCGCATCGATCACGCGGGCAGCCGGCGGCTCAATCTCGCGTTTCATCGCACGCCCGCGGCGGCCGGTTTGCAGGCGCTGCCCGGACGCGCGGGCATCGTGCAGATGTTCCCGAATAACGGCTGGCTCGCCGACGCCGCGCTCGTCAAGCAGATCGGCTATGGCGGTCACGACGAGGTGTGCTGCGACTTCGTGTTTGGCACGCTGCTGTGTCTCGCGGCGCGCAAGGTCTGTTATGTCGATGAATACGTGTCCATCTATTGCAAGACCGACGTGTCGGTTTCGCAGGCCACGCGTCATACGCCGAGCGCCGCCTCGCTCGCGGCCTGGCGTTTCGTGCAGGCGCTGGCCTTGCCGCCCTCGCTCGAACCCGCGCGCCGGCTCGCGCTGCGGCGGCTCGTGCCGATCGTCGTGTCGCTGCACTTTCGCAATCGCGAAGCGCGCGTCGGCCTGACGCTTGCGCTGCGCAATCTGCGCGCGTATCGCTTCGGCTTGAGCCCGCGCCTCTACTATCACCTGCTGATGATCTGGCGCGGCGCGCGGCGCGTGAATCAAGCGTTGCCGACGCTGGATTTCGACGCGGCCGAACAGCCGGTCGACATCACGCGCACGCGACTTCCTTAGGATGCCGATGCGATTATTTCAGCGCGCTATGAGCCCATGACCTTGTGCGCGTCGGGCGCCCCGGCGCGATCGGGCGTGCTCATGGTTTCGAGCGCCGAATCGTGATGCAGCAGCAGCGCCGCCGCCGCGCCGATCAGTCCCGCGCCCGCGAGGCACAGCAAGCCCGCGCCGAAGCTGCCCGTGCTGTCCTTGATCCAGCCCATCGCATAGGGGCCGAAGAAGCCCGCCAGATTGCCCAGCGAGTTGACCGCCGCGATGCCGCCCGCCGCCGCCGCGCCTGAAAGAAAGGCGGCGGGCAGCGTCCAGATCACCGGCAGACAGCCGAAGATGCCGAAGCCCGCGACCGAAAGGGCGAGCATCTTGAGCACCGGGTTGTCGAGTCCCGCCGCCGCCGCGATGCCGGCCGCCGCCACCGTGAGCGCGAACGCCACGTGCTTCTTGCGTTCCAGACGGCGGTCCGAATGACGGCCCCAGAACACCATCGAAATCACGCCGACGATATAGGGCAGCGAAGTCACGAAACCGGTTTGCACATTCGTGAGCCCGAACCCCTTGACGATCTGCGGCAGAAAGAAGCTCAGGCCGTAATTCGTGGCGTTCGCACCGAAATAAATCAGCGCCACCGCCAGCACGCGCGGATTGATCAGCGCCTCCATCACGCTGAACGTATGCACCGCTTCGCGATGCTTGCGCTCCTGCGCCTGACGCGCGACCAGCCATTCGCGCTCGTCGTCGGCGAGCCAGGTCGCTTGCGCGGGCTTGTCGGTGAGATAGAGCAGCACGACGAACGCGAGCACGAGCGCGGGCGCCGCCTCGATCAGATAGACCCATTGCCAGCCCGCGAGTCCGCCCATGCCGTCCATCGAGAGCAGCGAACCCGACACCGGGCCGCCGATCACCGTGGAAAGCGGTATCGCCGCCATGAAATAACCCACCACGCGCGCGCGGTATTTGGCGGGGAACCAGAGCGTCAGCAAGAAGATGATGCCGGGGAAAAAGCCCGCCTCGGCAATGCCTAACAGAATGCGCAGCGTATAGAACACGTGCGCGTTCGACATGCCGCTCCACTTCGCGATATGCGGAATGAACGCCATCGCGCCCGCCAGCAAGCCCCACGTAAACATGATGCGGGCAATCCAGCGCCGCGCGCCGAAGCGTTCGAGCAGCAAATTCGACGGCACTTCGAAAAAGAAATACGCAATAAAGAAAATGCCCGCGCCAAAGCCAAATGCGCTCGCCGATAAATCGAGCGCCTTGTTCATTTGCAGCGCAGCAAAACCCACATTCACGCGATCCAGATAGGCGATGAAATAGCAGACGATCAGGAAGGGCACGAGGCGTGCCGTCACGCGGGTCATCGTGCGCGTTTCGAGGTCCATCGGTTGTCTCCTTCGAGGCTGGCGTCTCGCTCCGCCGCACCTGCGCCGGCAACGGGCCAGTCCGTATCATGTGGTTACAGACTAGGCGCTCAACCGCCGATGCGAAAGGCGCGTTTCGATAAAACGCCGCATCGTCCGCTTGAGCAGCGATCGATTCAGCCTTTCTGCCGCATTGCAGCTTAAGCGCAGCCTTTTTTCATTCCAGCTAACATGGCCGTTCGATTTTTATATCGGGCGGCATCGCCGCGAACTCAACCAGATTCAGGAGCACCAGAAATGTCTTTCCGCATGACGATGTTGGCGGCCGCAGTCGTGGCCGCGAGTGTGGCCAGTGCAGGCGCGCAAGCCCAGGTCGCCGGCGCGCAGCCGCTGAGCGTGACGGTCGAGCAATCGCAGGCGCTGCTCGAAGGCTGGAGCGTGAAGAAAAGCGTGCTCGGCAAGGCCGTCTATAACGACGACAACGTCAAGGTGGGCACCGTGCGCGACCTGATCGTCGCGCCGGACGGTTCGGTGTCGGCGGCCATCGTGTCGGCGGGCGGCTTCCTCGGCGTGGCCGCGCACGACGTGGCCGTGCCCATCGCTTCGCTCGAAGTGCGCAAGGGCAATCTCTATCTGCCGGGCGCGACCAAGGAAGCGATCAAGGCCACGCCGGCGTTCCAGTACGCGAAGATCGAATCGCCGCCGAAGCCCAAGCGCATCGACAGCAAGCAGGAACAGCAGCAGTAAGCCGCACGGCGCGGGCGGCACAGTGCCGCTCGTGCGTCCACGCGTCAGCGCGCTTTGGCCGCTGGCGCGCGGTCGCGAAAACATACGCTTTACCTTTGGCTTACGGGCCGCGCGTGTTTTCCCGCGTATTCAGCCGCGTATTCAGCCGCGCGTTTTAGCCGCCCTGCGCGATCTCCCTCAGTTCGATCCCTTCCCACGTGCCGCGCGCGCACAATTCCTCGATCGTTTCGCAAATCGTGCGACGCACCGCCAGCGACGCCGAACTCACCGGCAAGGCATTCGGCCAGCAGATGCTCGCGGGCCGCCGGATCACCGGATCGACGATGCGGCGCATTCTGGGCCGGTCGGCGCTCGCCCGCAGCGCCAGCGCCGATGCAGGCAGGATCGTGCACGCCGCGCCCGACTGCGCGAGCGACAGCAGAATCGGCAGCGAATCCACATCGGCGATGATATTGAGCGGCACCTGCTCGCGCGCGAACGTGCGCTCCAGCAGCAGACGCAGGCCGTTCGCCACGCCAGGCGCGACCATCGGTACGTCGGCGAGCGAGGCGAGCGTGATGCTGCGCGTGCGCGCCGACACGCCGCGCGGCTCGCCTAGCAGATATAACTCCTCGTCGAGCACCGGCAGCGCGGAAATGCCGGGCGTGGCCGAGTCGCGAAACAGAATCGCGAGGTCGAGACGCCCGTTCGCGAGCAGTTCGTTCAGATAGCCGCTCATGCTCTCGAAGAATTGCAGGCGGATGCCGGGATAACGCTCGCGCACGCGCTCGAACACTGGCATCGCGAGCACCGAGGTCATGGTCGTCGGAAAGCCGATGGCGACCGTGCCCGATTCCGCGCCCACGCCGTCGCGCACTTCCTGGCGCAACTGCTCCATCTGATGCAGCACGAGCCGCGCGTGGCGGTAGAGCGCCTGGCCGGCGGCCGTGGGCTTGACGCCCTGCGGGCTGCGCACGAGCAGCGGCACGCCGAGATCGTCCTCGAGCTTCGCGATCTGCTGGCTCAGCGAAGGCTGCGCCACAAAGAGCTTTTCGGCGGCCTTGCCCAGACTGCCGTAATCGACGATGTGCACGAAATAGCGAAGCTGACGAACGTCCATGAGGTGCTGCCCTTCCTGCCGGTTCAAGCGAGGGTCATAGGATACCCTTATGACCGGCACATTCAATCGGTATTTCCGCCGCGCAAGACATTCGCCTACAGTCGCCTCATTCCTATTGAAAAAGCGCCGGACGCACCGGCGCTGGAGACGGCGATGCACGCATGCCAAACCGATCGGCTCGAACAGCCGACGCAGAACGTCACAGATTTCCTCTCCCCCGCTCCCGCCGCCGCGCTGGCCGCCACGCTCGATTGCCGCACCACGCCGCGTGCGGGCGACGCGCTGCCGCCCATCTGGCACTGGCTTTACTTCTGGTCCGCCGCGCCGCAAGCCGAACTGGGCAGCGACGGGCATCCGCAAAAAGGCGGCTTCCTGCCCGATCTCGGCCTGCCGCGCCGCATGGCTGCGGGCGGCCGCATGACCTTTCATGCGCCGCTCAAGATCGGCGTGCAGGCCGAACGTGTTTCGCGCGTGTTGAACGTCGAGCATAAGGAAGGCCGCAGCGGGCGTCTTGCGTTCGTGACCGTCGAGCATGCGATCGAAGTCGATGGCGTGACGGCGATTCGCGAAGAACAAGACATCGTCTATCGCGAACCGGCCGAGCCTGGCCAGCCGCAGCCGAAGCCCACCGCCGCGCCCGCGAACGCCGACTTCACCCGCGAGATCACGCCCAGCGAAACGCTGCTGTTCCGCTATTCGGCGCTGACCTTCAACGGCCATCGCATTCATTACGACCGCGATTACGCGCGCGGCGTCGAGGGCTATCCCGATCTGGTCGTGCACGGTCCGCTGATCGCCACGCTGCTGCTCGACCTCGTGGCGCGCAGCGTGCCCGGCGCCGTCGTGCGCGAATACGCATGGAAAGCGGTCAGGCCGACGTTCCTCGGCCATACGTTTCGCGTCTGCGGCCGCCGCGCCGAAGACGGCCAATCCATCGAGTTGTGGGCGCAGGACCACGAAGGCGCGCTAACAATGTCGGCGCGCGCCGTGCTCGCCTGATTCAGCCACGCAAACTCATCCCTTCCACCGAGATTCACCGAGATCCAAGACATGAACGACGCCACGCCCGATCAATTCCAGGACATTCGTGAAGCCGTCCGCGATCTGTGCAGCCAGTTTCCGAACGAGTACCACCGCAAGATCGACGAGGCGCGCGGCTATCCCGAAGCCTTCGTCGACGCGCTGACGAAAGCCGGCTGGCTCGCCGCGCTGATTCCGCAGGAGTACGGCGGCTCGGGCCTCGGCCTCACCGAAGCCTCGGTGATCATGGAAGAAATCAACCGCAGCGGCGGCAACTCGGGCGCGTGCCACGGCCAGATGTACAACATGGGCACGCTGCTGCGCCACGGCTCCGAAGAACAGAAGCGCAAGTATCTGCCGAAGATCGCCAATGGCGAACTGCGCCTGCAATCGATGGGCGTGACCGAGCCCACCACCGGCACCGACACCACGAAGATCAAGACCACGGCCGTGCGCAAGGGCGACCGCTACGTGATCAACGGCCAGAAGGTGTGGATCTCGCGCGTGCAGCACTCCGACCTGATGATCCTGCTCGCGCGCACCACGCCGCTTTCGGACGTGAAGAAGAAAAGCGAAGGCATGTCGATCTATATCGTCGATCTGCGCGAAGCCATCGGCAAGGGTTTGACCGTGCAGCCGATTCTCAACATGGTCAATCACGAGACCAACGAACTGTTCTTCGACAACCTCGAAATTCCGGCGGAAAACCTCATCGGCGAGGAAGGCCAAGGCTTCAAGTACATTCTCGACGGCCTGAACGCCGAGCGCACGCTGATCGCAGCCGAATGTATCGGCGACGGCTACTGGTTCATCGACAAGGTGTCGCAATACGTTAAGGATCGCCAGGTATTCGGCCGTCCGATCGGACAGAACCAGGGCGTGCAGTTCCCGATCGCGCGCGCGTTCATCAACGTGGAAGCCGCGAACCTGATGCGCTTCGAGGCCGCCCGCCGCTTCGACGCTCACCAACCCTGCGGCGCGCAGGCCAACATGGCGAAGCTGCTGGCCGCCGACGCCTCGTGGGAAGCCGCCAACGCCTGCCTGCAATTCCACGGCGGCTTCGGTTTCGCGTGCGAATACGACGTCGAGCGCAAGTTCCGCGAAACGCGTCTGTATCAGGTCGCGCCGATTTCGACGAACCTGATTCTCTCCTACGTCGCCGAACATATTCTCGGCCTGCCGCGTTCGTTCTAACCGGAGAGCCGAATCATGCGCCCTCTCGAAGGCATCAAGGTCGTCACGTTCGAGCACGCGATCGCCGCGCCGTTCTGCACGCGCCAGCTCGCGGATCTGGGCGCGCGCGTCATCAAGGTGGAGCGTCCCGGCGTGGGCGACTTCGCGCGCGGCTACGACGAGCGCGTACACGGTCTCGCCTCGCATTTCGTCTGGACCAACCGCTCGAAGGAAAGCCTCACGCTCGACGTGAAGCGCGACGAAGCGCTGGAGATCGTGCACACGCTGCTCGTCGACGCCGACGTGTTCGTGCAGAACCTCGCGCCCGGCGCGACGCAGCGGCTCGGTCTCGGTTACGAGGCGCTGCGCGAGCGCTATCCGCGCCTGATCGTCTGCGATATCTCGGGTTATGGCGGCGACGGTCCGTATCGCGACAAGAAGGCTTACGACCTGCTGATCCAGAGCGAGTCGGGCTTTCTGTCGATCACCGGCACGCCCGACGAACCCGCGAAAGCGGGCTGCTCGATCGCCGATATCGCTGCGGGCATGTACGCGTATTCGAATATCCTCGCGGCGCTGATCGAGCGGGGCAAGACCGGACGCGGACGCCATATCGACGTGTCGATGCTCGAAAGCATGGTCGAGTGGATGGGCTATCCGCTCTACTACGCGATCGACGGCCAGACGCCGCCGCAACGCAACGGCGCGGCACACGCGACGATCTATCCGTATGGTCCGTTCAAGGCCGGCGACGGCAAGTCGGTGATGCTCGGTCTGCAAAACGAGCGCGAATGGAAGGCGTTTTGCGACGTCGTGCTCCAGCAGCCCGAACTCGCCACCGATGAGCGCTTCGTCTCGAACAGCCGCCGCGTCGAGCATCGCGCGGCGCTCGGCGCGCTGATCGAAGCGGCCTTCGCGAGCCTCAGCGCGCGCGACGTGGTCGAGCGCCTCGAAGCCGCGAAGATCGCCAACGCGCACATCAACGACATGCAGGCCGTGTGGGAGCACGCGCAACTCGCCGCGCGCGAGCGCTGGACGCAGGTGCAGACGCCCGGCGGCACAGTGCCCGCGCTGCTGCCGCCCGGCGTCACGCTCGCGGACGCGCCGCGCATGGACGCCGTGCCCGCGCTCGGCGAGCACACCGACGCGATCCTGAACGAACTCGGCTACGACGCGACGCAGATTCGCGCGCTGCACGACACCGGCGCGGTCTGACGAACACAGACGACCCGCGCCAACCATTGAACGCCGCAGCAATAAGCGGCGCATGGCAGCAAGCCCCCGTGGCCCTTCGGCCCGGGGGCCGCATCACAATCGGAGACATCACATGCACCACGCGGTCAATGCCGCCGGACGCCTCGACCGGCTACCCGTTTCACGCTTTCACTGGAAGATACTCGGCCTCATCGCGGGCGGCGCGTTCCTCGACGCCTTCGACATCTATCTCGCCAACGGCGCGATGGCGTCGATGGTCAAGGACGGCTTCACCGACATGCGTCACGGCGCGCTGTTCGTCTCGTCGACGTTCATGGGCATGATGGTCGGCGCGTTCATCGCGGGCTGGCTCGGCGACCGGCTCGGGCGGCGCTATTCGTATCAGGTCAATCTCGCGGTGTTCGGGCTCGCTTCGATTGCCGCGTGCTTCGCGCCCAATATCGAATGGCTGATCGTGCTGCGCTTCATCATGGGCCTCGGCCTCGGCGCGGAGCTCGTGGTGGCCGCGGGCACGCTCGCGGAATTCGTGCCGCCCGCCACGCGCGGCAAGTGGGTCTCGCTGCTCGCGGTCATCACCAATAGCGGGTTGTTCGCGGCGCTCGCGGCGGGCTACTGGGTGATTCCGCATCTCGGCTGGCGCTATATGTTCGCGCTCGCGGGCGTGGGCGCGCTGGTCGTGTGGTTCCTGCGCCATCGCATGCCGGAGTCGCCGCGCTGGCTCGAATCGGTCGGCCGCTTCGAGGAAGCCGAAGCCACGCTCGCCGAAATCGAACAGGAAGTGCGCGCGCAAGTGGGCGAGCTGCCGCCCGTGCAACGCGCCGTCGATCTGCACAAGGGCAGCGTGCCGCTCAGCGCGCTGTTCGCCAAGGGCATGCGCGGCCGCATGCTGGTGGCGGCGCTCACGGCCATCGGCGTGAACGTGGGGCTGTACGGTTTCATCGCGTGGCTGCCGACGTTCTTCGTCGCGCAAGGTTTGTCGATCGTGAAGTCGCTCGGCTTCGTGTTCGTCATGTCGATCGGCTCGCCGGTCGGCGGACTGATCGGTTATTTCATCGCCGACCGGGTCGGACGCGCGCGCGGCATCGTGATCTCGTCGATCGTGAGCGTCGCGCTCGGCTGGCTCTACGTGACGCTGCGCGATCCCACCGTCATCATGCTCGTGGGCTTCTGCCTCGTGAGCGCGATCTACACCATCTGCACGCTCGGCCTGTTCGGCTACATTCCCGAACTCTTCCCGACCGAAATGCGCCTGCGCGGCACCGGCGTGGCGGGCACCTGCGGACGCGCCTCGTCGATCGCCACGCCGTGGCTCGCGCTGATGCTCTACGAGCGCTTCGGCGTCTCGGGCGTGATCGCGATGGTGACGGCGATACTCGCCGTGCTCTGCGTGGCGATTCTCGCGCTGCGCGTGGAAACGAGCCGCGCCGCGCTGGAGGATATCGCGGGCGATATGAGCAACGCGGATGAAAACCGCAGCGATACACCGGCCGTTTTCGCGCCGGAAAGCCGCTGATTCAAGGGCTTTTTGCGTCGCGCCGCGAAAGTGCTTTCCGTTCGTAAGGGACGGTAAGCGCTTTCGCAATCTCCCGCTTTCTGTCACAAAGGAAATGTCCCCGGACTGGGTACCATCCGCGCATTGCTTACAAACGGATCGCACCATGTCCGCATTTCGACGAACCCTTGCGCTGCTCACGATGTGCGTCGCGCTCGCCGGCCTGAATGGCTGCGCCACCGCCATCGGCAATATCGGTCTCGGTGTCGGGCTGGGCGTCGCGGGCACGGTCAGCGCAATCTATTGCGCGCTGGCTTGCTATCACTATTGATCCACGCAATCCCCGCTTGAGCGCAGGCTTTCGCAGCCTGCCCCGCCCGATCCAGGCGGACGCGCCGTGCAACGCGGGCGCGCCGCACTACCTCGAAGCCTGACCCTTCCCGCCATCCGCATTCGGCGTTCGGTTTTGCTCCGGCAAACGATCGCCGGCAGTCCCGCGCGTTTCTCCTCTTCCTGTGTCGCCGCGCCCGCGCGAATCTCCTGAAACGCCCACACCGAAGGCTTTTCGTAAGCCACGCGCGCTTTGACACACGCCTGCCTCACACAGTAAAATTATTTCATCACACGTTGAATATTGGCGCGGGTGCCCGCCACTCTCCCATACCGAATCCGATGGACAAGCTGGGCAGCATGAAGATGTTCGTTGGCGTCGCCGAAGCCGGCGGTTTCGCCAAGGCCGCAACGCGCGCCGCGCTCAGCACCGCGGCGGTGTCGCGCGCGATCATGGAACTGGAGGCGAGCCTGCAAACGCGCCTCTTCAATCGCACCACGCGCCAGATCTCGCTGACCGAAGCGGGCCGCCGCTATCTGGAACATTGCGAGCGCATTCTCAACGAGGTCGCGCTCGCCGACGCCGAAGCCATGGGCGCCGCCGCGCAACCGAATGGTCGCCTGCGCGTGCACGCCACCGCGAGCTTCGGCCAGCACTACCTCACGCCGCTGCTCGCGCGCTATACCCAGCAATTCGAAGACGTCTCCGTCGATCTCGTGCTCGCGCAGCGCACGCCCGATCTGCTTGAGGAGCGCTTCGACGTCGCCATCGTGGTCGCGCAGACGCTCAAGGATTCGTCGCTCGTTTCGCAGCGGCTCGGTACCTCGCGCTCGGTGCTGTGCGCCGCGCCGCAGTATCTCGCGCGGCGCGGCACGCCGCTCGAAATCGCCGATCTGGAACGGCATACATGCGTGCAGCTCACGCGCCAGGATCTGCCCGTGCTCGCATGGGAATTCGAAGGCGAGCGCGCGCAGCCGTTCCGTCCCACGCAGCAGGCGCCGCTCACTGTGAATATCGCGGAGGCGCTCGGCGAGGCCATCCGCGCGGGCATGGGCATCGGCATGTTGCCGATTCCCACGGCGCTGCAGGGCATGCGCGACGGCTCGCTCGTGCAGGTGCTGCCCAACGCGCGGCTCAAGCCGTTCAACGTGTTCGCGCTCTATGCGTCGCGCCAGTACCTCGATGCGAAGATCAGGACGCTCGTGGAATTTCTGCGCGACGCCGTGCCCCGCCGCGTGGCCGAGCACGAGCAGGAGCTTCAGGTGCTGGACGCGCGCTACGATCACGACGTGTTGTACGAGACGTAACGGCAATCACGCGTTTTCATCTGCGAGAAGCGTAGAAGGTGCTTTTCCTTCGCGCTTAATTGATAGCACTACGATACAAATCAGCGCGAGCGCCGATGCGCTCGGCTACATGCCCTGTCGCGATGCGCGTGGCGCTTCGTGAGCCGCGCGCTCACGCACAGCCGCCGCATGGACTTCATCGACTTCACCGATTTCACGCGAGCCGGATCTTCGGCTGCACCCAGCCGTTGATCCGCTCGGCGGTCCACAACAGCGTGGCCTTGCGCAAGCCGTGCAAGGACTGCTGATGGCGTCGATAGAGCATCGCGTGGCTCAGTTGCGCCACGCGTCCGCGAATGAAGCCGCCACGGAAAAAGCCGAAGCGCCCGAGCGTGCCGAACGCGTCGTAGTCGCTCAGCGAGACCAGCGCGCCGAAATCGCGGAAGGCGAAATCGGGCAGCGCTTTGCCCGCCAGCCAGCCCGGCAAATGACGCGCGAGATATTCCGCCTGCTGCGTCGCGACCTGCGCCGTGGGCGCGAGCGCGCGTTCGGCGCCGGCGGGCGTGTGGCTCGAACAATCGCCGAGCGCGAAGATGTGCTCGTCGCGGGTCGATTGCAGCGTCGGGCCGACCACGATCTGGTTCGCGCGATTGGTTTCCAGCCCGCCGATGCCGCTGAGCAATTCCGCCGCCTTCACGCCCGCCGCCCACACCATCAGATCGGCCTGCGCAAGCGCGCCGTCATCGTGGACGAAGCCGCCGGGACACGCCTCGGTCACGCGCGTGCCCGTCTTGACCGTGAAGCCGATCATCTCCAGTTGCTGCTGGCTCGACGCCGAAATGGCCGGCGGAAACGCGCCGAGAATGCGCGGCCCGCTTTCGAGCAACGTGAGTTGCAAACGTTCGCGCACCGAGGCGTCGCCGTATGCGCTCGCCACTTCGAGCAGGCGGCTCAGCTCGGCCGCCAGCTCCACGCCGGTCGCGCCGCCGCCGACGATCGCCACGCGCAGCGCCTCGTCGCGCGCCACGCTGCGAAACGCCCGCGCGCGCAGCGCTTCGTTGAAGATCTCGGCCTGCTTCTGGCTGTCGATGAAGTGACAGTGCTTCGCCACGCCCGGCACGCCGAAGTCGTTCGCGCGGCTGCCGAGCGCGAGCACCAGCATGTCGTACGCCACTTCGCGCGGCTCCAGCACGGTCGTGCCGTCCGGCATGGTGATCGCGCCCAGCTGCACGCGGCGGCGCTCGCGGTCGAGGCCGAGCATCTCGCCGGGCTCGTAGGCGTAACCGTGCTCGCTTGCATGGGCGAGGAAGATGACCTGCTGCTGCTGCACGTCGCGCGTACCGGCGGCGATGGTGTGCAGCATCGGCTTCCAGATATGCGTGGGGCTGCGGTCGATCAGCGTGACCTGCGCCTTGCCCGCACGCGCGAGCGTGTCGCCGAGCTTCGTTGCCAACACGATGCCGGCGATGCCGCCGCCCACGATCACAATACGAACCGGTTTCGACATTTTCAATTCAACGCGTGATGAATAAAGACCGATGGTAAACCCGCCCCGCGCCGTGTGTCAAACAGACGCGGACGCACAAGCCAACCAGAACGCAGACCCGAAGGCCGCGGCAACGCGCCCGTCGTGGGCTCTCGCGGCGACGCCGCCGCGCTCGGGTACACTCACGTCCATCGAAAATCATGGAATGCAGATCCGCATGAAAGAGAAGGCCACCGCATCGCAGACGCCCACGCCGATGAAGCGCGGCCGCGGGCGGCCGGCGCAGGACGCCTCGGTCGGCCCGGACGTCCTGCTGCGCAACGCGCGCAAGACCTTCGGCACGCGCGGCTACGAGGCCACCAGCGTGCGCGAGATCGCGCGCGAATCGGGCGTCGACCCGGCGCTGCTCGCGCATCACTTCGGCTCGAAAGAAGCCCTGTGGACGGCCGTGGTCGAGCAGATCGCCGAACACGCCGCGCCCATGATCGCGGCCACGGCGGCGTTGCGCGACTCGGACCTCGGCCCGAAGGCGCGCGTGGACCGCGCGCTGGAAATCTATATCGACAAGGTGTTCGATCAGCCCGACATCGGCCTGTTCTTCGCCACGGCCGCGACCGAGGAAGGCGCGCGTCTCGACCGTCTGGTCGAGCGTCTCGTGCGCCCGTTCCACGACGTCTTCGTGCCGCTGCTCGCCGAAGCCGCCCAGGCGGGCGTGCTCAAGGTGCAGGACGCCGAGATGCTGTTCTTCGTGCTGATGAACGGCATCAGCAAAACGGTGAGCTACGGGCATCTGCTGGCCGCGTTCTCGACGCTGCCCAATCATCCGAAGAAATTCAAACGCAGCGTGCTGGAGACGGCGCTCGCGCTGCTGTCGTAGGCGCGCGCGATACGCACAGACGCGCATCGACATGTGTGCGATGCCCAACGCACACATTCAGCTAGCGAGTCGCTCCAGACTGACTACAATGCTTGGGTGTCCTTCGCGCTTGCATCGCTCGCGCGACGCGGCGCAGGCAGTCCGCCCGGTATTTACCCCAGGCGCATCTCAGGTCGTGTGACGTTTCAATTCCTTCATTGGAGGCATGTCATGACGTGCCTGAACGAAAGGATTGTCGGCGCAATCATTTTTATGCTGAGCGGATATGCACTCGCGGACGGCATCGAGACCGATGCGCCCGTGGCCATGACGCTGGCGAACATCGCGCCCACCATGCCCATGGAAGTCGGTTCCTCGATTCCCGAACCGCAGCGCTACATTTATCGATACGAGATGGCGTATCAGAAGGCGCAAGGCGCGCCGCCCGATACGCAATTCGATAACTTCTATAGCGCGCAGATCGAGCACGAGTACCACTTCGCCGATGCCGCCGCCGCAGCGGGCGCAACGCCTGCGAACGCGCCAGGGCAACCCGCGCGGGCGTATCTGCACATGGGGCCGTCCACGGCGCCGCAACTCTCGATCATCCAGATACCCAACTCCACGCTCACGCTCGGCGCGCAGCCGCAGCGCCGTCTTTCGCTGATCGTCAACGACTGGGTGTTCTCCGGCACGGCGCGCATCGCCGTGCTGCGCTCGCACGATACCGGCGCGACGTTGACCGTGCGTCACGGGTTCTAGCGCAGCGCCACAGCAACGCCGCGCAACGCCGCGCCACGACCGAGCAACAACGGCGTTACGCCGAAGCCAGCGGCCCGTCGAACGACACGCGGTCGCGGCCGCCGCGCTTCGCCGCATAGAGCGCGGCATCGGCGAGACCGTAGGCCGTGTCGAAGTCGGTGCCCGCCGCGTTGTCGCTCACGCCGAAACTCGCGGTGATGCTGCGGCTCACCGGCTCCGGGAACGCGTGCGCCGCGATCGCCGCGCGCATGCGCTCGGCCAGATCGAGCGCATCGGCGATCTCGAAGCCCGGCAGCACCACCGTGAACTCCTCGCCGCCCACGCGGCCGATGATGCCGTGCTCGCCCATGATGCCGCGCAGGCAGTTGACGATGCCGAGAATCACCGCGTCGCCCGCCGGATGGCCGAAGTCGTCGTTGACCTTCTTGAAGTCGTCGATGTCGAGCAGGATCATCACCGCGCGATCGACGCGCAGCGCCTTGACGGTGCGCTCGATCACCGCGCTGCGATTGAACACGCCCGTGAGCGCGTCGTGCGTCGCGCGATAGTGCAACTGCTGCGTGAGCGCCTGCATCTCGCGCTCGGCGCGGTCGCTGCGCCCGATCAGGCGGCGCGTCTCGCGCATCAGACGCTCGTAGTGGCGGATCAGTTCGTCGAGCGCCTGGTGGTATGCCTGCGCGTCCGCATGCGGGTCCGCGCCGATCGCGCGCGCGCGTTCGAGCGCCTCGCTCTCGTTGCGGAACAGGTCCGGGGCCAGGCCGTGCGAAGCGTCGCGGCGATAGGTGGTGTCCACGCCCGCGGCCCTCAAGTCGCAACCGGACAATCGTTGAACTTGATCGCCGTGAAGTCGGTCTGCAACTCCTCGCCGAATTCGAGGATCGTCTCGTCTTCCTCGTCGCGATACCAGTTCACCTGCACCTGATTGCCCGCCGACGCGGCGCGGTCGAGCGCGTCGAACACGCTAAACAGCATCTTCGTGCTGGAGCTGTTGAAATACGTGAGCGTGACGTCGACCGTGATGGCGGCGTCCGTGCTCGCATCGAGCCACGCATTGAGCTGCTCGATGACAGGCGCGTAAAACGCGGCGGCATTCTCGGGATACGACTCGCCACGAAGCGAAAGCCATTGCTGATCGAAGCGGAAATCGATTTCCGGCGAAGTCGCCGTAGCGGCGATAAAGAGGTTTTCCATTCTGTAACCGGCCCTGGTCAGATGATGGTCTTGAGGCAAAACAGCGTGGTTTCCGGGTCGTCCTCGCGCGGATAGAACGCGAATTCGAGCGGCGCGCTCGCATCGCGCGCCATCGTCAGGAAACCCAGCCCCGCCCCCTTGCTCTCAGTCGGGGTGTCGGCTCGCAGCGACATCTTGTAGGCCTGCTTGATTTCCTCGATCGACATCGAGCGCAGCGGCTCCAGCTTCTCGCGCAGATCGTCGACGGCAACGGTCGCGATCGGATTCATGCACACCATCAGATGGCGCTCGCCTTCTGCGGAAATGCACATCGCGCCTTCGCGCACGGCGCCGCCCTGCTGCCAGTTTTCGGCGAGCGCATCGGACGAGTAATGCACGATGTTCTGCGAGAGTTCGATGAACGACGAGAAGATCTTGCGGCGCGTCGGCCCGCTCAGTCCGGCCACTTCCAGTTGCAGCTTCACGACCTCGCTCATGGCGGCCACGATGCTGTGGGAGAAATAGCCTTTGTGATAAAAAATCAGATTGCGCTGCCGCGCAACTTCAAAGAAGCAATGGTTCTGATCCAGAATTCCAGACATATTCGTGGATTGCCTTAAACACGTGCAAAGAAAAGTGTGACGTCGTCGCGGCGCGCCTGCGCGCCTTGCCATTTGCCGAGCGCGTCGAGCAACTGCGCCGATATCGCGGCGGGTGCATTCGCGCGCTCCGCGAGAATCAGTTCGAGCGTGCGGCGTTTGCCGAAGGCGATCTTGCGCGGGCCGCCGATCTGATCGGTCAGACCGTCGGTCGAAACGAACAGCAGACTGCCGCGCGGCACGTCCACCGTATGCAGTCCCCACGCGTAATCGGCGAGGCTGTCGACATAGCCCACGCCCATGCGGTCGCCCGCGATGCTTTCGAACGCCTCGGCGTCCGGCCGCAAAACATGCAGCGCCACGCGCGCGCCCGCAAACTGCAATTGCGCGCGGCTGGCGTCGTACCAGAAGAACGCGGCGTCGAGGCCGTCGTTCGATTGCGGCGCGTCGCCCACGCCGTTGATCTGCCCGAGCAGCGCCTTCACGTTGCGATTGACCGCCGCCAGCAGCGCCGACGGATCGCGCGGACCCAGTTGCTCCAGCGCCTGCGACAGCGACGCCGACGCGAGCAAGGTCATGAACGCGCCCGGCACGCCGTGGCCCGTGCAGTCGGCCACCGCGCCGAACCAGCCGTCGGCGAACGCGGCGAAGTGATAGAAGTCGCCGCCCACCACGTCGCGCGGTTCCCAGACCAGCGCCGCGTCGGGCAGCGTGCTGGAAAGCGTGTCGCGCGAAGCGCGCAACATGGCTTGCTGGATCACGCTCGCATACTCGATGCTCTGCATGATCTGGCGATTCTTCTCCGCCTGCATTTCCGCGACGATGCTCAACAGGCGCAGGCCGTTGCCCACGCCCAGGAAGCGGCCCTCGCGCGTGACGATGAAACCGTCCACGAGCGCCTTCTCGCCGACTTCGACGGTCTTGAACGTGAGCTCCTCGATGCTCATCTCCGCTTCGACGATCAAGGGCTCTTTGTCCATGAACGCGATGCAGCTTTTTTTATCGTATAGCTCGCGATGAAACGGCTTGCTCATTTGCGACAGGAAAATATCGCGATTGATCAGGCCGATGGGACGATCGTTTTCGATCACCGCGAGACTGGCCATGTCGCGCCTCGAATAGAAAATCTCCATCACAAGAGAATTCGAATCCGAAGCGTCGATGGCCGGTACGTCCTGTGCCAATTCCCCGGCGCTACGCGGACCTGCTGAAAGTCCCGGACGACGAAACTGCGCAAGCGCGGGATGCATGGCTATCCTTTTCGCTGAATAAGGAAAACCAGCACGCTAATGACTCTTTATGTCAGTTTCGTTACATTCGTCTGAGAAATAGCTCCAATCGACGCAATGATTCCGCGTTTGCATTCGACGGAATGCACGCTAACGTTTGCGCGTTTTTTCGTTGACCGAAGCGGGTAATTTTGACTGCATCGCGTACGCGGAGCCTTTTTCTCAGGGCTGAGATGCGGCGACGCTCGTCTGGCTGCTACGCGATGCGCGTCAATCCGACATGGCGCAGCCTGACTGGATTATTTCTGGAAATTGAATAAATCGCGCCGATTGGCAATGACGTTTCGCAGCGCGATCTATTCTAAAAATGCCAATGCGGCATCTGAATTCTTTATCGACGCCTTTTTATCGATGAATTAACAACTCATTTCCAGCATCGACACGCGATTGCGGCCTTCGAGCTTGGCCTGGTACATCGCGCGGTCGGCGGCGTCGAGCAAGATTTGCGCGGCGCTGCCCGCGTCGTCCGCGCGGGTTTCGGCGGCATCGGCACTCAGCGCGGAAACGCCGATCGACACACTCAGTTCGATGCGTGCGCCGTCTTCGCTCTGAACGACGATCGATCGCACCGCGCGGCGAATGCGTTCGGCCACCGTCAGCGCATCGGGAATATCGCATTGCAGCAGCGCGACGAACTCTTCTCCGCCGTAGCGCGAAATCGTGTCGCCGACACGCACGTGCTGGCGCAGCGCCGCGCCGATCGCCGCAAGCGCGTGATCGCCCACGGTGTGGCCGTGCACGTCGTTGATCTGCTTGAAGTGGTCGATGTCGATGAACAGGCACGAGATCGGCTCGGCGTGATGCGCCGCGCGATGCACGTCGTGATGCAGGCGCTCGTCGAAATAGTGCCGGTTCGACAGACCGGTCAGACGGTCGGTGATGCCGATCAGGCGCAGATGCTCGCGGTGCGCGACGTTGTCGAGACTCAGCGCCGCCACGTTCGCGAAGCGTTCGAGCAGATCGGTCGCCATGCTGGCCTCGTAGCGAAGCGGATCGCCGCTCGCGAGGCACAGATAGCCGAGCACGACATCGTGCGCGCGCAGCGGCAGCACGATCGCGCTGCCCTCATGTACGCGCGCGTCGATGAAGGTGTCGCGAATCGCGGCGTCGAGTTCGCTCGCCGGGCCGAGCCAGCAACGCGCGAACGCGGCCTGCGCGCCGCACAGACGCGCGAGCGCCGAGCCGTTGTCAGCGCCGGTTTTCAGGCACGATTGAGCCGCTTCGTGCGGCGCGTCGATCTCCAGCAATTCGCGCAGCAGCGGCTCGCGTTCGTCGATCCACAGACGCACCGACGCGAGCGCGAACACCGTCCGCAGCCGCACGAGCACGCCGTCGAGAAAGGTGGTCCAGTCTCGTGCGCCGATCAGTTGCAGTTCGACAGTTTGAAAACTTCGCAACGCGCGTTCGTTGCGCTGCACGGTTTCGATCAGCGTAGCCAGATCGCTTGTGGCGGGGGGCGCGGAGTCGGTCACAATGCACGCAGGAAAAGCCAAATATTTCTTATTACGGCAAGTTACGCCATAGCTTGAGCGATTCGCTCACGCGATTCTCGTTACGCCGCGTTTTTCGCGTCATGCGGCGGCGCAGGCGATCCCTTACAATGAGCCGCTTTCGGGCCGCTGCGCCGGGTCCGCCCGACGTTTTCCTGCCGTTTGCCCGACGTTTGCCGCTCGCTGCCTTTCTCCCGCCTCGCCATGAATCGTGATCTCGAACACGCGCTCGACGCCGCGCAACACCACGCCGCCGCCGGGCAAGTCGACGAAGCCGTGCGCCTCCTGCAAGACGTGCTGAACCAGGCGCCCGATCACGGCGAAGCGCTCGAAGGCCTCGGCTATCTTGCCGCGCGTCAGGGCGATCACGCACGCGCGGCCGACTATCTCATGCGTGCGTCGGCGAATATGACGATGTCGACGGAGCAATTGCATTTCGCCGCGCAGGTCTGCCAGCTCGCGCAACGTCACGCCGACGCGCTTGCGCTCTACGAACGTGCGCTCGAGCGCTCGCCGCATCACGCGGAATCGGTGCTCGGCGTGGCGATGGCGCTGATCCGTCTGGAGCAGCCGCAGCGCGCGCTCGCCACGATGGAGCAGCTCTGCAAATTGCAGCCGCGTTCGCCCGAAGCGCACTACAACCGCGGCACGCTGCTCGGCACGATGACGCGCTATGAAGAAGAACTCGACGCGTACCGGCACGCCATCGCGCTCAATCCGCGCTTCGTGCTCGCGCATGTGAACCTCGGCGTCGCGCTGCGCGATCTGGGCCGTTTCGACGAAGCGATGCAGCAGTTCAAGAAGGCGCTCAGCATCGATCCGAACGATGCGGGCGCGCGCACGAATCGCGCGCAGACCAATCTGCTGCGCGGCGAATTCGAACACGGCTGGCGCGAATACGAATGGCGCTGGCGCGACGGCAGCCAGGATCACGGCTTTCCGGCGCAAACGCTCTGGAGCGGCGCGCAGCCCATCGCGGGCAAGACGCTGTTCGTGCATCACGAACAGGGTTACGGCGACACGCTGCAATTCGTGCGTTTCGTCGATCGCCTGAGCGCGGCGGGCGCGCGTGTCGTGCTGCGCGTGCAGGACGCGCTGTTGCCGCTGCTGCGCGGCTATCGCGGCGCGGCCGAGGTGATCGGCGAACAGGACGCGGTGCCGCCATTCGATTATCACGTGCCGCTGTTGAGCTTGCCGTTCGTGCTGAAGCTGCGCGCCGCCGATCTCGCCGTGGCCACGCCGTATCTGGACGCGGACGCCACGCGCGCCGCGCAATGGGACGATGTGCTCGCGGCTGGCGATGGAAACCGCGATAACACGCCGCGTATCGGCATCGTCTGGTCGGGCAGCCGCACGCATCTGAACGACCGCAATCGTTCGATGACGCTCGAACAGCTTCTACCGCTCTTTAACGCCGACGCACGCTTTTTCGCGCTGCAACCGGATATCCGCGAAGGCGACCGCGACGCGCTCGCGCAACTGGAACAGCGCGGCGTGCTGCGCGATGTGTCGGCGCGGCTCACGAACTTCGCCGACACCGCCGCGTTCGTCACGAAGCTCGATCTCGTGATCAGCGTCGATACCGCCGTCGCGCATCTCGCGGGCGCGCTCGGCAAACCGGTGTGGGTGGCGCTGCCGTTCATGCCGGACTGGCGCTGGCAACTCGGGCGCAGCGATACGCCGTGGTACGCGAACGCGCGTCTGTTCCGCCAGGCGCGCCGCGACGACTGGTCGAACGTGGTCAGCGAGTTGCGCGCCGCGCTCGACGCCTGGCCGCGCGCCTGACATCACGTGAAGAAGCTCGCGCTCACGCGTGCAGCTTGAGGCCCTTCACGGCCTTGTCCACCGCCTTCTTCGGCCCGTGCAACGCGATGCCGACGAGATTCAGATTCTCCGCATCCTCGGCGCGAAACACCTCGCGATTCGCGGCGTCGTGGCCCGTCGAAAACATCGCGTGAACATAAGGCACGATCCGCACCTCGCGCGAGATCGCCTGACGATGCGCGGCCTGCAGGCCCGGCAGATCGGCGGCGAACACCATCATCGGCTGGCCGAGCATGCGGCCGTATTGACGCCCGGCGGCGTCTTCATAGGGCTCGCCCAGCGCGTCGGGCGCGGCGGCGGCCACACCGGTCGCGAGAAACGCGACCACATTGAGCTTTTGCCAGACGGCGAGATCGTCGCGCACGATCAGGGCGACTTTCGTATCGAACATGATTGCATCCAGAATGAACAAGCCGCCCATGATCGGCGACTCGCGCGCTTCAGTCTGGAACGTTTGTGCACATGTGCCGGTAGGCGGCGGGCGTCATGCGGTAGGCGCGGCGAAACCAGCGCCCGAGATGGCTCTGATCGGCGAAACCGACTTCCGCCGCGACCTGCGCGGGCGTGCGCCCCGCCGCCAGCAGACGGCGCGCGGCGCGCAGCCGCAAGCGCACCAGATACGCGTGCGGCGAGGTGCCGAACGCGCGCTGAAACAGCCGCGTGAGCCGGAAGCGGTCGATGCCCGCGATCTGCGCGAGGTCGTCGAGGCCGAGGTTGCCGTCCATGTGCGCGTGCAGCGCGTCGCGCACGCGCGCGATCGCGGGCGGCGCCGCGAGGCTCTCGGCTGAAGCCAGTGTCTCGCGCAGCTGGCCGCCCAGCAGCATCAGCAGGCGGTCGAGCGACTGGTCGCGCGCGAGGCGGCCCTCTTCGCCGTAGATCGCGAGAAAGGCCTGGCGGATCGATTCGACGAGCGCGCGGTCGTCCACGAGCGTCTGGCCGAACGCCGCTTCCACGCTGCCGAGGCCCGGCAGATCGAGACGCTGCGCCGCGTGCGCGACCCACGCCTGCGGCAGATAGAGCATCGCGTAGGTGAAGCCTTCGGTCTCGGGCGCGTGGCCGTCGTGCAGCGCGCCCGGTTCGATCAGGATCGCGCGGCCCGGCACGCTCGTGTGCAGCGCACGATGGCACTGGAAACGCTGCACGCCCTGCTCGGTGTAGCCGATCAACATGTCGTCGTGATCGTGCGGATCGTAGGCGTGGCCGCTGAAATGCGCGCGCAGGCCTTCGATGCCCGTCTCCGCGTCGCGGCGCGCGACGAGCCAGTTGCCGGGGCCGCGAGCCGGCGCGTTGCTGCTCGCGTTCGCGGTCGCGTCCTTCATGATCGTGCGTTGCTCCTCGTGTTGGCCGCGGGATGAGGCGACCAGTGTACGTCAGCCGCGCGCGGCGCTTCGGGCGCGCTTTCGTGTTACAGATCGCTTTCAGCGCGCCATGAGGCGGGAACTCCGCGCGCGGCGGGCCGGTCCGTCAAGGTATCGCATTTGCTCACTGAGAACGTTCACGTTCAACCGAAGCGAAATCATGCCGACGAATGCCTCCGATCACGACGCCGCCAACGCGCGGCCCAGCGCCAAGCTGCCCGCCCATCCGCACGACGCGCAAAACCCGCAAGCCGCACCGCGCGCGCCCGCTTCACCCGCCGGCGAGCATCCCGCGCCGCCCTGCACGCTCGTGATCTTCGGCGCGGGCGGCGACCTGACGAAACGCCTGCTGATGCCCGCGATCTACAACCTCGCCGTCGATGGCCTGCTCGACGGCGGCATGCAGATCATCGGCGTCAATCACGGCGAGCGCGCGACCGAAGCGTGGCGCGACGATCTGCACGACGCGCTCGCGCAATTCGCCGCCGACAAGGCCAGCACTTTTCACGCGGGCAAGCTCGACGACCGCGCGTGGGACTGGGTCGCGCAGCGCCTGCACTACATGGCGGGCGACTTCGAGGACGACGCGCCTTATCAACGCCTGGCTCAGCAGCTCGAAGGCCAGGCTTCCGGCAAACAACGCGGCAACGTGGTGTTCTATCTCGCCGTCGGCGCGCGCTTTTTCAAGCCGATCGTCGAGCGACTCGGCAAGGCGGGCCTGCTCAAGCAGGACGGCGGGCACGATAAGGGCAACGAGGGCAACGGCCCGTTCCGCCGCATCGTCATCGAAAAACCCTTTGGCAGCGACCTCGCCAGCGCGCGCGATCTGAACCGGCATCTGCTGCGTTTCGCGCGGGAATCGCAGATCTATCGCATCGATCATTTTCTCGGCAAGGACACCGTGCAGAGCATTCTCGCGGTGCGCTTCGCGAATGCGATGTTCGAGCCCATCTGGCGGCGCGAATATATCGACAGCGTGCAGATCACGGCGTCGGAAGTGATCGGCGTGGAAGGGCGCGGCAGTTTCTACGAGCCGACCGGCGCGTTCCGCGACATGGTGCCGAACCATCTGTTCCAGTTGCTCGGCATGATCGCGATGGAGCCGCCCAATTCGTTCGACGCGGAGTCGGTGCGCAACCGCAAGGCGGAAATTTTCGACGCGCTGCTGCCGCTCAAGCGCGGCGACGTGGTGTTCGGGCAATACGCGAAAGGTCCGGCGGGCGTGGCCTATCGCGACGAACCGAACGTGGCGAAGGACAGTACGACGCCCACGTATGCGGCCGCGCGCGTGCACATCGACAACTGGCGCTGGGCGGGCGTGCCGTTCTATCTGCGCACGGGCAAGCGGCTCGCGGCACGCCGCACGGAGATCTCGGTGCAGCTCAGGCAGGTGCCGTTCCGGCTGTTCCGCGACACGCCCGTCGATGCGCTCACGCCCAACGTGCTGACGCTGCGCATCGACCCGACGCACGGCACGCGCTTCGATTTCAACGTGAAAGTGCCGGGGCCGGTCATGCGCGTGGGCGCGGCGTATTCGTCGTTCGACTACAAGCAGTTTTTCGCGGAGCACGCCAACGTGGGCTACGAAACGCTGCTCTACGACTGCATGCTCGGCGACCAGACGCTGTTCCAGCGCGCCGACAGCATCGAATCGGCGTGGGCCGCCGTGGATGGCGTGCTGCATCCGCACGGCGCGCCGATTCCGGTGCACGACTATCCCGCAGGCAGCGCCGGTCCCGCCGAAGCCGACGCGCTGCTCGCGCGCGATGGCCGCGCCTGGCGCACGCTCGCGGCGGGCGATCCCATCAGCCCATAAACTCGACATATCGCACGCACGAACAACGGAGGCACGAGTGGCAACAGCACGAAAAACAACCACGAAGCAGGCGGCAAAGAAAGTCACAACGAAGGCGACAACGAAGCGCCCGGCGGCGAGCCGGAAGGCCGCCGTTAAAAAGACGGCGGTGAAGAAGGCTCCGGCAACGCGCGCACGCCAGCCCGAGAACATCCTCGCCATCGACATCGGCGGGACCGGCCTGAAGGCGGCCATCATCGACGCGAACGGCGCCATGCGCACCGAGCGCGTGCGCGTGGAAACGCCGCATCCGTGTCCGCCGGACCTGCTCGTCGAGACGCTGCACACGCTCGTGCAGCCCTTGATCGCGCAGTATCCGCCGCAGCATGTGTCGATCGGCTTTCCCGGTTTCGTGCGCGACAACCGCGTGCTCACCGCGCCGCATCTCGGCGTGGAAGGCTGGCACGACGTGCCGCTCGCGCGGCTGCTCGGCGAGCGGCTGGGCATCGCGTCGGTGCGCATGATCAACGACGCGGAAATGCAGGGCTTCGCCGCCATCGAAGGACGCGGCCTCGAATTCGTGCTGACGCTCGGCACGGGTGCGGGCACCGCGCTGTTCCGCGACGGCGAGCTGATGCCGCATCTCGAACTCGCGCATCATCCGGTCAGCAAGAAGCACGCGTATGACGAATATATCGGCGACGCGGCGCGCAAGAAGGCAGGCAACAAGCGCTGGAACCGGCGTGTCGAGAAGGTGATCGGCATTCTCGATTCGCTCGTGCATTACGACAAGCTCTGGATCGGCGGCGGCAATGCCGAACGTCTGACGTTTGCGTTGCCGCCGAACGTGGCGACCGTGCCGAACGATCGCGGCATCGAGGGCGGCGCGCGTCTGTGGCATCCGCGCTCGGTGCGCGAGACGCGGCAGTTGCCCGCCGCGACGCTGCGCACCGGCGAATTCGAATAGATCGCGGCGTAACCGCGCTTACCAGCGCAGCAGGCGCGGCCCGAGCCACGCGCCGATGGCGGCGGGCAGCAACATGCCGATGGCGTACCAGACGCTCCAGAACGCCGGGCTCATTTCCGGGCAATGCGCGCAATAGGCGATGGTCGCCAACGCGCTCGCGAACAGTCCGGCGGCGGCGCCCGCCACGCGCGGGCGCGTGGGCGCGAGGCCGCGCGCGGCCCAGAACACCGCCGCGAACGTGGGCACCGAGAGCAGCACGATATTGAACGGGCAGGTGCGCCACGACAGGCCGAGCACGAGCGTCGCGCGCTGCGCGGGCTCCGCTTCGCCGAGCGTGAGCCAGCCGCCCGCCCACACGACCACGAACGGCACCGCCAGCAGCGCCCACGCGTAGCCGCCGCGCACGCCCGGACGGCCGAGGCGGCTCACCGCGAGCGCCGCCGCCAGCGCCACGCCGATCGGGAACGCGAGCTTGGCCCAGAAGATCGGCGTCTGCGCGACCGCGAGCAGATCGTGTCGCACACCGAACACGATGCTCATCAGCGCGAGCGAGCCCGCGAAACCCAGCGGCAGCGCGCGCGCGAAGCGGCGCAGCACGGCCTTGCGGTCCACCTTGGCGACGCCCGTGGAAAGCAGGCTGATCAGGTCGTCGGTTTTCATTGCGCCCCCCGGATGCGCGCGGCGAGCGCCTTGAGGCCGCGGTGGATGCCCACTTTCACCGCCGACTCCGAGAGCCCCGTGAGCTTCGCCGTCTCCACCACCGACAGGCCTTCGAGCTTCACATGCACGATGGGCAGGCGCTGCTTGTCGGGCAGCTGGTCGAGCAGCTTGCCGATGTCGCGGCGCGCCTGCGCGGGTTCGTCATCGGGCGTGGCGAACAGGTCGGTATGGTCGTCGAGCGGATCGTTGAGCGATTCGCGGCGCGCGCGCGAGCGGAAAAAGTCCATCAGTTTGTAGCGAGCGATCGCGTGGACCCAGGCCGTGAGCGGTTCGTCGGGACGCCACGTGTGACGCGCGTTGTGCACCGCGAGCAGGATTTCCTGCACGAGATCTTCCACGTCGTCGTGCATCTGCGGAATGCGGCGGCGCAGATAGCCGCGCAAATGGCGCGTGAGCTCCTGCAGGAAGCTGCGGTAGGCGTCGGCGTCACCTTCCAGTCCGCTGACGAACAGCGCTTTGAGACGGATTTCCGCGGGATACACAGGGCGTCCTGGGCTGGCGCGACGATCGGTTGGCGTGACGGGAGCGCCCGCCTCGTGAAAGCTCGCGGCGGGCTGGCGCGGTTCCGAGCCCGCGTGGAATCCGGGATCGATGGTTCGAGCGTAGCCGAACGCATTGCGCATCGCAATAGCGCCCGCGCCGCCGCCGTGGGCGTCGGGTTCCCGCATCCGCCATCGTCTTGCCGCCGCTTTTGCCCAGCTCACCTTGTTGATCCTCCGTGTTCGTTCATCGCGTGCGCGCCGTATCGACGTTATTCGTCGCGTGCGCCGCGCCGGTTACACGCTGCGCGGATTTATTTGCGCAGCGCACCGTTCGCGAAAAATTTTCATGCGTGCTGTAACCGCCGAAGCGCGCGCAGCGAATTCACTCGTAACCGTCACGCACTTGCCCCACGAGGATTCGCCATGGGACCGACCGCCGGAACACCGAATGCCGCCCAGCGCGCCGTTGAGCCAGCGGCACCCGCTGCGCGCCGCGAGCGCCCGATTCATCCGCTCTGGCTGCGCGTCACGCACTGGCTCAACGCGCTCGCGGCACTCGTCATGATGTTCTCGGGCTGGCGCATCTACGACGCCTCGCCGGTGTTTCGCGGCATCGTCATTCCGCCGTCGATCACGCTGGGCGGCTGGCTCGGCGGCGCGCTGCAATGGCATTTCGCGGCGATGTGGCTGCTGGTCTTCAACGGCCTCGTGTATCTCGGCCTGAATCTCGCGAGCGGCCGCCTGTTTGCGAAGTTCTTTCCGCTGAGTCCGCGCGACGTCGTGCACGATCTGCGTGCCGCGCTCACGGGCAAGCTCTCGCACGCCGATCTGCGCCAGTACAACGCCGTGCAGAAGCTCGCGTATCTGGTGGCCATCGCCGATCTGATCGTGCTCGTGCTCTCCGGCCTCGCGATCTGGAAGTCGGTGCAGTTTCCCGTGCTGCGCGAACTGATGGGCGGCTATGACCGCGCCCGCGTGGTGCACTTCTGCGCGATGGCGCTGCTCGCGGCGTTCGTCGTGCTTCACGTGACGATGGTCGCGCTCGTGCCGCGCTCGCTGCTCACGATGCTGCGCGGGCGCTGATCGCCACGCCCATTCGCGAAACCGGCATCGCGCATTCCATAAGGATTCCCAATGAACACGAACGACAAGCGGATCGTCACGGTGGACCGCGCGGCGATACTCACCGACGCGCGCCGCGAGATCGACAAGCTCGACATGCCCGCGCGGCGTCTGTTCGGCAAGCGCCTGCTCACGCTCGGCGGCCTCGCGATGCTGACCGGCTGCTCGATCACCGACGACGCCTCGGTCAACACGCTGCTTTCCGCCGTGTCGCGCTTGAACGACCGCGTGCAGGCCTTCATCTTCAATCCGCACCAGCTCGCGCCGACCTACAGCGAGGCGCAAATCACGCGGCCGTTTCCGTTCAACGCGTTCTATAGCGAGGATCAGGCACCCGTGGTCGATGGCGGCAGCTATCGGCTCAAGCTCGGCGGGCTCGTGACCGGCCAGCGCGTCTGGACGCTGCCCGAACTCTACGCGCTGCCGCGCGCCGACCAGATCACGCGGCATATCTGCGTGGAAGGCTGGAGCGCGATCGGGCGCTGGGGCGGCACGCCGTTCGGCGACTTTCTGCGACGCGTGGGCGCGGACACGAGCGCGCATTACGTGGCCTTCCGCTGCGCCGACGATTACTACGAAAGCATCGACATGGCCACCGCGCTGCATCCGCAGACCTTGCTCGCGTTCGACTACGACGGTCAGCGTCTGCCCGCGAAATACGGCTATCCGATGAAGCTGCGCATGCCGACCAAGCTCGGCTACAAGAACCCCAAGCACATCGTCGAGATTGTCGTCACGAACACTTACCCGGGCGGTTACTGGGTCGATCAGGGCTACAACTGGTTCGGCGGTTCGTGACGCACCGAGACCCATCTTTCACCCTGCTTTTTTGCAGAACGTTTCACTCACCAGGAGCATGACCATGAAGAAGATCACGATCGCCGCACTCGCCGCTGTGTCCCTCGCCGCCACGTTGGGCCTGAGCGCGGGCAGCGCCTTTGCGCAAGGCAGTGGCGCCATGTCCAACGACGCGATGTCGAAGGACAGCATGCACAAGGACACGATGGGCAAGGACGCCATGTCGAAGAACGACATGGGCAAAGGCGGCGCGATGTCCCACGACAAGATGAGCAAGCCGATGAAAAAGGACAACGCCATGGGCATGGACCACGGCGCGTCGGGCGCGATGTCGAAGTAAGCCCACTACACGCCGGCCGCGCCGCCAGCCGCGCTTCCCGCTCACGCGGGAGCGCGGCTTTTTCTTTGCGCGCGCGGGCCGCCTTAACATGCACATCTGAAATCTTTATATGAAATCACTATTTAATTTGCGCATGACGCGGTGATAGGCTGATTGCGATCGGCGCGGCGTCCGCGCGCGCCGCGCCCCCTACACGAACCCATGCGCCGGCGGCTGCTCGCCGTCCGCGAGCCGAGGAGCCACGATGAGCGTCGAATTCATAGGCATGATCCAGCAGCGCAAGGTGTCGGAAACGCATCTCGCGCAAGGCCCCGCAATCGATGTCGACTATGTGCGCAGCTTCGCGCAGGCGCACGAAAACGCGGGCTTCGACCGCATTCTCGTGCCGCATAGCTCCGTGAGCCCGGACGCCACGCTCACCATCGCCTACGCCGCGAGCGTGACCTCGCGCGTGCATTTCATGCTCGCGCATCGGCCCGGTTTCGTCGCGCCCACGCTCGCCGCGCGCCAGCTCGCCACGCTCGATCACTTCTCGGGCGGCCGTCTCGCGGTCCACTTCATTTCGGGCGGCAGCGACACCGATCAGCGCCGCGACGGCGACTTCCTCACGCACGACGAACGCTACGCGCGCACCGACGAATATCTGCAGATTCTCAAGCGCGTCTGGACCGAGGAAAAGCCGTTCGATCACACGGGCCGCTTTTATCGCTTCGAGCAGGCGCATTCGGAAATCAAGCCGCGTCAGCAGCCGCATGTGCCGATTTATTTCGGCGGCGCGTCGGCGGCCGCGCTCGAAGTGGCGGGCAAGCACGCCGACGTCTACGCGCTGTGGGGCGAATCGCAGCAGCAAGTGAAGGAACTGATCGAGCGCGTGCGCGCCGAAGCCGCGAAGCATGGCCGCAGCGTGCGCTTCTCGGTGTCGTTCCGCCCGATTCTCGCCGATACGGAAAAGGCCGCGTGGGAGCGCGCCGAGCACATCCTCGAAGCCACGCGCCGTCTGCGCGCCGAACAGGGCGTCGCAGCCGGTGGCCCGCTGCAGAGCGAAGGCGCGCGGCGTCTGCTCGCGGCGGGCGGCGACGGCGTGCGCGCCGACGAACGGCTGTGGACCGCCGTGGCGAAGGAGATCGGCGGACGCTCGAATTCCACCGCGCTCGTCGGTACGCCCGAACAGGTCGCGCAGACGCTCGCGGAGTATCACGCGCTCGGCGTCACGACCTTCCTGATCCGCGGCTTCGATCCGCTCGAAGACGCCATCGACTATGGCCGCGTGCTGATTCCGGCCACGCGCGAACTCACATCGCGCGCGGCCGCCTCACAACCCGCTTCGAAAGCCGCTTGATCGACGAACAGGAACGCATCATGACCACGGCTCTCGACATCGCGCACGACTTCCGCCAGCCGCCCGTGCGCCGCTTCTGGTTCGACGACGACAACGCCGCCAGCGCACGCAGCGTCGCCGAAGAACGACGCCATCGCCAGGAGCGGCTCGCGGGCGCGTTTCGCCTGTTCGCGCGCTACGGCTTCGACCAGGGGCTCGCAGGCCACATCACCGCACGCGATCCCGAATGGCCCGACCACTTCTGGGTCAATCCGCTCGGCCTGCATTTCGCGCGCGTGCGCGTCTCCGATCTGCTGCTCGTGAATCGCGACGGCGAAATCGTGGTGGGCCACGGCCCCGTGAATCAGGCCGCGTTCGCCATTCACGCCGCCATCCACGAAGCGCGCCCCGACGTGGTGGCCGCCGCGCACACGCATTCGCTCTACGGCAAGGCGTGGTCGACGCTCGGCCGCACGCTCGATCCGCTGACGCAGGACGCCTGCTCGTTCTACGAAGATCACGCGCTGTTCGACGACTTCCAGGGCGTCGTGCTCGACACGAGCGAAGGCGCGCGCATTGCCGCCGCGCTCGGGCCGCACAAGGCCGCGATCCTCAAGAACCACGGCATCCTGACCGCCGGTCCGAGCGTGGAAGCGGCCGCGTGGTGGTACATCGCGCTCGACAACGCCTGCCACGCGCAACTGCTCGCCGAAGCGGCGGGCACACCGCAGCGCATCCCGCACGACGTGGCGGCGCTCACGCATCAGCAGGTAGGCCGCCCCGGCGGCGCGCAGCACGCGTTCGAGAGCCTTTACGCGGGCCTCGTCGCCGCTGAACCGGAGTTGCTCGACTGATGGCGATACACAAACTGCGTGACTTCGTCGGCGAGATCGCGCGCCTTGTCGACGAGGCGCCCGAGGAACCCGCGCTGATCGAGCGCGGCCTCGCCGCCTTGCGCGAACTCGTGCGCGACGACGACTGGTTGCCCGACGCATTCGCACAACCCTCGCCCGAGCGCTATTGCCAATATCTGCTGCACGCCGACGCGCGCGAGCGCTTTTCCGTGGTCAGCTTCGTCTGGGGCCCGGGGCAGCAAACGCCCGTGCACGACCACACGGTGTGGGGACTCATCGGCGTGCTGCGCGGCGCGGAATATGCGCAGGGCTACCGGCGCGATGCCGAAGGCGCGCTGCACGAACACGGCGCGGAAGTGCGTCTCGCGCGCGGCGACGTGGAAGCGGTCTCGCCCGCCATCGGCGACATTCATCGCGTGCGCAACGCCTTCGACGACCGCGTCTCGATCAGCATCCACGTGTATGGCGCGAACATCGGCGCGGTGCGCCGCGCGACCTATCCCGCCGACGCGCCGCCCAAGCCCTTCATCTCCGGCTATTCGAACGATCTTCTCCCGAATCTCTGGGACCTCAGCAAGGAACATCCCGTCACATGAAGTCTTTTCCCACGCGCAGCCTTCACGACGTGCGCGCCGCCCTGCTCGCGAAACGCGAAATCGCCCTGCTCGACGTGCGCGAGGAAGATCCGCACGCGCAATGCCATCCGCTGTTTGCAGCGAACCTGCCGCTCGCGAAACTCGAACTCGATGCGTGGACCAAGCTGCCGCGCCGCAACGTGCCGATCGTGCTGCTCGACGACGGCGAAGGCTTCGCCGAACGCGCGGCGCAGCGGCTCGATGCACTCGGCTATACCGATGTCGCGCTGCTCGAAGGCGGGCTGCGCGGCTGGATCGACGCGGGCGGCGAGGTGTTTCGCGACGTCAACGTGCCGAGCAAGGCGTTCGGCGAGTTTGTCGAAGCGCAGCGTCATACGCCCTCGCTGTCCGCTGAATCGGTCGATGCGCTGTTACGCAGCGGCGCCGATGTCGTGGTGCTCGACGCGCGCCGCTTCGACGAATACCGCACGATGAATATTCCCGGCAGCATCAGCGTGCCGGGCGCGGAACTCGCGCTGCGCGCCCGCGCGCTCGCGCCCAATCCGGCCACGCGCGTGATCGTCAATTGCGCGGGGCGCACGCGCAGCATCATCGGCACGCAGTCGCTCGTGAATGCGGGGCTGCCGAATCCGGTGGCCGCGCTGCGCAACGGCACGATCGGCTGGACGCTCGCGGGGCAGACGCTGGAGCACGGCAGCACGCGCCAGTTCGACCCCGAAGCGGGCCGCGACGACGCCACGCTCGAAGCATCGCAACGCGCGGCGCGCACGCTGGCCGAGCGCGCGGGCGTGGGCCGCACGACGATTGCCGAGGCCGCGCGCTGGACGGCTGAAACCCAGCGCACGACCTATCGCTTCGACGTGCGCACGCCCGAGGAATACGAGCAGGCGCACGCGAGCGGTTTCGTCGACGCGCCCGGCGGTCAACTCGTTCAGGAAACCGAAATGTTCGCGCCGGTTCGCGGCGCGCGCGTGGTGCTGTTCGACGACGACGGCGTGCGCGCGAACATGACGGCCTCGTGGCTCGCACAGATGAACATCGACGTCTATGTGATCGACGATGCGTCGCCCGCCGATCTCGATGCACGCGGCGCGTGGCAAGCACAAAAACCGTTACCCTCGCCCGTGGCGTCGATCACGCCCGAAGCGCTCGCGGCGCGGCTCGCCGAACCCGGCGACGGCACCGTGGTGCTCGATTTCACGTCGAGTGCGAATCACGTGAAGGCGCACATTCCGGGCGCGTACTGGACGCTGCGCTCGCATCTCGCGCCCGGGTTCGCCGATCTGCGCACGTTGCCCGACGCGAAGCGCTACGTGGCCGTGTGCATGACGAATGCGCTCGCGCCGTTTGCCGCGCCGGACATCGCCGCGCTCACGGGCAAGCCCGTCGAGGTGCTCGAAGGCGGCACGTCGGCGTGGATTCGCGCGGGATTGCCGGTAGAAGAAGGCGAGGCGACGCTGGCCTCGCCGCGCATCGACCGCTACCGGCGTCCGTATGAAGGCACCGGCAACGCGCGCGAAGCGATGAACGCCTACCTCGAATGGGAATACGGTCTCGTCGAGCAACTCGGCCGCGATGGCACGCATGGCTTCTTCGTGATCTGAGACGCGTGAGTTGAGACACGTGATTCGGCCGCGTGATTCGAGCCCTGAAAACAAGGCTCGAAACGAGCCTTGCCCTTTACGCTGCCTTCACGCCGCCTTTGCGATGCGCGCCGCCTTGAAGCGGCGCGCGATGCTTTGCGCAAGCACCGCGAGCGCCGATTCCATGCGCCCGATCGCACGCGAGCGCACGATCCACACTGCGATTTCCGGCTTGAAATCGGCGATCTGCACGACGTCGAGCCGTTCCGCATGCGCGCTCGCAGTCACGAGCGGCTGCGGCACGAGGCCGAGACCGACGCCGTCCGCGACGAGCCCGAGCTGCAATTCCGCGCCCAGCGTTTCGAGGTTCAGCCGCAGCGTGTGACCTTGCGCGGCCAGCGCGTGCTGCAAGCCCGCGCGGAAGCCGCAGCCGTCGGGATTGAGCACCCAGCCGAACGACTGGCATTCCGCCAGCGTATGCGCGCGCCGCTTGAGTAACCCTTTTTGTGCAACCACCGCGAGCTTGAGCGCGCCGAGCATTTCGCCCGCCAGCGCTTCGGGCAGCGCGCGATTCGCGGGCAACAGCACCACGGCGGCGTCGAGTTCGCCGTCTTCCACTTTTTGCAGCAGCGGCGCGCCCCAGCCGGTAGAGACGCGCGCCTGCAGTTCGGGATGCGCCGCGCGCAGCGCCTGCAAGGCGTCGAGCATGGCGATGTCGGCGACCGTTTGCGCCACGCCCAGACGCAGCACGCCCGCGAGCGGCGCGCCGTCGTTCACGAGCTGGCGCAGCGCGTCGACTTCGCGCTGGATCGCGCGGCATTGTTCGTAGACCGTGCGGCCCATCGGCGTGGCGCGCAGCGGCTTGGTGTTGCGGTCGAGCAGCGCGACGCCCAGCGCTTCCTCGAAGTTCTGGATACGCCGCGTGACGGCGGGTTGCGTCAATTCAAGCGCTTCGGCGGCCTGGCTCAGCGATTCGCTGCGCACGACCGCCACGAAGGCTTCGATCTCGTCGAGTTTCATGAATGGAGTTCCTGCGTGATGCACCTGGCGGCTAAGCCTACGTGAATGACCGCTCGGGTTCAAGATGCGCCTACTGCTTCTTGCATATTTAGATAGAAGAACAATGCGTTTGCGTTATGACGATGCGCTGCTTATCGTGGGCCATTCACGCCAGTTCCGCTATCGAGGATCGATCCATGCGCCGTTCCGCTTCACGCTTTCGTTTCATTCACCGCCGTTTCGCCGCGCTCGCGGCATCATTTGCGGCGTCGTTCGCCTTCTTCGCGAACGCGGCGCACGCCGACACCACGCTCAAGGTCGGCGACCAGCAATTGCAGACGCGCGGCATCCTCGAAGCATCGGGTCAACTGAAGGACGTGCCGTACAAGATCGAGTGGTTCAACTTTCCGGCCGCGCAGCCGCTTGGCGAAGCGCTCAACGCGGGCGCGATCGACGTGGGCGGACTCGGCGACGCGCCGCTCATCTTCGCCTACGCCGCCGGCGCGAGAATTCGCGCGGTGTCGGCCACGCGCTCGGTGCCCGTCGATCTCGCGATCCTCGTGAGCGCGTCGTCGCCGATTCGCACGGCCGCCGATCTCAAGGGCAAGCGCATCGCCACCACGCGCGGCTCGATCGGCCATTACCTCGCCGTGGCCACGCTGGAGCGCGCGCATCTGAAGCTCAGCGACGTGACGTGGGCCTTCATGCAGCCCGCCGACGCGAAGGCCGCGCTCGCTTCGGGCACCGTCGATGCGTGGTCCACGTGGGACCCGTATGTCGCGCTGGCCGAGTCGCGCGATCACGACCGCAGCATCGCGGACGGCGTGGGCGTCTCGTCGGGCCTGAGCTTCGAGGCCGCCACCGATGAAGCGATCCGCACGAAACACGCTGAAATTGCGGACTTTCTGCGCCGCGTGGCCGCGGGCCAGCGCTGGGCGCTCGCGCACCCGGACGACGTCGCGGCCATTCAATCGCGCGTGACGGGCCTGCCCGCCGACGTGCTGAAGACGGTTTATCAGCGTGCGCAATTGCAGCCGGTCGCCATCGACGATGGCCTGATCGCCGAGCAGCAGCGCACCGCCGACCTCTATCACCGCGCCGACGTCATCAAGGCGCGGCTCGACGTCACGCCCAGTTTCAATCAGCAATTCCCCTTAAATTCGCGTTAAAGCGACATCAAGCGTGGACCTGACGGTGGGCCAAAAACCGTCAACCCCACGGCGGAGCCTTGTTGCAGAAGGGCGACAGCGCATCGATTTCATTACAGGAATTTAAATTGTTCGAAATATCATTGCGCCACTTTCAGCGCGCTGGACTCCGCCGGCGCGCACGGAATATCCAGATCCGACCGCTAGCGCGCCTGCCGCGCGGCGATCCAGACGAATAGAAACGGGGAACACATGAAGAAGACCACCGCGGCGCTCGGCGTCGCACTGCTGGCCGCATCGGCCCAATCGGCATTCGCACAAAGCTCGGTGACGCTGTATGGCCTCGTCGATACGGCGCTGCGCTATCAAACCAACGCGAACTCGAATAACGACGGCCTGATCTCGATGCGCGAAGGCGTCGTGACGCCGAGCCGTTGGGGCCTGAAGGGCACGGAAGATCTGGGCGGCGGCACGTCGGCTGTCTTCAAGCTGGAAAACCAGTTCAATCTGTGGAACGGCAAGCTCGCGAACACGAGCAACCAGTTGTTCCAGCGTAACGCGTATGTCGGTCTGTCGAACACGAAGTACGGCACGCTGACCTTCGGTCGCCAGCAAACGCCGTTCTTCGACGAAATGGGCAACACGTTCGATCCGCTGACCGTCGCCGACTACTGGCAGGACAGCTGGGCGTACAACCCGGTCGGCCCGTTCCTCTTCACGAACAGCTCGGCGAAGTACACGAACACGATCGGCGGCCTGCATGTTGAAGCGATGTACGGCTTCGGCGGCGTCGCGGGCAGCACGGGCCAGAACTCGATGTACGGCTTCACGGCTTCGTACGCGTTCGGTCCGGTGCAAGGCCTCGTGGGCTTCCAGCAGAACGACGTCTCGGGCAAGAAGTTCAACATCGCCAACGTCGGCCTCGTCTACACGGTCGTGCCGACGGTGCGCCTGCTGGCAGGCTGGCTGCACTCGCAGGACAACTCGGGCACGGTCGACCAGGCGCAGCAGCAGGTCAGCGGCGCACCGGCCCTGATCTCGAGCCTGAACCGTATCGACGACAACTTCTACGTCGGTTCGACGTGGCAAGCCACGACGCCGCTGGCGATCACGCTGGCCGGCTACTACGGCCATGCACGCAACGCTGCGCTGGCTGATGGCGGTTACGGCGTCGGTATCAACTACTCGGCCACGCTGCTCGCCGAGTACTCGCTCTCGAAGCGCACGGAAGTCTACGGCACGGTCGACTTCACGCGCGGCACGGGCGCTTACCTCGCGGACTACCCGGGCCGCAACAACCAGACCGGCGTCGCAATCGGTCTGCGCAACATCTTCTGATGACGCGGCGCCCGCTTCGGGCGCTGGGTTCGAAGGCGTAAAAAAACCGCCCGCGTTGCAAAACGCGGGCGGTTTTTCTTTGGGTCTTTCGATCGACAGTGCTGATTGTGTCGACTGCGCTTATTGCGCTAATTACGCTTATTGCAGCGCGCCTTCGCGCTGCGTTTGCGCTGCATCGCGCGACGGCGTCATGCGATCGGCGCGAGCGGCGCGATCGGCGAACGCCTGGATATCCATCTCGTCGTAGCGAATGAAGCGGCTTTTCTTCACGAGGCGATAGCCGAGCCACATCAGCGCAAACAGCGGAATGCCGATATAGGTGGCCAGCACGCTCGCCCAGTCGATCTTGTCGGCGACGAAGGCCTGATAGTCCTGGCCAAGCATGATGATCAGACAGACCGCGAAAGCGAAAATCGGCCCGATGGGAAACCACTTCGACGTATAAGGCAGTTGCTTGAGCGAATAGCCCTGCGCGACGAAGCCCTTGCGGAAGCGGTAATGGCTCACCGCAATGCCGAGCCACGCGATAAAGCCCGTCATGCCCGAGGTGTTGAGCAGCCACATATAGACGGTCTTGTCGCCGTACATCGACGAGAGAAAACACAGCGCGCCCACCGCCGTGGTGGCATACAGCGCGTTGCGCGGCACGCCGCTTTGCGAGAGCTTCGCGAAGATCTTCGGCGCGCGCTTTTCGATCGCGAGGTTGTAGAGCATCCGCGTGGACGCGTACATGCCCGAGTTACCCGCCGACAGCACGGCCGTCAAAATCACCGCGTTCATCACGCCGGCCGACATGGCCAGACCCGCGCGGCGGAACACGAGCGTAAACGGGCTCACGCCGATATCGGTGACGTCGGATTTCAGCAGGTTCGGATCGGTGTGCGGAATCAGCAGGCCGATGACGAAAATCGCCAGCACGTAGAACAGCAGAATGCGCCAGAACACCTGACGCACCGCGCGCGGAATGGTTTGACCCGGATTCTCCGATTCGCCCGCGGCCACGCCGATCAGCTCGGTGCCCTGGAACGAGAAGCCCGCGATCATCGTCACGCCGAGCAAGGCCGGCAGGCCGCCCGTGAACGGACCGCCGTCGAGCGCGAAATTGCCCCAGACATGATCGGCGCCGCCCTTCAGGATGCCGACGATCATCAGCAGGCCCACGCCGATAAACGCGATCACCGTAATCACCTTGATCAGCGAGAACCAGTATTCGGCTTCACCGAAGCCGCGCACCGAAAGCGCATTGAGCAGGAACATCACGCAGAGAAACGCGGCGCTCCACCAGCCGCCGGGCACGTGCGGGAACCAATAGCTCATCACCAGCTGCGAGGCCACCAGTTCGACGGCGATGGTCACCGCCCAGTTGTACCAGTAGTTCCAGCCGAGCGCGAAGCCGAAGCCCTCGTCGACGAACTTCGCGCCGTAGGTCGCGAACGAGCCGGAGACCGGCATGAACGCGGCCATTTCGCCGAGGCTCGTCATCAGGAAGTAGACCATCAGGCCGATCACGAGGTACGCGGCCATTGCGCCGCCGGGGCCGGCCTGCGAAATGGACGCGCCCGATGCGACGAACAGGCCCGTGCCGATCGAGCCGCCGATGGCGATCATGGTCAGGTGTCGGGCTTTGAGACTGCGATGCAAGGCGGGCTTGTTGTCGCCGGCGCCGGAAGCATTTTCCGAAACGCGATGCGGATCCGAATCCATATAAATCTGTGTGTGTGTTCTATGTGTTGCTGGGTAAGGCTTCGAGGCTCCCGGAAAGCCCGATGACCCATGCGATTGCGCAAGAAGCTAACCGCCGTCGATAGGCGGTAAGCGGCGCCGAAGTCGCCGCGAATAGCAGAGCACTTGACACAACACCTTGACGCAACGCCCGGACAGGCGTGCCGATTGATCGAGCGGATCGAGCGCTGACGCCGCTCGTCTCGAAGACTGGAGCCGCGATTTTATAGCAGTGGCCGCCGCACGTCGCGCATGCGGCTGAAGTTTGCACTGGGTTGGCGGCGGGATTGCGGCGGTTTAGGCGCGTACGTGGGCGCGGATGCGCCGTGGCGCTTGATGGAATATCGGGGCGCGAATGGGGATCGGCGTGATTGCCGACTTGATTGCCGAGTTGATTGCCGACTTGATTGCCGACTCAATTGCCGACTCAATTGCCGACCGATGGGGACATAACGCGCGGCCTTCTGTTCGCTGGCCGCGCGTGGTGAGGTGACGTCTGGTATGGCGCGCGCAGCTTTGGCTGTTAGTTGCGATAACGCCGATCATCCCCATGACGCCGACAACGCCCATCAGCCGCCCGACGGAAGCTTTTCGTAGCTCGCCAGCATTTCCTCGAATTCCGCCTCGTCGGGAAAGCCCACGACTTCGTGGCGCACCGGCACATACGACGTCGGCTTCAGGTGCGCCGCGAAACGCTCCATGACCACGGCGCGCGGCACGAAGGCCGTCTGTTTCGTGGCGGCGCGCACCAGCACGAAAAAGTCCGTATCGGGCAGCAGCGCGTGCACGCCCTCGCTCCACGCGCAGACGCTGCGCTGCGCGCCATCGGCGCTTTGCAGGACCGTGTGCTTCGCCACGAACACATCGCGGCCTTCGCGCACGTGCAGTTCGTCGAGCAGACCCTTCTGGTCCTGATAATCGGCATCCTGTTCGCGCAGCCGCATGCGATGCAGCCTCGCCGCCAGCGCGGGCGGCACGAAGCGCTCCCACGCGTCGCCGTTCCAGCGCAGCATGAGCGGCGGCAGCGGACGCGACTGCGTGTACGCCTGCTCGGCCAGCTCGACGAGCGTCTGCAAGCCCGCCTCGCTGCGGTCGCCGGTGAGCAGCAGCACGGTGCGGTTCGGCGCCATCACGACGGGCGCGCCGGAAATCGCCTGGCGATACAGCAGGTCGGTCAGCAACAGGCGCGAGGCGTCGTAAAAGTCGCCGAACTGCGAGAGAAACACGCCGTTCTGCAAGGCCAGCCACGGTTGCGACGACGCCTCGCGCAGATTGTCGATGGCGATCGCGAGCGCTTCGTCGAAGCTCACGCCCCACTTCGCGAGTTGCGCGTCGCCGAGCCGCATCACGTTGAATTCGCTATCGCAGGCGATGCCGATTTCGAGGTTGCCGCACAACGCGCGAAACGCGATGTCCGGGCGCTTCGCGTTGCCGTGGGTCTGGAGATCGAGAACGCCGCGTTCGGTCGCGCTGCGGATCACGGGCCTGAGCTTCGCCCTCGCCTCGGCGAGCGTGGCGGGCAGGTCTTGATGCAGCATGCCCGCCGCCATCCGGCGCAGCGACGCCTCGCGCTCTTGCGGCGCGGCGTTGCTGTAGTCCCGGTACATGTTCGACAGATTGATGATGCCCGGCTGCACGCCGTCGGCGAGTTCCGTCTGCACGAGACGATCGTGCTCCAGTTCGACGCACCACGTGCGCGTGTCGCCCGCCGCGCGCAAGGCGGACAGGAACAGCTCCGTGAATTCCGCCACGGAAGGCGGCGCAGGCGGCGCGGGCGCTTTGCGGAAACGGTCGAAGAAACCCATGGTCTTTGAATATTGTTGTCGAGGAAACGAGTGCCGGCACGACGGCCAGGCGATGCGCGAAACCGCGTCGATCCAACGGCTAACGGCGCGATTCGCGCATTCTGAAGGCCCGCGTCGAGAGGAATGCTTCAGGGCCCGCGCGCAATCGTTTGCCGTTCATGACCGCATCGGCCGAATTCGATGGACACCGCGGCGAGCCGATGGTGTCATACGCAAATTGTCTTCTCTGGGAGCCGCATCATGCAACGCCCTGCTTTTATCCGGCACTGGACCGAGCTTGAAGGACCGGACGACAGCCATTACACCGGCGACACCGAACTCATGGGCATCGGCGCGCCGCTGGCTCGCACGTTCGGGCTCACGCGCATCGGCATTCATCATGTGCGGCTGCTGCCCGGACGGCGCACGTCGTATCCGCACGCGGAAAGCGCCGAGGAAGAATTCGTGCACGTGCTCGAAGGCACGCCCGATGTCTGGATCGACGGCCATCTGCATCGGCTCCAACCGGGCGATTCGGTGGGGTTTCCGGCGGGCACGGGCATTTGCCACACCTTTCTGAACAACACGCGCGACGAAGTGCGGCTGATGGTCGTCGGCGAGGTGACGAAGCCCGAAAACCGCATTCACTATCCGCTGAACGCGGCGCATCAGGCCACCCGCGACGATGGCTGGACCGACTGGCCCGAGCGGCCCATCGGCCCGCACGACGGCAAAGCGCGCAACGAGTAAGCCACGCCCCGCGCGCCGGAAAGCCCGCCTGACGCGCATGTTAATATTCGCACGCGAACTATTTACTCAAGCTATTCACTCAAGCCATTCACGCGCGTCGATGCGCGGCGGCGGCATGCAATTCGAGGTGCGGGGCATGGATCATCGGCTCGTCTATCTGCTCAATGTGGGCCAGCGGCGTCTGCATCGCTGGTCGCAGGCGCGCGCGGCGTCGGGCGGCGCGACGGCGGCGCAAGTCGGCCTGCTGTTCTATCTGGCGAAAAACGACGGCGCGCTGACGAGCGAGGCGGCCGCCGCGCTCGACCTCAAGGCGCCGGGCATGAGCGGCCTCGTGGATCGTGCGGAACGCGCCGGTCTCGTCGAGCGCCACGCCGACGAAAACGACCGCCGCGCTTCGCGGCTCTGGCTCACGAAAGACGGACGCGCGGCCGTCAAGCGCTCGAAAGCCGGTCTCGCCGATCTGAACGCGCGTCTGACCGAAGGCTTTAGCGATGCCGAAATCGACGTCGTGGCGCGCTGGCTCGGCAGCTTGCAGGACAAGTTTCCCGCCCTCGACGACGACGCCTGATCACTGCCGCGCGAGCTTCGTGAAATCCGGCGCGCGCTTCTGCGCGAACGCCGTGAACGCTTCTTTCGCTTCCGCGCTCGCGAGACGCTCGACGAAAATCGCGCTTTCGCTGTCCATCTGCGTGACCAGCTTTTCCGCGTCGCGCATCAGGCGCTTCATGGCCGTGAGCGAGCCCGTGGGCCGCGCGGCGAGTTTCCCGGCGATACGGCGAGCTTCCGTGCGTAATTCGGCGAGCGGTACGGTCCGGTTTGCGATGCCCCACGCGACGGCGGAATCGGCGGGAACGGGATCGCCCAGCGCGAACATTTCGAACGCGCGCGTGTGCCCGATGCACAGCGGCAGCAGATAACTCGACGCCGCTTCCGGCACCAGCGCGAGGTTCACGAACGGCGTGATCAGTTGCGCGTCGTCGGCGAGCAGCACGTAATCGCAGTGGAGCAGCATCGTGGTGCCGACGCCCACGGCCTTGCCCTGCACAGCGGCGACGATCGGCACCGTGGCCGTGGCGAGCGCGCGCAGAAAGCGCAGCACGTGGCGCTCCTCCGCGCCCTTGTCCCCGTTACCGCCATTACCCCGATTACCCATCGCCTGCGCGGCGAATTCCGATACGTCGTTGCCCGCCGTGAAAAGATCGCCGTCGGCCTGAATCAGCAGCACGCGGATCGCGTCGTCGTCGTTCGCGCGCGCGACCGCGTCGGCCAGCGCGCCGTACATCGCATTCGTCAGCGCGTTCTTCTTGTCGGGCCGCGACATCGTCGCGATCAATACACCGTCTGCCAGTTCCACCTGAATTTCCGGGGTCATCGTCTCGTCTCCAGAGATGCGCGTTAAAGTTCGCATGCGAAGTATAATTTTATTCGCATGCGAAGTAAACGCGAGAGCGGCGTGAAGTCGGTGCGAACCGCACATGACCGTGGCCCCAACGAACCCCATTTCCGTGGATCTTTGCAAGGAACCACCGCTGCGTTACCTTATTCGTCCTATCGCGCGAACACGCGCGCCACGGACCTCAGGAACGCACTCATGGCCTCCCGCATCAACGAATTCGAGCAGCCCATCGGCCCCGCCGTCGACCACTGGACGCCGCGCGAGCGCCCCGCGCGCGTGACGCTCGAAGGCGAGCGCTGCCGCATCGAACCGGTCGACGTCGAGCGTCACGCCGCCGACCTCTTCGAAGCCTATCGCCAGGCCGCCGACGGCCGCGACTGGACCTATCTCTTCACCGGCCCGTTCACCGACTTCGCCGCGTTCCGCGAGTATCTGACCAAGGCCGCCGCGTCCACCGACCCGCTGCACTACGCAATCATCGACCGCGCGACCGGCAAGGCCGTCGGCACCTTCGCGCTGATGCGCATCGATCCCGCACACGGCGTGATCGAAGTGGGCAGCGTGACGTTCTCGCCGCTGCTCAAGCGCAGCGCGCTGTCGACCGAAGCGCAATTTTTGCTGATGCGCTATGTGTTCGACGACCTCGGTTATCGGCGCTACGAGTGGAAATGCGACAGCCTCAACGCGCCCTCGCGTCAGACCGCGCTGCGGCTCGGCTTTCAGTTCGAAGGCATCTTCCGGCAAGCGGTCGTCTATAAGGGGCGCAGCCGCGATACCGCGTGGTTCGCGATCATCGACGAGGACTGGCCGCAGGTGCGCACGGGTTTCGAGCGGTGGCTCGCAAGCAGCAACTTCGACGCCGACGGTCAGCAGCGCGCATCGCTGGCGAGCCTGCGCGAAGGGAGTGCACGCGCATGACGCCGATTCAAACCGAAGCACTCGTGATCCGCGACGTCACGCCCGCCGACCGCGAAGACTGGCTGCGCCTCTGGGCGGGCTACACCGCGTTCTACGAAACCGAGGTCGCACCGCGTGTGAGCGCGCACACGTGGGCGCGCCTGCTCGATCCGGCCGTTCCGATGCTCGGCCGCGTCGCGCAATCGGGTACGCGCGTGGTGGGTTTCAGCATCGCCGTGCTGCACGAAGGCACGTGGGTCGAGGCGCCGATCGGCTATCTGGAAGACCTGTTCGTCGATCCGGCGCATCGCGGCCTGGGTATCGGCAAGCGGCTGATCGAGGATCTCGTCGCGCTCGGACGGGCACGCGGCTGGTCGCGCCTCTACTGGCACACGCGCCAGGACAATCCCGCGCGCAAGCTCTACGACACCTTCGTTCAGGCCGACGACTTCGTCCGCTACCAGCTCGCGCTGTAAGCCGCGTCCATGACGGCATGGCGATGCGGCGGCGCATCGCCCGCCCGCCGGTCGTTTAAGCCTTCGCTGAAATCGGTTCCAAACCCAGCCGCAAACGAAGCGCAATCAATCAGAAAACCTTATCGCAACGTTCAATTAATTTCGTTTCCCTTAAGCGTTGACCTGCGGCAAAGTGTCATCTCCGCGACTGGAGTACATCTCCGTGAACCAACGCATCGATCCGTCCCTTCTTGCCCCGCCCGACCTGTCGTTCGCCACGCTGAACTCGGGTGTCGTCCTGCCGTATCTCGAACGCGGGGCCGGCGAACCGCTCCTGTTCGTGCACGGCTCGCTGTGCGACTACCGCTACTGGGCGCCCCAACTGGACGGACTCGCGGACGATTTCCGCTGCATCGCGCCGAGCCTGAGCCATTACTGGCCGGCCGCCGACGCCTGCATCCAGGGCGAATTCGGCTGGGAAAGCCATCTGCATGAACTGGCTGATTTCATCGAGGCGATGGGGCTCGAATCGGTTCACGTCGTCGGCCATTCGCGCGGCGGCTCGATCGCTTATCACCTCGCGCGCCGTTATCCGCGTCTCGTGCGCACGCTCGTGCTCGCCGATCCGGGCGGCCCGCTGCGCCGTCTCGAAGAAGACGAAGACGTGCTGCCGCCCGCGACCAACGCGCTGCGCACGCGCGCCGCGAACATGATCGAAGACGGTCTGCTTGAAGAAGGTCTCGAACTGTTCGTCGACTCCGTGAGCATGCCCGGCGCGTGGCGCAAGAGCCCGCACGCGTTCCGCGAAATGGCGATCGCCAACGCCACGACGCTGCCCAAGCAGCTCGACGATCCGCTGCCCGCCTACACGCGCCGCCCCGCCGCCGACATCAAGTGCCGCACGCTGCTGATCGACGGCCAGCGCAGCCCGCTGATGTTCCGCAACAACGTGGAAGCGCTCGAAGAGTGGATCGAGTTCGCGCAGCGCGTGACCATGAAGGGCGCGACGCACGGCATGAACGGCACGCATCCCGACCTGTTCAACACCTACGTGCGCAACTTCATCGCGCAAGTCTGATGCAGGCGTTCGGCGCGCGCCGAACGCTTCGCTTTTCTTCCTCCGCTTTCGTTACGCCAGCACGTCCGCGAACACGCGCGACGCGAACTGATTCGAGTCCGTGCTCGCGTTCACCACGCCCACGGTCTTGAGATCGTCGGCGTAGAGCGCGATTTCCTTTTTGAACGCCGCGCCCACCGGATGATGACCGTCCGTGTGGCTCTTGAGCATGGCCGTGAGCTGGTTCACATCGGCGTTCGGCGCGTAAGCCGAAAACACCTTCGCCGCTTCCGCCGGATGATCGGCGGTCCATTGCGTGGCTTCCAGCAGCGCCGCCGTGAGCGCCTGCGCCGTCGCGCGGTCGCGGCGCACGAGCGTGCCGCGCACGCCCAGCACGCAGCAGACGCGATTCGCGTACTCGCCGCACAGATTGTTCGACACCTCGACCAGATGATCCGATTCGCGCAGCGTCCAGATGGTCGGGTCGCCGTCCGCGATCGCCTGCACTTCGCCCTTCTTCAGCGCCTCGCCGAGCAGGTTGGCCGGATACTGACGCCAGCGCACCTCGCTATCGGGATCGATGCCGATCTTCTTGAGCGTGATCGCGAAGAAGTTCTTCGCCGGACTCGCCATGTCGCTCACGCCCACCGCGCGGTCCTTGAGTCCCGCGAGATCGACGATGCCCGACTGCTTCGTCGCGAGCAGACGCATGCAGCCGCCGTGGATGCCCGCCGTGAGCTTTACGTCGAAACCCTGTTCGAGCGGCTTGATCCAGCGTAGCGCCATGCCGACGCCCGCATCCGACTTGCCGGTCGCGATCGCTTCGAGCAGCTGATCGGTCGAGCCCGCGAAGTTCACGAGTTCGACGTCGAGGCCGTGCTTGCGGAAGAAGCCTTGCGTCGCGGCCACCGGCACGGGCGCCGTACAGATCGCGCCTGCGTTCCAGGAGAGTTTGAGGTGCTTCGCGTTTTCGTCGGCACGTGCGCGCGTGGCGGGCAAGCCGAACGCCAGTCCGCCCAGTGCCGCCGCGCCGGTCGCGAACGCGGTGTTGCGCAGCCACGTTCGGCGGGCGGGTTGAATGGGCTGATCGGGCTGTTCTGGCCTGCCGTATTTGTCGGTCGGGTTCATGATATCGGAGTGGTCTTTTATTTAGGCATTCTTATCAAATCGTGATGCACTCATGCATCGAGGCCGAGTTGCGCGAGCACGTCGCGGCGCAATTCGACGAGCTTCGGATCGTCGCGATGACGCGGATACGGCGCGTCGTTGCGCACCTCAGCCACGATGCGCGCGGGCCGCGCGCTGAACACCACGACGCGGTTCGCCATCACGAGCGCTTCTTCCACGTCGTGCGTGACGAGCAGCACGGAAACGCGCGTGCGCTGCCACAGCGCGACGAGTTCCGACTGCATGCGCATGCGCGTGAGCGAATCGAGCTTGCCGAACGGCTCGTCGAGCGCGAGCAGCGCGGGGTCGTTGACGAGCGCGCGCGCCAGCGCCGCACGCTGTGCCATGCCGCCCGAGAGCTGATGCGGGTACGCCTGCTCGAAGCCCTTGAGGCCGACGAGTTCGAGCGCGGCATCGATGCGCGAATCGGCATCGCCCTGCGCGGACGTCCCTCGACGCGCGAACCAGCCGCGCCGCGCACGCTGCGCCTGCGGACCGAGCCCGACGTTCTCGCGCACCGTGCGCCACGGAAACAGCGTCGGGTCCTGAAACACCAGCACGCGCGACGGATCGGGGCCGGCGATGGCTGCGCCATTCGCGTGCAGCGTGCCGCTCAGCGGCGCATCGAGGCCCGCGACCAGACGCAGCAAGGTCGACTTTCCGCAGCCGCTCGGCCCGAGCAGCGCGACGAACTCGCCGGGCTCGACTGTGAGACTGACGTCTTCGAGCACCGGCAGCGTTTCGCCGCGCAGCGCGAAACCTTGCGTGACGTGGCGCACGTCGATGCGCGCGCCGACGGGTGGTTCGTCCGGCTCGCCCAGCGTGCCGTATGGCGCGAGGTCTTCGGGTTGCAAAGCCAGTGTCGCGGCTACCATTTGAGCAGTCCTTTTTGCCAGCCGAGCAAGCGGTCGCGCACGCGGAACAGCAGCGTGATGAGGCCCGAGCACATCAGCGCCATCACGAGCAGACCCGCGTACATGTTCGAATAGGCGGCCCAGCCCTGGGCCCATTGCAGATACCAGCCGAGCCCCGCTTTCACGCCCATCATCTCGGCGACGATAAGCACGGAAAACGACGCGCCCAGCCCCATGAACAAGCCGACGAACACCGACGGCAGCGCCGCCGGAATCGCGACGCGCACGATCAGGAACGCGGGCCGCGCGCCGAGCGTGCGCGCAACGTCGTAGAACGCGGCGTTCACGCCCGCGACGCCCGACCACGTGAGCACCGCGACCGGAAACGCCGTGGCGAGCGCGATCAGGAACACGCTCGCGCTGAAGCTCGACGGAAAGAAGAAGAACGCAAGCGGCAGCCACGCGGTCGCGGGCAGCGGGCCGATGAGCCGCAGCACCGGATGCAGCCAGTAGCCGACCGCGCGCGACCAGCCGATGCTCACACCAACGACGAAGCCCGTCGCTGCGCCGATCAGATAGCCAATCGATAGCAATCCGAACGAATGTGCGACGCTGGAGAGCAGGCGCGCGTAATCGTCGAAGAACACCGCGATCAACGCTTGCGGCGGCGCGAAAAACGGACGCGGCAGAATTTCGAGCTTCGCCGTGATGATCTCCCACGCGCTCACGCCGAACGCGAGCGCCAAGAGCCACGGCGCGATTGTGGGCGCGACGCCCGCGCGGCGGCCTCGCAAGGCAAGCAGAAACGCCACGGCGGCCAATGCGAGTTCGAGTGCTAGCAGTGCGTCGGTGTGCGGCCAGTCGTCGAGACTCGGCCATGCGCGTGTAACGGCCGCCGCACCGAGCCATGCGAGCGACGCGCCCCACGCGGTCAATCCCGCCCAGCCGCCGCGCGCGGCGTGTGGGGTCTGTGAAGGCGCGCGCTCCGTCGCGGCCTGCTGCGTGGGTGGCAGCGTCAACGTTCGTGCTGCGCGAGAAGTCATGATCGATCGTCCTCCATTGCGAAAATCAGGCCGCGCCGATCTGCGTATCGGACACGGCGCGCACATCGATGCGGCGCGGCAGGATGCCGTCGTCCACGGCTTTGTCGGCGACACGCTGCAAGGCCGCGACATCGTCGCCGGTCACGAAACGCAGTCGCAGCGCGGAACGCTGCGTGATGGTGAGCGCCGCCGCGTCGGGCGTGCGCGTGAGCGTGCCGTAGACGCGCGCGTAGGCTTGCGGATTCGCGAGCGCCCACTGCCCCGCGTGCTGGATGCGCACGAGCACGTCGGCGATGGCGGCGCGCTTGAGCGGATCGGCGTGCGCCGCGCCCGAGGCGGTAATGAAGTTCAGACCGGTGTTGATGCCCGTGCCGTCGCGCAGCACGCGCGCGCCACGCGAGACGGCGATGCCGTAGTACGGATCGAAGGTCGCCCAGACTTCGAGCGCGCCCGAGGCGAAGGCCGCGAAGGCGTCGACGGGCAGGATGTAGCGCACATTCACATCGTGGCGCGAGAGGCCCGCTTCGGCGAGCGCGCCGTAGAGCTGGAATTCGGAAATGCTGCCGCGCGCCGACGAGACCGCAATCGTGCGGCCCTTCAGTTCCGCGACGCTGCGGATCGGCGAATCCTGCGGCACGAGCAGGCCGAGTTGCGTGGGCGAACCGACGCGCGTGGCGACGATGCGCAGTGACGGATCGCCCGTCGCTGCCGCGAGCACCGGCAGGTCGCCGGCGGGCGCGATATCGACGGCATTGGCGCGCTGCGCCTCGAACAGCGGCGCGGCACCCTGGAAGTTCGCCCAGCGATAACGGTAGGGCGCGCCGTCGAGCACCTTCGCGGCTTCGGTGAGCGCGCGCATTCCGCCGGCCTGATCGCCGAGCACGAGCGTGACCGACGCGAGATCGGCGGCCAGCGCACTGCGCGGCGCTGTGGCAAAGCCGAGCGCCGCGAGCGATGCAAGCGGCGCGGCGGCGCACGCGCCGAGCAGACGCCGGCGCAGCAGGAACGACGTGGAAGCGGAGACAGAAGCGGTCATAGGCCCTCGCGTGCAATATGGCTGCAAGCGTAGCGACGATATGTACCGCTGAGAATTATTCTATTTCGATATGTTTATATCGAAACACTATTTATGTTTTGCATGCACGGCGCACCGCTTCCGTGCATGCGCAGTTCGCGGACTGCGTTTCGCGAACCTCACTTGGCGAACAGCTGGCCGATATCCTTGAACGCCTTGAATTCGAGCGCGTTGCCGCACGGATCGAACAGGAACATGGTGGCCTGTTCGCCCACCTGGCCCTGGAAGCGGATATACGGCTCGATCACGAAGGCCGTGCCGAACGCGCGCAGACGCTCCGCGAGCGCTTCCCACTGGGTCCATTCGAGCACCACGCCGAAATGCGGCACCGGCACATCGTGGCCGTCGACCGGATTCGTGTGCGCGCTTTCCTGCGACGCCGTTTTCGGATGCTCGTGAATCACCAGCTGATGGCCGAAGAAATCGAAGTCGACCCAGGCGTCGCTCGAACGTCCTTCCGCGAGACCGAACACGCGGCCGTAGAAGTCGCGCGCGGCAGGCAGATCGTAGACGGGAATCGCCAGATGAAACGGGGAAAGACTCATGATGCGCTCCGGTATGCGGGGGTGTTGTCGTAGGGAATTCGCATCATCATACGCACGGGCGTCGTTCAATAAAATCAATATATAATTTTCTAAAACATAAAGGAAATTTGTGAATGATCCGTGAGCTAAAAACGCTGATCGCCGTTGCGCGCGAGGGAACGTTTGCCGCGGCGGGCAAGCGCATCGGCCTCACGCAAGCGGCCGTCAGCGCGCAAATGCAGCGGCTCGAAAACGAACTGGGTTTCGCGCTATTCGAGCGCGAAGGACGCAATGCGCGCCTCAACGCGCGCGGCGAGCAACTGCTCGTGCAGGCGCAGGAAGTGATCCGCCTCTATGGCAATCTGAGCGCCGTCACGGTCGATCCGGCCATCGAGATGCGCGTGACGATCGGCGCGATCGCTTCGGTGCAGCGCGCGTTGCTGCCCAACGCCCTCGCCGCGTTCTACCGCCAATGTCCGGGCGCGCGCACGCGTGTGATCCCCGGGCTGTCGATGGAACTCATCAATCTCGTCGATGCGGGCGAAGCCGATCTTGCGGCCATCATCCGGCCACCCTTCGCGCTTCAGAGCGATTTGCGCTGGACCTCGCTGGTGCGCGAGCCGTTCATGCTGATCGCGCCGCGCGCGGTCAAAGGCGACGATTGGATGGAGCTGATCGCCACGCAGCCGTATATCCGCTATGACCGCGCGTCGTTCGGCGGCCGTCAGGTCGACCGCTTTTTGCGGCGCATGCAGTTGAACGTGCGCGAGATCTGCGAACTCGACGAACTCGAAGCCATCGTCAAGCTCGTCGAGAACGGCGTGGGCGTGGCGCTCGTGCCGCAGACCGCTACGTGGCGAAAGTGGCCCGCCAAAGTACGCGCGCTCGATCTCGGCCATCACGTGTTTCATCGCGACATCGGCATCGTGCATCGCGGCGCGAGGCAGATGAGCGAGTCGGCGAAACTGCTGCTCGGCTTGCTGGAGCAACAGGCTCGGGACGTCCGCTGAGCCAAGAAAAAGCCACGGCACGCCGCGTGGGCGACACCGTGGCTACATGCATTCGAACGCGCAGTGAGCGCTCAAATAAGCGCTCAAACGCCGTCGAACGTCATCATGCGCCGAGCGCCGGATCGCTATAGCTCGGACGGCCCGTTTCCACGTGGCCCGCGATGCGGCGCACGAAGGTCGCGTCGCTATCGACGGTGATGGTCAGGTCGTACCAGCCATGCGCGTTGCGCAGGTCGAGATAGAGTTGCTCGGTGTCGCCGCCGCGCACCGTGCGCTGGATCTTCGTGTTCGAATCGTAAGCGTTGACGATCGTGAACTGGCAGCGCGCATGGCCCGTGTTTTCCAGACGCAATTGCAGATTGCCGTTCGCCACGTCATAGCCCTCCGCCACTTCCGGCCGCGCCACGTCGCCGCCGAACCAGCCCGTCTGCACCTGCTTGCCCGCGAAGCGACGCAGGAACCCGTTCGGGCCGTGCACCGTGAAATCGTAGGCGCCGGTCAGGCCAATCGAGAGCTTGTCTTCGAGGCGCTTGCCCGCTTCCACCGTATAGGTGCGCGGCGCATCCGCACTGCCCGCCGTGTAGACGAGAAACACCGCGCCCGCGCGCCCCGTGTTGATGAAATGCGCGCCCGCCGTGCCCGTCGACACATTCGCGTTGAAGCGCACGAACAGCTCATACGGCAGCGCACGCGCGAGGCGCACGCCGGATTCCTGCTTCGGCACCGCGCCGACGGCGGGCGGCAGCGGCACATAGTCGGGATGACGGCTCTTGTCGGGCGGCGCATAGCCGGTGGTCGACGGCAGCGAGGGCAGCGCGGCATTCGGCGTAGCGAAGTCGAACGCGGCGGTCAGGTCGCCGCACACAGCGCGACGCCACGGCGTGATATTCGCCTCGCGCAGATCGTGATGGACTCCGAATCGTTTTTCGATGAAGCGGATCACCGAGGTGTGATCGAAGGTTTCCGAGCACACCCAGCCGCCACGCGACCACGGCGACACCACCAGCATCGGCACGCGCGTTCCGAGGCCATACGGTCCCGACGCGTACTTGCTGCTGCCAGGAAAAATCTCGTTCGTAGTATCGACCGTCGACAGACCATTCGCGCTCGACGTGGGCGGGAACGGCGGCGCAAGGTGATCGAAGAAGCCGTCGTTCTCGTCGTAATTCACGAGCAGCACGGTCTTGCTCCAGAGATCGGGATTCGAGGTGAGGATCTGCAGCACCTGATCCACGTACCACGCGCCGTAGTTCGCGGGCCAGTTCGGATGCTCCGAATAGGCTTCGGGCGCGACGATCCACGAAACCTGCGGCAGCGTGTTGTTCGCCACGTCCTGCTTGAGCACGTCGAAATAGCCGCCGCCCGCGAGCACGTTCGTGCCCGTGCGCGCGCGGTCGTAGAGCGGGTTGCCCGGCTGCGCGTTCTGATATTGCGTGAAGTAGAGCAGCGAGTTGTCGCCGTAATTGCCGATATACGGATTGTCGCCGGTCCAGCCCCACGAGCCCTTCGCGTCGAGCCCCTCGCCCACGTCCTGATAGATCTTCCACGAGATGCCCGCGTTTTGCAGCACTTCGGGATACGTGGACCAGCCATAGCCCGCTTCTGCGTTGTCGACCACGGGGCCGCCGCCGCTGCCATCGTTGCCCACCCAGCCGGTCCACATGTAGTAGCGGTTCGGGTCCGTCGAGGTCATCGTCGAGCAGTGGTAGGCGTCGCAGATCGTGAAGGCGTCGGCGAGCTGATAGTGGAACGGGATGTCGTCGCGCGTGAGGTAGGCCATCGTCGTCGTGCCCTTCTGCGGCACCCACTGATCGTAGCGACCGCCGTTCCAGGCGGCGTGCGTCGTGGGCCAGTCGTGCGGCAGATCCTGAATGAACTGCAGGCCGAGATTGGCCGCGGTCGGATGAAACGGCAGCACTTCGCCGAGTCCCGCTGCGAGCGGCTGATTCCACACCGGCTTGCCGTTGGGCAGCGTGATCGTGCGCGTGTCGCCGAATCCGCGCACGCCGCGCAGCGTGCCGAAGTAATGGTCGAACGAGCGGTTTTCCTGCATGAGGATCACGATGTGCTCGACGTCCTGGATGCTGCCCGTGCGATTGTTCGCGGGAATCGCGAGCGCGTTGCGGATGCCTTGCGGCAGCATCGTCAGGGCGGTGGCCGAACCGGCGCTCATCGCGGCGGTGCGGAGAAAGTCACGGCGGCTTCTCGAAGTCATGTTCTGGTTTCCATCTTCAGGTTGAGAAAGCACGCGCGACGCGCCGACGCCGATTCATTCGGCAAGCGGCAAAGGTCGCGCGGCCGGGGGCGTTAATCGGCGGTGTGAATCTCGGGTGGTGCGAGCGGTGCGTTCTGCGCGCTTTGCGTGCCGTCGTTCGCGGCGGGCTGTGCGGGCGAGCGCACGGCGGCTGCGGTCAACGCGTCGGCGCTGTCCGTGTTCCCGGCGGCATTCGATGATAGGGAATCCGAATTAGTCGCGAACGCGGCAGCAGAAGGTGCTGGCGTTTTCCCTTGTGTCGCAGCAGGCTGCACATCGGCCAGTTCGCGCGCGGCGCTCGATGTGAGCGAGACGCGCGCGTCTTCGGCGCGATCGCCGCACGCGCTCAACGCGCTGACCGTCATGGCGCAGACGAACGTCACGGCGCACGCGCGCCGACTCGTTCGCGTCACGCGTGTCATGTGTGCGATATGCACGATATGCGCGACGTGCGCCATCAGCGCCTCGGGCAAGCTCAAACATTTGCGCGGCGCGCTCCGCCATAGCGGACGCACCGGCGCGAAATCGACCGTCATCGAAGTCTCCAACCAGAGAGAGGCACAACAACGGCTCGAGGAGCGGCCCGAGCGATGCGCTAACCGCGCGTAAGCAGCGGTAAGGCAACGCTGAAGCATAGCGAAGCTGCTTTTAATTTTTGTGACGAAACAGGCAATCCGCGCATTCACATCAGGCGCGTATACACGGCGCAAAACTTCGTCAGCAAGATGAAGGCTTGTTCGATGCAGTCTTTCATTTCGTAATCGTGCGGCACGCCGTTTGCTCGCCCATGCGCGAACAAGGACTCGCCATGGCCCATGACATGAAGTCGAACAAGCAGACGAAGCCTGCGAGGCGCGCGAAACAAGCTGTGCGTTTTCCGAAGCCGTCCGAACGCCAGGCAATCCTGATTGAACAGCGCCGCCTGAAAATGGCTCGCTCGCCGCACGCGTATGTGCGCGGCAATACTGCCCAGTATTACGAGTGGATTCTTGAAACCAATGGCAGCGCATTGCCCCACGGTCCGGCGATCTGGATCTGCGGCGATTGCCATACCGGCAATCTCGGGCCGGTCGCGAATCAGGACGGCAAGGTCGAAGTGCATATCCGCGATCTCGATCAGACCGTCATCGGCAATCCGGCGCACGACCTGATTCGACTCGGTCTCTCACTCGCGACGGCCGCGCGCGGTTCGTCGCTTTCCGGTCTGACGATCGTGCACATGATGGAAGCGCTCGCGGCCGGTTACGAAGCGGAGTTCGCGACAAAGCACAGGAATCCGAAACTTCCAGAACGACCTGAGCCGGTTCACCTTGCGATGAAGCTCGCTGTGCGCCGTTCGTGGAAACATCTCGCACAGGAACGCATTGAGGATCTCAAGCCGACGATTCCGCTCGGCAAGCGTTTCTGGCCGCTCACACGCGAGGAAAACAAGGCGATCGCCGAGATCTTCCGCGACGAAGCCATCGCGAGCCTGCCGACCGGACTGCGCGGGCGCAATGACGCGGGCGAAGTGGAAGTGCTCGACGCGGCATATTGGGTCAAGGGATGCAGTTCGCTCGGACGCCTGCGCTACGCCGTGCTGCTCGACGTCGATGGCGGCGTGATCGAGGGCGACGATCTCTGTCTCATGGATATCAAGGAAGGCGTGAAGGCGGCGGCGCCGCGCTATGAAGACGCGTCGATGCCGCGCGACAACGCCGAACGCGTCGTCGAAGGCGCGCGTCATCTTTCGCCGTTTCTCGGCGAGCGCATGCGTGCGGCGCGCATGCTCGATCGTGCGGTGGTGATTCGTGAATTGCTGCCGCAAGATCTCAAGCTCGAAATCGACGAACTCGACGAGAACGACGCGCGCGCGGTCGCGTTCTATCTCGCGACGGTCGTGGGCAAAGCGCACGCGCGGCAGATGGATCCGCCCTCGCGCCGCGCGTGGCTCGCGGAGCTGCGGCGCAATCGATCGAAAACGATCGACGCGCCGCTGTGGCTCTGGAACAGCGTCGTGCAACTCGCGAGCAGTCACGAAGCGGGCTATCTGGAGCATTGCCGCCGCTATGCGACGGGCGTGAGCTGAGGCGTGAGCGGCTGCCCGCGAGCCGGCGAAGCAATCGGCCAGGCTGTTAAACTGGCGCGGTTGTGTCGTTGGCGCCGCGCATCGTCGCTTGTCTTCGTGTGTCGCGCGCCGCGCACGTTTTCCGAAGCCCTTCCCGTTTTTTCGCATGCTCGATCCGTCCGCCGTCGTCCGCGCACTCGCTGCCAAAGGTATTGCCGCGGACGCCAGTCAGCGCCTCGCGATCGACGCATTGCAGGCCATGCTCAACCGCGACGGCGCGCGCGCCACGCAAGGTGTGTATTGTCACGGGCTGCCGGGACGCGGCAAAAGCCTCGTCGTCGATACGGTGTTCGCGCTCGCGAACTGCCCGAAGCGGCGCATCCATTTTCACGAGTTCACGCGCGAGGTGAATCGCCGGCTCGTGCAGGCGCCGCGTAGCGACGACCGTCTCGGCGACGTCTCGCGCGCGTGGCTTGAGGGCGTCGATTTGCTCTACTTCGACGAATTCCATGTTCACGATATCGCCGATGCCTTCCTGATCGGGCGCTTTCTCGAAACGGCGCTCGACCGCGGCACGCGCATCGTGCTGACCTCGAATTACAGCCCGGACAATCTGCTGCCCGATCCCGAGTTTCACGCGCGCTTCGAACCGACCATCGCGTTGATCGCGCGGCATTTCAAGGTGATCGCGTTCGACGGTGCGCGCGACTATCGTGAACTCGGCGCGGAGTCGGCGGAACCGCGCTACTTCGCGCCGCTCGACGGCACGCGCGAGACGTTGTGGTCGATCTATCGCGAATACGAGGCGCAAGGCGCCGTGCATCCGGCGACGATCGAAGTTGCCGGGCGGCCGCTTGCCGTCACCGCCGCCGGCAAGCAAATGGTGTGGGCCGATTTCGATGCGCTGTGCGGCACGCACCGTTCGCATCTCGACTACCTGGCCATCGCGGAGCGCTGGCAGGGCCTGATACTCGATGGCGTCGACACGGCGCAACTCAAGCGCGGCGACGTGCTGCAGCGTTTCGTCTGGCTCGTCGATATTCTTTACGATCGCAAGCACGCGCTGTTCATCGCATCCGACCGGCCGATTCGCGCTGCGCTCGACGGCCTCGACGGCGCACACGACGTGTCGCGCACGACGAGCCGTCTCGCCGAGATGCAATCGCGCGGCTATGTGAACAGTCTCGTGCATCGGCATATCGCTGCTTCGTCGTCGGCGGATCGGGAAACGATCGGCTGACGTCTCACGGATGCGCTGCGACTCTGCGCGCGCCGCAAGGATTTTTCATCTGTTGTACAGTCCGTCGAATCTCGACTCGATGTGGACAGACAGCACGATGACTTCCCCCTCCTCTTTTCACCCCGTTGCGCTCGAACACGCGAGCCGCCTGATCAATCACGGTCCGACGGTGCTCGTCACGAGTTCCGACGGCCAGCGTCGCAACATCATGGCCGCGGCGTGGTCGATGCCGGTCGAATTCACGCCGCCGCGTCTCGCCGTCGTCATCGACAAGAAGACGTTCACGCGCGAGCTCATTCACACGAGCGGCACCTTCGGTGTTTGCGTGCCGGGCTTTGCGGCGATGGATCTGACTTTTGCAGTCGGCAGCATCAGCGGACGCGACGCGGATAAGTTCGAGCACTTCGGCATCGACGCGGTGACTGGGCCGGTGCTCGGGTTGCCGTTGCTCGAGAAAGGCTGCGCGGCGTGGATGGAGTGCAGGCTGATTCCCGAGAAGCACACCGAGGATGCCTATGACACGTGCTTCTGCGAAGTGGTGTCGGCGGCGGCCGATCCGCGCGTGTTCAATAAGGGGCACTGGGTGTTCGACGATAGCAACACCGATCTGCATACGCTGCATCATCTGGGTGCCGGGAATTTTGCGCGCGCGAGCGGGATGGTTAAGGCGCGGGGGATTGAGGGTTAAAGGAAGGTTTTTAGTGGTGGGCGCGGGGTTTTCGACGGTTTGGGACCTCGCGCGGGATGTTTTTGATTTTGATAATTACCGAATACGTAGTGATTGATACGTATGGGCGTTTGCGTTGCTTTTGTGGGCTCAAACTGGAGCGAATGAGGGAGTTTTAGGGTCCGAAAGTCAGGCCATCCGTGGAACATTGGGGTTTGAGCCCTTGATTGATCGGCCGAATCGCTTGCTGGGCGGGGATTTTAGCGGTTTGTGCGATTTTTTTGGATTGTTTCACGGGGTGGGAGTTTGGAGGTGATTTGAGGGTGAGTTAGGCGGGTTTTTGCGCGCGTTGGGAGGGTTTGGTGGGTGTGGGTTGGCTTGGTTTTTGGGGATGATCTTGGCGTTATTTGACTGTTAGTTGCGTAAATGATGATTTGGCTGAAGAATGGGCTGGGGTGAGGTGTGTCTGTGTGCTGGGGGCTGAATGCAAGTCGTGGCTGGTTCAGGGGATGAGTCTCTTCGTGAGCGGCTGACTCGTATCATCGCGCCGGGCTGCCTCCTATTTCTTTTTCGATGTGCTGAAGGTCAGCGAACCCGCGCGAGCTACTGTGCAGCATATGCGCGGCACTTCATTGGCCGATCGACGAGCTCTGTGTCGAGTCGCGCGAACGGATTCACCTCTTGTGGATGGGCTGTGTTCGGGGGCGCTGGATCTGCAGGCCGGTGTGTTGGCGCTCCGGTATTCATCGGTTGGAGGATGCGAAGCCGCATCTTCTTCAATAGGCGGATAGACGTCTGACGCGGAGGTGCCCCACTCCGTACTGCTTGACTCGTGGTGCCGGTCACAGCCTTCAGCGTTCTGATGCAATGTCACCAGGCCGAAACCAAGCGAAAGCCGCCTCCTTACTGAGCACGCGGCCAGCCCCGAATTGAAGTCGTCCAGAGCCGACACAGGTGTGTCGAGTCGACACACCTGTGTGGGTTGCCGGTCGGGCATCGCTATACCTTAAATCTTGCAGTCACCGAGATCCCCATCACGGCGCAACTCCCCCGCTTGGACGGCAGGATTGCCTGTGTCGACTCGACACACAACGGTCCGCCGCACATGCTCGTCGGCTGCAGAATGCGTACTGCGGGTCGATCCTTGCCTACGACTGAGCGACTGAGCGACTGAGCGACTGAGCGACTGAGCGACTGAGCGACTGAGCGACTGAGCGACTGAGCGACTGTGACGACGCGTGGCGCGTTGGCCGAAGAGGCTTTGGCGGTCAGGGAACATTGTCAGTGTGTCGAGTCGACACAGAACGTGGGACCGGAGGAAATTGCAGCGCCGATCAAACGAATGGCCGTTGAGTGACGCATAGGTCCCCGCGTCGGGCTGTCCGAGGTATGGCCGCGTAACGCGCTCGATATGTGTGTGTCGACTCGACACACATCATCGTCGCAAAATGATGGGGAGCTACCGCTCACTGACTTGGGATCAGGTCACGAGATTTTCGGCCCTCATCTGCTTTAATCGCAGGGCTCAATCCGGCCAACTTCTAGCCGTGCAGCGATCTGTGTCGAGTCGACACACTCCGAGTCTTAGCTCATCCGCCGTCGCCAATTTGTGATTGCTGAGCCACCGAGTGTCGACTCGACACAGATTTGGCTGCCGCTCCAGTCAGAGCAACCTTCAGTCGGCACCAGCTACTCCCCAGTCAACGAGCAGCCGATTCAGTCGCCGGATCGCCGCGCTCGAGCTTGAGCGTCGAAGTTCTTGGCGAACATCCTGTGTCGACTTGACACACAATCAGCCGAGATCAATTGCATCAGAGTTTGACCCAGTTCTCGTCGCGGCCCCCCCGAAAATACATCAGCAGGACGCAGCGCACATTGCAATGGCGATGGCGTTCGAAGTCATCGCGCTGTGTCGAGTCGACACAGCCGCGGAGCGTCGTCGACAGCAGCGCAGCCTCACCATCACCACACTCATATGATCAACGTAGCGCCAGGCCCTTGCGCTCCCCGACGTGTGTCGAGTCGACACAAGTCACCGCAGCGCGGCTGCAGATAGCCGCTCCCGACGTTCAGTGCGCGGTGATGTGCCGACTGCTCATCATGTGTCGACTCGACACATAGTCAAATGGCAAAGCCGTACTGCAAACGTCACGCGCAAGTACCTGAACAACACACTCCGTATCGTCAAGAATGCATGCGCTAATCGTGTGTCGACTCGACACACTAAAGAACATCACCGACCCCGCGTCATCAATCGTCGGCCATTGGCACGAGTAAGCCTGTTCCAGACAACTCCGCGATCCGCCAAATCCCGCCACTCTCCCACTCTGTGTCGAGTCGACACAGCCCCACCCCGAAAAACTAACTCAGCCACATCGCCCCACGTCCTCAGCAAAACATTCGGCGCAGGCCTACCCGTGCGTCGACTCGACACACACTTCGCTCCACAGATTCAACCCGGGCACGCCCGTCAACATCCATCACCACTCTCCAGTACACGTCTACCCTGCTGTGTCGACTCGACACACGCCCCGCCCCGCCCCGAAAACTAACCCAGTCATATCCGCCTACGTCCTCAGCAAAACATTCGCCCTCGGCCTAACTGTGTGTCGACTCGACACACAGTTCGCTCCGAAGATTTCCCCCCCGGCACGCCCTTCGACATCCATCACCTATTCCCGGCACACGTCTACCCTGCTGTGCGGACCCGACACATGCGCGGTCCCGAAAACCAATCCGATCACGCTTACCGCACCTCATCGCTAACCTCGCGGAGCACACGTCCCTCGCTGTGTCGACTCGACACACACTCCGGTCCGAACGACCAACCCCACGAAATCAATCAACACCTCAATAGACCTCTCCTTATGCGCCGAACCTCTTGTGTCGACTCGACACACAAGTGGCTCCGAAAAATCTCCACTTCTCGCCCCCCCATCCCTCCCACGACACACAACGTGTCGACTCGACACACCTCAACACTCCCCACGACACCAATAAAAAAAGCCCGCATCAGCGGGCTTTAAATCTCAGCAAACGTCCTACAAACCGGTCATCACCCTGGCTTCACGTTGAACAGTTGGCTAATGAGTTCTCGAATCTGGGTCTCCTGCGCGTCGGAAAGCACGCCGGTTTTCAGCTTCACGGTGAAGCTATTCGTATCCTTCGTGATGCTGCCCGCGTGACTCTTCCCCGAGAAAATCTTCTCGATGCTGCGTTCCGACACGCTGCGCTCATCCACGGTCCGGTTCGACTGCGCGCCGATCGCCGCCGCGAGTTTGCCCTGATCCAGCGTCCCCGCTACCACCGCCGGCCACAACTCACGTGCCGACGCGAGCCCCGCCGCGCCATGCTTCTTGATCGCCGACACGATTTCATCCGCGGCCGAACCACCCAGCAAACGCGGGTTCAAATCGAGATCGAGTCGCACAAAATCCGGCAGGCTTTCGAACGCGAGGAATCGATACAGGCCCTTGCGCGACATACCCAGCGCCTCGGCCATGCGCGTGCGCGTCGGAAATTCGTGTTCAGCGCGACGCAGCGACTGCGCAATCTCATAGTCCGTCAGATCTTCGCGGCCGACGTTTTCCACCAGCGCGAGCACCGCCATGTCCTGATCCGAGCAATCGATCACCGATGCGCGGATCTCTTCCTCGTGCAGCAACACGTGCGCGCGCAGACGTCGCTCGCCCGCGATCAGCTGATAGCCGCTATCCGCGCGACGCACGACAACCGGCTCGATCAGCCCGACTTCGCGAATCGATTCGGCCAGCGAAGCCAGCCCTTCGTCGCTGAAAATCTTGCGCGGCTGCCACGGGTTCGGCTGGATCGCATTCACCGGCAGCATGAGCTTGTCGCTCTTGGTTTCGAGTTCCTGAATGCGCTGCTGCGCGACCGCGAGCGCGCCCAGCATGCCGGGGCCGGTCTTGAATGCGCTGCTACGGCGCGGCTCGGGCGGCGGTGCCGCGGGACGCTCGGTCGTCTGACGTTCTGCGGTCGAGCCGAGCTCGGCAGTCTTCGCCGCCATCTTGTCGCGGAATGAACTCACTTGCCGGCCCTCCATTGTTCAACGTAAAGATCGTCGATCCATCGCACGTAATCGGTGAGCGGCTGGCGCACGCGCGCCACCGTCTTGTCGGCCAGATCGCCTTTGCTGATGTCGAAAACCGTTGCCATGGCCAACGCGCCGTTGCTCATCGCCGAACTCGCCGGCACTTCGATCGCGCTCAGCCAATCCTTATAGGTGCGCTGCACCCACGAGCGCACGACCGGCGCCGACGACGTCTTGCCGTAATCCACCTTCGACAGCAGCACCGAGACAAAGTCGTAAGTCTTTTCGTCGCCGCGCTCCATGATCGTGTGCGCGAGATCGGAGAAGAGACTCCAGAACGACACCGAGCTAATGAAGTCGAGGCTTTCGGGGACCAGCGGCATGACCATCGCGTCGGCGGCCATCAGCGCGTTGATCGTCAGATATGACAGCGACGGCGCCGTATCGAGAATGATGTAGTCGTAATGCTGACGGAGCGTCTCCACGCCCTGACGCAGCAAGTCCCAGAACTTGAAGCCGGGGTTCTTGATCACGGTGCCCGGAATATGAAATTCCGCCGAGAACAGCGTCGGGTGTGCCGGAATGACATCGAGGCCATCCCAATAAGTCGGCTGCACGAAGTTGAGCAGACCGCCTTCCATGTGCGGATCGTAGATGTACGGCAGCACCGTGCTGTCTTCCGTGACTTCCTTTTCCGCGTAAAGTCCGCACAGTTCCGTGAGCGACGCTTGCGGGTCGAGGTCGATCAGCAGCACGCGACGGCCGCGCAACGTCAGACCTTGCGCGAGGCACATCGTCGTCGTGGTCTTGGTCGAGCCGCCCTTGAAGTTGGCGACGAGCAGCACCTTGCCGTCCGCGTCGCGCACGCCGGTGTGCAGCGGCGTCTGATAAATATCCGAAACCTGCTGGACCCAGGTGCGCGCGTCGGGCAAAGTAAACACGCGGCTGCGGCCCGAACCTTGCGCCTCACCCTGCGGCAATCCCTCACGCGTGGCCAACAGGTTATTCAGTTTGATCCGGTCGATGCCGCACATCTCGGCAACCTGCGCCGACGTGAATGTGGGCGCGGCCTTGCGCGGCTTCGGCGCCAGCATCATTTCTCGAAGCTCTTCTGACAGGTGACCGGCTTCCTCCGCGAATTGCGTAACCGTCGACAGGTCGACGCGCCGATCAATTGATGGGAATTCGATAGTCTTTGCCATTAATACGCTTTTTATCGGAATTTGGATAAAGCGTAGAATACAGGAAAAGCGTTTCAGAACACACTGATTGAGCCCAGTATTTTAAAAAATCGACCTTTTTATTCGTCTTTTAACGGCTTCCTGGGCTTAGGTTAAGGCTCAGACCTTCACGGAGCGGCCAAGCCCGCCAAGGGGCGTTTAAAGCGGTTTGCGCCTGCCTGCTTAAAAATTAAGCAAATCATCAGTTGAATGTCAGGTCATGGGGCACTCTGCCATTCAATGCTGTCCTATTTTCTCGTGTTTATCTGACATACCTTTCGCGTCCGCGCGCAGAGGTCACGATTTTTGTGCGCTTTTCTTGAATCGCAGATTCAAGATGCCGCACCGCGATTCCGCGGTAACGGATTTTGTGTCGCCCATCCGATCAGGCCATCCCAGACTGCGGATCTCGCACAAATTCCGTTACCTTCGATCCTCATAGCTTCAGCGGCATAGCGCCTCGCCGCCCCTCCGCGGCCGCAGCGCACAAAAAACGTGACCTCCCGCGTGCGATTCCGCCGAAACGCATTTCTGCAGAGTCGCAAACACGGATCTCTACCATGGGGGATCTACGCGCCGCCGAACAAGTGCACAAAAACCGTTACCGGGACACCCTTCGACTGGACTTCACGGTTACGCGAAACGCCAATCCATCCATCCAGAAGCGCTGCACATTAAACGTTACCCTCCGGGCACCTCGCCTCCCGCGGCTGTTCGCACAAAAAACGTGACCTTCGCGGTCATCTCACTCGTACGCACAAAAATCGTTACCTGGCACCCCGTCTGATGACGGCTTCCCAGTGCCCGACATGCCAAAAAATCGTCTCGCACAAAAAACGTCACCTCGCAACAACGAGATCGCACACAAAACGTTGCCTCTTAGCTCCTCTTGATCCGCGAGCTTTCGCCTTTGGTTCGCCGATTCATCGCACAGAGCGCCCGTCTCTCCTTCCAAACGCCCGAAAAATCTGCCCATTACCCAGAAATTCGCCTCCGTATTGCAAGGCAATCGGCGTCGAATTTCGCGCGAAGCGTCTTTTGCAATACGGGGTTGGTTTGTTTACTTAAAAAAAGAAAACCCACAAACCCACTAACAGCGCCCATCGAATCCTTGGCAATCAAGTACTTGCTCTCGAAAAGCACCGGTCTCTGTGCAAGAGGCAGCGATTTATGTGCAATGGGTTGCCGTTTTTTGTGCTGGCGATGTCGCGTTCTATGTGCAGTAAGGTACGGTTTTTGTGCCGGACCCCAATCAGCACCCCGCATCGGGTAACGTTTATTGTGTTGACTTGTATTTGAGGAGTGATAGAGTCGCGCCCAATATCGACGGAGAGCACACGAATGTCGGAGGACATCGGTCGAAGGACGACGACCCAGCAGATGTCGCTGGGGCTGTTTGAGGAAATGTCCGGGCAGCCCATCAGCGAGAGCACGAGGGAAATCGGCTTTCAGCGCAATAACGTTTTTGTGGCGATCAACGGGCTAGGCCTGTCGTCGCGGCGTTTCATCGACGCCGCGTATTTCATCGCGGCCCAGGAACCGATCGCGCACGAGACCTACGACGTCGACCTGAACTACTTCAAGTGGCTCATGCGTTACGAGAGCCGCAACGTGCGCCACCTGCAGAGCGTGATCAAGGAGGCGCAGCGCGTGCTGATCGAGGTGACCGACACGCCGCCCGACCGCGCCCCCACCGAGGACGATCAGTGGGTGTCCGAGCAGCTCATGGGCAGCGTCAAGATCGGCAAGGGGCGCATCCAGTTCCGCATTCCGCCGCTGATGCTGCGTCACATCACCGGGCCGGAGAAGCATCACTGGCTGAACCTGTGCATCACGGCGGCGTTTTCGCAGACTTTCGCGCGCGCGATCTACGACTACATCCAGCCCTTCGTGAGCGCGGGCCTCACCGACTGGATCGAACTCGACGTCATGCGGCGCTGGCCGGGCAAGCTCGGCACGAGCGCGTCGGAGTTCAAGCACTTCCGGCCGAAGTACCTCGATCCCGCCGTCAAGCAGATCAACGAGCTTTCCGACCTCGACATCAGCTACGAAACGCGCGCGGACGGCGAGAGCTCGCGCAAGATCAACAAGATCCGCTTCCGCCTGAAGCGCAAGGACACCGTCGCCGCGATGCTCACGCGGCAGCCGAATGCGCACGATCTGTTGCTTACGCTCAAGGAGGAGTTCGGGCTGAGCAACAAGCAGTTCGATGTGATCGCCGAGCATCGCATGAGCTGGACCGACGAGCGCATTCAGCAGGCGATCGAGTACACGCGTTTCCGTCTGAACCAGGGCAAGGTCACCAAGAGTCCGGCCGGTTATCTGATGAAGGCGCTCAGCCACAACTGGCAGGTGTCCGAGGCCGAACGCAAGATGGTCGCGATCCAGACCGAGCTTGCCACCGCCGAAACGGTCAAGGAGGCGGCGAAGGAAGCCGCGAAGGCCGAGGCGGGCGCCGCCGTGAAACAGAGCATCGCCACGCGCGACGAAGAGGCGCGCACGCGCCGCAACGACGAGGTGCAGCGCGGCCGCGAGCACTTCGAATCGGCCGACGAGAAGACCCGCAAGGAGCTCGTGCGCCTCTATATCGCTTCGCAGGCGGGCAAGCTGATGCTGCGTCGTCTGAAGCTCGAGGCTGGCGCGCTGTCCGACGCGAACATCCTCAATCACTCGGATTTGTCGTGGTATTTCGGCCAGTTCGTGTACGGCAAGCTCAAGCAGAGCGCGGCGTAAAGGTGTGAACGCACACGTTGCGACGGCCCGAAATCGTCGATTTCGGGCTGAATTGCCTATTGCGTGCACGCGCCGGGACGGACTGTCTCGCTAGACGTGAATTAGTTGCAAAATCAGGCGTTTAGTCGAATTGTCCCAACGCGTGTTCACAGAGTTTTCAACAAAATCTGTGGATAAGTTAGACATGATCCTGCGCGGTCATTCACATCGTCGTCGAAACTGTCAAGCGCAATTCCATCGCCCGCGATTCAATCGGATTCCTGATTAATTGCGCTGCCTCACACCGCTGCCGCGACGGGCATTGCGGTCGTCATCGCCGCGTTCGCGAGCACACCCAGCATCGTTCCCCGGCATAGCGAGGTCCCGCATCGGCATGCGTATTGGCGCTGCGCCTCGTCGGCCTCGCATTGCTCGATCACCAGCGCATAGTCGATGAACAGCTCCTCGCCGGGCGCGATGTCGCGGACAGCTTCGATAAAGACGCGTCCATCGTCCTCGATCGCCTCGCAATTCGCGGCGCACGCGTGATTGAGCCAGCGTGCGCCGTTGCCGCCGCGGCCGCCGTCGATCACGCGTCCATCGGAGAGCCCGAACAGAAACGTGTGGCCCGTATCGTCGCGGCGCGCGTTCCAGCGCGTGGCCTCGCGCCACGTCGTCACCTTGCCCTTGTATTCGAAGATGCGCTCGCCGGCCCGCAGCGGACGCAGCGCGAAGACGCCTTTGCCATGCACCGGCGATTGCCGGACGGTCATACGTTTCATAGTCGCCGCCGTGAGGATGAGGGGATGGGCGTGTCGAGTATAAGTCGAGAAAATGACGGCGAATCAATGATGCGCGTGGCGCGAGAAAATGGCGGACCGAGAGGGCGCGAGGTCACCCTTCTGGTGCAGCGCGTGGGCGTAAAACGGCCGATGCAGCGGACGCAGCCGATGCGTTGAATGCGGCATGCGGCCTATGCGCCCGTCTTCAGCGTGAGCAGGTTGGCGTCGCGCGCGAGCACCCAGCCGCCCGCCTCGCGCCGATAGATCGACAGCACGTTGCCTGTGCGGCGCATGGCGTCGCCGCCGGCGCGCGGGATCACGCGCACATCGAGTTCGCTCCAGCAGTACGCGAGGTCGCCCGATATCGCGAGTTCCCGCACCTCGCCCGACGACTCGATGCGATGCGTGACGAGCAGGGCCGCGAGCGCATCGGCGAAGGCCTGACGCCCGCGCATGGGCGGCTGCCCGGCCACGAGGAACACGACGTCCCCGGCGATCAGCCCGAGCAGCGTGTCGATGTCGCCAGCGGCCGTTGCGGCGTGCCAGCGCGCGATCAGATCGCGAATCAGCGTGTCGTCGTTCATCTCAACTCTCCTGGGTCCATTGACGGTGCGCGGCGGCGCGGAACGCGACCGGCGTGAGGCCCGTCTGCTTGCGGAAATAGCGGCTGAAATAGGCGCTGTCCTCGAAGCCCATCGCGTGCGCGATCTGCTTGACGCTCAGCGCCGAATAGACGAGGTCGCGCTGCGCCTCGCGAATCAGGTGCTCGTTGACCACCTCAGTGGGCGACTGCGCGAGCGCCTCGCGGCAGATGCGCGCGAGCTGCGCGGGCGCGACGCCCAGACGCTGCGCGTAGAACGCCACGGGCCGATGCTCGCGCCCATGCGCCGCCACGAGCTCGCGAAAGCGCCGCAGCAGCTCCGCGCGCCGGTCGCCCGCTGCGGCGGCGGGCGACGCAGCGAGGTCGCTCAAACGCGCGACATGGACGAATAGCGCCGCCATCAGCGCCATGCCCGCGGCGGCGTGGCCGCGGCCGCCGCTGCGGTATTCCTGTTCGAGCAAGGCGAACAGCGGCGTGAGCATGCCGACGCTCGGATCGGTCCCGCGCACCGGAATCACGGCGGCCCGCGCGAAGATCGCGGCGATGCCAGGCGCGGTGACGTCCATGAGCGCTTCGAGCGGACGCTGCGCCGCCGTGATCACGAGTCCGTCGATCTGCGGCGTGAACGCGAACGCATGCACCGTTTGCGCGGGCAGCACGACTAGGCAGGGCGGTTCGAACGCGTGCCTGATGCCGTCGATGACGACGTGGCCGCCGCCGCCGCGTATGTACAGCAATTGCAGCAGCGCGTCGTGCCGATGCGCCGCGATCTGCCAGTCGTTCGGGCGGCTGCGCTCGGGAATCCATTCGAAGTTGAACGCGCCATAGCCCGGCGGTCGCGCCGACTCGCCGTACAGGTCGTAGTTAGGGATTCTCCGCATGCCGTCTTGCCTCCTGTGTACAAATTGTCCTGCTCATCGACACGTTTGTCCACTTCGCGCGTGAACCTCGCCTCTATACTTTTTCGCACATCCAGGCCGCAAGACGAAGGCCTCGGCAAGCAAACTCGTCAATTCGATAAGGATTCCAGATGAATGATGAAGGGCGGAAAAACACGCAGACGGATTGGCTGCAACTCGATGATCAGGTCTGCGTGATAACGGGCGCAGCGGGCGGCATCGGCGCAGCGATTGCGCAGACTTTCGCGGCCTCGGGCGCGCGTGTCGTCCTGCTCGATCGCGACATCGACAAGGCGCAGATTCTGGCGGCGCAATTGCAGGAACAGACGAAAAAACAGGCCATCGCCATCGGCTGCGATATCGGCGACGCGGCGAGCGTCGCGGACGCCGCCGCGCGCGTGGAGCGCGAATTCGGCGCGGCGCACGTGCTGGTCAACAACGCGGGACTGCTGCGCCCGGGCGGCATCGAATCGCTGTCGCTCGACGACTGGAACGCGATGCTGCGCGTGAATCTCACGGGCTACCTGCTGTGTTCGCAGGCGTTCGGCAAGCCGATGCTCGCGCGCGGCTCGGGCGCGCTCGTGCATGTCGCGTCGATCGCGGCGCGTTATCCGCAAACGCATAGCGGCGCGTACAGCGCGAGCAAGGCCGCCGTCGCGATGCTCGCGCGCCAGCTCGCGGCCGAGTGGGGTCCGCGTGGCGTGCGCAGCAATACCGTGTGTCCCGGCATGATCCGCACGCCGCTTTCCGCGTCCTTTTACATGCAGGGCGACATCGAGGCGCGGCGCAGCGCGATGACCGCGAGCCGGCGTATCGGCGAGCCGCAGGACATCGCCGACGTGGTGGCGTTCCTCGCGAGCGCGCGCGCCGCGTACGTGAACGGCGCGGAACTCGTGGTGGACGGCGGTCTCGACGCGATGCTGATGGATCTCGTGCCGCGCCCCGGCTACGAAGGCGCGGCGACACGCTAACGCGCGCATGGCGATCGACATGAAGGAGACAAGCATGAAGCAGCGACACCATTCAAACCCGCCGCCGATTCCCGCGACCTGCGATGTGCTCGTGATCGGCGCGGGCGCAGGCGGACTCTCGACGGCCATCACCGCGCGCAAGGCGGGACTCGACGTCGTGGTCGTGGAAAAGGCCGACGTCTTCGGCGGCACGACGGCCTATTCCGGCGGCGTGTTGTGGATTCCGGGCAACCGTCACGGCATGCAGCAGGACGCGCATGAAAAGCCCGACACACGCGATGCCGCGCGTACCTATCTGCGTGGCGAACTCGGCGCGTTCTACGACGAAGAAGCGATCGACGCCTTCCTCGAACACGGTCCGCGCATGCTCGATTTTTTCGAGCGCGAAACCGACGTGCAGTTCGTGCCGACGCTCTATCCCGACTATCACCCGCATGTGCCGGGCGGCGTCGATGTCGGCCGTTCGGTGGTCGCCGCGCCGTTCGACGCGAGCCGGCTCGGCGCCGATCTCGCGCGTCTGCGGCCGCCGCTCCAGAGCATCACCTTCATCGGCATGATGTTCAATTCGTCCAATGCCGACCTCAAGCATTTCTTCAACGCCACGCGTTCGCTGGCATCGGCGTGGTACGTGGCGAAGCGTCTGGCCTCGCATCTGAAGGAGCTTGCGATTCACGGACGCGGCGTGCAGGTGACGAGCGGCAATGCGCTGGCCGCGCGCCTCGCGAAGTCGGCGCTCGATCTGCACATTCCGATTCTCACGGGTACGGCGGCGCGCGATTTGATCGTCGATGCGGGCCGCGTGACGGGCGCGGTGGTCGAGCGTGCAGGCGTGCGCGAGCGCATCGCGGCACGCCGCGCCGTGGTGCTCGCGGGCGGCGGCTTCTCGCACGACGCCGTGCGCACCGCGCAGTCCTACGCGCATTTGCAACGCGGCGGCACGCACGCCTCGCCGGTCCCGGACGACAACACGGGCGACGGCGCGCGGCTGGCCGAGCGCGTGGGCGCACGGGTGACCGCGCGCTATCCGCAGCCCGCGGCCTGGATGCCGGTCTCGCGCGTGCCGCGCGGCAAAGGCCGCTTCGCCGTGTTCCCGCATCTGCTGGACCGCTACAAGCCGGGCATCATCGGCGTGACGCGTCGCGGCGCGCGCTTCACCAACGAGTCGAATTCGTATCACGACGTCGGCGCCGCCATGATCGAGGCATGCCGCGACGACGCGGACACCGCGATGTGGCTGATCTGCGATCACGCGACGATCCGCAAGTACGGCCTCGGCTACGCGAAGCCCGCGCCGGTGCCGCTCGGGCCGATGCTGCGCAACGGCTATCTCGCGAAGGGGCGCACGCTCGCCGAACTCGCGCGGCGCGCGGGCATCGACGCGCAAGGACTCGAAGCGACCGTGCGCCGCTACAACGAGCATGCCGCGCGCGGCGAAGATCCCGCGTTCGGGCGCGGCTCGACCTCGTTCAACCGCTATCTGGGCGATCCCGCGCAGCGCCCGAATCCGTGCGTCGCGCCCATCGGCGACGGCCCGTACTACGCGCTGAAGATCGTGATGGGCGACCTCGGCACCTTCGACGGCCTGCGCACGAGCGTGGAAGGCGCCGTGCTTGCCGACGACGGTCAGGCCATCGCGGGCCTCTACGCCGTGGGCAACGACCGCGCGAGCATCATGGGCGGCAACTATCCCGGCGCGGGCATCACGCTCGGCCCGATCATGACCTTCGGCTAACCTCACGGGCCGCCATCTCGCGGGACTCGACCACGCCGTCGAGACCGCAGCCGCATGAATCACCATCAGGCAGGAACCCTCATGAGCAAGCCGTTTATCGATCACCGCATCTACACGATCCGTCCGCGCGGCATGGCGGAATTCATCGACGTATTCGACCGCCTCGCCATGCCGATCCAGTTGAAGTATCTGGGCGCGCCCGCGGGTTTTTATATGAGCGACATTGGCGCGCTGAATCAGGTCGTGCATCTGTGGGCTTACGAGAGCATTGCCGATTACGATGCGCGCCGCACCGCGCGCGATGCCGATCCGCATTGGCCCGCGTATTTGCAGGCATCCGCGCATTTGATCGTCGCGCAGGAAAGCCGCATCATCCGGCGCGTGGAATTCAAAAGCCTCGCGAACGCAATGCGCTGATCCACGCGACGTGACCGGCATCGCATATGCATTGGTGCTGCATTCGAAAAGGTTTGATGCGCACTACCGCGTTTATCGCAAGCGCTTCGCGCATTAAGATTTGCCCGCGTCGTTCAGGCGATGAACGATGCTGGTCTCCAAACCGACTTGACCTCCGCTTGCGCAAAGCGGAGGTCTTTTTTTATCCAATTTATTTCGTGCCGCGCAATAACGCATTGCGATTTGCGTTTGAAAGAATTGAGCGAGTTTTGGTAATAATTCATTGCGTTCATGCAACGTTAACAAAGCTGATTCCGCTCTTATAATCCGCGGGCATTCGATTCGGCGCTTTCCCGATTCAAGGATTGCGTGGATGGGCAATCGAATAACGAAAGAGAGAAGAAATGCGAAAACGAAAGCTGCCGGCGGCGGTTCTCTTCGCAGGACTGCTCGCGGGCTCGACGGCGGCGCACGCCGATCAATGGGGCATTCAGTTCGCGGGCGGCGTTGCGGATCATGACGTGAAGAAAGCGGATCTCGGCATCGTGTGGGATCCGGGCTGGCATTGGTGGGAGATCGGCGGCTATCACTTTACCGTGGTGGGCGAAGGCCACGTGGCGTACTGGGACATGCAGGAAAGCCCGGCCTCGCACGCGAACATCTGGGAGTTCGGCTTTACGCCGGTCTTCCGTTTCGTGAAGAATTCCGGCTTTATCCGCCCGTTTATCGAAGCGGGCGTGGGCGTGCGGCTGCTTTCGCACGTCGACGAAACGCCGGACCGTAGCTTCTCGTCGTCGTTTCAGTTCGCGGATATGGTAGGCGTGGGCGCGATCTTCGGCGAGCACCAGAACTATCAGGCGGGCTTGCGCTTCCAGCATCTGTCGAACGCCGGGCTCAAGCATCCGAATCCCGGCATCAACTTCAGCCAGATCTACGTGCAGTACAACTTCTGACCGGCTCAGCCCAGTCCGCTATCTCACAGGCGCTTCGCCGCACGGTCGTTCGAACCGTTGCGCGATGCGCCTGTTTCATTTTTCCCTTCAGTTTGCGCGCCGGTTTCATGCACCGATTCAATGCGAGCACTGGACGCGCCGCTTCATTGCAACGTTTGGCATCAATCTATTGCGTAATTCGTTCTGTAAGCCGATTGTGTGGTTTGCCGCTTACAGCCATGCCGTGAAAAGCCGATGAAGAAAGGCCTTCGGAATCGCCACTGCGTCTCATAAAAAATCGAACTGTTAATTAATGCTTTCAGATAGCTTGTTAATTAACGGAATCGCAACGGTGTTTATTCTCCAAAAATGCGAACGCGTCACCGTTTGCCTCTATCATGAGTCGCGACGTTTTACCGCAGCCCAGCCATGAGGACAGAATGGATCTAGCCAAAATCCGCCGCGAAGCCTTCGCGATGCCCGTGCACAATCCCGCGTACCCGCGTCCGCCGTTCCGCTTCGTGAACCGCGAGTACTTCATCATTTCCTACGAGACCGACCCCGACGCGCTGCGTGCGATCGTGCCGGAGCCGCTCAAGCCGGAAAACAATCTCGTCCATTACGAATTCATCCGCATGCCCGATTCCTCGGGTTTCGGCGATTACACCGAAAGCGGCCAGGTCGTCTCGGTGCGCGACCCGCAAGGGCGTCTCGGCAACTACACGCATTCGATGTATCTCGACGACGAAGGTCCGATCGCGGGCGGCCGTGAAATCTGGGGCTTCCCGAAGAAACTCGCGCGCCCGGTGCTCGGCGTGGACGGCAACGACACGCTGCTCGGCACGCTCGACTACGGCACGCAGCGCATCGCGACCGGCACGATGGGCTACAAGCATCACGTGCTCAACAACGAAGACGAGCGCCGCAAGCTCGCCGACACGCCCAACTATCTGCTCAAGGTGATTCCGCACGTCGACGGCAGCGCGCGCATCTGCGAACTCGTGCGCTTCTATCTGCGCGACGTGACGGTGCATGGCGCATGGAGCGGCCCGGCCGCCATCGAACTGCATCCGCACGCGCTCGCGCCGGTCGCCGATCTGCCGGTGCGCCGCGTGGTGGGCGCGCGTCACGTGATCGCCGACCTCACGCTCGATATCGGCGAAGTGGCGTACGACTATCTCGCTGAGCCGGCCAGTCACGCCGATTCCGCCGCACCCACGCGCCAGACCGGCCTCGACGAACGCGAAGCCGAAGTGGCCTGATGCGCGACGCATCTTTTACATTTGTCTAAACAATTAAGGATTACTTATGTCGTTGAAGAACAAGGTTGCAGTCATCACGGGGGCCGCGAGCGGCATCGGCGAACATTGCGCGCGCACCTTCGCGAGCCAGGGCGCGGCGGTCGTGATTGCCGACCTCAACCTCGCGGCAGCGGGCAAGGTCGCCGACAGCATCGTGTCGGCCGGCGGCAAGGCGCTCGCCGTGGCGATGGACGTGACCAACGAAGAAGCGGTGAACGCGGGCATCGAGGAAGCCGTGAAGGTGTTCGGCGGCATCGACGTGCTGGTGTCGAACGCGGGCATCCAGATCATCAGCCCGGTCGAGGACTTCCCGTTCGCCGACTGGAAGAAGATGCTCGCGATCCATCTGGACGGCGCGTTTCTGACCACCAAGGCCGTGCTCAAGCACATGTACGGCAGCGGCAAGGGCGGCTCGATCGTCTATATGGGTTCGGTGCATTCGCACGAGGCGTCGAAGCTCAAGTCGGCCTACGTGACCGCGAAGCACGGCCTGCTCGGCCTCGCGCGCGTGGTGGCGAAGGAAGGCGGCCCGCGCGGCGTGCGCGCGAACGTGGTGTGCCCCGGCTTCGTGCGCACGCCGCTCGTCGACAAGCAGATTCCCGAGCAGGCGAAGGCGCTGGGCATCTCCGAAGATGAAGTGGTCAAGAACGTCATGCTCAAGGACACCGTCGACGGCGAATTCACCACGCTCGACGACGTGGCGAACACGGTGGCGTTCCTCGCCGGTTTCGAGTCGGCGGCGTTGACGGGGCAGTCGGTGCTCGTCACGCACGGCTGGTCGATGCACTAATTCACGCGAGGAGAACGTATGCGCAGCAGCACGAAAAACGACGCCATCGCACGCAAGGAGCGCAAGCCGATCGAGCTGCCGCGCTACGACGAAATCGCCCTTGTTTTACAGGGCGGCGGCGCGCTCGGCTCGTATCAGGCCGGGGTGTTCGAAGGGCTCGCCCAGGCGGGCGTGGAGCCGCACCGGATCGCGGGCGTGTCGATCGGCGCGCTCAACACGGCGATCATCGCGGGCAACGAACCGGCGAAACGCGTCGAAGCGTTGCGCGGATTCTGGGCGTCGATCTGCCATCCGCTCGACTGGTTCGGCAATCTCGGCGCGCTGGCGCTGCCGATGTTCGGCCATCAGGCGCTGTCGCGCCGCTGGGCCAGCATGTGGGCCGCGAGCCGCGCGCTCACCGAAGGCCAGCCGGGCTTCTTCGCGCCGCGCCTGCCGCTGCCGGTGGCGGGCTGGCACAAGGCGCCGCCCACGGCCGTGAGCTATTACGACACGGCCGCGCTCAAGGCCACGCTGCAACGTTTCGCCGATTTCGACCGCATCAACGACGGGCCGATCCGCGTCTCGGTCGGCGCGGTGAACGTGCGCAGCGGCAATCTCGTCTATTTCGACAACGCGAAGATGCGGCTCGAACCCGAGCATTTCATGGCGTCGGGCGCGCTGCCGCCGGGTTTTCCGGCCGTGGAGATCGACGGCGAATTCTACTGGGACGGCGGCCTCGTCTCGAACACGCCGCTGACCGAAGTGCTGCGCGAGGCCGATCACAAGGACACGCTGGTGTTTCAGGTCGATCTATGGAGCGCGAACGGCAACGTGCCCGCCGACTTTCTCGACGTGGCCGAACGCGCGAAGGACATTCAGTATTCGAGCCGCACGCGCGCGATCACGAACATGCTCGCCGACCGCCAGAAGCACGCACGCTTCATCAAGGAACTGCTCGAACACGTGCCGCCCGAAACGCGCCGCAGCGATCCGCTGTTCCGTCTCGCCGAACGCGTGGCCGACGGTTCGTCGATCAACGTGGTGCATCTGATCTACAAGAACAAACCGTATGAAGGCCACTACAAGGATTACGAGTTCAGCGTCGATACGATGGAGGAGCACTGGGCGAGCGGACTCGAGGATATCCGCGCGTCGTTCGCGCATCCAGACTGGTTCGCGGTGCCTAGCCGCGAACAGGGTTTTGTCACGCACGATATTCATCGCCGCGCGGGCGAGGTGCCGGAGTCGGATCGCGACGAACTGACGACCGGCGCGACCGGTCAGACCGAAACGCCGCGCGTGCCGGCCTGATCGCCAGGTCCTTCGATCGCCACGTGAATTACGCGGCGATCGATTCCGCGGATTTCACGGATTCCACGGATGCTGCGCGCGCGACGCGCAAACCCTGCTGCATATCGAAGCCCGACGGCTGCTGATAAACCCGCAAGCCGAACTCGGGCAGCACGGCGATCAGGTGATCGAACAGGTCGGCCTGAATCGCCTCGTAATCGCTCCACGTCGTGGTGTTGGTGAAGCAATAGAGTTCGAGCGGAATGCCGTCGGCGCCGCTCGCCAGTTGCCGCACCATGCAGGTCATCTCGTGGTGAATCTGCGGGTGGCGTTCGAGATACTGCTGCACGTAGGCGCGAAACGTGCCGAGATTGGTGAGCTGACGCCGGTTCGCCGAGCAGTCGCCCGCGCTGCCGAGCGCGCCGTTGAACTGCGTCAGCGCGTGGCGCTTGTCGTGCAGATAATCCGTGAGCAGCGTGAGACGTTCGAGCCGCGCGATTTCATCGGCGCCGAGAAAACGCACGCTGGTCGCGTCGAGCGCGAGCGCGCGCTTGATGCGCCGCCCGCCCGACTCCGTCATGCCGCGCCAGTTCTGGTAGCTCTCGGTGATGAGCTTCCAGGTGGGAATCGTGATGATGGTGTTGTCGAAGTTCGCGACCTTCACCGTGTTCAGCGTGATGTCGATGACGGTGCCGTCCGCGCCCGCGCTCGGCAGCGTGATCCAGTCGCCGATGCGCAGCATGTCGTTCGACGACAGCTGCACGCCCGCGACGAGCCCGAGCAGCGTGTCCTTGAAAATCAGCATGAGTACCGCCGACATCGCGCCGATACCCGAGAGCAGCAGGCCGATCTGCTTGCCGGTGGCGTCGCCGATCACGACCAGCGCCGCGGTGATGAACATCACGAGCTTGACGAGCTGCATCGCGCCCTTGAGCGAGAGGCGCGGCTGATCCTGGCGCGCCGTGCGATGGCTGAATTCGAGCGCGGAGAGCGTGGCGCTGATCGTCATCGTGACGAGGAAGACGATGAGCGCGAAGACGATCTTGTCGGCGAGTTGCAGCGCGTTGTCGGGCAGGCCCGGCACCATGCCGATCCCCAGCTTGATGACGACGAAGGGCGCCACGCGGCTGAGCCATTTGAAGGCGCCGAATTCGAACAGGGCGTCGTCGATGCGGGTGGTGGAGCGCCGCGCGAGACGCGCGACCACGCGAAACAGCAGGAAGTGAACGATGGCGGCCACAGTGAACGCGGCGGCCAGCAAGACGAGCGCGCCAACCAGCGGCGCAAACCAGATTTCATGCACGGTCATGGGGTAATGCAGGTTCCTTTTCAAGCGTTGAAACGAGCGCCGCGCGCGGCGCGTGCCCTGCGGGCAGGTCGTAGGGTACTTGAAAGGGACCGCGTGCGCGAGTCAGGGTTCCGCGCGCGTTTTCAGGGTCTGTACGAAAATAGCGCCCAACGAAACGCTCGATGAGGCACGCGTGCTGCGATTCATCCTTCTTCATGGTGTGCTGGGCTGGGGATTGACCTCCGCGCTGTTGTTTATCGGCGTGCAGTGGCTCACACGCAAGCCGTACGGCGCGCGGCAGTCGCTGACGACCGTCGCCAACTTCATGGCGGCGGGCGTCCTGGTGGGTTCGCTGATGTGGTGGTGGCGCGCGTGAAGTAGAGCGTGAGGGCGCAGCGCGGCTGTGCACCAAGCGCGCGCGACGCTCAGATAAACGGCGGCTCGCTCTGCCAGTCGAAGAAGTCCGGCATGTCGGTGGAGACGCGATTGGGAAACGCAGCGGGGCGCTTTTCGAGGAACGCGCTCACGCCTTCGGCCGCATCCGCCGAGCGCCCGCGCGACTGAATCGCGCGGCTGTCGAGCCGATGCGCTTCCATCGGATGCTGCGCGCCCGCCATCCGCCAGATCATCTGCCGGGCGATGGCAGCGGAGACCGGCGCAACGTTGTCGGCGATTTCGCGTGCGAGCGCGTAGGCTGCGGGCAGCAAGTCGTCGGCGGCATGCACGGAACGCACGAGCCCGCGCTCCAGCGCTTCCTGCGCGCTGAACACGCGCCCCGTGAAGCACCATTCGAGCGCCGACGAGATCCCCACCACGCGCGACAGAAACCACGACGAAGCCGCTTCGGGCGTGATGCCGCGCCGCCCGAACACGAAGCCGAATTTCGCGTCGGCGGACGCGAGGCGGATATCCATCGGCAACTGCATGGTCACGCCGATGCCGACCGCCGCGCCGTTGATCGCGCCGATCACCGGCTTGAGGCTGCGGAAGATGCGCAGCGCGACGCGGCCGCCACCGTCGCGATGCACGGTGTCCACGCTCGTGCCGAGGCGCTTCGCATAGTCGAAGGTTTCGCCGCCCGACGAGAGGTCCGCGCCCGCGCAGAACGCGCGCCCCGAACCGGTGACGATCACGCAGCGCACCGCGTCGTCGGCGTCGGTGGCGTCGAAGGCGGCGATCAGTTCCTGCATCATCGTCGCCGTGAACGCGTTGAGCTTCTCGGGCCGATGCAGCGTGATGGTGGCGATGCCGTGCTCAACTTCGTAGCGCAGCGTTTCGAATTGCGGGGCGTTCATGACGGTTCTCCCACACGATGCTGCGTGGCCGCGGCGAAGCGCGGCGCGCGTTGTTCGACGTTCGCGAGCACGGCTTCGCGCTGATTCGCGCCGCCGATCAGCGCATCCTGCTCGACCGATTCGGCGATCAGCGTGGTGGCCGCGTCGCCGCGCGACGCGACGTGCAGCAGACGCTTCGCGGCGCGGATCGCATCGGGACTTCTCTGCGCGATTTCACGCGCCGTTTGCAGCGCAAGCGCGAGCGGATCGTCGGTTACGCGCGTGGCGAGGCCGATCTCGACCGCCTCCGGTCCCGCGACGATGCGCGCGGTGTAGATCAGTTCGCGCAGACGGTCGTCGCGCACGAGGTCGCGTGTGAGGACCATGCCGCCCATGTCGGGCACGAGGCCCCACTTCATCTCCATCACGGAGAGCCGCGCGTCGGGCGTCACGTAGCGCATGTCCGCGCCCAGCGCGAGTTGCAGGCCGCCGCCGAACGCCACGCCGTGCACCGCCGCGATCACCGGCACCGGCAGCTCGCGCCATAGCGTGCAGATGTACTGGAAGTCGTTGCTCAGGCCGCGCGTGCGCACGGCGATGGGCGTCGTGCGCGTGGTCTGCGCGAGCGCGGCCATGCTCTGCATGTCGAGGCCCGCGCAGAACGCCTTGCCGTTGCCCGAGAGCACGACGGCGCGCAGATCGGCTTCGTTCGCGAGCCGCTCGCCCGCCGCGATCAGCGCCGCGAACATGCCGGGGCTCAGCGCGTTCATCTTTTCCGCGCGATTGAGCCGCACGTCGGCGACGCCGTCGGCGATCGCGATCTGGACGAGGCCTTCGCCCTCGGCGCTCTCTTTGCTGCCTGGATTCATTGCCATTGCTCCTTGAGTGAATGTTCGCGCGTCACCACGTATCGACGAAACGCCGCTGAACGTGCGGGCGTGCGAATGCCGCGCGGGACGTTGCGCGCGCCCACTTTCGATGCAGATCGTCCAGATACTCGCGTTCGTTCATGGGAGGCCTCGCGGCACGCACCGACGTGCGCCGGTTCGCAATGCGCGTTGAATCGCGGCGTGGAGACAACGAATCCATGCATCGAGGATTCAGCGCGCCGCGTATGAGTGAGATGTCGCCGACCATCCATGATGTGCAGGAACGCGCTTTTCTGCGCCTGCTGTTTTTCCCGGTTGACTTTGCAGCACGGTCGTGCGATTTATTTCGGCACCCCGAACGCGAGCCGCGTTCGCGTCGTTCCATCTGCATCACCCATCAACGTGTGAGAAGAAAGGAGACAACGCATGGAGTCGAAGAACGTTCCCGAAGTGGCCGAGCTGCTGCAGGATTCGCCGAAGAATTGGGGCAAGTGGGGCAGCGACGACGAAGTGGGCTCGCTCAACTATCTGACGCAGGCCGAGGTGTTGCGCGGCGTGGCGTCGGTGCGATCGGGCAAGACCTTCACGCTGCAGATCCAGATGGGGCATCCGAAGGGCGATCCGGTCTGGCCGGGGCGTTCGCAGGCGCGCCGCATGAACGTGATGGACAAGGGCCATTACATGTGCGGGAAAGGCCCGCTGTTTCCGGGGCTCGCCGAATACGCCGACGACATGATGATCATGTATCTGCAAGGCTCGACGCAGTACGACGCGCTCGGGCACGTCTGGTACGACGATCAGCTCTGGAACGGCTACGACGCGAAGTCGACCATCGGCGGTCTGGAGAAGGCGAGCGTGCTGCCCATCGCCGAGCGCGGCGTGGTGGGGCGTGGCGTGCTGATCGACATGGCGCGCCATCGCGGCAAGGCCGTGCTCGATCCGGGCGAAACCTTCACGCACGAAGACCTGCTCGCGGCCGCGAAGGCGCAGGGCGTGCAGATCGAGAAGCGCGACATTCTCGTCGTGCGCACGGGCTGGATCGGCTCCTTCTACGAACGCGATCAGGCCGAGTTCTATCAGAACTTCGTCGAGCCGGGGCTCACGTATAGCCGCGAACTCGTCGAGTGGTTCCAGCGCATGGAGATTCCGAATCTCGTCACCGACACGATTGCAAACGAAGTGACCGTCGATCCGGTGTCGGGCGTGGCGCTGCCGCTGCATAACGCGCTGATGCGCAATCTGGGCGTGACGCTCACCGAGATCGCTCAGCTCGATCCGCTCGCCGCCGATTGCGCCGAGGACGGCCAGTGGAATTTCCTCTACACCGCCGCGCCGCTGAAAGTGGTGAACGGCAGCGGCGCGCCGGTGAATCCGGTGGTGGTGAAGTAGGCGTAGCATCGCCTGCATCGCGAACGCTGCTTCGTCCTTCGTCGATTCATTGAGAGCCGGTCCGCTCGCGCGGCGCAATCGCCGCGCGGCGGCCGCTTTTTGCTGGATGTGCTGGAGCGCCCATGACGCCCTATGAAAGCAAACCGTGGCTCGCGCATTATGCGGCGGGTCACACGGCCACCATCGACCAGCAATACGGCGATGCCTTGAGTCTCTTTCGCGCCGCCGTGGCGCGCGCGCCCGAGCGGCCCGCGCTGCTGTATTTCGACGGCGCGCTCACTTATGCCGAACTCGATGCGCAATCGGACGCGCTCGCCTGTGCGTGGCGCGAGCGCGGCATCGCGCGCGGCGAACGCGTGGCGATCTATCTGCAAAACGTGCCTGCATTCGTGATCGCGCTGGTGGCCGCGTGGAAGCTCGGTGCGATTGCAGTGCCCGTCAATCCGATGAATCGCGCGCGCGAATTGCGCGTGCTGCTCGCGGATTCGGGCGCGCGTCTGCTCGTCTGTCATGGCGTGCTGCACGATGAAGTGGTGCGTCCGCTATTGGCCGAGGAAGACGCGCGCGTGGCGCGCGGCGAAATCGAAGAGCGCGCACGCGTGAACCCACGCGTGATGACGACATCGGCGCTCGATTATCAGCAGCGCAACGACGAGCGTTTGTTTGCGGGCATGAGCCGCGCGCACGAAGCGCAAACGCGAGACGACGCCGAAGACCTCCGCACCGTGATCGAAGCGTATCGCGGACAAACACCGCCCGCGATCGAACTGCATAGCGACGACATCGCGATGCTCGTCTACACCTCGGGCACCACGGGCGTGCCGAAGGGCGCGATGAACACGCACGGCAACGTGGCCTTCAACGCGCAGGTGTATCGCGACTGGGTCGGCTTGCGCGAAGGCGCGCCGCTGCTCGGCGTGGCGCCACTCTTTCATATCACGGGCCTCGTCGGCCACGTGGGCGCGGCCTTCATCTGCGCGGCGCCGCTCGTGCTGGCGTTCCGCTTCGAGCCGGGTGTGATGCTCGACGCCATCGCCGAGCACAAGCCGGAATTCACCATCGGCGCGATCACGGTGTTTATCGCGCTGATGAATCATCCGCGTGCGACGCGCGAGCATTTCGCCTCGCTGCGCCGCATTTACTCGGGCGGCGCGCCGATTCCGCCGAGCGTGATTGAGGCGTTCCGCTCGCGCTTCGGCCACTACATCCACAACGGCTACGGTCTCACCGAAACGAATTCGCCCACGCACGTGGTGCCGGTCGGCAGCGAAGCGCCCGTCGATACCGCGTCGGGCACGCTGGCGATCGGCGTGCCCGCGTTCAACGTGGAGTCGTATATCGGCGACGACACGGGCCAGCCGCTTCCTGCGGGCGAAGTGGGCGAGATCATTTCGCGCGGGCCGATGATCGTGCCGGGCTACTGGAACAAGCCGCAGGAAAGCGCGAAGGCGATTGTCGACGGTTACTTCCGCACCGGCGACGTGGGCTTCATGGACGCGCAGGGCTGGTTCTATCTCGTCGACCGCAAGAAGGACATGATCAACGCGGGCGGCTACAAGGTCTGGCCGCGCGAGGTGGAGGACGTGCTGTACACACATCCGGCCGTGCGCGAGGCGGCCGTGGTGGGCGTGCCGGACAGTTATCGCGGCGAGACCGTGAAGGCCGTGGTGAGCCTCAAGCCCGGCGCGAGCGTCACGCCCGACGAACTCGCGGCGTACTGCAAGGAGCGGATGGCGGCGTATAAATACCCGCGCATCGTGACGATCATCGACGAGTTGCCGAAGACCGTGACGGGCAAGATTCTGCGTCGTGAATTGCGGGGTTGAAACCGGGTTGACGCCTTGCGTAGACCTCGCCAATAGGTCTGGGCTATGACCGGTAGAGTTAATCGATAGTGGCCGATTTCGCCGATCCCACGTGTAATGCGTCAATCGTGCAATTCGAATGATGCAACGGAGGAGATCGAAAGTGAAAATCGTGGTGCCGGTCAAACGCGTGGTCGATTACAACGTGAAGGTTCGTGTGAAGTCGGACGGCACGGGCGTGGATATCGCGAACGTGAAAATGTCGATGAATCCGTTCGATGAAATTGCGGTTGAGGAAGCGGTGCGCTTGAAGGAAGCGGGGATCGCGACGGAAGTGATCGCGGTTTCCGCTGGCGTTTCGCAGGCGCAGGAAACGCTGCGCACCGCGTTGGCGATTGGCGCGGATCGTGCCGTGCTGATCGAATCGAATGAGGATTTGCAGCCGCTGGCCGTGGCGAAATTGCTAAAAGCGCTCGTCGATAAAGAACAGCCTTCGCTGGTGATTCTCGGCAAGCAGGCCATCGACGACGATTCGAATCAGACCGGCCAGATGCTTGCGGCTTTGGCGGATCTGCCGCAAGCGACGTTCGCTTCGAAGATCACGATGGCGGATGGTAAAGCCACGGTCGCGCGTGAAGTCGATGGCGGCGCGGAAACTTTGTCGCTGACGTTGCCAGCAGTGGTCACCACCGATCTGCGTCTGAACGAGCCGCGCTACGTCACGCTGCCGAATATCATGAAGGCGAAGAAGAAGCCGCTCGAAACGATCACGCCCGCCGATCTCGGTGTCGATGTCGCTCCGCGTTTGAAAACGCTGAAGGTTTCGGAACCGCCCAAGCGCAGCGCAGGCGTGAAGGTGCCTGACGTGAAGACGCTGGTCGAGAAGCTGAAGACCGAAGCCAAGGTGCTGTGAGGAGCGAATCGAAAATGACGAATCTGGTAATTGCAGAACACGACAATCAGTCGATCAAATCCGCAACGCTGAATACGGTTGCAGCGGCGCAGAAAATTGGCGGCGATGTGCATGTGCTGATCGCGGGCCATAACGCGCAAGCGGCGGCGGATGCGGCGGCGAAAATCGTCGGCGTTGGCAAAGTCTTTCTCGCCGATGCGCCGCAACTCGAACAAGGTCTTGCGGAAAACATCGAAGCGACGGTTCTTTCCATCGCGAAGCAGTATTCGCATATTCTCGCGCCCGCTACGGCGAGCGGGAAAAACGTGACGCCGCGTATCGCCGCGAAACTCGACGTCGCGCAGATCAGCGATATCACCGCGGTCGAGAATGCCGATACATTCGAGCGTCCGATTTACGCCGGTAACGCAATCGCGACCGTGCAATCGCAAGACGCGATCAAGGTGATCACGGTTCGCACCACGGCATTCGATGCAGTCGCGGCGGAAGGCGGCAGCGCTTCAATCGAAAAAATCGAAGCAGCAGCCGACAACGGCAAAGCGCGATTCATCAATCGCGAAGTCACGAAACTCGACCGCCCCGAACTCACGAGCGCGAAGATCATCGTCTCGGGTGGTCGCGGTCTGGGCAGCGGCGAGAACTACACGAAGGTGCTCGAACCGCTCGCCGATAAACTCAACGCCGCGCTCGGCGCATCGCGCGCTGCCGTCGACGCAGGCTATGTGCCGAACGATTATCAGGTTGGACAAACCGGCAAGATCGTCGCGCCGCAGCTTTATGTGGCCGTTGGTATTTCCGGCGCGATTCAACATCTGGCAGGCATGAAAGACTCGAAGGTGATCGTCGCGATCAACAAGGACGAAGAAGCGCCGATCTTCACCGTCGCCGATTACGGTCTCGTCGGCGATCTGTTCACGGCTGTGCCGGAGCTTGCCGATGCACTTTGAGCCCAACACCGCGCCGCCCGTTCGCGACGACGCCGCCCGCGCCGCGTTCTCGCCGCAATCGTTCCTGTTCGTGCCGGGCAGCCGGCCGGAGCGTTTCGAGCGCGCGCTCGCGAGCGGCGCGGACGCCGTCATCATCGACCTCGAAGATGCGGTCGAGCCCGCCGCGAAGGACGCCGCGCGCGAGAACATCGCGAACTGGGTCTCGCGTCGGCATCCCGTGCTGGTGCGCATCAACGGCCGCGCCACGCCGTGGTTCGAAGCCGACGCGAAACTCGGCGCGCTCGACGGCGTCGCGGGCATCGTGCTGCCGAAGGCCGAACAGGCCGCCGACGTGAGCGCGGCCATCGCGCTCGCGCGCCGCCGCGTGCCGGTGTTTCCGCTGATCGAAAGTGCGCTCGGCATGTGGAACGCGATGGAGATCGCGCGCGCGCCGTTCGTGAAGCGCCTGATGTTCGGCACGCTCGATTTCATCGCCGAAATGGGCATGCCCGACGACGGCGAACCGCTCAATCACTATCGCTCGCAACTCGCGCTGATCTCGCGCGTCGCGGGTATCGAAGCGCCCGTCGACGGCGTGACGCCCGACATTCAGGATCTCGCGCGCATCGAGCGCGATGCGCTCAACGGCAAGCGGCTCGGTTTCGGCGCAAAGCTCTGCATCCATCCGAAGCAGATCGAGGCCGTGCATCGCTGCTATCGGCCGAGCGAAGCAGAACTCGCCTGGGCCGCACGCGTGGCGCAAGCCGCGCGCGAGGCCCAGGCGGGCGCGATTACCGTCGACGGCAAGATGGTCGATCGCCCCGTGATCCTGCGCGCGCAGCAATTGCTCGCGCTGGCCGCCGCCGTGGCGCAGAAGGGCGCGTGAAGCGGACGCGTGTGGCGTAGCGCGCTTAACCGGCCACGAGATTCGACGGGCGGCGACTCACCGGTGAGCGCCGCGTCATCCACGCGTTGTGGAATTGCCGCACGCGGCGCGGCGGCGAGCAGCGCTAAAGCCCAAAGCGCCCGAAAAGCCCGCCCCATGCGCGCAAAAAAACCGCGCCGCCGTCCGCAAGAAGCGGAACGGCGGCGCGGTTGGCTAATTGATTCGATATCCGAACGATATAAGGACGATATCGCTATCGAATCAATGCGTCACTTCGCGACCGGCATGGTGAACTCCGCACCCTTTTCGGTGCTTTCCGGCCAGCGCTGCATGATCGACTTCTGCTTCGTGTAGAAGCGCACGCCTTCCTCGCCATACGCGTGCATGTCGCCGAACAGGCTGCGCTTCCAGCCGCCGAAGCCGTGCCACGCCATCGGCACCGGAATCGGCACGTTGATGCCGACCATGCCCACTTCGATCTGGCGGCCGAACTCGCGGGCCACGTTGCCGTCACGCGTGAAGCAGGCCACGCCGTTGCCGAACTCGTGATCGTTGATCAGTTGCACCGCTTCCGAGAAGTCCTTCACGCGCACGCAGGCGAGCACCGGGCCGAAGATTTCTTCCTTGTAGATACGCATTTCGGGCGTGACGTCGTCGAACAGCGTGCCGCCCGTGAAGAAGCCGTCTTCGTGGCCCGGCACCTTGAGGCCGCGTCCGTCCACGACGAGCTTCGCGCCTTCTTCGATACCGGTGGCGATATAGCCTTCGATGCGCTCCAGCGCCTGCTTCGTGACGATCGGGCCCATCTCGGCGTCGGCTTCCATGCCGTTTTTCACCTTGAGCGTGCGCGCGCGCTCGGCCAGACGCGGCACGATCTTGTCGGCCACGTCGCCGACCAGCACCGCCACCGAGATCGCCATGCAGCGCTCGCCCGCCGAACCGTAGGCCGCGCCGATCAGCGCGTCGACGGCCTGGTCGAGATCGGCGTCGGGCATCACGACCATGTGATTCTTCGCGCCGCCGAGCGCCTGCACGCGCTTGCCGTGCTTTGCGCCCGTTTCGTAGATGTAGTTCGCGATCGGCGTGCTGCCGACGAAGCTCACGGCCTTCACGTCGCGATGCGCGATCAGCGCGTCGACCACGACCTTGTCGCCCTGCACGACGTTGAACACGCCGTCCGGCAGGCCCGCTTCGGTCAGCAGGCGCGCCATGAACAGCGCGGCCGACGGATCGCGCTCGCTCGGCTTGAGCACGAACGTGCAGCCCGCCGCGAGCGCGACCGGGAACATCCAGCACGGCACCATGCACGGGAAGTTGAACGGCGTGATGCCCGCGACCACGCCCAGCGGCTGGCGCACGGTCCAGTTGTCCATGCCCGTGGAGACCTGCTCGGTGTAGTCGCCCTTGAGCAGTTGCGGAATGCCGCAGGCGAATTCGATCACGTCGATGCCGCGCGCGACTTCGCCTTGCGCGTCGGCGAACACCTTGCCGTGCTCGGCCGTGATGATGGCGGCGAGTTCGTCCTTGTGGCGGTTCATCAGTTCGAGGAAGCGCAGCATGACGCGCGCGCGGCGGATCGGCGGCGTGTCGCGCCAGGCCGGGAACGCGGCTTTCGCGCTCGTGACGGCGGCGTCGACATCGGCGACTTCGCCCAGCACGAGACGGCGCGCGGCCGCACCCGTCGCCGGATTGAAGACGGGCTGCGTGCGGTCGCCCGCGCCGCGCTCGCGCTTGCCGCCAATGTAGTTGACTACGTCCGCGGAATCGGTGAAGGCCTGCATGTCATCTCCTCGCTATTGAGTGTCGGTTGAGCATCACTGTGACGGCCAGTGTACGGAGCCGCCCGGCGTCTGCAAAGACACGGCGGCTGAATTGATTGTTTTCCAGTGTGAACAATCGCCATGCGCAACGCTGAAAGATGCGCGGGCGCGGTGCTATCATCGGCGCATCGTTGAGTATTCGGGGCAGGAGTCTTTTCGTGGATACACAGAACGTCGAAGCACTCTGGACCCATTTGCACTGGCTGAACGTGCTGGCGGCGCAGGGCAGTTATACGGCGGCCGCCGCGCGCCTCGGCGTGAGCAAGGCCGCGATGAGCCAGCGCATCGCCGAACTCGAACGCGTGGCGGGCGTCGCGCTGGTGCAGCGCACCACGCGCAGCGTGCGCTTCACGGAGGCGGGATTGCGGCTGGTGGAGGACACGCGCGCGGAGTTCGAGCGCATCGCCACGAGTTTCGCGAGCGTGCGCGAAATGGCCGATATCGCGCGCGGCACGGTGCGCGTGACCGCGCCCGTGGCCTTCGCGCGGCAGCAGCTGGTGCCGCGCCTCGCGCAGTTCGCGCGCGCGAATCCCGAAGTGCGCGTGCAGCTTGAACTGTCCGACCGGCTCACGTCGATTGCGAGCGAAGGTTTCGATCTCGCGATCCGCCACAGCGCGCAGGTGCCGGAAACGCACGTGGCGTTCAAGCTCTGCGATACGCGCTCGGTGATCGTCGCCACGCGCGCCTATCTGAAGCTGCGCGGCACGCCGCAAACGCCCGCCGATCTCGCGCAGCACGATTGTCTCTACTATCCGCGCACGCTCGGGTCGGGCGCGTGGTCGTTCGAGAAAGCGGGACGGCGCGCCGAGCAGTCGCGCGTGAACGTGACCGTGAACGGGCCGGTGTCGGCCAATAACAGCGAGGCGCTGCGCGACGCCGCGCTCGAACATCTGGGCATCGCGCTGTTGCCCGATTTCAGCGCGCAGGCCGCGTTGCAGGCGGGCAAGCTCGTCGTGCTGCTGCCTGCGTGGCGGCCCGTGGGGGCGTTCGCGTCGCAGTTGCACGTGGTGCGGCCCTATGGCGCGCACGTGCCGCGCGCCGTGACCTTGTTCGCCGATTTCCTGCGTCAGACCTTCAAACAGGGTTTCCCGCTCGAATGAGCCGATGAATACGGGGATGAAAGCCGCGACGCGCATTTGACGTTTTTTCGCATCGCCCGGCACACCGGAGGTTGACGCGCCGAACGCGCCGCCTTTACGCTCGCGCGCTGATGGTTCCCGGCGACGGGATCAAAAGGGAACGCAGTAACGGCGCGCGAACGGCGCACGCCGGAAGTCTGCGGCTGTCCCCGCAACTGTGAGCGGCGAGTCCATGCCAGCGAAGGCCACTGGGAAACCGGGAAGGCCGGCATCGGGCGGCGACCCGCGAGCCAGGAGACCTGCCATCGACCGAGGTCCAAGCAGCCGCAAAGGGCGGGGTGTCCCGATGCGCGCGCGCCGCCCGCGCGGCCGCCCGTTGCAAGGACAGTTCGACCTCTGGATCTGTCTACTCATGAAGTATCGTCAATTCGTTCTCGCGACCGCCATGGCCGCCTGCGCCTGGCAGGGCGCTGTTGCGCAAACGTCCACGCAAAGCGCGGAACAAGGCGCTGAAGTCAGCGCTGAACCCGGCACCTCACCAACCCAGGCCGACGCAACGTTGCCGAACATTCTCGTCGTCGGCGACACGCAGCATCTGCCGCAATCGTTCGATCAGCGCTACGCCAGCACCCAGGTGCTCACGCGCACCGATCTCGACCGGCTCGACCCCATCGACCCGAGCATCACGCAGGCGCTCGCCACATTGCCCGGCGTGAGCGTGTCGCAGAGCGGCGGTCCCGGCGCGACCGCTTCGGTCAGCATTCGCGGCTCGGCGGCCAATCAGGTGGCCGTGTTCATCGACGGCATCCGCGTGGGGTCGGCGACCACGGGCACGGCCGCGTGGGCCGATCTGCCGACCTCGGCGTTCGACCGCGTGGAAGTGATTTCGGGCCCGGCTGCCGCCTCGTTTGGCGCGGATGCCGTGGGCGGCGTCGTGCAACTATTCACGCGCCACGCCTCGAATCAGCCGAACCAGACCACGGTGTCGTTCGGCGGCGGCTCGAACAAGACCTTCGACACGCAATTGCGCACCTCGGGCACCGTGCCGTCGAGCGGGCCGCTCGCGGCGCTCGGCGGGCTCACGTATTCGCTCGGCCTGCACGACTACAACACGGCGGGCATCGACGCGACCAAGCCGTGGGCCTACGGCCACGAGGACGGCCGCAATCCGTATCACGCGCAGGATCTGGACGCGCGCCTCGGCTATGCGCACGACAACTGGTCGATCTCGACCTTCGCGCTCTATCACCAGTCGGATCTCTCGTACGACAACGCGGGTTACGCCGATCGCCAGCGCGATCATCAGCTCACGACGGGCGTGGCGTTCCATCTCGACATCACGCCGACCACGCAGTTCGACCAGTCGTTCGGTTACGCGTATGACCGCCAGTTCATCTACGCGAACGATCCGGGCATTCCGACCGACGAGTTCGATTCGACGCGCCTGAGCAGCTCGACTTCGATCACGCATCAGGAAACCGGCCACACGCTGTTCGGGCAGGCGCTCTCGGGCGAGACCAAGCTCGCCTACGACTTCACGCGCGAGCAGGCGTATCTGCCCGTCGAAGTGCCAAGCGGGCTGCCTGCGCGCAACGACTCCGCCGTGTCGATGCATCAGTCGCTCATGCTCGGCGACTGGACGCTGTTCCTTGCGGGCCGCCACGAGGTCGTGCAAGGGCAGAGCGTGAACACGGGCAACGCGGCGCTCGCGTGGGCGATCACGCCGGTCTATACGGCGCGCGTTTCGTACGGCAACGCGTTCCGTCTGCCGACGTTCAACGACCTCTACTATCCGGGCTACGCGAATCCGAATCTGCAGCCCGAGCGCAGCGATACGGTCGAAGTCGCGCTCGACGCGACGACCTCGATCGGCACCTTCACGGCGGCGCTCTACGACACGCGCGTGCACGACCTCATCACTTACGATTCGCAGACTTTCCTGCCCGTGAACGTGGGCCGCGCGCATATTCAGGGCCTCGATCTCTCGTACAAGGGCACGCTCGGGGCGAACACGCCGGTCAGTCTCGCGGTGGGCATCCTCAATCCGCAGGACGTGAGCGATCAGACTTGGCTGAACCGGCGCCCGCGTCAGACCGTGAACCTGAGCATCGATCACACGTGGGACGAGTTTCATCTGCACGCGCTGAGCACGGGCGTTTCGCTGCTCTACGGTGGCTCGACCTTCGACGATCAGTTCAACACCACGTATCTGCCGTCGTACACCACGGTGAATCTGCGCGCCTCGTACAAGGTGAACGCGCATCTCGCGATCTCGGCCACGCTCTCGAACCTGTTCAATCGCGACTATTCGACCGCTTACGGCTACAACTCGCTGGGCCGCACGGCCTTCGGCAAGATCACGTACACGTTCTGAAACGTCTCGCGGCGGCGCGCGGTTTTGTACCGCAATGTATCTGCGCCGCCGCGGGAAAAACTCGCTTGCAATAAAGGGGGACGACGGAAACAAGCCAGATACGTCCAGCGGTTCAAATATCTCCAACGCAAGGTTGAACACAGACAACAGTGCGCCGACCGACTCACTCACTCATCGACTGGAGATTGATCATGAACCTCGTTCGTACCCTCGTTGCTGCCGCCGTCGTTGCCGTTCCCGCGCTCTCGTTCGCCGCCCAGCCGGCCCAGCAAGGCCTCACCCGCGCCCAGGTGCGCGCGGAACTGGTCCAGCTTCAGCAAGCCGGCTATCGCCAGTCGAGCGACAACAACCAGTATCCGGTTCACCTTCAGGCGGCGCTGGCGCGCATCGCCGCGAGCCAGGACGTTGCCTCGGCCAACGCGCCGACGCATGAAGCCAATGCCAACGCCAACGCCGTGCAGACCTCGTTCGGCGGCGTGACGAGCGGCAGCTCGGCCTCGGGCTCGCGCGTCAAGGCCGCGCACGCCACGCTGCACGACTTCTCGGGCGCGCAAGCCGATCAGGTCGGCCTCGAACCGATCTACGCCCACTCGTAATGCCCACGCCGCCGCGAGGCGCGCTGCGTTCGCGCGCGCCTCCGGCCTCCTTCTTTTCTTCCACACTCATTCCACGGAGTTCGACGATGCTTCGTCTCCTTCGCAATTCCCTCGCGTTCGCTGGCCTGTTGGGCGGACTCTTTGCGCTGCCCGCCGCGCACGCGGCTCAGCCCGCGCAGCCCGCGATCTCGCCCGATCTGCAAGGCAAGAACGTCGTGCTCGTGCACGGCGCGTTCGCCGACGGCTCAAGCTGGGACAAGGTGATTCCGCTGCTCGAAGCGCGCGGTTTGCATGTGGTGGCGGTGCAGAATCCGCTGAGTTCGCTCGCCGACGACGCCGCCGCGACGAAGCGCGTGATCGAGCAGCAGAAGGGCCCGGTCGTGCTGGTCGGCCATTCGTGGGCGGGCATGGTGATCAGCGAAGCGGGCAACGACGACAAGGTGAAGGCGCTCGTCTACGTGGCGGCATTCGCGCCCGACGAAGGCCAGTCGATCAGCGACATCACGAAGGGGCTGCCGCCGCCCGTGTGGGCCAACGCGCTGCGCAAGGATTCGGCGGGTTATCTGACGCTCTCGACCGAGGCCGTGCTCGACGACTTCGCGCAGGATCTGCCGGTCGCCCAGCGCCGCCTGATCGCGGCCACACAGGCGCCGTGGTTCTCGGGCTGTATCGACCAGAAGGTGGATCAGGCCGCGTGGCGCGACCGTCCGTCGTACTTTGTGATTCCGTCGCACGACCGCATGATCGATCCGCAATTGCAGGCGAAGATGGCCGAGCATATCGGCGCGAAGGTCACGCACGTGAACGCGAGCCACGTGGCGATGGTGGGCCAGCCGCAGCAGGTGGCCGACGTGATTATCGAAGCGGCGCGCAAGGCGCAGTAAGCGCCGCTTCTTCAAGCGCGCACGATTGGTTCGGATGTCGAATCAATCGTGCGTGCTTTGGTTGATGCCTTATTCCGACGGCTCCAGCTTGTCGATCGCGATGCCGAGTTCACCGGCCATGCGTTCGACGAGCTGCTGCAGGCGCGCGACTTCATCGGCGAGACGCTGATGATCGGCGCGCAAATCCTCGAAATCCTCCGACGAAACGCTGCCATCCGGCACGCTTTCGCGCTCGCCCGCATAGGCGGCGGGCGCGCTCAGGCTGACTTCGCCGCAGAGCAGATGCATCCAGCGGCTCTCGCGTTCGCCCGGCGCGCGCGGCAGCTTGACGACGAGCGGCGGCTCGCGTTCGGCGAGTTCGCTGAGAAACGCTTCCACCGATGACACATCGGCGAAACCATGCAGACGCGCCGAATTCAGGCGCAGTTCGGCGGCCGTCTGCGCGCCGCGCAGCAGCAGCACCGTGAGCAGCGCGACGGCCTGCGTGGGCACGCCGAGCACGCGGTTCAGGTTGTGCTCGAAGCGCGGCACGCGGCTGCTGCTGCCTTCGAACACGAGGCTCAGATGCTTGAGATCTTCGATGGCGCTGAGCACTTCGGCTTCGCTGACGTTCATCACGGGCGCGCGCGCGGTCTTCTGGTTGCAGCCCGAGGTGAGCGAGTTCAGCGAGAGCGGATAGGTGTCGGGCACCGTATGCTGCTTCTCGATCAGCACGCCGACGATGCGCGCTTCGAGCGGCGTGAGCGCGCGCAGCGCGCGCGGCGAGGAACCTTCGGCGGGAGAATTCATAAGCGGATCAGGCAAGAGTTTTGCACGGGATTCGATCATACCCGCCCTGGGCCGCTTGCCGGAACCCTGCCGATGCTTCGCGTGGCCGCTGCGCCCGCTGGCCGCCCGCTAGCCATCCGCCGGCCGCCCGCTCAGCGCTCCGTGCGCGCCACCGCGTGCTCCTCGAATCCGGCCAGCACGTTGACCACGTTCACGCCGATTTCCTCGACCGCATAGCCGCCTTCCATCACAAATAGCGTCGGCAGGCCGAGCGCCGCGATGCGCGCGCCGATACGCGAAAAGTCTGCCGATTGGAGCTTGAAGCGCGAGATCGGATCGCCTTCGAAGGTATCGACGCCCAGCGAGACCACGAGCGCGTCGGGGCCGAAGCCCGCGATGCGCGCCCCCGCGTGGTCGAGCGCCTGCGCGTAGACGGCCCAGTCCGTCCCCCACGGCAGCGGATAGTTCAGATTGAAGCCTTCGCCCGCGCCGCGCCCGGTTTCGTCCGCGTGACCGAGCAGATAGGGATAGTCGAGCAGCGGATCGGCGTGCAGCGAGGCGAACAGCACGTCGTCGCGGTCGTAGAAGATCGACTGCGTGCCGTTGCCGTGGTGATAGTCGATGTCGAGAATCGCCACGCGCCGCGCGCCCTGCGCGAGCCAATGCGCGGCGGCGAGCGCCGCGTTGTTGAGGTAGCAGTAGCCGCCCATCACGTCGCGGCCCGCGTGGTGGCCGGGTGGGCGGCACAGCGCGAACGCGGCGTGCGCGCCGTCGTGCACGCGCTGCGCACCCGTGAGCGCGAGATTGGCCGACTCCTCGACCGCGTCCCACGTGCCCGCCGTGATCGGCGCGCCCGCATCCATCGCGTAGAAACCGAGCTTGCCGTCGATGGTGTGCGGCGCGCGATCGCGGCGCAGACCGCGCGCGGGCCAGATGGTCGGCAGCGCGTCGTGCGTGCGGCCGAGCGCGGTCCACTCCGTCCACGCGCCATGCAGGAAGTCGAGATACGCATCGCTGTGCACGCGGCGCAGCGCGTCCACGCCGAACGCCTCGGGCGCGATGGTCTCGTCGAAACCGGCTTCGGCCAGACGCGCGCGCACGATATCGACGCGCCGGGGCATTTCGAAACACGGCTTGAGTTCGCCGTCGATCAGTTCGCTACGGCCGTGATGCAGGCGATGGCGCTCGCCGAGGATGGTCAGCATGCAGGTCTCCATTCGTGAATTTGAAACGCACGCGTTCGGTGCATTCGGTGCATGCAGCGACTATGGCCGCATGCCGATTTTCTTTCCAAGAAGAAATATCCAATTCACAAGCAAGCCAGCGGCTATGCACGCGCCCGAACTGCATAAGAAAAAACTATTCACTAGCAAAGAATTTCGTTCTTTTCTGCGCAATATTGGCGGTCAAAAGTGCGTCAATGCCACGCACTTCCGTGCGTCACCGTTACGCATCTTTCCTACGCAGGAGCCGCCGATGAGCCAATCCGATACCGTTGCCCGCCTCGAGCAGAGCACGATCCAGCCAATACCCGACGCCGAGCGCCACGGCCGCGCGAGCGACCTGTTCACGATCTGGTTCGGGTCGAACATCATGTTGCTGACCATCGTCACGGGCGCGCTGGCCGTGACCGTGTTCAAGCAGCCGTTCTGGTGGGGCGTGCTCGGCATCGTGATCGGCACGCTCGTGGGCGCCGTGTTCATGGCGCTGCATTCGGCGCAAGGCCCGCAGCTCGGCGTGCCGCAGATGGTGCAGACGCGCGGTCAGTTCGGCTCGCTCGGCTCGCTGCTGGTGGTCGGCCTCGTCGTGGTGATGTATCTGGGCTTCTTCGCCTCGAATCTCGTGCTGGGCGGCCAGGCGCTGCATAGCCTCACGACGCACGTCAGCGTGAACGACGGCGTGCTCGTGGTGGGCGCGCTGAGTCTCGTCGCGACCATCTTCGGCTACAACCTGATTCACGCCTACACGCGGGTGATGACGTGGTGCTCGGGCGCGGTGCTGCTGCTCGCGTTCATCTGGATCGTGGGCGTGCACGGCCTGCCCGCCGACTTCTTCGCGCGCAACACGGCGAACGCCACGGGCTTCCTCGGCACGATCTCGATCGCCGCGCTCTGGCAGATCGCCTACGCGCCGTATGTGTCCGACTACTCGCGCTACATGCCGCGCGCAACCGGTGCACGCGTGGCGTTCTGGTCGAGCTACTGGGGCTGCTCGCTGGGCTCGATCTTCCCGATGGTGCTGGGCGCGATGGTCGGCCTGATGGTCGCTGACGGCGACGTGGTCAACGGCCTCACCACGCTCACGCACGGCATCAGCGGTCTGGTGGTGATCGTGCTCTCGGTGGGCATCGCCGCCACCAACGCGATGAACCTCTATTGCGGCGCGCTCTCGTCGATGACGATCGTGCAGACGCTGTTTCCCTCGTGGTCGGGCCAGGCGCGCGCACGCGCCGTGACGGCGGTGATCCTGTTCGCGATCTCGCTCGCCATCGCGCTGTTCGGCCAGAGCAACTTCCTCGCCGAATATACGAACTTCATTCTGCTGCTGCTCTACGTGCTGGTGCCGTGGACGGCGGTGAACCTGATCGATTACTACCTCGTCTGCCACGGCGACTATCACATCGACTCGTTCTTCCGCCAGGACGGCGGCATCTACGGACGCTTCAACGGCGTGGCGATCTTCGCCTACCTGTTCGGCATCGCCGTGCAACTGCCCTTCGTGGCGACCGATCTTTACACCGGGCCGATGGCGAAACGCCTGGGCGGCGCCGACATTTCGTGGGTCGTCGGGCTGATTCTCACCTCGGTCGTGTATTACGTGGGCTGCAAGCGTTTCTCGCGCGCCGGTTCGGCGCAGAACCCGAACGATATCGCCGTGGGCATCTGAATCTCACGCATCGAAGAAAACGCATTCCGTACAGAGGAGACACCGCGCATGAACGCACCTGAATTCGCAGTCGGTACTACGCCCGGCACCCAGGCACGCAGTACGGCAGACTGGCAGCGCAGCGACGCCGCCCATCACCTTCACGCCTTCGTCGATCAGAAGGCACTGAACGCCGAAGGCCCGCGCGTGATGGTGCGCGGCGAGGGCGTGTATCTGTGGGACAACGACGGCAAGCGCTATATCGACGGCATGTCGGGGCTCTGGTGCACCAACGTGGGCTATGGCCGCGCCGAACTCGTCGATGCCGCCGCGCGCCAGATGAGCACGCTGTCCTACTACAACATGTTCTTTCACACCACGCATCCGGCGGTGATCGAATTGTCGGAGCGGCTGTTCGCGCTGCTCGGCGATCGTTTCAGTCACGTGGTGTATACCAATTCGGGCTCCGAATCGAATGAAGTGCTGATCCGCACGGTGCGCCGCTTCTGGGACGTGATGGGCCAGCCGCAAAAGAAGATCATGATCGGCCGCGTGAACGGCTATCACGGTTCGACCGTCGGCAGCGCATCGCTTGGCGGCATGGCGTTCATGCACGAAATGGGCGACCTGCCGATTCCGAATATCACGCACGTCGACGAGCCGTACTGGTACGCGAATGGCGGCGACCTCACGCCCGAGGCCTTCGGCTTGCAGGCCGCGCAATCGCTCGAACGCAAGATTCTCGAACTCGGCGCGGAGAACGTGGCCGCGTTCGTGGCCGAACCGTTCCAGGGCGCGGGCGGCATGATCTTTCCGCCTGAAGGCTACTGGCCGGAGATCGAACGCATCTGCCGGAAATACGACGTGCTGCTGTGCGCCGACGAAGTGATCGGCGGCTTCGGCCGCACGGGCGAATGGTTCGCGCATCGGCATTTCGGCTTCGAACCGGATCTCGTTTCGATCGCCAAGGGGCTCACATCCGGTTATGTGCCGATGGGCGGTCTCGTCATGAGCCGGCGCATCGGCGAGGCGCTGGTGGAGCGCGGCGGCGTGTATGCGCACGGGCTCACGTATTCGGGCCATCCGGTGGCGGCGGCCGTCGCGCTCGCGAATCTCGACGTGCTCGAACGCGAGCAACTGGTCGCGCGCACGAAGGAAGACACGGGGCCGTATTTGCAGCGCGCATTGCGCGACGCGTTCGCCGATCATCCGTTGATCGGCGAGATTCAGGGCGTGGGTGCCGTGGGCGCGATTCAGTTCGCGAAAGACAAAACCACGCGCGAGCGCTACGCCAACGAAGCCGATCTCACGTGGCACAGCCGTACCGAAGGTTTCGAGCGCGGCGCGATCGTGCGCTCGACCAATGGCCGTTTGATCGTTGCGCCGCCGCTTGTGATCGACTCGGCGCAGATCGATGAATTGATCGGCACGATGCGCGATGCCGTCGATGCCACGTGGCGGCATATTCAGGCGAGCCAATAAAACGAGGCACTAGACGCTGCACGCTTTCTAAAGGCGCGCAGCGTTTTTATTCATTTATTTGGTCCACGCGCGCGAGACTTCGTCGTAGCAAAACGCAGTGAAATCGCGAATCAACTGACGCGGATGCGAGCGCGTCGAACGCGCGACGCCCAGCACGGTCGGCTTCACTTTCTCCTTGATGGGCCGTGAAACGAAGCGGCCGCCGTCCACCGTCTGCGCGTTGCGTAGCGGGAAATTGTGAATGCTGTAGCCGAGTCCGTTCGCGACCATGCCGCGCACGACTTCAGGCTGCGAAGAACTGAACGCGGCCACCGGCCGATTGCCGTAGCGATCGAACAGCGAAGCGAAATACTCCTTGCTGTGCGCGAGATCGAGCATCACGTAAGGCTCGTCGAGCAGATCCTTGAGACTCACCTGCTCGCTGGCGGCAAGGCGATGCTTCGCGGGCAGCAGCACGTAAGGCGGAAATTCGACGATGGGCGTGAAGTCGATCGTGTCGTCGATATCGATGTCGTAGGTGAGCGCCACATCGAGCGTGCCGTCGCGCAGACCCACGAACAGCGTTTCCTGATCGCCTTCGCGCGTCTGGAATTCCACACCCGTGCGCGAATTCAGAAAGCGGCTCATGAGCCAGGGCATCAGCGGCGGCGCGACCGAAGTCAGGCAGCCGAGCGAGATTGTGCCCGCGATGCCGGTATCGGAATGGCGCGCGGCGATCTGCAATTCTTCCGCGCTTTTCAGCAGGTCGCGCGCGCGGCCGAGCAGATCGCGGCCCGCCTGGGTCAGCGAGAGTCCGTGCGCGTGATGGCGGATGAACAGTTGCAGCCCGAAGGCGTTTTCGAGTTCCGATAACGCCGATGAAATCGACGGCTGCGAGACGTGCAGCCGCTTGGCCGCCGCCGTGAACGACAGCGCTTCCGCCGTGGCGACGAAGTATCTCAACTGGCGCAGCGAATAGTGAAGGGGCGTGTTTTCCATGGGCCAATCGAAGGGTCGGAAGCGAGAGCCGGATGTCGCGAGGCGGGAGCGAAGGCGCAAGCGCCAGCCGTGGCGACGCGCATCGCTTGCATAGTCTAAGCCTTTTCAAGACATAGACAAACAATGTTTTTCGAATGAATTTTGGCTCGATAGATTCTAGGCTCGACGCGCTGGCGGCCCATATTCGGCGCGCGGCGCGAGCATCAAAACAAGCATTGAATCTACCTGGAGTCCGTTCATGACCTTTTCGATTGCAGGCCGTTGCGCGCGTACCGGTGCCGTGGGCGGCATCGTGACGAGTTCGAGCATCGCCGTGCCGAGCCGCTGCCTCTGGGCGAGCCGCGACGGCGTGGTGCTGAGCCAGAACGTCACCGATCCGCGCCTCGGGCAGATCGGTCTGGGCGAACTCGCGCAAGGCTATGGCGCGCACGCGGTGCTCGAACGCATCGCGGGCGCGCGCCCGTATGCGGAGTGGCGTCAGCTCGCGGTGCTCGACGCGGCGGGCTTTTCCGCCTGGCGCACGGGCGAGCGCGGGCTCGGCCTGCATGCGGGCGCGAGCGGCGCGGACTGCGTGGCGGTCGGCAATCTGCTGGCGAACGACAGCGTGCCCGCCGCGATGATCGAAGCCTTCGCGGAGCACGCCTCGCGCGCGCTGCCGGACCGCTTGCTGCGCGCGCTCGAAGCGGGCCTCGCGGCGGGCGGCGAAGCGGGACCGGTGCATTCGGCGGGCCTGTGCGTGTTCGACGGCGCGAGCTGGCCGGTGGCCGAGCTGCGCGTGGACTGGAGCGATCAGCCGATCGCCGATCTGCGCGCGCTGTGGGACCGCTACGCGCCGCAAATGAACGACTACGTGCTGCGCGCGACCGATCCCACGCGCGCGCCGTCGTATGGCGTGCCCGGCGACGAGTAACGCGCGCGCCTTCATCGACACCGATCCCATCGAATCCAGGAGTCCACCTTGAGCGCCACCGACGCTACCCCCGCGCAGCAACCCGACTACTCGCAATGGCGCGATCTGGCCGCGCGCGTGACGCCGCGTGCACAGGCATTTATCGACGGCCGTTTCGTGCCCGCGCGCAGCGGCAAGACCTTCACGGCGATCAATCCCGCGACGGAAGCCACGATTGCCGAAGTCGCGGCCTGCGATGCCGAAGACGTGGACCTCGCCGTGCGCGCCGCGCGCGCGGCGTTCGAAGCGGGGACGTGGTCGCGCTGCGCGCCCGCTGAACGCAAGAAAGTGCTGCGACGTCTCGGCGCGCTGATCGCCGCGCATCGCGAGGAGTTCGCGCTGCTCGATTCGCTGAACATGGGCAAGCGCGTGGCCGACGCGTGGCAGTTCGACGTGCCGGCATCGGCGGAACTGTTCGCGTGGTACGGCGAGGCCATCGACAAGCTCTATGGCGAAGTCGCGCCCACGGGACCGGGCAACCTCTCGTTCGTGACGCGCGAGGCGCTGGGCGTGGTGGGCGCGGTCGTGCCGTGGAATTTCCCGCTCGACATGGTCGCGTGGAAAGTGGCGCCCGCGCTCGCGGCGGGCAATAGCGTCGTGCTCAAACCCGCCGAGCAATCGCCGCTTTCGGCGCTGCGCCTCGCCGAACTCGCGCGCGAAGCGGGCGTGCCCGATGGCGTGTTCAACGTGGTGCCGGGCTACGGCGAAACGGCGGGCGCGGCGCTCGGTTTGCATGGCGACGTGGACGTGCTCGCCTTCACCGGCTCGACGGCGATCGGCAAGCGCTTCATGGAATACGCGGCGCGCTCGAACATGAAGCAGGTGTGGCTCGAATGCGGCGGCAAAAGCCCGAACCTCGTCTTCGACGACGCCGACGATCTCGATCTGGCCGCGCAAAAAGCCTGCTTCGGCATCTTCTTCAACCAGGGCGAAGTGTGCTCGGCGAATTCGCGCCTGCTCGTGCAGCGCTCGATTTACGACACCTTCGTCGCCAAGCTCGCGGAACAGGCGCGCGCCTGGTATCCCGGCGATCCGCTCGATCCCGCGAGCGGCATGGGCGCGATGGTCGATGGCGCGCAGCACGAGCGCGTGATGGCCTTCATCGAGCGCAGCCGCCGCAGTGCGTCGCTCGTCAGCGGCGGCAACGCGGCGCGCGTGAACGGCAAAGGCTGGTTCATCGAGCCGACGATCTTCGCGGGCGTGCGTCCCGATGCGGAACTGGCGCGCGACGAAGTGTTCGGCCCGGTGCTGGCGGTGATGCCGTTCGATAGTGAAGACGAAGCCGTTCGGATTGCCAACGATTCGATTTACGGTCTCGCGGCCTCGGTGTGGAGCGGCAGCCTCAAGCGCGCGCATCGCGTGGCGGCGAATCTGCGCGCGGGCACGGTCTCGGTGAATACGGTGGACGCGCTGAGCATGCAGACGCCGTTCGGCGGCTTCCGTCAATCGGGCTTTGGCCGCGATCTGTCGCTGCACGCGCTCGACAAATTCACGGGCCTGAAAACCACCTGGATTCAATACTAAGGCGCGGGGATACGAATATGCCGACTGCAACACAGGTGCTGGATTTCGATTATGTGATTGTCGGGGCGGGCTCGGCGGGCTGTGTGATGGCGAATCGCCTGAGCGCGGACCCGGCCGTGCGCGTCTGCCTCGTCGAAGGCGGCGGCGACGACCGCTCGGCGCGCATTCAGGTGCCCGCCGGTACGATCACGCTCTATAAGAGCCCTAAATACAGCTATAACTTCGAGTCGGCGCCGCAAAAGCGCCTGAACGGACGCCGCCTGCATTGTCCGCGCGGCAAGATGCTCGGCGGTTCCAGTTCGATGAACAGCATGATCTATATTCGCGGCATGCCCGCGGATTACGACCGCTGGGCCGAACTGGGCTGCGAAGGCTGGTCGTATGCCGACGTGCTGCCGTTCTTCCGACGCTCCGAACGCAATCTGCTCGGCCACGACGCGCGCGTGCATGGCGACTCGGGCGAGTTGTGCGTGGATCAGCCGCGCGATCCGAATCCGCTTTCGCATCGTTTCATCGACGCGGCGAAGCGCATCGGCTTGCCGCACAACACCGACTTCAATAGCGGCGATGCCTTCGGCGCGGGCATTTACGATGTCACGCAGAAAGACGCGCATCGCCTGTCGAGTTATCGCGCGTTCGTGCATCCGGTGCTGTCGCGGCCGAATCTCACGCTGCTGACCGGCACGCGCGCGCTGTCGCTCGATATCGCCGATCAAACGGCGCGCGGCGTATTCGTCGAGCGCGATGGCGAAGTCGTGCTGCTGCGCGCGCATCGCGAAGTGGTGCTGAGTGCGGGCGCGATCGGCTCGCCGCATCTGCTGATGGTCTCCGGTATCGGCGACGAAGCGCAGTTGCGCGCGGCGGGCATCGCGTTGCGTCATCACTTGCCGGGCGTCGGACGCAATTTGCAGGACCATCTCGACGGACTCGTGACGGTGCGTTCGCCGAGCCCGCAAACATTGGGTTTTTCGCTGGGCTCGCTGCCCAGCGTGCTCGGCGCGCCTGGCGCGTACTGGCTGAGAAAGAAGGGCTGGCTCACGACGAATTACGTGGAAGCGGGCGGCTTCGCGCGCACGCGTTACGCGGGCGACGGCGACCCCGACGTGCAGTTCCATTTCGTGCCCGGTTATCGCAGCCATCGCGGCCGCCTGTTCGAATTCGGCCATGGTTATGCGATTCACACCTGCGTGCTGCGGCCCAAAAGCATCGGCCGCATTCTGCTGACCGACGACGGCCAGCGCGCGCCGCTCATCGACTACAACTTCCTCGAACGCGAAGAAGACGCGCACGTGCTGATCGAAGGCATCAAACTCGCGCGCGCGATTCTCGCGGGACCGGAATTCGCGCCGATTCGCGGCAAGGAAATGCTGCCGGGCGCGAGCGTGCAATCGGACGAGGCGCTGCTCGATTACGTGCGCGACTACGCGGCGACGGTGTTCCATCCGTCCGGCACCTGCAAGATGGGCGTGGACGAGGCGAGCGTGGTGGACCCGCGTTTGCGCGTGCGCGGCGTGCGCGGATTGCGCGTGGCCGACGCCTCGATCATGCCGCTGCTCGTGAGCGGCAACACCAACGCGCCCTCGATCATGATCGGCGAAAAAGCGGCGCAGATGATGCTCGAAGACGCCGCGAATCTTCATTCGAATCGCGAAACGATGGCCGCCTGAAAGCACATCGAAGGCCGTGCGTTCGTGCCGCCCAGCGCATAAGAAAAAGCTATGCAATGAATATGAAAACGATGTTTCGTAAATAATTCGAGCACAGGTACATTCGATTCCAGGCGATGCGTTTCAGCTTTTCGCATCGATTCGAACCGCACCCATTCAGACATCACGCTCACGCAATCAGAGGCAGACATGAGCCACAAACGCATCCGCAAATTCAACACTCGCGAAACGTATCCCGAACAGAAACTCGACAACGATCTGTGCCAGGCCGTGGTCGCCAACGACACGGTCTATGTGCGCGGCCAGATCGGCCAGGACCTCGATACGCGCGAATCGGTCGGTATCGGCGACGTGACGGCGCAAGCCGAAAAAGCGATGTCGAACATCGCGATGCTGCTCGAAGAGTCGGGCAGCCGTCTCGAAGACATCTGCAAGATCACGATTTTCCTCGTGGACGTGCGCTATCGCGAAGCCGTCTACAACGTGGTCGGCAAGTGGCTCAAGGGTGTGTACCCGGTTTCGACGGGCCTCGTGGTTTCCGCGCTCGCGCGTCCCGAATGGCTCGTGGAAATCGACGTGATCGCGGTGATTCCGCGCGATCGTCAGCAATAAGCCTCAGCCACGAATCAGAGCAACAAGCCGCCACGCGCGGCGCGCAAGCAACGCACGCGCCGCGCCGCTTCACAAGGAGACGCCATGTCCCACACACGACTCGAATCGACGCTGTCGCTGCTGCAAACGCTGGTCGAATTCGACACGCGCAGCGCACGCTCGAATCTGGAATTGATCACGTTCGTGCGCGAGTATCTCGCGGGCTTCGGCGTCGAGGCATCGTTGAACTACAACGAAACCGGCGACAAGGCGAATCTCTACGCGACCATCGGGCCGCGTGACCGTGCGGGCCTGTGTCTGTCCGGTCACACCGATGTCGTGCCCGCCGACGGCCAGCCGTGGACCGTGCCGCCGTTCGCGCTGACCCGCGAAAGCGGCCGCGTGCTCGGACGCGGCACCGCCGACATGAAGGGCTTCCTCGCCTGCGTGCTCGCGAGCGTGCCGTACTTCGTCGAACATTGCCGCACGCTGCCGATTCATCTCGCGTTCAGCTACGACGAGGAAGTCGGTTGCCGCGGCGTGCGTGGTCTGCTCGACGAACTCGCGCGCGCGCCGTTCAAGCCGCTCGCGTGCATCATCGGCGAACCGACCAGCATGCAGGTGGCGATCGCGCATAAGGGCAAGCGCGCGTATCGCTGCTGTTTCAAGGGGCTTGCGGGGCATTCGGCGCTCACGCATCTCGGCGTGAATGCCGTGGATTTCGCGGCCGAATTCGCGGTACATCTGCGCCGCGCGAGCCGCGCGCTGCGCGAATCGGGTCAGCACGACGCGCGATTCGAGCCGCCTTATACGACCGTGCACACGGGCAAGCTCAACGGCGGCATTGCGCTCAACGTCATTCCCGATCACGCCGAACTCGAATTCGAAGTGCGCAATCTGCCCGGCGATTCGATCGATACGATCGTGCAGGCGGCGCGCCGTTTCGCCGAAGACGAACTCGAAGGCGAGATGCGCGCGACGCACGCCGACACCGGTATCGAATGGCAGGAACTCGTCGATTATCCGGCGCTGTCCGCCGATCCCGACGCCAACTGGCTGCGCGACATGGCCTGCGAACTGACCGGCGACGAAACGCTGCGCACGCTCTCGTTCGGCACCGAAGGCGGCCTGTTTCAAGGCATCGGCATTCCGACCGTGGTGTGCGGTCCGGGCTCGATCGAGCAAGGCCACAAGGCCGACGAATACGTGGAGATCGCGCAGCTCGAACGCTGCCTCGGTTTCCTCGACAAGCTCGCGGTGAATCTTCCCGCGAGCGTGCCCGGTTACGCGAACGCGTAACGCTGCACGTCAGACGCGACGCGCACAACACACACACGCATCTTCACAACAGACGGACGCCGCAATCGCGAGCGCCCACGCACGATACGCGCGCACGCGCGCGGGATGGGAGAGTTGTCATGTCAGCAGAGCGCGGGGCCGTCCCGCTTATCGAAAAGCACACGATCGGCTATGTGCCGCCCGAGGATCGTCACGGCAAGGTGCGCGATCTGTTCACGCTGTGGTTCGGCGGCAATATTGCGCCGCTGCCTATCGTCACGGGCGCGCTGGGCGTGCAGATTTATCACCTCAATCTGTTCTGGGGCATCGTGGCCATCGTGATCGGCCAGGCGGTGGGCGGCGTGCTGATGGCGCTGCATTCCGCGCAAGGTCCGCAGATGGGCATTCCGCAAATGATCCAGAGCCGCGCGCAGTTCGGCTCGTGGGGCGCGTTGCTCGTGACCGTGATCGCGGGCGTGATGTACGTGGGCTTCTTCGCGTCGAATATCGTGCTCGCGGGCAAGTCGCTGCACGGCATCGCGCCGACGGTGCCGGTGCCGGTCGGCATCGTGGTGGGCGCGGTGGGCTCGGGCTGTATCGGCATCATCGGATACCGCTTCATACACGTGCTCAATCGCATCGGCACGTGGGTGCTCGGCATCGGCATCGTGGTCGGTTTCTGGATGATTCTCTCGCACGTGCAAAGCGCCGATTTCCTCACGCGCGGCGGCTTCAATCTCGCGGGCTGGCTCGCGACGGTGTCGCTCTCGGCGTTGTGGCAAATCGCGTTTGCGCCGTACGTGTCCGACTATTCGCGCTATCTGCCCGAGAACGTGGGCGTGGCCTCGACGTTCTGGGCCACCTATCTCGGCTGCGCGCTCGGCTCGACGCTCGCCTTCGTGTTCGGCGCGGTCGCGGCGCTCGCCGTGCCCCCGGGCGTGGACACGATGGACGCCGTGAAGCTCGCCACCGGCGCGCTCGGCCCCGTGATGCTCGTGCTGTTCCTGCTCAGCGTGATCAGCCATAACGCGCTCAATCTCTACGGCGCGGTGCTCTCGGTGATTACCTCGCTGCAAACCTTCGCGTATCGCTGGATTCCCACCTCGAAGGCGCGCGCCGTGTTGTCCGTCGTGATTCTCGTGGCGTGCTGTTTCGCGGCGATTGGCGCATCGAGCGACTTCGTCGGCCATTTCGTCGATCTCGTGCTCGCGCTGCTCGTGGTGCTGGTGCCGTGGACCGCGATCAACCTGATCGACTTCTACGTGATTCACGCGGGCCGTTACGACATCGATTCGATCTTCCGCGTGGATGGCGGGATTTACGGCCGCTTCAATCCGCAGGCGCTGATCGCCTACGCGGTGGGTATCGCCGTGCAGATTCCGTTCATGAATACGCCGATGTATGCGGGCCCGGTCGCGGCGCATATCGACGGCGCGGATCTGTCCTGGCTCGTCGGCCTCGTGGTGACGTCGCCGCTCTATTACTGGCTGGCTTCGCGCGACAGCGCGTACCGGCGTCGCCAGCACGCAGGCGTGCCGGTGTGAATGCAAACTTTTCGCAGAAGGAAACCGCAATGACTCTCGAAACGACAACCATCGATACGCTCGTGGTGGGCGCGGGCCAGGCCGGCGTGGCCATGAGCGAACATCTCGGCAAGCTCGGCGTGCCGCATCTTGTGCTGGAGCGCGACCGCATCGCCGAACGCTGGCGCACGGGCCGCTGGGACTCGCTGGTCGCGAACGGTCCCGTCTGGCACGATCGTTTTCCGGGCATGGCATTCGACGATCTCGATCCCGATGCCTTCGCTTCGAAAGAACGCGTTGCCGATTATTTCGTCGATTACGCGAAGCAGATTAACGCGCCCATTCGCACCGGCGTGGAAGTGAAAAGCGTCGAGCGCAAAAGCGGCGAGGCGGGCTTCGTGATCGAGACGAGCGAAGGCACGATCGAAGCGCGCCGCGTGGTGGTGGCGACGGGGCCGTTCCAGCGTCCGGTGATTCCGCCGATCGCGCCGCAAACGCAGGGTTTGCATCAGATCCATTCTGCCGATTACAAGAATCCGCAGCAGCTTCCCGCAGGCGCGGTGCTGGTGGTAGGCGCGGGTTCGTCGGGCGTGCAGATCGCCGATGAACTGCAACGCTCGGGCCGCCAGGTGTATCTCTCGGTGGGCGCGCACGATCGCCCGCCGCGCGCGTACCGCAACCGCGATTTCTGCTGGTGGCTCGGCGTGCTCGGCGAATGGGACGCGGAAGTGGCGCGCCCGGGCCGCGAACACGTGACGATCGCGGTCAGCGGCGCGCGCGGCGGCCAGACGGTGGACTTCCGTTTGCTCGCACAGCAGGGCGTGACGCTGGTTGGTTTGACGAAGGCGTTTGAAAACGGCGTGGCGACGTTCCAGCCGGATCTCGCAGACAACATCGCGCGCGGCGATGAAAACTATCTCTCGCTGCTCAATGCCGCCGACGCGTATATCGAGCGCAATGGTCTCGATCTGCCGGAAGAACCGGAAGCGCGCCGCGTCTATCCCGATCCCGAGTGCGTGACGCATCCGATTCTCGAACTCGATCTCGCGCAGGCCGGTGTGACGTCGATTATCTGGGCGACGGGTTATGCGGTCGATTACAACTGGCTGCACGTGAACGCCTTCGACGACAAGGGCAAGCCGAAGCATCAGCGTGGCGTGTCGAGCGAGCCGGGTATTTATTTCCTGGGCTTGCCGTGGCTTTCGCGACGCGGATCGAGTTTCATCTGGGGCGTGTGGCACGACGCGAAACACGTCGCCGATCACATCGTTACGCAGCGCAAGTATCTGGCGTATCAAGACGCCACGCAGCGCGAAGCGCAAGCCTTGCGCGATGAAGCGCAGCTACGTGAAGCGACGCAACGCGAAGCGCGCGCGCTGAGCGGCGTGGGTGTGAGCTGATTGCGTGCAGTGTAAAAACGCCGGCGTTCGCTTATCAGGCGAACGCCGGCGAATTGCATGGCGCGTTCAATGGGCGGGCTGCAATTGGCCCCAGCTAATCAGAATCGCCTGAATGCTGCGCGCGTAAGCATCGCGTTCGCGCGGCGATTCCGAGTGATAGGCGCCAATCGCGCGCCACGTATTGCCGTAGCGCACCATCTTCTGTTTGAGCAGCCACGCGGCCACGAAGATATTCACGCACGGATCGGTCAGCGCGCGATGCGGAATGCCCTGGCGCGCCAATTCCGAAAAGTGAATCGAATTGATCTGCAATTGCCCGACGTCGATTGAGCCATTGCTGTTGTGATTGATCGCGGTGGCGTCACCTTTCGATTCGCGCCAGGCCACGGCGCGCAGCACGAGCGGATTCACGCCTTGATACGCGCCGGCCTTTTCGAAGCATTCGTCGGCGGTTTCGGCCGCGCGCGCGACGCCCGAATTGCCGAGCGCGGCGCCGAGCGCGAACGCGCAGGCCAGCAGGAATCGCACAGAGCGGATCAACGAAGCGGGTAGCGTCGGCATCGCGGGGTCTCCGGTGCGGCGCTCAATGCGCGAGGGCGGCATCGAGTTGCCGCTCGACATCTTTCAGATACGCGCGCGACGTGTCCGAGACCACGAGACGCGCCGTGGGCATCGCGCAATGGCAGTCGCGCACGCGCGCCGCTTTCTTCTTGCGCGCGCTGCTGTGCGTGGCGGCGGGCGGATCGTCGTCGTCGCCGCTCGAAGGCGGCAGCATCGTGAGCGAAGGCAGCGGCGGATACACAGCGGCCGGCGAAGCGGAAGGCGCAGCCGAGGCGAGCACGGTCGCGGGCGCCGAGTCGGCCCACGCATTGGACGCGCATTGCGCGCCGAGCGCGAGCGTGGCCGCCGCGAAAATCATCGTACGCATGCGCTCAGCTCCCCGTCTTCAGCGGCTCGATCGCCACGCTGTACGTCTGGTTCGCGCCTGCCGTGAGATTCTCCAGCGCGGGCTTTTGCGCCTGGCGCGCGGGCACGCCCTTCCAGATCGCTTCGTTGATATAGCGAAGATCCTGACCGAGCGCGGTCACGCGGATCACCGTCGGCTGCTTTTGCGCGGCGGCGAGCGCGCCCGCTTTCGCGAGCACGGCGCTCAATTGCGGATCGCGCGCGCCGAGCGCATCGGCGGGAATGTCGAAGCGCAGAATCGCGGCCGATGCGGACGCCTTACCGGCATCGGCGGTGTTGGCCTGGGGCAGTTGCGCGCAGCCTGTCACGGCAAGTACGGCGAGGAGGAAAGCAATGCGCGGCACGTCCAGGCTCCAAAGTTTCGTGGCGATGTGCACGTTGTCGGCCATTCGTGAGCCAACTTGAGAGTCGGGAGGCAAACGTTTGCGAAAAAGAAAGAGTTTGCTCGCGAGGGGCGGCTTGACGGAATGTCGCTGCGAAGTCGCGCACGTTCGCGCATGGAATTGCTCTGTCAATTTCGAGGTGAATTAGTCTGATGAATAAATAGAATCTCGCGATTCAGATGAGGTGTGCGCGGGTTCAAATGCAAATGGCCGCGCGCCGGGTTCGGCGCGCGGCCATTCACGTCATCGCATTACATCAATAGTGAACGACGGTGCGGATCGACTTGCCTTCGTGCATCAGATCGAAAGCCTCGTTGATGCCATCGAGATCCTTCGTGTGCGTGACGAACGGTGCGAGCTGGATCTTGCCGGCCATCGCGTCCTGCACCATGCCCGGCAGTTCCGAACGGCCCTTGACGCCGCCGAACGCGGTGCCGAGCCAGCGGCGGCCCGTGACGAGCTGGAACGGACGCGTGGAGATCTCCTGGCCCGAACCCGCCACGCCGATCACCACCGACTGACCCCAGCCGCGATGCGCGCATTCGAGCGCCGCGCGCATGACGTTCACGTTGCCGATGCACTCGAAGCTGTGGTCGACGCCCCAGCCCGTCATCTCGACGATCACTTGCTGGATGGGCTTTTCATGATCCTTGGGATTCACGCAGTCGGTCGCGCCGAAAGCCTTCGCGAGTTCGAACTTGCCCGGATTCGTGTCGATGGCGATGATGCGGCCCGCCTTCGCGAGCTTCGCGCCTTGAATGACCGCGAGGCCGATGCCGCCGAGACCGAACACCGCGACCGTATCGCCTTCCTGCACCTTGGCCGTGTTCTTCACCGCGCCGAGGCCGGTGGTCACGCCGCAACCGAGCAGGCAGACCTGCTCCGGGTTCGCCTGCGGGTCGATCTTCGCGAGCGAGACTTCGGCCACGACCGTGTATTCGCTGAACGTCGAGCAGCCCATGTAGTGATAGACCGGCTGGCCGTTGTAGCTGAAGCGCGTGGTGCCGTCGGGCATCACACCCTTGCCTTGCGTGGCGCGCACGGCGACGCACAGATTGGTCTTGCCGCTCTTGCAGAACAGACATTCGCCGCATTCGGCGGTGTAAAGCGGAATGACGTGATCGCCGGGCTTCACGCTCGTCACGCCTTCGCCCACTTCCACGACGATGCCCGCGCCTTCATGGCCGAGCACGGCGGGGAACAGGCCTTCGGGGTCGTCGCCGGAGAGCGTGAAGGCGTCGGTATGGCAGACGCCCGTGTGGGTGATCTTCACCAGCACTTCGCCCTTGCGGGGCGGTTCGACGTCGATCTCGACGATTTCCAGGGGCTTGCCCGGGCCGAATGCAACAGCAGCACGTGATTTCATAGCAATCTCGGTATCGGTAAGGAAAGGAGTCGACCAGTCGACCATGAGGCCGCGCGGGCGGCCGGTGTTTGAAACGGGATTAACGCAAATACGAACGCACCAGCGAAACCACTTCTTCGATGGGTTTGTCGGGTGTGCCGTTCGCCGCCGCGAGATGGGAAAACTCCTCGCGCAAATGGCTCTCCAGGACCCCGGCCATCAGCCCGTTGATCGCGCCGCGCACCGCCGCGATCTGCTGAAGGACCGGACCGCAATCCGCCCCTTCCTCGAGGGCGCGCTCAAGCGCGTCGATCTGCCCGCGCACGCGGCGTACGCGCGCGAGAACGCGCTTTTTCTCTTCGGGACTATGGGGCATGTTCGATCCTGGTGGGATACTGCACGGGAGTATCCTAGCATACTCGGTGGGAGTATGTTGGAGAATCCGCCGTTCGGGCATCCGCACGCTCCGCGCTTACGCACAGCATAGTCAATGCGCCTGCGATGCGGATTGGTTATTCGATACTTCTGCTTACATTTAAGGGCGCGATAACTCGCGCATTATTCATAACAAAGCGTGACCGGATATCAACATAACAGTAAGATTACGCAGTCAAGAAATAACGAATAACAGATCGGGTTACGCAGAGCGCGAATTCGCGCGGCGTGTATCTGGGTGGCGGATTCGATTTGAAATCGGATGCGTTCGGTGCCATCAACGCAGGCCAGGGCCTGTATGTGAGTACGTACGCGAAAAGCGCGACGAGTCAGCAACTCGATGTCACTGAAGCGCAGTCGCAACTGATGAGCGGACTTGCTGCTTTACGTCGTTCGTAACGACGCAGCTGCACAAGGCAAAACCCCCGTCACCGCCGACGAAATCGAAAAAATCGGCGAAGAAGTGGCAGCCTCGATCAAACGTCGTTAACCGATCGCGCCAAAAGGACCGATGCGTTATCCGGCCTTAACCTGCACGTGATAAACCGCCCACGGGCAGGTCACAAACCGCTCTTTCAGCGGCTTGCTTGCCTGCTCGGGCACGCGGTCGGCGTCATACACCACCCAAAGCGGCCCCAACCCGCCCAACGGCATGGGCTTGCCATCGAGATGCGTGGCAACGATATATCGCCACGCACGCAGATTCTCCAGCGACACCATGACCGCATAACCATCGATAGCGCGCAGCATGACTTGCGCCGACGCGGACGAGGACGCACCCGCAACGCGCAGCACATCGCCAAGCAGCGGCCCAGAAAGCGTATGCGGCTTCGCGTCATACTCCAGAGTGGGCCGTATCGTCACCGCAGGCAAACGCATCAGCGACGGAAAATCGAACGCATAAGCGTTAGCAAATTCCACAAGCTGCTTCTCGAACAAACGATCGAGCACATCGACGCCGCCGCGATTATGCCGATCGATATCGCCGGAGATCGTCAGCACAGCGGGCGCATCCGCGTGGCCTGCGTTGTTCGTCTCGTGTTTCCCCGCGAAGGCCGACGACGCCACGCCGAACGCCGCCGCGCCACTCAAGAATTGCCGCTTGTTCATGTCGGTTTGCCTCTTTGTTGGCCCGAACGGCGGCGTAACCGCGCGCAAGCCGATATCGTGCGATGTTCGCCGGAGTGAGTGTTAGCGCCCTTTGCCCGCGCGTTCCGACTTCGTCGAATCGAGCGCCGAAATCGCCGCGGCAAGACGCTTCTTCGACGCGCCATCGAGCATCAGCAGTCCGGCGCGCAGCAGATCGCGCTTCTTCACTGTCACGCCCGCATGGCCGCACTTGCGTTTGAGGCGCGAGATGCGCTTCTGGTCCGCCTTGGCGATGGCGATGCGATGACGCGCGGCCTTGTCTTTCTTCGCACGCTTCGTCGTGTGCTTGCTTGCGCGCTTGTTCGCGCCCTTCGCCGCGCGCGCGCTTTCCGGTGCGGGTGCGGGGGGCGTCACGACCTCAGCCACGACCTCGACCGGCGCGACGCCCGCCTTCTTCGCCTTTTTCACGGCTTTCTGGAAGTCGGCCGTGGTCGGGAAATAGAACGCCTTGCGCGTAGCCTTACGCGCGATTACTTCAATCATCATGATCTCGTCAACTGAAAAACCGCAGCAGTATATACCGGCGCGAGACCGCGTTCAGCGCGCCAGCGACCGTAACAATGAACGGTCACAATCTAATTCGGATTCCAGAATAAAGTTAATGAACGAACACCGCGAATATACATCGGTATAACTCCGTTAAACCGATTGCCATATCGTCCAAAAAACGCTCCGATGCTAGCCTTTTCACCAGTATAGGTCGCAATTCCCGCGCGGCCACGAATCAAGCAGCCGATTTAACGGAGTGTACGGAATGAGATTTCTTCGCGTGAAGGCCTTGCTGTGCGGCGCTACTGTGGCGCTGACCGCGTCGGCGAGTCAGGGCGTGCTGGCGGCGCAGCCCTCGGCGGATGCATCGCCCATCTACGGCGTGACGATCCCGCCCGGCTATCGCGAGTGGCAGATGATCGCGCCCGCCGCCGAAGCCGCGCCGCTGGACGAATTGCGCGTGGTGCTCGGCAATCCCGCTGCGATCAAGGCGATCAAGAACGCCACGCTGCCGTTCCCGGACGGCGCGGTGCTCGTCAAGCTCGCTTACAAGAAAAAGCAGTCCGACGACTTCGCGCCGGCCACGGTGCCGGGCCAGCCCACCACGGTGCAGGTCATGGTGAAGGATTCGAAGCGTTACGCGTCGACGGGCGGCTGGGGTTTCGGACGGTTTATCGACGGCAAGCCCGCCGATCTGAAGCAGCATCAGACCTGCTTCGCGTGCCACGCCGAGCGCGTGAAAGATCGCGATTACGTCTTTACGCGCTTCGCACCCTGAGCGACACGCGCGAATCTACGGCGCGGCGAACTCGCCGCGCCACTTTCAATCAATTCAATATCCGGTCCGCACGCGCAACGCCGTCACGCCGCGCAGATTATTGCGGTGCTGCCAGACCAGCGCATCGAGATTCTCGGCGTCCAGCGCGGGAAAGCGGTCGAGCAATTGTCCGATCGCCACTTCCATTTCGAGCATCGCGAGCCGCGCGCCCAGGCAGTAGTGAATGCCCGCGCCGAATGACAGTGAAGTCGCCGCATCATCGCGCGCGAAATCGAGTCGGTCCGGTTGCGCGAACGCCTGCGGATCGCGATTGGCCGCGCCGATCAACATAAAGACCACCGTGCCGCGCGCGAGCCGTGCATCGCCAATCTCGATGTCGTCGAAGGCCGTGCGCACGACCATTTGCACAGCACCGTCGTAGCGCAGACATTCGGCGATGGCGCGCGGCAGCAGCGAACGGTCGTTCTGAAGCGCCTGATACTGATCGCGATGGCGAAACAGCGCGAGCATCGTATTGCCGATCATGTTCGACGTCGTCTCGTGTCCCGCGATAAACAGCAACACCGCGTTCGAGACCACTTCTTCATCGCTGAGCCGGACGCCGTCGACTTCGACTTGCAATAGCGCGCTGATCAAATCGTCGCCGTCGTGCGCGCGCCGTTGTTCGATCACACCGTGGAAATAGCGTTCGAGGGTGAGCGCGGCTTCGTCGGCGGCGCTCAGTGCCTGCGCGTCGAGCGGCGCGAGATCGAACGCGGCGACCAGTTTGCTTGCCGCGCCCGCGAGCGCGTGTGCGTCGTCGAGCGGCACGTCGAGCAACTGGCAAATGATGCGCACCGGCAAGGGCAGCGCGAAATCGCTCATCAGGTCGAAAGCGGCATTCGTACCGATTGCATCGAGCAGCGCGCGCGTCGTGGCCTCCACCGTATCGCGCAGCTTCTCCATCTGCCGCGCGTTGAAGGTTTTCATCAGCAGCCCGCGCAGCCGCGTGTGGGTCGGCGGATTCATCATCAGCAAGGTGCGATTCAGCGACTGGAACACGGGCCGCGCCGTCGCTTCCTCGCCATAGCGTGCGGCCACGCTCTGCAGATAGGTCTTGCCCATGCGCGGATCGCGCAGCAAGGCGTCGATCACCTCGAAGCGTCCGGTGACGAAAACCTGCGGTGCGATCGGCAGCAGCGCGCCGGCGGCGCGAATTTTTTCATACGCGGGATAAGGATTCGCGAAGAAGGCGGGCGAGGTGAAGTCGGAGAATTGCATGGCGGTGCGTGATGAGTGTGGGCGGATCGTAGCGGATCGAACCGCTTAATACAATGCGGACGTTCCGGCGCGTCGAGCACGGAGAACACTTGCGTCGCGCGTTTTATTCCGCGCCTCTTTAAAAATTCACACGTTAATGCACGGGCGCGAAAACCGGCAGCCGCTCGCGAATCCATTCGAGCAGCGCCGCCGGTCCGGGCGTGAGCGCGCGATTCGACTTCACGAGCAAACGCGCGCGCGTGCTCTGGAAAATGCTGTGCTCGATGGGCCGCGTCGTCATTTCGCCGCTCGCGACTTCGCGCTGCGCGGCGAATTCACCGATCAGCGTGACGAAATTCTCGACCGCCACCATGCGTTTGAGCACGGCCACGGAATTGCTGGTCATGGCCGCTGGAATGTCGATTCCCTCGGCCAGTTCGACCATCCGCACCGCGTAGCCAATGCCGAACGATTCGGGCATCAGCGCGAGCGGATATGCGCGCAAATCGTCCACGCGCGCGGTGGCTTTTGCTTTCGCCAGCGGATGTTCATGGCGCAATAACAGCACGACCGGTTGATTCGAACTCGCGAGGCAGCGAATCAGCGGATGCGGCGGCGGATTGTAGGCGAGCCCGATATCGGCGCGGCTCGACGCCACTTCGTCGATCACGCCGTCGCGGCCCAGCACGCTCAGCTCGATCGTCAGCGCCGGATAGCGTGCGCAGAACGGGCCGAGCACGGCGTCGGTGAGCGTATCGACGAAGCCCTCGCTGACGGCAAGCCGAATGCGCCCGTGTTGCAGGCCGCGCAGCGCGCCGAGTTCCGCTTCGAGCTTCTCCTGCTGCGCGCGGCAGCTTTCGACAAAGTCGAGCAGATGCGTCGCCGCGTCGGTTGGGCGCACGCCTTTCGCGGAACGATCGAACAGCGTCGCGCCGAGTTCGTCTTCGAGTATGCGGATCTGGCGCGTGATCACCGAAGGCGACGTGTTGAGACTGTCGGCGGCGCCACGGATCGAACCGTGATCGAGCACCGCTTGAAAGTAGCGCAGGCGTTGATGATTGAGTTGACGCATGGTGAGCACCTGTTCGAATGTCGTGCGTTGCCCGCGAGGCAACAGGGGTTGGGCGCAATTGCTGTTGTCCAGATCGCGCCTTCCTGACACCATCGCGAAACCGGGATTTCCTCGGTAATTAGTCAGCGATCCGAATCAATATGCGGAAGGAAGCGCTCGCTGACCGCACGTTCGTTTAACCGCGATGGCGCGATTTCCGCAGTTGAATCAAGAAGTCCTTTGTCATGGTTGAAGATGCCCCTCAAAAGCCGGACCACATCCTGATCGTCGACGACGATCGGGCGCTGCGCGAACGCATCGCCGCGTATTTGCAGGCCAATGGCATGCGCGTCACGCACGCTGCTCGCGCGCGCGATCTGCGTGCGCTGCTCAACAGAGTCGAACCCGATCTCGTCGTGCTCGATACGCATCTGCCCGACGCGGACGGCCTCGCGTTATGCGGCGAATTACGCGCAAACCGCCGCTTTCATGCGCTGCCGATTCTGCTGCTGTCCACGCGGCAGGGCGTGGAAGATCGCATCGTCGGCCTCGAAATGGGCGCCGACGATTACCTCGCCAAACCGCTCGCGATCCGCGAACTCTTCATGCGCATTCGCGCGATTCTGCGCCGCGCGCGCTTGCCGCCGCCGGGCCTGCGCGTCGCGCCGACGCCGCGCGTGCTGCGCTTCGGCGACTGGCGGCTCGACACGCTGGCGCGGCACCTCGTCGATGCGGGCGGCGAAACCGTCGCGCTGAGCAGCGCCGAATATCGTTTGCTGCGCGTGCTGCTCGATTATCCGAATCGCGTGCTCTCGCGCGATCAACTGCTCGATCTCACGCAGGGCCGCGAAGCCGATCTGCTCGACCGCTCGATCGATCTGCTCGTGAGCCGCGTGCGCCAGCGTTTGCGCGACGGCGTGCGCGAGGGCCGCTACATCAAGACGATCCGCAACGAGGGCTACCTGTTTTCGGCCACGGTGACGCAAGCAGGCGGCCCGCGCGAGACTGTGTGTTGCGACGTCGCTTGAAGTCGAGCCGCGCTTAACCACATCGAGCGACGTCGCGTAACTACGCGCATTACGGAATTAGCAGCAGCTTGCCGGTGGAGCGTCGGCTTTCCATATCGTCGTGCGCCTGGGCGGCCTGTTCGAGCGGATACACGCCGCCGATGCGCACGTCGATCGCGCCGGCCACGATCCAGTCGAACAACTGCTTCGCACGCGCGCGCAACAAGGCGGGCGTGGCGATGTGATCGGCGAACACCGCATAGCCGATCTTGATGCTGCGCGGCAGGCTCATGATGTGCAGCGGTCCCGCGTCGCCGAGCACCGGGCCGTACCAGCAGAACGTCCCGCAGCGGCGCAGCGAGGCCATCGACGCGTGAAAGGTCGTCGGGCCGGAGCCGTCGTAGACCACGTGCACGCCTTCGCCGCCGGAGAGCCGCACGGCTTCCTCGGCGAAGTTGCCGTCCGTGTCGACGATCACGTGGTCCGCGCCCGCCTCGCGTGCGATCTCTGCTTTGGCCGCGCTCGACACGCGGCCGATCACCGTGCCGCCGCGCAGCTTGATGATCTGCGTGAGCAGCAAGCCGAGGCCGCCTGCAGCTGCGTGCACGAGCGCGATGTCGCCGCGCTGCACCGGATAGAAGTCGGTCGCGAAGTGGCTGGCCGTGAGGCCCTGCATCATCAGCGCAGCGGCGGTGCGATGGTCGATTTCGTCGGGCACCGGCACGAGCGCGGTGACCGGAATGACGACGCGCTGCGCGTAGCTGCCCGGCGCGTAGACCCATGCCACGCGCTGTCCGGGGCGCACGTCCACGACGTTCTCGCCGACCGCGAGCACGCGGCCCGCGCCTTCGACGCCCAGCGGTTTCGGGTCCGGCATCGACTCCCAGAACGCGCCGCGACGCACGCCGATGTCCATGAAGTTGACGCCCGCAGCGTCGACTTCGACGAGCGCTTCGCCCGGACCCGCGACGGGCTCGTTGACATCGACGAGACGCAGTGTGTCCGTGCCGCCGGGTCTTTCCATCACGATCTGCTTCATGCTCGCGCGCTCCTTGTATAGGGTGTTTTGCGTGGCGTTTTCATGGTGCATTCCTTGAGTTGACGTACGACGTCATTGGAACGCCCGCACGTATCCCGGTTGTTTCCGCCAACGCGTGAAAATGTAAGCGCGTGTGTCCGTGTGCGCGGCCGATACACTGCGCTACAGACGCGTAGCGCATCGATCGGCTTCGTGCGACGCAGTCAGACGGCGCTGCTTTGAAGACAGAGAGACCGCGCGTGAGGCGCGGGTGCGCGACGCGCATGGCTGCGTTCGCTTGCGCGACGCTCGTCGAGCGCGGTGACGGCCGCCGAAAACACATAACCTTCGTTGCGCAGCGTCTTGATGTAACGCGCTTTGCGGGCGGTGTCGTTGAGGCGTTGCCGCAAGCGGCTCACGAGCAGATCGATCGAGCGGTCGAACGGATCGGCGCTGCGCCGCTGCGTGAGGTTGAGCAACTGATCGCGCGTGAGCACGCGTTGGGGATGATCGAGAAACACACGCAGCAGGCGATATTCGGCGCCGCTGAGCGCGACCGGCGTATCGTGCGGATCGAGCAATTGGCGCGCGGCGGTGTCGAGCCGCCAGTTGCCGAAGCCGAGCGTCGCCGCGCCGTCCTCGGCGTGCAGATCGGGCGGCAGCATGCGCGTGCGCCGCAGCACGGCGCGAATGCGCGCGAGCAGTTCGCGCGGCGGAAATGGCTTGGTCAGATAATCGTCGGCGCCCATTTCGAGGCCCACGATGCGGTCCATGACGTCGTTGCGACCGCTGATCATCATCACCGGCACGAGGCGATGCCGGCTCTCGCGCAGCACGCGATAGAGCGCGAGCCCATCCTCGCCGGGCAGGATCAGATCGAGCACGATCAGGTCGGGCAGGCTCTTGTCGAGCGCCGCGTGCATCTCGCGTCCGTTGGCGGCGCGCGTCACGCGCATGCCGTTCTTTTCGAGGTAGTTGCCGACCAGTTCGCGCAGGTCGCGGTCGTCGTCGACGATCAGCACATGGTCGATTTTATCCATGATGGTCTTAAGCGACGCCGAGCGTCGTGTCCGGTTCGCGTGGGGCGCGGGCCGCTCAGTCGTGCATGCGGCCGCCCGGCCCCGATGCGAACAGATTAGCCGCAGCGCGCCGCGTATTCCATCCGAATCTGGATTGAGTCCATAGACGAAAAAGGATGGGGACCCTATACGTCCGTATAGGTTGTTATAGGCCAACGGCATTCGAATCGTTATTCACGCTTATCCGGCGTTTAATTATTCGGGAAACGCATTTCACGAGTCAATTTAAAAAACTACAAACCAGACATAATCGGGATACATTCGCTGCTTTTAATGATGGCCTGCACTTCGGAATCGGTCATTCGAGAAATGGGTCACGCGCTTTCGTGTTGCCGAACCGAGGTTTTCCCTCATGAACAGGATGAACCAGCATGCCTTCGAATGTCTTTTCTCCGATGCGGCGCAGCCTGCTGACCGCCACCGCGGCGGCCGGCGCGCTGTCACTGTTTCCTGAAGCGATTTATGCCAATACGGCCACGCCCGATATCCGGCCGTTCAAGGCGAATATTCCCGATTCCGCGCTCGACGATCTGCAACGGCGCATTGCCAATACACGCTGGCCGGGAAAAGAAACCGTCGCCGACGAATCGCAGGGCGTGAAACTCGCGCGCATGCAGCAACTGGTTCAATACTGGGGCACGGACTACGACTGGCGTAAAGGCGAAGCGAAGCTCAATGGTTTTCCGATGTTCATCACGGAAATCGACGGGCTCGATATTCAGTTCATTCATGTCCGCTCGCGTCATGCGAATGCCATGCCGCTCATCATGACGCACGGCTGGCCCGGCTCCATTTTCGAATTGATCAAGGCGATTGGGCCGCTCACCGATCCCACCGCCTATGGCGCGAGTGCCGACGACGCCTTCCATGTGGTGGTGCCGTCGCTGCCGGGTTTCGGCTTTTCGGGCAAACCCACGCAGCCGGGTTGGGGCTCGGACCATATCGCGCGCGCGTGGGGCGTGCTGATGGCGCGGCTGGGCTACGAGCGTTTCGTCTCGCAGGGCGGCGACTGCGGCTCGGTGATCTCGCACCGCATGGCCTTGCAGCACGTGAAGGGTTTGATCGGCATTCACGTGAACATGCCCGCGACGGTGCCGCCCGATATCGCGCGGCATCTGGCCTTGGACGATCCCGCACCGGCCGGTCTTTCCGCCGACGAAAAGCGCGCCTACGAAAAGCTGAGCGTGTTCTATCGCGACAATTGCGGCTATTCCGCCATGATGGTCACGCGTCCGCAAACCGTGGGTTACGCGCTTGCCGATTCGCCGGTGGGTCAGGCCGCGTGGATGTACGACAAGATTTCGCAATGGACCTATAGCGGCGGCGTTCCCGAGCGCTCGCTGACGCGCGACGAAATTCTCGACGATATTTCGCTCTATTGGCTCACGAATAGCGCCACGTCGTCGGCGCAAATCTATTGGGAAGATCATTCCAACAATTTCAATGCCGTCGATATCGGCGTGCCTGCGGCCATTACGGTATTTCCCGGCGAGATTTATCAGGCGCCGCGCAGTTGGGCGGAGCGCGCTTATCACAATCTCGTCTACTTCAATGTGGTCGATAAGGGCGGCCATTTCGCCGCCTGGGAGGAACCGTTGCTGTTCGCGCAGGAAGTGCGGGCCGGTTTGCGTCCCATGCGCAAACTGGCTTGAGCGCTTGAATCGCGCGGCTATCGCGCGGCAATCGGGTCGTGAATGAAGGAAGCACTGAATGGCCGCGAATAGCGGCCAATTAGTGAGACTGCTGGCGCTAGCCGGTTGGCGATTAATAACGAATCATGGCGTGGACCGTCGAGAGGGCTTTTGTTACCATCGTTCATTCGCCCCTTTTAAAAACCCGCTTTGTTCGCCAGCGGCCCATTTCCAACGATGTCCGACTCTCCAACCGCTCCGTCCACAACGGACCCAGACAGCGCCATCGTCTATATCGTCGATGACGACGCGCTGTTGCGCCGGGCGTTGACGGGGCTGTTGCGTTCCGCCGGCCTGGCGGTGCGGGCATTCGAATCGACCGACGCCTTTCTCGCCGCGCCACGGCCGGCCACGCCTTCGTGTCTGGTGCTCGACGTGCGTTTGCAAGGGCGCAGCGGCCTCGCGTTTCAGGCCGAGTTGAGCGAGGGCGGGCGCGCGCATCTGCCGATCATCTTCATGACGGGTTATGGCGATATCGCCATGTCGGTGAAAGCGATGAAGGCGGGCGCGGCCGATTTCCTCGCCAAGCCGTTTCGCGATCAGGACATCATCGACGCCGTGCTGGCCGCGCTGGAGAAAGACGCGAGCCGTCTCGAAGCCGACCGCGCGCTGCACGAACTGCGCACAAGCTGGGATTCGCTCACGCCGCGCGAGCGCGAAGTGCTCCAGCACGTGGCGGCCGGATTGATGAACAAGCAGATCGCCGCGAATATGGGCATTGCTGAAATCACCGCGAAGATTCATCGCGGTCAGGCCATGAAAAAAATGCACGCCCGTTCCGTGGCGGAGCTGATGCGCAAGATGGAAGCGCTCGGCCTCTCGCATCTGCGCGCCTGAGTACTTAAAGCGCACGATCGATCGGCGCGAGATCGGCGCGAAATCTATACCTTCATATGATGGCGGCGCGCCACGGCGTCCCGTATTCTGACGCTGCCGCGCGAGCGCTGTGTTGCCCGCGCGTTTGCTAACGTGCGCCCAATCACCGCGCGGTTCAGAACAACGATGGGAGAACGACTATGCGTGCGTATCCGGCAGCTTCTTGCGATACGCCCGCGCGTGCGTCCGAGCCTGCCTCGCATCGTGACGCGGCGTCGTTCGTCGTGGTGATGTCGCGCGCGCTGGCGGCGTTGTTCGTGGCTGCGTGTTGCTACGCTGCGTTCGCGACGTACACGGCGTCGTCGCGCGCGTCGAATGAACCGCTGCATGGCATCGTGCCGTGGATGTTGCCTGCGCTCGTGGCGTTTGCATTCGTCGCGCTCAAATACGGGGAATTGCGCACGCGCCTGCGCCATTACGCGGAGGCGATTGAAGCCGATGCGGGCGAAACCGTCGGCGTTGCGCTGCCCGAAACCGGACCCGCACCGATTGCGCGGCTCGCGCGCGCGGCCAACCACAGCGCGCGTCAACATGCGGGGCGGCAGGCCGAACTGCTGCACGTGCTGGCGGCGTACGCGCACGATTTGCGCACGCCGCTCACGCGCATGGGCATGCGCTGCGAACTGCTCGACGACGACGCGATGCGCGACGCGCTCGAACGCGATCTCGCCGAAATGGCCGAGCTGGTGGAGGGCAGTCTGTCGTGCGCGCGCATGCAATGCAGCGCCGAGGAGCCGATGCGTTCTGTCGATGCCGATGGCCTGCTCGATCTGCTGATCGCCGACTATCGCGACGCGGGTCGCATCGTCAAACTCGACGGCCATGTGGGCCGTCCTGTCGTCACCTGTCCGCACGCGCTGCGCCGCGTGCTCGTGAACCTGATCGACAATGCGCTGCGCTATGGCGGCGACGCCTGTCTGAGCGTGCGCGTGGAAGCGCGGCGGCTCGTGATCGCCGTGCTCGATTCGGGGCCGGGCATCGTGCCCGCGCAACTCGATGCGGTGTTCCTGCCGTGGTATCGCGCGCCTGGCACGGCGTCGGCGGCACCGGGTTCGGGATTGGGGCTCGCCATCGCGCGACGTCTGACGCAGGCGATGCGCGGCGAGCTGCATCTGGAGAACCGCCGCACGGGCGGGCTCGAAGCGCGCCTGAGCTTGCCGCTCGCGAGCGCCTGAACGCAGGCGTGCTTCAAGCGGCGGGCAGCGTCACGGTCACGATCGTCGTGCCGCTCAAACGCTCCGTGAGTTCGTGATGCGCCGCGCGTTCGCCCCACCAGCGCGAACGCCGCGCCTGCTGACGATGACCGACCACGATGAGATCGGGATTGAACGCCTGCATGTGGCGCACGACCACTTCGGTCATGCGCCCGAAACTCACGTAGCCGCTCGCGGCGATGCCGTCACGCGTCAACTGGACGAGCGCCTCATCGAGCGTGCCGCGCGCCAGTTCCTCCAGACGATGAAACGCAAGATCGCTTAGCAGACCTCCGCAATGGGCGTTGGCGCTCTGCGTATCGACGACGGAAACGACGTCCACATGCGCGGACAAGGCCAGCGAGAGTTGCGTGCAGCGTTCGAGCGCGGCCTGCGCTTCGGCGCTGCCATCGTAGACGAGCAGCAATTTCGCAAAGGAGGGCATGACTTTCGGAAGGGTGAGTGTGTGGCTGAATCGTGTATCTGAATTGCGCAATCAAAACAGTTGGGCGGCGGCGTTTATTCCCGCGTGCGGCGCGTCGAATTCTGTTGTGCGGATATATTCCGACATAATTTCCGGCGCACCTTGCGCTATAAAGATTGAGATTCACGAAACGTCTCGAATCGCGGATCGTGCTGCCTGCAAGGCGCGAAATGTGCGAAATGCGCGTCATGGACAAGCATGCGCAACGTTCTGGACAAGGCTCGTGCGTGTCGGATCGCTACACTCATTTGTCATGAATCGACGCGATCTACGCGTGATTCATCGCGAGGTTTCGCCTGTGCGCGACGCCACATTTCCTTTCGAATTTCATCTGGCAAACGATCATGTCCGAGTCTTGCTCCGCACTTTCATCGAATGTCCGCCATCATTTCTTTATCGACGGCGATTGGGTATCGAGCCATTCCGATCAGCGTCACACGATCGTTTCGCCGTCGACGGAAACGCCGTTCATGACGGTGCCGCTCGCGGATGCCACCGACGTCGAACGCGCAGTCGCGGCGGCGCGGCGCGCGTTCGATCAAGGTCCGTGGCCGCGCTTGTCCGGGACCGAACGGGCGACGTATTTGAAGCGGCTGACGCATGAGTTGCGCCAGCGCTTGCCCTTGCTCGCGCAACTCTGGACCGATCAGGTGGGCGCGCCTATTTCGTTTGCGCAGAAGCTCACGCCGTTCGGCGCGAGCCGCTTTGAATTTTTCGCTTCGCTGGCCGAGCAATATGAATTCGAAGACTGGCGGTCGACGCAGCGCGGGCGCGCGTGCGTGCGCCGCGTGCCGGTGGGCGTCGCGGCCTTGATCGCGCCTTGGAATGCGACCTTTCCGATCGTCTCGCAGAAGATCGCGGCGGCGCTGGCGGCGGGCTGCACGATGGTGGTGAAGTCGCCGCCCGAGTGTCCGTTCGACGCGCTGATCATCGCGGAATGCGCGGCGGCGGCGGGCATTCCGCCTGGCGTGCTCAATGTGATTACGGCGGGGCGCGAGGCGGGCGCGCAACTCGTGCAGTCGCGCGAGATCGACAAGATCAGTTTTACCGGCAGCGTGGCGACGGGCCAATGGATTCAGCGCGCCGCTACCGACCGGCTCGCGCGCGCGACGCTCGAACTCGGCGGCAAGTCGGCGGCGATTCTGCTCGATGATGTCGATCTGCCCGCGGCGCTGGCCGCGCTTACGCCGTTCACGATGCCGTTTTCCGGTCAGATCTGCTTCGCGCAAACGCGCCTGCTGGTGCCGCGCCATCGTCACGATGAAATCGTCGCGACGTATGCGCAGATCGTCGCGGGTATGAAGGTGGGCGATCCGCACGCGCCGGACACGGCCATCGGTCCGGTGCTCAATGCCGCGCAGCGCGAGCGCGTGCGCGGCTATATCGAACGCGGCATCGCCGAAGGCGCGACGCTCGTGACGGGCGGCACCGGTAACGCGGGATTCGAGCGCGGTTTCTATGTCGAGCCGACGGTGTTTAGCCGCGTCACCTCGACCATGACCATCGCGCGCGAGGAAATCTTCGGACCCGTGGTGTCGATACTGCCGTATGGCAGCGTGGATCAGGCGATCGAGATCGCCAATGATTCGGACTACGGATTGAGCGGGTCGGTTTATGGCCGCGATGAGGAGCGCGCGTTCGAGATCGCATGCCGGCTGCGCACGGGCAACGTCGGTATCAACGGTGTGGAGATCGCGCCCAACGTGCCGTTCGGCGGGATGAAGCGCTCGGGTATCGGGCGCGAAGGCGGTCGCGAAGGACTCGAAGCGTACCTCGAAACCCAGGCCGTGTTCGTGCCTGGCGCGGCTTAACGATCTATCTGCAGCGCAACGCGAGCGCGGTTATTGGAAACCAGGAGCCAGGCCATGAACTTCGACAAACACGAGATGACGCTCGACGGCGATCCGCATGCGAGCGAAGTCTGGTCGGACGTCATGCTCAACGTTCACGGCTTGCGCTGCGATTTCGACGCGCGCGCGCCCGTGCTATCGCGCGTGCAAGGATGGAAGCTCGGCGAGGTCGGCTTTTCGCTGGCCGATCTCGCGGTGCTCTCGCTCTCGCCGGTCGGCACGGAACGCGCGTCGTGGCAAGGCGACTGGCTGTTCGTGAAGCTCGTGACGGCAGGCCATGTTCACGTGCGAAGTCAGGACACCGTTCGGCGTTTCGATGCGGGCAGTCTGTTCGTGATCGATCCGGCGTGGCCGTTCACCGAGGTCTTCGACGAACGCGCACGCTTGACGGTATTGCGCATTCCGAAAGCGGCGTTGCGCGAGCGCGGCGTGCAGTATTCGAAGCGCGCGCCGTTGACGGTCGATATGCGTTGCGCGGACGCGCGGGCGACGCGCGACATCATTCAGTGCATGGCCGCGCAGACCGTCGCGCCGAGCCGGCACACGCAAACCATGATGGGCGAGCAATTGATCGAACTGATTCAACACGCCGTACTCGATCCCGATGGACGGGCCGCGCGACGCAGCTCCGATGCGCTGATCTGGCAGGCGAAGCGTTTTATCGATCAGCGTATTGGCGATTCGGGACTCGACACGGCGGCGATTGCGGCGGCGGTTCACGTGTCGACGCAGCATCTGCAACGCGTGTTTCGCGCGCAAGGCGGCACGCCGATGCGTTACGTCTGGCAAGCACGGCTCGCGCGCGCCGCACACTTGCTGCGCAGCGATCCGGCGGGCGTGTCGATTCAGGAGATCGCGTGGCAATGCGGCTTCGCCACCGCCGCGCATTTCAGCCGTCTGTTCAAGCAGCAATACGGCGAGCCGCCTTCGGACTTTCGTCACTCGGGCTCGCCGCTGATGGCGTCGTCGCGCGATTAACTCGCGGTCGCCTCGCGCGGATTGGGACGCTGTCCGATCACCTGATCGCCGCCACCATCGACGATCTGCTTGCCGATGGCGGCCAGTTCGTTGTCGTCGAGCGCGGCGATCAGCGCGTAACTCAGCCGTGCGCGACGCCACGTGAGCACGTTGAGGCTGTCGACGTGCTGGCGCGTCATCGCGCTATCGGGCTTGTCGTCCTTCATCACGCAGAGCGCGACCGGCAAGCCGGTTTTCGGCAGATAAACGATCTGCACGAGCGGCTTGTTATTGAAGCGCAGGCGTTGAATGCGTTTGAACGTGAGGCCCGCCGCGCGCAGATCGGGCACGCGCAAGGGCACGCCGTCGTCGCTATGGATTTGTTCGATCACGCGCGCGGCGACTGCCATATTGGGCATGTCGGTGGAAACGGTGTCGCGTGTGTAGAGGCGCTGATAGTTGACGGCCGCCGCGACCCAGGGCATCACGCCCGGCGCGGATGCCGCCGCCGACGATGGACTCGCGGATTCACCGGGCAGCCAGCCAGGCGCTACGCTGAGCACGAGCGCGCCGCACGCGGCACACGTGAACGCACCCGCTAGAAATGGCCACGCGAAACGGGGCAAAGAGAAGCGAGGCCACGCAAAACGCGCTTTCCTTTTCGCATCACCAGACGCGGACCGCTGCGCGTTGCCGATCGGCGCGACTTCGGCAGTGGGCGTGACGGTCTGCGCGGAGAACGGCGCAGCCGCGAATTCATCCGCACCGCCATAAGCCCGGCCCAATTCCGCCACGCGCCGCGCGAGCCGTTCGGGCACCGGCGGCAACCGCTGATACGCAAACGCATGCCGATACCGCAGCGCCGACGCCTGGAAGCAGGCCACGCGCCGCGCGACATCGGGCGAAACGCTCATTGTCTTCTCCACGTTCTCGCGCTCGCGCGGCGTGAGCTCGCCGTCCACGTACGCCATGAGCAGGACGTCATCCATATTCATGCCCCAGGTTCCTCACTATTGGCCACGCTGGTTACGCGCTTTTCTTTTTCTGTCCTTCGATCAGGGCGCCGATTGCCTGGCGAGCCCGGGAAAGCCGGCTCATGATCGTGCCGATGGGCACGCCGAGCACCTCGGCCGCTTCGCTATAACTGAGTCCTTCCACTGCAACGAGCAGCATCACCACGCGCTGTGCTTCGGGCAACTGCTGCACGGCCGCGATGATCTGTCCGTTCATCGCCTGTTCCTCGGGCGTGCGCGCGGACGGGTCCGGCACGGTCTCCAGAAAACTGTCGTCCCAGTCCATGCCCGAGCGGTTGCGCACGTTACGCGCGCGCAGTTCGTTGATCCACGTGGATTGCACGATCGAGAACATCCAGCTCAGCGGCGCGGTGCCCGGCTGCAATTGATGCGCGCGTTCGAGCCCGCGCACGCAGGCGCGTTGCACGAGGTCCTCGGCGTCGTGCCGGTCGCCCGAAATGCGCAGCGCGAACGCCCACAAACGCGGCAGCATCGTGGGCAGGAGGGCGGAGAAGTCGGCGGCGGTCATCGGCTTGACGTCCTGTCCTCGGCCACGCGGGCACGGCTGCTCGTGCGCATGCAACGCGTATGACGCACGACGCGCGCAAAGCGCGCGCGGCGCATGCCGGCGCGCGTGAGAGCCGATTCGAAATTCTCGCTGGATTCCATGGGGTGACGCGGGTGTTGGCTGAGATTCGCCTGAACAGAACACCGGGGGGCGGCCGATATTCCATTCGCGTTCGGAGGCGGCGAGCACGCGCGGGCGCGCGGCTCGCCGGCTGCTTCAGACGACCGTGATCGTCGTGTCGATGTTGCCGCGCGTGGCCTTCGAATACGGACAGGTCTGATGCGCGGCGTGCGCGATCGTTTGCGCGGTGTCGGCGTCGAGTCCGGGCAGCGAAACGTTCAGGCGCGCTTGCAGCGAATACGAACCATCGTTGACGACGAGATCGATTTCCGTATCGACGGCAGTGTCTTTCGGCAGCGCGATTTTCATCTTGCCGGCAGCGAGACCCATCGCGCCGATGAAGCAGGCCGACCAGCCCGCCGCGAGCAGTTGCTCGGGATTCGTGCCGGGCGCGGACGAGCCGGGCGCGGAGAGCTGGACGTCGAGACGGCCGTCGCTGCTACGCGCGGCGCCTTCGCGGCCGCCGGTGGTGTGAGTCTTGCCCGTGTACAGCACTTTTGCGGTGTTTTCCATGATGTGTCCCGTGTTCGGAGTGAGTTGACGACAGGACGCATTAGACCGGTCCAACTTATCTGGCATGTGTCCCGCAGTGCGTGAATTGCAAGGCTATGTATCTGTCACGCGGGGTCGACACATTGAGATACATACGAGCGGCGTTCACACGCGAATGCGTGAATGCGTGAATGCAAAAACGCGCCGCGAACTGAAATATGCGAGATACAAACGCGTGCTGAAATGCAAGGCCATTTCTTTAAGGCGCGATCGACAATCGCGTTCAGCCCATGACGATCATGCAGAACGAACCCGTGGAATTCGAAAGCGATCACGCGAGCCACGCGTGCGAAAGCGCCGTACGAAAACTCGGCGGCACGGAACAGCTTTTCTGGTTGCTCGACCGCCACAGGCCGACGCATTTCGTGATGGCCGCGCAGATCGACCGCGTGTTCACCGCCGATGCGTGGCGCGCGGCGCTGCATGCCGTGCAGCAACGTCATGCGTTGCTGGGTACGCGCATCGTCGGCGACGAGCAGGCGAATCTCGTCTTCCATCGCGATGACGAGGCGCGTATTGCGCTGCGCGTGATTCGAGGCGCGGCATCGGAGTGGCAAGCGCAGGCGGAGCGCGAATTGCGCGAGCCTTTCGACACGTCGGTGGCGCCGCTCGTGCGCGTGACCGTGTTGCAGGACGAGCGTGCGTCTACGCTGCTGCTGGCCGCGCATCACTCGGTGCTCGACGGCATGGGCGGCGCGTATGTGATCGAAGATCTGCTGCGCTCGCTCACGGGTGAAGCGCTCGATCGATTGCCCGTCGTACAACCGCTCGAAACGCTATTGCGCGAGTCCATCGAGCAGGCGGATGCACCACCCGCGCCCACACCCGCGCCGCAAGCGAAGGTGTTCAGGCCCGTTGGCGCTACGTCGTTGCAGGTGGGCGCGAGCGCGCTCGATCCCGCGCTCACGCAGGCAGTCGTCGAACGCGCACGCATCGAGCAAACAACCGTGCATGGCGCGCTCGCGGCCGCTGTTCACGAAGCGGGCCGGCGTGTGTCGGATGCGTGGCGCGCGCGGCCGCTGCGCACCGTCACGCCCATCGACGTGCGTGCGCTCGCGAACGGCGCGGGCACGGCGAACGGCGTCTATATCACGCAGACAATCACCGTCGACGATCATCCCGTTGGCGCGGACTTCTGGGCCGCCGCGCGCGCCATGAAAGCGCAACTCGCACCGGCGCAGAAGCGCGAAAACGTGGTCACGGAATTGAAGGGACTGGATGCGGTGATGGCGACGAAGCCGTCGGTCGAACATGCGTCGGGTTTTCTCGCGCACGTGCTCGCGTTCGACGTGCTGCTGTCGAATCTCGGCGATGCGCCGATTCCGACCGGCTACGCGGGATTGAAGCTCGAAGCGCTGTGGGGGCCGATGGTGTCATCGGGTTTCGCCGACGATCAGGTGATCGGCGTGTGCACGCTCGATGGCGTCCTGCGGCTCACGCACGCGAGTTATGGCGCGCTGCCGGGACTGCTGGCGGAGATGGAAGCGGTATTGCGCGAGGCCGTCGCGCCGTGAGGCATTGACGGCCCGAAAAACGCGGCGCGCAACCCACACGCGCCGCGTGGCACGCCATCAGGGCGTTTCGTACGTCATCAGCTTGCTGGCGACCGTCTGCACGCCCGCGACTTTCGATGCGGTGTCCTGAGCAATCTGATCCTGCGATTGATCGAGGATCGTGCCGGCCAGCACGACCTTGCCGGTGCGCGCCTTGGCGAACACGGCGATGTCGGTGTCGTTGAGCGCCTTCGTGGCGTAGATCGCCTCGCGGACCTTCTTCGCGAGCGCCTTGTTGGCGGCTCGGTCGGCCTTCATTTCGGCGCGGACCTGTTCCTTGGTGAGCGCCGGAGCATCGGCGGCGGGCGCGGCGGTCTGGGCGAACGCGGCGGAGGAGAGCAGTACGGCGAAGGCTGCCGTGAGAGCCTTGGAGCGAAGCGTCATGAAATCACCTGTTGAAGTTTGGAGGAAGAACGTGGAGCCGGGACGCGTTATGTTGTCTTGCCCTGCTTGCGAAAAGCATAGACCGCGCGCGCGCATGCATCCATCAGACCTTCGGTGTTCATCTCCTATACGAAAGGAAACTGCGGGGCATACCTCGGGTTATCGGCGCGACGCCGCGCGATACGGAACGAAAGGCGGAAAGGGAAGCGAATGCGAATAGAAGCGCCCATGCAGGCGCGCGCCGTCTCACACTGTGAGCAGCACACGGGAATCGAAAGGGTATGAAGCAGGCAATCGGCGGAACGAGCGCCGTCACGTCACGATGCAAGCGCTGCGTTCACGGCCGCAGTCAGATCGTCGACACTGACCGGTTTGATGAGAAACGCGCTCGCGCCCAGCGCCAGCGCGCGCTGGTGCAATTCGGGCATCGGATAAGCGGTGATGAAGAGAGTCGGGATCGCGAGCTTCGCGTCGATCAGGCGCGCGAACATGTCCACGCCGCTCATGCCCGGCATCTGCACATCGGAAATGATGCAGGCGGGACGCGCGCGCACGACGGCGCTCAACAGCTCCGCGCCGGATTCGAATGTCACGACTTCGTAATCGAGCGACCTCAAGAGGCTCGACAAGCCCGAGCGGACCGACGCGTCGTCGTCGACCACCCAGATCACTGTTGGCGTACACAAAACTGTCTCTCCCATGGCGTGCCGGAGGGCGGAACGGCTGATCCGTCGCGTGTACGCGGTTCAAGCTTACCTGACGGGAAAAAGCCCCGAAACCATACGGACGTATATGTAGGGTTCGCCGCAATGAGCCGCTATTATTCCACGCAGGTCAAAAGCCCTCGAATACGGCAAGGAATCAAACTGGCCGCCCACGCGAACTTCGCCGGATCGGCGTCGCCGGGCGAGCCCTGCTTGCCGCTCATTCATTACAAAATCAATTCGAATCTATTTCATAGGCATTTCTCCGTGCCTTGTCGCGTCGCTGCGTGCCGCGCGGCGCGAGGCATTGCGGTGGAGTGGAATATGGTCCAAATCGACAGCGAACGTGACGAGCGCGGCCTCGCGACGGCGAGCGGCGCGACGGCGCACGCACGCGATATTGGCGCGTCTGCATCTGCATCTATGTCCGCTACCGTTCCCGCGCCCGACGATGCGATCGCGCAGGAAGAAGCGAAGATCTGCGCGCGCCTCAAGGCGCTGCGGCTCGCGCGGCGCATCGATCTGAAAACGCTCGCGGCATTGTCGGGCTTCACGGAAGATCAGCTGCGCAGCATGGAAAGCGGCGTGCGTGCGCCGCCGTTCGCGTCGCTGGCGCGGCTCGGGCGCTGCCTTGGCGAAGACCTCAGTTATTTCTTCGTCGACCGTTCGCCCGCGCAAACGCAGCAAGCCGACCGGCGCATGTCGATCGTGCGTAATGACGAGCGCAAGCCGGTCGCCAGGGACGATGCCGCATTGGGATTCGAATACGCGACGCTCGCGCATCATATGGCGCGCAAGCGCATGGAGCCGCTGTATTTTTCGTTCTCGGCGCACGCGCAGCATGATTATTTTTTCGAGCATCCGGGCGAGGAATTCGTGTTCGTGCTCGAAGGGCAACTCGATTTCGAAATCGTGATCGACAAGGACGTAAAGACGATCCGTCTCGAACAGGGCGACAGTTTCTATTTCGATTCGGCGTTGCCGCATCGCTGCTTCGCCGCGGGCGCCGACGCCAAGGCGCTGATGGTCGTGGTGAATCAGGAGGACAAGCGGTGAGCCACGTGCAGCCCGAGGCGTCGGCGGCGGTCTTCATCGTCGACGACGACGACAGCTTGCGCAAGGCGCTCACGAGTCTGCTGGAATCGGTGGGCTTTCGGGTCGCGGCGTTTGCTTCGACGAGCGCGTTTCGCGCGCATGCGAAAGCCGATGTGCCGAGCTGTCTGATTCTCGACGTGCGTCTAAAAGGCGAAAGCGGGCTGGAATTCCAGCAATGGGCCGCGGCGAATGCGCTTCATATGCCGATCATTTTCATGACCGGTTATGGCGACGTCGAAATGTCGGTGCGCGCGATGAAAAGCGGCGCGGTGAATTTTCTCGCCAAGCCGTTTCGCGAGCAGGACATGATCGAGGCCGTGACCGAGGCGCTGGAGCGCGATTCAGCGCGCCGCAAGGCGCAAACGTTGGCTAGCACGCTGCGCGAGCAGTTTTCGACGCTGACGCCGCGTGAACGCGACATCGCCGTGCTGGTCGCGGCGGGCAACATGAACAAGGCGACGGCGAGCCAGCTCGAACTCAGCGAAATGACCGTGAAGATTTACCGGGCGCGCGCGATGAAGAAGCTCGCCGCGCGCACGACTGCCGAGCTGGTGCGCAAGGTCCGCGCGCTGCAACTGGAAGGCGCAGGCGCCGGCCGATTTGAAGGCAGGATCGAAGCAAAAAGCGAAGCAAAGAGCGAAGGTGAAGTAGACGGCGCAGCATGGCCGCCGTAACGAGCACGCCAGCAAGCGGCATCGTCATAACAAGAACAGTACACCGGTAACGGAATTGGCCAACCTGCGCTGGCGTCGGGGCGTCGGGGTCAGGCATCGTGCAGGGCTGCATGGGGAACATCGATGGAGAACAACGCTTATCACGCCGCGCCGAAGGTCGACGACGCGGTGGTCTACGTGATCGACGACGACGAGTCGATCTGCGCGGCGCTTTCGAGCCTGCTGCGTTCGTCGGGCTTCAGCGTCCAGACCTTCACGCGTATCGAGGAATTTCTTTCGGCGCCGCGTTCGGACGCGCCGAGCTGCCTGCTGCTCGACGTGCGTCTGCGCGGCGAGAGCGGGCTCACGTTTCAGCAGAGCGCGCGTCAGCATCAGGTCGATATGCCGATCATCTTCATGACCGCGCACGGCGACATCGAAATGTCGGTGCGTGCGATGAAGGCGGGCGCGCTCGACTTCCTCACCAAGCCGGTGCGCGACCAGCGCGTGATCGATGCGGTCTCGACCGCCATCGGCCGTCACGCGGCATGGCTCGAACGCAGCCGCTCCGAGGCTTCGCTGCGCGCGCGTTACGACCTGCTGACCGCGCGCGAGCGCGAGGTGGTGTCGTATGTCGTCGAAGGTCTGCTGAACAAGCAGATCGCCGGTGAATTGAACCTCAGCGAAATCACCATCAAGATCCATCGCAGTTCGGCGATGCGCAAGCTCGAAGCGCAATCGGTCGCCGACCTCGTGCGCAAGATGGAAGTCATCAGCGCGGCGGCGCAGGCACGCTTTTGACGGAGACTTTTATGGCCGTACTGGCGCAGCGGCTGGCGAGCAACGAGATTCCGGGTTGGGAAGCCACGGGCGCGGCGGATGCCTACGGGCGCGTGATCGGCGCGGAGCTGCTGCAGCGCGACGACGATCTGAGCACCTGGCGCGCCATCGCCGAAGGCTGCGAGCAGCCGCTGTTCGTGAAGGTGCCGACGGCGGAGGCGGCTTCGCGCGGCTTGCTCGCGGCGTTCGAAAAGGAATACAGCCTGCGCGAGGCGATCGATCCCGAATGGGGGCTGTGTCCGCGCGAACTGTTTCGCAACGGCGGCCAGTTTCTGCTGACGCTGCAGCATTGCGAGGCCGTGCCGCTGGGCAGCGACATCGCGCACGCCCGCTCGTTGCGGCAGTTTCTTTCGCTGGCCGTGTCGCTGTCCGCCGCGCTCAAGAACATGCACGCGCAGGGGCTCGTGCATAACAATCTGAGTCCGGCGAATCTGTTCGCGGGCAGCGATTCGCGCGTCTGGGTCACGGGATTCGGACATGCGTCGAGCACCTTCGGCCTCGGCGTGCCCGGCGGCGTGGTGGCGATGAGCCGCCTGCCGTATCTCGCGCCCGAGCGCACCAGCACGGCGAGCCAGCATAGCGATCCGCGCAGCGACCTCTATGCGCTCGGCGTGCTGCTTTATCAGCTGCTGTCCGGGCACATGCCGTACGAGGCGCGCGAGCGCGAGGAATGGGTGTATTCGCATCTCGTCAGCACGCCGAGGCCGCTGCGCAACAGCGTGCCCGACCTGCGTCCGCAGATCGAATTCGTCATCAGCAAGCTGCTCGCCAAGGCCGCCGACGACCGCTATCAAACCGCCGCGGGCGTGGAAGCCGATCTGCAATTGTGTCTCGAGGAATTGACGCAAGGCGTGGAGATTTCACCCGCTTCGCTCGGGCGCGGCGACCGCAAATCGCGCGCGGTGTTTCCGGTGCGCACCTATGGACGCCAGCGCGAACTGGAGCAACTGCATAGCGCGCTCGAACGCGTGCGCAAGACCGGCGACGCGATGGCGGTGATCGTCGAAGGCGAGCCGGGCGTCGGCAAGACCTTTTTTATCGACGAATTCAAGCGCAATATCGGCGCGGCGGGCGTGCATTTCACGCTGGGTAAATTTGATCAGTACAACGACAATATTCCCTATGCGGCCTTCGTGCAGGTATTGCGCGGACTCGTGCGGCCGCTGCTGCGCAAGTCGGGGCCGGAAATCGCGCTCTGGCGCGCGCGTTTCGAGGACGCGGTCGGCAAGAGCGGCCAACTGATCGTCAATCTGGTGCCGGAGATCGGCGCCATCGTCGGGCCGCAGCCGCTTTGCGCGGCGCTGCCGCCGCAGGAAGCCACCAATCGTTTTCTGCTGGTGGTGAAGCGCTTTCTCATGCTGTTCTCGGACAAGCAGCGCCCGCTCGTGCTGTTTCTCGACGACGTGCAATGGCTCGATTCCGGCACGCTCGAAATCATCGACGGCTTGTCGTCCGATGCGGAGCTGCGCAATCTGCTGCTGGTGCTCGCGCATCGCAGCATCGAACTGGGCCGCTCGCGCGTGGCGAGCGAGCGGCTCAACAGCATTCTGTTTGGCCGCAAGGTGACGGAGCGCATCGGGCTGCGTCCGCTTGGTCTGCCCGACGTCGTGAGCCTGATCGCCGAAGCGCTCGACGAAGGGCCGGGCGTGGTTGCGCCGCTCGCGTCGGTGATCTTCGAAAAGAGCGGCGGCAATCCGTTCTTCACGATTGAATTCCTGCGCGAGCTGATTCAGGAGCGCCTGATCGTCTCGGACGTGTTCCGCGTGGGCTGGACGTGGGACATCGATCGCATTCGCGACAAGGGCTACACGGGCAATGTCGTCGATCTGCTGACGATCCGCCTCACGCGTCTGAACGAAGACACCAAGCGCGTGCTGTCGATCTTCGCTTGCCTTGGCGGCACGGCGCGCGTGGGCGCGCTCGCGCGGGTGCTCGGGCTGGAAAGCGGCCAGGTGCTCGCGACGATGCGCGAGGCGGAGTCGGCGGGCCTCGTCACGCGCAAGGGCGACGCGTATCGCTTCGTGCACGACCGCGTGCAGGAGGCGTCGTACGCGATGCTCGGCGAGGCCGCGCGCGAAGCGGCGCACGCGCAGATCGGCACGCGCCTGCTCTCGGCCATGTCCGCCGCGCCCGCGACCGCCGACGTGTTCGAGGCCGTGGGCCATCTGAATCGCTCGCAGCGGCGGCTGTCGTCGGCCGACCGCGCACGCCTCGCGGAACTCGATGTGATCGCGGGCAACGCCGCGAAGGCGGCGGCCGCGTGGAGTTCGGCGCGCGAGTATTTCGCGCAGGCCGAAAAACTCATCGTGCAATACGGCGTGCGCGGCGCGAGCCTCGACGTGTTCAAGCTGCATCTCGATCTCGCGGAGTGCGAGTATCTGACCGGCGACTTCAACCGCGCGATCGATACGGCGCGCACGGCGCGCGGCTATGCGGCGAATCTGCTCGAACGCGCGAGCGCGATGCGCATGGAGATCCGCATCCATCAGGCGGCGGGCGATTACCGGTTGGCGGTCGAAACGACTTTTCACGCGCTCGCCTTGCTCGACGTGGACGTGCGAAACGAAGCGCTCGACGACGCCACCGTGCAGCAGCAAATCGCGCTGATGCGCGAACAGTGCCGCGCGCAGCCGATGCGCGAACTGCTGATGCGCGGCTGCGTGCAGGACCCCATGCACGAGGCCGTGATCGGTCTCATCATCGACGCGATTCCGAGTGCGTATATCGGCGTGTCGAATCTGTTTCCGCTGCTCGTGCTCAAGGCCACCGAGCTGTGTCTCGCGCACGGCAATACGCGTCTTTCGGGCTATGTGTATGCCATTTTCGCGCTGCTGCTCGTGGGCAGCGCGCGCGATTTCGATCTCGCGTTGCAGTTCTCCGAACTCTCGCTCGAAGTCAACGAGCGCTATGGCGAGGCGCGCCTGAACGGCACGCTGCTGCATCTGCACGCCGATCACGTGCTGATCTGGCGTCGGCCGTTTCGCACCGCGATTCCGGTGCTCAGCCGCGCGATGAGTCAGTGTGTGGAAGCCGGCGATTTCATTTACGCGGGCTATATCGCCTTCGAAGGCATCTGGCAGGCGTACGAGCGCGGCGAGCATTTGAGCGAAGTGATCGCGCTGTGCCGCGAGAATGCGCGCTTTGCGAACGAGCTGCGCAACAAGGCCATTTGCGTCACCATCGAACTCGAATTGATGTTCCTGCTGCGCTTGCAGGGCATCGAGCCGGGCGGTGCGGGCATTGCATCGACGCATCGCGAACTGGTCGAGAGCGTGCGCGAGGCGCAGTTCGGTTGCGGCATTGCGTTCGCCGCAATCATGGCGATGAAGGAAGACTTTCTGCATAACCGCTTCGCGGCCGTGCTGGAGCGCGCGCAGGAGATCGAGCCGCTGCTCGGCGCGGTGATGGCGATGCCGATCGAGGTGACGTATCACTTCATTCGCGCGCTGTCGATCTTGCGTGTGCTCGACGAACGCGTCGAAGGGCTGACCGAAAGCGCGCAAGCCGATCTGGTCGGCTCGATGGATCGGCTCAAGGCGTGGGCAGAAGGATCGCCCGAGAATTACGGCAGCCGCCATGCGCTCGTGATGGCCGAATACGCGCGTCTGGTCGGCGATATCGAGCAGGCCGGCCAGGCGTATGAGCGCGCCATCGCGCTCGCGCGCGAGAACGGCCAGCCGCATTGCGAGGCGATTGCGCACGAGTTTTCCGCGCATTTTTACGCGCGTCGCGAACTGCGTTCGCTCGCGCAGGCTTGCTTGCGTTCGGCGCGCGACGCCTATGCGCGCTGGGGCGCGGACGCCAAGGTGCGCAATCTCGAACAGGCGTTCCAGCATCTGCGCGAACCGGCGGTGTCGGCGCGCGGCGCGGCGGTGCAGATGGCGCCGCTCGGCACCGTCGACGTGGCGGCGATGGTGCAGCTTTCGCAGGCCGTGTCGAGCGAGATCGATCTCGACAAGCTGGTGCAGGCGTTCATGCGCATCGCCGTGCGCCATAGCGGCGCGCAGCGTGCGCTGCTGATCCTGTGGTCGGGCGAGAGTTTTCGCATCGCTGCCGAAGCGGGTTTCGACAAGAGCGGCATCACGGTGCGCGCGAACGATCTCGGCCTTTGCGAAAGCGTGTTGCCGCTCACGGTCGTGCGGCACGTGATGCGCGTGCGCGAGAATGTCGTGATCGAGGACGGCGCGGAGCCGAACGATTTCCGCGACGACCGCTATCTGGTCGCGGGCCGCTGCCGCTCGCTGCTGTGTCTGCCGTTGTTGCGGCACGCGGAACTCGTCGGCGTGCTGTATATGGAAAACGGCATCACGCCCTATGTGTTCGACGTGGCGCGCGTCAATCTGATGAACATGCTCGCTTCGCAGGCGGCTATTTCGATCGAGAACGCGCGGCTGTATTCGGCGCTCAAGCGCGAGAACATCGAGCGTCGTCACACTGAAGAACGGCTGCGTCGCAGCGAGGCGTTTCTCGAAGAAGGCCAGCGCATCAGCAAGACCGGCACGTGGATCTGGAACGCGACGACGGGCGAGATGCTGTGGTCGCGCGAGAACTACGAACTGTGGGGCGTGGCGGTGGCGTGCGCGAGCCCGACGCTCGAAATGTGTCTGGAACGGGTGCAGATCGAGGATCGGCTGCGCTTCAAGGAAGTGTTCGCGAACGCGATCTGCGAAGACGGCATGCACAGCTTCGAATTTTCGACGGTGCAGGGCAATGGCGCGGTGCGTCGCTTGCAGTTGATCTTCCGGCCGTGGTCGAGCCGCGAAGGCGGCGAGGCGGCACAGGCGAACCACGCGAACCACGCGGTGGGCGAAGGCGGCGTAAGCGGCCAGAGCGCAGAAGCGCCCGCGCGCGAGTACATCGGCTCGACCACCGACGTCACCGACCGCCGCGCTTCGGAAGACGCCTTGCGGCGCAGCGAGATGTATCTCTCGGAGGCGCAGCGCCTGAGCAATATCGGCAGCGTGGGCTGGAACGTGGAGTCGCGCGACATGACGTGTTCCGCGCAGACCTATCGCATTCTCGAAGTCAGCGAGCCGCGCCAGCCGCATATCGACTTCATGCTGGAGCGCATTCATCCCGACGATGTCGAGCAGGTCCGGCGCGCGCTGAGCGAGGCTGAGGCGGGTGCGTCGATCATCGAAGTCGAATATCGCGTGTGCGTGGCGCGCGGCGCGATCAAGTATCTGCGCATGGTGGCGCGGCCGGTCGGCAACGCGCAGTCGAAGGCGGTGGAGTACGTGGGCGCGCTCGCGGACATGACCGAGATTCATCAGGCGCAGAACGCGCTGCTGCGCGCCCAGGCGGAACTCACGCACGTCACGCGCGTGTCCACGCTCGGCGAGTTGACCGCGTCGATCGCACATGATCTCAAGCAGCCGCTGATGGCGATCATCACGCACGGCGAGGCGGGCATGCGCTGGCTGAACCGCGCGGTGCCGTCCATCGACGAGGCGCGCACGAATCTCGCGCGCATTGTCAGCGACGCGGATCGCGCGAGCGAAGTCATCAACCGCTTGCGCGCGCTGGTGCGCAAGGAGCGCTCGAACCGCGCCGCCATCGACATGACGCAGACCGTCACGGAAGTGGTCGCGCTGGTGCGTCAGGAACTCGAGAAGAACGATATCCGTCTGCGCGTGACGGCGGGCAGCGACCTGCCGAAGCTGGCCGCCGACAAGATCCAGATCCAGCAGGTCGTGATGAATCTCGTGTTCAACGGCATGCATTCGATCCTGCGTTCGCCGGGCGGCTCGCGCGTGCTGAAGATTGCGGCGGAACGTTCGGGCACGCATGCGGTGCGCGTCTCGGTGAGCGATTCCGGCACCGGCATTCCCGCCGATATCATCGACCGGCTGTTCGAGCCGTTCTTCACGACCAAGTCGGACGGCATGGGCCTCGGGCTCTCGATCTGCCGCTCGATTATCGACGAGCATCGCGGCGCCATCTGGGCCTTCAACAACGACGATGCCGGCGCGACCTTCTGCTTCGAACTCTCGGCGCTGGACGCAGCAAACGCATCGGCGGATTGAGGCCGCGCGATCAGGCGTGCATACGCACAGAGTCGGTGCATGAGTCGCGTGTGCGCGCGACTTATGCCTTGGTATAAGCCGTAGCACGCCAACGTATGCAGCCGGAAACCGATCGTGCAATGGACCGCGATGATGCTCCACGGATAACGTGATGCTTGCGTGCGCGGGCACGCGAATCCGGCGTGATGCCGACTAACGGAGCCGCAACGATGAACGCGATAAACCTGGTCGCAATGCAATCCGATCCGTGGGCGCATACGCTCTCGGTGCTGTCGCGGCTCGCGTGCGCGCCGGGCGATGCGCCCAGCGCCGCGCGCACGCGCAAGACGGCGTCGCCGCGCCTGGACACGCCCGCGCCGCGTGCGCTGGGTGCGCGCGTTGGCGTCGCCGTGCGCATCGTCGAGCGTCCCACGCCGATGACCGCATCGATCATCTGGATGGACCCCACGTCGTGCCGCTACGGCGAGCAGATCTGGCGCTGCACGAAGGCGCGCCGCAACGGCGTGTGCGTGTTGAGCGGCGAGTCGATCCGGCGCGGCGACGAAATCTATCGGCCATTCGGGCGTCGGCCCGCGCCCGCGAATGCGGAGTCGATGATGCTCGCGGCGCGCGTGCGCATCGCGCCGATCAACGAGTTGCTGGCGGGTGTGGCGATCTGATTGCGCCGGTAAATGAGCCGGTGAATGCGGCGGTGAATGCAGACCTCAGCGTGCGGCCAGCAGCGCGGCTTCCACGTGGGCCGCGAGATCGTTGGCGTTGACGGGTTTGGTGAGAAAGGCGCGCACGCCGATGGCCTGTGCGCGCTCGGCGAGTTCGGCGGTGGGATAGGCGGTGATCAGCAGCAGCGGCGCGGGCACGCCCATCTCGCGCAGACGCGCGAACAGCTGCATGCCCGACATGCCCGGCATTTGCAGATCCGAAATCACGCACGCGGCGCGGTTCGCGCCGATCCACGCCAACAACGCGTGAGCCGATTCGAACGTGGCGACCTCGTAGCCGAGAGAGCGCAGCAAGCTCGCGAGCGCGAGACGAACCGATTGGTCGTCGTCGACCACGCAGACGTGATGAGCGCTGGACACGAATACTCTCCCCGACAGCCGTGCGGCGATGTTGCCGACCATGTTGCTCGTTCTCGATGCGAGCCCGTAGCGCAGTGTAGGGACTCGACATGCTTCGCGAAATCATACGCTTGTATAGCGGCGCGACGCAGCCAGGGAGTACGCGAAGCGCATTTTGAGGGCATGGAATAGGGCGCGCAGGCCAGGTGTTGTTCGCGATGTTCGCAGGTGGCGTGACACGTTCGCGCCATTTCCCGCCCTCCCGCAACCCGGCTCCCTCGACCATGAACACCCTGAACCCGCCTTCGATTCCACTCGCGCCGACACGCGCGCTCACCCGCAGCGACCATCGCACCCTCGTGCTCGCCGCGCTCGGCGGCGCGCTGGAGTTTTACGATTTCGTGATTTACGTGTTCTTCGCGGCGACTATCGGCCAGTTGTTTTTTCCGCCCGCGATTCCCGACTGGCTGCGCCAGTTGCAGACCTTCGGCATCTTCGCGGCCGGTTATCTCGCGCGTCCGCTCGGCGGCGTGATCATGGCGCATTTCGGCGACCGCGCCGGACGCAAGCGCATGTTCACGCTGAGCGTGATGCTGATGGCGCTGCCCACGCTGGCGATGGGCCTGCTGCCGACCTTCGACGCCATTGGCATCGCCGCGCCGGTGCTGCTGCTGATCTGCCGCGTGCTGCAAGGCGCGGCGGTGGGCGGCGAGGTGCCGGGCGCGTGGGTGTTCGTCGCCGAACATGTGCCGCCGCGTCATGTGGGTTATGCGTGCGGCCTGCTCACGGGCGGGCTCACGCTCGGCATTCTGCTCGGTTCGCTGATCGCCTCGGGCATCAACCATCATTATTCGCATGCGGAGATCGCGGCGTACGCGTGGCGCATTCCGTTCGTGATCGGCGGGCTGTTCGGCATGTTGTCGGCGCGGCTGCGTCGCTGGCTCAGCGAGACGCCGGTGTTCGTCGACATGCAGGCGCGTAAGGCGCTCGCCGCCGGTGCGCCGCTGAAGGCCGTGTTGCGCGGCCACCTGCGCGCGGTGCTGGTCTCGATGCTGCTCACGTGGACGCTGACCGCCGCCATCGTCGTCGTGATCCTGATGACGCCGACGCTCGTGGCGAAGCGCTTCCACATCGATCCGGCGCTGGCGTTGCAGGCGAATTCGGCGGCGACCTTGTGCCTGACATTCGGCTGCGTGATCGCGGGCTGGATGGCGGGGCGCATGGGCGCGCGGCGCACGATCGGCGTGGGCTGCGTGCTGCTTGGCTCGGCGTACTTTTTGATGTTGCGCGGTGTGGCCGCCGATACGGCGTGGCTCGTGCCGCTGTATGCGGTGTCGGGTTTGTTCGTCGGCGCGGTGGCGGCGATTCCGGTCGCGATGGTGCAGGCGTTTCCGCCCGCCGTGCGTTTCTCCGGCATTTCGTTCTCGTACAACGTGGCGTATGCGCTGTTCGGCGGACTCACGCCGGTGTTCGTCGCGCTGATGCTCAAGTGGAGTCCGCAGGCGCCGGAGTTGTACGTGGGCGCGCTGTGTGTGGTGGGTGCGCTGGCGGCGTTGGGGTTGAAGCGTGTGCCTTCTGTGAAATAGCTAGGCATCCGAAATAAATCGCGATGCGCGAATTCCACGCGGCGATCCGCAGGCGAAGTGGCATGCGCACGGAGACTTGTCGGCTAGCCGACACATTGCAGGCGAATTCGCGCGCATCATGGCGCTTTCGAACCCCGATAAGGAGCGACCCGTGACTACGTCCACTGCCCGCCTCAAGCACGACATCTCGCCCGCCGAATGGGACGCGCGCGTCAATCTCGCCGCGGCCTATCGGCTCACCGCGCTGTTCGGTTGGGACGACCTGGTGTTTACCCATATCTCGGCGCGCGTGCCCGGCCCCGAGCATCATTTCCTGATCAACCCGTACGGCATGATGTTCGACGAGATCACGGCCTCGTCGCTCGTGAAGATCGATCTCGACGGCCGCAAGGTCAGCGACTCGCCCTACGACATCAATCCGGCGGGCTTCACGATCCACAGTGCCGTGCATCAGGCGCGCGAGGACGCGCTGTGCGTCATGCATACGCATTCGGTCAACGGCGTGGCGGTGTCGGCGCAAGAAGCGGGGCTGCTGCCGCTCTCGCAGCAGTCGCTGGGCGTGCTGGCCTCGCTCGGTTATCACGACTACGAGGGCATCGCGCTCAACGAAGCCGAAAAGCCGCGTCTCGTGCGCGATCTCGGCGACAAGACCTATCTCATGCTGCGCAATCACGGCTTGCTGACCGTGGGCGCGACGGCGGCGGACGCCTTCGTCGCGATGTACTTCTTCGAGGCGTCCTGCATGATCCAGGTGCGCGCGCAGTCGGGCGGCGGCAAGCTCACGACCATCGGCCAGCCGATTCTCGACGGCATCAAGCAGCAGATCGCGCAGGTTACGCGCGGCATGTCGGCGGGCGCGCTCGTGTGGCCCGGTTTGCTGCGCCGTCTCGACCGGCTCAATCCCGGTTACGCGGAATAAGCGTGCATCGCGCGGAATAACGCGCGCGCCAGAACGTTATTCCCCGCGCGGACCCTATAAAACGAGAACGACGGCATGGCAAAGATTTTCATCTACGGGGCGGGGTCGGTGGGCTGCTACCTCGGCGGACGGCTGCTGGCGGCGGGCAGCGACGTCACCTTCATCGGGCGCGCGCGCATCGCCGACGCCTTGCGCGCCCAAGGGCTCACGCTGTCGCGGCACGACGCGCGCCGCTGGCAGGTGCCGCCCGAACGCGCCGATGTCGCGACCCATGCCACGCGCGCCGTTGCGGCCGATCTCGTGCTCGTTACCGTGAAGTCGGCCGCGACGCCCGTTGCCGCGGCGGAACTCGCAGGCGTGCTGCGGCCCGGCGCGGTCGTCGTGAGCTTTCAGAACGGCGTGGGCAACGCCGACGTGCTGCGCGCCGCGCTGCCGCAGCAGACCGTGCTCGAAGGTATGGTGCCGTTCAACGTGGTCGAGCGCGGGCCGGGCGCGTTCCATCAGGGCTCGACGGGCGAACTGACGATTCGTCACGCGGCCGCCATGCAGCCGTTCGTCGACGCGTTCAGACAGGCGGAACTGCCGCTCGTCGAGCACGCCGACATGCTGCCGGTGCAATGGGCGAAGCTGCTGCTCAATCTGAACAACGCGATCAACGCGCTGGCGAACCGGCCGCTCAAGGAGGAGCTGTCGCAGCGCGCGTATCGGCTCTGTCTCGCAATGGCGCAGAAGGAGGCGCTCGCGCTGCTCGGGCTGGCGGGCATTCGTCCCGCGAAGGTGACGCCGCTGCCGGCCACGTGGATACCGCGACTGCTCGCCGTCTCCGATGCGTGGTTTGAACGGTTGGGCCGCGCGATGCTGACGATCGACCCGCACGCGCGCTCGTCGATGTCCGACGATCTGGCGGCGGGCCGCGCCACGGAAATCGACTGGATCAACGGCGAAGTGGTGCGGCTCGCGCGGCATCTGGGGCGCAAGGCGCCGGTGAACGCGCGGCTCGTGGAACTCGTGCGCGAGGCCGAGCGCAGCGCCGAACGGCCTTCGTGGTCCGGCGACGCGCTGCTGGCGCAATTGCGCGCGGTGCGTTAGGCGCAGCGCAGGTACGCATTCGATCCGCACGCGCCGAAAAGCACAAAGCCGCGAAAGCGCTCACGCCTTCGCGGCCTCGTGCATCGCCGTGCGTCCTCGTGCGTCCGCGTGCGGCCCGGTTGCGGGCGGCTTAGTCCTTCACGCCCACGGTCTGCAGCGGCTTCCACTCGCCGCCCACCACCTTGTACACCGTCACGCCGCCGTACTTCAGGTCGCCGTACTGGTCATACGAGAGTTCGCTGGTCGTCACGCCCTTCATGTTGGTCGCCTTCAGCGCGTTCAGGAACGTGTGCGGATCGGTCGAGTCGGCCTTCTTCATCGCGTTGAACACGGCCATCGTGCCGTCGTAGGCATACGGCGCGTACAGTTCGACCGGCTGGCCGAAGCGCTTCTGATAGTGATCGGCGAACGCCTTGCCGCCCGGCATCTGCGCGAGCGGGCTGCCTTCCGACGCGGCCAGCGTGCCGTCCGAGGCGTCGCCCGCGACCTTGATCAGATTGGCCGACTGCACCATGTCCGGGCCGATCAGCGGCGCCTTGATGGCGAGCGAGCGCATCTGCTTGAGCATTGGCGCGGCCTGCGTGTCGGCGCCGCCGTAGAACACGGCATCGACGTTGGCGGCCTTGATCTTCGTGAGAATCGCGCGGAAGTCCACGGCCTTGTCGCTTGTGTATTCCTGATCGACGATGGTCGCGCCTGCCGCCTTCGCGGCCTTGCTGAACTCTTCGGCGACGCCCTGGCCGTAAGCCGTGCGGTCGTCGACGATCGCGAGGCGCTTGAACTTCAGGCCCTTCACCGCGTAGTCGCCGAGCACGCTGCCGAGCTGCGTGTCCGACGTCAGCAGGCGGAAGGTGGTCGGCAGGCCGAGGCGCGTGTAGGTGGGCGCGGTGGCCATGGCGATTTCGGGGATGCCCGCCTTCGCGTAGATCGGCGCGGCCGGAATGCTGGTGCCCGAGTTGTAGTGGCCGATCACGGCGACCACGCCGTCGTCGACGAGCTTCTGCGCCACGGTCGTGCCCGTGCGCGGATCGGCCTGGTCATCCTGGGCGTCGAGCACGAAATGCACGGGTTTGCCGCCGATGACCGGATTGGTGGCGTTCATGTCGTCGACGGCGAGCTGCACGCCGCTCTTGAAGTCGGCACCATAGTGGGCCTGGCCGCCGGTCAGCGGCGCGGCGAAACCGATCTTGACCTCGACGGGCGCGGCTGCGAAAACGCAGGGCGCGATGCTCAGGGTTGCGCCCAGAACGCATGCGGCGGAAACGAACGACTTCTGCATTTTCATTGTTGTTGGACTCCTCGATGATGGATCGTGCGGGAACCTGCACCCTTGACGGTCTTGCAGGCGCGTGCCCCTCGCATTGCGGCATTGCGCTGGTCGGCTGCGAGCAATATAGAAGTCCAAAAGTGGTCGAGTCTTGCAGGAATTAAACAGCTTCGATGCAGAAATCGGCATAGCGGCGCTTTTTCGCCCGGCGCTGTCGTAATTCGCGCGGCGTGCCAATTATCAGAAACACGGATAGGTCGATGGTTTACCCCAACGTCGCGGCGATCGGTTTTGAGCCGTGCGTGGCGGGCTGCTGGCGGTCGCGGGCGATTGCCCGAACGCCGCGAAGCAGTCAATTTCGATCGAGCAAGGCCGCAAGGCGTATCTGTCCGAAGAAACGGGCGGCCGATAGCATAAAAAAGACGGCTATCGGATGAACCCTAACGTTCAGGACAACAAGGCGCCATGAAGCTTCCTCTCTATCAGATCGACGCGTTCACCAGTGAAATCTTCAAGGGCAATTACGCGGCGGTCGTGCTGCTCGAACACTGGCTGCCGGTTTCGCTGATGCAGGCGGTCGCGACGGAAAACAATCTCTCCGAAACCGCGTTCGTCGCGCCCAATGCCAATGGCGGATTCGATATTCGCTGGTTTTCGCCGATCACCGAAATTGCCTTTTGCGGCCATGCGACGCTGGCGAGCGCCTTCGTGTTGTTCAAACGTTTTGCGCAACGCGAGCAGATTGAATTTCACGCCGATGCGGTGGGCGCATTCACGGTGCGGCGCGGCGTCGACGGCATGATCGAAATGGATTTTCCTCAGCGCGAAATCGAACCGGTCAGCGCATGGCCCGATGAACTGGCGCGCGGCTTGTCCCTTCGCCCGAAGGAAGTGCTGGTGTGTCAGCAGGCCTATATCGCCGTGTATGAAAACGAGGAACAGGTGCGCGCCGTCGTACCCGATCTCGCCTTGATCGCGCGGCTCGGACCGCGCGATGTGGTGTTGACCGCGCCCGGCGATCACTACGATTTCGCCTCGCGCTATTTCTGGCCCGCGAATGGCGGCGATGAAGATCCCGTGACCGGTTCGATTCACACGGCGCTCACGCCGCTGTGGGCGAAGCGGCTCGGGAAAACGCAATTGCTGGCGTTGCAGGCGTCGAGCCGCAGTGGCGTTTTGCATTGCCGACTGGATGCGGGGCGCGTGCGTATTTCGGGGCAGGCCGTTCAGTATCTCGAAGGCACGATCGAGGTGCCGGATCTGTAGTTGTCGGGCTGTATTTGTCTGCGCTGGGCTGTTGCTGGCCAGTGAAGATGCGCATCGGGCGGCGGGCGAAGTCAGCCGATGCCGCCCGCCGCTCCAAGGTCACACCGCCTGCGTCTGCTCAAGCGGCGATTCGCTCCGTACTGCCACGCGCGTCAGGTTGAACAACAACAGTTCCATCGCGACCAATGCGATGGCGGCATAGCCAATCGCACCGAAACCGATGAACTTGACGAGCGTGCCGCCGAGAAACGGCGCGATGGCGGCGCCTACCATCAGCATGGCCGGTGTGGCCGCCACCGCGCGTCCGCTTGTATCCAGCCGCGCGAGCAGGCCGAAAGCAAAGGTATGCGTGAACAGGATCGTGAACGCCATCAGCGCCCCCGAGGCGGCAAACCACGCATAACTCCACGTATGCGTCACGATCATGGCGCACACAGCCTGCATGATCGGCACGACGGAAATGACCGTCGTGGCCTTGATGCGCTTTTCGAGCAAGCCCGCCAACGGCGCCGGAAACAGTGTGACGACGCCATAGATCACGAGCGCCAGCGTCACCAGTTCGCGACCGAAGCCGCGCTCCATGCCGATTCGCTCGTAAAAGCTGAGCGTCATGGCCTGCGTCATCGCGAGCAAGGCGATGGCGCCAATCGAATACCAGACCGCACGCGAAAGCGGCTGAGCCCGCGCGGTCGATTCGTGACGATCGTCTTCGCCCCGCTGGCTCGGGCGCGGGAAAAACAGCAGCCCCATCACGGCCGCCAGTCCCATGACGGCCGCGAAAATGGCGAACAAGGTCGCGCCGCCGAACCTGGCCAGCACGCCCGGCGTACCGCCGAGAAAGACGATCCCGAATACGCCGATCGCCAGCCCGGCCCATGCGAATACACGATGAGGATTGAGCGCGCGCCCAATCGTGCCGTGCGTGAAACTGAGCGCGCTTCCCGCGGCCAGGCCGCCGACGAAATGCAGCGGCGCGAGCACGGTCATGGTCGTTTGCCCGAAGCAGAGCGTGAACGCCAGCGCCGCCATGGCAAAGCCCATGACGGCCGCCCACTTCGCATTCATGCGGTTGAAGCGAGAGGCAAAAAATACGCTCGACAGCGATGCGCCGATCAGAAACAGCGTCGGCAACGTGCCCGCCTGTTGAGGGTTGAGCCGGTAATACGCGACCAAAGTCCCGACCCACAACGGCAGCGCGACCAGGTCCAGCATGCCCGCGCAGTGCGAAACCATCAGTGCCGCGATGCCGCGGGCGCTTTCGATTTTCGGTGAGTTGCTTGCCTTTTGCATGGTCATCTCCTGGTCAGAACGAATGAATCCAGCGCAGGTTGACGTGCGTGCCCGAGTAGGTATTACGCTCGACGACCGGGAAATAGAGGTTCGCGAACACGAAGTTCTGGCGATTGATGGTCCACTCGACGCCCGGGCCGAGAGACAGATTGGTCGTGCGCGCGGCGGGCTGGCTGGCGCCGTTCACGCGGTCGTCGGTAATCTGGCGGAACCAGAAGCCGTTCAGGCCGACTTCGAGATTCGGCAATACTTTGTAAGACGCCGCAAAATTGGCCCATACCGCCTGGCCCGCCTGGAAGTTCATCATGTTCGGGACTTCGAACGGATTGTTGATCCCCGGATTGGTGTTCTTCAGGTTGTACAGATAGTGCATACGCACTGAAACAGACGTCTGCGGCGTAGGCAGAACCGTCACCGACCAGTAAGGGTTCAGCGACCAGAAGCCCGAACTCGGATTCACCAGCTTGTTGGGATCGTAGGCACCGGTCGGCGCGATGACGTCGAACTCGAAACGCTGCACGAATACCGGGCGGCCGTTGCTGATCACCGGCGCCATCTGCAAGAACGGGCCGAAGGTAATGTCGCCAAAGCCGGAACGCGAGCTCAGCGTCGGTGCGTAAGGATTGAATTCGGTCGAGTGCGAGCTCAGCCATGCAACGGGCAGCATCGCGGTGAAGCCGAGCGAGCCGCCCAGTACGTGAATCGGCGACGTATAGACGATCTGCGGCATCCACACGAACGCGTTGAGCTGGGCGTCCTTGAAGGCCGGGCTTTGCGAGCCGGTGTTCGTATAAAACTTCGTGTTGTGTTCGTACTGGAAGAGTTGAATCGATGTCCAGCCTGGCTCGGTGGAGCCGAACGCATCGTTGAATGTCGTGGCGCCGAGATCGATCCCGGCGGGCTGGTAGGTCGATGCGTTCGCGAGACAGGACAACGCCGCCCATGTCGCGCCCACCACGACCTGGCGGTATCGTCCGATCCTGCCTTGATATCCCATTCCTTCGGTCATTCTTTTGTCTCCGTTATATAGTAGTACTAGTTATTATGGGTAAAGCTTCACAACTGGGATGCTGGCGGCGATGTGCTGCCGCCAGCAGGTCGACGGTTACTTCGGCGACGACGCGAAAGGCAGAACGAGTCGCGAAAGATGCGTCGCATCCCGATAGATCGTGTGCGCGACCGGCCGTCCAACGGGCAGATGGAACGCATCGGGCGGCAACAGCGAATTGTGCTCATCCACCAGCGGCTCGTTACACATGAGTTCGAGGACCAGCTTGTGGCCGGCCTTGAATTCATTAGCGAAGGGATAGAGCCGAATGACGTATTCGTTGATCACGCCAGGCTCGACCGGCACGCTGCGCGTGTGCGGGTGATATGGATTTCCCTCGCTGGAGCGCTCGTCGAGTTCGCGATGCGATGCCTTGAGAAAGCCCGTCGTGACGAGTTGGCGCTTGCCGGTGGGCGCTTCGTCCCAGAGGCGCAGAATGAAGTTCGTATCGTCCTGATCGATGGCGGCGTAGAGATGCGCGGCGCCTACGCCATGCACCGACGTCGCGGTATGGAAGGGTTCGGTGGACCACGACAGCTTCTCCACCTTGTCCACGATCGTCAGCGGCGCCTGATAGAAGCCCTCGGGATGAGCGTGATCGACATCCATCGGCTCGGGCTCGAACGTCAGCTTGCTACGGGTACGCAAGTACAGGGGCCGGTATTCGATGGGCGCGACGGGCCAATGTTCACCGGTCATCCACTGGCGGCTGCCTTCGACATGCACCTTCACCTGCGGCTCGTCCATGATGCCGTTGTCGATGCCCTTGAGCCAATAGTCGTACCAGCGGAACATGGTGTCGTGTTCGTCGACCCAGGGGCGCGTCTGCATCGGCGGATACGGTCCGATCTCCAGTTTCTTCGGGCCCTTCAGCACATCGAACAGTTCGATCGTGCCGTCGACGGTCCAGCCGCGGCCCTGATTGATCTGCAGGTACACCGGGATGTCGATGTTCCTGGCCAGATTGATTGGGTTCTGTTCCTCATACCACTCGCCGTCGAGGTGATTGGTGACGATGTCGAACCACGATTCATGGTGAATCGGATAGTTGAGCACATGCACGAGGTTCGGCCAGGCTGCCACGTCGGGATCGGCGAGCCGCTCAGCCACGCGCTGTTTGATTTCCGCCTCGGAGTAAGCCTCGAGCATGCGCGACTTGTGACGATGCGTGAAGGCCCAGCCCGAATCGCCGCCACGGCCCTCGCGCGCGGCGCGCGGCATGAACCACATGACGCCGCCGTGATAGGTCGTCTCGTAGAAGTCGAAGTGCCCGCCGCTCACGAAGATCGCCTTGAGATGCGGCGGGCGCTCGGCTGCGGCGAAGATCTGCATGGAGCCGAAATACGAAATGCCGATCATGCCGACGACGCCGTTGCACCACGGCTGAGCCGCCACCCATTCGATGAAATCGTAGGCGTCCTGACCAAGCGGGACGCCACCGGCGTTGTAGTTGCCGATGTGTTCGCCTTCGGAGGCGCCCGAGCCGCGCACATCGCCGATCACGTGCACATAGCCTTCCTTCACCACGCGCGCGATATCGCCGGCCTCGATGCAACCGTCCCACAGCGGAGACGGACGCCGCTGCGGCGGGACGGTGAGCGCCAGCGCCTGGAGTTCCTTGCCATAGGGGCTGAGCGCGACGAGAGCCGGGCGAGGCATATCGCCTTGGGCGTGATAGGCATCGGCCGCCAGATGAACGCCGTCGCGCATCGGCACGCGCAAATCCTTGTGTACGACGATCATGACCGATAACCCTTGTGGAAGTAGCCGTGCATAGTGGTGAAAAACGGAGAAGGTTCGAGCGTGGGATCGCCCTCGTAGCGCAGGTGCTGCGCGATACAGCAGAAGGGCGAACAGGAAGCCTGGGCGACGGCGGCGTCGTCGAGGCCGAATTGTTCGGTAGCGGCGCGCACGCGGGCCTCGATGTCGAGGCTTTCCTGGATCTTTGCCGCCGCCTGTTCGCGGTCGAGCACCACGCCCAGCGATTCGGCGCCCTGGCTTCGATACGGATGGCCGAGGAACAGGCGGTTCGGTTTGACGTGGTCGCGCAGGTGCAGCAGGCTGGCGCGGTACGCGTCCGGGTCGGCGTAACTCGGGAAGCCGTTGGCGGCGCCGTGGATCTGCACGGCGTCGCCGACGAAGACGTCTCGCTGGCCCTCCACCACATACGCGACCGAACCGGCCGTGTGGCCTGGCACGGAATGCACCGTGATCTTCACATCCGGCCCGAGTGAGATTTCATCGCCGTCGCGTACCACGAGGTCGGGTTCCATTTCGCCTGAGATGGCGGCCTCGCAGGCGGCCGTCAACTTCGCTTCCGCTTGCGGGTCGTCGATATAGCGGCCACGCGCGGCCAGATATTCTTCGACATGCGTGCGGCGCGAACGAAGGAACGGTGCGTCGGCCTCGTGGATCACGATTTTGGCTTTCCGGCCCGTGAGTTCCCACAGCGCATGCGCGCCGCCGATGTGGTCGATGTGTCCGTGCGTCAGAAGAATCCAGCGCACGTCCTCGATGCGCCGGCCCAGTTGCGCCAGCGCGGGCGCAATGCCATTGGCGGGCGATGCGGCGATCCCCGTATCGACAATCGCCGGTTCGCTGCCGTCGATGAAAAAACTGTAGAGGCCGAATCGCCCCCACTGGGAAAACAGCGGGTGGATATCGACAGCTTTCATCGTTTGGTATTCCTGATGAAATTGGCCGTTTCGGCAAACACACCCTCGAACTCGGGCAGCCACGAAAAGTATTGGACGAAGCCGTGCGCCGCCGACTCGTAGCGATGAACAGTCGCTGAAACGCCCGCCTGTTTCAGCTTGTGCCCGTACAACTCGCCTTCGTCGCGAAGAGGATCGCATTGCGCCGTGACGATGAGCGCGGGCGGCAGCCCAGAGAGAGTATTTCGCTTGATGGGCGAGACGCGCGGATCGGCGGGGTCGGCGCCGCTATCGATGTAGAACGCGTTGAACGGCTTCAGTGCCGCGGTCTCCAGCCCGTTGCCGACGGCGTTGCTCGTCAGCGATTCGTAGCGCTCGACATCGAAGTCGAGATCCAGCGACGGGTAATAGAGCACCTGGTGCGTGATGCAGTTCAGGCCGGCGTCGAGCGCCATCGCGGCGACCGCAGCGGCGAAGTTGCCGCCCGAACTGTCGCCGGCCACGGCCAGGGTCTGACCGTCCCAGCCGATGCCGCTCGCCGGATCGCGGCCCGTCTTTTCGATCCACTCGACCACGGCGAAGCTGTCGTTCAGGCCCGCCGGGAAGGCGTGCTCGGGCGCGAGCCGGTAGCCCACCGACACCACCGCGCATTGCGTGGCATTGGCGAGCGCGCGCGCGACATGATCGTGCGTGTTGAGGCTGCCGAGAAAGAACGCGCCGCCGTGGAAATACACCAGCACCGGATGACTCTCGGCGGCCGTCGGCTTGTAGACGCGCACGGGCACGTCACCGGCGGTCGTCGGCACGGTCTGGTCATGCACCGCATGCACGGGCATGCGCTGCTCCAACGGCGCAACGTGGCTTTCGTCCGCCGCGCGCATGGCGTCCGGGTTGAGCGGTCCCGGCGGCGCGGGCGGCAAGGAGGCGATGAACTGGGCGACCTTTGGATGGAGTGCCATGATTTAGCTCCGTGCGGCGAGTTCGCCCTGGTGCTGGCTGGGGAAGACGCTTTGGACTTCGTCCTCGCTCCAGCCCTGGCGCGACAGGCGTTGAAGTTCATCGGTGACCGGCTTGCGGCTGGCCTGGAAGTGCGCGAGCGCTTCGGGAATCGAATCGGCTTCGATGAGGCTGGCGGCAAGCGCGCCCGCATCGAGCACCGCCGAGTTCGCGCCCTGGCCCTGGTGGTGCAGCATCGCGTGCGCCGCATCGCCGATCAGCACGACGGAATTCGAATGCCAGTTCGGCACCGGGTCGATGTCATACACGGCGCGCAGGTTCACCTTGCCCATGTCGAGTCCCTCGGTGATCGCGACCAGTTGCGGATCGAAGCCCGCCACGACTTCGAGCAGTTGCGCCTTGCTCGCGAGCGGCGCGGGCGTGGAGTCGGTCGCGAGGCACGTGACGTCGAACGACACTTCGTTGCGATGCTTCAGCGGCAGCAGATAGATCTTGGTGCCGTGGCCCACGTACATGCGAAGGTTGCCGTCGTCGACGAGACCGCAGGTGTCCGCAGCGGGGATCACGGCGCGATACGCGTGTTCGCCGGCAAACACCGGGGCCTGGTCGCTGAACAGATGCTGGCGCACCTGCGAGCGAATGCCGTCGGCGCCGACGATCAGATCGGCGGTCACGCTCACGCCGTTCGCAAACACGGCGGTGGCGCTGTTGCCGTTGTCGACGATCTTGCTCAGGCGATGGTCGAGCTTCACCATGCCTTCGGGCAGCACGCCGAGCAGCGCATCGATAAAGTCGCCGCGATGCACGAAGCGCGTGGTGGCGCCGAAGGCTTCTTTTTCGGGCCATTCTTCCATGGCGATGCGCTGACCAAGAGCCGTCAGGATCTCGAAGTAATCGCTCGCCGAGGTCACGGCCGCGATACGGTCGTAGATACCGAGCTTGCGGAACTGGTCCATCGTCGAGGGGCGCAGGCCGATCCCGGCACCGACCTCTTTGACCTCTTGCGCCTGCTCGTAGACCGTCACCGTGGCGCCCGACTGGCTGAGCGCCAGCGCGGCGGTCGCGCCGGCGTAACCGGCGCCGATCACGGCAATATTCAGGTTCTTCAAAGTACCGGGTGTCATGATGTGTCTCTTGAGTTGATCTTTTTGTTAATGCTGCGGATTGGGCGTCAGGGCGAGAAACTCGGCCGTGTTATGCACGAACAACTGGTCGATGACGGTGTCCTCGACGCCTTCGGCGCGCAGATCGGGCAGCAGTTGCTCGAACAGATAGTTCACGGTGTGACCCTTCACGCCGGGCCAGCCGAGCGGCGAGCAGTTCGCATCCGCCGAGGCCAGCACCTGGTTCACCAGACCGCTGTCGAGGAATCGCAGGAAGTGCTTGAGACGCTCCTGGCGGTGGCGGCCCCAGAACGGCGGATCGGGCAATTCGAGGTCGTAGCCGAAGGTGTCGAAGCCAATCCGGCCGCCTGCGCCCAGAATGGCTTGCTCGTTGACGAGACCCTGGCTCACGCCATCGTCGGCGTGGCCGAACAGCACCCGGTGGCAGGGCAGTTCCTCTTCCGCGAAGATCGTCAGCGCGGGCGCGGAGTCGACCGCGAGGTGGGTGAAAATCGGTGCGCCCGTGATGCGCGCCGCGCGCGCCGCCGCGCGATAGATGCGCAGGTCGAGCTCTTTCATCTTGAAGCCGCGGCTCACGCCCACCTTGATGATCCCGGCCTTGGCGCCGGTATCGCCGATGCCGACGGTGATCTCGTGCACGAACTGATCGGTCAGATACTCGACGCTTGCGCGTTCGAAGAACGGCAAGGCCGTGTCGCCGCCGACGAAGCCCGTGCTGGCGACGATATGCACGCCGGTCTTGTCGGACAGCGACTTGTAGTAGTCGATGTCGCGGCCATTGCAGATGCCCGTCGCTTCGACGAAGGTCGCCGCGCCCCAGGGCTTCGTGTTCTCGTGAAACAGACGCAGCTTGGGCACGGTCTCTTCATAGCGCTGCTCCGGCGTCTTCCACCAGCGGCTGTCGAGCTCGCAGCCAGGCATGCCATAGCCGATGTGCTCGTGAATCGCAACAAAGCCCAGCTCCGAAGCCGAAATGGTGCCCAGCACCGTATTTACGCGTGTCATTTGACTTCCCCATTGACGCTCAGCAGGTGTGCCGTGTTGGTGATCAGCATGTCTGCGATGTGTTCTTGTGACACCCCTGCGGCGTGGAGCATGGGCACGAACTTCGTCAGTACGTCGCAGTAGGGAATGTCGTTGCCGGGTTCGCCGAACGCCACGCCGGTGGCACTCGACGAGAGGATGATGCGATCGGCGTAGCCCGCTTCGATCAATTCGCGGATCAGCTCGACGCGTTCGGCGTCGCTGATATGGAGCGGATCGGTCGAACCGATGTGGTCCACGCCCACGCGCACGCCCGCGCGTGCGACGGCCATCGGCCAGCCTTGGGCGACGGCGTCGCGGCGGTCCATGCCGCCCATGACGAGGCGTTCCGGGCTGAGCACTTCGTCGAGAGCCAGTTGCATTTCTTCGAGCGCATCGGCGCCGCAGCGGATGAAGACGGGCACGCCATAGCTCGCGCCCGCGCGCGCCGCGCCGCGCACGAGGCTGCCGTCGGTCGGCGTCATGCCGCTGCGGGTGACGGCCGTGGCCACCATGCCCGCGGGCGCGCGGCGCTCCAGGCGGGGCACCACCATGCCTTCGTTCACTTCCCGACCGAACATCTCGGCGAACTTGGCCGCCGGCCAGGGCGCGGGCGGATTGGTCTGCGGCGTCAGAAAGTAGCCGCCGAGCATGGCTTCCGGTCCTTGCCCGGTCGACGCGACGATATGAACGCCGGTGGCGCGCGACAGCGCCTCGTACAGACGCAGGTCGCGTCCCTCGAACATGCCGGTCGCATCGACGATGGCGCCGCCGCCTGCCGCCTTGAACGCGCAGAGCTTGGCCGCGATCGCATCGAAGATTTCGGCGCGGTCGATCTTGAGGTCGTACGCGTACTGGGCGCCGGGCAGCACATACAGCAGCGACTCGCTGATCAGCGTGACGCCCAGCTGCCTGGCGTCGACGGGGCCGAGCACCGTGTTGACCAGCGTGGTTTCGGCGCCGCCGTCGTTGCGCGGGGCAAGGATGAGGGAGGTGAAGGGCGGCGTCGGTTCGGGGACGCCCTGGCTGTGTTTAACGCACATGGTTGCCTCCGATGGGCTCCGGGGTGCGATGCACGTCACCAGCAATAGAAACGGTCATGCCTCTCACGAGGATGTCTCCTGTTTGTTAAGGATAATGTTGTATTGTTATGACAAAGTTCGGGGCAAAAAAAACCTGCTAACGACTCAGGCCGAACGCGTACTTGAAGTCTTCGGCGCGATGCACGGCGCGGCGCCAGCCGCCCGGCTGCCCGTCACTGCTAAAGAGCGTGGTCTCGGCGACGAGGACGGGCGCGCCCACATCGACTTCGAGCGCTTGCGCCTCTTCCTCGCTGGCGCCCGACGCCCAGATATGCTGCTCGCCGCGCGTGTACACCACGCCGAGCGCCTGCTCGATCAGCGCGAACACGGTGCCGACGCGCTCGAGTTCCTCGACTGACGGCGCAAAGTCGGGCGGCGTGCACAGGTAGGTGCACGCCCAGACCAGCGGCGCGCCCTTGACCGAAATGACGCGCTGGAGATAGAGCAGTTTCTCGGCCGCATCGAGCCCGAGCGCCTCCCGCACCCCCTCGGGCGCCTCGACGCGCCGAAGGCCGGTCACCCGCGAGGTGGGCGTGAGCCCTTGCTCGGTGAGGTAACGGGTCAGGCCGCCGAGTTCCAGCGCCGGAGGCAGGCGGACATTGACGCCGTGTACGGGAAAGGTGCCCTTGGCGCGCTGGCGCACCACGTAGCCCTCGTCGACCAGTTCCTTGAGCGCCTGACGAATCGGCGCCCGGCTCACGTGAAACCGCTTCATCAGGCTGGCTTCCGTCAAGGCCGGCGCGGTGGCGTTGCCCGCGCCCTGTAGCTCGCTGATCAGGATCTGCTTGATCTGGCTATACAGGGGAACAGTCGAAATGCGGTCGATGGTCTGTTGCATGTGAGTTTATTGGTACAGGTGTGTACCAATAATATTGTTATGCCAAAGTGATGTCAACCTGAACCTCGAACGTTAGCGACGTTAGCGACGTCAGCGACGTCAGCGACGTTAGCGACGTCAGCGACGACTGCTCCGCCTGGTTAGACGCTGTGCGCGGTCAGACGGCGCAGCTTCGGGATCGGGAGGCGATAGTCGAGCGCGGCAGCGGTCGCCGAGCCATCCGGCTGCCGCCAGCGGAGCACACCTTGCCTGCCGGTGCCCTCCACGATCTCCGGCTCGCCGACGACCGGCGTCGGTCCGATCGCCTTGAGCGAGAGACCGAACGCCTCCGTCCAGAAGTACTGCTGAAACGCCAGTTCCGGCGCGTCGGACTTGAGCAGCGCGGCGGCGCTCACCTTCGCCTGATCGATGGCGCTGGTCCACAGCGGCACACGGGCGACGCGCCCCGCGTGCGGGAAGGCCGCGACATCGCCAGCCGCCGCGATAGTCGGGCGGACGAGACCGCGCCTGTCGACCACGAGCGCGCCGCTGGTGAGCAGCCCGCTCGTGGCGAGCCACTCGACATTGGGCGCGTCGCCGATGGCGGTGACGATCACCTCCGCTCCGATCACCGTGCCGTCGCCCAGCGCCACCACCGAGGCGCCGTCGCGCGTGACCACCTCCGCCGCGCCCGTCGTCACGATCGTGAGTCCCTGCGCGCGCGCCGCATCGTGGAACGGCGTCGCGAGCCACGCGCCGAGCTGCGCCGCGAGCGGTATCCCTTTCGCGACGAGTGTCGTCGCGCAGCCGGCCCCGACCGCGCCGGACGCGATCTCCATGCCGAGCGGGCCGCCGCCCACCACCACGACGGACGGTCGTGACGCGAGCCGTGCCCGCAGCGCCAGTGCATCAGCGAGCGTGCGGACGGTGTATTCGTCGCTGCCGCCATCCGGCCCGAGTCGCCGCGCGCGCGTGCCCGTGGCGATCACCAGCGCGTCGTACGGCACCTCGTCGCCATCCGCGAGCCGCACGCGTTGCCGATCGACATCGAGACCGACCGCCGCGACGCCGCGCCGTTCGTGCGCGCCGTGCGTCGCTTCAGGCAGCAAGTGCGAGCTCAGATCGTCGCCATCGCGCAGCAAGGCCTTGGACAGGGCGGGGCGGCTGTACGGCGCGACCGGTTCGTCGCCGATGACCGTGATCCGGCCATCGAATCCTTCGGCGCGCAGCGTGTCGCAAGCGGTCAGGCCCGCGATGCCGTTGCCTACCACCACGATCTCGCGTGGGGCGTTCCGATGCGTGCTCATGAGGTTCACCCTGTCCATTACGTCGACTTGATCTCGACGAGCCTGAGCGCGGCCACCGGGCAGACGCGTGCCGCAGCCTGAGCCGCCGCGAGGTTCGCGTCGTTGATCTCGTCGACGTCGATGGCGGCATAGCCCTCATCGTCGATATGCAGAAGCTGCGCGGCCACCTCTTCGCAGAGGCCATGACCTTCGCAACGCGGACGATCGAGAATCAGCTTGTTCATACGGTCTCCAGTTCCAGGACGGGAACGGTGTTGAACGACACCGTGACATTGCTCGGGACACGCGCGACTTCGCCAATGCGGAACGACTTGATCTGTGTGGCCAGCGCTTCGATGATCGCCGCGCCTTCCATGCGCGCGAGGCCTTGGCCCGCGCAACCGTGCGGGCCATAGCCGAAGGAGAGGTGGTCGATCGGGTTGCGCGCCACATCGAAGACTTCAGGGTTCGCGTAATGGCGCGGGTCGTGGTTGCCCGCGCCCAGCATGAGCGCCACGCGCGAGCCGCCCGGAATCGTCACGCCGCCGATCTCCACGTCTTGCGTCGTCACGCGGCTCCACACATGAACGGGCGAGTAGTAGCGCAGCACCTCGTTGAACGCGGCGGGCACGAGCGAGAGATCGGCGCGTACCTTCGCGAACGCGTCAGGGAAGCGCCCAAAGAGCGCGACCGTGTTGCCGATCGCGGCGAGCGTCGTGTCGAGACCCGCGCCGAGATACTGGTGGATGATGTGGCGCGCGGTGCCTTCGGGAACCACGCCTTTGCGCTCCGCCTCGAAGACGCCCCAGCCGACCGAGCCCGCAGCGAGCGCGTCCTGGGTGATCTGCGAGCAGTAGCCGTAGAGTTCGCCCGCGATGGGGAAATGTTCGGCGGTACGCGGGTTCATCGGCCCGATGACTTCCATCGCGGCTTGTCCCCAGCGGAGCATGTTCGTCCGCGCTTCGCCCTGGAAACCCACAAGGTCGGCGACGACGCCGATCGGAAAGCGGCGGGCGATGTCGTCGATTGCGTCGAAGGACGGCTGCTTGACCAGGCGCGCCACCAATGCCTGCGCATTGGCCTTGATCTGCTCGCCCAGACCGCGCAGCGCGCGTGGCGTGAGGTTTTCCGACAGCACCGCGCGCAACTGCGTATGCACGGGCGGATCGGACGCGAGCGAGGTGCCCTGCAAGGCGCGGTTGACGTCGTCGTTGAAGCCGACGCCCTGAGCGGAGGAGAACCGCGCCGGGTCGGCCAGCGCGTGCTTGATGACGTCGTAGCCCGTGAGGGCGTAGAGCTTCGAGTGCGTCAGATAGACGACGTCGCCGAGTTCGCGCAGCGCGCGATACACGGGGTAGGGGTCAACGAGGACCTCGTCGGCCCAAAGGTCGATGCCTGAATGGGGAATGGGAGTCACAGGCCTGCTTCTCGTAGTGGAGTAAGGCCTGTATTTTTAATTTCACTTTATAATGTGTAAACCCAATGGATACCATAACAGGGTAATCCCTGAATCATGGTGCGCCCAGCATCTTCCACCACAATTCGCTCAATACGTCGAGCGCCGGTTCGGCTTTCAAATCCAGCTCGCCGCGCATCCAGGAGAGCGCGGTCTGTTCGAGCGCGACATAGGCTAGTTCGCCGCGAAAATGCCGCGTGCCCGGTTCGTAGCGGTTGGCTGCATCGAGCCCTTCGCAGATGTCGGCCACGACTTCTTCGATCCAGCCGCGCATCAGCAAGCGCATTTCGGCATCGACCGCGGCCGCTTCGGTGACCGCGAGAAGATAAGGCTTGATCGTCGGCCAGCGCGCCGACTGCTCGCGCAGCCAGCCGCCCAGCTTTTCGCGCGAGCCTTCGCGCACCGCCGCCACCAGCGAACTGGCCGTGGAGCTGCCGCCGGGTGCGTCGAGCCGTTCGAGGATGCCGTTGAGGTCGTGGATCAAGGCGCGCATCAATTCGCGGCGCGACTCGAAGTGAGAATAGAAGGTGACGCGGGTGGTGTTCGCGGCGGCGGCAATATCATCGATGGTGGTGGCCACGTAGCCGCGCGAAACGAACGATTCGAGCGCCACGGAAAGGATGCGCTGCCGGGTCGCTTCCTTCTGGAGTTGCCGTTGGTTTTTGCGTTCTTCAGTCATGGCGGCAACGATAACATCAACAGCTACGGCCGCAACGCCAGCACAAGTGGCGTTTTACCGGGCGCGGATGACGCCCGTCTCCCGCTCACCCGCTCACCCACCCCGCGCCTCAAACCTCAAGACGCGGCACCGCCGCCACAGCAATACGGAAATTACCGCGCGCGTCGCCGCTCGTCTGATCGCGCGGCTGATAACGCTCCTGCACGACGCCATTCTTGCCGAAGCCCGGAATCAGCGAACGCGGCGAACTGCGGCGCAGCCACAGCCGCAGCAAATGGCGGCGGCGCTGCGGTTCTGCGAAATCGGTGAAGCGCGTGCGCGAATGCAGCGCCGCGTAATTCGACAGCCATTGAATGTCGCCGGGACGGAAATCCATCGCGAGCGACATGCCCGGCTCGTAGGTGATCGCTTCGAACAGATTGAGCACTTCGATCTGCTCCGGCGTGAGGCGCGGCACCTCGGGGTAATCCTGAGCCGTGAAGATATAGAGCGAGCCCGCGTACATGCTGAACGTGCCCTCGGCGAGACTCACGATCGGCGAAACATAGGTGTTCGCAGGCGCGTTGTGATCCTGACGCCGCCAGTCCCAATGAAACGGTTCGAGCAGCAGCGGCGCGAGGTCGGGGCGGCGCTTGAGAATTTCGTTGTAGATCTGCGCGCCCGAGACGAGGCACGACGCGCCGCCTTCGAGCGATGGGCGCAGGCACATCAGCGCGACCACGTCGGAGCTATCGGAATGGAACGGCAGCACGTCGCGAATCTTCGAGGAAAGCGCTTCGGGATCGTCGAGCGTTTTGTCGGAGGTGGCGTAGACGTGATCGAGCAGATCGCCGAGTTCGTTCTGGCGGATCGGGTCGCCCATGTGCAGGCCGAGAATGTAGTAGATCGCCGCCGAGAGCGCGTCCGAATACAGATGCGTGCGCAGGCCGCGCACGAGCACGAAGCCGCGGCCATCGTCCACGTCCTGGCACCAGGCGTCGACGGCGTCCGCGCAGGCATCGACGGGATAATCGGCGGCCTTCACGAAACGCAGATCGGGATCGTCTTCGACGAAGCGGCGGCCGAGCGCTTCAAGCTCCGCAATCTGCGCTTCGCTCAGGTGATAGATCCAGTTTTGCAGGGTGAGAAGCTCGTCACCTCGCCAGGCGGCGGGGCCGGTCACGGGAGACAGCATTGCGGAGGTCGTCATGTCGGTGTCGATGGAGAGTGGCGTGGGGAGGTGATCGGCGATCACCACCGTATCATGGTCAAATTTCCGGCCGCGATCTTGTCTGCGGGCGTATGGCGGCTTGATGTCCGCGCGGGTCGGGCGCGATGGCGGGTGTCGCGGCAGATGTGACAGCGGGTGTAGCGGCAGCCATGCTGGCGGGCGCGACGGCGCGCCACCAGCACAGCGCGCCGAGCGTGACGGCGCCTGCGTGCGCGAGCGCCATGCGCCACGCGCTGTCGAACACGAAGTGCGGCGCGGCGGCGGCGATGCACGCGAACAAGGCCATCTGCACGAAGCTTTGCAGCGACGCCGCGAGCCCGCGCGCGTGAGGCAGATGCGCCTGCGTGATCGCCGACATGCCGGGCATGGCGATGCCCATGCCGAAGGCGTAGACGCCGATCGGCACGACGGCCCACGGCAGCGCGGCGGCGCCGTGCGCGTTGCTTGCGAGATTGATCAGCGCGGCGAGCCAGGCCGTGCCGAGTCCCACGCGCACGCTCGCCGCCGCGCCCGCGCGCGTGGCGAGCCGGGCGCTGGCGGCCGAGCCCAGCATCACGCCGGCGATCATCGGCACGAACAGCCACGCGAACGCCGTGGCGGGCCGGTGCAGCACGTGCATCACGAAGTTCGCGGCGCACGAGATATAGAGCGCGAAGCCGCCGAACGCGCAGCCGTTCGCGACGATCCCCAGCACGAAGCGCCGGTGGCGCAGCGCCGACGCGTAATGGCGCGCGAGCGCGCGCGGCCGCCACGGCTGGCGATGCTCGGGCGCGAGGCTCTCGGGCAGCCAGCGCAGGCAGGCCGCGAGCAGCGCCGCCGCGAACAGCGCGAGCAGCGCGAAGATCGAGCGCCAGCCCCAGTGCGCGTCGAGCTGCCCGCCCACCACGGGCGCGGCGGCGGGCGCGAGCGCGAACACCATCATGATGTTCGACAGCATGCGCTGCACCGCCGCGCCGCGAAAGCGGTCGCGCACGATCGCCTGGCCCACCACGATGCCCGCGCCCGCCGAGAGTCCCTGCAAGACGCGCCACGCGAGCAGCGCGCCGAAGCTGGGCGAAGCGGCCGCGCCCGCCGAGGCGAGCGTGAAGATCGCCAGCCCGCCGACGATCACCGGGCGACGTCCGAACGCATCGGAGAGCGTGCCGTAGAGCAGCGTCATCGCCGCATAGCCCATTAAATAGGCGCTCAACGTCATTTGCGCGCTTTCGTCGCCGACACCGAACGCGCGCGCCACGTGCGGCAACGCGGGCAGATAACTGTCGGTGGCGAACGGGCCGATCATCGCGAGCGCGGCGAGCAGCGCCGTGAGGCCCGCGCCGCGCAGGCGCCGGACGCGTGGATGCCGTGGGCGCGCGCGCGTCATACCGGCTGATTCGTCGACGCCAGCATCAGCTCGCGGATGCACACGTGCTGCGGCATCTCCAGCGCGAAGCGGATCGACTCCGCGACTTCCTCGGGTTGCAAGATCACGCCGCCGATCGACGCCTTCCATTCCTCGAAACCTTGCTTGATGGCCTCGTTGGTCGTGACCGACTGCAATTCGGTGTGGCACGCGCCCGGCGCGATCAGCGTCACGCGCACGTTGTGCGGCGCCAGTTCCTCGCGCAGATTTTCGGAGAGCGCGTGCACCGCGTGTTTCGTGCCCACATACGCGACGTGCGACGGATAGGTCTTGCGCCCCGACGTCGAACTCACGTTGACGATCGTGCCGCGCCGCCGCTCGACCATGCCCTTGACGACCGCGTGGATGCCGTTGAGCACGCCCTTCACGTTCACATCGAGCATGCGGTCCCATTCTTCAGGATCCTGTTCGGCGACGGTGCCGAGCAGCATCACGCCCGCATTGTTGACGAGCGATTCGACCGGACCGAAGCGCGCTTCGGCTTCGGCCACGGCGGCGAGCAGCGCGGCGCGATCGGTGACATCGGCTTCGCGGCAGAGCGTGTTGGGCAGGTCGAGCGCTTCGAGCCGGTCGAGACGCCGCGCGAGCAGCAGCAGCGGATAGCCGCGGCTCGCGAGCAGACGCGCCGTCGCGGCGCCGATGCCGGAACTTGCGCCGGTGATGAGGGTGAGTCCTGGGGTTCGCTGAGGCACGGTGTCGATCTCCTTCGTTGGGGGACAGGTTGCGCGCACAAGCTTAGACAGCCAGCCCGGCGCGGGCTTGTCCCCACGCGCGCCGCGACTTGATGCGGCGCGCCCGATTTTTGACGGCGGAACGGCGGGATTTTTGACGGAGTATTAAACAAATTGCCACGCGCATTGGGTCAAGAATCCTGGAAATTGCCTGGATAGCGTTGAGCGTGCTGACTCGGGCCGCACAGAGGCGAGCGGCGGCGGTTCGGTTTTCGACAAGTACGTTTCTCCACTACCCAGGATCACGCTATGAAGAAATATCTGCTGGGCGCGCTATTGATGGCCGCCTTCGGGGGTGCGCATGCGCAAAGCTCGGTCACGCTCTACGGTCTCATCGACGCGGGCCTCACCTACATCAACAACCAGGGCGGCGGACGCCTGTTCGAGTTCCAGGACGGCGCGAATTTCGGCAGCCGCTTCGGCCTGAAAGGCTCGGAGGATCTGGGCGGCGGGCTGAAGGCGATCTTCACGCTGGAAAACGGCTTCACGCTCGGCACGGGCGAGTTGCGCAACAACGGCGCGCTGTTCGGGCGACAGGCCTTCGTGGGTCTTTCGAGCCCTTACGGCACCTTGACGATGGGTAATCAGTACGACTTCATCGCCGACTACATCACGCCGTTCAATCTGAACGGCTATGCGAGCGTGTACGCGGGCCACATGGGCGACATCGACCGCATCTCGGCCGTGCAGTTGCCGAACTCCGTGAAGTACCAGAGCCCGGACATCGACGGCTTCAGCTTTGGCGGCATGTGGAGCTTCGGCAACGTGGCCGGCAACTTCAACGAGGACAGCGCGTGGAGCGTGGGCGCGGGCTACAAGCACGGCGGCTTCAGCGCGGCCGCGATCTACGAGCGGCTCTACAACGTCGATATCTATCCGTTCGCGCAGTTCGGCGTGACGAGCTTCCTCGGCCAGACCGTGGCCACGCGCAACGCCGACGGCAGCATCAACGATCTCTACTACACGACGCCGTTCGAGGTCGATCGGCAGTCGGAATTCGGCATCGGCGCGAGCTACACGATCAACCAGCTCACGCTCTCGGCCAACTTCACCTCGACGAATCTGCGCAAGGGTTCGGAGAGCGACACGATGAACGTCTACGAAGTGGGCGCGATGTACTTCCTGCGCCCGCAGATCGCGATTCTCGGCGGCTATCAGTACACGACGTGGGATCACACCCACTGGCACCAGCCGACCATCGGCGCGCAGTACTACCTCAGCAAGCGCACGAGCTTCTACGTGAATGTTTCGTATCTGCACGCGCAGCCCGGCGTCTACGCGAACCAGGGCGCGGGCTTCTACTCGCTGCCGTCGAGCACCAATACGCAGATCACCTCGCGCATCGCGATGATTCACCAGTTCTGATGCGCCCGGCGCGCACGCGGTCGCCGTAGTCAGGTCCGCGTGCGCGCAGCGACAAGACGCGCCGTTTTTGCCCTTTTAACCTGTAGCCATGCCGTGAAGCCGACGAACGCTCACTCAAGCCTACGAAGGCCGGCGCGGCGCTGCATAACAAGGACTTCCCCATGACCACTCGCAGAAACTTCATCCAGATGCTCGGCGGCAGCCTGGCCGGACTCGCCGCGCCGGGCGCGGGCACGCTCGGCGGCCTGACCGGCCTCGCGGGACTGGGCGCGCTGACGGCCAGCGGCGCGGCGTCGGCGGCCGCGCCGCTCACCATCGCGTTTCCGACCGACGTGCCGTCGTGGGACCCGCTCGTGCGCGTGGCCCCGAATCCCATTTCGATCTATCGCAGCGTGTTCGACGCGGCCATCGACATCGACGAAAAGGGCGTGCTGCGTCCCGGCGTGGTGACGGCCTGGCGCTGGAAAGACGCCTCGGGCAAGGCGCTCGAACTCGATTTCCGCCCCGACGTGCTGTTCCACAACGGCGACAAGCTCACCTCCGACGACTTCAAGTTCACGCTGTTCGACCGACTCCAGGCCGACAAGTCGCTGCAGGTCGGCGGCATCTGGTGGGCGCTCGAAGGCATCGAAACGCCGTCGCCCACGCGCGCCGTCATGCACTTCAAGGCGCCGATGGTCACCGCGCCCGCGTTCCTCGGCTACATGGGCAGCTATCTGCTGCCGCGCAAGTACTTCGAGAAAGTGGGCGCGCAAGGCTTCGTCGCGAAGCCGGTCGGTTCCGGGCCGTACCGGCTCGTGAACTACGAGCGCGATTCGCGCATGACGCTCGCCGCGTTCGACAAGCACTGGCGCGGCGCGCCGAAGATCCGCGACGTGGTGTTCCAGGTCGTCAAGGATCCGACCGCGCGCGTGGCGGCGGTGCAGGCCTCGCAGGCCGACGTCTCCGGCATGCTGCCGCTGCGCGAAGCGCTGCGGCTCGCGCAGGGCGGCACGCACGAGAGCAAGATCACGCCGACGATCGACTCGTACATCGTCCACATGGTCAACGGCGGGCCGACGGCCGACCGCAACGTGCGCCTCGCGATGCATCACGCCATCGACAAGCAGGCGCTCGTGCGCGCGTTCTTCAACAACGTGCCGGTGCCGATGTCCACGCCCGCCGCGCCCGGCACGCCCGCGTTCGATCCGGGCTTCACGTTCGCCTACGACCCGGCGCAGTCGAAGCAGCTGCTCGCGCAGAGCGGCTATTCGGCGGCCAAGCCGGTGCGCGTGAAGTTTCTCGCCACCAACGGCGTCTATCCGAGCGATTACGACGTGGCGCGCGCGATCCAGCAGATGTGGAAGAAGGTCGGCATCGAAGCCGATCTGAGCCCGATCGAGCCCGCGCAGTTCTTCTCGCAGGCCGTCGCGGGCACGCTGCCCGGCCCGACGCTGTGGCTCTGGCAGAACGGCAGCGGCGACCCGGAACTCTCGGCGGGCTCGTACCTGAATCCGAAGACCGGCTTTTCCGTGTGGCGCAGCGCCGATGTCTCGCCGCGTCTCGATCCGCTGCTCGTCGAACTCGACGAAACGAAGCGCATCGAGGGCTACAAGGCGTTTCACCGCTGGGCGGTCGGCGAGGGTTACGCGCTGCCGCTGATGCAGGGCATCGCGACCGCCTCGTATCGCAAGGGCGTGCAGTACACGCCGTTCCTGAGCGGCTGGATGCTGCCCGACTACTGGAGCGCCTGAGTCCGCCGCGCGGCTCAAACGCGCAGTTAAACGCTTATCGCAGAGAACCACCGATGAAGAACCGATCCCTGAATCCGAAGTACGACGCAGCGTTCTTCGCCGCGCTCGACCGCTCCGCCGTGCCCGTGAGCCAGGCGGAAACCTTGCCGCCCGACTGCTACACCGACGCCGAATTCTTCGAGTTCGAGAAAGAGGCGCTGTTCAACCACGAATGGCTCTGCGTGGGCCGCGAGGAATGGCTCAAGCAGCCCGGCGATTACTTCACCACGTCGATCGTCGGCGAGCCGCTCGTCATCACGCGCAATGCGCGCCGCGAGATCAAGGCGATGTCGTCGGTGTGCCAGCATCGCGCGATGGTCGTCGCCGAAGGATTCGGCAATGCGCGCGCGCTGCTGTGCCCGTATCACCACTGGGCGTATTCGCTCGACGGCGAATTGATCGCCGCGCCCGCGATGGACGAAACCGAGGGCTTCGAGAAGAAGGACTTCTGTCTGCCGACCATGCAGGTCGAATGCTGGCAGGGCTTTATCTTCATCAACTTCGATCACGACGCGCCGCCGCTCGCGCCGCGCCTCGCCGCGCTCGACGCCGTGCTCGCGCACTTCGATCTCGCCAACGCCGAAGGCCCGCGCCCGGAGAAGCCGTTCCACTTTCCGTGGAACTGGAAGGTGATGTTCGAGAACAACAACGACGGCTATCACGCGAACCGTCTGCATCACGGCCCGCTGCACGATTTCGTGCCGAGCGCGCTCGCCACCTTCCCGACCGATCTGCCGAAGGACACGGCCGGTTATTACCGGTTCAACGGCACGCTGCATCCCGACGCTGCGTTCAACCCCACGCAGAAGGCGCTGTTCCCGATCTTCCCGAAGCTCACCGACGAGGAGCGCCATCGCATGGCGTTCGCGAATCTGCCGCCGACGCTCTCGCTCGTGCTCTCGTGCGACAGCGTGATCTACATGATCCTGCGCGCGGATTCGGCGGGCACGCATCATCTCGATCAGGGCGTGCTCTATGCGCCCGGCGCGATGAAGGACCCGCTGTTCGAGAAGCGCGTGGAGATGAGCATGAGCGCGGTCTCGGACATCATCGCGCAGGATCTGCATGTCGATGAGATGGTGCAGGTCGGTCTGCAATCGCGTTACGCCGTGCGCGGGCGCTATTCGTGGCAGGAGCGCGCGCAGCAGGAACTGAACGCGTGGCTCGTGCCGCGTTATCAGACCGCGTATGCGCGTTTGAGCGAGACGGCGGAAACGACGGCAGCGGCGACGAGCATCGCGCAAAGCAAGCTCGCCGATATCGCCGTGACGGTCGCCTGAGCGGAGGACGTGCAGATGGAGACGCCAATGCAGACGCAGATCGGCACGCCGATAACCAATCACGCCGCAACACAAAGCGCGGCGGCCCGCTTCGCCTGGCGTTTCATAACGCGGCTGATCCGACGCGCCGCGATTCTGGCCGCCGTCTCGGTGGTGATCTTCGCCACGCTGCGTCTCCTGCACGCCGATCCGGCGGCGATGCTGCTGCCCGCCAACGCGACGCTCGAACAGGTCGCGGCGATGCGCCATCAGCTTGGCCTCGATCAGCCGATTGCCGTGCAGTATCTGCATTGGCTCGGCGGCATGCTGCACGGCGACTTCGGACGCTCGATGCAGAACGGCCAGCCCGTGGCCGCGCTGATCGGCGCCGCGCTGCCCACGACGCTGCAACTGCTCGCGCTCGGCCTGCTGCTTGGCGTGAGCGCGGGCGTGGGCAGCGCGCTCTACGCGTTCAGCCGGCGCGGCACTTTCGCGGAGCGGCTGTGCGAACTCGTCAACGGCGTGGCGATGGCGGTGCCCGATTTTCTCTGGGGCATTCTGTTCGTGCTGCTGTTCGGCATCGCGCTGCGCTGGCTGCCGTTTCTCGGTCCGATCGACAACGTCTACATCGTCGCGCGCCACACGGGCTTTCTGCTGATCGACACGCTGATCGACGGGCAATTCGCCGCCTTCGGCAACGCGCTGCTGCATCTCGTGCTGCCGTGCGTCGCGCTCGCGCTCGGCATCGCGCCGCCGCTCATGCGCATCCTGCGTTCGAGCCTGCTCGACACGTGGGCCGAGGAATACGTGCACGCGGCGCGTCTGCGCGGCCTGAGCGAAGCGCAGATCCTGCGCCGCCACGGCTGGCGCAACGCCGCGCTGCCCACGCTCAACCTGCTTGCGATGCAGGCGAGTCTGCTGATCGGCGGCACGCTGCTGATCGAAAAAGTGTTCGGTCTGCCCGGCATCGGCGCGCTGATGATCAACGCCATCGGCTCGCGCGATCTGCCCGTGATCGAAGCGCTCGCGCTGATCTACGCCGTGGTCGTGCAGTGCGCGAACGCCGCCGCCGACGCGCTCGAAGTCCTGCTCAACCCGCGCCTGAGGATTCAATGAGTACGCCGCTTCCTCCCCATGCCGCGGCCGATCTGTCGACCGCACATCCGAACGCCGCGCCGTCCTGGCGCACGACGCTGCGCCGCGTGCTGCACGAGCCGCGCGTGTTGTTCGGCGCGTTCGTGCTGTGCGCGATCGTGTTCGCCGCCGTCGCCGCGCCGCTGATCGCGCCGTTTCACCCCGACGATCAGGATCTGCTCAATACCTTGCTGCCGCCCGCGTGGATGCCCGGCGGCATGCGCGAGCACTGGTTCGGCACCGATTCGCTCGGCCGCGACGTGCTGAGCCTCGCGCTCTACGGCACACGCATTGCCGTGCTGGTGGGCGGCATCGCGCCGCTCGGCACCGCGCTGGTGGGCGGCGCGCTCGCGCTGCTCGCGGGCTGGTGCGGCGGCAAGGTCGACTGGTTCGTGCTGCGCGTCGTGGAGGTGTGGATGTCGTTTCCCGCCGTGGTGCTCGCGCTCGTGCTGGTCGTGGCGCTGTCGCCGAGCGAGACCAACGTCATCATCGCGCTGATTTTCGTCGACTGGACGCGCTTTTGCCGCGTGCTGCGCGCGGAGATCGTCGTGATCCGACGCCGCGATTACGTGGCCGCCGCGCGCATCGCCGGGGCGAGCCCGCTCGGCATCGTCGTGCGCGATGTGCTGCCGGGCGTGCTGCCCGCGCTCATCACGCTGATGAGTCTCGAAGTGGGCATCGCCATCGTCGCGGAATGCAGTCTCTCGTTTATCGGCCTGACCGGCAATGCCGCGAATCCCGGCTGGGGCGGCATGATTTCCGATGGTCTCGCCAATGTGTTCGCCGCGCCCTGGGGCTTGATCCTGCCGATCGCCTGCATGGTGCTGACCGTGGTGGCGACGACCTTCCTCGGCGAAGGGCTGCGCCGCACCACCGATTCGCGGCTCATCGAGCGCACGGAGTCCGCGTCATGATCGCGCTGTTTCGTTCCCTGCACGCGCATGCGCAAGGCGCGCCCGCTGGCGTGGCTTCGGCTTCGGCTTCGTCGGCTTCGAGCGACGCGCCGCTGTTGACGATCGACGCGCTCAACGTCGAGCGCAACGGCGTGGCCTTGCTGCGCGACATCACGCTGACGCTGGCGCGCGGACGCACGCTCGGCCTCGTCGGCGAATCGGGCGCGGGCAAGAGCATGCTCGGCCGCGTGCTCGCGCGCAGCCTGCCGCGCGGCTTCGCGCTGAACGCGCGGCGGCTGAATTTCGCGGGCATCGATCTGCTCGCCGCGAGCGACGCGCAGCAGCGCACGCTGCTCGGCAAGCGCATCGCCTTCATTCCGCAGGAGCCGATGAGCGCGCTCGATCCGACGCTCTCGATCGGGCGTCAGTTCGCGCTGCATCTGGCGCGGCTCGGCGTGTGCGCGAAAGAACGCCGCCAGCGCAGCATCGACGCGCTCGCCGAAGTATTGCTGCCCGATCCCGAGGCGCTGCTCGCGCGCTATCCGTTCGAACTCTCGGGCGGCATGTGCCAGCGCGTGTGCATCGCGATGGCGTTCGCGAGCAATCCCGACCTCGTGATCTCCGACGAAGCCACCACGGCGCTCGACGTGACCACGCAGCGCCATGCGGTCGAGCTGATGCGCGAGATGCAGCGGCGACGCGGCACGAGCGTGCTGTTCGTCACGCACGACATCGGCCTCGCGCTGCACGCCTGCGATGAGGTCGCCGTGCTCTACGCGGGCGATCTGGTCGAGCGCGGCGGCGTGCGCGACGTGGTGGGCGCGCCGCGTCATCCGTACACGCAGGCGCTGCTGCGCGCGAATCCGCCGCTCAAGGGCGAGCGCGTGCGCGTGGTGCCGCTCGACGGCCATATGCCGGGCTTCGAGGAAATGGCGGCGCTGGCGGGCTGCCGATTCGCCGCGCGTTGTGCGCATGCGAGCGACATTTGCACGAGCGCGCCGCCGCCCGAACAGACGCTGAGCGCCATCTCGACGGATTCGGTACCCCGCGCCGCACGCTGCGTTCACGCCGATGCCTTGCCCGACGCGCCCGCGCGCGCACCGCTGCCGCCGCAAACCGCGATGAACGCCGCGCCCTTTCTCGCGCTGCGTGGCGTGACCAAGCACTACGCCGCGCGCGGCGGCGCGAAGACGCCCGTGGCCGCGTTGCAGCCGCTCGATCTGGAGATTGCGGCGGGCGAGTTCGTCGGCGTGGTGGGCGAGAGCGGCAGCGGCAAGAGCACGCTCGGCCGCCTCGTGATGGGGCTTGAGACGCCGAGCGCGGGATCGGTGGTGCTCGACGGCGTGCCGCTCGACGCGAGCCGCGCCATGTGGGCGAAGCGCATCGACGCGATCCAGATGATCTTCCAGGACGCGCGCGCCGCGCTCAATCCGCGCCGCCGCCTCGCGAGCATCGTCACGCAGCCGATGGAAAACCGCACGCATCTGCACGTGGACCGCGCGCGCCGCGCGCTCGATCTGCTCGACGAAGTCGGCCTCGCGCCCGAACACGCGGCGCGCTTTCCGTCGCAACTGTCGGGCGGCCAGCGCCAGCGCGTGAATATCGCGCGCGCGCTGTGCGAAGTGCCGCGCCTGCTGGTCGCCGATGAAATCGTCTCGGGCCTCGACGTGTCCGTGCAGGCGCAGATCATGGAACTGCTGCTCGCGCTGCGCGAGTCGCACAAGATCGCGCTGCTGCTGATCTCGCACGATCTCGCCGTGGTGCGCTACCTCTGCTCGCGCGTGCTGGTGATGCAGCGCGGCGTAGTGGTCGAAGCGGGCCCGACCGAAAACGTGCTCAGCGATCCGCAGCATCCCTATACGCGCAGCCTCATCGCGGCGGCTCCGCACGCCGACCTGAGCGCTCCGTGCTCGACTCTCACCGCCATCGACTCATGACCTCGACTCCGTCCTCCCCGCGCATGCCCGTGATCTTTTTCGGCCACGGCAGCCCGATGAACGCCCTCGACGACAATCGCGCCACGCGCGCCTGGGCCGCGCTTGGCGCGGCAGCCGCGAAGCCGCGCGCGATCCTGATGATTTCCGCGCACTGGCTGCCGCGCGGCGTGGCCGTGACGGCGATGGACGCGCCGCGCACGATCCACGATTTCGGCGCGTTTCCGGCGGCGCTGTTCGCGCAGCGTTATCCCGCGCCCGGCGACCCCGCGCTGGCGCGGCGCATCGCCGAACTGCTCGCGCCGGAGCCCGTCACGCTCGACCAGACCTGGGGCTTCGATCACGGCACCTGGTCGGTGCTGCTGAAGGCCTATCCGAACGCCGATATCCCCGTCGTGCAACTCGGCCTCGATCGGACCCGCGACGCGCGCGCGCATTACGAACTGGGCCGCGCGCTGCGTCCGCTGCGCGACGAAGGCGTGCTGATCGCGGCGAGCGGCAACGTCGTGCACAACCTCGGCGCGATGGACTGGCGCGCGCGCGACAGCGCCTACGACTGGGCGCAATCGTTCAACGATTACATCGCCGATGCGATCGTCGCCAATCGACCCGAAGACGCGATCCGCTTCATGGAGCAGGGCGCGATGGCTGAACGCTCGGTGCCGTCGCCCGATCATTACTGGCCGCTGCTCTATGCGCTGGGCGCGCGTCATGCCGACGATCCGGTGCGGCTCGAAACGAACTTTCTCGAACACGGCTCGCTGAGCATGCTGAGCTTCATGCTCGGCGAACCGGTGCCCGCGCTGGAGGCGGTATGAATCTGCACGACGCTTCGGCCGCGCACCTCGACATGCGCCTGAGCCTGCGCGTGGCGGCGCGCGAGGACATCGCGCAGGACATCGTCGCGTTCGATCTCGAAGCCGCCGATTATCTGCCGCTGCCGGGTTTCGAGGCGGGCGCGCATATCGAAATCGATTGCGGCGGCGTGGCGCGCCAGTATTCGCTGTGCGGCGATCCGCGCGCGCCCGAGCGCTGGCGCATCGCCGTGCAGCGCGAAGCCGAAGGACGCGGCGGCTCGCGCTATCTCTGCGAGCAGGTGAAAGTCGGCGACACGCTCGACGCGCGCGGTCCGCGCAATCTGTTTCCGCTCGTGCCTGGCACGGCGCGCGCGCTGCTGATCGCGGGCGGCATCGGCCTCACGCCGATGCTCTCGATGGCCTGGGCCTTGCATTCGGCGGCGCAGGATTTCGCGCTGCACGCCTATGCGTCCGCGCCCGAGCGCCAGCCTTTCGCGGATGCGCTCTCCCGCATGCCGTGGGCCGCACGCGTGACGCAACACATCGGACGCGGCGCGGGTTTCGCCGATGTCGTGGGCGCGTTCGAACCGGGCCGCCATCTCTACGTCTGCGGGCCGTTCGCGATGATCGACGCGGTGCTCGACACGGCGCGCGCGCTCGGCTGGCCCGAGGATCACCTGCATTGCGAGCGCTTTGCCGCGCCGTCGCCGAATGCCGCTGCGCAGGCCGATCGCGCGCCCGATACGGCTTTTGAAGTCGAACTCGCGTCGAGCGGCAAACGTATTCACGTCGCGGCGGAACAGAGCGTCTGCGACGCGCTCGGCGCGGCGGGCGTCTACGTGCCGGTCTCGTGCGGCGAGGGCGTGTGCGGCTCGTGCGCGACGCGCGTGCTCGCGGGCACGCCCGAGCATCGCGACTGGTGCCTGAGCGCCGAACAGCAAGCCGCGAACACGCTCTTTACGCCGTGCTGCTCGCGCGCGGCATCGCCGCTGCTCGTGCTCGATCTTTAAACGCTCGATCTTCGAGTTATTCCCTTCCCGCTCACCGAAACGGACCTTCCATGGCACTGATTTCCTCCGAAGCCGCCGCGCGCGAGCGCGTCGAACCGGGCGCGCTGCACACGCTGCGCGCCACGCGCGAGAACGTTCACTGGGGCTACTTCGACGCCTCGCTCGCGCCCGCGCTGACCGTGCGCAGCGGCGACCTCGTCTACGCCGAAGCCGTCACGCACCACGCGGGCGACGCGCCCGAGCTGATGATGGACGAAGCGCTGCACGCGCTATGGCGCGCGATTCCCGAGCACGACCGCAATCCCGGCGTGCACATCATGACCGGCCCGATCTATGTCGCCGACGCGCAGCCGGGCGACATGCTCGAAGTGCGCTTCCTGAACCTCACGCCGCGCTGCCGCTACGGCTCGAATCTCGCGGCGAACTGGGGCTGGCTCTACAAGGAAATGGGCGAGAAGGAGCGCGTGACGATCTACGAACTGGACGAGGGCGCGAATCACGCCTCGGCGCTCTACGCCTACGATTTCAAGGGCAAGTACATGACGCCGGGCACGATCACGAATTGCCCGGTCTGCGACCGCGAGACGGCGCTCGACGGCGTGCGCGTGCCCGCGCGGCCGCATCTGGGCACGGCGGGCGTCGCGCCGGCGGTCGATGGACGCGTGAGCACGATTCCGCCTGGCCGTCACGGCGGCAATATCGACAACTGGCGCATCGGCGCGGGCGCGACCATGTATTACCCGGTGCAGGTGCCGGGCGCGCTCTTTTCGATCGGCGATCCGCATGTTTCGCAGGGCGATGGCGAGATCAGCGGCACGGCCATCGAGTCGTCGCTGAACGTGACGATGCAGATCGTGCTGCGCAAGGACTTCGCATTCCCGACGCCGCTGCTCGAAACCACCGATAGCTGGATCGTGCACGGCTTCGATCCGCAACTCGACCGCGCGCTGCGCAACGCGACGCTCGACACGATGCAACTGCTCGAAGATCACATCGGCCTGTCGCGCAACGACGCTTATTCGCTGCTGAGCGTGGCGGGCGATGTCGGCATCACGCAGGTCGTCGATGCGACGCTCGGCGCGCACGTGCGCCTGCCGCGCGGCATCTTCCCGAAGCTCGGCAAGAAGTGAACCGGCTGCGCGAGATCGAAGCGTTCGTGAGCGTGGTGGACTCGGGCGGCTTCGCGGCCGCCGCCGACACCGAGGGCATTTCGCGCGCGCTGGTCTCGCGCACGATTCAGGGACTGGAAACGCGACTCGGCGCGCGGCTGCTGCATCGGACCACGCGCAAGATCGCGCTCACGGCGGCGGGCGAGGCGTATTACCGTTCGTGCCGCGAGATTCTCACGCAGCTCGATCACGCCGAACGCGCGGCCCAGGGTGAACGCGAGCACGCGTCGGGCGAGTTGCGCATCAGCGCGCCTGTGAGCTTCGGCATCAAGCATCTCGCGCCGCTCTGGCCGGGCCTGCTCGTGCGCGCGCCCGATGTGCGGCCGGCCATCGCGCTGTCCGATGCATTCGTCGATATCGTGGCCGAGGGCATCGATCTCGCCATCCGCATCGCGCGGCCCGCCGAATCGTCGCTCGTGCACCGGCGCCTGGCGAGCACGCCGCTCGTGATTTGTGCGTCGCCGTCGTATCTCGCGCAGCACGGCGTGCCGCACACGCCCGCCGACCTCGCGGCGCATCGCTCGATCGCTTACGGACACGTCGCGGAGCGCGGCGAATGGCGTCTGCTCGACCACGCCACCGGATGCGAGCAGATGGGCCGCCCGCATCCTGCGATGACCGCCAACAACGGCGAAACCTGCGTGGCCGCCGCCGAAGCGGGCCTCGGCCTCGTGCTCCAGCCCGCGTTTCTCGTCATGGACAGCCTCGCGCGCGGCACGCTGGTGAGCGTGCTGGAAGCGTTTGCGCCCGCGCCCATTGGCATCTACGCCGTGTATCCGAGCCGCCATCAGCTGCCCGCCAAGACGCGCGTGACGATCGACTATCTCGCCGAGCAGTGGCAGGGCGCGCCGTGGACGGCATAAGTGGACGGTCTGATCGGGCGGCATACGCGGACGGCGAGCGCGTTCAGCACGGTGCGAGGCATGCACTCATACGGAACGCATAGACGCCCGTTTGGGGCAATCGGCGGACAATCGGCGGCCGCGACGCGCGCCAACACGCCGAAAACCGCTGTTCACGCTGGCGCGACAATTGCATAGCTTGATCTGCATCAATGTTCACGCGGAGGCTATGCATGTCGCTGAAGTCCTGGCATTTTTCCACGCAAGCGGGTACGGCCGATCAGCGGTCGCACGTGTGGCGCGAGGCGATGGATACGGTCTGTCTGCCGTCGAGCATGATGCCGGTCGACGAGCACTTCAGCGGCGACGTGGTGGGCATCGAGTCGCCGGTCGGTATCGAGTTCTCGCGCGTGCGCGCGACGCCGCTGACCATTTCCGGTAGCGCGCGCAACGATCACGCGGCGCTGTGGCTCGCGCTGCTGCTCGACGGGCAGTCGGTGTTTCTCGAATCGGGCGAGCGCGTGGAAGTTTCGCGCGGCGACATGCTCTACGGCCCGTGCGGCCGCGATTCCACACTCGAACTCTGCGCCGACTTCCGCCTGCTCTACGTGCGCGTGCCGATGACGCTGCTGCCGCCGCGCCTCGTCGATCCGCGCCTGCTCGCGTGCGGGATCCTGCCCGGCAACGCGGGGCTCACGCGCGTGCTGGGCGGCATGCTGCAGGCGGTGGGCGAGGAACTGGAGTCGTTCGAGGCGAGCGACCTGCATCCCGTGGAAGTCGCGCTGGCCGAGTTTCTGACCGCGAGTCTCGCGCGCCTGCTCGATACGCCAGGACTCGGCGATCATCGGCGCACCGCGCATTTTCTGCGTATTTGCGAGTCGATCGACCGGCAACTCGGCGACGCCGATCTCTCGCTCAATCAGATCACGGACCAGCATCGCGTCTCGTCGCGCTATGTGCAGAAGCTGTTCGCCGATGTGGGCCTGAGTTTTACGGGCTATCTGCGCGACAAGCGGCTCGAACGCTGTAGCCAGGACTTGAGGAGTCCGGCGCATCGTGCGTTGTCGGTGTCGGAGATCTGCTTTCGATGGGGCTTTAACGACGCCGCGCATTTCAGCCGCACATTCCGCGCGCGTTTCGATATGACGCCGCGCGAGTGCCGGCGGCGCGCGGGGCTGTGAGGCGGGCCGCTCGCGGTCGGGCGGCATAGCGGTGTCGATATGAAAACGCCGCGTTTCCTTGGGGAAACGCGGCGTTTTTTTGTTGGCGGCGGCGTTGCGGTTGGCGTGAGCCGCCGAGGCTTGCGTTAGCGCTTGATCCAGGTGGGCGCGATCTGCACGCCGAGTCCCGCGCCGTAGCCGAGATAGATGTTGAGGCCCGCAACGCTTTCGAGGTAGCGCGCGTTCTTGAGACCGCCCGCGTCGACGATCGCGAAGCCCATCGACTCGCCGAGCGCGGCGACTTGCGCCTTGGCGTCGGCGTCGTCGCTCGCGACGAACACGCTCGCGGCCTGCGAAGGGAACGCGGCGCCGCCATCGAGCACCTGCGCGAACAGCGTGTTGAACGCCTTGACGACGCGAGCCTTCGTGAGCCTGGCGATTTCCTCGCCCGCCGACGTGGTGTGACCGAGCGTGAGACCCATGTAGTCGCTGGTGAGCGGATTCGTGACGTCGACGAGCACCTTGCCGTCGAGCGCGCCGAGTTCCGCGAGCGCGGCGGCGGCGTTGTCGTAGGGCACGGCCAGCACGACGATATCGGCTTGCGATGCCGCGGACGAGAGCGGCGCCGCGTTCGCGCCATGCGCTTGCGCGACGTCGCGCGCGCCGCTCAGTTGACGTCCCGTCACGGTGACGGCGTGGCCCGCCGCGGTAAGCTGCTTGACCATCGCCTTGCCCACGTTGCCGTAACCCACCACGGTAATGTTCATTCGTTCGTTCCTCGCTGGAGTTGTGTGTGAGCGAGTAATTTACGTGGCGGGCGAGCGTGGATAAATGGCGGTGAGGTTGACGGTGTGTCAACTTGCTTCGGGCATCGGGCTTGGCGGCGAGCGCTTCGATTTAGCCCGACCGTTTCCTTCGAATTTCTCCCGACGCGGTCATTCAACGCCAGGCGGGCCGAGCGCATCAAACCGTGCTCCAACTGCATCGGTCTGGCTTTGCAACGCCTGCTCGACATACGCGATGAAGGCTCTCGCCTTGGCATTCATCGCGGATCGCTCGGCGACGCAGGCGTAGAGTTCCATCGGCTCGGGTTCGGCGTGGACGCGGCTCCGGTCGCGTGGCTCGAACAGCGTGACGAGCTTGCCGCTGTCGATCAGTGGTTGCGCCACGAAGCTCGCGAGCCGCGCGATTCCCCCGCCGTTCGCGGCGATTTGCGCGAGCATATCGATGTCGTCGCAGATGAACGCCGGGTTGACGGGCGCGTCGAAACGCCGGCCTTCGCGCACGAATCCCCACGGCAGGAAACGGCCATCGGTCGGATACCGGAAGACGACGCAGGCGTGATGTTTCAGATCCTCGGGCGTGAGGGGCACGCCCGCCTGGTTCAGATACGAGCGCGACGCACAGAACAGAAACGGTCTTGAAGCGATTCGCCGGGCGACCAGCCGATCATCGAGTTGCGCGGCGATGCGGATACTCACGTCGACGCCCTCCAGCCGGTGATCGACGGACCGGTCGGTGCTGATGAGCTCAAGGTCGATGCGCGGGTAAGCGGCCTTGAAACCGGGCATCAGCGGCGCGAGCACGTGGCGGCCAAACGCCGCCGTCGTGGCGACGCACAGCGACCCTTGCGGCGCGGCCTCGACCGTTGCCGCCTGCGAGGCCAGATCGATATCGCCTGGAATATGGCGCACCTTCGCGTAGTAACGCGCACCGCTCTCGGTCAGCGCCATGCTGCGTGTCGTCCGCGACAGCACGCGCACGCCCAGGTGTGTTTCGAGCCGCGCGATGCTCTGGCTCACGGCGGCTGCGCTGACGCCTTGCGCGCGCGCCGCCGCCGCAATGCTCCCGGTCTCCACGACGCGGATGAAGCAGTTGATCAACCCGAGAATATCCATCGTCCTGTGTCGCTCTCATCGGCTATTTCGTAAATTTTACTTATAAATGAATCAAGTCTCTTGCGGCTAGTGATGGATGGAGCGGCTTGTTACGCTGGCCGTCCGTCAAACAGCTCACGCTAAAAAGGTCGAATTCATGCCCGATGAATTGATGCAAGCCCGCGGTATTCGCTTTCCCATCGCCGCTACGCCTTATGTTTTCGCGCTTTATATGGCGACTATCATGGCGTTTCTCATGTGTCTCGTGATTACGGTCGCCGAGTTTGGTATCGACGCGCATTACATGGAAAACGTGATGAATGCGTATCGGGTGGCGATGCCATCGGCGTTTGTCTGCGTGCTGATCGTGCGTCCGGTTGTGGCCCGGCTGGTGGCGTGGACGGTGCATGCGCGCTGAAGCTGCACGCTGGACCTGCACATCGAGCCTGCACGGAAAGCGGAATGGCAATGCCGGTGTTCTTTTATTTGCAGTAACCCCGGGAACGTTTACATGACGACTCAATGCGTTGCCACTTTTTTTCTGGCAGCACAATAGGACTTTCGTCCGATAGCTCTGCCGCGCTGTTCATCGACAATGGGGCGCGAATTCCAAATGGAAGATGGGCGATCTTGACTGTTTTGTGACTTCCAGACAGGGCCGACAGTGCAGACCATGGACACGACGTACGCGACCGCTAAAGATTGTCGATTCACGCTCGTCCTCATCAAGCCGACCCATTACGACGACGACGGCTACCCGATTCAGTGGCTCCGCTCGGTCATGCCGTCCAACACGCTCGCCTGCATGTATGCGCTCGCCGATGACGCGCGAAAGCGAAACGTGCTGGGCGATGGCGTCGATATCGAGATCGAAACCTGCGACGAGACCAATCAGCGCGTGTGGCCGGCGCGCGTGATTCGCGATCTGAAATCAAAGGGCGGGAGAGCGATGATCGGGCTGGTCGGCGTTCAGTCGAACCAGTACCCGCGCGCGCTCGACCTCGCGCGTCAGTTTCGCGCCGCGGGCTTGCCGGTAGCGATCGGCGGCTTCCACGTTTCGGGCTGCATCTCCATGCTGCCCGAGATGCCCGCCGAGCTGAAGGAAGCGCAGGCGATGGGTGTGGCGCTGTTCGCGGGCGAGGCCGAGGAGCAGCGTTTCGACGAGGTGCTGCTCGACGCGTGGAATGGGGCCATGAAGCCGCTGTACAACTTCATGGACGCGTTGCCCACGCTCGAAGGCGCGCCCCAGCCTTTTCTGCCGCGCAAGCATATCGAACGCACGGCAGGCACTTATACCTCGGTCGATCTCGGTCGGGGTTGTCCGTATCAGTGCTCGTTTTGCACGATCATTAACGTGCAGGGGCACAAGAGCCGCTTTCGCACGCCTGACGATCTGGAAAGAATCATTCGCGAGAATGCCAAACAGGGCATCGACCGGTTCTTTATCACGGACGATAATTTCGCGCGCAATCACGACTGGGAAATCCTGCTCGATCGCGTAATCGAACTTCGCGAAAAGCAGGGCATTCACTGCGGCTTCACGATCCAGGTCGACACGCTCTGTCACAAGATTCCCGACTTCATTGAGAAGGCGACGCGCGCGGGTGTGCGCCGCGTATTCATCGGGCTTGAGAATATCAATCCCGAGAATCTGATTGCCGCGAAGAAGCGGCAAAACAAGATCACCGAATACCGCGCCATGCTCCAGAAGTGGCGCACGCACGGCGCGATTACCTACGCGGGCTATATCATCGGATTTCCGGCGGACACGAAAGAATCGATTCTGCGCGACATCGAAATCATCAAGCGCGAATTGCCGATCGACATTCTCGAATTCTTCATGCTCACGCCGCTTCCGGGTTCCGAGGACCATCAGACGATGGTGAAGAACGGCGAGTGGATGGACCCGGACATCAATAAATACGATACCAATCATCGCGTCACGCATCACCCGAAAATGTCGGATGCCGAATGGGAAGAAGCGTATCGGTGCGCATGGAGCGCGTTTTACTCGTACGAGCACATCCGCACGATCGTGAAGCGCGCCGCGCAGATTCCGAATGGCCGGCCGAAGACGATCATGCGCACCATCGCCTGGTTCAGACTGATGATCGAACACGAGGGCGTGCATCCGCTCGAAGGCGGCGCGCTGCGAATGAAGCACCGTCGAGATCGCCGTTGGGGGCTGCCGGTCGAATCGCCGCTTCGCTTCTATCCGCGCTACTGGAGCGAGACCGTTGTCAAGGCGGGCAAGTATCTGCGCTTCTACCTGAAGACAGAGACGACCCTTCGGGCAGTCATGAAGTCGGCGGATCGCTACGCCTACACGGATCTCGCTATCACGCCGCTACAGGACGAGGAGTTCGAGCAGCTTGGGCTCTTTCACGCTACGAGCGGTGGCGAGGCGGCGCTGGCGGTCCACCACCGGCGTATTGCCATCCGCTCGACGGGGCCGACTGCCGCGTGATTTTTTTGGCGGCTCAATGCTGCCAACTGAACCGGTAGTCGCGCCGATACCGGCGCGCGCGCACTCACGCACTCACGCACTCAAGCGATCGTCCGGTTGCCCGCAAAGGGCAATTCGGCACTGGCGGATTCGATTTCGTGAATGACGCGATCGCTGCCGTGGTTCATCTGCTCGTTCCAGATCTGACTATCGGGAAACCAGAAAGCATCTTGACGCGGCGGCACGGCGAGTTTCACTCGCAGCGATGGATTGAATATCTTCGACCACGCCGAGAGATAGGACGGCGTCTTGATCAGCGATCCGCATTGGGCGAGCAGCAGGCTCGTCACGAGGGCTTCGCGGCCGATCGCGAGTCCTGGATGGCCGCTGAAGTGAACGGGCTTCTCACCGCTCGCAAGCAGCGTGGCGGGCGCGACGCTGACCGGCACGGCGAATCCCCAATTCACGAAGAAGTCGAGAAACGCCGCCTCGTCGCTCGATACGAAGAGATTGGTGAGGTGGGGTTCGTCGGCGAGCGTTTTCTCGACCAGACGGCAAAACGCGTCCCGCTCGATTGTATGGGCTTCGAAGCGTTTGTCGGTGCCGCGAAAATGAACGGCGAGTGTTGACGCGCCGATATCCAGCCGCTGGCGAATCTGGTCGACTTCCTCGCGGATCGATTCGGCGGGTCGATAATTCGACAGGAATAGCGCACTCGCGCGTTCGAGACCGAGGCCGTGTTCATACCGGCGGAAACCCAGATCGCCGAGATCGCGCACGACGGATGTTCGCAAACGCGGGCGCGCGGCCATCGACGCAGGTGCGAGGTTTTCGAAGCATTCGGCGAACCAGTCGATCTTGCCTTGCGCGTCGCCGTAACTGCCGCCGCGCGCGGAAATGATGGGCTTCAGATGTTTTTCATCGCAGTACAGCAGGATGCATAAAACAATCTGCATCACGGAGAAAAAGCCGGAATCCGCCCGGATCTCGATGGCGAAGTGACCGCGGTTGAGGCGCTGCACCGCGTGCAGGGAAAGCCGCGTTGGCGTATTGAGCGCATTCTTGACGCCTTCGCTGCGTCGGACGTGTCTTGCGAACCCGATGAAATCTCCAAACATGCGATTTCCCCTTGTCGCCAGTATTGGATAGCAGGCCAGCGTGAGTCTGAGCGTTGATTTGTCGCGCGTGAAAAGCGGATTCGCGCTCTCATCGGTTAATCGGGTGCTGCATTAAGCAATGGAGCGGTATGGCATTTTTATCACTTGCACCATCCTAGCCGACGTCGATGTGTGTGCTCGACTGAAAAAAATAAGGCTATGTGGGGCGCCGTACGCAGTGCGCGCTGTAATCGTTTTACGAAGCGGCAGCGGGATCGGTGTTGCCTGCTTGCCGTGTAGCCACAAGTGCAGCCGCAAGTGCAGCCGCGATGCACGTTTGTGCACGTTTACATTCTCGTTGTTGCACGATATCATTGGGCATGAACGAGGATATTCCGCTTGCCCGCCGTGAACTGATCGCCAGCCGCCTGAGCGCCGGCGAGTCCGTCGTGGCCGCCACGCTCGCTGCCGAATTCGGCGTTTCTGAAGACGCCATCCGCCGCGACCTGCGCGCGCTCGCCGCCGAAGGGCGCTGCCGCCGCGTCTACGGCGGCGCGCTGCCCGTTTCGCCCGCATCGGCGCCCATGTCCGCGCGCATGGACGCCGCGCGTGAGCGCAAGGCGGCGCTCGCGCGCGCCGCCGTCGCGCAGATCGGGCGCGGCGAGTTGCTGTTTCTCGACAGCGGCAGCACGCATCTCGCGCTCGCCGACGCGCTGCCCGAAGACCACGATCTCACCGTCGCCACCAATTCCATCGACGTCGCCGCCGCGCTGCTGCGGCGCGCCGACATCGCGCTGATCATGGTGGGCGGCGGCGTGGACCCGGTGGTGGGCGGCAGCGTCGACGCGGCGGCGGTCGCCGCCGTCGCGCAGATGAACATCGACCGCTGTTTTCTGGGCGCGTGCGCCGTGGCGCCGCAAGAAGGCGTGAGCGCGTTCGAGTTCGCCGACGCCGGTTTCAAGCGCGCGTTGCTCGCGCGCAGCCGCCACGCAACCATACTCAGCACCACGGATAAGCTCGGCGAGACGGCGGCGCACCGCGTGGCAGCCATCGACGAGATCGCAAACGTGATCGTCGAGCACGACGCGCCCGCCGCGCAAATCAAGGCGCTTACGAAGGCGGGCACGGTCGTCATCAAGGCCGAACGCCCCGACGAACGCTGAAGCGTCCGCCCGCATCCAGTCGCCCATCAAGCCACCCAACCTCATCGCATGGAGCCTGTTCCGATGGATTTCGCCGATCGTCCCGCCACGCGTCTCGCGACGCGGCTGGCTTTTCTCGTCGCCGGATTCGGCATTGCGTGCTGGGCGCCGCTGGTGCCGTTCGCGAAGCACCGGCTCGACGTGGACGACGGCCTGCTCGGCATGCTGCTGCTGTGCATCGGCCTCGGCTCGGTCGCGGCGATGATGGTCACCGGCGCGCTGAGCGCGCGCTACGGCAGCAAGCCGATTATCGTGACGAGCGGCGTCGGCCTCGCGGTGATCCTGCCGCTGCTGACCGTCGCGGCTACGCCGCTCGCGCTCGGTGTCACGCTGCTCGCATTCGGCGCGGCGCTCGGCTCGCTCGACGTCGCCATGAACGTGCACGCGGTGGAGGTCGAACGCGCGGCGCAACGGCCGCTGATGTCGGGCTTTCACGCGCTGTTCAGCGTGGGCGGCTTCGCGGGTTCGACGTTCATGACGTTTCTGCTCTCGATGCACGTCGGCGCGCTCGAAGGCACGCTGCTGTGCTCGGTGCTGATGCTGGCGGCGATGCTCGTCGCGCGTCCGCGTCTGATGCGATCGAAGCAGGTGGCGGGCGGGCCGCTGTTCGTCACGCCGCGCGGCATCGTGCTGTTGATCGCGGCGCTCACGGGCATCACGTTTCTCGCCGAAGGCGCGCTGCTCGACTGGAGCGCGCTGCTCATCACGGGCAAGGGGCTCGTGAACGCCGCACAGGGCGGCCTCGGCTACATGCTGTTCGCGATTGCGATGACGGCGGGCCGCTTGACCGGCGACGCCGTGACTGCGCGCATCGGCGACCGCGCGACGCTGATCTGGGGCGGCGCGGTGGCGGTGGCGGGGTTTGCGGTCGTGCTGCTGTCGCCGCTCGCGACGCTGGCGCTGGGGGGCTTTCTGCTGATCGGCCTCGGTGCGGCGAATATCGTGCCGGTGCTGTTCCGCCGCGCGGGTTCGCAACAGGCGATGCCGGCCGCGATGGCGATTGCTGCGATCACTACCACGGGTTACGCGGGCATTCTGGTCGGGCCTGCTGGCGTTGGGTTCGTGGCGAAGGCCGTGGGGCTGGAGACGGCGTTCTGGGTGCTGCTGGGTTTGTTGTGCATCGTGCCGTGTTGCGCGACGCTGGTGACGGCGAACGCCAAGCAATAATTCGGATATCGAATCAAAAAGTAAAAAGCGGCGCCGCCCTGCCCGGGCGAGCGCCGCAAACACGCATGCTGGCGTAGCGATGGGCGTTATCGATGCCGCCGCTCACATAATCATGGGGCGCCCGGTAGCCCCGGAATTCGATGAAACCGCAGTTGGGGCGCGCTGTAATCGTTCGAGTGGAGATACGGACTACCTGCGCCCCTTTAGCGTGAACGGCGCGAGAAGCGACTGAACGTCGACCTGCTGTCCTTGCAGTAACAGCAGCCGCGCGTGCAGCACGGTATTTTCCAGAACGAGCTTCGCGGTGCTGAGAAGGTACAGCGCGTGGATGTCGGAGGCCGGCATGCCCTCTTCGACAACGTGGTGCCGTTCTACGAGGGAACTCATAACAAGACGCCTGAGTTCTTCCTCGCCAAACGGCAAGTCCGCATAGTCTATGGGGTCCTCGGCTTCGACTTCACGCAGCATTTCAACCAGGGTGTCGGTGCTCACTTGCATGTGCAGCTCCTTGACGTCGGGTCGCGAAACACTTTCAGGCTAACGGCTTCCTCAATGGGTGTCCAGTGGGCAAACTAAACCGGCTGTGCGGACGCGCCGCGCAGCGGGCGAGCAACGAGCGCACCGCGAAATCGGGCTATCGGTGTGGTCATGCGCTGTGGCTATCCGCTGGATTGCCTCTGTGCGGTTGCCTACTTTGACCTGGAATATCGCAACGCTTCAACGAGCAGAGCGAACGCGGGCGTGGGTTGACGGCGGCTCGGGTAGTAAAGGTGATATCCAGAAAACGGCTCGCACCAATCTTCCAGTACACGGACCAGCCGGCCGTCCGAGAGATACGGTTCCATTTGGCCTTCCGTGAGATAGGCCAGGCCTCGCCCCTCAATCGCTGCATGCAGAATGAGGTGACTGCTGTTGAAGACGAGTTGACCGTCCACGCGCACGTTCAGCTTGCGCCCGCGTTTTTCGAATTCCCACGTGTAGAGCCCGCCGTGGCCAGATAGCCGAAGATTGATGCAGCCGTGGTTCGTGAGCTCCTGTGGAGTTCGCGGTGGCTTTCGTCTGGAGAAGTATTCTGGCGACCCGGCTACGGCCATGCGCATCGGCGGACCAATCCGCACCGCAATCATATCTTTCGCAATCGTTTCGCCTGGTCTCACGCCGGCGTCGAAGCGGTCTCGCACGATGTCGGTCAAGCCGTAGTCAATCAGCACCTCGACCTTGATGTCGGGATACTCATCAACCAGCTTTGCGATTGCAGGCCAGAGCACAGCTTCCGCTGCGTATTCGGTGGCCGTTAGCCGAATGACGCCGGACGGCTTTTCGCGCAATCCGCTCAGTACCATGAGTTCGCGCTGAATCTCTTCGATGCGTGGCCCGATGGACGCCATGAGTCGTTCGCCGGCTTCGGTCGGGACAACGCTGCGCGTCGTGCGCGTCAGCAAACGCATGCCGAGACGCGCTTCCAGCGCGCGAACGGTTTGACTCAACGCTGACTGGGAAACGCCGAGACGCTTTCCGGCACGTGTGAAGTTTCTTTCCTGCGCGACGACCATGAAAGCCGCCAGGTCATTCAGGTTGTCGGCCGCCATTGAGAAGTTCCTCTTATAGGTCCAATCTCATTTTAGCACCTAGTTTCTTATTAATGCCTCGCCTACATTTGAGGCACTGGGACAGCGGCTACAGGATGCGCGGGTCTCAATCGACACGTGTCGCCCGAGCGCTTGTTGCGCCATGAAGCTCGCGTCCTGACCCGAATGAATACGAGGTAACGATGAAGCATGTACTGGCAGCAGCCGCGACAGCGGCGGGCATTGCCTCGAATGCGGCGATGGCGGCCGGCATCGAAATCCGCCATGGCGCGGAGGTTCAGGCGGTCGCAGGAAAGCCGGACAACTTTACTGGCGATGCTCGCGTGAGGCCGCTTCTTCCGCCCAACGATTCCACGCGTGCGAACGTGGGTCTTGTCGATTTCGCGCCGGGCGCGCGAACCACCTGGCACACGCATCCGGCGGGGCAGCTTCTGATTGTGACCTCGGGCATGGGGTGGATACAGGAGGAGGGCGAGGAGCGCCGCGTCATCGAGTCCGGAGACGTTGTCTGGATTCCCGCCGGTGCAAAGCATTGGCATGGAGCGACCGACACAACCGCGATGAGCCATGTCGCAATGACTTACGTTGTCGACGGTAAAAACGTGGATTGGCTAGAGCCGGTCTCTGAAGACGAATATCGATAGTCATCCCAATCAAATAATCCAGAAGGAACTGTGTCATGTCATCAGGCATTGAAAACAAGGTCGTTGTAATTACGGGTGCCAGTAGCGGTCTCGGTGCTGAAACTGCGCGTTACCTCGCGAAGGCAGGGGCCAACGTCGTACTCGGTGCGCGTCGCATTGAGCGTCTCGAAGCCTTGGCGGGCGAAATTGGCCTTAGCCCACAGGCGATCCAGCAAACAGATGTGACCGACCGCAACCAGGTCCAGGCGCTGGTAGACCGCGCTATCGACCTTCATGGCCGCGTCGATGTGATTTTGAATAACGCGGGCCTCATGCCGAGTTCTATGCTCGACAAGCTCAAAGTCGATGAATGGGACCGCATGATCGACGTTAACATCAAGGGCGTTCTGTATAGCATCGCGGCGGTGCTGCCGCACATGCAGAAGCAGATGTCCGGCCAGATTATCAATGTGTCTTCGGTTGCTGGTCACAAGGTCGGTCCTGGCGGCTCGGTTTATGCGGGCACCAAATGGGCGGTGCGAGCCATCTCCGAGGGACTGCGCCAGGAAGTGAAACCCTGGAACATCCGAACCACAATCATCTCGCCGGGCGCCGTGGCGACTGAACTCACCAGCACGATTACGGACAGTGATGTCGCCGCTGGCATGGCAAAGACCTACGAAAAAGCGATTTCTGCCGGCGCTTTTGCGCGTGCTGTCGAGTTCGCCATCAGTCAGCCGGAAGACGTCGACATCAACGAGATTCTGTTTCGTCCGACAAGTCAGATATCCTGATGGTCCTGATCCCGCTGCCGTGTGGCCGTTCAGTGGCCACCTCTTCGCCGAATCAACACATAGAGGTAAGCACATGCCACACGTCATTGTGAAAGCATGGCGCGGAAAAACCGAAGCGCAGAAGCATGCGCTAGCCGTGGCGATTACACGGGAAATCGTGTCCATTCTGGGAAATGGGCCGGACTCGGTGTCAATTGCGTTTGAAGAAGTTGAGCCGAGTAGTTGGAAAGAGGCGGTCTATGTTCCAGACATTAAAGAGCGCCCGGAAATTCTGCTGAAAAAGCCCGGCTATAAAATGTAGGAAATCGTTGGATGCTGGATTCAAAAACTCTCAAGCCGAGCGAAAGCTCGGTCCTGGTGACCTTGATGCCTATCATGGCCACCGTCCTCGTCGGCTTCGCGATTATCGGTGTCGCACTGCCGGTTCTTCCTCTGCATGTTCACAACGACCTGGGCTTCGATACGTTTGTCGTTGGGCTGGTTGCAGGGACTCAATTTGCAGCGTCATTGGTCTCGCGCATCTGGGCTGGTGCGTATGCTGACCGGCATGGTGCGAAGCAGGGCGTTGTAACCGGACTGGCCGCCGCCGTCGCGGCAGGCGCGCTCTACCTGCTGTCTCTCGCGTTCGTGAAGACGCCGGTTTTGTCGGTCGCCATCTTGCTTCTGGGCCGCGTGGTTCTCGGCGGCGCGGAAAGCTTTATCATCACGGGCGCAGTATCGTGGGGATTGGCTCTTGTCGACAGGGAACACGCCGGTAAAGTCATCGCCTGGGTCGGCACAGCCATGTTTGCGTCGATGGCTTTCGGCGGTCCGATTGGGACGATGCTGTTCGACTCGTTCGGTTTTGTTGCGATCGCCTCGACCACATTGCTCCTGCCAATGCTGGTTCTGATTTATGTTGCGCCGATGCCGGGTGTGGCTCCGCATCGGTCCAGCGAGCATGCTTCGGCGAGGGCGGTGCTGCGCGCAGTCTGGCTGCCGGGGATGGGGGCGGCTTTCGCCAGTATTGGTTACTGCGCAATTCTCGCCTTCAGTTCGCTGTTCTACGCCCACATGCATTGGCAACCCGTATGGCTTGCATTCACGGCCTTCGGCATTGCGCTCATGTTCGCCCGCACAGTCGGCGGCCATCTTCCGGACAGGCTTGGCGGCGCGAAAGTCGCACTGATATTCGTGTTTATCCAGGCGGCAGGCTTGCTCGTGATGGGGCTCGCACACACGTCGCTAGTCGCGGTGACGGGCGCAGCGATAGCAGGCTTTGGCTATTCGCTGGTCTATCCCGGGCTCGGCGTAGAAGCCGTCAGGGCTACGGCTTCGCAGAACCGTGGGTTGGCAATGGGCATCTACACCGCCTTCCTCGATGTCGCGATGGCGGTCGGGAGTCCGGCACTCGGGTGGATTGGAGGTCGAGCCGGGCTTGATGCTGTGTTTCTGGCAAGCTCGGCGGTCGTTTTCTGCACAGCCGGAGTGGCGCTCATTCTGTTGAGAAGGAATTAGCCTGAGCACCCGACTAGTTTTAAGCGATGTAGTTTCAGAGCGGGCGAAGTACGCACGTCGAAACTCCATTGGCCAGGTCATCATCGCAATCGGGTTAGCGACGATCCCGCTGGCACCTTGAGCCAATCCAATAACGTTGATTCCGCAACATCAAAAAAAGCGGCGCCGCCCCACCCGGGCGAGCGCCGCAAACACGCATACAACACTGGAGCAAAGCCAGCCGACTAAACTGCGGCCACCGTGTGCCGCAACTCCTGATAGCTGCGCAAACCCGCCAGTCCCAGTTCGCGCCCGAGACCGCTCAAGCCCATTCCGCCCCAGCACACCTGCGGGAAGATCAATTGCGGCGTGTTGACCCAAACGAGTCCCGCGCGCAGTTCCGCCTTGTAACGGCGTTGCGCTTCGACGTCCTGCGTCACGACCGTCGCGACCAACCCGTAACGCGTGCCGTTGGCGAGCGCGATCGCCTCGTCGTCGGTGCGGAACGACTTCACGCACGCGACCGGCCCGAACACTTCATCGGTCCACAATACGTTATCGGCATCGGGCTCGGCCACCACCACGGGCGCCATGAAAAAGCCCGCGCCGCGCGCGCTGTCCGCGTTGCCGCTGAAGGCGATCTGCGCGCCCGCCGCCACGCCTTGCTCGACGAGCGCCTGCACGCGCGCGCGCTGCGCCTGCGAGATCAGCGGCCCCATCGACACGTTCTCCGCGCCCGGCGCGCCCACGTTCACCGCACGCACCGCCGCTTCGAACGCCGCCATGAATTTGCGGTAGACGTCGTCCTGCACGAGAATGCGCGCCGTCGCCGAACACATCTGTCCGGCGTTCGCGAAAGCGCCGCTCACGGCGAGCGAGACCGCGTGATCGATGTCCGCATCGGCGCGCACGATCAAGGCCGATTTGCCGCCGAGTTCGAGCGTCACGCGCTTCATGTCCAGCGCGGCCGTCTGCATCACCTTGCGGCCCACGGCGGTGCTGCCCGTGAACGAAATCTTGTCGACGAGCGGATGCGCCGAGAGTTGCGCGCCCACGTCGGCGCCGCCGTTGACGAGATTGACGACGCCATCGGGCACGCCCGCTTCGCTGACGATCTGCGCGAGCAGATGCTCGACCGGCGAAGTCAGCTCGGACGGCTTGAGCACGACGGTGCAGCCCGCCGCGAGCGCGGGCGCGAGCTTCCACGCGGTCGTCACCATCGGGAAATTCCACGGCACGATCAGCGCGGCCACGCCGACCGCTTCGTAGTAGCGCTCGCCCGTGACGGTCTCGTCGGGCAGCGCGATCGTTTCGGGCGCGAACGCGCCGGTCTCCGCGCAGAGGTCGCCGTAATACGTGAACGTGGCGATGGCGTCGCTGACGTCGAGATCGGCTTCGAACGGCGGCTTGCCGCTCACCTGCATCTGCATCGCGGCGAGGCGCGCGCGGTCCGCTTCGATCAGTTCGGCGATCTTGCGCAGCAGCTTGCCGCGCGCGGCGGGCGAGGTCGCGCGCCATGCGCCGAGCGCGTCATGCGCGGCGCGCACGGCGGCGTCGATCTGCGCGGCGCTCGCGTGTTCCTGCCAGCCGATCGTTTCGCCGGTCGAGGCGTTGTGGATCGGCGTGGCGCGTTCGGCGTCGTCGGCGTGCAGCGTGGCGCCCGCCACGAGGGCGGCGGGCAGCACGAGCGGGTCGGTGCCAGGGTCGCGGCGAAGGGGAGTGACGGTGGTCATGAGGTTAGCCCTTGAGAGTTCAGCGATACGCGACGCCCGGCATCACGCAGAGCATTTCGAACGCGAGATTCGCGCCCACGAGCGCGGTCGTGCCGGCCTGGTCGTAGGGCGGCGAGACTTCGACGAGATCGGCGCCCACCACGTTGAGGCCCTTCATGCCGCGCACGATTTCGAGGCCCTGCTGCACGGTGAGGCCGCCCACTTCGGGCGTGCCGGTGCCGGGCGCGAACGACGGATCGAGACCGTCGATATCGAAGCTCAGATACACGGGCGTGTCGCCCACGCGTTCGCGCACTTGCGCCATCAGCGGTGCGAGCGACTTGTTCCAGCATTCCTCGGCTTGCACGACGGTGAAGCCTTGCTGACGACACCAGTCGAAATCGTCGGCGTGATAGCCGGTGCCGCGCAGGCCGATTTGCGTGACCTTGTCGCATTGGAGCAGGCCGTCTTCCACCGCGCGGCGAAACGGCGTGCCGTGCGCGATCTTCTCGCCGAACATGGTGTCGTTGACGTCGGCGTGCGCGTCGATGTGCACGACCGCGACCTTGCCGTACTTCTTGTGCAGCGCGCGCAGGATCGGCCACGCGATCGTGTGGTCGCCGCCGAGCGTGATCGGCCGGCAGCCGGTCGCGACGATCTCGTCGTAAGCCGCTTCGATCAGGCGGATCGAGTCCTTCAGATCATAGGGATTGGTCGCGACGTCGCCGATATCGGCCACTTGCAGCGAGTCGAACGGCGCGGCGCGCGTCGCCATGTTGTAGGGACGCAGCAGCACCGATTCCGAGCGGATCTGACGCGGACCGAAGCGCGCGCCCGAGCGGTTCGAGGTGCCGAGGTCGAGCGGCACGCCGACGAAACAGGCGTCGAGGCCTTCGGTGCTGGTCGCTTGCGGCAGCCGCATCATGGTGGCGATGCCGCCGAAACGCGGCATGTCGTTGCCGCCGAGCGGCTGGTTGAGTTCGCGCTGCATGTTCGGTGTCTCCGATCTTGAAGTGATGACGATCGGGCGATGGTAGGCGAGACGCGCGCCGCGCGAATTACGAAGTGGAGATGTTTACATCGACGCCAATCGATGCAAAGGCCGCGTTACGCGCCCTGCAAACGGGGGCAAGCCTGGCCCCAGCCGACCAGTTCGCGCTTGGTGCGCACGCCGAGTTTCGCGAACGCGCGCTTCACATAGGACTCGGCCGTGGCGGTGCGCACGCCGAGAATTTCCGCGGCTTCGGGCACCGTGCGGCCCGTGATCAGATGCGCGCAGATTTCGTATTCGCGCTTGGAGAGGCGAATGGCGTCGGCGGCGATGCGCGCGTCGAATTGCGCGAGCGGATGCAGAAACGAAGTCGGATGCGCGACGCGCCGCGCGGCGCTGGTGGTCGCGTGCAATTCGAGCAGCGGAAACAGGAAGTCGCTCACGTTGCGAAAGCGGTTCATCTCCGCAAGCGTGAACGGCGGCGCATTGAGGGCGCGTTCGAGCGCGATCGAATGCTGGCCGTGGCGCGTGCCGCGCGCGAGCACGCATTCGTGCGCGATCAGCGCTTCGTCGAACAGGCGCTGGCGGAATTCGCCCGGCGGAATCGCGCCGATGTCGCGCACCACGAGCAGCGTGCCCACCTTGCCGCGTATGCCCGCGAACAGCGGATCGCTTTCGTAGAAGCGGTCGTAGTAGAGCGTCATCACGTCGGCAATCGTGCCGCTGTCCACGCCCACGCCGCTGCTGCCGATCCACTCGCAGCGAAAGCCCGTGGGCATGCTGCTGTCCACGCGCGAGCGTTCGATATGCACGACGTTGAGCGGCACGATTTCGTTGAGCAGAACCGTGAGGCGCGGCACGAAATCGGGCGTGCCGACGGCTTCGATCACCTGACCGAGCGTCTTGAACGAGAGCGGGAAATTCGCGGAATCGGCGTGCGGAGGGACGTTGAGCAGCATGGCGCGCACCGGAAAACAAGGCGAATCGATTATAGCCGAAGGGCTGAACGCTCCCGAGGCGGGGTTTTGCGCGCGTCGATCACACGCGCGGCAATAAGCAAGGGAAAACCCCTGGAAATATGACGAAAAGGCGGCAAAAGGCCTATTGCCCCCCCTGAGGGGGGGCATACCAGTGCGTCGCGAGTCGGTAACTTTGGCGCCACCGAATCATTTGAAACCGACACATCGAAGGAAACCAACATGAGCAAGCTGATTCACGACGTCAAGGAACTGGGCGCAGGTCTGGGCGAGTACACCAAGCTCGATTACGGCATGGACGAAGGCGACTGGCGCGGCGCCGAAGGCCAGAGCGGCAACTACGTGGTGGGCTGGTGGGAAGGCAAGGTCGGCTCGGTCGAGTTCCCGGCCACGGGCGCCGACGAAGCCGTGTGGCTCGTCGAAGGCAAGATCGCGCTGACCGACGTGAACGGCGGCCGCAAGGAATTCACGGCGGGCCAGGGCTATCTGCTGCCCGCCGGTTTCGCCGGCCGCTGGGAAACGGTCGAGGACGCGAAGAAGTTCTACGTCCTGCTCGAACCGCAGCAATAAGTCCCCCAAACCGCGCCGCCCGCCGAGGGCGCGCGGTCTCTCCCGCCTCAAGCAGTGAAGCCATCATGAGCCTCTTCGCGCACCTCCGCACCACGCCCGCCGCTCGCGGCGCATCGGCGTCCGCTTTCGTCACGACCCGCCGCGTCTGCGGCCACGCGCTTCGCCGCGCCTCCCAGGCGCTGGAACAGGAGGCGCATCATGAATGACCGCGCCCAACTCTTTGAAGCGGGCATGCCCGCCGATGCACAGACCGACGCGCGTCCCGCCGCACGTCCGCCCGTCGCGCTGGGCGTGGAAGCCGCGCTCGCCCGCACGAAACTGTTTCCCTACTGGCTCGACAATCCCGCTGAGCCGCCCGCCGAGCCGAAACTCACGAGCGATACGTGCGCCGATCTGCTGATCGTCGGCGGCGGCTTCACCGGCTTGTGGGCCGCCGTGCAGGCGAAGGAGCAGATGCCCGAACTCGACGTGGTGCTGATCGAAGCGGGCCAGGTCGCGCATGGTGCGTCGGGCCGCGCGGGCGGCATCATCTCGACGTCGGTGATGCACGGCCTGCCGAACGCCGTGCGTGTGTTCCCCGACGATATCGCCGAACTCGAAGAATTCGGCCAGCACAATCTCGATGGTTTCGAAGAGACGCTCAAGCGCTACGACATCGACGCGGATATCGAATGGAACGGCGAAATGACCGTGGCCGTCGATCCCGAGCACGTCGCGCATCTGCAGGACGATTACGATCTGCACACCGCCTACGGCCATAACGTCGTGCTGCTCGACGAGCAGGCCACGCGCGAACAACTGAATTCGCCGCTGTTCGCGGGCGCGCTCTGGTCGCGCAATCGCAGCGGCATCGTGCATCCGGCGAAGCTCGCGTGGGGTCTCAAGCGCGCGGCGCTCAAACTGGGCGTGCGGCTCTACGAACATAGCCCGCTCGTGACGGTGACCGACGAAGGCGCGACCGTGTTCGTGAAGACGCCCGAAGGCAGCGTGCGCGCGCCGCGTGTGGTGTTCGGCAGCGGCACCGCGAAGGTGGGCATTCCCGACATCAATCGCCGCGTGCTCCAGGTGCGCGACCACGTGCTCGCCACCGAGCCGCTCACCGACGAACAACTCGCGCGCATCGGCTGGAAAAATCGCCAGGGCATTTACGACACGCGCACGCAGCTCAATTACTTCCGCCTCACGAAGAACAACAACATCATTTTCGGCGGCCTTGTGAGCTATCACTTCGATGGCAATCCCGATCCGCAGCAGGATCAGCGCCGCGAAACGTATTACCGGCTCGCGCAGGCGTTCTACAAGACCTTTCCGCAACTCGCCGACGTGCGCTTCTCGCACGCATGGGGCGGGCCGATCGATTACTGCTCGCGCGGCTCGGTGTTCGCGAAACGCTATCTCGGCGACAAGGCCGTGTTCGTCGCGGGCTACACGGGTTTCGGCGTGGCCGCGAGCCGCTTCGGCGCGTTCATGGGCCTGAACATCCTGTTCGATCGAAAGAGTCCCGAACGCACGCTCGACATCGCCAATCAGAGCCCCACGTATATCCCGCCGGAGCCGGTGCGCTGGCTCGCCGCGAAGGTCACGTTCCATGCGTTCGACGGCGCGGACGCCGAAGGTGGCTGGAAGCGCGCGTGGATCAAGGGCATCAAGGCGATGGGTTTCCCGATGTAAGCACAGGCGGCGCAGCGGCATGTTCTCCAATACTTCCGATCTCGACCTGCGCCTCGTGCGGGTCTTCCTCGCCGTCGTGGACGCGCGCGGCATCACCGCCGCCGAAGCCACGCTCGGCGTGCGGCAATCCACCATCAGCTCGCAGCTTTCGGCGCTCGAAGCGCGCGTGGGCTTCACGCTCTGCGAACGCGGACGCGGCGGCTTTCGCCTCACGTCGAAGGGCGAGCGCTTCGTGGCGTCGGCGCGTGCGCTGCTGTCGGCGACCTCGCAATTCGTGGCGCAGGTGCGCGATATCGATCGCAAGCTCGTCGGCACGCTTTCGATCGGCTTGATCGGGCAGGCCTCGCATGTGGAGAACGCGCGCCTCGCCGAAGCCATCGGCGCGTTTCGCAAGCGCGATCAGGCCGTGCGGTTCGCGATGCGCGTGGCGCCGCCGCAAGAGCTCGAAGAAAGCCTCGTCAATCATCAGCTCGATCTCGCGATCGGATATTTCTGGCATCGCGTGGCGGGGCTCGATTACACCGAACTCTTCAGCGAGCGCCAGGTGATCTGTTGCGGGCGCGGGCATCCGCTCTTTCACGAAGCGCCCAACGTGACGCTCGACGATTTGCGCACGCACGACTGGATCTGGCGCAGCTATCCGGTGCCCGAGGAACTCGCGAGCATCGGCGAGCGCCAGGTCACGGCGATCGCGGACAGCATCGACGCGGCCACGGTGCTGATTCTCTCGGGCAGTCATATCGGCTATCTGCCCGAGCATCACGCGGAGCCGTTCGAACAGCGCGGCTTGATTCGCGTGTTGGGACGCTCGGCCTTCGGCTTCGATGTGCCGCTGCATCTCGCGGCCAAGCGCGGCACCGCCGATAAGCCCATCGTGCGCGCGTTTTGCGAGGATCTGCTCAACGTGTATGGCGCGCATGGCAACGAACGCGCGGCGGCATGAGCGGCACCGCGTCGCTCAGGCGTCGATACATTGGCAACGTGTGATGTGAACGTTTCGAATACGCAATATGGCGCGCACTCGTGTGATTTAGAGTGACCGTCAAAGTGGAAGACAGTGCATCGCCACGATGCGCAAGGAGTGAGACACATGGCTGACAATACGAGTATTACGCAGATCGAAACATTCGGTTTCGAACGCATTCCCGATGCTTCGCGTTACGCGCGTCCCATCGATCTGTTCCGGCTGCTGTTCGGCGGCTGCAATACCTTTTCGACATCGGTGCTGGGCGCGTTTCCCGTGCTCGTCGGCTTGTCGTTTCAGGCGAGCCTCTGGTCGATCGTGATCGGCGTGCTGGCGGGCACCTTCATGCTCGCGCCGATGAGTTCGTTTGGCCCGCGTAACGGCACCAGCGACCCGGTTTCGTCGGGCGCGCACTTCGGCATTCATGGCCGGATCGTCGGCTCGTTTCTCGCGCTGCTGACCTCGATCGCCTTCTTCTCGCTCGCCGTGTGGAGTTCGGGCGATGCGCTCGTGGGCGGCGCGCACAACATGGTGGGCGTGCCCGTGAACGGCTGGACGCTCGGCTCGGCCTACATGGTGTTCGCGGTGCTGGTGCTGGTCGTGTGCATCTACGGCTTCCGCTTCATGCTGTGGGTGAACAAGATCGCCGTGTGGGCCGCGAGCCTGATGTTCATTCTCGGCGCGTTCGCGTTCGCGAAGACCTTCGACATTCACTACGCGGGCACGCTGCAACAAGGCAGCGCCGGATTCTGGGCCGCATTCATCGGCGCGACGCTGGTGGCGCTGAGCAATCCGGTCTCGTTCGCTTCGACGCTCGGCGACTGGGCGCGCTACATTCCCGAGACCATTCCGCGCCGCCGTGTGATGGGCGCTGTCTACGCCGCGCAGATCGCGACCTTCGTGCCGTTCTTCTTCGGCCTCGCCACGGCGACGATCATCGCCACGCACGCGCCGAACTACATCGCGTCGAACGATTACGTGGGCGGCCTGCTCGCAGTGTCGCCGCGCTGGTTCCTGTTGCCGATGTGCCTGATCGCGATTATTGGCGGCATGTCGACGGGCACGACCGCGCTGTACGGCACGGGCCTCGACATGTCGAGCATGTTCCCGAAGTTCCTCAACCGCGTGCGCGCCACGCTGCTGATCGGCACGCTCGCGATTGCGTTCATCTTCATTGGCCGCTTCGCGTTCAATCTGGTGGAAAGCGTGTCGACGTTCTCGACGCTCATCTGTACGTTCAGCTGCCCGTGGATGGCGATCATGGTGATCGGCTACATGCAGCGACGCGGCTTCTATCTCGCCGACGATCTGCAGGTGTTCAATCGCGGCGGACGCGGCGGGCATTACTGGTTCACGCACGGCTGGAATCTGCGCGCGATGGGCGCGTGGCTGCCGGCGGCGTTCATCGGCCTGTCGTTCGTGAATCTGCCGGGCCAGTTCGTCGGTCCGCTCGGCTCGCTCGCAGGCGGTTGCGATTTGAGCGTGCCGATCTCGTTCGCAATGGGCGGCGTGCTGTATATCGTGATGCTCTCGCTCTTTCCCGAACCGGATGCCGTGTATGGCCCGCAAGGCCGCCGCTTCGTGCGCGGCGCGGGCAAGACGCACGCGGCGCGCGAAGATCGCGATGGCGTGCGCGCGTTTTCGGCGAATCGTGAATATGCCGAGTAAGCTGAATCGAAGCGCGCAGTAAGCGCCGATCGATCGATGTAACCGCATCGAAAGACGCAGGCATGCCGCCTGCTTCCAACTTACCAGTGCGAGCTTGCAGACTGGCCCCGTTTGATCGCCGCTTGAAGCGGCGAGGGGCGCAGCGCAGGCTCGCGTCCTTTTTTGCGCGAATTTTCGCAACAGGCTGGTGAGCGACTATGGAAGATTTTTTCAATCGATTGTTTCATTTGCAGCCCTCGCTGCTCGACTCGGTGACGCACGACGTGGTGCATCTGGTCGCCGCGGTGCTGATTCTCGCGGTGGGCTGGTGGATTTCGAATCGTGTCGCGCAACTCTCCGAGCACATGCTGGCGCGCTCGCACGCCGATCCGACGCTCGCGCCGATGCTCGCGGGCATCGTGGCGTGGGCCGTGCGCGTGATCGCGATCGTAGCGGCGCTTAGCGAAGTCGGCATCGCAACGGCGAGCGTGCTCGCGGCCCTCGGCGCCGCAGGCCTCGCCATCGGTCTCGCGCTGCAAGGCACGCTGCAAAACATCGCGGCGGGCATCATGCTGCTGTTTCTGCGGCCGTTTCGTGCGGGCGACGTGATCGAAGGCAGCGGCGCGGCGGCGGGCATCGTGCGCGAAGTGGGACTGTTCACGACGCGTATCGAGCGCGGCGACGGCAATGCCGTGTTCGTGCCGAACAGTCAGATCTGGAGCAATCCGGTCATCAATTACAGCAGCGGCGGCACGCAGCGCGTGGACGTGACGATCGATCTCGCGCGACGCGAGCAGGTCGATCCGGCGATCGGCGAACTCAAGAAGATGGTCGCGAACGAACCGCGTGTGCTGGCGGGCACGACGCTCGCGCCCGCGATTGTCGTGGATAGTTATCCCGACGACGGTGGCGTGCGGCTGCGCATGAGCGTGTGGGTGCGCGATCCCGATGCGGCGTTCGCCATCGACGATCTGCGCGAGCATGCGGGTGAGGCGCTCGCGAATGCAGGGATTGCGGTGAAGGGCGAGGAAAAGGCGCGCGAGCGCGAGGATGCGGACGCGGCATTGGCGCACTGACGTTTCAGCGGCTCATCATTTGCGAATCACGCGCACGGGCAATCCCATTGTTGCGGCCAGACACAAGCCATGCAGCGCGGTGAGCAGCACGAACGCGGGCACGAAGTGATGTGCGTGCGTTGCGCCGCTATCGCGCATCGCCAACGCCACGGTCAGCGAAATCAGCGTGGTCGCGAACGGTCCGCCAATGCGCTGCGCGATATTCAATGCGGTGTTGGCCGTCGGCAGATTCGCCTTCGGCAACGCAGCGTAAGCCGCTGAAATCGACGGCACGCTAATCGTGCCCTGACCGATTCCGGCCAGCGCGAGACTCACGAGCGCCCACGCCGTGGAGTAGGTGTGCGCGGCCATCCACGCGAACACGAGCGTGGCGGCGCACGCGAGCAGCGCGCCGCCTGCTGCGAGCGCGCGGCAGCCGAATCGCCCCGTCAACAGCCCGAGCACGGCGAACGCGGCCATCATGCCGACGCCCGTCGCCGCGAGCAGGACGCCCGCCTGCGCCGCGCTCAATCCGCAGGCGAGAATCAGATAAAGCGGCACGAGCAACTGACGCCCGAATAACATGCCGTTCGCGCAGAATTGCGTGACGGCGGCGAACGAAAAAATACGCGTGGAGAAAATGCGCACGTCGATCAGCGCGGCGTCGCCCTTACGGGCCGAATACACGATGAACGCCGCGAGCAGCAGCACGCCTGCAAGCACGCAGGCCAGCCCTGCGCTGTGCGCCGCATTCTGCAAGCCGTAGACGAGCGCGACGAGACCCGGCGAAATCAGCGCGAAACCCAGGAAGTCGAAACGCCGCCTGTCGAGCGTGTCGGCGTCGCGCGGCAGCAATCGCCAGGCCATCGCTACGCCGATCACACCAATCGGCACGTTGACGAAAAAGAGCCATGGCCACGCGGCGTGCGTGAGAATTGCGCCGGCCAGCACGGGGCCGAGTATCGGTCCGAGCAGAATGGGTAGCGTCGCGTAACCCATCACGCGTTCGAGATGCTTGCCCGCCACGCGGCCGATCATCATCTGCGCCATCGGCACGAGCATGCCCGCGATGAGCCCCTGAAACAGCCGCGCGGCGATCAACGCACTCATGCTGTGCGCGAACCCGCAGAGCGCCGAGGCAAACGTGAACGTCGAGAAGCAAAACAGGTACAGGCGTTTCGCGCCGATGCGGTCGACGAGCCAGCCGTTGAGCGGCAGCGTGAGCGCCATCGCGAGCAAATAGCCGGTCACGATCCATTGCGCGGTGGCGAGACGCGCGTCGAGCGCGTGGCCGATGGTGGACAGCGACACGTTCACAAGCGTCGAATCCATCTGCGACATGAACGAGCCGACCGACACCACCGCCGCGACTTTCCAGACGGCGGGGGCAATGCGGTCCGCCGCGGCGGGGCGTGGGGCGTTCGTCGTCATGCGAGTGGGCGTGGGTGCGGATCAGCCGCAAGCATGACGATTCGCCGCGCGGCTGGCAAGGGCCGACGCGGCATTTGTGCGCTTGCGGGCCGCGCATGCGCGATGCCATTACAATGCGGGACTTCGACTCACTTTCGACATTGCAATCGCCATGCGCGCCATGAAATTCTTTCACGCCTTCGCTCTCGCCACGCTTTCGCTGACCGGCGCCACGCTCGCGCACGCGCAAGCCGTGAGTAACGCGCCGCAACAATCGTGCTCGATCGGCACGGCGAGCGGCGTGGCCGGCGCCGCGTCGAGCATGAGCGAGTACCTCGCGCTGCCCGAGCGCGACCGCTACAAATACTTCTCGGATCATCAGATCGAGTGCGACGTGACCGACGATGGCCGCGCGAAGAAATGCGTGGGCCTGATCAATCTGCGCAACGATAAAGTCAGCGTCTACGACGACAGCGATAGCGTGACCACCACCGTGGTCGCGAAGATCGAACTGGAACACGGCACGTTTCCGGCGATCATCGTGGTGCGCAAGCAAGACATCAAATGCGAGGACTGAGGGTCGCGGCGTCGCATTGAATCAACGCGGCGCGTGATGGTCGTTTTCGTTAGCGCCGCGCGTCGAACTGTTCGAACCAGCGCCACGGAAAGATGCCGCGATCGTGCCCGTCGCTGAAGACGAGTTGCACGCCATAACCCATCGGCGCGATTTCGCGCACGCGGATCGCTTCCGCAATCTCCAGCGTGTTGCCCCCGAGGCGCGCGCTTCTGCACGCGGCGCACGGACAGGCGCGCCGTAAATCGGCGTGCGCGAAACGCTGGGTTTCGCCGCTCGGCCAGACGAGCGAAAGCGCATCGGGCGCGTTGCGCACTTCGAGCGGCGTGTTCACGATGCCTGTCCTTCGCGCTGCTGCAAAGCGATGCGCACAGCCTTGCGGACTTCAGGGTCACGGTCTTCGAGCGCCGCGCGCAAGGGCGCGATCACGTCGGGCGTATCGAGTTCGCCTAGCGCGAGCGCGGCCTCCTTGCGCAGATTGCTGATCGTGTGGTCGAGCAGCGCGATCAAGGCCGGTGCCGCGTCCGCATCCGCCATGCGGCCCAGCGCGCGTGCCGCGCGCAGGCGCACTTGCCAGTAGTCGTCCGCGAGCGCGGCAATCAGCGGATCGCGTGCGCGCGGCACGGGCAACTTGCCGAGCGTGGTGGCGGCTTCCTCGCGCACTTGCCAGTCGGCGTCGCGCAACGCGTGCAGCAAGGCATCGCCGAGCGCCGTGTCGTCGATCGGGCCGAAACCCAGCGCGCCGGTCGCCGCGCGGCGCACACCGGCCTCCTTATCGTGGGCCGCCACGCTCGCGAGTGGCGGCAGGGCGCGCGCGTCCTTGAGCCAGCCGAGCACGGCCACGGCTTCGAGCCGCACGTCGGCGTGCGCGTCGGCGAGCGCGTCGAGCGCGGGCTCGAAGGCGCTGGCGTCGCGCAATTCGCGCAGGCCGCGCAAGGCCGCGCGCCGCACGAACGGCTCGGGACGCTGCGCCCAGCGGCGCAAGACCGGTGCGCTCGCGCTGTCCTTCAGTTCGGAAAGCGCCTGCGCGGCGGCGTCGCGCACGCCTTCGTCGCTATCGAGCAGCGCGCCGCACAGCGCTTCGGCCACGCTCTCGCTTTCCCACGACGCCAGCACAGTGGCGGCTTCGCGGCGCACGTCCGGCGCGGCGTCATCGCGCAGCGCGCTCACCAGCACGCCGACGAGCGCGGGCGCTTCGAGGTCGCCGATATCGAGCACGGCGATGCGGCGCACGGTGGCGTCGTCGCTCGCGAGCCGCGCCAGCACGGCGGCGGCTTCGGGCGGCAGATCGGGTTGAGTCGAATGATTCATTGTGCAGGATGGCTAATTAATGGCGATAGGGAAGCGTTGATCAATGACGTCTCCTTCGCTATCGAAGCAAATAGGGAATCTCGACTTTCACCGCGCCGGTCGGGCAATCGCGCTCGCAAGGCATGCAATACCAGCATTCGTCGAACTGCATGTACGCCTTGCCTTTCGAGGTGTCGATGGCGAGCAGATCGAGCGGGCAGACGTCGACGCAGACCGTGCAGCCTTTATCCGCGATGCAGCGTTCCTCGTCGATGGTCACGGGCGCGCTGCTGCGTTGAAAAATCTCGTGGGGCGTATAGCTCATGATCGTTTCCTGAAGAAAACCGAGGCTCAATGCGCGGCGGCGAGGGCGTCGTCGCGCTGAATGCGCATGCGGTCGTAGGCGCCGCGTTCGTCGCTCGAAACCGGCACGATATACGGCTCGACGGGACGCTTTTCGCTGACCATGCGGCCCGCTTCGTCCTTGCGCAGATGCGTGTGGCAGAACCATTGCGCGTCGTCGCGCTGCGGATAATCGACGCGATGGTGATACAGACCCCAGCGGCTCTCGGTGCGGAACAACGAAGCGCGCGCGGCCATTTCTGCGCAGTCGCGAATGGCGCGCACTTCCGCCGCGCGCATTAGTTCATGCGGATGATGGGCCTTGATCGCACCGATATCCTCCTCGATCGCTTCGAAGCGCTGCAAGCCGATTTCCATTTTGCGCGTGGCCTTTGGCGGTTGCAGATAATCGTTCACCATGCGGCGCAATTTATATTCGACCTGAGACGGCGAGAGTCCGTGCTCGCGTTCGAGCGGGGCGTAAATACGCGCGCGTTCGGCTTCGACCTGGGCCGTGTCGAGCGGTGCGTGATCGCGGCCCGCGACGTATTCCGCGGCGTTTTCTCCGGCGAACCAGCCGTAGGTAAACGCACCGAGCATGTAATTGTGCGGCACGGCAGCCATATCGCCCGCAGCATAAAGTCCGGGCACCGTGGTTTGCGCGCGCGCATCGACATAAACGCCCGACGCGCTATGACCGCTGCAAAAGCCGATCTCGGAGATATGCATTTCCACCATCTGCGAACGATAGTCGGTGCCGCGTCCCGCGTGAAAACGTCCGCGGCTCGGGCGCTCGTTGGTGTGCAGAATCTGCTCGATGGTTTGAATGGTTTCTTCGGCGAGATGATCGAGTTTCAGGAATACCGGGCCGTTGCCGCTTTGCAGTTCGCGATAAAACTCCCACATCATTTGCCCGCTCCAGTAATCGCATTCGATGAAGCGTTCGCCCTTGCCGTTGGCCGTGAAGCCGCCGAGCGGACCCGTCACGTAGGCACACGCCGGGCCGTTATAGTCCTTGATTAGCGGATTGATCTGGAAGCATTCGAGATTCGCGAGCGCCGCGCCGGCGTGATAGGCCATGGCGTAGCCGTCGCCCGCATTGGTGGGATTCTCGTACGTGCCCATCAAATAGCCGGAGGCGGGCAAGCCAAGTCGACCCGCCGCGCCGCAACAGAGAATCACCGCTTTCGCACGCACCACGGTGAATTGCGCCGTGCGGCAGTCGAAACCGATTACGCCGCACACGGCACCGCGCGCATCGGTGAGCAGGCGCGTGGTCACGATACGATTCGTCATTTCGATGCGCGCGCGTTTAAGCTGACGATACAGAATCTTCTTGATATCGTGGCCTTCGGGCATCGGCAACACATACGCGCCCATGTGATGCACTTTCTTGACCGCGTAATCGCCGTTGCCGTCCTTTTCGAATTTCACGCCCCAACGGTCGAGCTGTTCGATAGTCGTGAAGCTGTGTTTCGCATAGGCGTACACGGCTTCCTGATCGACGATCCCGTCATTGGCGATGGTGATTTCGCGCGTATATTGTTCGGGCGTGGCGTGGCCGGGAATCACGGCGTTGTTCAGGCCGTCCATCCCCATCGAAATCGCGCCGCTGCGTTTCACATGCGCTTTTTCCAATACCAATACCTTGAGCGCGGGATTGCGCTCCTTCGCCTTGATGGCGGCCATCGGGCCGGCGGTGCCGCCGCCAATCACCACGATGTCGTAATCGACCACTTCGGTATTCATTGCGTTTTCCTCGGTTGCGAACGGCCGCGCGTGCGCGGTTGAGCAGCTTTCTCGCGATCCACGCGCAAGCGGTACTGGAAGGCGTCGCCGCGAAAGTAGAGATATTCGAAGTCGATCGGCATGCCTTGTGCATCGTGGGTCGTGCGTTCGATGCGCAGGATGGGACTGCCTTCTTCCACGCGCAGCGCGTCGCCGATTTCGTCGTCGGCGAGCATCGCGTCGATCGAGACATCGGCATGACCGAGCGCGACGCCGCAATCGTTTTCGAGTATCAGGAAGATGTCGCGCGTGGCGAGATCGGCGTTCGCGAGACGCTTGCCGAGCGACTCGGGCAGCCACGTGAGTTCGAGTGAAACGGGCTCGCGATTGAGCAGGCGAACGCGGCGGATTTCGGTCACGTTCGCGCCTTCGGGTAGATCGAGTTTCGCGGCGATAAGGCGGTCGGCTTTCGTGACGCGAAAGCGCCGCAATTGATTGACGATCTCGTAGCCCATCGACGACATCGCCTCCGCGAAACCTTGCAGCGAAGTCACGTTCTGGAACGCGCGCGGCTTGGACACAAACGTGCCCTTGCCATGCAGTTTGAAGACGAGCCCTTCCTTTTGCAGATCGCCGAGCGCCTGGCGCACGGTGATGCGGCTCACGCCGAACATCGCGCAGAGTTCGTGCTCGGACGGCATGCGGCTGTGCGGCGGATAAGCGCCGTCGAGAATGCGCGCGCGCAGCGTCTCCTTGATTTGCGCATAGAGCGGCTGCGGTGCGAGCGCGATGAGATTCGTATTGGCCATCGGTTTGCGGGGTTGCCGTGTCGCGGACTTGTTATGACAAGATGATCCGCAGTGTAGGCAAGCCCGCGTGCGCGGCAAACGAAGGATTTCTGCTAAGGATGTGCCGTCGCGCAATTTGCGCGCGGGCGCGGCCAGCGGCGGCCGCGCCCCGCTGGCGCGCGTCTTGTCGTGTGCCGCTTACGGCGCAGCAGTCGGAATGCCTTCCGTCGTGGCCGGGGAGGCCGCCGATTGCCGGACGTGAGTCAGGTCGATGATCTCGTTCCCATGCCCGTGCAAAGGCGGCAGCGCGGGCACGGTGTCGTCCTTGATCATCCAGTTATCGGACTGATAACTGGCCGAGCGCGCCTGCATATAGCCGTAGCGATCGGAGGCAATGGCCTGAAGCATCGCGCCGTCGCGCACGATCACGGGCCGCAGAAAGATCAGCAGATCTTTTTTCTCACGGCTTTTCGTTTCATGCCGGAACAATGCGCCGATCACGGGAATTTTCGAAATCCATGGCGTGCGCGTATTGCCGTTCGTGTAGCTGTCGCTGATGAGGCCGCCCAGCGCCACGATCTGTCCGTCGTCCGCGAGAATCGTGGTCTGCAACGAACGTTTGTCGATGGTAAAGCCGCCCGATTGATCGCTCGTGCCGCTCTCGACGCTCGAATCTTCCGAATAAACCTGCATCGTGATCGTGCCGCCTTCGTTGATGCGCGGCTTGACGTTCAGAATAATGCCGACGTCCGTACGCGAATACGTATTGAATGCATTCGCCGCCGACGAACTCGACGAACTCGTGGAATACGAGCCCGATTCGATTGGCACGTTGCTGCCCACGAGAATGCGCGCCTCGTGATTATCGAGCGTGACGAGACTGGGCGTCGAAAGCACGTTCACATCGGAATTCGTCTGCAAGGCGCGGAACAGGCCTTTCGTCCCGAGAATATTCCCGAAGCCCGCCACGACGCCCACATCGGTCGTGGACGCGGCGAGCGACGTGAGACCCGACGTGGTCAGCCATTCAATACCGAATTCGCCGTCTTTCTCGGAGGTGACTTCCATGATCAGCGATTCAATATACACCTGAACCTTGCGCTGATCGAGTCGCGCGATCACCGTGCTGAGATTTCTGAATACCGGTTCCGGCGCGGTGATGATCAGCGAATTCGTGGAGGTATCCGCGACGATTTCACTGCTGCCTTTCTCGCCTTGATCGTCGCTGGAATGCGAGTCGCCGGAGCCGCTGCTCGCGGAACTACCCGACGTGGACGATGTTGTGCTTTTCGTGGAAGACGACGTATCCGATGTGCTCGGCAAAGGCGGCAACGATCCATTGCTGCTCGGCAGGCCGGAGGAACTCTGTGCGCTGCCGAGCGCGCTCGCGAGCGAGTCGCTGCTGCCGCTCGATTGCCCCAGAATCTCGCGCAGCGTCTTCGCGAGATCGGTTGCATCGGCGTTACGTAAGGTGACGATATGGATGTTGCCGGGCGCGCGCGTTGGCGTGTCGAGCTTGACGACCAGCGATTGCGCTTCGTCGAGCCGCGCCGCGCTGCTCGAACGCAGCAGGATCGCGTTGCTGCGCGTGTCCGCTGTGACCACTACTTTCTGTGTCGGATCGTTATTGCCGATGCCGTTCAGATCGAGCATTTTGGAGGCTTGCTGCACGACGTCGGTAGCATCGGCGTAGTTCAGCTGCACGACCGCGATGTGCGGTGCGGATGCGGCTTCCATTCCCGCGATGATGGTCGCGATGCGCCGCACGTTGTCGGCGTAATCGGTTACGACCAGCGTGTTGTTGCTCGCATTCGCGGTGATCGTATTGTTCGGCGAAATCAGCTGCCGCAAAGTCGGTTGCAGCGCGGTGGCGGATTCGCGATGAAGCTGAAACACCTGCGTGATGACCTGATCGCCGTGCGCGACGGGCTGATTGCCCACGTAGGTCGGCACGCCCTGATCTTTGGCGTCCACTTCCGGCACGATCTTGAGTACGCCATGATCCTGGAGCAGCGAGAAGCCGCGCATCCGCAGGGCCGATTGCAGCGTCTTGAGCGCCTCGTCGTCGGGCACCGGATTGGCCGAGACGAGATCCAGCTGGCCTTTGACACGCGGATCGACAATGATGGTCTTGCCCGTCGCTTCGCCAATGGCGTGCGCCACGGCGCCGATATCCGCGTGCGCGAAGTTCATGACCACGGAAGCGGCGGCGGCCTGGGCGTAAAAGGCGAGGCACGCGGCGGCGGCCAGTAGCGCCGTTTTCGGGCGCGAGGGCGGAAGCGGCGCAGCCGTTCCGCGTTGTGGGGCGTTCATTGTCGCGTGGGCGTCGAAGAAATGTGCAAACATTGGCTTAGGGGCGAGCCATGGTAATTAGATTGAATCGCAGTACGAATCGACGATTTTTAATGGCGGACGGGGAGGCGTGAGGAGGGCGTCGTCTGATACTCAAATGGATGGGCCGGCTGACTCGATTCGATAGAGCGACGAAGTCTATTTTTTCAACGTGGCCGGAGAGTGACGTTTCGTCGGCGCAAAAATTAGCGAATATTTCCAGAGCGCATGCGCATGCCATCCATTCCTCACCGTGGTGTAGTGATTGGATGGAAAAGGTAAGTGTGTGATCCACGCCGGCCGGCATGGCGATCGAAGCCTTGCCAGCCGGGCGGAAAGCGCTTTAGTTCGCGCCCTGGCGGCAATCTGGCGGCGGTCCATTGGGCGGCGGACCGTCGGGATGATGGGGCGGCGCGGAGCCATCGAAACGGGCGTTTGCATCGTCGGACGGCGGATGACCGGGAGGTGGTCCGGGCGGCGGGCCACCGCAAGGCGGCCGAGGCGGCATGCCGTTTGAATCGGCGTTTCCGTTGTATTGCTGGGCGAGCGCGCAACATGACGCGCCCGCCAATGCAACGAGCGTAATGAAATGCTTGAGTCTCACAAGATGCTCCGTCTGATCTTCTGGTTTTTGATCTTGAATGGTTGATCGCGCAACGGCATTGGAGTGCGTTACGGATGCGCAGTATTGCGTGAATAGATGACACTGCGCATCACGTATTCGTGCTTTCTCTTATGTATTTTTTTGGAAGGAATTCAATTGGAAAGAATCGTGAACAAGCGGTGTTCTGGTTGAAATAATCGATACGTTTCGACGTCACATTGGCCATGCATCATTCCCCGCGCTGGAAAAAGAGCAAAGTCGTAGTCATTCAAAGAACAGCAAATCAACGAGAAAAGAAGGGGATTTTGATGCGCCGAAAAGTGACAGCCATTACGCTGGCTGCGATTGCAAGCTGGCTAGCCGCGTGCGGCAGCAGCACCAACAGCACCACAGTCAGCGCGCAGGATGCGCTGACCACCGCCACCCCGATCAAGCATCTCGTGGTGATCTACGGTGAGAACCAGTCGTTCGATCATTACTTCGGGACTTATCCGAATGCGGATAACCCGTCGGGCGAACCGGCATTCACGGCGGCTTCCGGTACGCCGACCGTCAACGGCCTGACGACCACGCTGCTAACCGATAACCCGAACTCGTATAACGCCACCAATCTGACGATCTCCGGCATTACGGCGGCGTATCTCGAACCGTTCCGTATCGACCGCTCGCAGGCGAACACGGCTTCGCAGAACCACAACTACAGCCCCGAACAGGAAGCCGAGGACAACGGCGCGATGGACGAATTCCCGTATTACACGGGTAAAGCGACCACGAGCGGTTCCGGCGTGTTCGACACGAAGGGCATGGTGATGGGTTACTTCGACGGCAACACCGTCACCGCGATGTGGAATTACGCGCAGCACTTCGCGATGAACGACAACGCCTACACGGGCACGTTCGGCCCGTCCACGCCGGGCGCACTCGAAGTCATTTCCGGTCAGACCAACGGCGTCACGCTGACGACGGGCACGAGCACGAACAGCACGAGCATTTCGACCGGCACCTCGCTGAGCACGCAGGCGATCGCGGACGGCGCGGATGGCTTCACGCTGATCGGCGACCTCGATCCGACCAACGACACGTGCACGATTTCGAACGACAGCAGCACCACGGTCACGGCCGCGATGACGTCGTCGAACAAGAACATCGGCGATCTGCTGAACTCGGCGGGCATCACCTGGGGCGGCTTCATGGGCGGCTTCAATCTGGATACCGTCAACGCCAACGGCACGACCGGTTGCTCGCGCAGCACGTATTCGTCGGTGCTCAATTCGTCGATCGTCGACTACGTGCCGCATCATGCGTGGTTCCAGTACTACACGACGACCTCGAATCCCGCGCATACGCGCCCGACCTCGACGGCCGACATCGGCTACACCGAGCCGAAGGACAGCACGTCGACGCCGGTGCATCACCAGTACGACATCAACGACTTCTACACGGCGGTGAAGGCCGGCAATTTCCCGTCCGTGAGCTTCCTGAAGGCGCCGGCAGTGCAGGACGCGCACGCGGGCAATTCCGATCCGCTCGACGAGCAGGCGTTCGTGACCAACGTCGTGAACTTCCTCGAAGAACAGCCGGACTGGAAGAACACGGCGGTCATCATCGCGTATGACGATTCGGACGGCTGGTACGACCACCAGTACATCACGCCGACGAGTGCCTCGTATTCGAGCAACGACTACCTGAACGGTTCGAGCACCTGCGGTTCGGGTACGGCGCCGCTCGGCGTGGCGGGTTCGCCTGCCAATGGCCGTTGCGGTCCGGGAACGCGCACGCCGTTCATCGTGATCTCGCCGTGGGCGCGCAGCAATTACGTGGATAGCACGGCGATTACGCAGGCGTCGATCACGCGCTTCATCGAGGACAACTGGCTGGGCGGCACGCGCATCGGCAGCGGTTCGTTCGACGATACGGCGGGCAGTATCACGGCGATGTTCAATTTCAGTGGCAGCGGCAATAACAGCAAGCTGTATCTGGATTCGAACTACGGCACCAAGCTGTCTTCGGCGCCAGCCATATCGGTGACCAACTAGCGGCACGGCCCCATTTCAGGCGTGACCTGAATGGCGAGTCAGCGCGATGTGCTGACTCGCTGCTTGCCGTTTTGCTGTTTCGCTGTTTCGCCAATTCGAAGAACGTCCGTATCACGCTTTAATTTTTCGTTGCCGTCACCATGAATTCAAGCTCGAATGTTGTTCCGCCATCGGCCGCGCCGGATAAACAGGCTCCTGCCGGGCGAAGCCGATATGGCTTCGTTATCTGTTTCGTGCTGGCCGTCCTGCTGCTGATGATGGCGTGCGGCGCGTATGCCTTCATGCACCCGGAGCGCATGCCGAATGCCGTCGGTGAACTGCTCGAAGATGAGTTCGGTGTGAATCCGCATCCGGTCCATCTGATGCGGCCGCAAACTGCGCAGCTGAGTTTGCTCGCGCAGATCGGCAAACAGATTTTCTACGATCCGTCGCTGTCCGCTTCGGGTACGCAGTCGTGCGCGTCGTGTCATAGCCCGCAGCACGCGTATGGTCCGCCCAATGCGCTTTCGGTGCAGTTGGGCGGCGAGCATTTGACGTTGGCAGGGTACCGGCCGCCGCCTTCGCTGACCTATCTGTATCGTCAGGCCAACTTCAGCATCGGTCCCGATCCGGTCGATATGGATACGACGCCGGTGAGTCTCGCCGATACCGCGCAACAGGCGCAGGGCGTGGCGTGCGCGCAGAAGAACGCGGGCGTGGCGCCCGCGGCGCCCGCGATGGTGCCGCAAGGCGGGCTGTTCTGGGACGGCCGCGCCGACACCTTGCAGGCCCAGGCGATGGGGCCGCTGTTCAATCCGGTTGAAATGGCCAACACGAGCGAAGCCGAAGTCGCGCAGAAATTGCAGCGCGCGGGCTACGCGGAGCAACTGAAGAAACTGTTTGGTCCGGCCATGATGCGCTCGCCGGTGATGCTCGTGGATGAGGCGATGTCCGCGGTCAGCCGTTACCAGATCGAAGATGCGTCGTTCCATGAATTCAACAGCAAATACGATGAATGGCTCGAAGGCAAGGCGCGCCTGAGCAAGACTGAACTGCGCGGCCTGCGTCTGTTCAACAATCCCGACAAGGCGAATTGCGCCGGTTGCCACTTGAGCAAGCCTGGCCGCGATGGTTTGCCGCCGCTCTTTACCGATACGCAGTACGAAGCATTGGGCGTGCCGCGTAATCCGGCGCTTGCGCAGAACAAAGACCCGAAATTCTTCGACATGGGCGTGTGCGGGCCGTACCGCCAGGATATCGCGAGCCAGACGCAATATTGCGGCATGTTCCTGACGCCGACGCTGCGTAACGTCGCGACGCGCCAGACCTTCTTCCATAACGGCGTGTATCACGACCTCAAACAGGTGATGGACTTCTACAACCTGCGCGAGACGAGCCCGGAGAAAATCTATCCGCGCGATGCGGCAGGCAAGGTGGAGAAGTACAACGATTTGCCCGCGAAATACGCGGCGAATGTCGATATCGCGGATGCGCCCTTCGATCGAAAATTCGGCGACAAGCCAGCGATGACGGATCAGGATATCGACGACATCATCGCGTTCCTGAAGACATTGAACGACGGATACAAGCATTGAACGCGGTTCTCGACAATCTGGCGCCGTCGAGCGAAAAGTATTCGTCGATGGCGGCCCGCCTCATTCCCTACGGCTTCGCTAAAAGCGGGCAGTTGCTCGTTGCGCAGCAGCGCGCCGAGGGTCTCGAAGTGTGGATCAGCGATCGCACGTCTGCTGCGGCGATTGCCGAGGTGGCGCGTAACTTCGGCGCGTTCTCGCTCGTGCGCGTGCCTGCTGATGAACTCGCGCAGGCGATCAATCAGGCGTATGCGCGTCAGGACGGCAGCGCTGCGCAGGTTGTCGGCGAAGTCGAAGGCGAGGTCGATCTTTCGCGGCTCATGCAGGACATTCCCGAGGTGGAAGACCTGCTGGAATCGGAAGACGATGCGCCGATCATCCGCATGATCAACGCGCTGCTCACGCAGGCCGCGCGCGAGCAGGCTTCCGATATTCATATCGAGCCGTTTGAAAATGCGTCCGTGGTGCGTTTTCGTGTCGACGGCACGCTGCGCGATGTCGTGCGTCCAAAGAAGGCACTGCACGGCGCGCTGATCTCGCGGATCAAGATCATGGCGCAGCTCGACATCGCAGAGAAACGTCTGCCGCAAGACGGACGTATCACGCTGCGTGTTGGCGGGCGTCCGGTTGACGTGCGTGTGTCCACCCTGCCGACGGGCCACGGCGAACGCGCCGTGCTGCGTCTGCTGGAAAAAGACGCCCAGCGCCTGAATCTTGAAGCACTCGGCATGGCCGCCGATACGCTCGGCAAGTTCGATCAGCTGATCGCGAAGCCGCACGGCATCGTGCTCGTAACCGGCCCGACCGGCTCCGGCAAAACGACCACGCTCTACGCGTCGATGTCGCGGCTCGAAACGGCCACGACGAACATCATGACCGTGGAAGACCCGATCGAGTACGACCTCTCGGGCATCGGGCAGACGCAGGTGAATGAGCGTATCGGCATGACGTTCGCGCGTGCGCTGCGCTCGATTCTGCGTCAGGACCCGGACATCATCATGATCGGCGAAATCCGCGATCTGGAGACGGCGCAGATTGCGGTGCAGGCTTCGTTGACCGGTCACCTCGTGCTCGCCACGCTGCACACGAACGATGCGGCTTCGGCGGTGACGCGTCTGACCGATATGGGCGTCGAACCTTATCTGCTCGCCTCGTCATTGCTTGGCGTGCTTGCGCAGCGACTCGTGCGTCAGCTGTGTCCGCATTGCAAGGAAGAACGCGTCGAGGACGACGGCCGCAAGCGCTGGCATCCGGTGGGCTGCGAGCGTTGCGGGCAATCGGGCTATTCGGGCCGACGTGGTGTGTACGAACTGCTGCTCATCGACGAGCCGATCCGCAACCTCATTCACCGCAACGCCGCCGATGCCGAGATCTTCAACGCGGGCCGTGAGCAAGGCATGCGCACGCTGCGCGAGGATGGCGAGCGCTGGATCGACTCGGGCCGCACGTCGCTCGAAGAAGTGCTGCGCGTGACCGGCGGCGCATAAGCGGAGGCGATCAGCAACATGCCAGCATTTCGCTTTGAAGCGATCGACGCCGCAGGGAAGGCGCAAAAAGGCGTACTCGATGCCGACAGCGCGCGCAGTGCGCGTGCGCAGTTACGTGGGCAAGGACTCACGCCGCTCGTCGTCGAACCGGCGGCGACGCGCACGCGCGGCGCGCGTCAGCAGCGGCTTGCACTTGGCCGCAAACTCTCGCAGCGCGAACAGGCAATTCTCACGCGGCAACTTGCGAGTCTGCTGATCGCAGGTTTGCCGCTGGGTGAAGCGCTTGCGGTACTCACCGAACAGGCGGAGCGCGACTACATCCGCGAATTGATGGCCGCAATCCGCGCAGAAGTGCTCGGCGGTCATTCGCTCGCGAATGCGCTCACGCAGCATCCGCGAGACTTCCCGGATATCTATCGTGCGCTCGTTGCGGCAGGCGAACACACGGGCAAACTGGGCATCGTGCTCTCGCGTCTCGCCGATTACATCGAGCAGCGTAACGCGCTCAAACAGAAGATCGTCCTTGCATTCACGTACCCGACGATCGTCACGATCATCGCATTTGGCATCGTCACGTTTCTGCTGAGTTATGTGGTGCCGCAGGTTGTGAACGTGTTCGCGAGCACGAAGCAGCAACTGCCGTTTCTGACCATCGTGATGATGGCGCTTTCGGGCTTCGTGCGTCAGTGGTGGTGGGCGGTTCTGATCGCGGTGATGATCGTCGCTTGGATCGTGCGCGGGACGCTAAGACGTCCCGGGCCGCGTCTCGCGTTCGACCGCTGGCTGCTCACCGCGCCGCTCGCGGGCAAGCTCGTGCGCGGCTACAACACGGTGCGTTTCGCGAGCACGCTCGGCATTCTGAGCGCGGCGGGCGTGCCGATTTTGCGCGCGTTGCAGGCGGCGGGCGAAACGCTGTCGAACAAGGCGATGCGCAACAACATCGACGAAGCGATCGTGCGCGTGCGTGAAGGCACGTCGCTTTCGCGTGCGCTCGGGAATACGAAGACGTTTCCTCCGGTGCTCGTCCATCTGATCCGTTCAGGCGAAGCCACCGGCGACGTCACGACGATGCTCGACCGCGCCGCCGAAGGCGAAGCACGCGAACTCGAACGACGCACGATGTTCCTGACGAGTTTGCTGGAGCCGCTATTGATTCTGGCAATGGGCGGCGTCGTGCTGGTGATCGTGCTCGCGGTGATGCTGCCGATCATCGAATTGAATAATCTGGTGCAGTGAAGTCGAGAAGGCAATGCGAAGTTTAAAACGACCCGAAGTGCCGAAGATGAAAGCGAAACACCGCACGCATCGCGCCGCCGGTTTCACCCTGCTCGAAATGCTCGTCGTGCTGGTGATCGCGGGGCTGCTGGTTTCGCTGGCGTCGCTGGCGATGACCCGCAATCCGCGCACCGATCTGAACGAGGAGGCGCAGCGTCTCGCCTTGCTGTTCGAATCGGCGGACGACGACGCACAAGTCCGCGAGCAGTCCATCGCATGGGAACCCGTGCAAGGCGGCTATCGTTTCGATATTCATACGCACGACGGCTGGCGTCCGCTGCGCGACGATTTGCTCGGGCCGCGCAACTGGGACGGCGGCGTGACCGATGTGCGGATTTCGTCGCCGGGCGAACGCGACGATACGCCGGAGTCTCGCATCGTGTTCGGCGTCGAGGCCGTGGATGCGCCCGTGAACATCACGCTCTATTCCGCAGCGGGCACGGCGACGATTGTCGGCACCGGTAACGGCCGCTTCGAGGTGCGATGACATGCGTGCATCCAAACGTTTCAATCGACACGCACGCGGCTTCACAATGATCGAAGTGCTCGTCGCGTTGGCGATTATCGCGGTGGCGCTCGCGGCCTCGCTGCGCGCGGTCGGCAATCTCGCGTCGAGCGATGCCGAATTGCATCAGCGCATGCTCGCGGGCTGGAGCGCGGATAACGCGCTGACGCAATTGCGCCTCACGCACGCATGGCCGCCGCTCGGCGTACGGCAGTTCGACTGCTCCGAAGGCAATCTCGCGCTGATGTGCACGCAAAGCGTGAGCACCACGCCCAATGCGCAATTCAGGCGCGTGGAAATTTCGGTGACGACACCGGGCCACAAGGGCACGCTCGCACAAATCATGACGATGCTCGACGATGAAAACAACCGCTCGCTTTAAACACCGCGCCGGCGTGCGCAAGCGAGCGCGCGGCTTCACGCTGATCGAATTGATGGTGGCCGTGGCGATCCTCGCGGTGGTCGCTGTGTTGTCGTGGCGCGGACTCGACGCGATCGCGCGCGGCCGCGATGCCATCTCGCGTTCGATGGCGGATGAACGCGTGTTCGCGCAGTTGTTCGACCAGATGCGTATCGACGCGCGGCTCGCGGTATCCGACGATGAAACCGGCGGCAGTGCGATTGCCGCCGACCGCTCGGGCTTGCAGATCGTGCGCACGTATCCGATGGCGCCGGGGCACGCGCCGCGTCTCGAAGTCGTGCGCTATCAGGTGTCCAATGGACTCGTGACGCGTTATGCGTCGCCGCCGCTCGGCAATTTCGGGCAAGTCCGTCGCGCGATGCGCAGCGGCGCGGACAGCACATGGAGCGCGGTGCCGCTGATGAATGGCGTCGGCGAAATTCAGGTGCGCCTGTACGTGCCGCCAACCGGATGGACGACGCAAATGGCGGACGTGCGCAACGCCATCGCGACCAACGACAACAATCTGACGATTCCGCAACTCGCCGCCATGCCGCTGCCACGCGCGGTGACGGGCTTCAAGGTCAGCATCGGTTCGTCGTCGCTTGCGCGGCCCATCGACCGTGCATTCCTCGTGGGAGAGTGACGATGCCGACACGCATTCCCATTCGATATCCCCGCAAAAGACGGCGCGAAAGCGGTGCGGCCATCATCACCGCGCTGCTGGTGATGACACTCTCGGCGATCATGGTGTCGGGCATTCTCTGGCGCGAACAGGTGCAGGTGAGGCGCATCGAAGATCAGCGATTGATCGTGCAGGCGCAATGGGTCGCGCGCGGCGCGCTCGACTGGACGCGCCTGATCCTGCATACCGAGGCCGACACGATGCCGACCGCCACGTATCTCGGCGGCCTGTGGAGCACGCCGGTCGCGCGCACGCGCCTGAGCCACTTCCTCGGCGGCATGGAGGGCGAGGGCAGCGGGCAGGTCGGATCGACGTGGTTGTCGGGCACGGTCGAGGATGCGCAGTCGCGTTTCAATCTGCGCAGCCTCGTGTCGAACCCGTCGCCCGGCGTGCTGCAGGTGAATGCCACGCAACTGGAGGCGTTCCAGCGGCTGCTGCAGGTCCTCGGCATCAACCAGCAGCTGGCGAGCAAGACGGCCTTGTATGTGCGCTCGGGCCTCTCGCATTCCGCCACGCGCTTCGAGAACGCGAGCACGTCGGGCGGTGCGGCGGCAACGGCGCAAAGCTCGCCCGCGCAAGACGACGAGTACACCGATAACCCCGGCATCGACGACGATGACGACGACGATCATCGCGCCACGGCATCGCTGCTGATGACCGATGTGAACGCGCTGCTCGACATTCCCGGCTTCACGCCCGCCGCCGTCGCGCGCCTGCGCCCGTTCATTACGGTGCTGCCGAATGCGACGCCGGTGAACATGAACACCGCGAGCGCGGAGGTGCTGACCGCCATCGTGCCGGGCATGACGCTCGCGAAAGCTCAGACGTTTGTCGCCGCGCGCCAGACGGTGTTCTTCCGCAACATGAGCGACGTGACGCTGGCGCTGCAGGCGGCGGATGTGGACGGCGTGTCGCTCGATTCGTCGCTGTACGACGTCACGACCAGCTACTTTTTCATTCACGGCAGCGTGCAGCAGGAGCGCGCGGAAGTCGACCGGACCACGCTCGTGTGGCGCGATCCGCTTGTGCACAAGACGCGCATCGTGCGTGTGCAGGACGCGCCCTGATGGCGATGCGCGGCGATTCAGGCGCTCGTCGCGCGATAAATGAAAGGAAAATGCAAGCGCGGAAGGTTTGGTAAGTAGTTCCGTTTCTCGCTTGATGATTGCGATTTCGTCCACGCGCCTCGCGCGTATGCTGATCCAACAACAAAGGACGTCACGACTCCCTTTCTAACAGGCTATCCCCGTGTTTCGAACTATCGCTGGTCTACGGTTGCGTAGGCTTTTCCTGCTGATTGCAATCGCCTCTATCACCCAGCTCCAGGGCTGCTCGTCGACGCTCGGCAATATCGCGCTCGGCTTCGGGCTGGGCACCGTCGGCACCGTGAGCGCGCTGGGCTGCGCATTGACCTGCCAGGGCGGGGACCCCGGCTGGTAAGACGGCGGCTTGCGGGAGACGCGCAATCGAAATGGCATTTGGCGCTTTGGCGGAATTGCACTACGCTGTTCTGTAAGCAGGAGTGCGCCAATTCGCCACATCGAGTACACTGCACGCGTTTTTAACCAGTTAGTACAGATTTGCCGATTCGAGTGAAGCGCCGCAGAGCGCGCCGGACGCGCAATCTGGAAACGTGATGACGTCTCCACAGCAATCTCCGTCCCAGCCGTTCGCGCCTTCGCGGCGGCAATTTCTGATCGGCACGACCGTGCTCGCCACGCTGAGCGTGGCCGGTCTCGGCGCGATGGGCTCCATCGCCGCCGCCCATGCGCAGGCCGCCGCGGCCAACGCGGATGCCGACTTCTCCGCTTTCATCAAGCTTTCGCAATACCTGACCGGCAAGACCGCGCTCGACGTTGAAATCGGCCGCGCGATTCTCACCGGACTGAAGGGTGACGACGCGAACGCGAGTGCGATCATCGCACAGCTCAACGACTTCGTCGCGCGCACGAATACCCCTGCAAATGGCCTGCAATCGGTGCTGGACGCCTCGCAGCCCGCGCTCGCCAAACTGCCGAAGAAGGTCATGACGGCGTGGTATCTGGGTGTGGTCGGCAGCGGCAAGAACGCGCGCACCGTCGCCTACGAACAGGCGCTCATGTATCCGCCGATCGCGGATGTCATCGTCATGCCGAGCTACGCGCGCGGCGTGCCTGGTTACTGGGCCAAGCCCCCAGTGCTGTCCCACTCCTGATCCCCGCATTCCCATGGCAACGAACCATTCCGCCGACGTCGTGATCGTCGGCGCCGGCATCGCGTCCGGTCAGATCGCACAGAAGCTCGCCAAGGCGGGCATCGACGTTCTCATGCTCGAAGCGGGGCCGCGCATCGAGCGCTGGCGCATCGTCGAAAATTACCGGAATAGTCCATTTAAGTCGGATTTCCAGTCGCCGTATCCGCCCACCGAGCACGCGCCGCATCCGCAGTATTCGCCGGCCAACGACTATCTCGTGCAGCGCGGCCCGGAACAGTACAAGGCGGGCTATCTGCGCATGGTCGGCGGCACGACGTGGCACTGGTCGGCGCAGTCGTGGCGTCTGCTGCCCAACGACATGAAGCTGAAAACGCTCTATGGCGTGGGCCGCGACTGGCCGATCAGTTACGACGATCTCGAACCGTATTACTACGAGGCCGAAGTGGAAATGGGCGTGGGCGGTCCCGAGGATCTCGGTTCGCCGCGCTCGAAGCCGTATCCGCATCCGCCGCTGCCGCTCTCGGACTTCGACCAGAAGTTCAAGGACGTAGTCGAGAAAGCGGGCTACAAGCACGTGACCGAACCGGCCGCGCGCAATACCGCGCCGTTCGACGGCCGTCCCGCATGCTGCGGCAACAGCAACTGCATGCCGATCTGCCCGATCGAAGCGCAATACACGGGCGAAACCGCCATTCGCAAGGCCGAAGCCGCAAAGGCGCGCCTGCTGCCGAATGCCGTGGTGTATCGCATCGAACACGATGAAAACGCGCGCATCGTCGCGGTCCATTACAAGGACCCGGACGGCAATACGCAGCGCGTGACCGGCAAGATTTTCGTGCTGGCGTCGAACGCGATCGAAACGCCCAAGCTCATGCTGATTTCGAAAAGCGACAAGTTCCAGAACGGCATTGGCAATAGCTCGGACCAGGTGGGCCGCAACCTGATGGACCACCCGGGCACGACCGTCACGTTCCTCTCGGCGGAACCGATGTGGCCGGGCCGTGGCCCGATGCGCCTTTCATGCATCAACAATTTGCGCGACGGTGCATTCCGTTCGGAATATTCGGCGATGAAACTCAACGTCGGCAATTATTCGCCGATGCGCGCCGTGAGCGATTATCTGATTTCAAAGGGCGTCTACGGCGCGGAACTCGACGAGAAGATTCGCGATTACGCCTCGCGCTGGGTGGTGGTGAACAGCTTCTTCGATATTCTGCCGGACCCGGAAAACCGCATTACGGCGAGCACCGAATTCAAGGACAAACTGGGCATCGCGCGTCCCGAAGTGCATTACCGCATCGACGATTACATCAACCGGGCGGCGAAGGTCGCGCGCGGTCATTACGCCAATATCGCGAACCTGTTTGGCGGCACCGAAGTGCGTTTCGACGATTCGTACTTCAACAACAATCACATCATGGGCACGCTCATCATGGGCGACGATCCGCGTGATTCGGTGGTCGACAAGGATCTGCGTTCGCACGATCACGAGAATCTCTTCATCGCGTCGAGCGGCACGATGGCGAGCGCGGGCACGGTGAATTGCACGCTCACGCTTTGCGCGCTGTCGATGCGTCTCGCCGACAAGCTGATCGACGAAATGAAACATGCTTGAGGCGCGCGCGATGAAACTGACCCACAAGATCAACACGAGCCCGCGTTCAATCTTCAGCGTATTGCGCAAATGGCTGCCTGCCAGCGCGCTGGCCTTGAGCGGCGTGCTGACCGGCACGCTCGCGCACGCGGCCAGCGCCAGCGACGAGGCCGCGCTCGTCAAGCGCGGTGAATATCTCGCGCGCGCGGCGGATTGTATTGCCTGCCATACGTCGAACAAGGCGCAGCCTTATGCGGGCGGCGTGCCGTTCGATCTGCCGTTCGGTACGATCTATTCGACGAATATCACGCCCGATAAAACGTATGGCATCGGCAATCTGAGCGATGCGGACTTTATCGGCGCGGTGCGCGAAGGTAAATCGAAGGACGGCAAGCGCCTGTATCCGGCGATGCCTTATACGTCCTATACGCAGCTGACCGACGACGACATTCTCGCGATTCGTGCGTATCTGCGCACGATTGCGCCGGTCGCGAAAGCGACGCCCGCGAATACGCTCGGCTTCCCGTTCAACCAGCGCTGGGCAATGGTGTTCTGGAATCTCTTCAATTTCGATTCGGGCCGCTTCCAGCCCGATCCCGCGAAGAGTGCCGAATGGAATCGCGGGGCGTATCTGGTGGGCGCGCTCGCGCATTGCCAGGAGTGCCACACGCCGCGCAATTTCATGCAGGGTCTGTCGAGCCAGTCGCTCGCGGGCGCGCAACTCGGCAACTGGACGGCGTATAACATCACGCCCGACAACGTTGCAGGCATCGGCGGCTGGAGCGACGCGGAGCTGATCGCGTATCTGCGTGACGGCGCGGTGCCTGGCAAGGCGAATGCGGCGGGTCCGATGGCCGAAGTCGTCGAGAACAGCACGCGCTTTCTCTCGGATCAGGATCTGCGCGCGATGGCGACGTATCTGCGCACGGTGCCCGCGCAGAATAACGGCATGAGCGCCACGAACCTGCCGCGTTATGGCTGGGGTTCGCCGATCCAGAGCGTGAGCGCGTTGCGCAATCAGCCGCTGACCGTGCTCGGCGCGGGTGGCGCTGCCGATGGCCGCACGCTGTTCAATGCCAATTGCGCGAGCTGCCACGGCTGGCAAGGCTCGGGCGTGGGCGGCAAGGACGCGGGCGCGTATCCGTCGCTGCTGCATAACAGCAGTGTGGGCGCGTCGAACGCCGACAATCTCACGATGGTCGTGCTGCACGGCGTGAGCCGTCAGACCAATGCGGGTCATGTGGCGATGCCGGCATTCAAGGGCGAACTCAGCGATAGCGAAATTGCGACGCTGGTGAATTTCGTCACGACGCAATTCGGTAATCCGTCCGCGACGATCACGGCGGATAAAGTCGCGAAGATGCGCTGAAGCGTGTTTTAGCGCGACAAAAAAAGCGGGCCTCGGCCCGCTTTTTTTTCGAGTGATCCATTCACTCGTTTTACGCTTCGATCTCCGTCGCCGCGACGGCGAGCGTTCGAATGGCCTCGCCTTCAAGGCGATAGCGAATCCATTCATCCTGCGGTTTCGCGCCGAGCGATTGATAAAACTCGATAGCCGGCGTGTTCCAGTCGAGCACGCTCCATTCGAAGCGGCCGCATCCCTTTTCCACCGCGATACCGGCGAGATGCTGCAACAGGCGTTTGCCCGCACCCTGACCGCGCGCGTCGGGTGAAACGTAAAGGTCTTCCAGATACAAACCGGATTTGGCCTGCCACGTCGAATAAGAAAAGAAATACACGGCGTAACCGACGGCCTGGTCGTCGAGTTCGCAGATCAGCGCCTTCGCGGGCGATGCATCGTTGAATAACGAGGACGTAATGGTTTCCGTGGTCGCGGCGACCTGATCTTCGGCCTTTTCGTAAATCGCGAGTTCGGTAATGAAGCGAAGAATGAGGGCCGCGTCGTTTGCGGTCGCGGGCCGGATTGTCAGTGCCATGGCGGTATAAACGGTTCCAGATAAACAATGAAGCTGCAAAACGATCAGCAGGTTGACGATGGTAGTCGATATCCGATCTGCGTATACTGCATTGTTGTCATCATGGATTGAACAGTATGCATCGTGATCTGCGCCGGCTCGACCTGAACCTGCTGCTGGTTTTCGACGCGCTCGTGCGCCATCGCTCGGTGACGCTGGCCGCGGAAGAGCTGGCGATGAGCGCGTCGGCGCTGAGTCACGCGCTGGCGCGGCTGCGCGACGCGCTCGCCGACGAATTGTTCGTGCGCATCGGCAATGAAATGCGCCCGACGGCCACGGCGGAAGGCATGATGCGCCCGATTGGCGAGGCGCTCGATTTGCTGCATGCGGGCCTCGCGCCCGCGCGCCAGTTCGATCCCGCCGCGAGCGAGCGCACGTTTGTTTTCGCCGCCACCGATTACACGGCGTTCGCGATGCTGCCCGCGTTTATCGCGAGAATGCAGGACGTCGCGCCCAAACTGCGCTTCAAGATCGTGTATTCGCGCGGACGCGAGTCCGCCGACGAACTCGCTTCGGGCCGTATCGATTTTGCGCTGGGCTATGACGAGGAAGCGCTGCCCTTGCCCGCAGGTGTCGAAAGCGCCGACTGGTTTTCCGACGACTATGTGGTGATCGCGAGCCGCGAGCATCCGTCGATTCGCCGCAAGCTGAGCATGGCGCACTATCTCGCCGCGCAGCACGTGGTGGTCACGCCGTGGGACGAGTCGCGCGGCGCGATCGATCGGGTGCTCGACCGGCTCGGCGTGGCGCGCGAAGTGGCGGTGCATTTGCCGAGCGTGCTGGTCGCGCCGTTTATCGTCGCGCGCTCGAATTTGCTGATGACGGTGCCGCAGCGCGCTGCGTTGATTCTGCGCGACGCCGCACCGGTCGAGATCTTTCCCACGCCGTTTGCCGCGCCGCGTTATACGCTGAAAATCTATCAGCACACGCGGCACGCGGGCACGCCCGCGCATCGCTGGATACGCGATCAATTGCTGCAAACCGTGCCGGATTCGCGCGGGTCGAAGACGCGCAAGGCGCGCGCCTGAGTGACGATTTCAGCGCTTCGTGCCGCGAACCTGTGCCCCCATCCCCTCGCGTTCGAGCCACGCGCGGAACAGCAGCACGCGTTCGTCGTCGGCCTTTTCATCGGCGACATAGGTGCAATAGCTGCGTGACGGCAAACGCGGCCCCGCGAACGGCGTGACGAGCCGGCCGGCCGCGAGATCGTCGGCGACCAGCGCGGTCGGGCCCATCGCAATGCCGATGCCGTCGATCGCGGCCTGCAAGGTCAGATAGAAGTGATCGAAGGTCAGCGTGGCGGCGGGCGTCAGCGCGGGAATCTGCGCGCTCGCCAGCCAGTCGGGCCAGAGCCTCGGCAGACTCGACGTATGCAGCAAGGTATGCGCGCGCAAGTCGGCGGGCGTACGCAGCGGCGCGTGCCGCAACAGCGCCGGGCTGCAGACCGGCAGCCGCTCCTCGGTCAGGAACGGGCGCATCGCATAGCCGTAAAACGTGTCCGGGCCGCCGCGAATGATCACGTCGTAACCGTCCTTGAGGCTCTCGGGCGGCTCGTTCGAGGTCTCCACCTTCACCTCGATATCGGGGTGCTCGGCGCGGAATTTCGCGAGCCTCGGCACCAGCCAGCGCAAGGTGAACGTGGCGAGCGAACTCACGGTCAGCGTGCGGGGCACCGCGCGCGGCGCGCCGTAACGCGCCGTGGCCTGCGATAGCTGCTCGAACAACGGGCCGATTTCGTCGAGATAGACCTGCGCCGCGGGCGTCAACTGCACGCGCCGGTTCAGCCGCTCGAACAGCGGCGCGCCCAGCCATTCTTCCAGCAGACGCACGTGCTGGCTCACCGCGCCGGGCGTCACGTGCAATTCCGCTGCGGCGTCCTTGAAACTGCCGAGCCGTCCCGCGGACTCGAAAGCGCGCAGGGCGTTCAACGGGGGCAAGACGGGTTTCATTCGGATGAGTTTATCTGGCGCGAAACCGCAATTTATCTGGTTTGTTGGTCGCGGACAAGATAGTTATTCTTGCTGCTTCATGGCGTTGATTCACTGCGCCGATTCAAGCCCCTTGCCGCCTTTTACGTCCTTTCAATCACCACGCCCATGCTCAGTTACACCGGCGGTATCGTGCTGCTCGCCGCCATGCTCCACGCGACCTGGAACGCGATGCTGCACGGCAACCGTGACCGTTTTTTGTCGATGACGTGGATGAGCATCGCCATCGCGACCTGCGCGACGCTCGTGATCGTCGCGAACCCGCTGCCCGCGAGCGCGTCGTGGCCGTATATCGTCGCGTCGGGGCTCGTGCATTTCTTCTACAACGTGAGTCTCGTGCGCTCGTATCGACGCAACGATCTGGCGCTCGCCTATCCGATCGCGCGCGGTTCGTCGCCGCTGCTCGTGACGCTCGGCGCGGCGCTGTTCGCGCACGAGGCGATCGGCCCCGTGCATGCGCTCGGGATCGTGATGATTTCGGGCGGCATCTGCGCGATCGCGTTGATGGGCCGCCACGTTTCGCGTTCGGGCGCGCTGGCCGCGCTGACGACCGGCGCGACGATTGCGCTTTATACCGTGATCGACGGCATTGGCGTGCGGCTGTCCGATGGTCAGTCGGTGGCCTATACCGCGTGGATGTTCCTGTTTTACTGGCTCACGCCGCTCTACTTCGTCGCGATGCGCGGCGTCGCGCCGTTGCGGCGGTCGTTGCGCGACGAGCCGATGGCGCTCGGCACCTCGGTCGTCGGCGGCCTGGTGTCGATCGCGGCCTATGGCATCGTGATCTGGGCGCTGCAGTCGGGCGCCATGGGGGCGGTATCGGCGTTGCGCGAGACCAGCGTGGTGTTCGCGGTGCTGATCGGGCGCGTGTTTCTACGCGAAACGGTGAGCGCGTCGCGCTGGATCGCTTGCCTGATCGTGGCGTCGGGCGCGGTGTGTCTGGGGCTCTAAAAATTGCAAATGACTTTCAGCCGGGAGAATGTTTCAACATGATTAGCGATCCGAATAATCTGAAAGCGCAATGCCATTGCGGCGCGGTGCGTTTCGAAGTGAAACTGAGCGACGGTTTCAATTCGATCCGCCGCTGCAATTGCTCCTATTGCCGGATGCGCGGTGCCGCTGTCGTCGCGGCCGCAACGGACGGCATCCGGTTTCTGCAAGGCGAGGACGTGCTTACGCGTTATCGCTTCAATACCGGCGTCGCGCAGCACTTTTTCTGTTCGCGCTGCGGCATCGCTACGCATCTTCAACGTCGGTCGAGTCCGCAGCATTACGCGGTAAACGTGGCGTGTCTCGAAGGCGTCAGCCCGTTCGATTTCGCCGAAGTGCCGGTCACGGACGGCATCCATCATCCGGGCGACACAGGAGAGCCCGCACGCCAGGCGGGCGTGATGCGCTTTATCGCGCAGGACCAGGCGCGGGCGTCACACTGAAGTAACAATCGGTAAATTGCATGTCGGCGCACTGAAATCGCGCTGCCGTAGAATCGCTCGCGCTCAATTGCCTCTTTTCTACGATGCTCCGCTCTTTCGAATCGATTGCGCGTCGCGGCACACGCTGGCTCGCCGCCGCGCTGGCGTTGCTCGCCGGCTGTTACGTGCCGCTCGCGCACGCCGAATGCCGCCCGACCGCGAATCCCGGCGTGCTGGTGCTGCCGCTTTCGCCTGTGCAACTCTCGGTGCCGCTCAATGCGCCGGTGGGAACGCCGGTCGGCTCGGCCCACGTGGCCGCGCTCAACGACCTGCCCTTCACGTGCAGCGGCCCGGACAACGCACGCGAATTGCGCGTGTACGCGCCCGCCGACACGAGTTCGGGACTCGGCAAGGTCTACGCGACCAACCTGCCCGGCATCGGGTTCAGGATCGTGACGCGAGGCGGCAGCTTCGCGGGCATCGACGATGGTCCGCGCGACGCGGCGTATCGCGTCACGCTGCCGCCTCATGCGGCGCACCTCACCGGTTTTGCCGCCGATATCCAGTTCGTCACGACCGGCGCGAGCCGAGGTGGCGTGCTCGCGCCGGGCAAACTGGCGAGTGTGTTGATCGGCGGGAACGATTTCATCGACGTGACGGTGCCGGAGAACGCCGTCGTGATCGACGCGATGCAATGTGCGCCGGTCTCGGTGAACGGCGAGATGTCGGCGGGCGTGGGCACGATGGGCTCGTTTACGCAGGAGGCCGCCGTGATCAGCACGGGCTGCGGGCCGGTGGGCGTGAGCCTCGCGATTGGCGTGGGCCAGGGCTACGTGTATGGCTCGCATCCGTCGCTGAACGCGAATGCGGCCCCCGCCCATCACGCGCACGATGCGCACGAAGCAGGCGGTTTCGCCGCGCTGGACGCGGCGCACGGCCCGGGCGCGGCAGGTTTGACGATCACGCGCAGCCGCAACGCGGCGCGCGCGTCGACACTCGACGACAGCCAGTCGGACAGCACCGAGACGGGCGCGACGCAAGGTTCGAGCGGTGGCGGCTGGTCCGGTGGCAGTTTCGGCGCGGGCGGTGGGGGCGGTATGCGCCGCTGAGCGTTTAGCGATGGGTTTTCACGGTTTTCTTGCGGATTATGAATGGCGCGGGCGTGCGTCGAATGCGCGTCCGCCGATCGCCGGGCGTGGTTTTCGGCGATCAGCAAAGCCCTGGTCGGATCGCCGGGGCTTTTTTTCATCGACGTCCGAATACATTCTCGACGCTTCGTTATGAAGAATTGACTCGCCGCTGAGATAGAATCGGCGTCGGCCAGGCATGCCGTATGAATCTGGGGACAATGAACCGTATTCGAAGTGTGAGGGAGAAGATATGAAGAAGGACAGGCTCGTGGCATTCGCGCTGATCGCTGCTGCGTTGTCGCTCGAAGGCTGCGCTTCGGTGGCCGAAAAAAATACCGACCAGTGCGTGGAAAAAATGCAGACGTCCGCGGAGCCCGCGCTCGTTTCGGTCAGCGACAAGCGGCCGTCGGCGGATGGCCGCACGGTCACCGTGAGCGGCATGATGGAAGACCGGCGCACGCAGTCGCTCGTGCCCGCGCAGTTCGAATGCCAGTTCAAGGGCAAGGTCCTGACCGGCTTCCGCTGGGTCGCGCCCGCCAATTTCGCACCGCAGCATTGAGCACGTTCTGAATGCGCACCGGGCGTTCAGACGCGCCCGCGCGCCGTGCGTTGCCGAAAAGCCCAGGCCTGACCGCCTGGGCTTTTTCGTATCCGCAAACGTTATCGCGACGCGCGTGACAGCTGATTGAATTCAATTCGTAATCGTTCGTAATGCTGCGTGTAACCTGTGAAAGTTTTGGTCGACCTACACTCCAGCGTTTCCGCGTTGGTCTGTCGTCGGTTTCATTCGGCTGCGGGCATTTGAATTCATTACCGAGGTCGCATGCAATCCGAACCCAAAGCCATTTTCCTGCACACCGGCTATCGCACCGCGGGCACATGGTTATGGTCCTGTTTTCGCAATCTCGATCAGGTGACGGGGTACTACGAACCGCTGCATGAAATGCTCGCGGCGATCGACCGCGACATGCTCGACAAAAGCACCGCGAGCAGTTGGCGTTCGGGCCACCCGAATCTGGAAAGCCCGTATTTCGCTGAATTCGCGTATCTGCTCGATGGCGATCAGCCCGGCATCGCCGGCTACGAAGACATCTTTTCGGTGGATAGCTTTTCCGGCGAAGCGCCCGAAGCCGCACCGCGCATCGTCGATTATCTGAACACGCTCACGCGCCATGCGACCGCCGAAAAGCGCGTGCCGGTTTTCAAATTCTGCCGCTCGTTGGGGCGTCTCGACTGGTTCTACAAAACCTTTCCCGACGCCGTGCATATCGTTGTCCTGAAGAATCCGATCACGCAATGGCAATCGTGCTGGGAATTGCTCGCGAAGCATCGCAACGCGCACTTCGTCGCGATTCCGTTTGCCGTGCTCGACATGAACCGCCACGTGCCGCTCGCGCGCAAGGTGATGGAAGCGCTGCGGATCGACTTGCCGGAAGTGCCTGAGGTGACGGAGAGCGGCGAGGGCATCACGCTCGAAGCGCGTCTGTCGTTCTTCAAGGATTACGTGGCGAAAATCGATCCCGCCGATGCTTATCGCGGCTTTCTCGCGCATTGGCTGTTGACGCTGCGGCACGCGTTCACGTCGTCCGATGCGGTATTCGATTGCGATCTCGCCGCGCGCTCGCCGGTTTATGCGCAGGCGGCGGAGCAATGGATCGCGAAGATGTCGGGATTGAATCCGTCGTTCGGCAGCGTGCAATCGGCCGATGGTCCGCGTCAAAGCGGCTTCGACGCGGCGCGCGGTCTGGAGATTCACCTCGACGCATTGGCGCTGTCGCGCGAGCTTGCCGAATCGGGCGAGATCAACGCGGACACGCAATCGTTCTGGACCAGCAAGCTCGCGCAAGCGACTCAGGTGCTCGCCTTCGGTCCCAATGTGAACTGGCCGCACAGCGTGGTGCCGCTGCATCGTTCGACGCGTGTCGTGGATATCGCGCTGATCGACGGTATCGCCGCGGACTCTGCGCTGGTGAATGAACTCGCCGCCACGCGCAGCGCGCTCGAAAGCGCGAAGCAGCAGGTGAAGGCGCTCAAGCGCGCGCCGTTGCGTCGGCTCGGCACGAAGATGCGCAAGATCTTCGCACCGAATTCGCGTCGCGCGGCCTGAATCGCGCGACGTTACGCGCATTGCGTACGCGCATTACGTACGCGTTTACGCGCGCGTGTCGCGAAACGCATCCGTGACATGCAGCGTATGCGCGTAGACCGCGCCCGCGCGCAGCACGACGGCAATCGCATACGCTTCGTTCAGCGCGTCGGGGTGCGCATCGGCGGCTAATGCCTGTGCGTGCAGCGCCTGGCGACGCGCGTCGTTGGACTGCGCATAAGCCACGGCTGCCGCGGTGATCCATACCAGCGGCGCGTCGATCGCATCGGTGGCGAACACCGATTGCGCGAACGCGAGGCGCGCCTGCGCGACGGACATGCCGCGAACGGCGGCTTCATCCTCGATCGAGAGCGCGCCGTGCGTGACGCTCAGCGTGCCTTCGCCGATCGATTCCAGCGCCGCGCTCACATAGCTCACGGCCAGCGCTTCGGCTTCGGTCGCGCCGCATTGGCGCGCGAGCGCCGCGTGATGCTCGATGCAGAACGCGCAGCGCGTGATCTGCGCAATCGCGACCGCCACCAGATGCTTGTCCTTCTCCGACAATCGGCCCGCGCGCCAGACCGGCGCGGACAGCGCGCGAAAGGCTTTCGGGCCGGCGTGGCGGCGTTCGAGGGCGCCCACGATGCGGGCTTCGTCGTCGTGTGTGCGGGATTCGCTCATCGAAATTGACTCGGTAAAAGTGATCGGCGCAAGAGAACAGCGCAAGGCATTAACGTGGGTTCGCAATCGCGGCGTCGCCCGGCGAAACCGCGAGTCGCGCGTCGCGCAACCGGCGTGCGGGGTCCGCCGCCGCGAGCACGGCAATCAGGCTCAACACGCCGAGCGCGCTGATATACGCGCAGATGTACCACGGCGAACCGTGGCCGAGCGCGAGCAGCGCAGCGGCGACGAAAGGCGTCAGGCCGCCGGAAATCAACGTGCCGATCTGGTAGCCGAGCGAGATGCCGCTGTAGCGTACCTCGACAGGAAACTGCTCGGCGAACCAGGCTGCGCCGGGCGCGTAGATCGCCGCGTCGAACAGCGCGAGTTCGATCGCGAACACGACCGGCAGATAGCGCAGATCGCCGTTGTCGAGGAACCAGAAGAATGGCCAGACCAGCAGGCTGATGCCGACCACCGCCCACACGGCCGGACGCTTGCGGCCGATGCGGTCGGACAGCGCGGCCCACAGCGGCGTCGCGACGATGGCGAACGCCGAGCCGATGATCACCGCGCTCAGCGCGAACGACGCGCCGCCGCGCTTGAGATTCAGATAGCTGATCGCGTAAGTGGTGACGATCGCGTACATGGCCGGTTGCAGCAGCCGCAAGCCGATCGTGACGAACAGCGCGCGTCGATGATGGCGGAACACATCGGCGACCGGCAGGCGGCGAATCTTGCCTTCGGCCTGCGCATCGAGAAACGGCGCGGGCTCGTGAATGCGCGCGCGCACGAACACGCCCACGGCGACCAGCACGACGCTGAACAGAAACGGCAGACGCCAGCCCCACGCGGTGAACGCATCGGCGGACAGCCACTGCCGCACCGCGAGGAACGTGCCCGACGCGAGCAGCATGCCCGCCGCCGAACCGACCTGCGTGAACGAGCCGAGCAGGCCGCGCGAACGCTCGCTCGCGTGCTCGACCGAGAGCAGCGACGCGCCGCCCCATTCGGCACCGGTCGCGATGCCTTGCAGCAGACGCAGCGTGACGAGCAGCGCGGTCGCCAGCAGGCCCGCCGTTTCGTAAGTCGGCAGCAGACCCGTGAGCAGCGTGGCGATGCCCATCAGCACGAGCGAAAACACCAGCACGCGTTTGCGTCCGATGCGGTCGCCGAAATGGCCCGCGAACACCGCGCCGAGCGGACGCGCGAAAAAGCCCACGCCATAGGCCGCGAACGAGCCGAGAATGCCGGTCAACGCGCTGGCGCTGGCGGGAAAGAACGCGTGGCTGAAGACGAGCGCCGACGCGGTGCTGTAAATGTAGAAGTCGTACCACTCGATCGTGGTGCCGATGAATGCGGCGAAGCCGACGCGTGCCGCGCCGTTGCGCGGCGACGAAGAGGAGGAGCGGGTTGACATGATCCGATCAGCATAGGAAAGCCGATCAGTGGACCATTGTTCCTGTCATTGAGCTAACAACGATTTGTGCTTTCGTTCGAAGGCGGGCGGCGTATAAGCAACGTGGGAATCGCGATTTGCGGCGATGACCCTCACGCCCCGCCCAACACACCACACATCATCGACTGGTATTTCAGCGGCGTCATTTGGAGCACGCGCTTGAACATCACGGCGAACGAATTCGCGTCGGCGTAACCGAGGCGGCTCGCGACTTCGTCGATCGGCGTATGGGTCGAGAGCAGGCACATCGCCTCGGATACGCGCATCTGCTCGCGCCACTTCGCGAACGGCATGCCGGTCTCGCGCTGGAAATGCCGCGCGAGCGTGCGCGAACTCGCGCCGAAACGGTCGCCCCAGTGTTCGAGCGAATCGTTATTGGCGGGCTGCGCGATCAGCGCCTGGCAGATGCGGTGCAAGCGCGGATGTTGCGGCAGCGGCAGACGGCCAGGCTGGTCGTCGGCGGGCGAGGCCGCGGCGAGCAGATTGACGATCAGCTGCGTGAGGATATCGGCGAGACTGCCCGGTTCGCGCGTGCGCGTGGGTTCCTGCACCATCGCGAGGATCGCTTCGCGCAGCAGGCCGTTGACGGGCAGCAGACGGCCTTCGTCGCCGCCGATGGCCGGGCAGGGATCGACGTAAAGCGTGCGGAAGCCGACCTTGCCGACCATCTCCAGTTCGTGCTCGACGCGCGGCGGCACGAGCATCGCGCAGTCGGGCGTGACGACCCAGCTCGCGGCTGGCGTGCGCACGCGGATCAACCCGCTCGTCGCGTAGAGCAGCTGCGCGCGCGCATGCGTGTGCGCGATCTCGCGCGCGCCCGACTCGTACTCGATGGCCTGACCGAACACGGCCGGCAAATCGCTTTTCGGCGTCGGCGGCGCGGGTGGCGCGGCGGCCCGGAGCTTCGCGCGCGGATTGTCGGTTTGAATCGAAAAGGCTTCCATAACATTCCATCTGGACAAAAGTTGTCCGGGTGATCGAACAAGTCGTCCGCCTCTGCGCGGGGCTAACTTGTATCATCTGACCTCGCCAGGCCCGGCTTAGCCCTTTGTTCACGGGGCTTCGGCGCCTGCGCCCTCTAACGACACAGTCCCCCAAGTCACGACAAACGCCATTGGCCCGCGACGTTCATCGCCGTGGGAAGTATAGCTTTTGTGATTGGAATAAGAAGCATTATCATTAACATTCACTTGGTGATCTGACGATGAAGGGACGTAAAAAGAACAAGATGACGGGGCTGCACGGGTTTGCCACAAGGCTTTTGCCGTTGAAACAGGCTTGGCTGGGTGTACCGCTGGCGTTCTCGGTCGTCGCGCATGCGCAGTCCACGGACAACGCCAACGGCGTTCAAAACGGACAGAACGCCAGTTCGCTGCAAACCGCGCAGGCGGCGACCGCGTCGAGCGCAAACGGCACGCTGCCGGCCGTGAATGTCGATGCTCAGCGCGATTCGCCGACCGGCCCGACTTCGGGCGTTGTCGCCAAACGCACCATGACGGGCACCAAGACCGATACGCCGATCGTGCGCGTGCCGCAGTCGATTTCTGTCGTCACGCGCGAGCAGATGGACCAGCAGGGCGCGACCACCGTGGATCAGGCCTTGCGCTACACGCCGGGCGTGTACTCGCAGGACTCGACCGATTTTCGCTTCGACCAGTTGCGCGGGCGCGGCTTCGACTATTCGGAGTATCTCGACGGTCTCGCGTTGCAGGCGAACCAGTACTACGCGAATCCGCGCATCGATCCGTACTTTCTCGAACGTATCGATGTGATGCGCGGTCCGGCGTCGGTGCTGTATGGCGCGGGTAGTCCGGCCGGCATCGTCAACATGGTGTCGAAGTTCGCGACCGAGGATCAGGTCAACGAAGTCCAGTTGCAATTCGGGAATCACAACCGCTACGAGGCCGCGTTCGACGTGGGCGGCAAGGTCGACAAGGACGGCACGGTGCTGTGGCGCATCGTTGGTCTGGGCCGCGACGCGGACACGCAGGTCGACGGCGTCAAGGATCAGCGCATCGCGTTCGCGCCGAGCGTCACGATCAAGCCGAACGCCGACACGCGCCTCACGCTGTACGCGCAATATCAGCGAGATCCGGCGGGCGGCCTGTTCGATTCGCTGCCGGTGCAGGGCACGGCGACGTACAACCCGAACGGCAAGATCAGCCCCGGCACGTACATCGGCAATCCGGACACCGATTATTTCCGCCGCACGCAATATGCGTTCGGTTATCAGTTCGAGCAGAAGATCAATAACGTCTTCACGTTCCGTTCGAATGCGCGCTATATGCATGACGACGTCGATTATCGTCAGTCGTATTTCGGCACGTGGAAGGCGGGCACGAATCAGTCGGTGCTCACCATGAGCGCGTTTCTCGATCGCGAACACCTGAGCCAGTTCGCGATGGACAATCAGCTTCAGGCGAAATTCTCGACGGGCGACGTGAAGCAGACGGTGCTGTTCGGCGTCGATTACCAGCGCCTGCTGAGCGGCACGAATTCGGGCTCGGGCTCGGTCGGTACGCTCAATCCGTTCGATCCCGACTACTCGACGGTCGGCCAGATCTACACGACCACCAAGCGCGTCGATACGGCCACCGATCAGCTCGGCGTGTATTTGCAGGATCAGATCGAATACCGTCACTGGCTGCTCACGCTCGGCATCCGCAACGACTGGACGTCGACGAACATTCAGACGAGCGGGTCGAGCACGGGCCTGCAAAACCAGACGCCGCACGCGTTCACGTGGCGCGGCGGTCTCTCGTATCTGTTCGACAACGGCATCGCGCCGTACTTCTCGTATGCGAAGTCGTTCCAGCCGACCACGGGCGTGAATTTCTCGGGCCAGGCGCTGATGCCGACCACGGGCCAGGAATACGAGGTGGGCGTGAAGTATCAGCCCAGGAGCTATAACGCGCTCTATTCGGCGGCGATTTTCGATCTCACGCAGCACAACGTCACGACCACCGATCTGAACCATCCGGGCTATTCGGTGCAGACGGGCGAAGTGCGCTCGCGCGGTCTCGAACTCGAAGGCCATATCCAGCTGACCGACGACCTCGCGCTGCTCGGCTCGTACACGTATCTGAACCAGGTCGTGCTGGAGACCAACACGCCGTCGCAACTCGGCAAGCGTCCGACGATGGCGCCGCGCAACATGGCGAATCTCTGGGCCGATTACACACTGCATGGCGGCCCGCTGCGCGGTCTGGGCTTTGGCGGCGGCGTGCGTTATATCGGCATGTCGGCGGGCGATACGGCCAATACGTTCGACGTGGGCAGCGTCGTGCTGCTCGATGCGGCGCTTCACTACGACATCCGCAACTGGAAGTTCGCGCTCAACGGCACCAACCTGACGAACCGCACCTATGTCGCGTACTGTTCGGGCGGCGCGTGCTATTACGGTTCGAAGATCGGCGTGCTCGGGACTGCGAAGTATCAGTGGTGAGCGATTCACGGTGAAAGGGGCGCGCATGCATCGACGTCAATGGATCGGGTTCGCCGCCGCGGGCCTCGCGTGCGGGCTGGGCGTCTTCGGCGCGCGGTCGGCGTGGGCCGCGCCGCGCGCCGCGCCGCAACGGATCGTCGTGATGGATTTCGGGCTCACGGAGATGCTGCTCACGCTCGGCGTCACGCCGCTCGCGGCCTCGGTGCCCGACTGGTATCGGCGCACCAACGTCGAGCCGCCACTGCCGGCCAGCGTGATCGACATCGGCTTGCTCTATCAGCCGAATTTCGAGCTGCTAGAACAATTGCGTCCCGATCTGCTGTTGCTCACGCCCGCGCATGCGCCGATGCGCACGCAGCTCGAACGCATCGCGCCGACGCTCACGCTCGCGCTGTCCGCGCCGGGCGTCGAGCCGTGGCGGCAGATCGCGCACGAGACGCGCCGTCTCGCGAGCGTGCTGGATCGCGTGCCGCAGGCCGAGTTGGCGATCCAGCACGCCGACGCGCAACTGAGCGCCGCGCGCTCGCGTCTCGACACGGGCGGCGAGACTGGCGCGCCGCTGTTTGTTGTCGAATTCATCGACGACCGGCATTTGCTCGTGTACGGGCCGGGCAGTCTGTTCGGCGATGTCATGACGCGCATGGGCGTGCGCAATGCGTGGCGTGGGGCGACCAACGCGCGCGGTTACGCGGTGACCGACTTCACGCGTCTGGCCGATGCCGCCGACACGTCCGACTCCGCCGGAGCACGCCTCGTTTATCTCGACCCGCTGCCCGACGCCGCGCGCGCGACGCTCGCGCACGGCGTGCTCTGGCACAGCCTGCCGTTCGCGCGCGCGGGCCGCGTGGCGGGCATGCCGAAGGTCTCGCAGGGCGGCGCGCTCTATAGCGGCGCGCGCTTCGCGCGTCAACTCGCGGACGTACTGCTTGCGCTGGAGGCACGCCATGCATGATCTGCCGATAACGCGCACGCAAGGCACCTGGCACACGCGCACTCCGTTGATCGGATTGTTCGGATTGCTGATCGTTGCGATGATCATGACGCTGCACGGGCTCGCGACGCATCTGCCCGCGAGCGATTGGACGCGGGCGTTGTTTGCGCCCGATGAGAGCGACATCCGCGAAATGGTGGTACATGAGAGCTGGCTGCCGCGCCTGGCGATCTCGCTGCTGTGCGGCGGGGCGCTCGCGCTGGCGGGTGTGGTGCTTCAGCAGGTCTTGCGCAACCCGCTCGCCGAGCCGATGACGGTGGGTGTGTCGGCCGGATCGTATCTCGCGCTGCTGCTCGCGACGCTTTGGGCGCCCGCGTGGCTTCAGCCGTGGCGCGCGGGCGTCGCGCTCGCGGGCGGGGCGCTGGCGATGCTGTTCGTGTTCGCGCTCGCCTGGCGGCGTGCGTTCGCGCCGGTGACGCTCGTGCTGGGCGGCATGATCGTCAATCTGTACTGCGGCGCGCTGAGCCTCGCGCTGTCGATCGTTTACGAGCGTTCGCTGGCGGCGATGTTCATCTGGGGCGGCGGCGCGCTCGCGCAACAGGACTGGCAGACGACGCTGTGGCTGCTGCCGCGCGTGCTCGTCTGCGCGGCGCTGTGCGGCGCGCTGGTGCGCCCGCTCACGCTCGCCGGACTCGATGATGCGGGCGCGCGCAGCCTCGGCCTCGCGCTCACACGCACGCGTTTTCTGGCGCTGGCGGCGGCGGTCGCATTGACGGCGTTCGTGGTCGCGGCGGTCGGCGTGATCGGCTTTATCGGGCTCGCTGCGCCCGCCGTCGCGCGCGCGTGCGGCGCGCGGCGCTTGCGCGATCAACTGACGTGGGCGCCCGCGATTGGCGCGCTGCTGCTCTGGGTCACCGATCAGGCGATCCAGCAGTTGGGCGGCCTCGCGGGCGAACTCCTGCCGACGGGGGCGGCGACGGCGCTGTTCGGCGGCCCGCTGCTGCTCTGGCTGGTGCCGCGCCTGAAGGTGCGCGCCACGCCGCCGGGCATCGATTCACCCGCTGCATCCGGCGCAATGCCGCTGCGTTCGCTGCGGGCTACGCGTCGGCTGCTGGCGGGCGGCGCGCTGGCGCTGGCCGTGGCGGTAGTCGCCGCCGCCGCTTTCGGGCGCGGCATGACCGGCTGGCATTGGGCGAGCGCCGACGAATGGCGCGGCCTGTTGCACTGGCGCGCGCCGCGTATCGAAAGCGCGCTCGCGGCGGGCGCGCTGCTTGCGCTCGCGGGCACGCTGCTGCAACGGCTCTCCGGCAATCCGATGGCGAGCCCCGAGGTGCTCGGCATCAGCGGCGGCGGCATGCTCGGCATGATCCTGCTGCTGTTCGCGGTGCGTGCGCCCGGCGCGCCGCTGATGTTCGCCGCTTGCGGCGCGGGCGCGCTGACGACCTTGCTGGCGATGCTCGCGCTCGCGCGCCGCAGCGGCTTTGCGACCGAACAACTGCTGCTCGCGGGCATTGCGGTCGGCGCGCTGTCTCAAGCCGTGTTCGGCCTCGTGATCGCGGGCAGCGGCCCCTATGCGCCGATGCTGCGCAATCTGCTGATGGGCTCGACCTATCTGATCGATGCCTCGCTCGCGGGGGGCGCGCTCGCGCTGACGGTCGTGCTGCTCGCGCTGACGCTGTGCTGCGCGCGCTGGCTCGATATCTTTCCGCTGGGCGCGCCGGCGGCGGCGTCGCTGGGCCTGCCGGTGCGCCGCGCGCGTTTGCTGATCCTGCTGCTGGCGGCGTTGCTGAGCGCAGCGGCCGCGATGATCGTCGGTCCGCTGTCGTTCATCGGTTTGATGGCGCCGCATGCGGTGCGGCGCATGGGGTTTCGGCGCGCGGCGGTCGAACTGCTGGCATCCGCGCTGCTCGGCGCGCTGTTGATGGTGGTCTCCGACTGGTTGAGCCGAAACGTGCTGTTTCCTCAGCAGATGCCGGCGGGCTTGCTGGCGATGCTTGCCGGTGGGGTGTATTTGATGGTGGCGTTGGGGCAGTGAGTGGCTGAATTGTGATGCTTTCGTAAGCCGACTGCGAGCGCGGCAGAGATGGCGTCAGCAATTCTGGCTTGGTACGCTCGACGACGCGCCGATTGATGCGAATGGCCCGAGTCGCAGCGCTTTCGTGCCCCGCGATTGAATCCGCGCGATGGATCTTCTCCTGGAAATTTCAATTGAAAGGATCGCAAGCAATCTATGACCGCGTCGACGCACAATCCGTTGTTATCGGACTGGAAAGCGCCGGGCGAATTTCCGCCTTTCGCCGAGATTCGTCCCGAGCATTTCGCCCCCGCCGTTGCTCACCTTGCCAGGGAGCGGATCGCTCAGGTCGACGCCATCGCCGCGAATCCCGAACCGCCCACGTTTGACAATACGGTCGCGGCTTTTGAAGCAACGGGCGGCCACCTTGAAAGAATCGATGCCCTGTTTGAAATCCTGCGGCTAACGATGGGGACCCGCGATGTGTGGGCGGTTGCAGGCGAAGTCTGCGCATTGCTCGCGAATCACCATGCCGCGTTGCTCAGTCATCGGCCATTCTTCGCGCGTCTCGATGTGCTGTGGCGCACGAGGCACACGCTTGACCTGAAGGCGGACGAACTGCGTTTGCTCGAATTGATTCACGCGGATTATGTTCGCAACGGCGTTCATCTTTCGCCTCAGGATTCGACGCGCCTTCACGCAATCAAAGAACGTCTCGCGCAACTCTACGTGTCGTTCAATCACAATCTCGTCGCATCGACGGACGCATTCAAACTCGTTCTGACCGAAGACGCGGAACTCGCGGGCCTGCCGGATTTCATCCGGCGCGCCGCGCTCACCGAAAAGCAAGCGGAGCACGCGAATCAGTATGTTTTCACGCTCACCTATTCGAGCGTCGTTCCATTCCTTACCTGGTCGGCGCGGCGGGATCTGCGCGAACGCATCTGGCGTGCGTGGACAAGCCGTTGCACCGAACCCGATGTCGACAACCGGCCCGTCGTGCGAGAAGTGATTCAGCTGCGCGCCGAACAGGCGAAACTGCTCGAATTCGAAAACTTCGCGCACTATGCGTTGACGGACCAGATGGCCGGCACGCCGCAGGCCGTGCGCGATATGCTCGAAAGCATTTGGGAACCGGCCAGCGCATTGTGCGAAAGCGAACTCGCGGCGCTACGGTTATTCGCGCAGGAAACCGGCGAGCCGGTCGATATCGAACCGTGGGACTGGCGCTATTTGACAGAGCGCTTGCGTACCCGCGAATTCAATATCGACGCCGAACTGGTTGGCCAGCATTTCGAACTGGAGTCGTCGATTCGTGCGGCGTTTGACTGCGCTCACCGTCTCTTTGGCCTGAGTTTTCGCGAGCGGCACGACGTGGCGCTTTACCACCCGGATGTGCGGCTTTGGGATGTCGAGCAACGCGGGCAGACCATCGGCTATTTCGCCGCCGACTATTACGCGCGCGACGGTAAAACATCCGGTGCGTGGGAATCGGAATTCCGCATGCGTTGCGACGGGCTCAACGCGACTTTGCCCTTCGTGATCAATAGCGCGTCGTTCCAGGGCGCGCGAGGCAAGCGAACGCAACTTGCCCTGAAAGATGTGCGTACGCTATTCCATGAACTCGGGCATGCGCTGCATAGTCTTTTGTCCGGCGTCCGTTTTCGCCGTTTGTCGGGAACGCGCGTGCAGCGCGATTTCGTCGAGTTTCCGTCTCATCTGATGGAAAATTGGGTTCTCGATCCCACGTTGCTCGCAACACACGCGAGACACGCCGATACCGGCAACGTCATTCCCGATGAACTCGTCCGCAGTCTGCGCGCGGCGAGTCGCTTCAACGAAGGCTACGAACTGGTTCGATACATTGCCTCTGCGCTCGCCGACATCGAATTGCATTCACTCGACGATTGCAGCGATGTCGATATCGACGCATTCCAGGCGAGCTATTTCGAGCGGCTCGGTGTGATGCGCGAGGTCGACGTCAATCATCGGCTGCCTTGCTTTCGGCACGCCTTTGGCGGGATTGAATACGCTGCGGGTTACTACAGTTATTTGTGGGCGCAGGTGCTCGAAGCGGATGCTTTCGAGGCGTTTACCGAAACAGGCGATGCCTTCAACACGGAACTGGCCGCGCGATTGCACGATTCGCTATTCAGCATTGGCAATTCGATCGATCCGGGGTCTGCCTATCGGGAGTTCCGCCGTCGTGCGCCCGATCCGTTGGCACTCGCGCGCAAACGCGGATTTGGTGCCGGGCTGAAGAAGGAGCGTACCCCGGCATGAAACCACCCGGATCAGCGCCATCGCCGGACCTACGCTATACTCCCTCCCATGGAAACCAAACCGCTTACGCTCATGCTGCATGGTTGGTGGCGCGCCTGAATCCGGCGGCCCGTTTCCCCACGCATAATGCAAACGTGATGCCGCCAGTCCTGGCGGCATTTTCGTTTCTGCACGCCGACGACTGGTGCATCGAACAGCTCGAACACTGTGAGGCACCCGTCAATGACCCAAGCCACCCGTTCCACGATCCTGACCGGCGACCGGACCACCGGCCCGCTGCATCTCGGCCACTATATCGGCTCGCTGCGCGCGCGCGTTCAGCTTCAGCACGAAGCCAATCAGTTTCTGCTGCTCGCAGATGTGCAGGCGCTGACCGATAACGTCGGCCGCCATCAGAAAGTCACCGAGAATGTCGTCGAAGTCGCGCTCGATTATCTCGCTGCCGGCATCGATCCCGCGAAGTCGACCATTCTGATTCAATCGCAGGTGCCGGAACTCGCGGAGTTGTCCCAGTATCTGCTCAATCTCGTGACTGTCGCGCGTCTCGAACGCAATCCGACCATTAAGGAAGAAATTCGCCTGCGCGGATTCGAGCGCGATATTCCGGCCGGTTTCCTGACGTATCCGGTCAGTCAGGCCGCCGATATCACGGCGTTCAAGGCCACGCACGTGCCGGTCGGCGACGATCAGTTGCCGATGATCGAGCAAACCAACGAGCTCGTGCGCCGTTTCAACAACACGGTCGATCGCGCGGTGCTGGTCGAATGCGAGGCGGTGCTTTCGCAGGTCACGCGCCTGCCCGGCATCGACGGCAAGGCCAAGATGAGCAAGTCGCTCGGCAACGCCATTACGTTGGGCGCGACGCCGGACGAAATCACCAAGGCCGTGAACAATATGTACACCGATCCGAACCATCTGCGCGTCAGCGATCCGGGGCAGGTGGAAGGGAATGTCGTGTTCGCGTTTCTCGATGCGTTCGAACCCGATGTGCAAAAGGTCGATGAACTGAAAGCGCATTATCAGCGCGGCGGTCTGGGCGACAGCGTGGTGAAGCGCGTGCTCAATGAGCGCCTTCAAACGCTGATCGAACCGATTCGCACGCGTCGTCAGGAACTGGAAGCCGACCGTGGCGAGGTGATGGAGATTCTGCGTCGCGGCACGATGCGCGCGCGGGAAGTGGCGGCGCAGACGCTGTCCGAGGTGAAGGGCGCGTTGGGACTCAGCTATTTCCAGAACTGAGATTCAGCATTGAGTTCCAGCACCGAGGAGCGCGCGTCTTAAGCACCGAACGGCATTAAGGACCGAACGGCAACTCGCCCTGGATGGCGCCCGCGATGGGGCTGTCCGCCGAGTACCGTTCGAGCGCGCTGACGCGCACGCCAATCAGCCGGATGCGGCGGTCGAGTTCGATACGCTTCAGACACGCGCCGACCGCGCGGCGAATCGCGGCGGTATCGCGCACGGCCATCGGCAATGAAATATCGCGCGTGACGATTTTAAAGTCCGCGAATTTGATTTTCACGCCGACCGTGCGGCCGCAATAACCTTTGCGATCCAGATCCTGCGCGACGCGCTCGCATAGGTGCGTGAGCGCGGGCGTGAGTACCGCACGGTCGCGGCCGACGTGCATGTCGCGCTCGAAGGTCGTTTCGCGGCTCATCGATTTCGGCTCCGACGACACCACGACCGCGCGATCGTCCTCGCCGTGCGAAATCCGCGCGAGCCATGCCGCGTAGGTGCGTCCGAAATGCTCCTGCAAGAGACCGAGGTCGGCCTTCGCGAGATCGCCGATCGTGGCGATGCCCAGTTCCTCGAGCCGCTTGCTCGCGCGCGGCCCGATACCGTTGACCTTCCGCGCCTCCAGCGGCCAGATGCGCGCCTGGAGATCGGCCATCGTGAGCAGTGTGAGGCCGTCTGGTTTGTCGAGTTCGGAACCGATCTTCGCGAGCAGTTTGTTGGGCGCGATGGCGATCGAGCAGGTGAGGCCGGTTGCCTCGCGTACCGCGGCCTTGATGCGTGCGCCGATGTCGCGCGATTCGCCGTCCACGTCGGTGAGATCGACATAGATTTCGTCGATGCCGCGATCCTCGATCTGATCGGTGAAGGTGCGCACCGCGCTTTTGAACAGCCGTGAATAGTGGCGATAGGACTCGAAGTCGGTGGGCAGGAGAATGGCGTCGGGTGCGAGTTGCGCGGCCTTCATCATGCCCATGGCGGAGAACACGCCGAATTTGCGCGCCTCGTAGGTGGACGTGGTCACGACGCCGCGCCCTGCATAGTCACGGAGCTTTGCGAAGCGGCGTGTGCCATCGGGCTGCAACTGCGGCTCGGCGTTGCGCCCGCCGCCGATGACGACCGGCTGTCCTCGTAACTCAGGATAGCGAAGTAATTCTACCGATGCATAGAACGCGTCCATGTCGACATGCGCGATGCGGCGTAACGGTGAGCTGTTCATGTCGACGGTCCTGCCAAAAATACGGCTTTGCTCGAAGTTGTCAAATGGGTTGTCGAGCGCAACAGGTGTTTAGATTGCGCTATCGGAGCAGACAACAGCGCCAGGCGAACCCGGCAACGCCCCGAATGAGTTTCTTCAGATAAGACAGACTATCAGGCGTTTATTGACTGTATATTTGTACAGTATTTTACTGCGGCGCGGCGTGCTTCGGCAAGATATCAGCCGCCCGCATCTACGCCAGGCGCACATAGGCAGCGGTCGTTGGCGCAACCGGTATTGGCACGCGGTGATCGACACACCCATGTCGGTGCCTAGCCATGATCTCGTGGCACGATTTGACCCCGTATCTTGGGTCCAGCAGAGCACCGAAAATTATCGTAAGATATGTTTTTCGATATTTTCACCTGATGCGCCGGCCAGAGTCGTTTGACGCGCCCGCGTGCTCACCGTATGCCCCATCTGCCCCCAGCCAAGACCGTGCCGTCCTCCTCAGTTCGTCTCCGCGCGATCATGATTCTCGTAACAGGGGCGCTTTTCATGGAGATCCTCGACGGCACCGTGATTGCCACGGCGCTGCCCGCCATGGCGCGCTCGTTCGGCACAACGGCGGTCGCGCTGAATATCGGCGTGAGTGCCTATCTGCTCGCGCTTGGCGTGTTCGTGCCTGCGAGCGGTTGGGTGGTCGACCGCTTCGGCGCGCGCCGCGTGTTCGCGTTCGCGATCGCATTGTTCACGTTGACGTCGGCACTGTGCGGCTTGTCCAACGGGCTGGTGATTTTCGTTGCATTGCGCGTGCTACAGGGCGTTGCTGGTGCATTGATGGTGCCGGTGGGCCGGCTGGTTGTCATGCGCTCCACGCCGAAAGAGCGCCTCATGGCGGCGATGCAGTCGCTTGTCTGGCCTGCGCTTATCGCGCCTGTGCTTGGGCCTCCGATTGGAGGCTTTATCACGACACACTTTGGCTGGCGCTGGATTTTTTATTTGAACGTGCCGATCGGTCTGATAGCACTGGCGGTCGCTTGCTTCATCATCCCCGACGCGCGAGAAGCGCGCGCGCACCGCTTCGACTGGCCGGGATTTCTGTTAAGCGGCGCGGGGACATTCGCTTTGCTTACGGGTCTTGAGCGCGCCGACGCACGACTCGATGTCATTGCATTCGCCATGCTGGCCGGTGGCATCGCGCTTTTAATCGTGGCGATTCGCCATTTATTGCATTCGCGCGCCCCGCTTGTCGATCTGTCCGCATGTTCGATTCCGACCTTTCGCGCCGCATTGCGGGGCGGTTCGCTGGCACGTATGGCGATCGGCAGCGCGCCGTTTCTCCTGCCGTTGATGTTTCAGGTCGGCTTCGGCTACGACGCTTTTCATTCGGGCTTGCTCGTGCTCGCCGTGTTCGCGGGCAATCTCACGATGAAGTCGGTCACCACGCGGATTCTGCAGCGCTTTGGCTATCGGCCGGTCATGATCTGGAATGGCGTGTTCTGTGCGGTTTGCCTCGCAGCGTGCGCGTGGCTCCGGCAAGACACGCCAGTGCCGGTCACGGTGCTCCTGCTTTTCCTCGGCGGCATGACGCGGTCGATGCAATTCACCGTGCTCGGCACGATTGCTTATGCGGATGTCCAGAAAGAGCGTATGTCCGACGCTAACAGTCTCTTCAACACGGCTTCGCAAATTGCAATGGCGGCGGGCATTACGCTCGGCGCTTTGGGCGTGCGTCTCGGTCACTTTGTTGCACTGAGCGCCGATTGGCATAGTCCCGGAATCGAGTACCGCGTGGCATTCGATCTTATCGGAGTCGTTGCGCTCGCAAGTATCGTCGACGCAATTCGTCTTCCCCGAGGGGCTGCCGATCATTTCATCACGCGTTCAGCTTGATTTATTCCGATTCATTCGCAGGGGGGAATGCCTGGAGTTCCCACGCTGAACTGCGGAAAACCGGTTTGCGTTGGCGAGCGTGTACGTGGCTGCGCTTTCGTACGCGTTCTGGCCCACGGCAGGGTCATGCTGTCGTCGGCCAAACACCACCGTTGAGAAACCATCGGCGAACAGGGCGTCGAACGCGTCAGTGTCCTGCGGGTGCAGCGACGGCGCGGCGTGTTCGCGGCGATCGTAGCGATTCATATTCCCGGCTCCTGTGAATAGATAAGGACGATTTGTCGGCTTAGCCATGGCTTGCGCTGCCGACTCGCATCACACCGCAATTGCCGATAGCCGATAGCGGATCGTGCGCGGCGTGCTGCTCACAAACGCCAATCCTGTCCGGCTCGCGAGCGGGTGGTCGGCAGACGGCGTTACAACTCTGCCCAGATCGAAAAACCCGCTGACAGGCTCCACGCCCAGCGCAAAATTGCGGCTGGCCCATGGTTCGTACTTGCGCCCGCCGTTACTGATCCAGAGCACGGCGTCCGGAAAATCGCCAGGGTCCCAGTCCAGTTTGACTTCGGCCCGGTCCGCCGGGTAACGCAGCACGAAAGGCGGCTCGCAGGCCTCCAGTTGAACGAGTTCCTCGGTTTGCTGTGGCAACGGTAGCCGCGACAAATCGATCGATCCATCCCAGGTTTCGAGCTTGCGCAGCGAAGCGAAACTCCGGTTGCGCAGAATCTGCGAAAACTCCGGCTCGATGGCGACCGGATACGTGTGAACGGCGCGATACGGGCACGCCAGTACATCGACACCCTCCGGCGGCACCGCGAAAGTCGGATGGAGTGCGAAGGGCAGCGTCACGTCGCGCCGCACGTGCACCGTCAGCGAGACGGACAGTGACGCTTCGTGCGGGCTCGCTTCAATGAGCCGTTCGAGATAGTCGACCGGGCTTTCGGGCGGGTAGTCGATGCGCAACCTGATCGCGTGCCCGGTCTGCTCCACGCGCCGCCACATGTGATTCGAACTGTAGCCGTGCCGCCATGCGTCGTCGGCATCCCGGGACTCGAAGCCTTCCGGCAGGCCCGGCGGCGCTTCGGTAGTGCCGAACGGCAGGCAAGGCCATTCACCGCGCAGCGCACGCAGGAGTCCAGGCCATTGGGGATCGTCGCCCCAGGGCGCGACATGCAGCGGCGAGACGCTGCGTCCCGCGCCGAGGTCGAATCGCACCGGCGCCAGCATGCCGCCCAGCGATTGCACAGTCGCCTCGCCATGCGGCCACTTCAAGGTCCAGCGTTCGTTGTTCACCGTCGTTGCGTCTTCCACGTTCGTCTCCTGGAGCGCAGGGTTCTCAATGCCCGATGCGGATTGCGGTTTTGTCGAAGAACGCACGGTCCAGTTCGAAGCCCAGGCCCGGCCGGTCGGGGACATCGAGCCAACCGCTGCGCTGTTCGAGAGGCTGCGTGACCAGTGCCGTCCTGAACGGATGCGACGACGTATCGTATTCAAACAACGGCTGATCGGCGTACAGCGCATAGTGCGTGTCGGGCGTCGCGGCGATCATGTGTAGCGAAGCGTATTGGCCGATGGCGGTGCCCCAAACGTGCGGATTGACCTTCACGCCGTGAACCTGCGCGAGCGCATTGATGTGCCTGAGCGCGGTGAAACCGCCCGCGAGACAGATATCGGGTTGCGCGATATCGACGGCGCCTGCTGCGAACAGATCGTGAAAGCCATACATCGAAAACTCGGCTTCACCGCCTGCGATCGGCGTGTCGATGGCATCGCGCACGCGGCGATAGCCGGCCAGGTCTTCCGGCACCACGGGTTCTTCGAGCCAGCGCAGGCGCATCGAGTCGAGCGCGCGCCCGAGACGGATCGCTTCGTTCGCGCTGTACGCGTGATTGACGTCCACCATGAGTTGCGTCTCGGGCGCGAGCGTGTCGCGGATTGCGTGCATCACCGCGATATCGCCGTTCAGGCCGAAGCCCAGTTTGACCTTCATGATCGAGAAGCCGGCGGCCTGGTGGCGTTTCGCTTCGGCGGCCATATCGGCGGATTGCCCTTGTCCCTCGGGGCGGAAGAAGCCCGTCGCGTAGCACTGCACGCGCTGGCGGAACGCGCCGCCCAGCAGTTGCCACACGGGCTGGTTCGCGACCTTGCCGCAGATGTCCCACAACGCGATGTCGACCGCGCTGATGGCGCCCAGCACGACGCCTTTACGGCCGAAGTCGCGCGTGCGGACATACATGGAGTTCCAGAGTACTTCGGTGTCGAGCGGATTTTTTCCGAGCAGCAGCGGCTTGAGTGCGCTGTCGATCACGGTCGCCGCGATTTCGGGCGGCTGGAGGCCGACGCTGAACGTTTCGCCCCATCCTTCGATGCCGTCGGTGGTGCGAATCCGCACGACGGTTGTCGAGCGGCCGGTAACCCATCCCTGCGAATAGGCGAAGGGTTTGTCCAGCGCGGTCTTGAGCACGTAGGTGTCGACGCTTTCGATTTTCAACATGAGAGACGTTCCTTGCAATGCGTTCGATAAATGGCGGCAACTGTCGCAAGTGCGCAGCGCCATACGGCGGGTGTTGCTAGTCGACGAGTCTCGCGGCGTATCGGTCCATGGCTTGCAGCGCCGCGACGACCCGCTCGGGCGTGACCGGATACGGCTCGTTATGGATGATCTCGCCCGCGCGGCATGCGCGCTGCGCGACCGTCATCAGCGCGGCCGTATCGTCGACATCGACGTTGATCGCAGCGAGCCGCGTGGGCAGGCCGACATCGCGGCAGAAGCGGAATATCCGCTTGCGCTCGTCGTCGGGGACCGCCCACAGAAAGAGCGACGCGAGCGTGCCCACGGCCACTTTTTCTCCGTGCAGCAACGCGTGCGCGGCGGGCAATTCGGCGAGTCCGTGATGAATGGCATGGGCGGCGGCGACCCCGCCAGACTCGAAGCCGATACCCGACAGCAGCACGGTGGCTTCCAGCGTGGCCTCGAAATCCGGGGTGACGAGGTGGGCGCGGCAGTCGTCGACCGCCTGTACCGCGTGCGCGAGCAACGTGTCGAGGCACAGCTTTGCCGCAGCGAAGGCGAGGGCGGTTGCGCGTCCGCCGCAAAGGTTCGGCGCGTAGGCGCGATGGCAGGCCTGCGCTTCGTACCAGGTGGAAAGCGCGTCGCCGATCCCCGCGATAAGGAAACGCACGGGTGCCTGCGCGACGATCCGCGAGTCGACGAGCACGAGGTCGGGATTGCGCCGGACGAAACGATCGCGCAGCACCCGGCCGTTATCGTCATAGATGACCGACAGCGCGGAGCAGGGCGCATCCGATGCCGCGATCGTAGGCACGCACACGAAGGGCAGGCGCAGATCGTCGGCAGCCGCGCGGCCGACGTCGACCACCTTGCCACCGCCGAACGAGACGACCATTTGCGCGCCGGTTTCGCGAATCCATGCAGCGGTGTCGGCAATCGTGCGGTCCGTGCAGGCGGCTTCCAACGTTCGCACGTTGAGTTCGACGCGTTGTGCGTTGGTGTGCAGACGATCGAGCATCGCACGCACCTTGTCGTCGACGAGGCAGGCAGCCGAAGTGCCGAATCGGGCCAGTTCGTCGTCGAGCGTGTCGAGTGCGCCGGCGCCCTGCACGTATCGAGAAGGAAAAACGCTGGTTCTCAGCATGAACGGAGGCTCACGGTCGTGGCGCAATGGGTCCGTCGATCAACCGACGACATAGCCGCCGTCGACGGCCAGCGTGGCGCCCGTTATATAGCGCGAAGCGGGGGTCGAAAGAAAAACCGCTGCACCGACGAGATCGTCGGCTTCGCCCCAGCGCTTGAGCGCGGTACGGTCGGCGATTTTCGTTGCCGCGTGCGGTTCGCTCCAGAGGCCGTGCGTCATGGCGGTGCGGTGATAGCCCGGCGCGATCGCGTTCACGCGCACGCCGTCGCGCCCATGCCGGTGCGCCAGCGCGCGCGTCAGGCCGAGAATGCCGCTTTTGCTCGCGCAATAGGCGGGCACTTCCTCATCGGCGAGATAGCTGAGCATCGACGCGATATTGATGATCGTGCCGTGCGAGCGTTTCAGGAGCGGCATCATGGCCGTCGAAAGACGCATCGCGCTGATGAGATTGATATCCACGACATTCAGGAACGTCGCGTCCTCGTATTCCTGACCGGGCCGCGAAATGCCCTGCGAATTGACGAGGATATCGAGGCGGTCGAAACGTTGCGCGAACGCGGCAATCGATTCCGGCGAGGTCACGTTCAGGCTGTCGAATTCGATCCGATCCGTCGCGTGTTCACGTTTGAGTTGCGCGATCTTGTCGGCCGAGCTGCCGGTCGCCGTGACGCGTGCGCCGAGACCGGCGAGCCCCCTGGCGATCTCCAGGCCGATGCCGCTCGTGCCGCCCGATACCAGCGCGGTCTTGCCGGCAAGCAGGTCGGGCGCGAAGCAGGAGAGAATATCGTTCATTGAATGGTTTCCAGTTTAGGCATCCTGATCATGTCGGGGCGATCAAGGAGGCGTCGAATAAGGAGGCGAACGGTTAGAGCGCGGGCATCAGCGTCGCATCGGCCGGGCTAATCAGGGTTGCGGCAGGCGCGCCCGGCAGCGTCTCGCCCATCATCAGCGCCACGCCGCGATCGGCAACGGCATAAGTCGTGGCAACCGTATTGCCGCTGATGATGGTGGGCCACGACGACGTGTCGAACACGCGCAGGCCCGCGATGCCGCGCACGGTCATGTCGTTGCGCAAGACGGCCATGGGGTCGTTGTCCGTGCCCATGCGCGCCGTGCCCGCCGGGTGATAGACGGTCTTGACGGTGCGTCTGCAATGCTCGGCCAGCGCGTCGTCCGAAGCGGATGAAGTCTGGGTGACGGCCTGCTCGTCGGGCAGCACGATCCGGTCGACCATCGCGGCGAGCGGACCTTCGCGCATGATCTGCGCGGCGCGGCGCAGTCCTGCAATCGACAGCCGCAGATCGTCGGGGTGCTCCAGATAGTTCGGATGGACGATGGGCGTAGCGTTCGGGTCGGACGTTTGCAGCGTGACGCGGCCTCGGCTCTTCGGGCGCATCACGCAACTGTTCAGCGTGAAGCCGTAGGTCGCTTTGGTCGACGTTACGTCGGGGTCGAGGTACACGGTCGGCAGGCAGAACATCTGGATCGAAGGCGCGCCGGATGCATCGTCGGGATTGAAGAAGGCACCGGCTTCCACGGCGTTCGACGCAACGGGTCCATTGCGGAACGCGAGATATTGCAGGCCGTTGCGAAGCTGGTTCCAGCCGCGGTCCTGGCCGAAATAGCCTTGCTTGCCGTTGCAGAACGCCACGACCGGCACTTCATGATGATCCTGGAGATTCTCGCCGACGCCCGGCAGATCCGCGATCACCGGAATGTTCAGGCGCGAGAGTTCATTGGCCGGACCGATGCCGGAAAGCATCAACAGCTTGGGCGTGACGAGCGCGCCCGCCGTGAGCACGATCTGATCCGCGAACACCTGCTCGCGCTGCGTTCCACTCTGGATTTCGATGCCCTTCGCGGCGTTTCGCTCGATCAGAATCCGCGTGACCTGCGCGCCGGTGCGGATCGTCAGACGCGAATCGTTCATGACCGGCGCGAGGAACGCGTCGACGCCGCTGCATCGGCGGCCCTGAAACGCGGTGGTCTGGAAGAAGCCCGTCCCCATCTGCGTGCCGCTGTTGAAGTCCGGGTTATAGGGCAGACCGTTCTGCTGCGCCGCGAGCACGAACGCACGCGATACGTCGCTCAGATTGGCGCCATCGGATACTTTCAGCGGCCCGTTGACACCGTGCGCGGCATTGTTGAAGGTCGAGTTGCCTTCGAGCCGCATGAAATGCGGCAGCAACTGCCGATAGCGCCACGACTCGTCGCCGGTGATCGAGACCCAGTCGTCGTAATCGCGCGCCTGGCCGCGAATGTAGACCATCGCGTTGACCGAACTGCCGCCGCCCAGCACCTTGCCCTGCGGGATCGACGGTTGCCGGCCGTTCAAGTGCGGATGCTGCGCGCTGCGGTGGAACGTCATGTAATCGTGATTCGACAGCAGTTTGACGAAACCCGCAGGCATGTGAATGAGCGGGTTGCGATCGGGCGCGCCGGCTTCGACGAGCAGAACGCGCGCGCCGTGATCGCGCACGAGCCGGCCCGCCGTCAGGCATCCCGCCGCGCCCGCGCCGATGACGATGAAGTCGTAGTGTGTCGTTGCTTTAGCCATGAATAAAACCTTGGAACTGATCTGTGGTCCGTCCGCTGGCCCGGCGCGATGGCCATGCCAGCGGGCCGGGCGTTCAGCGGCGCGCTTGCCGCGCCATGCCCGCGAGAATCGCCGCGCCCGCAATCGCGAGGCCTTGAACGATGAGCTTGCCAGACTCGCCCGCACCATACGCGTTGAGCACGTTGAACAGCAGTGTCAGCGCGAAGGCCGCGGCGCCGGGGCCGATGAGCCCGCCACGTCCGCCGCCGAACGTGATGCCGCCCAGAATCACGCCGGCAATCGAATTCATCACCACATCCGCGCCGACGCTGGTCGTGCTCACGCCCACATAGCCCGAGAGCAGGAGGCCGCCGCCCGCAGCCAGCAGTCCGGCCGCGACGTGCGAGGCAATGAACACGCCTTCGACCGGCAGCCCGGAGAGCGCGGCTGCGGCCGGATTGCTGCCGACCGCCTTGAGCAGGCGGCCGAACACCATCAGCCGCAACGGGATGGCAAGCAGCACCAGCACGGCCAGCCAGAGCACGGTTGCGATCGGCACGATGCCGATCTTCGCGCTGCCAAGCACCTGCACGGCGTCGGGCACCGAGCCGGGGCTGCTTCCTGAGCTCAGGAACAACACCGTGCCCGTGAGGATCGACGCCATCGCCAGCGTCGCGATCACGGCGGACGCGCGGAACTGCGTGATCAGCAGACCGTTCACAAGGCCGACCAGCGCACCGATGGCGAGCGCGCCGGCGATCAGCATCGGGGCCGACATCTCGTTGAGCGGCGCGGAGGTGATTACATAGTTGGTGAGGACGAAAACGCCGCCGATCGACAGGTCGATCGACCGGCAGCGCATCACGATCATCTGCGCGGCCACGGCGAGGCCGAGCGGCGCTGCTTGCCGCGCGATCACCATCTGAAACGGCCATTGCAGCAGCACGGGCCTGAAGAACAGACAGAACAGGAGCAGCGCGACGAGCACCACAATCGACGGCGGCACCACATTGACGAACTGGCGCACATTGAAGCGCGGTGCCGCGCGCAGCGTCAGGTTTCCGGTTTCGGAGGCGTGTTGAGCTGGCATGATTTAGATCCCGATTTCTTTGCGGCGACGCAGGCACACCGCGAACAGAAGCAGCGTCCCGTTGACGACGGAGAGCAGGAAGGGATTGATCTGAACGATATTCATCCCGTTGCCGACGATGCTGAGCAGCAGCGCGCCGAAGATCGTGCCGAGCGGGCCGCCGATGCCGCCGCTCAACTGCGTGCCGCCCAGCGCGACGGCCGCGACCGAATCGAGCCCGTACGACGCGCCGACCCACGGGTCGCCCGACGAAATGCGTCCGGCGAGGAAGATGCCCGCAATCGCTGCGAACAGCGCGCAGAGCACGTAAGCGGCGATGGTCGTGCGCGCGACGCTCACCCCCGCGAGCGCGGCGTTATCCGCGCCGCCGCCCACCGAGTAGAGATGCAGCCCGAAGCGCGAGCGATGCAGCAGCGACCACGCGATCCAAGCTGCCAGCGCGACCCACACCACGGCGACCGGCACGCCCATCACCGAGTTGCCGACTGCCGCGGAAATCGGCGCCCAGATGCTGCCGCCGGGCGAAGGCTGGACGAGCAGCACGATGCCTTGCAGGATCGTGCCGGTCGACAGCGTCATGATGATCGGATGCACGCGAAACCGCGTCACGCCGATGCCGTTCACGACGCCGACCAGCGCCGCGCTCAAGACGGTGAGCGCGATCGCGAGTGCGGGCGAGCCGGTCGTCGCGAGGATGCAGGTCGAGAGACTCATGACGACGCCGACCGAAAGATCGAGGCCGCCGGTCAGAATCGGCAGCGTCTGTCCGAGCGCGACGACCAGAAGAGGCGTTGCCTGAACGATCAGGTTGGCGAGATTCTGCGGCGTGCGGAAACTGCTGAACGACACGGCCAGAGCAGCCACGGCGACCAGCAACAGCAGCCCCGATACATATTGGCCGCCGCTACGGTCCGCGCGCCACGACGTGATGCGATTGATCATGCTGTGACTCCTGCGGGTTGGGCGGTCCGCGCGACGGCGGCCTGAAGGATGTCTTCTTCGGTCGCGTCTTTCGCGTCGATTTCCTTCACGATGCGATGGCCGGACACCACCAGCACGCGATCGGCAAGGCCGATCACTTCGGGCAGTTCGCGCGACGTGAAGAGTACCGATCCGCCACGCGCGCAGAACGTGCGCAAGGCGTTGTAGATCTCCACTTTCGCCCCGACATCGACGCCGCGCGTCGGCTCCTCGATCAGCAGCACATCCGCGTCGATCGCGAGCCAGCGCCCCAGCATCACCTTTTGCTGATTGCCGCCCGACAGGTTCACGACAGCCAGCGCGTGACTCGCGGCGCGAATCCGCAAGTCGTCGGACAGGCGCTTGACGAGCGCCGTGAGCGGCCGCGCGAAGGCCCACGGCATCCGGCGCTGATGCACGCCGAGCGTGAGGTTGTCGCGAATCGGCTGATCGAGATACAGGCCTTCGCCTTTACGGTCCTCGGGCATGAAGGCGAAGCCGTTCGCCAGCGCGCGGCGGGCGCTCGCCCGCGGACGGAAGCTCATCGAGGCGCCCGAGCGGCGCTGCAATTCCAGCTTGCCTGTGCAGCCTTTCACGACGCCGGCCAGCGCGCGAACGAGGTCGCGCTGGCCTTGTCCTTCGAGACCGCCGAGCGCTACGATTTCGCCGCGCCGAACGGTGAAGTCCACGCCGGAGCGGCCCGGCGCCGTGCTCAGGCCGCTCACGCGCAGCGCAACGTCATGGCGTGTTTCGGCACGCGGCGGGTAAAGGTGCGCGACGTCGCGGCCCACCATCAGCGAAAGCAGGCGGTCCGGGTTCAGGTCGGCGGTGGCGTACGAGCCCACGAGCTTGCCGTCCTTGAGCACCGTCGCCGTATCGCACAGGTCGAAGATCTCGCGCATGCGGTGCGAAATGTAGAAGATGCACTTGCCCTGATCGCGCAGCTTCAGCAGGAGCGCTTCGAGGCGCTCGACGTCCTTCGTATTGAGCGCGGCGGTCGGTTCGTCGAAGATGAAAATATCGGCGTTGACCGCGAGACCCTTGGCGATTTCAACCGATTGCTGCTCCGCCACGGTCAGCGAACCGACCAGACGGCGCGGGTTGATCTGCAAGCCGATGTAGCCGAGCGCGGCCCGCGCCTCTTCTTCCATGCGCCGTCGATCCACGCTGTACAGCCCGCGCTTCGGTTCGCGGCCGAGGAACATCGTTTCCGCGACCGTGAGATTGGCGACCAGCGAAAACTCCTGAAACACGGTCGATATCCCCGCGTTCAGCGCATCGAGCGGCGACGAAAACTTCACCGGCTTGCCGCGCAGCAACACCTGACCCTCGGTCGGCGTGACCACGCCGGCGATGATTTTCATCAGCGTCGACTTGCCCGCGCCGTTTTCGCCGGTGACGGCGTGAATCGATCCGGCCCGCCCGGTAATGCCCACATTTACGAGCGACGGCACGCCGTCGTACAGCTTGGTGATGTGGGTCGCAGCGATTAACGTATCCATGCGAATGACTCCCGCGTGACTACTTCGAGCCGTAGAACTTTTTGAGGTCGGCGTCGGAGAGCGCGCTCGGCGCCCAGTAGTTGTCGTTCAGGTCAGGCCGGTAGAACTGCGCGAAATTCGCCTTGGTGATGGGCGCGGGGCGCAAGACGTAGTGCTTGTGCAGCGATTCGCCGCTGAGCAGCGCGACGGCGGCGCGAATACCCGCCGCGCCCTGCTCGGACGGGAAGACGGCGGCCGTGGCGTTTGCGCCGCTGTCCTTCCATGCGCGCATGAAGCCGTTATTGCCTTCGCCGGTGATGGGCGGGACGGGCTTGCCGAACTCCTTGAAGACTTCGATGCACGCGCGGCTCATGTCGCCGCCCGAGGACCAGATCCCATCTGGATTAGGATTACTGAGCATCAAGGACTCGCAAACCTGCTTGCCCTTGTTGTAAGACCAGTCTCCGTATTGTTCGGAGGCGATCTTGATGTTCGAACCGGCGAGCGCCTTGCGCAGGCCGTCGTAACGCATGGTGTCGGCGGCAATGCCCGCCTGGCCGCGCAGCACCCAGATATTGCCTTTGCCATGCAGCGTATCGACGAGGAACTTGCCGCCGACCTCGCCGAAGTACAGCGCTTCGCCCTGAATCTCCGTGGTGTAAGCGTCGGTTTCGACTTCCGTCGAATGCACGATCACGGGAATGCCTGCCGCGACGGCCTTCTTGATGACGGGCGTCAGCGCCGTATAGGAAACGGGCGCGACGATGATCGCATCGACCTTCTGCGCGATCATGTCCTCGATATCGGCGATCTGCTTGGCGGGTTTGGAATTGGCGTCGGCGAAAATGAGCTTGCCGATTTCCTTGTGTTTCGCGGCTTCCGCGTCGGTCTCGTGGACCATCTGCGTCATCCAGGTGTTGCCGAAACCCCAGATGCTGAAGCCGATGCGCCAGGGCGGCGCTTTCTTGAACTGGTTCGGCGCGGTCACCGGATTGTTGCCTTCGCGCACAATGGCGCCGGGCATCAATACCGGCTCGGCTGCGTGAGCTGCGACGCCCGCGAGGGCGAGCGCGGCCGCGACAATGGCTTGGCCGAACAAGGCTTTGCGTTGCTTCATGAGTGTCTCTCTCCAGGTTGTCCTGCGTCTTATGTCTTGTGTGCACTGCTTGGCAGCGTCATTCGTGTAGTGTAATATGTCACATGTTAGATGTTGATGTCAACGACATCTGCGACGGCTCGTCGCACTCGAATCGAAAGGAGCAGTGCAAATGAATCGCGTGTTTACGCCTATCACGCATACCCATCTGACCGATCAGGTGTACGACGCGGTGCGGGCCCGCATCCTGAGCCGCGCCATCAAGATCGATGAGCAGATCAACGTGGAAGAAGTGGCCGCCGAGTTGCAGGTCAGCCGCACGCCGGTGGTCGACGCCATCAAGCGGCTGGCGACCGACGGTCTGGTCGAGGTGAGGGCGCGGCGCGGCACGTTCGTCAAAGGCATCACCGAGCAGGATGCGAACGAGATCTTTCAGGTTCGCGAAGCGCTCGAACTGTTCGCGGCGTACCAGGTGATCCACAGCCCGGAGAGCGAGGCGGTGACGGCGCGCATGCAGTCGCTGATCGAGGAGATGAGCGGCTTCATGTCCAACGACGAGTTCCGCGACTACACCGCGTTTTCCATCGCCGACGCCGGTTTCCATAACGCGTTGATCGATGCCTGCGCGAATCAGCGCCTGAAAACCAGCTACGAAAATCTCAACATCTATATGCACATCATGCGCAGCCATTTTTATCGGCCGCTCGTGCCGCCCCGGCGCGTGCATACGGAGCACCTCGCGATTCTCGAAGCCGTCGTGGCGAAAGACGACGCGGCGGCGGCGCGCGCCATCCGCCAGCACCTGGCTTCGACGCGCGAAAAGATGATCAACAACATTCGCAACAGCGGCGGCGTGTTGTAGGCGGCAGCACGCCTGTCCCGAGCACCGGCCAGAAGAAGCCGGGCAGCGGGCCTGCCGGTTCGCCGGAAAGCAAACAATCATGGAGACAAACGTGAACAAGGACGCGGGCAGTACGTCCCTGCTGGCGGTGGGCACTTACACCTTGCCCATGCCGCATGTGGAGGGCAAGGGCGAAGGCATTTATCTGCTGAACTTCGACGCGACGACCGGCCGGTTGAGCGAACTCGCGGTGCAGCGGGCGGCGAATCCGTCGTATCTCACGCAATCGAAGGATGGCCGCCGCCTCTATGCGGTTCGCGAAGTGAACGCCGAAGACGGCCCCGGCGTGAGCACCTATGAAGTCGACGCGGCTGGCGGCTCGCTCAAGTTGCTGGGCGATCTGGCGACGCCGGGCGCGTGGCCGTGTCATGTGGCCGTGAACGAAGACCTGGCCCTGCTGCTCGCATCGAACTACTTGAGCGGCGAAGTGCTCGCCTACGCGCTCGATGCGAGCGGCGCACCGGCGGGCGAGCCAGTCGTGCTCGAACGTGACGGTAGTGGTCCGAACGCCGCGCGTCAGGAAGCGCCCCATGCGCATTGCGCAGTGGTCAGTCCCGACCGTCGCCATGTGTATCTGGCCGATCTCGGCGTCGACGGCGTCGTGCGCCATCCGCTGGACGGAGGCGCGGTCATGAAGACGCCGGACCATCTTCTCAAGGCCGCGCCCGGCGCCGGTCCGCGCCATCTCGTGTTCACCGCTTCGGGCAGCCATCTGCTCGCCAACTACGAACTCGCGTCGACGGTGCGCATGTACCGGCTCGCCGACAATACGGCGGAACTCGTCTGCGAAATTTCCAGCCTGCCCGAAGATTTCAGCGGCGAAAGCGGTGCGGGCGGCATGCGGCTGCATCCTTCGGGCAAGTTCGTCTATGTCGGCAATCGCGGGCATGACTCGATCTTTGGCGCGCGCATCGACGAAGCCGCGGGCACGCTCACGCCGATCGGCACCTGGAGTCTGGGCGGACGCACGCCGAGAGATCTGGCGATCTCCCCCGACGGAAAGCATCTACTGGCCGCCGCGCAGGACGACGGTTTCATCCGCGTGTTCTCGATCGACGCGCAGACGGGCGCATTGACCGACACCGGCTACACCTATCCGATTCCCACCGCAGTGTGCCTCGAATTTATCCAGGGAGAATGACACCGTGAATCAAACTCTGCCCCGCAAGATCATGGTTACGGGCGCTGGCGGCAACCTCGGCCAGAAAGTGGTCGAAGCGCTCACGCGCGCCGAGTGGTGTGAGCAGGTCATCGGCATCGATCGCAGCGGCGACTATTCGAAGTTCTCGGCAGAAGCGCGCAAGCGCCTGCGGCTGGTTCGCGGCGACCTCACGCAACGCGCCGGTGAATGGACTGAGGCGATGGACGAGGTGGATGCGGTCATTCACTTTGCCGCCTTGAATCCCGTACCGGATTCGTCGTGGCTCGACTCTCTGGGGTCGTACGACATGACGCGCAATCTGTTGATGGAATGCGTGCGCGCAGGCGTTAGCCGCTTCGTGTTCGCTTCGTCGAATCATACGATGGGCGCGTACAAGGACATGCCGCTCGCCGAACAGATGGGACCGGGGCGCTTGACCACCCAGATCGCCACGGCGCCCGGCACACGATGGCACGACGGCAAGCGCGAACTGCATTCGCTGGCGTATGGCACCGCAAAAGTCATGGGCGAAAAACTTTGCGCCTCCATTGCTGAGTTGTCCGAAGGACGTTTGAGCACGGTGTCGATACGAGTGGGCTGGGCGCTGACCGGCGATAACAATGCGCGCGACATCACGCATTCGGGCTCACCGGCTTCGACGTCGGATACGACTGAGCTGGACGAGTCCGCGCGCCGCACGCTACGGTGGTTCCGCAACATGTGGCTGTCCAATCGCGATCTCGATCAGTTGTTCATTCGCTCGGTGCTTGCGCCGAGCAACGAATGGCCGGCCCCGGCGATCATCGTCAACGGTGTGTCGAATAACGCGGGCATGGATTGGGATTTGAGCGATGCCATCCGCTATCTCGGCTATCAGCCCGAAGACGACGCTTACCTGCATGTCGAGCGCACATGACGGAATCGCGTGCCCATGACCATCTCCAATATTGAGGATCTGCGTCGGCAGGCGCGGCGCAAGTTGCCTCGCATGTTCTTCGACTATATCGATGGCGGCGCGTTTTCCGAGCGCACGCTGGCGAGCAACACCGAGGACTTCGACGCGTGGACGCTGGAGCAACGCGTGCTCGTCGATCTCTCGAAGCGCGATCTGTCGAGCGAATTCCTCGGCGCGCGTTACTCAATGCCCGCGATGCTCGCACCGGTAGGGTTCGCGGGATCGTTCTGGCCCAACGGCGAGGTCCAGGCGGCGAGGGCGGCGACGCAAGCCGATATCCCGATGTGCCTCTCGACTTTTTCGATCAACTCGATCGAGGAGGTCGGCGCGGTCATGCCGCGCGGCCTCGCGATGCAGCTATATGTATTCAAGGATCGCGAGCTGGCTTCCGAAATCGTCCAGCGCGCGTGGAAGGTGGGCGTGACCACGCTGTTCCTGACGGCCGACACCAACGTTTCTTCCGTGCGGGAACGCGATACGCGCAACGGGTTTCGAACGGCTTCGTCGCTGAAACTCGGTGCCTTGCTGGATCTGCTGTCGCGGCCCGCGTGGTGCCTGCGCATGGGGTTGAACGGCCGGTTGATGCTCGGCAATGTGAAGGGCAAGGCCGGTGTGCCGCACAGCTTGATGGCGCAGGCCGCATATTTATCTGGCAACGTGGACCCGAGCATGAACTGGGCCGATCTCGCGTGGCTGCGCGAGCAATGGCCGGGCAAGCTGGTCGTCAAGGGTGTGCTGTCCGTCGACGATGCGGGACGGGCGCTCGATGGCGGCGCGGACGGTGTTTGCGTGTCCAATCACGGCGGGCGTCAACTCGACGGCGCGCGTTCGTCGATTTCCGTGCTGCCCGAAATCGCGCGGTTTATCGGCGGCCGCGCGGAGGTGTTGCTCGACAGCGGGATTCGGCGCGGTAGTCATATCGTCAAGGCAATCGGTCTGGGCGCGGACGCCGTGCTGCTCGGGCGCGCCTATGCCTATGGACTCGGCGCGGCCGGGCGCAAGGGCGTGAGCCAGGCGATCGAATTGCTGCGCACGGAAACGGAATTGACGCTCGCGCTGATGGGCATGCGCTCGATCGACGAATTGCGCGCGAATCGCGACGCGGTGCGCCATCGCTGTCATCAGGTTGAGCAAGCTCGCGCCGTTGCCGTCGGCGAGTTGCTCGACGCTGCGATCCGCACGCCAGGTAACTCGACTGTCAACCATTGAACGTCCCCGATAAAAACATCACGGAGAACTACCATGTCGGAAATCATCGAGAAGTATTCCCCCATGACGCCGTACCAGCTGCCGTTTCCCAAGGAGGCCCAGCAGGAAATCGTCGTGCCGTTCGCCATTCCCGACGACGAGCGCGTATGGGTGCCGCAGGCGGAGAATGTCTCGTTTCGTCCTCTCTGCCTGAACGCATCGCAGGGTTACTGGATGAATCTGCTGCGCGTGCGCAAGTCGGGCGTGCTGAGCCGTCATCGCCATCCGCAGAGCGTTCACGGCATGGTGCTGAAGGGGCGCTGGAAGTATCTGGAGCATGACTGGACCGCCACCGAAGGCAGCTACGTCTACGAGCCGCCGGGGGAAACCCACACACTTTACGTGCCGGATGACGTGGAGGAGATGATTACCTATTTTCAGGTGAACGGCGTGATGTTCTATTGCGATCCGTACGGCAACTACACCGGTTACGAAGACGTTTTCACCAAGATCGATATGTGCAGAAAACACTATGCGTCGGTCGGACTGGGTGAAGACTACGTCGATCAATTCATTCGCTAATCAGGTTCAGTCAACCGTTGCCGTTCAATTTTATGTAAATCGTGTAGTAGTACACATGAAGACAATTTGAAACAGCAATCCCCTAATTCTGGAACTGACATGACGTTCAAAGAAGGACTCCTCGAAGGGAGAGTCGCGCTGGTGACAGGCGGTCGTACGGGCATTGGCGCGGCGATTGCCAATGGCCTGTCGCAGCTCGGCGCAAAGGTCGTCGCGGCAGGCTTGCCGCCGCCGGCCGATACGCCCGACGCGCTCGCCGGCACGGTGGAACAGGTCGCGCTGGACGTGTGTTCGACCGACGAAGTGAATGCGGTGCTTGGCCGGTTCGAACGGCTGGACATCGTGGTGAATTGCGCCGGTGTGATCCGGCGCGGCGACGAGCACAAGGTCGAGGTGTTCGAAAAGGTTCTCGACATCAATCTGAACGGCACCATGCGCGTGTGCGCGGGCGCACGCGCGCTGTTGAAGCAATCGTCGGGCTGCATCGTCAACACGGCTTCGATGCTGAGTTTCTTTGGCGGCGGACTGGTACCTGCCTATAGCGCGAGCAAGGGCGCGGTCGCGCAATTGACCAAGTCGCTGGCGATTGCCTACGCAGCCGATGGCATTCGCGTCAACGCCGTCGCGCCGGGCTGGATCGCGACGCCGCTGACCCAGACGCTTCAGAACGACGATGACCGCTCGCAGGCGATTCTCGGCAGAACGCCGCTTGGCCGCTGGGGTTCGCCGGAAGAAGTGGCGCAAGTCGCGCTGTTTCTGTGTACGCCCGCCGCGTCGTTCATGACGGCGGCGATCGTGGCCGTCGACGGCGGTTACCTCGCGGCATAGCCTCAATGCAGCGGTGGCGCGCGACAGAAAGCGCGCGCACCGTGCATTGTCAACGCGCCCCGTGCACGTCGGCGCCTGTGATACGCGGCGTGATGCGAAGTGTCCGGCGCAGGGATTCCTGTAGCAGGAAACATGCATGGACATTCAATTCACCGAAACGCCCGCGCTGATAGGGCTCGATTGGGGCACGTCATCACTGCGCGCCTATCTGTTCGACGCCACAGGAGGCGTGCTCGACTCCCGGCATTCAGCCAGCGGCATCATGCATTTGCCGAAGCCGCGCGAGTCCGGCGGCTTCGACGAAGTGTTCGAATCGTTATGCGGCGACTGGCTGAATGCGCACGCTGTGCCGGTGATCGCCGCCGGCATGGTCGGCAGTGCACAAGGCTGGGCCGAGGCGCCTTATGTCGCCGCGCCCGCGAACTGCGGACCGCTGATCGGCGCGTTAAAAACGGTCTGTTCGTCGCGCGGCGCGGCGATCCATATCGTGCCGGGCATCATCGAACACGGCGCGTTCCCTAACGTGATGCGCGGCGAGGAAACGCAAATCTTCGGCGCGCTGGCGGCGCAGCCCGAACTCGGCGCTGGCGGCAAGACGCTGATCGGCTTGCCAGGCACGCACGCGAAATGGGCGTTCGTGGTCGACGGCCATATCGAACGTTTCCTCACGTTCATGACCGGCGAAGTGTTCGCCGTGCTGCGCGACTACACCATTCTTGGCCGCACGATGCATCCGTGCGCTGGCAGCGACGATGAAGCGTTCCTGCGTGGTGTCGATATGGCCGTGCATTGCGGCGCGACCGGCGTGCTTTCTACCATCTTCAGTACGCGCACACTCGGGCTCACCGGTGAGCTGCGGCCGGAACAGCAATCGGATTACTTATCGGGCTTGTTGATCGGCCACGAACTCGCGGGACTGTCGAATCATCTGGCAGGCGAGGACTCGACTCTGGACGACTGGAAACTCGGCCTGATCGGCGGGGCGGACCTGTGTGAACGGTATCGCACTGCGCTCGCTCGAATCGGCGCCGCCGAGGCGCGCATCCTTCACGGAACAACCGAGCACGGACTCTTCCATATCGCACGCGACGCGGGGCTGCTGCCAGCGATCGCACGCGCTCACTGAATCCCTGAATGAACAATCCGATCATGAATTTCGAATCCGATGATTCGCCGCGTCTGGCGATCCGCTCGCAACTGAATGCGGCGCTAAACGCCTGCCCGTTGATCGCCATTTTGCGTGGCATTACGGTGCAGGATGCCGCTGCTCACGCAAGCGTGTTATACGAAGCGGGATTCCGCATCATCGAGGTGCCGCTCAATTCGCCACGCCCGATAGACAGCATTCACGCGATCCGGCAAGCGTTGCCCGCCGACGCCATCGTGGGCGCGGGTACGGTTCTGCGTCCGCACGAAGTGCGCGACGTACAGGCGGGCGGCGGTCAATTGATCGTCATGCCGCATGGCGATCCGGCGGTGATTGAGACCGCGCGCGAGTGCGGTCTCGCGACGGCGCCGGGTGTGGCCACGCCGACCGAAGCCTTCGCCGCGCTGAATTGCGGCGCGGATGTGCTTAAGCTGTTTCCGTTCGAGCAGTTGGGCCCGCGCGTGCTCAAGGCGTGGCGCAGCGTCATGCCTGCGGATACGGTGTTGATTCCCGTGGGTGGCGTGCAGCCCGCCGATATCGTGTCTTTGACGGCGGCGGGCGCGAATGGCTTTGGGTTGGGATCCGGGCTGTATAAGCCGGGGCAGAGCGTCGGCGTAACGAGAGAGAATGCGCAGAAGTATCGTCACGTCATCAAGCCTGCTTAACGTTTGAACGCGCCGCGGCGCGTTCTGCACATTGCGGTGGTTGCGTGGGCGGCATCGGTATTGAACGCCGCGCCACGCAACATGTCGATTGGAGAGATGTTCAGCGACGCTTGTCGGTCACCTGGCTGAGCATGACCGCGCCGACAATCAGGCCGCCGCGCACGACATACTGCCAGTACTCAGAAACATTCAGCAGCGTCATGCCATTGCCGATCACGCCAAGAAACAGCACGCCGACAAAGGTGCCCCAGATGCGCCCTTTGCCGCCGAACAGACTGGTTCCGCCGATGATGGTCGCGGCGATCACGTCGAGTTCCATGCCGGTGGCGGTCGTGCCGGTGCCCGAGCCAATCTGCGAGGCGATCAGAATGCCGCTCACCGCGGCAAGACCGCCGGTCAGCACCAGTGTGGCGGTCTTGATCCACGACACCTTGATGCCCGAGAGGCGCGCTGCCTCAGGATTGCCGCCGACTGCATAGACGGCGCGGCCGAACGTGGTGTAATTCATCACGAAGTGCATGATGAGCACCACCGCCACGAAGACGAAGGCCGGAAACGGCAGGCCAAACAAGGCGCCGTTGCCGACAAAATCGAACCAGCCGGGAAACGTCGCCAGCGGGTAGCCGCCCGTGATCAGATTGGCGGCGCCGCGCAGCGCGGTAAACAAACCGAGCGTCGTAATGAAGGTCGGCACATTGAACACCGCCTTCATCGCGCCACTGAACGCGCCGCAAGCCATGCCGCAGACGATTGCGGCGCACGCGCCGAGCACGACCGCCGCAACGCTCCCAACCAGCGGCGTGCAGATGCCCACCACCCACGCGAGAATGCAGCCTGCCAGCGCCATGCCCGAGCCGACCGAAAGATCGATTTCGGCGCAGATGATCACGGCGGTCATGCCGCAGGCGACGAGGCCGAGCATGGAGATCGCCCGCATCACATTGAGCAGGTTGGACAGCGTGGAAAAGCCCGGCGCGTAGATCGTGAGCATGACGGCCACGAGAATCAGCACGACCTCGAGCATGTAGCGATAGAGCAGCCCGTCCGTGGGCTGCCGCGTTCTCGCGGGCGACGTCGTGCTCGTCAAGGTGCTTTCTTTGGCGTTCATTGCACGCCCTCCATCATGATTTGGTAAAGATCGTCGAGTGCGATCGTTTGCGGGTCGACCTCGGCCACGAGCCGCCCGTGATGCATGACGAGGATGCGATCGCAAACCTCGAGCAATTCCTCGGGCTCGCTCGACACCACGATCGCGCTCATGCCGTGCAAGGTCTTTTCGCGGATGATGCTGAAGATCTGCTCCTTCGCCTGGATGTCGATGCCACGGCTCGGTTCATCGAAGAACATCACGCGCGGATCCGTGTTGAACCAGTTGCCCAGCACGACCTTTTGCTGGTTGCCGCCCGACATCGACGACACCGGCAGTTGCGCGTCCTGCGCCTTGATGGCCATTTCTGCGATCTGCCGGCGGACCGGCTCCGCTTCCATCCGGCTGTTGACGAAACCGAAGCGCGACAAGCGCGCAAGACCGGCCAGGCACAGATTCGCGTGAATGGAATGCGTCTGGACGAGTGCGTGCTCCTTGCGGTTCTCCGGCGTGTAGCCCAGGCCGCGCTTTTTCATGGCGGCGGGCGAGGGGGTGTCGACGGTTTCGCCGTGCAGTTCGATCGTGCCGCCATCGAGCGGGTCCGCACCGAAGATTGAACGGAGCAGTTCGGTGCGTCCCGCGCCGAGCATGCCCGCGATGCCCAGCACTTCACCGCGCCGCAAATCGAAATGGATGTCCTCGAATACGCCTTTGCGATGCAGGTGCCGAACCGAGAGCGCGGGCTGATCTGCGCCGAGCTGGCGCGGCTGGACGCGCGCCGGCATGTGATGCTCGCCGAACATGGCGCGCACGACTTCCTTGGGGCTCGTCTGCGCGATCGGCACCGAACTGATGTGGTCGCCGTCGCGCAGCACCGTGCAGGTATCGGCAATATCGAAGATCTCGTTCATGCGGTGCGTGATGTACAGCATCGTCACGCCGTGCGCGCGCAGGCGGCGCACCAGCATGAAGAGGCGCTCGACTTCGCGATGACTAAGCGCCGAAGTCGGCTCGTCGAGCAGCAGCACGGCGGGCGAGGTCGCGTAAGCCTTGACGATCTCGACCATCTGCTGCTGACCGACCGGCAGCTTCGACACCAGCACGTCCGGCGGGATCTCCAGCCCGGTGCTTTCGAGCATGCGGACGGCGTCCTCGCGCAGCTGTTTCCAGTCGATGCCGCGCACAAACCCTTTGCGCGCAATCGGCAAGCGTCCGAGGAAAATGTTCTCGGCGACCGAGAGCGTGGGCACGAGCGACAACTCCTGGTGCACCATGCGGATGCCGGCGTCGAACGCATCGGACGGGTGATGGAAGTCGCACGCTTCACCGTTGATGAGGAGCTTGCCCGCGTCCGCGCGAATCGAACCGGCCAGGATCTTCAGCAACGTCGACTTGCCTGAGCCGTTCTTGCCCATCAGCGCGTGAATTTGCCCGGGCTCGAACGTGTGCGTGAAGGGCCTGAGCGCGACGCTGGCGCCAAAGCTGCGGGACAAGCCGCGCGCTTCGATACGCGCGGTCGTCGGATAGCGTGCTCGTTCGTCGGAGCCGGGCGCGAGCGCGGCAGGCGTGTCAGCCGGGATTTCAATTGACATTTTTGAGGCTCGCGGCGTAATTGGCGAGCGTCTTGGGATCGTCGCGGCTCAGCGGCACGGCGGGCACCTCGATGACCTTGTCCACCGGCTGTCCCTTGACGGCCTTGAGCGCCGTCTTGACTGCTTCGCGGCCGATCAGCCTGGGCTGTGCGGCGGTGGTGGCCACCAGCACGTCGTCGTTATCCTGAAGAAAGCTCGTCAACTGCTCGGAGCCGTCGGTGCCGAAGACGAAGACTTTGCCCTGCTTGTTCATGCGCCGCACGGCCTGGACCGCGCCCACGGTGCCGCCTTCGTTGGCCGCGTAGATGACATTGATGTTGGGGTTGGCCGTGAGCATGTCGCTGACCACGCTCACGGCTTTTTCCGCGAGCCACGCATCCTGCTCCGCGACCACATTGAGCTTGCCGCCCTTGCGCGCTTCGGTGAGGAAGCCTTGCGTGCGCGCGTTGCTCAACTCCGGCAGTTGCGCCTTGAAGCCGATCAGTCCAACCGTGGCGGAGCCGCCGAGTTTCTCCTTGATGAAGCGAGCGGCGGCCTTGCCGGTTCCGCCGCCCATGATCGCGCCGGATGAACCGACGCGCGCGACCGGAAAGTCGGCCTTGATATCGGTGGTCCACGTGACGATCTGTACGCCTTTGTCGTGCGCCCGCTTGAGTGCGGGAATCGACGCCTGATCGCTGAGCGGCGCAATGACGATGGCCTTCACGCCGCGCGCCACGTAGGTGTCGATCAGGCTGGCTTCCTTTTCGGCCTTGTTGTCGGAGTTGCCGTCGAGCAGGGTGACGTCTTCCGCCTTGGCTTCGTCGCTCATGCCGCGAGCGACGCTGCGCATGAACATGTCCTGTTGAAAGACGATACCGGCAATGGAAGTGCCGTCCGCGGCGTGGGCCACGCCAGCATTGAAGGCGAAGAGGGCCGCGATCGCGAGCAGGGGCAGGTTACGTAGTTTCATCATCGACGTCCTTGATCGTTGGAGAGTTTTCTTGAACGAAGCAACGGGTTGTTCAGGTAGCGGAGATCTGGATGGAGGCGTTCAACGCGTCTTCTTGCACGGCGATGATCGGCTGGCGCACGAACCGGTGATAGATGCCGGCGCCCAGCACGGAAACGAATGCCGATATGACGAACACCGACGCGAACGACCCTGTGGCATCCACGATCACGCCCGCGACGAGCGGCGAAACCGTCGCGCCGAGAAAGCCCCCGAAGTTCTGCACCGCGCCGACCGAAGCAACCGTCGACGGCGCAGTGACTTCGGCAGGCAGCGACCACGCATGCGCCACCACCGCGCCGTTGAAGCCGAGCGCGAACGCCATCAGCAGAACGGCGAACGTCAGACCTTGCGTCGCGCCGAAGAGGCTGTTGAGCGGCAGCAGCGCCAGCACGACCGCCTGCAGCAGCAGGGCGCCTACGAGCGTGACTTTCTTGGCGCGCAGGGTGCTCCAGCCGGGTCGTGCGGCGAGCTTGCCTGAGAGGACTCCGCTGGCTAGGTCGCCGATGATGGCGCCGATCCACGGCACGCTGGCGATCAGGCCGAGCGATGCGAATTTCACGCCGAACTGCTTGATGATGAAAAGCGGAATGAAGACCAGGAAGGTCTGGTAGACCCACATGTTGCAGAAGAAGCCGGCCATCATGCCCCACATGCTGCGGCGTTTGAACAGCGTGAACCAGGGTACGCGTGATTCCGTTCTGGATGATGATTCGTGATCCTGATCGATCCATTGGCGTTCCTCGTCGCCCAGATGCTGACAGCGATCCACGTCGCGGAAACTCGCCAGGAAGACGACGGCGACGACAATGCCGGCGGCGCCCGCAAAGTAAAACATCGTGCGCCAGCCGAGTTCCGCCACGACCCACACGAGCGCAAACGTCAGAAAGGCGGGGCCGACTTTCAGCGCCGCGTCCCAGCTTGCGTTGGCGATGCCTTGCTCGCGGCGCGGAAACCATTGCGTCACGATCTTGTTGGTGGACGGCAAGGATGGCGCTTCGGCGATGCCAAGTGCCGCGCGGGCGCAGACGAATGCGCCGAGCGAATTCGAAATCCCCATGGCGGCGGTCGCCGCGCTCCAGACCGTGACCGAAATGCCCAGCAGCCAGCGCGGCCCGAAGCGATCGACGAACCAGCCCGCGGGCAATTGGCCGAACGCGTAAAAGAGCGAAAACGCGCTGCCCAGCAGGCCGATTTCGGTCGCGGTGATGCCGAGATCGGCCTGCATGGCAGGCGCGGCGATCGACAAGGCGAGGCGGTCGATGTTGTTCACCAGCGCGAGCAGGCACAGCAGGGCGAGGACGTACCAGCGGCGTCGGCCTCGCGGTTTGGGTAGCGCGCGCATCGGCGCGCCTTTGAGATGGGTATGCATACGGTGTCTCCTTCTTGTCTGCCAGCCTGCAGGCGCGCGGACTAGATGCGTCCGAACTTCGCGAGCAGGTCCTGGAAGGTCTTGCCTTCCAGGATGAGTTCGCGCATTTGCGCTTCGTTGCGCGCGATCGTTGCGGCGCGTTCGTGAACCTCGGCCATCTGCGCGACTGGCACCACCGCCACGCCGATTTCGTCGGCGACCACGAGGTCGCCCGGGTTGACGATCACGCCGCCGCACGAGACGGGAACGTTGACCTTAAGCGGCTCGCGGCGTCCCGAGAGTGCCGTGTGCGCCTGGCGCGGGCCGACGGCCTTTGACGAGATCGGGAAATCGAGGAAGCGCGCTTCGTCGGTGTCGCGGCAGCTTCCGTCGATCACCGCACCGACGATTCCCGCGTTCTTCGCGAGCCCCGTCATGAGGCCGCCCCAGATCGACGTTTCGGTTTCGCCGAATGCGTCGATCACGACGACGTCGCCGGGACGCGCGACCGTGAAGATTTCGAGGCAGTCGACGATGTCGCCCGCCGTCAACTGAACCGTCAAGGCGGGGCCGATGATCTTGTGATCGGCCGCGCGCGGCTTGATGTCGTGGCGCATGGTGCCGTTGCGCTCAAACGCGTCGGATACCACACAGGAAAGCGACATGACGTCGGCCATGGCGACGAATCGCGCGATCAGGTCGGCGTTCAACTCGGGACGCGGGTTGATGATGATGCTCATTTCTATTCCTGAAGTAGTACTAAAAGATCAGTTGCGAAAAGGCACCGCGTTAGGCGGCACCTGTCCCAGCAGCACGGCACGCACGTTTTCGGCGGCGACGCGGCGAGCCTCGTGCAGCGCATCTTCCGAAACATAGGCGACATGCGGCGTGATGATGCAGTTGTCGAGCGCGAACAGCGGGTTGTCGCCCGGCGACCAGTCGGTTTGCTTGGCGGGTTCTTCCTCGGTGTCGTCGAGCGCCGCCGCGGCGAGCCGGCCGCTGGTGAGCGCGCGATGCAGCGCCGCGTTGTCGACGATCTTGCCGCGCGCGCAATTGACCAGCAGCGCGCCGGGTTTCATGCGCTCGATGGCTGCTTCGTCGATCAGGTGATGCGTTTCGGGCGTGTACGGGCACATCACGTCGACGAGATCGGCGTGACGAAGCAGTTCGTCGAGGTCGACCTTGCGCACGCCGTGGGATTGCATCACGCCAGCCGAAACATACGGGTCGTACGCGAGCAGCTCCAGCCCGAACGGCTTGAGTTTGCGCGCCATGTTCTGCGCGATGCGCCCGAACCCGACAAGGCCGAACACGCTGCCGCGCAACCGCCGGATAGGCCGGTTCCAGGCCGACCAGTGCCAGGTTCCGCGCCGCGTGGCGTCGGCGTAGGTGGGAATCGAGCGCAGCAGCGTGAGGGCCATGCTGATGGAATGATCCGCCACCTCTTCGAGACAATAGTCCGGCACGTTGGTGACGACGATGCCCGCCGCGTGGGCCGCCTTGACATCGAGGATGTCGAGGCCGATGCCGTAGCGTGCGATGACCTTGCATTGCTCGAGCGAGCCGATCGTATCGGCGGAAATCCTGGCGTATTGCTGCATCAGTGCATCGGCGTCGCGTGCGGTTTCTGCGAGATGCGCACCCGAGCGGTCCTGTAACCCGATAACCTGCGCCCCGATGGGAGCCAGCACGGATTCCTCGATGGCGAGGTCGGGGTAATCGTGGTCGGTGACGTACACCTTGTACACGTTGATGTCCTCCTTCAGGTTTGACGTGTGTGCCGCAATCTAATTTGTTGCGTAATACGCAACACGGATGTATATTTCGCAACACAGGCTCGACGTTACCCTTCGCAGGTCGTCGGGGCAACCAAGGGAAAACGCGTAGGCATGCGTGCGCCGCGTCGATTTTTCCGCGACGGCTGGGCGTCCGGCCGCGATAGAGAGAGGAGAAAAGCCGTGTCACAAAGCATCGAACGCGCGATCGACGTGCTGATTTTGCTGGGCGACGGACCACAAACGCCGGCGGAGGTCGCGCGTCGGCTCGACGTTCATCGTTCGACCGCGCTGCGCATCATGGAGGTGTTGCAGGCGCAACGGCTGCTGCGCAAGCTCGCGGACGGGCGTTATGGTGTCGGGCCTGGCATCGTGTCTCTAGCGCATCGCGCGCAGGACCAGTTCAATCTCGCGCAGCTTGCGCATCCGCATCTCGTTGCCTTGAGCGAGTTGCGCGATCAGACCGTGCATCTTGCCGAGTTGCAGCACGACACGATCGTCTATATCGACAAGATCGAGCCCAAGCGGTCCATTCGCCTGACGTCGCGCATCGGTCAGGCGGTCTGTCTGCATACGGCGAGTGTCGCGAAATGCATTCTCGCGTCTCTGCCCGATGACGCGAGAGCGGCGCTTTTCGAGAATTATGTGTTTGAGAAGCACTCGCCGACGAGCCTGGTTTCCTATGAGGCGCTGGAGCGTGAACTCCGGGCAGTGCGCGAGCGCGGCTGGGCGACCGACGACGGCGAGCGCGAGGATTACGTGACGAGTATCGGAGCGCCCATTCGCGACGTGAGCGGACAGGTGGTCGCGGCGGTGTCGGTCATCGAACTCAAGGCGATCCATGACCTCGAGGCGATGCAGAAACTCATGCTGGAGCCGTTACTGGAAACGGCGAATGCGATATCGCGCGATCTTGGGTGGAATAGTTAGCACCGGGCACTTAAAGATCCGGCAAGTTGTCGGTCGGCTCAAGGACTCGGCACACGTAGCCACGGCAGAGAAACCTCCGCTCCACCGTTTAACGCTTTTCAATTTTCCTTCCAGACCACTTCCTCTTCAGCGTGCGCGCGCCTAGCGGCCCGACTCAGCAAGAACTGATCGCGACGGCTCATTTCGAATGACAAAGCGTAGCCGCCCCGCCATACACTGCATTCCGTCAGTTGAAGACAACCGGGACCAACGCCCGGATGAATCGACACAAGGCCCGCGCCGATGGCGCGCGGCACGAAAACGATGGAGGCGTTATGCGCAAATTGATGTTGGTCGGCACCGCCGTTACGCGGCCCGAGGCGATCGGTTCGCTGTTCAGACTCGAACCCGGCGGCGAATGGGAGCAGGTGAGCGATATTCCGGCCGATGCGTCGGTGCAGGCGATCACGCCGCATCCCACGCGTGAGAATGTGATCTACGTGGCGGCGCGCAAGGGCGTGTTCCGTTCGACCGATGGCGGCGAGTCGTGGCACAAGCTGAACGTGACCGACGAAGATGTGCAGTTCTGGACCGTCGTCGTCCATCCGCAAAAACCCGACGTGCTGTTCGCGGGCACCGGCCCAGTCGGCGTTTATCGTAGCGACGATGGCGGCGAAACCTGGCGCAAGTGCCATGCGCATCATCCTGAACGCTTCCAGATCCGCTTCGGCCACTCGCGCGTCATGCGCATTGCGTTTCACCCGACGAATCCCGCGATCATGTACGCCTGCGCCGAGATCAACGGTTTCCTCGTCAGCGAGGACGGCGGTGAAACCTGGCGCGGCGAGCCCGAAGGCCTCGTGAAGCTGGCCGATGCGCCGCATCTCAAGAGCAAGATCGAAACCGACGACGACACCGAAGGCATGTTCGATGCCCATTCGGTCTGCACGACGCCGGCCACGCCCGATTCGCTGTTCTATATCTGCCGTCTCGGCATCTTCGAAAGCACGGACAAGGGTAAAACCTTCCGCGATCTCGAAGTGGGGAAGTTCGCACCGTTTCAATACACGCGTGAATGTCGCTTTGTATTTGGGACTCCGAAGAAAATGTATGCCTGCTTCAGCATCTCGTCACGCAGTGAGGCGGGCGCGCTGTATGTGAGCGACGACCTCGGCAAGACATGGGCGCGCGCCGACTCGGCCGTCGAGCCGCGCAGCACGATGATGGGCTTCGGCACGCACGTGAGCGATCCCGATGGCGTGATCACGGTCACGCGCGGCGGCCAGGTGTTCTTCACGACTGACGGCAGCGAAAGCTGGACGGAAAAACAACTGCCTGCGCAGGCAGGCGACGCGTTCTGCGGCGCCATTCTTTGAGAGCGGAGAGGATCGACATGTCGGAACGACTCAACGGCATCATCCGCGCGCTGGAAAGCGGACGCGGCATCGCCTTTACCTCCTTCATTCAGGCCGAGATCGAGAACGCGGTCAGCTTCGCGCAGTCGTCGAATGACGGCGTGGTCTTCGAACTCGAACACACGCCCTGGGACATCGGCGCGCTGCGCAACGCCATGCAGTTTCTGCTGCTGCGTCAGCGCATCGCGCAGAGCGCTTCGGTCGCCTGCCAGATGACGCCGCTCGTGCGCATTCCGCCGAGCGGCAGCGAGATGAACCAATGGTTCGCCAAGCAGGCGCTCGATCTCGGCGCGTACGGCATCGTGTGGCCGCGCATCAGCACGGCAGAGCAGGCCTATAACGCGGTGGCGGCTTGCCGTTATCCGCGTCTGCCGGGTAAGCCGCTTTACGAACCGGCCGGTTTGCGCGGCGACGCGCCGATGCCCGCCGCACGCTATTGGGGCCTCTCGCAGCAGGAGTATTACCGCAAGGCCGACGTCTGGCCGCTCGCACCGGAAGGCGAAATTCTCGTGACCTTGATGATCGAGGACACGGCGGCGATCGAGAACCTGGAAGAGATGGTCAAGCGCGTGCCGGGTATCGGCGTGCTGCTGATCGGCGAGGGCGATCTCACACAGGAGCTGGGCTGTCCGCGCGAATACGACAACCCGGAACTGCTGCGGCTGATGGCGCACGTGCGCGAGATCGGCAAGGCGTACAACATTCCGGTCGGTCATCCGCACGTGAACGAGAACAACGTGTCGCGCGTCATCGACGAAGGTTATCGCTTCCTGATGACGTTCCCGAAGCGCGATTTCGGTGCGCTGGACAAGGGCCGTCAACTGGCGGACCGTGTTTGAGCGTGCCATCGACGCAGACAGGGAGACATCGACATGACTGAAAAATATTCCATCGTTCTCGGCCGTCATGGTCAGGTCGAGGATCTGCGCAGCGGCGCGGTGAGCGTGGAAGGCGCCGAACTGGCGTTCATCGACGTCAAGCGCATGCCCGACGCCTATCGCAGCATGGCGCGCAGCCAGCCTTACGACATCTGCGAAATGGCGCCGACGTCGTATCTGATGGCGCACGCAGCAGGCGCGCCCATCACGGCGCTCGCCTTGCCGATGACGCGCCGCTTTCGCCACGCGGGTTTGCAGCGTCTGAAAGATTCATCGATTCGGTATCCGAAAGATCTGGAAGGGCGGGCAGTGGGCGTGCGCGCCTATTCGGTGACGGCTGCCGTGTGGACGCGCGGCATTCTCGCCGATGAATACGGCGTGGACTTCGACAAGGTCACGTGGCTCACGGAAGAAGACGAGAACGTCGAGACCTTCGTGCTGCCCGCGAACGTGCGGCGCGTGGCGAGCGGCGCATCGCTCGCGCAGATGATGAACGATGGCGAGCTGCAAGCCGGCTTCGGCGGTCTCGCGGGCGTCGGTGCGGATCTCGACGACCGGCTCGTCGATCTGGTCGAGGACGCTGCTGCACGCGAGGCAGACTGGTATCGGCGCACCGGCATCTATCCGCTGCATGGCGTGATCGTGGTCCGCAACGAGGTGCTTGCGCGCTCGCCGGATCTGCCGCGTCGCCTGTTCGAAGCGTTCGCGCAGACCAAGGAGAACTATCTCGCGCGCGTGCGAAGCGGGGAGGCGGACGGTCCCGAGGACAAGCGCTACCGGCGTCTTGCCGATGTGGTTGGCGATCCGTTGCCCTATGGCCTCGCGCAGAACGCGAAGTCGTTCGAGGCGCTCGTGGACTACGCCCACGCGCAGCGCCTGATCGCGCAGCGTCCGCCGCTCGCCGCGGCGTTTCTCGACCCGAACGCGGTCTAGTCACAGCATGCTTATCGAGGAAACGATGAATACCGCTTCCCTGCTTTCCGTGTCCACGATGCTGGGCACGTATCCCAAGACCCAGCCGCTCAAGGACGGCACGCTTGCCTCGTCGCTCGTGCGACTCGATTTCGCCGACGTGGACACCGCGCAGAAGGCCTTCAAGGACGTGGTGCGTCACGAGAAATACGACGTGGCCGAACTCGCCATCGTCACCTTCCTGCAGGCTTTCGAGGCGGGCAAACCCTATGTGATGCTGCCGTTCGTGATGAATGGCGGGTTCCATCACAAGAGCCTCGTCGTGCGCGATGGCGCGACGTTCACGGCGCGCGAGCTGGCCGGCCGCCGTGTGGCGATGCGCGCCTACACGCAGACCACGCCCACCTGGGTGCGCGGCATCCTCACCGACGACTACGGCGTGCAGCTTGCCGATGTGCAATGGCTGAGCCAGGAAGAGGCGCACGTGGCGGACTACGCGGAGCCCGCGTGGGTTTCGCGGCTCGCCTCCACGGCGAGTCTCGAAGCGATGCTGCGCGCGGGCGAAGTGGACGCCATCATCGCGGGCGGCGGGCTGTCGGGCGAGCCGGGCATCCGGGCGCTGATTCCCACGCCCGCCGAAGCGGCGGCGGCCTGGCACGCGCGCACGCATGCGGTGCCGATCAACCACGTGGTCACGGTCAAGCGCTCGCTGGCCGAGTCGCGGCCGGACGCGGTGCGCGAAATCTACCGGCTGCTGTGCGAGGCGCGCGAACGCGCGCTCGCGGGCAAGCCGCCGGGCGGCGTCGATCTGCAGCCTAAGGGTTTTGCGGAACTGGCGCCGGCTCTCGAACTGGCGATACGGTACGCATTCGAACAGCGGCTCATCACGCGCCGCTATACGCTGGAAGAGTTGTATGGCCCGGTGCTGGATATCCTGGCCTGACGCATCGAAGAACTGACGCACGCAAGGAGACACACTTGGCCTCGACCATTTCAGGTATCGCCTATGTCCGGCTGAGCGCCCCCGACCTGGGGCGCATGGAAGCCTTTCTCACCGACTTCGGCATGGTGAAAGTCCATCGCGACGCCCAGCGCCTCTACATGCGCGGCGTGGGCGAAGCGCCTTTCCTGCACGTGACCGAACTGGGCGACCCCGGCGTCGTGAGTTGCGCCTATGAACTGCGCGCCCCCGCGCTGCTCGGCGAGGTGGCGAAGCTGCCCGGCGCGCGCGGCATCGAACAGATCGACGGCCCCGGCGGCGGCCAGCGCGTGCGCGTTCAGGACCCGGACGGTTTCTGGCTCGAATTCGTTACGGCGCGCGAGCCGGTAGCGCGTCTGACACCGCGTGCGCTCGTGCGCGGCGAGACGGGCGAGAGCCGCGCGCTCGGCGCGGCGCGCGTGGAGCGCATCGCGCATACGGCGTTCGCCACGCCGCAATTGCAGCAGTCGATCGCGTGGTATCAGCGCACGCTCGGCCTGCTGCCGACCGACGAGCTGTTCGTCGGCGAACCCGACAACGTGATCGGCCGCTTCAGCCGCGTCGATCTCGGCGAGACGCCGGTCGATCATCACGTCGTGTTTCTGCTGCGCGGCCCGCGCGCGGGATTGCATCACGTCTCGTATCAGGTGGAAGGCGTCGACGATATTTTCTTCGGCTACGACCATCTCGCGCAGCGCGAATACGACCACGTGCGCGGCATTGGCCGACACGCGCTCGGCAGCCAGATTTTCGACTACTGGATGAGCCCGTTCGGGCAGATGCACGAACACTGGATCTCGCAGGAGCGCATGACCGCGGCGAGCGGGTTCAACCGCATCCGCATCGGTGACGGCATGAGCTACGACACGGGCGAAAAGCCGCCCGAGCGCTTCGTCAAACAGGCCACGCCGATCGTTGCCTGGCAGGACTGATCAATCGTCACTTTCACTTTCATTACCAGGCCGAATGCCATGATCATCGATTGTCACGGTCACTTCACGACCGTTCCCAAGGCGCTGCACGAATGGCGCCGCCGTCAGCTCGAACACGCAGGCCCCGTCTATGGCGCGCCGCTCGATATCAGCGACGACGAACTGCGCGACGCGCTCGAAAACGGCCAGCTCAAGGCGCAGCGCGAGCGCGGCCTCGACCTCACGCTGTTCTCGCCGATCGCGGGACAGATGGGCCATCACCTCGGCACGCTCGAGCAGGGCATCGAATGGGCGCGCGTCTGCAACGACCTGATTCATCGCGTCGTGCAGCTTTATCCGCGCAATTTCGCCGGCGTGTGCCAGCTGCCGCAATCGCCGGGCAAGGACGTGAGCGCGTGTGTCGCGGAGCTGGAGCGCTGCGTGACCGAACTCGGTTTCGTCGGCTGCAATCTGAATCCCGATCCGTCGGGCGGCTACTGGACCGATTCGCCGCTCACCGACCGCCGCTACTACCCGCTCTACGAGAAGATGGTCGAACTCGACGTGCCGGCGATGATCCACGTGAGCAGCTCGTGCAATCCGTGCTTTCACCACGTCGGCGCGCACTATCTGAACGGCGACACCACGGCGTTCATGCAGTTCCTGCTCGCGCCGCAACTGTTCGAGGACTTCCCGACGCTGCGCTTCGTCATTCCGCACGGCGGCGGCGCGGTGCCGTATCACTGGGGACGCTATCGCGGACTCGCGCAGGACATGGGCTTCAAGACGCTCGAAGACGGCCTGATGAACAACCTGTTCTTCGACACCTGCGTGTATCACCAGGCGGGCGTGAACCTGCTTGCCGAAGTCGTGCCGCACCGGAACATTCTGTTCGGCTCGGAGATGATCGGCGCGGTCAAGGGCGTCGATCCGCGCACCGGCCATAACTACGACGACACGCGCCGCTACGTGAGCGCCACGCCGCATCTGTGCGACGCGCATCGCCACGACGTGTTCTGCAACAACGCCCTGCATGTCTATCCCGGCCTGAAGTATCGCTGCCAGGACTGATCGACACCTCCCAGAGAGAGCCACATGAATCTTGGAATCGCCGGAAAAACGGCGCTCGTATGCGCCTCGTCGCGCGGCCTCGGACTCGCCTGCGCCACGGCGCTGGCGCGCGAAGGATGCCGCGTCTTCATCAACGGACGTCACGCCGACGCGCTGGAAACGGCCGCGCAGCAGATCGAGGCGGCCACGGGCAACCGCCCGGAGATCGTGGTCGCCGATCTGACCACCGAAGCGGGGCGCGAGGCGCTCGCGGCCGCCTGCCCGGAGCCGGACATTCTCGTCAACAACAACGCGGGCCCGGAGCCGGGCAAGATCGCCGACTGGAGCCGCGAGGACTGGCTCGGCGCGGTCGAGGGCAACATGCTCGCCCCGATCTTCCTGATCAAGCACTTCGTGCCCGGCATGCGCAGCCGCAAGTTCGGCCGCATCGTCAACATCACCTCGGCGATGGTGAAGTCGCCGAGCGCGACGATGGGGCTGTCCGCCGCCGTGCGCGCGGGGCTCACGGCGCTCAGCAAGTCGGTGCAGCGCGATTCGGTGGTCGATAACGTCACGATCAACAACATGCTGCCCGAACGCTTCGACACCGATCGTCAGCGCTATATGGCCGATCGCATGTCCAAGAAGGACGGCATCACGGTCGCCGAAGCGAAGCAGCGCATTGCCGCGACGATCGCCGCGAAACGCCTCGGCGATCCGATGGAATTCGGCGACGCCTGTGCGTTCCTGTGCAGCGCGCAGGCGGGCTTCATCTCGGGACAGAACCTGCAACTCGACGGCGGTTCTTACGCCGGGCTCGTCTGAGTCCCGTCGCGTTTGAGCGCCATCCGCAAATCGTAATAGTGAGGAGAAACCGCATGAAATATGCAAGCTTTCTGGTTGACGGCCGCGAGACGTGGGGCATCGTCGACGGCGATAACGTGATCGATCTCGGCAAGCGCATCGGCGATCGCTTCCCGACGCTCAAGGCGTTCTGCGAAGCGGACCTGCCGCGCGAGGCGTTCGCGCAGGCCGATGCGCGTCCCGATTACGCGCTCGCCGACATCACCTTCTTGCCGCCGATCGCGCATCCGGTCCATATCTGGTGCCTCGCGCTCAACTACGTCGAGCATCACAACGAAGTGCAGGGCGCGGGACGCGTGCAGGAATTGCCGAAGCAGCCGGCGCTGTTCGCGCGCGCCAGCGACTCGCTCGTCGGCCACGGCCAGGCGCTGCGCCATCCGGGCGTGAGCGAGCAGTTCGACTACGAGGGCGAACTCGTCGTGGTGATCGGCAAGCCCGGTTATCGCGTGAAGGCGGAGAACGCGTTCGAGCACGTGGCGGGCTACACGATCATGAACGAAGGCAGCGTGCGCGACTGGCAGTTCCATACGCGCCAGATCACGCCCGGCAAGAACTTCTATCAGAGCGGGGCGATCGGTCCCTGGATCGTGCCGCGCGATGAAGTCGGCGACGTCGGGGCGCTGCGCATCCAGACGACGCTCAATGGTCAGATCATGCAGGACGACACGGCGGCGAGCATGGTGCACAAGATTCCGCGCTTCATCGAATATGTCTCGTCGATTGCGCCGCTGCACGCAGGCGATATTCTCGCGACGGGCACGCCGAGCGGCGTCGGTTTCTCGCGCACGCCGCCCGTTTTCATGAAGCCCGGCGACGAATGCGCAATCACCATCGAGCGCATCGGTACGCTGCGCAACCGCGTGACCGGGTAGGAAACCTGGTCGCGCACTGCCGGAGCGCTGTGCTATATGGAAACCTTCTCCTTATCGGAAAGCGGCATCATGGCATCGGTCGTGGCGTCACCCATCGAGCAGATTGAAGCCGCGGTCGAACAGCCGAGTCTCTGGCAGTTGCGCGTGTTCGAGGCGGTCGCGCGGCATGAGAACGTGACGCAGGCTTCGCAGGAACTGCTGCGTTCGCAGCCGGCGACCACCTCGTGTCTCGCGGCGTTCGAGTCGCTGATGGGCGTGAGCCTGTTCGAGCGCTCGACCACGGGCACGTGGCTGGCGCCTGCCGGTGTGGCGGCGCTGGTGCGCACGCGCAAGATCCTGCAAGCGGCGCAGGACGCGGTGAGCGAGGTGGGCAGCACGCGCAACGTCGCGGCGGCGGTGTTGGTGGGCGGCATCACGCGCACGCAGATGCGCTGCCTGATCGCCATCGCGGAGTGCGGCTCGTTTCGCGCGGCGGCGCGCCTGCTCAGCATCACGGAGGCGTCGTTGCAGCGCGCCGCGCGCACGCTTGAACAGAATCTCGGCGCGCCCCTTTACCGCCATTCGGCCTCGGGCGTCACGACGACCGAGGCTGGAAAGACCTTCGCGCGCCAGCTCAAGACGATCTCGAACCTGATCGCCGCGATGACCGACGCGCTGCACGCGTATCAGTTTCCGCGCGAGCTGAGCGTGACGGTGGGCGTGCTGCTGCTCGATCCGTCGATTCTTATCGTGAGCGCGATCCGCGAGTTGAGCGCGCAGTTTCCCGATGCGCGCGTGGTGGTGATCAACGGCACCTACGATCAGTTGCTCACCAAACTGCTGCGCGGCGAAATCGACTTCATGCTGGGCGTGCTCAAGCAGCCGGATGCGTCGTTCGATTTCGTCGAGTCGCCGCTTTATCACGAGCGTTATTGCGTGGTCGCGCGCCGCGATCATCCGCTCGCGCGCGAGACCGTCGTGACGGCGGACGCGTTGCGCAACTATCAGTGGATCGTGCCGCCGCGCAGTTCGCCGCGCCGCGAAGCCTACGAATACGTGTTTTCCGATGGCGCGACGCCGTTCGCGAGCATCGAAACCTATTCGCTCTCGACGATCCGCATCACGCTGTTCGATAGCGACATGCTGACGGTGCTGAGCTGGACCGAGGTGCTGAGCGAGCGGCGTTTCGGCCTGCTCGCGCCGCTGATGATCGACGTGCCCTGGGACGGTCCGGTGGTCGGCATCACGGCGCGGCGCGACTGGCAGCCCAACGATGTGCAGGAGACCTTTCTGCGCAGCGTGCGCCGCAATGCGCTGGCGATGACGGGCGGGCAGGGCGAGCCGCCGTTTTCGGAGCGCTGATCGTCAGCGCCTGACCGCGTTCCCGCTGAGATTCCACGCGTCGCTCGACGCGCGTCAAAGCGTATTTTCCCGCCTCTTTACACGCGCGCATCGGCCGATGCGCCGCCCGGCTGCGCGCGTTTTTCCTGTGGATTGCCCTCTCATGTCGACTGACTCCTCCGTCGCCTTCGCGTCCGCGCGCGCGGATGTCCGGCTGTTCGCCTGTGCGCCGTTTCGCTGCCTGCTCGCCGTGCGCGTCGCGTGGACAGTGAGCATCCAGATGCTGTTCGTCGCCATCGGCTGGCAGATGTACGCGCTCACGCACGATGCGTGGGCACTCGCGCTGGTCGGGCTCTATCAGTTCGTTCCCGTGCTGTTGCTGACCTTGCCTGCGGGACACGCGGCCGATTGCTGGCCGCGCGCGCGCATCGTGCTCGTCTGCCTGCTCGTGCAAGGGCTGATCGCCACGGCGATGACGTGGGCCACGTACCGCCATGGCCTCACGCGCGATGGCCTGTTGTACGCGTCGCTGCTGCTCGGCGCCGCGCGTGCGTTCCAGATGCCCGCGCTACAGGCGCTCGTGCCCGCCACGGTGCCGCCCGCCGCGCTGAGCCGTGCGATGGCGGCCGTCTCCACCGGTTCGCAGTCGAGCGTGATCCTCGGCCCCGCGCTGGGCGGTCTGCTCGTGAGTCTCGGCATCGGCGTCGTGTATGGCGTTGCCGCGCTGCTGTTTCTCGCTGGGCTCGTGATGGCGGCGCGATTGCGCGCGCACGCGTCGGAGCCTGCGCGCGTGAAAAAGGGCGCGTCGCTCGGCGAACTCGCGGGCGGCCTAGTGTTCGTGTGGCGCAAGCCGGTGGTGCTCGCGGCCATCAGCCTCGATCTGTTCGCCGTGCTGTTCGGCGGCGCTGTGGCGCTGTTGCCGATCTACGCCGACACCATTCTGCACGGCGGCCCCGCGATGCTCGGCTGGCTGCGCGCCGCGCCCGCCATCGGTGCCTTCGCGATGTCGCTCTGGCTCGTGCGTCATCCGCCGCGACGGCGCGTCGGCATCACCTTGCTGGCGGCGATCGGCGTGTTCGGTCTCGCGACAGTCGTATTCGGTGTCTCGACGAACCTCGTGCTTTCGATGCTCGCGCTCGTCGTGACCGGCGCGGCGGACATGGTGAGCGTGGTGATCCGCCAGACACTGGTGCAACTCGAAACGCCCGACGACATGCGCGGGCGCGTGAGCGCCGTCAACGCGATTTTCGTCGGCGCGAGCAATCAGCTAGGCGAGTTCGAATCGGGCTCGCTCGCCAGCATGATCGGACCGATCGGCGCGGTCGTGCTGGGCGGCGCGCTGACGTGTTGTGTCGCGCTCGCCTGGGCATGGCGCTTTCCGCAACTGCGCGAACGCAAGACGCTGGACGCCTGAACGCGCACGCGTTGCGGCCCTCGCCGAACTGCACAGCAACAACTGATGACCACGCGCTCTTTTCCTATGCCGCGTGAACTCGACCCGTCACTAGAATCGGAATCCTGACAATGACACAGGCGCCGCACCACATGGGCGGCACGCCTCTCAGGAGACGGAGGTCGAGATGCAGTTCATACAAAGCGGGCAGAGCCCTTTTCAGGATCAACGCAGCTTGAGCCGCAACCAGCGCATGCTGCTCGCGCTGATCGGCGTCGGCAGCATGCTGGAGTTCTGGGACGCGTACCTGATCGGTTTCATCATGGCGTTCCTCGTCAAGCCGTGGGGCATGACATACGGGATGATGGGCGCGGTGCTGCTGGCGTCCGGCGCGGGCGCGATCGTGGGCGGCGTGGTGTGGGGCATGATGGCCGACCGGCTCGGCCGCAAGCCCGTGTTCGTGGCCTCGCTGCTGCTGCTCGCGGCGATGAGCCTCGGCCTCGCGTTCACGCCTGCGGGCGGCTGGATCTACATGGCCGCGCTGCGCACCGTGATCGGCTTTTGCACCGGCGGCTATTTCATCCAGATCGCGCTCGTCAACGAATTCATTCCGCCGCGCCGACGCGCCGTGCTCACGGGCGTCGTGTCGGCGATCACCACCTGCGGACTGTTGCTCGGCGCATTCAGCGGCGCGTTTGTGATTCCCGCCATCGGCTGGCGTTTGACGTTCGCGCTCGGCGCCGCGCCTGCAATCGTCGCGCTGATCGGTGCGTTCTACGTGCCTGAATCGCCGCGCTGGCTGAACCTGCAAGGACGCCGCGAGGAAGCGCGTCAGTCGGTGCAGTGGGCGCTGGGCGCCGAGGTGCAATGGCGTGACAGCGAGACGCCGGTTCGCGCCGCGCCGCCCGCGCGCTGGTCCGGGATCTTCGCGTATCCGCGCAGCGTCGTGACGGCCACGCTCGTCAACATCGGACTGATCGCGGGCTACTACGGCATCGTGCTGTGGGCGCCGACCCTGCTCGCCCAGGTGCAATCGCTCACGCCCGCTGGCGCGTCGCGTCTGATGATCGGCTTCAGCGTGTGCGGGATCGTTTCGCGTCTCGCGGCGGCGTATCTCGCGGACCGCTTCGGCCGCCGCCGCACGGGCGGCTGGTTCGCGATCGGCGCGGCGCTCGCGGCGCTGTGCGCGGGCTACGTGGGACACGGCGACCTGCTCACGCCCGCGTGGTTCTGGCTGTCGCTGCTGCTCGCCTTCGTGTTCGCCGACGGCAGCTTCTCGGTCTGCGCCGTCTACTCCACGGAAATCTGGCCGACGCGCCTGCGCGGCAGCGGCGCGGGCTACGCCGGGCTCACCGGTTCCGTCGGCAAGATGATCGGGCCGATCGGGCTCGCGTGGGTCGCCGGGTCAAGCAACATGGTGATGCCTTCGGCGACGCTCGGCGTGATCGTACCGGCGTTCCAGTTTCTCGCGTTGTGTCTGCTGCTGTGCGGCGTGACCTATCTGTTCGTCGGGATCGAGGCGCGCGGCAAGACGCTGGAAGCGCTCGACGAAAGCTTCGAGCAGCGCGAGACACCCGCCGTCATGGCACCGGCCAACGACCGCGGCGGGCAGTGAGAACGATCACGTTCCGGCGCGATCGCGTCGATTCAGAAAAAACGAATGGCGACGGCCGTTTTCCGATTGGTGGCGCAAAGCGCCGAAAAATACACTGAATTCGAGCCCGCAGCGCTTTTCGGCGTGAGCGCGGCATTCGCAAGCAACGAGGAACGAGATGAAGAAAGTACGCGTGGGCATGGTGGTGCCGTCGCTGAACACCATCGCCGAGGACGATTTCCGCCTGTTCTGTCCCGACGACGTGGCGTATCACGTGCATCGCATCCGGCTGAGAAAGGAGGGCGGCCGCGTGACGATGGAGAGCCTGCAACGCGCCTGGCTCGAAGCCGCCGACGAGGCGGACTACCTGAAGGATCTGTCGCCGGATGCGGTGGTATTCAACTGCACGGGCGCGAGCGTGGCGAACGGCGCGCAGGGCGACGCGGTGCTCGCGCAGCGTCTGGGCGAACGTCTCGGCCTGCCCGCGACGAACACGATGGTCGCGATCAAGGAAGCGCTGGCGGCGCTGCGCTGCGAACGCATTCTGCACGTTTGCCCCTTCGCGGATGTGTTCTCGCGCATCGAACGCGAATCGCTCGAAGCGTCGGGTCACGATGTCGCGCGCACGGTCTCGCTCGGCTTCACCGACGCGAAGGAAGCCGCGCTGATGACGCCGCAGCGCATCGCCGCCATCGTGCGCGAGCAGATCGACGCCAATATCGGCGCGGTCCTGCTCTCGTGCGCGAACGTGCGGGCCTTCGAGGCCGCGCACGAACTGGAAACGTCGCTCGGCCTGCCCGTGGTGACGAGCAATCAGGCCACGCTCTGGGCCGTGCTGCGGCTCGCGGGCTGGCGGGGCCGCATCGAGGGCGCTGGTCGGCTGTTCGCCAGCGCACGCGCCGAAGCATGAAGCCGGGCAGCCCAGGTCAACTTTGAAATTGAAGGAAAACAGCATGCAAATCGTCGATGCCCAGGTGCACGCATGGGTGAGCGGAAATTCGACCGGCCATCATCGCCGCGCGCCGGTCACGCGCGACGTCCTCGTGGACGAAATGGCGCGCGCGGGCGTGGACCGCGTCCTGCTCGTGCCGCCGCTTTGGGACCCGGAAGGCAACGCGTACTCGCTCGCGCTGGCTCAGGCGGAGCCGGATCGTTTCGCGGTCATGGGCCTGCTGCCCGCCGACTGCGAAGACCCGGTCGCCGCGCTCGCGCGCTGGCAGGACACGCCGGGCATGCGCGGCGTGCGCTTTCTGTTCAACACGCCGGAACGCATCGCGCCGCTGCTTGAAGGGCGCTACGAGCGCGTCTGGCCTCTGGCTCAGGAAAGCGGGCTCGTCATCGCGCTGCATGTGCCGGGCGCGCTCGGCGAAGCGGAGTCCATCGCGCGGCGCTTTCCGCGGCTGCGTCTGATCGTCGATCACCTCGGCGTGCCGCGTGGCGCGAGCGGGCCGGCGGCGTTCGATCATCTGCCCGCGCTGCTCGCGCTCGCGCGCTATCCGAACGTGTCGGTGAAGGCGGCGGGCGTGGGCGATTACGCGCTCGATCCCTGGCCGTTCCGCTCGATCGAGCCGACCTTGCGGCAGATCTTCGATGCCTTCGGCGCGCAGCGCATCGTGTGGGCCAGCGATTTTTCGCGGCTGCATCATCCGTACCGGCAGTGCGTGACCCACTTTAGCGAGGCGCTGCCGTGGCTGTCCGAGGCCGAACGCGCGGACGTCATGGGCGGCAATCTCTGCCGCCTGCTCGACTGGCAGACGGGCGCCGCCGCGGGCGCGACGCTTGCCGCATAATTGCCGGGTTCATGCCGGCCGCATCGACGGCCGCTGAAGCGGTGACGGCAGCGCCACAAAAAACATAGATCGGAGACAACATCATGCTTACCCCAGGCAGCTGGCCCTGCATCCTTTTGCTGTATCTGTACGGCACCGTTGCGACTTCGCTCGTCACGCAGTCGGTGCCCGTCATCGGCGATATCGCGCGGCAGTTCGGGCTCTCTCATGCCGCAGCGGGCTGGGTCATCTCGATTCCCTCGCTCATCACGGCGGTCTTCGCGCTGTTCGGCGGCTGGGTCGTCGACCGTATCGGCGACAAGCGTGTGATTGTCGGCGGGTCGCTGTTCGGGCTCGCGGGCAATCTGGGCGTGGTGTTCGCGCACGACGTGACGTCGCTGTTCGCGTGGCGGCTGCTCGAAGGCGTCGGCTATCTCTCGCTGACGGTCGGCGCGGTGACGCTCATCATGCGCACGACGACGGGCGCGCGCCGGGGCATCGCGCTCGGTCTGTGGACCTCGCATACGGCGGTGGGCATCGGCCTCACGCTGAGTGTCGTTGCGCCGCTCGCGCAGCGCGGCGAGATGTGGCGCTGGGCGTTCGGCGGCCACGCGATCCTGATGGCGGCGCTGGCGCTTGCGGGCTTTCTGCTGCCGGGCAAGGCGCGCAATCTGCCGGCGCGCCGTCTCGCGGACATCTGGACCGTGCTCAGGAGCCCGCGTCCATATCGCGTGGCGCTCGCGTCGGGCGCCTCGGCGTTCATTCAGACTGGCATCATGGCGGCGCTCACGGTCTATCTCGCGAAGACATTTGGCGTACCGATCCGCACGGCGGCCGGCGTGGGGACGGTGGCAGAAGTGTTCGTGTGCGTCGGCTGCCTCTCCGTCGGCCATCTGCTCAAGGGCGGCGTCGGTGCGCGCCTGCTCGCGTCGGTGGGCGGAGTGGTCGCGCTGCTGGGCGGCGTCGCGCTCTATCTGCCGATGACGGGCTTCGGCGGCGCTGTGGTGGCGGTCTGCGTCTTCTCGCTGGGCATTGGCCTCGTGAACGGTCTCATCTGGACGATGGTGCCCGCCGCCGCGCCGAGCCTCGCGACAATGGGCGCAACCAGCGGACTCGTGGCGCAGGCGACTTATCTGGGCGTGCTGCTCGGGCCGCCCGCGATCTTCGCGAGTTTCCACGAAAGCGGCTGGACCGTGCGGATCGGCTTCGTGCTGCTTGCCACGCTGCTGCAACTCGCGCCGTTGCCAATCTGGGGACGCGCGCAGGCGCGGACGAACGAGACGGGCGCGCCCGCACCCACGGTGGCAGGAGGGAACTGACACAACCCGTTGTACCGCCCTTGCCGCAGTCGAAATCATCGGCGCGGCAAGGGACGCGAACAAGACAAGTAGTCGATAAAACAATCAGGATGACTAAGGAGACAAGATGGATCAGCGGAAATTTCGCATGCTGCGCAAGCGCGTGCTGGGCCTATGCATCGCTTCGATGCTCGGCGGCGTGGGTACGGCGCACGCACAGAGCAGCATCACGCTCTATGGCGTGATTTCGGAATCGCTCGAATATGTGAGCAACGCCAAGGGCAATCATCTGTTCGCCTTGTCGAACGCCGGGATGATGCCGCCGCGTTTCGGCTTTCGCGGCGTGGAGGATCTGGGTGGCGGCACGAAGGCCATTTTCACATTGGAGAACGGTTTCAACGTCACGAATGGCGCGCAGCTTAACGGCGGCATCTTCGGACGGCAGGCCTGGGTGGGGCTGAGCAACGACCGCGCGGGCTCCTTGACGATGGGCCGCCAGTACGAAGAGATGACCAGCACGATGTATTTCACCACGGCGTCGAACGTGTTCGCGGGCTACGGCGCGCATATCGGCGACAACGACAATATGTTCTTCACCAACCGCTTCAACAATTCCGTGCGCTATGCGTCGCCGAACTGGTACGGGTTTAAATTCGCGGGCAGCTACGCGTTTTCCAATTCGACCGAGTTCGCGAACAACAACGGTTTCAGCGGCTCGATTTCGTATGAGCACGGTCCGTTGAAAGTGGCGGCTGCGATCACCGAATTCAACCGCCGCAGCAATGCCGTGCCGTCGAACCTGACGAGCGGCGCAGTGGACAGTACCGGATGGGGATTCAGCTCGCCCTTCGTGACGAGTCTGCATGGCGCGGGCACGGATGAACAGCGCATCATGGGCGTGGGCGGCAGCTACGATTTCGGCTCGTTCCACGTGCTCGGCAACTACACGAACGTACTGTTCAACTATTCGGATTCGACCGGACTGCGCTTGCAGAACTTCGAAGCCTCGGCATACAAGTTCATCACGCCCTTCGTGGAATTAGGGCTTTCATACGTCTACACGCTCGGTAATTATTCATCCGCGCGTTCGATTCACTATAACCAGCTCGATCTCGCGGCCCATTATTTCCTGTCCAAACGCACCGAGCTTTACGTGGCCGGGATTTATCAGCGTGCCAGTGGCCCCGGCACGTATGCGCAGATCTACACGGCGGCGCCATCGTCCAGTCAAAGTCAGACGCTGGTCGAGACCGGCATCATGCACCGCTTCTAAGCGTGGATGACGCCGGGCGGCCGCTGCTGTCGCGGGTGGTTTAGCTCGGCGTCACCGCAGGCAGATAGCGGCGCGCCGACGGCCGCGATTTTCAAGGTGGATGGACCGTCGGCCTTTCGATGAAACGGTGCTTCGACACACTCAGTCAGGCACCCGACACATAGCCGCCGTCGACCGGCAAAGTCGCGCCGGTGATGAACGCCGCGCCGGGTGACGCCAAAAACAGCGTCGCGCCCACCAGATCCTCCGCTTCGCCCCAGCGCTTGAGCGCGCTGCGAGCGGCGATCTTTTGCGCGGCACTCGGCGACTCCCAGAGCGGGCGCGTCATGTCAGTGCGGTGGTAGCCCGGCGCAATCGCGTTCACGCGCACGCCAGCGGCGCCGAACGCATGCGCGAGCGAGCGCGTGAGGCCGAGCACGCCCGTCTTGCTCGCGCAATACGCGGGCACTTCCACGTCGGCGAGATAGCTGAGCATCGAGGCCACGTTGATCACGCAGCCTTTCGTGCGTTCGAGTTGCGGGCGCAGCGCCATCGAAAGACGCATCGCCGCCGTGAGGTTCACGTCGAGCACTTCGCGAAACACGTCGTCGCGGTATTCGTCGAACGGTCGCGCGACGCCCGCTGCGTTCACGAGCACGTCGAGCGTGTCTATTTTCGCCGCGAAATCCTGAATCGCCTGTGTGTCGCGCACGTCGAGTTGCGCGAAGCGAATGTGCGAGAGCGTCGAGTCGGCGCGCAACGTGCCGAGCTTCGTGGCCGAGCTGCCGGTCGCGATCACCTGAGCGCCGAGCGACGCGAAGCCGTCGGCGATCGCGAGTCCGATGCCGCTGGTCGCGCCCGATACCAGCACGGTGCGGCCGTCGAACAGGCCGGGGCGAAAGGCATGCAACTCCTGTTTTTGCGTCGTAGTCATTCGGTATCCTGAGTGTTGTGATGCGAGTCGAGTCGCGCGGCATAGGCATCCATGGCCTTGAGCGCGGCGACGACCATCGCCGGTTCGACCGGATAAGGCTCGTTGTGGATGATCTCGCCTGCGCGGCAGGCGCGCGCCGCGACGATGCCGAGCGCGGCGGTATCGGCCACGTCGACGTTGATTTGATGCAGGCGCGTCGGCAATCCGACCGCGCGGCAGAACGCGAATACGCGGCGGCGTTCCTCGTCGGGCACCGTCGAAAGAAACAGCGAGGCGAGCACGCCGATCGCCACCTTCTCGCCGTGCAGCAGGCCATGCGAGGACGGCAGGTCGGCGAGGCCGTGATGGATCGCGTGCGCCGCCGCCACGCCGCCCGATTCGAAGCCGATGCCCGAGAGCAGCACGGTGGCTTCGAGCGTGGCGTCGAAGTCGGGCGTGACGAGCTGGGCGCGGCAGTCGGCGACCGCTTGCGCCGCGTGCGCGAACAGCATGTCGCGGCAGAGACGCGCGGCTTCGAAGGCGAGCGCGGTGCCGCGTCCGCCGCACAGGTTGCGCGCGTAGGCGCGGCGGCAGGCGTCGGCTTCGTAGTAGGTGGCCAGCGCGTCGCCGATACCGGCGATAAAAAAGCGCGCGGGCGCGCGCACGATCACGGCGGTATCGAGCAGCACGAGATCGGGATTGCGTCGCACGAAACGGTCGCAGACCACGCGGCCTTCGTCGTCGTAGATCACCGCGAGCGCGCTGCACGGCGCATCCGACGCCGCGATGGTCGGCACGCAGACGAACGGCAGGCGCAGATCGTCGGCGGCGGCGCGGCCCGTGTCGATCACCTTGCCGCCGCCGAACGAGACCACGATGTCCGCGCCGCTCGAACGAATCCAGTCGGCGGTTTCGGCGACCGCGCGCTCGGTGCAGGCGGCGTCCACCGCGCGCACGTTCAGCGCGACTTTCTCGGCGCGCGCGAGCGACGGTTCGAGCAGGCCCGCGACATTGCGGTCGACGAGGCAGGCCGCGCGCGTGCCGAGCCGCGCGAGTTCGGTGTCGAGCGTGTCGAGCGCACCCGCGCCCTGGACGTAGCGCGAGGGAAAGATACTGGTTTTCAGCATGATCGTGGCGAGGTCGAAGGTGGGAGGGAAAGGCCGAGCGCGGCGGCGAGTTCGTCGGCGCTGCGCACGAGTTGAACCTGTGGCGGGAACAGCGCGACGTGGGCTTCTTCCGCTGGCCAGCCGAGCACGCGCATGCCTGCCGCGAGCGCGGCTTGCGCGCCGGTCGGGCTGTCCTCGACAGCGACCGCGTCGCGCGCGGCCACGTCGAGCAGATACGCGGCGCGCAGATAGGGCTCGGGCTCGGGCTTGCCGTGGCGCACATCGTTGGCGCTGACTGAAACGAGTTCGGGCGCTTGCAGGCCCAACGCGTTCAGATTCGCTTCGAGCAGCATGCGTCCCGCGTTCGAGACGATCGCCTGGCGCAGCCCGGCGGCCTGGGCGGCGCGCCACACTTCCAGCGCACCCGGCCGCGGCACGAGATGCCGCGCTTCGGCCACATAGTGCGCGGCGCGAAAGGCCGACCAGTCAGAGAAACCGGTTTGGATTCCGAAGCGTTCCTGCACGATGCGGTGCACGGCCTTGCCCGTCTGCCCGAACATCAGCGGATGCAGTTCGTCGCCCGCGATCACGCCGTTGTGCGCGAGCGCGGCGATCAGCGTGCGCATGTGTAGCGGTTCGCTGAGCGCGAGCGTGCCGTCCATGTCCCACAGGACCGCGCGCGGCGAAGTGTCGGTACGCGTGCTCATGCGCGTTCTCCTTGCAACGATGTCGTGGCGCTCGCGTCGTGCAGCGCGTCGAGATCGTCGTAAAACTGCTGGGCGTTCACGTAGAGCCGCTCGAACAGCGGCATCATGCGGTCGTAGAGATCGCTCGCGCGCGGATCGGGCTGCACTTCACGCTCGAAACGCACGAACTTGCGCACCGCGTCGCCGAGCGTGGCGAATTGCCCCGACGCCGTCGCGGCGAGCAGCGCGCAGCCGATAACACCGCATTCCACTTCGGCGGGCACGAGAATCGGCGTGCGATACATGCTCGCCTTGATGTCGAGCCAGAGCGCGGCTTTCGCGCCGCCGCTCGCCGCCACCAGACGTTCGATCGGCACGCCTTCGGGCTGGATCATCTGCATATGGCGGCGCACGCCGAACGCCACGCCTTCGAGCACCGCGCGATGCAGATGCGCGAGCCCATGCCGCGCCGCGATGCCGAAGAACTGCGCGCGCGAATTCGGATGATCGCCGAAGCGTTCGCCGGTCAGATAGGGCAGGAAAAACAGGCCTTCTGCGCCGACCGGCGCTTCGGCGGCCTTGCGCGCGACGGCTTCATAAGAGAGCGAGTTTTCGTGGAATGCACGGCGCGCCCAGCGCATGGCGTCGCCGCCCGAGTCGAGCAGCGTGAAGCGGCCCCACAGGCCTTCGCAGGTGGCCACGTTCGAGACTTCCGGGTGCAGCATGGGCGTCTCGGCGATCACGGTGATGATCGAGGAGGTGCCGGTGATATCGGAGGCGAGGCCCGGTTCGTAGACGCCCGAGCCGAGCACCGAAGCCGGATAGTCCGCCGCGCCGACCAGCACGGGCGTGCCTTCGCGCAGACCGGTCGCGGCGGCGGCGGCGCGCGTCACGTGACCGAGCAGCGCTTGCGGCGCGCGGATCGGCGGCATCTTGCGGATGTCGAGGCCGAGTTCGTCGAACATCGCGGGCGACCACGTACGCGTTTGCGGGTCCATCAGGAACATCATCGACGCGTCGCTCCAGTCGCACGCGCGCTCGCCGGTCAGGCGGAAGTTCACGTAGTCCTTCGGCATGAAGACGGTCGCGGCGCGCGCGTAGGCGTCGGGTTCGTGGTCGCGGATCCACTGGAGCTTGAACGCGGGCCACGCGGCCGTGGGCGGATTCGCCGTGCGCGCGAGGTAGTCGTGGCGTTCGCGCGTGGCGCTGCCATCCTGGCTGCGGTAACGTGTGCGGAACGCTTCGACCTGCGGGGCCGAACGCTTGTCGTTCCAGAGCGGCGCGGCGTCGCGCGTGAGCTGGCCGTTTGCGTCGATCAGCACGGTGCCGTGCATTTGCCCGCAGGCGCAGATCGCCGCGATCTGCTGCGCCGCGCCGGGTTCGGCGGCGAGCACTTCGCGGATCGCCTCGACCGCGCCCGTCCACCAGTCGAGCGGACGCTGTTCGGACCAGCCGTAGCGCGGCACGATCTGTTCGTGCTCGCGCGCGGCGAGCCGGCGGATCTTGCCGCTGGCGTCGACGAGCGCGGCGCGCACGCTGCCGGTGCCCACGTCGATCGCAAGGTAAGGGGTTGTCTCCATCATCGTTTTATCTGTTCGGGTGCCGTGGGATGCGGGAAGCGGCAGGCTAGCCGCTTTGCCGGGGTGCCGTCTGTGCGCTCGCGCGGATACGCCAGGTCGTTTGCGTGCGCGCGCGATAGAGCGCGAGCGCGCCGCGCTCCTCGACGATACGCGTGTCGATCACGGCGGGATCGAGCGTGTTGAAGTCGAACAGGCCGTGATGATGCGCGATCATCGCGCGCACGCCCGCATGCTTGCAGAGCGCGACGGCTTCGTCGAGCGTGAAGTTGCCAGGCACGCCGTTGCCGCTGCGTTCGTCGTCGCGGCCATTCACGGGCAGCAGCGCGAGATGCGGCTGCAAGGCCGCCACGTTCTCGTGCAGGCCGTCGTAGGGCACGCAGTCGCCGGAGTGATACACGCGCACGCCCGCCACGTCGATCACGTAACCGAGCCACGGATGGCGGCCCAGTTCGTCCACATCGAGCGTCTCGTGCGCGGACGGGACCGGCGCGACCCGCACGCCCGGCAGCGGCTCGACGATTTCGCCCGCATCGACGGGAATCAGGCGCGAGACGTCCACGCCGCAGCGCTTGATGGCTTCGTCGAGCGTCGCGGCAGGGACCACGAAACGTAGATGCGGAAAGCGCCGGGCGAGCGGCTGGAGCGTGTCCGGGTCCATGTGATCGGTATGGCGGTGCGTGCACAGCACCAGATCGATGTGCTCGAAGTCCTCGGGCGCGGCGGGCGCGGCCATCATGCGCCGGTGCGGATAGCGCGTGCCCTGATATTTGCGCGCCAGCGAATCGGAGAGATACGGATCGATCAGCAGACGCCAACCCGCGCCCTCGATCACGAAGCCCGCCTGGCCGAGCCAGTTGAGCGCGACGCCGCCCGACGGCGGCGCGGGCGTGAACGGTTTCGCAGCGGGCCGTGCGCGCGCCGCGAGTTGTGCGGCGAGCGGCATCTCGAAGGTGTCGACGTCGATCGACAGCGTGGCGGCGCGCATCGTCACCAGCACACGTAGCCGCCGTCGGCGAGCACGATCGAACCGGTCATCAGGCTCGCGGCTTCGCTGGCGAGGAACAGCACCACGGAGGCGACTTCGTCCACGCGGCCGAGCCGGTTCATCGGCGTGCCGCCGACCCAGTGGCGATACATCTCCGGGTCGTCGTAGACGTACTTGTTCATTTCGGTGTCGATATACGTGGGCGCCACGGCGTTCACGCGCACGCCGCGCGCGCCCCATTCGGCGGCGAGCGAGCGCGTGAGGTGATGCACGCCTGCCTTCGACGCGTTGTAGTTCGCCTGTTCCTGCGGCCGGTTCACGATGAAGCCCGACATCGAGCCCACGTTCACGATGCTGCCGCCGCCATGTTCGAGCATGCTTTTGCCGAACGCGCGGCAGCAGCGGAACACGCCGTTCAGATTCACGTCGATGACGCGGTCCCAGACTTCGTCGCTCATGGTTTCGGCGGGATGGTTCGAAATGGCGATGCCCGCGTTGTTCACGAGCACGTCCACGCGGCCGTGGCGCGCGATCACGGCGTCGTGCACGCGCTGCACGGCGGCGGCGTCGGTCACGTCGAGCAACGAGCTTTCGACCTGCGCGCCCGCGGCCGTGAGCTTCGCGACGGCTTCGTCGAGCGCGCCCTGATGCATGTCCGTGAGCACCACGCGTGCGCCCGCTTGCGTCAGCGCCTCGGAGATGGCGAAGCCGATGCCGCGCGCGGCGCCGGTCACGACGGCGAGCTTGCCGTCGAGGCGGAATTTGTCGAGATACATCGTCGATCCTTCGGTTCAGTGTCGGTTCGGTGGCGATTCAGTTTCAAGCCGCCGGTCTGGCCGGAGCGGGCTTGCCCGCCGCGGCGGCGATGCGGCAGATTTCGTCGAAGTCCGGGCCGCGCGTCGGGATGTCGATATGAAACACCTCGGCGATCACGCGCGTCCAGCCATAAATGAAGTAGGTCCAGCCGTCTTCGACCTGCAAGGCGCGCGCGCTTTCCTGGGCCCGCGCCTGATCGAGAAACACCAGATCGCCGCGATAGTTCAGATCCCAGGCGATGGCGCGCTCGGGAAATGCGCCCGCGTTCGTGAGCGGCGAACCGGGCGCATCCTTGCCGAGTCCCGTCGCGTTGATGACGAGCGCGCCCGGCGAAAGGCGCGCGAGCACCGCGTCGTTGTCCTGCGGGCGCGGCGCGACGACGTACTCGCACGGCACGCCCAGATCCAGCTCGCGGTGAATGCGCTCGATTTCCTCCAGGCGCGCGGCGGAGCGGTTCGAGACGATCACGTGCGACGGACGATTCGCGCCCCGGCTCGTCTGCATCAGATGCCAGGTGAGCGCGATGGTCGAGCCGCCCGCGCCCATCGAGAACACTTCCGCGCCGGTGCGCGCGAAATGCTCGGGCGGCAGAAAGCCGTCGAGCGCGAGGCCCGACGTGATCGGGTCTTTCGCGTGGCAGACGAACTTGCCGTCGCGCTTCGAGAGGCAACTGGTTTCGCCCATGATGCGCGCGTGCGGATCGATCTCGTCGAAGAGGTCTTCGCAGGCCGCGTACAGGTCGATCTTGTGCGTGGTCACGAGCGCGCCGAGCGAGAGCGGATCGTCGCGCAGAAACTCGACGGCCTCGCGGTACGCCTCGCGGCTCGCGTGCAGCGGAAAGTCGATGCCTTTCATTTCGACGTCGCCGAGACCGAGATGGCGCGCCCACGCGGGAAACACACGCATGATCGAGCTCTGCGCCGTGGTCACGCCGATGAAGTAGAAGGTCGGTTTGGTGGCGGCGGTGTAGCTCATCGGGCTTGCTCCGTTTCGTTGCGGCGCGCGACCAGCGCCTCGATTTCCGCGAGCGTGCGCGCCCGCCATTCGGGATTCGGCTCGCTGCGCCAGCCACGTCCACCGTTCTCGCCGCTCTCGCCGTCTTCGACGATGCGCAGCCGCATGCCGTTCGAGCGCTCGATGATCTCGTAGTCCTGGCCGGAGTCGGCCGGATAGCAGAACAGCATCACGAAGTCGCCCTGGCCGAGATTGACCGAGCGGTGAATCCAGCGCGGCGGCACGTAGCAGACGGTGTTCGCGCGGATTTCCACGATGCGCGTTTCGCCGTCGGGCGCTTCCATCAGCATCAGGCCGTGGCCTTTCAGGCCGAAGTACAGCTCAGGGCGGTCGATGTTCGCGTGGATGTGCCCGCGCGTCATGAAGAACTCCTTGCCGACCTTGCCCGCGCTCATGCGCGTCACGCCCGTGATGAGGTCGCCCGGCTCCGCGTTGGGCCGATGGTCGGTGACTTCGTAGACGACTTCGCCCGCGCGCGCGGCGGCCAGCGCGTCGAACGCGGCGCCGTCGGCGTACAGGCCGGCGAGATCGCCAAGCCGTTTCTGATAGTGCGAATCCGTACCGGTCATCAGACCCGTCTCCAGATTCACGTCGAACGAACGGGGTTCCGGCCATTGCATGGTGCTTCTCTCCCTGACAGTGTGTGGATAGCAAAACGTTAGTATTAGTGATGATATAGTTTGTGAAACAAACGAACACTCGGGTTTTCACTAGGGTTAAACGTCAGTTTTACAAATATAATGGCAGCCACACTATCGTTAATGCATCTCGGGTAGGAGGCAGATTCCATGCAAGAACAGGCCGAACAGGTGCGCCGCGACACGGTCGTCGCGGCATTGCGCGAGGCGCTCGGGGCCGCCGTGGTCAGCCTGCCGGCCGACTTCGCCGGCCGCCGTCACGCCGACTCCAGCCGCATGCCGTGCGCGGAGCCGATCGCGCTGGTGCGGCCGCGCACGACCGAACAGGTCTCGACGGCGTTGCGCATCTGTCACGCGCACCATCAGCCCGTGGTCACGCAGGGCGGGCTCACGGGCCTCGCGGGCGGCGCGTGCATGCTGGGCGGCGAAGTGGCGCTGAGTCTCGAACTGATGAATGCGATCGAGGAAATCGATCCGGTCAGCGCAACCATGACCGTGCAGGCGGGCACGCCGCTACAGACCGTGCAGGAAGCCGCCGACGCGGCCGGTTTCATGTTCCCGCTCGACCTCGGCGCGCGCGGCAGCGCGACGATCGGCGGCAATCTGGGCACCAATGCGGGCGGCAACCGCGTGATCCGCTACGGGATGATGCGCGAGCAGGCGCTCGACGTCGAAGCCGTGCTGGCGGACGGCAGCGTGGTCGGCGGCCTGCGCAAGATGATCAAGAACAACACGGGCTACGACCTGCGCGATCTGCTGATCGGCAGCGAAGGCACGCTCGGCGTGATGACGCGCGCCGTGCTGCGGCTGCGGCCCAAGCCGCGCGCCGTGTCGACTGCGTGGTGTGGTCTGCCCGACTACGAAAGCGTGACGACGCTGCTGCGCCTCGCGCAGGAACGCTTGCCTGCGGGCGTGTCCGCGTTCGAAGTGATGTGGCCCGGCTATTACGACTTCGTGCTCTCGCGCCTGCCGGAACTGCGCGCGCCGCTCGAAGGCCGTCACGCGTTCTATGTGCTGCTCGAAAGCAGCGGCGCGGACCCGCAGAGCCAGACCGACGTCTTCGAGGCCTTTCTCGCGGACAGGCTCGAAGCCGGCACGCTGAACGACGCCGCGCTGGCCGCCAACGAGGCGCACGCGGCGGCGTTCTGGGCAATCCGGGATGCGCCCGGCGAATACGGCCGCTTCATTCCTGGCCGCGTGTCGTTCGACGTGAGCTTCTCGGTTGCCCAGGTCGGGCTCGCGGCGCAGCGCTGCGAAGCGCGTCTGCGCGAGCACTGGCCGAACGCGACGATCCTCGTCTACGGCCATCTCGGCGACGGCAATCTGCACATCGTCGTGCACGAGCCCGACTGGCCCGCGAGCGCAGCCGCCGAAGTCAAGCGCGTGGTCTATGGCGTGACGGGCGAGCTGGGCGGCTCGGTGTCCGCCGAGCACGGCATCGGCACCAAGAAACTCGACGTGCTCGCGCTCTCGCGCACGCCCGCCGAACTCGCCGCGATGCGCGCGGTGAAGGCCGCGCTCGATCCGCGCGGCATCCTGAATCCTGGCAAGTTGTTCGTTCCGTCAACGCCCACGATGCAGTTGAAGTAGATCCGGCGTCCCCGCGCCGATTCATTACGTGACACACCTAAAAGAGGAGGAGACATGTCGCGTCTCATGCAGAAGTTGCTTTGCGCAGCCGCGTTCGCCACGGCGGGTATTCTGGCCACGGCTCCGGCGTTCGCCGCCGACAAGATCAAGGTCGGCATTTCGATGAAGGTGCTCAACGCGCCGTATTTCGCCGCCGCGATGGAGTCGGCGAAGGCGCGCGCGACCGAACTGGGCGCGGACGTCATCGTCGCCGATGCGCAGGGCAAGATGGGCAAGCAGATTTCGGACGTCGAGGATCTCGTCACGCGCGGCGTGAAGGTGCTGCTGATCGATCCCGCCGATCCCGAAGCGCTGGTGGGCGCCGTCAACGCCGCGAGCGCCGCGGGCGTGAAGGTCGTCGTGTTCGACAGCACGCTCAACGAGAAGGCCAATTACCTCACGCTCGTGCAGTCGTCGAACAGCCAGAACGGCGCGCTGGTGGGCCGCTGGGTGGTCGACAACATGGGCGACAAGCCGCTGAAGATCGCGCTGATTTCCGGCGAGAAGGGCAATCCGGTCGGCCGCGAACGCCGTGACGGCGTGCTCTCGGGCATCGTCGAGGCGCAGCTCGAAAAGACCGGCAAGTCGAATCTCCAGATCGTCGGCCAGGGCTGGGGCAACTGGTCCGACGAGGGCGGCCTGAAGGCGATGGAAGATCTGCTGGTCGCCAACAAGGACATCAACATGGTCCTGAGCGAGAACGACAGCATGCTGCTGGGCGCGCGCCGCGCGATCCAGAGCGCGAACCGCGACGGCATCACGCTGGTCGCGGCCGCCGACGGCCAGAAGGAAGCGCTCGCGCTCATCAAGCAGGGCAAGTACGGCGTGACCGCACTCAACGATCCGGCGCTCGTCGCGCGCACCGCGGTCGATATCGGCATGAAGGCCGCGAAGGGCCAGGCCGTGAACGTGCCGAAGGTCTCGTACACGCCGGCGGTCGCCATCTCGAAGGGCAACGTCGACAAGTACTACAACCCGAAGGCGATTTTCTAAGGCGTCTCGTTCGCCGGTATTTTTCGACGTATGCGCGCGCCCGCCGGACGCCGGGCGCGCGCCTGAGTGGAGACAGTTCAATGATTCCGTTCATCGCACTAACGGGCATCGACAAGCGGTTCGGCGGCATTCACGCAATCGAGAACATCGATTTCGATGTCCGCAGCGGTGAAGTCCACGCGCTCGTCGGCGAAAACGGCGCGGGCAAATCGACGCTCATGCGCGTGATTGGCGGCGGCCATCAGCCCGACGCCGGCAGCATCCGCGTGCAGGGCCGGGAAATGTTGCTGCGCAATCCGCACGCGGCGCTCGCCGAAGGCATCGCCGTGATTCATCAGGAGACGGCGCTCGCGCCCGATCTTTCCGTGGCCGAAAACGTCTTTCTCGGCACGTTGCCCGCTGTGATCGACTGGCGCACGCTGCGCGCGAAGGCGCGCGCGCTGATCGAAAGTCTCGGATTCGAGATCGATCCGGCGGCGCTGGTCGGCACGCTCTCGGCGGCGCAGTGCCAGGTGATCGAGATCGCCAAGGCGCTCTCGGGCGAACTCAAGCTGCTTGTGCTCGACGAACCGACCGCCGCGCTCGCGCCGTCCGACGCGGATCGTCTGCTCGAAATCGTGCGTGCGCTGCGTGCGCGCGGCGTGGGCATCGTCTATATCTCGCACCGGCTCGAAGAAGTGTTCGCCATTGCGGACCGCATCACCGTGCTCAAGGACGGCCGCCGCGTCGATACCGTGACGCCCGCCGAGATCACGCGCGACGAACTGATCCGCAAGATGGTCGGGCGGCCGCTTTCGGTGCTGTTTCCCGAGCGCAAGGCGCAGACCGGCGACGTCGTGCTGAAGGTGGATGGCCTGTCGCGCGGCGAGGCGGTGCGCGATGTGTCGTTCAGCTTGCGCGCGGGCGAAGTGGTGGGGCTGGGCGGGCTGATCGGCTCGGGCCGCACCGAAGTCGCGCGCCTGATCTTCGGCGCTGACCGCGCGGACGCGGGCACGATCGAGCTGAAGGGCAAACGTCTCAACGTGCGCACGCCGATGGCGGCCGTGCGCGCCGGTATCGGTCTCGTACCCGAGGACCGCAAGGGCCAGGGCGCGGTGCTGTCGATGCCGATCCGCATCAACGCGACGCTGGCTTCGCTGAAGTCGGTGAGCGCGCCGGGCGGCTTTCTCGCGTTCGGCCGCGAACGCGGCTACGTTTCCCAGCTGATGGACGCGCTGCGCATCAAGGCGCGCTCGATGGACGCCGACGTGTCCACGCTCTCGGGCGGCAATCAGCAGAAAGTCGTGCTCGCCAAGTGGTTTCATGCGGACGGCGATCTCATCATCCTCGACGAACCGACGCGCGGCGTGGACGTGGGCGCGAAAGTCGAGATCTACACGCTCATCAACCAGCTCGCGGAGCGCGGCAAGGCCGTGCTCGTGATCTCGTCCGAGCATCAGGAATTGATGGGCCTGTGCGATCGCATCATGGTGATGGGCGAAGGCCGGATTCGCGGCGAATTGCAGCCCGGCGACTTCAGCGAGGAAGCGATTCTCGCGCTCTCGCTGCGGCGCGATCCCGGCGAATCTCACGGTGATCCGCATGGCGATCTCGCGGGCCAGCAGGCCAGCACGCGTGAAAGCGCCACGCTCATGCACGGTTGACGCCGCACGCGCGCGTCGAAACAGACAGTCGTATCAGATTGCATAGATTGGACAGATTGGAGACACCTATCATGAATCCCAGCGCCACCACTCCGAACACGCGTCAGCGCCAGGCCAGCAACTGGCAGCATCTCTGGCAGACGGCGCGCCGCTTCAACACGGTCGCGATCCTCGTCGTACTGGTTGTGGCCGCATCGTTTATTTCCGACGATTTCTTTTCCGCACCCAATCTTTCGAACATCACGCGCCAGGTCGCGGGCGTCGGCATCATGTCGGTCGGCATGCTGCTCGTGGTGCTCACGGGCGGCATCGATTTGTCGGTCGGCTCGGTCGCGGCGCTCGGCAGCGTGCTGTCGGCGATGCTGATTCCCGAGCACGGCCTGTTGTTCGCGCTGGTGGCGGCGCTCGTGACGGGCGGCCTGTGCGGCCTCGTCTCGGGCGTGCTGGTGGCGTTCTGCCGCCTGACGCCCTTCGTCGTGACACTCGCGATGATGACCGTCGCGCGCGGCATCGCCATGATCGTTTCAAACGGCTCGCCGATTCTCGTCGACGACGCGGGCCAGGCGCTGCTCGACTTCGGCCGCCACAGCTATCTGGGCATTCCAGGCCCGACGCTGGTCATGCTGATCGTGTTCGTGGCGGGCGGCGTTGCGCTCGGCCGCATGCGCGCGGGCCGCGTGGTGCGCGCGATCGGCTCGAACGAGGAAGCGGTGCGGCTCTCCGGCGTGCCGGTCGCGCGCCACATTCTGGGCACTTACGTCTGCTCGGGCGTGCTGGCCTCGCTGGCGGGCATCATCTCGACGGCGCGCGCGAGCGTGGGCGCGCCTACCGTGGGCGTGGGCGACGAGCTGACCGTGATCGCCGCCGTGGTGATCGGCGGGGCGAGCCTCGCGGGCGGCAAGGGCGGCGTGCTCAACACGCTGATGGGCGTGCTGATTCTGGGCGTGATCGGCAACATCATGAATCTCGCGAGCGTGCCGGGCTACCACCAGCAGGTCGTGATGGGCGCGATCATCGTCGCGGCGGTGCTGATGCAGCAGGGCGCGGGCTTCTGGCGGCGTTGGATCTTCCGCTAAACTCCTCTTCTGGCGCGCCGCGGACCGAACCACGACGCACGGCGCGCCGGATTGCAGGACCCTGGCTCCGCGCCCGTACGTCAAAGAAGGAAATCTCGCGTGCCCGATTACAACATCCTCGAAGTGATTGACCGCGCCCGGCCCAATTTGCGGCGCGGCAGCCGGCAGGTCGCCGATTACATTCTGGAAAACGTTCACTCCATCGCGGAGATGAGCCTGTCCGAACTCGCGCGGCTCGCGCAGGTGAGCGAGCCGACGGTGCTGCGTTTTTGCACGACGATCGGCTGCAACGGCTTCAAGGACTTCAAGATCCGCGCGGTGCAGAGCCTCGCGCTCGGCGCGCCCGCCACGCATTCGGTGCTGTCCGGCGCGGATACGCCCGAAACCGTGGCCACGAAGATTTTCGATTACACGATCACGAGCCTCGACTGGGCGCGCAAGAAGCTCGACTTCGAGGCGATCGGGCGCGCCGTCGATCTGCTGGCGGCGGCCTCGCGCATCGAGTTTTTCGGCTTTGGCGCATCGGGCATCGTGGCGCTGGACGCGCAGCAGAAGTTTCCGCTGTTCGGCGTGCCGTGCGTGGCGCATCAGGATTCGCATCAGCAGTTCATTGCCGCTTCGATGCTGAAACCGGGCGATGCGGTGGTAGCGATTTCCAATACCGGCGCGACGCGTTCGCTCATCGAAGTCGCGCGCACGGCGAAGGAACGCGGCGCGCATGTGGTGGTGATCACCGGTTCGCACGGGCCGCTGACGCGTTATTGCGATGTGGCCGTGGTGGCGGAGACGCTTGAAAATACCGATGTGTATACACCGACCACGTCGCGGCTGGCGGCGCTGGTGATCGTGGATATTCTGTCCACCAGCGTCGCGTTGAAAAAGGGCGAGGCCCACGCGCGCGACGTGCAGGACATGAAGCGCCATCTCGCCGATATGCGGACTTCCGGCGTGATCTGATTTTTGCGGCTGGCAATTGCTCGAAACGGGTGATTGTCCTGTTCGATTATTTAGCTATCCGTATGATATGAAAATTCTTGTCGCTGTGAAACGCGTGGTGGATTACAACGTGAAAGTGCGTGTGAAGTCGGACGGCACGGACGTGGATATCGCGAACGTGAAAATGTCGATGAATCCGTTCGATGAAATTGCGGTTGAAGAAGCGGTGCGCTTGAAGGAAGCGGGTGTTGCGACCGAAGTGGTCGCGGTTTCTGCGGGCGTGTCGCAGGCGCAGGAAACGCTGCGCACCGCGCTGGCGATTGGCGCGGATCGTGCGGTGCTGATCGAATCGAATGAGGACTTGCAGCCGCTGGCGGTGGCCAAATTGCTAAAAGCGCTCCTCGATAAGGAACAGCCCTCGCTGGTGATTCTCGGCAAGCAGGCTATCGACGACGATTCGAATCAGACCGGCCAGATGCTCGCGGCTTTGGCGGATCTGCCGCAAGCGACGTTCGCTTCGAAAATCACGGTCGCCGATGGTAAGGCCACGGTCGCGCGTGAAGTCGATGGCGGCGCGGAAACCTTGTCGCTGACGTTGCCCGCTGTGGTCACCACCGACCTGCGTCTGAACGAGCCGCGCTACGTCACGCTGCCGAACATCATGAAGGCGAAAAAGAAGCCGCTCGAAACTCTGACGCCGGAAGATCTCGGCGTCGATGTCGCTCCGCGTTTGAAAACGCTGAAAGTTTCGGAACCGCCCAAGCGCAGCGCAGGCGTGAAGGTGCCTGACGTGAAGACGTTGGTCGAGAAGCTGAAGACCGAAGCCAAGGTGCTGTGAGGGGCGCAATCAATATGACGAATCTGGTAATTGCAGAACACGACAATCAGTCGATTAAAGCTGCGACGCTGAATACGGTTGCTGCGGCACAGAAACTGGGCGGCGATGTGCATGTGCTGATCGCGGGCCACAATGCGCAAGCGGCGGCGGATGCGGCGGCGAAGATCGTCGGCGTTTCTAAAGTACTGCTGGCTGATGCACCGCAACTCGAACAGGGCCTTGCAGAAAACGTCGAAGCGACGGTTCTTTCGATTGCGAAGCACTACACGCATATTCTCGCGCCTGCTACGGCAAGCGGGAAAAACGTCACGCCGCGTATCGCCGCGAAACTCGACGTCGCGCAGCTCAGCGATATCACGGCGGTGATTAGCGCCGACACATTCGAGCGTCCGATCTACGCAGGCAATGCGATTGCGACCGTGCAATCACAAGACGCGATCAAGGTGATCACGGTTCGCACCACGGCATTCGATGCTGTCGTTTCGGAAGGCGGCAGCGCATCGGTGGAAAAAATCGAAGCGCCCGCAGACCGTGGCCTCGCGCGATTCGTCAATCGCGAAGTCATGAAACTGGATCGCCCTGAACTGACCAGCGCGAAGATCATCGTTTCCGGCGGTCGGGGTTTGGGCAGCGGCGAAAACTACACCCAGGTGCTCGAACCGCTCGCCGACAAACTCAACGCCGCGCTCGGCGCGTCGCGAGCCGCCGTCGACGCAGGCTACGTGCCGAACGATTATCAGGTCGGTCAAACCGGCAAGATCGTCGCGCCGCAGCTTTATATCGCGGTGGGCATTTCAGGCGCGATCCAGCACCTCGCAGGCATGAAAGACTCGAAGGTGATCGTCGCAATCAACAAAGACGAAGAAGCGCCGATCTACAGCGTGGCCGATTACGGCATCGTCGGCGATCTATTCAGCGTTGTGCCGGAACTCGTTGCGTTGACCTGAGCGCGATCGCTAACGGCCCTGCTTGAACAGCAGGGCCGCGCCGCTTGCGCGTCTAAACTGTTCGCAACATCCCCCCGTCCACAAAATACGTGGACCCCACGCTATAACTCGCGCGCTCCGAGCACAGGAACACGATGAAATCGGCCAGTTCCTTGGGCGAAGCAAAGCGCTGAATCGGCGCGTGCTCATTCGCGACCTGTTGCAGATAATCTTCCCAGTCGCCGCCCGTTTCGCTGGTCAGTTGTTTGGCCGTCTTGATCCAGTCCGGCGTGAGGACGAGCCCCGGATTGATGGTGTTGACGCGAATATTGTCGCGCACCACTTCATTGGCCAGCGTCTTCGAAAACATCATCAGCGCGGCTTTCGTGACGTTGTAGATGGGCTCGTAGTCCAAAGGCTGCGTCGCACAGATCGAGGCGTTGTGCAGGATCGCGCCGCCGCCGCGCTGCTTCATCAACGGCACGAGGCCGCGCGCGAGACGCACGGCAGCCATCACGTGCAGGTCCCAATACGCTTGCCATTTTTCGTCGGGCGCATTCATGATCGTTTCATTGCTACCCGTGCCTGCGTTATTAAACAGAATGTCCGCACCGCCGAATGCGTTGGCGGTGGCGTCGACGAGCTGCGTTACGCCTTCGACCGTCGCAACGTCGCACGCCACGGGTATCGCCTGAATGCCGTGTCGAGCGGCGAGTGCTTGGGCCGCTGTTTCCAGACGTTCGCGTTGACGCGCGGCCAGCACGAGATGGGTCCCTTCGGCGGCGAAACTCTCAGCGACCGCGAGACCAATGCCGACACTTGCGCCGGTAATGACCGCGACTTTTCCACGCAATTTCAAATCCATCGCTCGCTCCTGAATGCAGTGAATCGTGTGAATGGCATGACTCGCCATGCCCGCATTTTGCTGTCGTTCCGTGCAGTACAGCGCACTATCGCTGCGCTTATTAAACATTATCATTTGTAATGATGTTTGGGTTTGATAGCGCGCGATTTCACGTATACACCTATGTAACGATAGCAATACTATCGTTATTCTGCGCTTGCACCGTCGTCGAAAATCCGCGCCATCGTGCGCGCGGAGGGCGGTCAGTGTTGTCGTGACGATGTGAATCGCAATCCCGCCAAGCAAAACAAATAAACAGGAAAGTGCGTCATGAGACTACGAAATGTGTTGATGGCCGCGCTCGTTTGCGCCGTGTCCGCGGGTCATGCCTTTGGTGCCGACAAGCTCAAGGTCGGCATTTCGATGAAGGTGCTGAACGCGCCGTATTTCTCGGCGGCCATGCAAGCCGCGAAAGCGCGTGTGACCGAACTCGGCGGCGAGCCGATCGTCACCGACGCACAAGGCACCATGCAAAAGCAGATCGCCGACGTCGAAGACCTCGTCACACGCGGCGTGAAAGTGCTGATCATCGATCCGGCTGATCCCGAAGGCCTGGTCAGCGCGGTCAATGCAGCCACGGCAGCGGGCGTGAAAGTGATCGTGATGGACGCCGACCTCGATCCGAAGGCGAATTACCTCACGCTCGTGCAATCGTCGAATCGGCAAAACGGCGCGCTGGTCGGCCGCTGGATCGTCGATACGTTCGGCGACAAGCCGCTCAAGATCGCGCTCGTATCGGGCGACAAGGGCAATCCGGTGGGCAAGGCGCGGCGCGATGGCGTGCTCGAAGGCATCGTCGAAGCGCAGCTCGAAAAGCTCGGCAAGGCGAATCTGCAAATCGTGGGGCAGGGCTGGGGCAACTGGACCGACGAAGGCGGCCTGAAGGCGATGGAAGATCTGCTAGTCGCGAATAAGGACATCAATCTCGTGCTCGGCGAAAACGACAGCATGGTGCTGGGCGCGCGGCGTGCGATCGAGAGCGCGAATCGTCAGGGCATCACGCTCGTGGCGGCCGCGGACGGTCAGAAGGAAGCGCTCGCGCTCATCAAGCAGGGCAAGTATGGCGCGACGGCGCTCAACGATCCGGCGCTGATCGCGCGCACTGCCGTCGACCTTGGATTCAAGGCCGCGAATGGCCAGGCGCAGAACCTGCCGAAGATCACTTATACGCCGCCCGCCGTGATCGATCGCGGCAATATCGACAAGTTCTATAACCCGAAGGCCGTGTTTTAAATCGGTCCTTCGATTCAACTGCAATGCAGTTTCCATCGAACTGGAGTCAAGCTTGATGTCAGTTATTCCCGCGCTGGGTCTCGGCACATTCCGCGTCGCCCCGGACATCACCACGCAATCGGTGCGCACGGCGCTCGAACTGGGCTACCGCCATATCGATACGGCGGTCCACTACGAGAACGAAGCGGCCGTTGGCGCCGGCATTCGCGAGAGCGGTGTGAATCGCGACGAGATTTGCGTGACGACCAAGGTGTGGTTCGACAGCCTGCGCCATCGCGCGGTGCTCGACAGCCTGGAAGCGAGCCGCGAGCGGCTGGGTGTCGGTGTGATCGATGTGGCGTTGGTGCATTGGCCGTCGGTCGACGGCGTGCCGGTGGCCGAGACGATCGGTGCGATGCGCGAGGCCGTGGACGCGGGGTTGATCCGCTACTACGGCGTGTCGAATTTCACCGGGCCGTTGCTCGACGAGGCCGTTGCGGTACCGGGCGGCGACGCAATCGTGACGAATCAGATCGAGGTGAATCCGTTCTTCGCGAATCGGGCCGACGTGGATGCGACGCATCGGCATGGCATGAAGGTCACCGCGTATATGCCGCTGGGCGAGGGGCGCGTGCAGCGCGATCCCGTGATCGCCGCGATTGCCGAACGTCATGGCGTGGACGCGCCGCAGATCGCCTGTGCGTGGCTGCTCGCGCGCGGCATGCTGGTAATTACCGCGTCGCGCAGCGTCGAGCATCAGCGTGCGAATCTGCGCGCGCTGGATGTGCGTCTGAGCGATGACGAACTCGCACGCATCGACGCGCTCGATTGCGGTGCGCGCAATGCAAATCCGCCGTTCGCGCCGTGGAATCGGGCGTGAGTCGCGCTCATTGCCATGCTGGTCAAAAAATTTTCGTTTTTCGACTGGCATCTTAGATACTCAAAAAGCATGGGGTGAGAAAGGCCGAACCGGATAGAGGCGGTTCGGTGGCTAAAAGAAGCATTCGATTCACGCAGCACAATGTTAGGCATCCAAATCAGTTGAAGCGGGTTCATAAAAATCAGGGAACTCGCTTCTCAATCGAGAGAGGAGACAGCAATTGAAAAGCACGACTCGTCTGCTTGCGGCGTCGGTGGTGGCGTCGGTCATTGGCGTTGGAGTGTCGTCGCCGGCATGGGCGGCTTCCGACAAGACCACGCTCGTCGTCATGATTCGCGGGCTCGACAACCCGTATCACGCCGACTATGCAGCGGGCGCGAAGGCGCTCGGCAAGAAGCTGGGTTTGCCCGTCGATGTGCTGAGCAGCGAGGGCAATAGCCAGAAACAGTTTTCCGATCTGAAAGCGGAGATCGCGAAAACGGGCGGCAACATGGTCGTGAACGTCGATCCGAACGAAGCGCCCGATGTGGTGCCGATCGCGAAGATGCTGGAAAGCGCGGGCGTGTACTGGGTGAGCTGGTGGAACAAGCCGGACGACATCAAGGTGCAGGACTATCCGCACTGGGTCGCGCATATCAGTTTCGACGCCGTGGGGCAGGGGTATTTCAATGCGAAGACCCTCTTCAAAAACATGCCGACGCCGAACAAAGGTTCGATTATCGCGATCCAGGGCATGTTGTCGAATAACGCGGCCATCGGGCGCTTCCAGGGCCTGCAAAAGGCGCTCAAGGAAACGCCTGGCGTGAAGCTCGTGCAATGGGAAGCCGCCGATTGGGACACCAACAAGGCCTACGAAATCACCAAGCAATTGCTGGCCGCGCATCCCGATACGGCGGGCGTGTGGGCCGCCAACGACAACATGGCGCTCGGCGCGGTGGCCGCGCTCAAGGAGGCGGGTCTCGGCGGCAAGGTCAAGGTGAGCGGGACGGACGGCGTGCCCGATGCGTTCGACGCGATCAAGGACGGCACGATGTCCTCGACCGAATACGATGATGCGCGCTATCAGGCGCAACTCGGTTTGTCGATGGCGCTCGCGGCCAGGCAGGGCGCGCTCGACGTGAAGGCCACGCCCGCCAAATACCGCGCGTTTCTGATTCCCGGCATCGAAGTCGATCGCTCGAACGTGGAGAAAGTCGTGAAGGACACGGTCAGCAAGATGCCGGATTACGACCTGAAGAACTTCTACGCGCGCTGGGTTGCACCGCTCAAATAAAACCGCGCATCAGGTCTCGAAGCAAGCTTTCGGCGCGGGCGTTCGAAACGGGAACGCTCGCGGCTGGAACCACCAGGAGGGATGGTAGTTCATGGAACCTGTGGAAAGCATGGGCGACGCGAGTTTCTCGCGCGAGCCCGCACAACACGCGTGGATGCAGGGCGCGAGACGCTGGCTGCGCCGCACCGGCGTGGGCGCACAGCTGCTCTCGCTCGCGCTGATCGTGGCGGTGTTCGCCATCGGCACACGCGGCGCGAGCCTCTCGTGGGACAACGTGCAGGTTGTGCTGAGTCTCGCAGCCATTCCCGCGATTCTCGCCGTTGGACTGCACTTGACCATCGTGATCGGCGGTATCGATCTTTCGCTGCAAGGCACGGTCGCGTTGTGCGCGGTCTTTGTCGGCGTGCTCAGCAAGAACCGCTACAACGAGCACGACGTCGGGCTCTGGATTTTGCCGATCTGTCTCGCCATTGGCGGCGCGGCAGGTATGTTGACTGGCGTACTCCATACAAAACTCAGGATTCCTTCGTTCATTACCACGTTGGGCGTGAGCTGGGTGCTCTATGGCGTGGCCGTCTACGTGAACAAGGCGATGCTGATTACGCTGCTCGATAACCGCATTCAGAACTTCATCAACGACAAGCCGCTGGGCGTCGCGAATGTCGTGCTGGTGGCGCTGGCGATTGTCATCGCCGTGCAGTTCTTCGAGGATCGCACACGCACCGGCCGCTATCTCTACGCGATCGGCGGCGACGAAGCGCTGGCGCGCCAGGCGGGCGTGAACGTGCCGCGTATGAAAGTGATCGCGTTCGCTATCGCCGGTTGTCTCTATGGCCTGGGCGCGCTGCTGCTTGTGAGCCGGATGGGCAGCGCGACCGCGCGCACCGGCCTCAATCTGCTGTTTCCGGTGATCACAGCCGTTGCAGTGGGCGGCGTGTCGCTCACGGGCGGACTGGGCGGCGCGAAGAATGCATTGCTCGGCACGCTCGTGCTGGCCGTGCTTAATAACGGCATGGTGCTGATGGCCGTGAATCCGTACGCGCAAACGGCCGTCAACGGCATCGTGCTGATCGTTGCCGTTGCGCTCACGCTCGACCGCCGCAAGCTCGGCTTCATCAAATAAGGCCGCCCTATGGAAACACTCGAAACGCCTGATACGCATGGCGAACAGGACACCGGCGTGGTGCTCGCGCTCGAAGGCATCACGCGCCGATTTCCCGGCGTGATCGCGCTCGATGATGTCTCGCTGACCGTGCGCAGGAACGAAATTCTGGGGCTGGTCGGCGAAAACGGCGCGGGCAAGTCGGTGCTCACGAAAATCATGACGGGCATTTATCAGCCCGACGAAGGGCGATTGATGCTGGACGGCAAAAAGGTCGTCATGAAGGGCACGGCGGATGCGATCCGCAAAGGTATCGGCGTGGTGTTTCAGGAAGGTTCGCTGATTCCGAATCTCTCGATCACCGAGAATCTGTTTCTGTGCCACGAAGAACGCTTTCGCCGCTTTGGCGTGCTGTCGCGGCGCGAGATGGCGGCGGAGGCGCGGCGCGTGCTCGAACCGATGAATCTCGATGTCGACATGGATCTGCCTGTCGCTTCAATCTCGCCCGCGGCACGGCAGATGGTGGAAATCGCGCGCATGGTCTGGCTCTGCGAGCAATATGGCGCGTCGAATCCGATTGTGATTCTCGACGAACCGACCACCGTGCTCAATGACGGCGAGCGCGACACGCTGTTCGACATTCTCAATCGCCTGAAAAGCCGCGCCTCGATGATCCTCATCTCGCACCGGCTTCAGGAGGTGCTGGAGAATTGCGATCGCATCGTCGTGCTCAAGGACGGCCGCAACGTGACCGACATGTCCACGTCCGGGCTGGATATCGCCAATGTCGAAAAGCTGCTCGTGGGGCACGATTTTGCGGGCGACCGCTTTCGCGAAAGCGAGCAGCGCGCGCCGGGCGGGAAGGTGACGTTCCGCGTCGATCAACTCGCGAAACAAGGCGAATTCGCGCCGCTGAGTTTCGAGGTGCGCGAAGGCGAGATCGTCAGTCTCGTCGGACTCGTGGGCTCGGGGAAGGAAGCCCTGTGCCGCTGCATCGCCGGGCTGGATCGTTACGACGCGGGCACGCTCGTGGTCGAAGGCAAGACGCCCGTGAACGGATCGTCGCGATCCGCCGTGCTGCATGGCGTGGGACACGTGCCCATCGAGCGGCGCGAAGAAGGGCTCGCGCTGAATATGAGTGTGGCCGACAACATCAATTATCTCGTGCTCGACAAGCTCAAGGTGGGCGGCATGATCAGCACGCGCAGAGAGCATGAGCACGCGAAACAGTGGGTGGCGGAATGCCTCGTCAAGACGCCTTCGATTCATGCGGCCTGTTCGGGATTGAGCGGCGGCAATCAGCAAAAGATCATTCTGTCGAAATGGCTGAGTTCGGACGTGCGCCTGCTGATTCTCGATCATCCAACGCGCGGTATCGATATCAAGGCCAAGGACGAGGTCTATCGGCTCATTCGCAAATTCGCCAACGCTGGCATTGCCATGATCATCATGTGCGACACGCTGGAGGAGGATATCGGCCTCGCCAACCGTCTGCTAATCATGCGCGACCGGCGTTTGATCGGCGAACTGGAGGCGTCGGCGCACGCCAAGCCGACGCCGCAGGATCTGATCAAGCTGATCGTCTGAACGAAGCTCTCGACAAGGAACCGTAAATTGGACGCACCTTCTTTTGATGGCGCCCAGCGCGCCTCTTCGCGCACCGGCGTCAAGCATTTGACGAGCCGATTGAAGCCAATCCATTTGACGCTCGCGCTGATCGTGGTCGTCGGCGCATTCATGGCGATCGGCAACGACAATTTTCTGTCTCTGTACAACATCAATACGATTCTGGACTTCGGCGCCATTCTGCTGATCGCCGCGCTCGGGCAAATGTTCGTCATTCTGATTGGCGGTATCGATCTTTCGGTTGGTGGAACGATTTCACTGGTTTCGGTGGTGTTTATTACGCTTGTACATCGCGTTGGGTATTGGGCGTATCCGGTCTGTCTCGCGCTCGGGTTGGCGCTCGGTTATATCAACGGCGTGATTCTGACGCGCGTGAAAATACCGTCGTTCATCGCCACGCTCGGCACAGGCGGCATCATCACGAGTCTCGCTTATCTGGTGTCTCCGCGCCCCGTTAGCGCTGCGCCCGGCGATTATTCGATGCTCGATATCGTCAACGGCACGGTGTTTTCGATCAGCAACGTGTTTATTATCGGCGCGCTGGTTTTTTGCGCGGTTGCCATGTTCCTGCGTTTCACGCGCACGGGGCGCAATATCTATTTCGTGGGGAGCAATATCCGCATGGCGTGGATGTCCGGCACCGACATCGCGCAGACCCGCAACGTGCCGTTCATGATTTCCGGCGCGTGCGCGGCGCTCGTCGGCATCATTATTTCCTCGGTGCGTTTCGGCGGCGATCCGGTGGTGGGAACCTCTTATGTACTCAATTCCATCGCGGCCGTGGTGGTGGGTGGCACGGCGCTTACTGGCGGCGCGGGCGGCGTGCTCAACGTGCTGTTCGGTACGCTCTTTCTCAGCATGCTCGATAACGGCATGAACGTGATCGGCGTGGACCAGTATTTTCAGCAAGCGATTTACGGCGCCATGATTATTTTTGGCGTGGCGGTCACATTTGACCGCAAAAAGACGCCGATTATCAAATGACGTTTGCCTTTCCTTCGACGAGACAAACCAATATGAATGCAATCGCAACGAGAGCCGTAGCGGCCAACGGGCTGGCCGTGACGACCATGGGACTCGGCGGAACCGGGCTCGGCAATATGTATCGCGCGACCGATCCAGAGGTCGCCACTGCCACCGTTCATGCCGCCTTCGAGCGCGGCATGCGCTATTTCGACACCGCGCCGGTTTACGGTTACGGCCTGGCCGAAACGCGTCTGGGAGAAGCGATTAAAACGCTGCCGCGCGATGAGATCGTAATCTCCTCGAAAGTCGGCTACAGCCTCGTGCCGATTGCCGAGCGCGAGAAGTCGCCCGCGCTGTGGGCCGATGCGCCCGCATTCAAACCCGAATTCGATTATTCGCGCGACGCCGTGCTCCGTTCGATCGAGCAAAGCCTGAAGCGGCTGGGTGTGGATCGCATCGACATGATCGCGATTCACGATCCCGACGAATCGCTCGTTTTCGGTCCCGGCGAAGACCCCTATGCGCGCAGCCATTTTCGCGAGGCGATGGACGGCGCGTATGTCGTGCTCGACGAATTGCGTTCTCAGGGCGTGATCGGCGCAGTGGGCGTGGGCATCAATCAATGGCAGATGCTTTCGGATTTCGTGACGGCGGGGCGCTTCGATTATTTCCTGCTCGCCGGACGTTATACGCTGCTGGAGCAAGAGCCGTTGCGCACGCTGTTTCCGCTTTGCGAGCAACGCAACACGAAGCTCATTATCGGCGGCCCGTATAACTCGGGCATTCTCGCGTCCGGGCCAGTGCAAAACGCCACGTTCAATACGCGGCCCGCGCCGCCGTTCGTGATTGACCGCGTGCGCCGCATTCAGCAGGTGTGTCAGCGTCATGCCGTGCCGCTGGCTGCTGCGGCGTTGCAATTTCCGCTGGGTCATCCGCTGGTTGCGAGTGTGATTCCGGGCGCGCGCAGCGTGGCCGAACTGGAAGAGAACGTAGCGTTCATGCGGCATCCGATTCCGGCCGCGTTGTGGTCCGACCTCAAGGAAGAAGGGCTGATGGATGCGAAAGCGCCGGTGCCCGCGAGGGTTTAGCATGGGTGTGCCGCGCGATTCAGGAGAAGGCTTCCGTCCGTAAGCTGTTCGATCTCGACCTCTGGGCCGGAGTAAGACGTCATCGACGCCGGCTTCCGCCCTGTTCGTCGGAACGAGTTTCCCGAACCGGCCAAAACCATCTTCGATCAGGCACTAGCCGGATCAGGTATCCCCGACCATGGCTGTGCTTATGCGCGCTTTTGCGCTGCCTGAGTCCTGCGAGGCAATTCAAGTAAACTGGAGACACATCTCTAAACCTGTTCGGCCCCTCTAAAATCCGGTTGACATTGTCGTCATTATGTCGACAATTATATGAGCAGAGTCCCCTCGCGGTGACGCGACAAAGCAGATTGGACAAAGCAGGGTCGCACGCTCCACAAGCTGCAAGAATTCAGGAATTGATATGGCTAAGCCAGTAGCGGAACAGCCGTCCGGCAAAGAAACGGGCGCTGCCCGGGTGTATAAGATGCTCCGCAGCGAGATTCTCACCATGACGCTCTCCCCCGGCGAGGCGCTGGACGAAGTCAGTCTTGCGGAGCGTTTCGATTCGTCGCGCTCTCCGATCCGGGAGGCGCTCGTACGGCTTTCCGCCGATGGGCTGGTGACCACGCTCGCCAATCGCAGCACCGTTGTCACGCCGATGGAACTGGCCCGGGTGCCTGAATTTCTCGACGCACTGGATCTTCTGCAACGTGTCACGACGCGCCTGGCTGCGCTGCATCGCACGCCGGCGGATCTCGTGAAAATCCGCGAGACGTACAAGGCCTATCAGAAAGGCGTGGCGACGAGCATCAAAACGCGCGTCAGCCTGCCGATGATCGAGACGAATTACGATTTCCATATGGCGGTCGCGCGCGCCGGGCGTAACACCTATTTCGCCGATCTGTACAGTCGCCTGCTGGACGAAGGGCGCAGAATGCTCCATCTGCACCTGCAATTCAAGCTCCAGGACCCCAACATCAGTCCGCAGGAGATGGGCTCGGATCACACCGAAATTCTCGATGCGATCGAAAGAGGCGACGCCGATAAGGCTGAAGAATATGGCCATCTGCACGCCGTGCAGTTCAAGGGCCAATTTATGGAATTCATGGACCGCAACCTCACTGCGTCCGTGCCGCTGAACTACCGCGCGCCGTCGCGCGAAGCGACGACGACGCAATAACGTTTCGGGTCCAATCGACGTGACTCCCGTCTACCAGACGGAAGTCACGCTAGGCATCGCAGCGCGCCTATTTCGCCGACGCGCTGCTCTGCGCCGGCTCCGCGAGCGTGCCGCCGACCGACCACATCGAGCGTTCCACTTCCGTCATCACCAGTTGCACGTCCGAGAGCGGGCATTTAGCGATACGCGCGGTTTCGCGCGTCAATACTTCTGCAAGTTCTGCCTTCTGGGCATGCGTTCTGCCTGTGAGCATTTCCAGTCGAATGATTGGCATTACGAATTGTCCTTGAGTGTTCCGATTGTGGAGTTAGTTAGGCTGCGATGCGTATGCGAGGTAAGCCGAACGAACGAGCCATCCGCAATCGATCGGCAGCGTCGAACCGGTGATCGCTGAAGCGCCTGGCGAACACAGGAAGAAGATCGCGTCTGCCACTTCAGAAGGCTTGACGAAGCGCTTTAACGCCGACATGTCGATAATTGCCTTCGGATCGCGCTCTCCGCTGTCGATGCGATTCTGCATCGCGGGCGTGAGGGTGTAGCCAGGCGCTACCGCATTGACGCGCACGCCGCTCGGCCCCCATTCTGCCGCCATCACTTCGGTCATCATTTTCAGCCCGGCCTTGCCAACGGCGTATCCGATCTGCGCGGAAGGGCGATACGTCGTTAGCGAGCAGAGATTGACGATGGCGCCTTCGCCTTGACGGCACATTTCGCGGGCAAATGCTCGCGAAACCAGTAGCGTCCCGCGCACGTTGATGTCGTAAAGGCGGTCGATTTCCGCGACATCGACTTCGAGCAACCGCACGGCATTCTGCAAAATGCCGCCCGAATTCACCAGCGCATCGGGTACGCCAAAGCGCTCGATCACCTCGGCGGCAAAGCGGCGCACATCGTCCTCCTTCGATACGTCGACCGCCAGAAACTCGGCGGTCGCGCCGGATTGCTGCATGTCGGCCACGACGCTCGCGCCGCGATCAGCGTTCACGTCGGCCACCACGACGCGATAACCGGCGTCGCCAAACCGACGCGCAGTCGCTTCGCCGATACCGCTTGCACCGCCCGTCACCACGACCAGATTTTGCTGCTTGTTCATAAGACGCCCTCATTGTGTTGAGCGCTCCCGCGCCACCGCGGCGCAAGAGTGTTTTTGCGTACTTCCCTCTGACGAAAAGCCATCTTTTTTAGTTGTTTGTTAGTCGACCAAATGTCGACAAATGCTTGCACTAGCCAAAAAAACTGTCAAGCAAAGAGCGACTTTTGACGCGGATTTTGGTCCAGGGTTTTCCTTGGGTACACGGAAATACCATTGAAAACAAAGGACAAAATCCTTTTGTCTGGCGTTTTCTCTTTTTTTCTCGTTGACTTTGTCGTCATTTGGTCGACAATTGGTGTGCGGCGGATGTACCTGAGAACGCACTCAAGCAGCAGCCTGGCGAGGACTTGATCAACCCTCTGCCGGGAGCGATTCCTGGCACGCATCCCCTCTCGTTAGCGGTATTTGCATCGCGCAAACTCTGAACGGATGAAACTATGGCAAGCGCACGCATCGGCGTTGACATCGGCGGGACATTTACCGACCTGGTACTTCTCGACGACAACGGACAGGTGACCTTTACTAAGGTTTCCTCAACTCCGGCAGCACCAGAAGAAGCGGTCCTGACCGGGATCGACCGGATTCTCGGGCAGGCCGGACTCAAGACCTCGGATGTCGCCGAGGTGCTGCACGGTACGACCGTCGGCTCGAACACCATGCTTCAGAAGGTCGGAGCGAAGTGCGGTCTGATCACGACCAAGGGCTTTCGCGACGTGCTGGAAATCGGCCGCGTGCGTACGCCGTCGATGTTCGACCTCACCTGGGACAAGCCGGTGCCGCTCGCTGAACGGCGCTATCGTCTGGAAGTCAACGAACGCGTCAATGCGGCAGGCGAAGTCCTGGTGCCGACGCCCGTCGACGAAATCCTCAGCGCCGGTGAATTTTTTCGCTCAGAAGGTGTGGAGTCCGTAGCAATCTGTTTTCTGAATTCGTACAAGAACGCGGAGAATGAAAAAGTTGCATTGGATGCTTTCCAGAAGGCCTTTCCGGAAATCAGCGTGACGGCTTCGATTTCCGTGCTGCCGGAAATGCGCGAATACGAACGCACTTCGACCACCGTCGTGAACGCGTACGTGCTGCCCGCGCTGCGCACCTATCTGCAGCGCCTGGAATCAGGCCTCAAGCGTATTGGCGTGAACGCGCCGCTGCTGGTCAGCAATTCGAATGGCGGGCTGTCGAGCGCACGTATCGCCCAGGACACGCCGGTCTTCTTCATTTCCTCGGGCCGTTCGGCGGGCGTGGTCGGCGCGGGCCGGCTGGGCGACGCGCAGGGCAGCAAGGAAATGGTCGTGTTCGATATGGGCGGGACGACGGCCTCGGCCTCGCTCATTCACGACGGCCAACTGGCCCGCACCAACGAATACGAGTTCCGTGCCGGTATCTCCACGCCTAGCCGCTTCATCAAGGCGGGCGGCTACATGATGCGCGTGCCGACCATCGACGTTGCCGAAGTCGGTAGCGGCGCGGGTTCGATCGCGTGGATCGACGGCGGCGGTCTGCTCAGCGTCGGCCCGGTTTCCGCAGGCGCGTTCCCGGGCCCGGTGTGCTACGGCATCGGCGGCGAGCGCCCGACGGTGACTGACGCCAACGCGGTACTCGGTTTCCTGCCACCGAGCCTCGCGGGCGGCACGATGGAGCTGAAGCTGGACGCTGCGCGCAATGCGATCGATACGTTGCTTGCGAAGCCGCTCGGCATCGGCGTCGAGGAAGCGGCGGTGGGCATCCGCGAAGTGGTGAACGTCAATATGGCGCGCACCATCAAGGCGGTGACGGTCGAGCGCGGCGTCGATCCGCGTGACTTCACGCTGGTTGCGTTTGGCGGCTCGGGTCCTGTCCACGCGTGCGATCTCGCGCGCGCGCTCGACATGAAGCAGGTGATTTTCCCGGCGGCGCCGGGCGTGTTCACCGCCATGGGCATGCTGGCCGGTGCAGTGGAGCGCTATTTCGTCCGCCCCTCGCTGAATCTGCTGGACAGCCTGGATATCGACGCACTCGCCGGTACGGTCGAGCAGATGCGTGAGGACGCCCGCAAGGCGCTCGCCGAAGAAGGCTACTCCGCCGATCGTATCGAATTCGTCTTCGATCTCGACATGCGATTCCGTGGTCAGGATTACGAAATTCCTGTTCGCGTTCCGGAAACGATCGACGACAACACGCGCGAGTCGCTGCGCGAAGGCTTCATTGCAGCCTATACGGCGATGTACGGCTACGCGTCGAAAGACGCCATCGAATGCGCGAACCTGCGCCTTCTGGCACGCGGCGTCGCATCGAAGACGCTGGACTTCCGCGATATCCGCAGCGCGCAATCGACGAAGGGCGAGCAAAAGCGCGGCACGCGCCGGGTGTATTTCAATCGCGAGTCGGGTTGGGTCGATACGCCGGTGATGTCGCGCTCGTTGCTCGACAACGAGATTACGGGCCCCGTCATTCTCGAAAGCACCGACACCACCATTGTGGTGCCGCCGGGCTGGCGCGTGAGCGCGGATCGGGTTGGCTGCGTTATCGCGACGCTCGCCTGACTTCATTGGAGCTAACATGACACAACGTAAAGTCGACCCCATCACATTTGCGGTCGTAAAGAATGCGCTCGACACCATCGTCGACGACATGGCATTTGCCGTCATGCGCACCGCGCGCTCGCCGATCATTCGCGATGTGCTCGATTATTCGGTGACGATGTGCGACGCCGCGGGCCGTATTCTCGCCCAGGCGAAAACCGTTGCGCTGCACCTCGGCGCGGTGCCCGATGCCGTGGACGTGGTGATCCGCAAGTTCGCCGCGACCTGCAAGCCCGGTGACGTGATCGTGCTGAACGATCCGTACGAAGGCGGCATGCACCTGCCGGACATTTTCATGTTCAAGCCGATCTTCTTCGAAAACCGGCTTCAGGGCTTCTCGGTCGTGATCGCACACCATTGCGACGTGGGCGGGCGCGTGCCGGGTTCCAATGCGGCCGATTCGACCGAGATCTTCCAGGAAGGCCTGCGCATTCCGCCGATGAAGCTCTACAGCGAAGGCAAGCAAAACGAAACGCTCGTCGACATCATCAAGAAGAACGTGCGCCTGCCCGATCTCGTGCTGGGCGATCTGGACGCGCAACTGGCGACCTGCAATATCGGCGAACGCGAACTGCTGCGCATGATCGGCCGCTACGGCGAAGACAATCTGCGTCTCTACTTCGACGAACTGCTCGATTACGGCGAGCGTCTCACGCGCAAGGCGATCGAAGCGTGGCCGGACGGCACCTACGAATTCACTGACTACATCGACAACGACGGCTTCACGAGCGACGCGATTCCTATCAAATGCGCGATCACGGTGGCGGGTTCGAGCCTGTCGGTGGATTTCGCCGGATCGTCGCCGCAGGTCAAAGGCGCAATCAATTCGACACTTTCGTTCGTCAAGTCGGCGACGTATCTGAGCATCCGCTGCGTGCTCGACGCCGATGTGCCGAACAATGCCGGCGTGTATCGCTGCATCGACATCACCGCGCCGGAAGGGTCGATCCTGAACCCCAGAATGCCGGCTCCGGTGGCGGCGCGTGCGCTGACCGGCTACCGCGTGGTCGATACGGTCTTCGGCGCACTGGCGAAGATCGCGCCGAAGAAGGTGATGGCTGCCGGTGAGGGCGGTAATACGGTGATTGCACTGAGCGGGTACGACGCAGACGCGAGCGAGCCGTTCATTCTCGTCGACATGATCAACGGCGCGTGGGGTGGCCGCTCGAACAAGGACGGCGTGGAAGGGGTGACGAACCCGTCGCAAAACATGTCGAATCTGCCGATCGAAACGCTCGAAGCGCGCTATCCGATCCTGATGGAAGAGTACGGCTTCCGTAACGACTCGGGCGGCGCAGGGCGCTATCGCGGTGGCCTGGGACTCGTGCGCCAGTATCGTGTGCTGGCAAAGCGGGTGGTTGCGCAGATTCGCTCCGACCGCGCGGATCATGCACCGTATGGCCTGTTCGGCGGCGCAGCGGGCGCGCCTTCGCGCAACATCCTCAACCCGGCCACCACGGCCGAGGCTGCGCCTAGCAAGTTCACGATGGAGCTGGAAGAGGGCGTGGTTATCCGTCACGAACAGGCGGGCGGCGGCGGCTACGGCAATCCGCTCGAACGCGACGTCGATCTCATCGAACGCGATCTGCGCGACGGCAAGGTGACGGCGGCGTTTGCCGAGCAGCACCACGGTGTTGTCGTTACCGCAGCGGGTGCCATCGACCGCGAAGCGACAACGCAAAAACGTCAGCGCGCCGCGGCCTGAACGTAATAGCGGAATCTTCGTATGTCATGCCGTCGGCGGCTTGATAGACCGGCGCCGGCGGCAACCCGAAAAGGAAATGGAAATGGAGCAAATCGAAGGACGTCTCGCCGAATTGGGCTACACGTTGCCGGACAGCCCGGTTCCCAAGGCGAATTACGTCCCTGCGCGACAGGTCGGGAATCTGCTGTTCATCGCCGGTCAGATCCCCACTGCCAATGGCGAAGATCAATTCGTCGGCAAGGTGGGGCGCGATCTGCCGCTCGAAGACGGTCAGGCGGCCGCCAGGCTCTGTGCGCTGAACATGCTCTCGCAGGTGCGCACCGCGCTGGGCGGGAGCTTCGATCGCCTCGTTGGCTGCGTGAAGCTCAGCGGCTTCGTGAACTGCGAACCGGAGTTCGGACAGCAACCCCAGGTGATTAACGGCGCCTCCGACCTCATCGTGCAGGTGTTGGGCGAAAGCGGCAAGCATGCACGCTTCGCTGTGGGTGCGAATTCACTGCCTAGAAATGTTGCGGTGGAAATCGACGGGATTTTTGAAATCAGTTCGTAAGTTCTTCGTCGAGTGTTGTTGGTACGCCTTTGTATATTTTTAGTATTCCGATGTAAATCATCTCGGATCGTGGAAATTGCATTGACGTATGGTTGGTTTGTCTTTGGTACTGATACGGCGCTCCACAAAAATAGATTGCGAAGTTGAATCGAAAGCGTCTGATTTCACCCTTACCCTACGAGGTTAGAAATGATCCGGATGTCCAGCCTTATTCGCCGCACGCTGATGTGCGCCACCGCATTCTCGGCCTTGCTGTCGAGCGTTCCGTCCCATGCGCAGGATACGTCGACGTGGCAAAGCGTCCGACAGGCCGGCGTGCTTCGCTGCGGCATCGCGCTTTCGCCGCCCTACACCATGCGCGATATCAAGAGCGGCGAATACAGCGGCATCTTCCCGTCGCTCTGCAAGGAGTTCGGCGAAAAAGTCCTGCACGTGAAGGTCCAGTTCGTCGACACCTCGTGGGACAACATCGTCGCGGGTCTGCAGTCCGACAAGTGGGATCTGTCGCTGTCACTCAACGACACGCCGGAGCGTGAGAAGGCCATCGCTTTCTCGCGTTCGGTGGTCGATTACAACGTGACGCTCGCCTACAACAAGAATAATCCCAAGCTGCCGAAGGCGATCCACTCGATTGCCGATATCGACAAGCCGGGCGTGATCATTACGGTGATGTCCGGGACGGCGCAGGACAAGGCGATCTCCGGGCAGATCAAGCAAGCGCAGATCATGCGCCTGCCGGGTTTCGACGAGACGCGTCTCGCGCTGATGTCGAAGCGCGCCGACATGCTCGCCGACGACAACATGACCAACCGTCTGCTGGCCGCGGCGCATTCCGACTGGGCGCTGACCTTCAACCCGAATCCGCCGCTGGCGCAACAGGGCATCTGTTTCGGTGTCCGTAAGGAAACGTCCGCGGCCGATATCGCGGTGCTCAACAAGTTCATCGAGGACGAGCAGAAGTCGGGTGGTGTGAACGCCGTCGTTCAACGGTCGGTGAAGGAAACGATCGCTTCGACGAAGTAAGTGTCAGGCGCGTGCGGTGCGACAGGGCGTTCGCGCCGCACGGCCTGCTGAATGACGGTACCGGCGTCAGCCATCCGGTTCGGATCAAACCGGAGCGCCCGCCAGGCGTTCTACGGAGAAAGTTCCCATGTTGCAATCTACTATGAAGATCGTACCCACCTCCGTTCCTGCGGATGATCCTGTCGATGCGGCAAGCGCGGGTGACTTCGTCCAGCTCCATTCGGTTTGCAAATCGTACGGCGAAAATCTTGTCGTCATGGACCATATGAATCTCGACATGCGCGCGGACGACCGCCTCGTCGTGATCGGGCCGAGCGGAAGCGGAAAGAGTTCGCTGCTGCGCGTGATGATGGGCCTCGAAGGGATTCAGAGCGGATCGATCGACTTTCAGGGCAAGTCGTACATTCACGGCGCGGACTCGGGGCGCGGTAAGCGCATCGACGGCAAACTGCAGCGCCAGATCGGCATGGTGTTCCAGCACTACACGCTGTTTCCGCATCTTTCGGTACTGAGCAATCTGATCCTCGCACCGGTGAAGGTGGGCGGCGTGTCGAAGGCCGATGCAACGGAACGCGCCCGCATGTATCTTGCCAGGCTCGGTCTGGAGAGCAAGCTCAATGCGTATCCCAGCCAGCTTTCGGGCGGCCAGAAGCAGCGCGTGGCAATCGCTCGTGCGCTGATGCTGGAACCCAAGCTCATGTTGTTCGATGAAGTCACGTCCGCGCTCGACCCGGAAATGGTGGTGGAAGTGCAAAACGTGATGCTCAAGCTGGCCGAGCAGAAAATGGCGATGATTATCGTCACGCACGACATGCATTTCGCACGCGACATCGCCACGCGCGTCGTGTTCTGCGCAAGCGGAAAAGTCGTGGAGCAGGGCGCGCCCCGCGACATGTTCAAGTGTCCAAAGGAAGCGCGCACGCGCGAGTTCCTCGAGAAAGTTCTTCACCTCGATTGAGAGAGCGACCATGCACTATCACTTCGATTTCAGCTTTCTCACGGATAGCGTGCCGCCCTTGTTGCAGGGTTTGCAGGTGACCGTCGAGTTAGCGATCGCCGCTAACCTGATGGGCCTGACGCTGGGGTTCGTGCTTTGTCTGCTCGTGATGAGCCGCTGGGCAGTCGTGCGCGTGCCGGCGCAACTCTTCATTGAGTTCTTCCGTTGCACGCCAGCGCTGCTGCAAATCGTCTGGTTTTTCTATTGCATTCCGATGTTGGTGAATGTCTTTCTCGACCCGGTGTGGATGGGCGTCCTTGCTCTGGGACTCAATCTGACCGCGTTCAATGCAGAGGCCTATCGAGCCGGCGTGCAAGCCGTGCCGAAAGAACATATTGACGCCTGCGTGGCGCTGGGCCTCAAGCCCTGGCAACGCACGGTTTTCGTGATTCTTCCGCAGGCGTTGCGAAACTCCCTTCCCGTACTGATGACGAACGGCATCGGTACCTTGCAGCAGAGCGCGCTGGTGGCGATCGTCGCCGTGGCCGATCTGATGTATGTCGCCAAGACCATCGCGACGCAAGCCTATCGGCCCATCGAAACCTATTCGGTCGTGGCGCTGGTGTATTTCCTGTTGTCCTTGCCCATCGCGCGGCTGGTGCACGTGATCGAACGCCGCCAGGACCTGGCTCATCAGCGCTAAGGAGTCGACATGAATATCGATTTTTCGGTCGTACTGCCGTATTGGCTGCTTCTTCTGAAAGGGCTCGGCTTGACGCTGGGCCTGACCGGACTCTGCGCGGTGATCGGCAGCCTGCTGGGCTTCGTGGTTAGCCTGTTGAGAAGCTCCACCGTGGCATGGATCCGCATGCCCATGACGCTGTATGTGGAATTCTTCCGTGGCACGCCGCTGTTGATCCAGCTGTTCTGGGTCTTCTTCTGCTTTCCCGTGGTCTTCCAGTTGCCGATCCCGCCGTATCTGTCGGTCGTGATCGCGTTGACGCTCTATATGGGCGCCATTACCAGCGAGACGTTTCGGGCCGCCTTGAAGTCCATTTCGTCTGAACAACACGATGCCTGCATCGCGCTGAGCCTGTCGCCTCAGGCGAAGGTGCTCTATGTGATCTTTCCGCAAGCGCTGCTGCGCGCCATTCCGCCTTTGCTTTCGAATATCGTCAGCCTGTTCAAGGAAAGCGCGCTCATTTCGTCGGTTGGCGTGGCGGATCTGATGTTCGTGGGCGAAAGTATTTCCAATAGCACGGCCAAGCCGCTGGAATTCCTGACTACCGTCGGATTGATTTATTTTGCCGTCGCATTCCCGCTCACGCGTCTGGTCGGACTGGTCGAGCGACGTTTCCTGCGCCGGTTTGCCTACTAGAGCAATTCAGTACCGCAAAAAATAGTGATGAGAAATATCATGAAAAAGCATACGTTCAAGTGTATTGAAGGTCATACCGAAGGCATGCCGGTTCGCATGGTCATCGAGGGCGCACCGCAGTTGCAGGGAGCGACGATGAACGATCGGCGTCACTATTTCATCGAGCATTACGACTGGATTCGCCGCGCGTTGATGCTGGAACCGCGTGGTCATGCGCATATGTCGGGCACGCTGCTTTATCCGCCGATGAGCGATAACGCGGACTTCAGTCTGCTGTTTATCGAAACCTCGGGCTGCCTGCCGATGTGCGGTCACGCGACCATCGGTTCGATTTCGTTCGCGCTCGAATCGGGCCTGGTCACGCCGAAGCAGGAAGGGCGGGTTGTGGTCGACGTGCCCGCCGGTCAGGTGAGCGCGCGCTATGAAATGGATGGCGAGAAGGTCAAGTGGGTCCGTTTCACCAACGTGCCAAGTTTCCTGCTTCACCGTGACCTTGAAATCGAGGTCTCGCGGCTGGGTAAACTCAAGGTCGATATTGCCTACGGCGGTAACTTTTATCCGATTGTCGACGTTCAGGAAAATTATCCGGGCTGCGAGCACTTTACGCCGGATGAACTGCTGGCGATGGGGCGCGAGGTGCAACGGCGTGTCAATGAAGCGCTCGACGTGGTTCACCCGGACAATCCGAAAATCGCTGGCGTCAAACACTGCATGTGGACCGGCCGGCCGGTTGCGGCCGACTCCGACGGTCGCGCGGTCGTCATTACCGGCGACATTCTGATCGACCGCTCGCCGTGCGGAACCGGCAGCTCCGCGCGAGTGGCGCAGCGTTATGCACGCGGCCTGCTTTCGGAAGGCCAGGCATTCCGGCACGAAAGTCTGATTTGCAGCCGCTTCATTGGCCGTGTGGAAGCAGTCACGAAGCTCGAAAGCGGGTTGGACGCCGTGTTTCCGAGCATCGAAGGACGTGCGTTCATCACGGGGCGCGGCGAGCATTACGTGGACGAATCGCAGCCTTACGCACACGGCTTTACGCTGGAGGACTTCACGAAATGAACGCGATTCCTCAGGCAGCGGTTTCGCCGGTCGGCCGCGCGGTGCCGCAGGAGCACGCGGTGGTGATAGGCGGCGGCATCGTCGGGACATGCTGTGCGCTCTATCTGCAACGCAGCGGCTATGCGGTGACGCTGGTCGATCCCGCGGAGGCCGGCGACAGCACGGCGAAGTGGAGTTGCGGCCAGATTTCAGTCGGCGAGATTATTCCGCTCTCGAAGCCGGGCATCGTGAAGAAGGTGCCGGGCTGGCTGATGGATCAAACCGGGCCGCTCGCGCTGCGTCCGAGCGCCATGCCGGGGATCATCCCCTGGTTTCTGCGTTTTCTATCTTGCGCGCGGCATTCACGGATCAATGCGATCGCGGGCGAAATGGCGTCGCTCACGCAACACGTGTTTGCCGACTACGCACCGTTGCTCGAAGCCTGCGATGACAAGGCTCTGCTCGTGCAGCGGCCAATCCTGCAGGTTTTCGACAGCGCGGCCGGTGTCGAGCACGAGCGCGAGCATAACGAAACGCGCGCGGCGTTGGGCTTTGCATCGCAGGTCCTGAATGGATCGGAGATTGCCGATCTGGAGCCCGCGCTCGCGGGGCGCTTTTCGCACGGCGTGCTGCTGCCGCAGTGGCGATTCGTGAGCGACACCGAAGCGTTCATTCGCGCGCTGACCGATAGCTTCGTCGCACAGGGCGGCCGCCGCGTGCAGATCGGCGCCGATCGCATCGACGAGTCCAACGGCCGGGCGACCGGCGTCACGCTGGCGAATGGCGAACGTCTGGCGGCGGCGCATGTCGTGGTGGCAGCAGGCGTTGGATCGCGGCGCTTCTTCGGCCAGTTGGGTGTCGATGTTCCGCTGGAAGGCGTCGCTGGTTATCAGACGCTACTGGCCGATCCGGGCGTCGAATTCAGACATTCGGTCATCTATTCAGATGGCGGATTCTGCTTCACGCCGATGCGACGCGGCTTGCAGATTGGAGGCACGATCGAATTCGCCGCGCGTGGTGCGGCGCCGAACTTCAAGCGCGCCCAGATCATCGTCGACAAGGCCAAAAAGATTCTCCCGGAATTGCGCACGGAGAAGCACGAATTCGGCGTGGGTTACCGGCCGCTTTTGCCGGACACCAAACCGGTGATCGATCGTTCGAAACGCCTTGCCAACGTCACGATGGCGATCGGACATGGCCAGCTCGGGCTGACACTGGGCGCGACCACGGGACGGCTGGTGGCGGAACTCGTCGCGGGCCAGACCCTGACAACCGATTTGAGTCCGTTCAGCGCGTATCGCTTCTGAAGGCGCCGCAACGAACCGACTGGGCAGTACATCATTTTTCGAGGATGTTTCAATCATGCGTTGGAAGAAAACCCTGCAACTCGTAGGCGTGCACTGTGAAGGCGAGATCGGGAAGGTGATCACCGGCGGTGTGGTCAGCATTCCCGGCGAGACGATGCTCGACAAGATGAATTACATCAACGAGGTCGACGACAGCCTGCGTCGTCTGGTGGTGCTGGAGCCGCGTGGCTGCCTGCAAATGTCGGTGAATCTGCTGCTGCCGCCCACGCGGCCCGAAGCGCATGCGGGTTTCATCGTCTTGCAGTCGGACAAGGCGCATCCCATGTCGGGCAGCAATTCGATCTGCGTGGTCACGACGCTGCTCGAACTCGGCATGGTGCCGATGCAGGAGCCGGTGACGACGGTGGTGCTCGATACGCCCGCCGGTCTCGTGACGGCGCGTGCGACGTGTCAGGACGGCCGCTGCACGTCGGTCTCGCTCGATATGGTGCCTGCGTTTGTCGAGCAGCTCGACGTGGAGATCGACGCCGAGGAGTTCGGCAAGATCAAGGTGGACCTGTCGTTCGGCGGGGTCTATTACGCGCTCGTCGATGTGGAGCAACTGGGTATCGCAATCGCACCCGAGAACGCACGCAAGCTGGCCGATCTCGGTGTTCGCCTGCGCGCGTTGATCGATAGCCAGGTGAAGGTGCAGCATCCGCTGTATGCGTCGATCAACAAGATCGCGTATGTGATGTTCCGCAATCGCGTGGATGGTACGACGTATCAGACGTGCACGACGCTGCCGCCCGGACGTGTCGACCGCTCGCCGTGCGGCACCGGCAGCTCGGCGAATCTCGCGACCCTTGCGGCGCGCGGCCTCGTGCAGAAAGGCGCGACGTTGACGTCGCGCTCGACGATCGGCAGCGAGTTCCGCGTCGAGCATCTCGGCGACGCGGAAGTGGGCGGTCGGGCGGCGGTGCTGCCACGCATCACCGGCCGCGCCTGGATCTACAGCGTGGAGCAGATGGGCGTCGACCCTGACGACCCGCTGGCTGCGGGCTTTATGTTGAGCGATACGTGGGGCGAGGGTTCGCCCGGTGCGTGACGGTTCGATGCGCGTGTCCGGCCACGGGAAGCAGGGCCTCGCGGTCGGATTCTACGAAAGACAATATCAGGAGTGAATGGTGATTACCGGAAAAACGGGTGTGTTCTTCATGGTGGCGGATCCGATCGATCAGGTCCGTACGCCCGAGATATTTAATCAGGTATTCGAACAATTAGGTATCGACGCCGTGATGGTGCCGCTGAACGTGAAAGCGGACCATCTGACGCAGACTATCCGGTCGGTATTCGAGTCGCCTACGACCCGCGGCATGGTGCTGTCGATTCCTCACAAGACAGCCGCTGCACAACTGGTCGATCATCTGACCGCCGGCGCGCAGGTGGCCAATTCGGTGAACGCCATACGCCGCAATCAGGACGGCACGCTCGAAGGCGCACAGTTCGACGGTATCGGCTTCGTCGAGTCGATGGACCGCTATTCAATGAACTATCGCGGCAAGTCCGTGCTGCTGATCGGCGCCGGCGGAGCCGCTTCGGCCATCTGTACCGCGCTCGCGGAAGGCGGCGTTGCGTCGTTGGCGATATTCGACGTCGACTCGTCAAAGGCAGAAGCGCTCGTGCAAGCGATCGCGCAACGCTATCCGATTCGCACGGCGGTTCAGGAAAACAACGATCCTGCGGGCTTCGATGTCGTGATCAATGCGTCGCCTGTGGGGCTGAAGGATTCGGATCCGTTGCCGGTCCCCGCTGAGCGCATCGGCGCACATACGCAGGTTTGCGACATCCTGATGAAGAACCAGCCGACGCCGTTGCTGCGCGCGGCGATGGCGAAAGGCAATGCCGTTTTGCCCGGCTTCGACATGCTGATTCTTCAGTCGCCGCTATTTCTCGAATTTTTCGGCGTCAAGGAAGCCGCCGAGCAGTTGCGCAAGGACGATACGCCCGCCCGTGACCTGTTGTTTCCTCACGAGCTGCGCAGCATGGTCAAGTCCGTTGCCTGATTTTTCTTGTAGTTCGCTGTGAGCAGGGCCGCAGTGTCGAGTCCGTAGCGCCGGGTCTAATGCTACGTCATTTGAAGTGTTCCCCATCATCGCCGTCCACGAAGTTAGAGATAAAGGAAGGCATGTGTTTAACGACAAAGGTTTGGATTGCTAATGAAGAAAATTCTATTGGTGGGCTGCGTGGCGGGATTTTCCCTGCCTGCATTCGCACAAAGCTCGGTGACGCTTTATGGTCTGATCGACGAAGGGTTCGACTACACGAACAACGTCAAGGGCGGCAAGGTCTACGAACTGCAAAGCGGCTATACGCAAGGCAGCCGCTGGGGCCTCAAGGGCAACGAAGATCTCGGCGGCGGTCTCGGCGCCGTCTTCCAGATCGAGAGCGGTTTCGATGTCAATAACGGCAAGCTCGCACAGGGCGGGCTCGGTTTTGGTCGGCAGGCGTATGTCGGCCTGAATAGCAATAAATTCGGCGCTGTCACGCTCGGCCGGCAATACGATTCGGTTGTCGACTATCTGGCGCAGACGACCTCGAACGGTAGCTGGGGCGGCTATCTGTTTTCCCATCCGTACGATAACGACAATACGGATAACACCTTCCGTGTGAACAACACGATCAAGTACGCGAGCCCCAATATCGCCGGCTTGCAGTTCGGCGGAACCTATAGCTTCAGCAACGACACGAACTTCGCCAACAACCGCCAGTACAGTATCGGCGCGCAGTACACGATCGGCGGCCTGCTGCTTGCCGCGGCGTATTTGCAGGCAAATAATCCGTCGGCGACGGCGAACGGCGCGATCAACAATGGCGGCGACGAGAATTTCGTGGCGAAACGTCTGCGTATCTTCGGCGCTGGCGCGACCTATGGATTTGGCAATGCCACGGTCGCCTTTGCGTACACGAATACCTTCGTCGCGGAGCCGGTCAGCTCGGGCTACGTTGGCGCGATTACGCCAGGCGGTGGCGCGACGTTGTCGTCGCTGCGCTTCAATAACTTCGAGCTGAACGGGAAGTATCAGTTCACGCCGGCCTTCTTCGTGGGCGCAGCCTACACGTACACACGCACGGATTTCAACGCGAGTAACGGCACATCGCATCCGCAATTCCACAGCGTCGGCATCATGGCCGACTACAACCTGTCGAAACGCACGGACGTGTATTTTCAGGGCGCCTACCAGCACGCGGGCGGCGACAAGACCGGCTCGGTTCTGGACGTTGCCTATGTTCCCGGCGCGGACGGCGTCTCGTCGACCTCGAATCAAGTGGTCGGCCGAGTCGGTATCCGTCACAAGTTCTGAGCATTCCGCGTGAGTAGAAGTTCGTCGCTTGAGAAGGGCGACGTTTTGGACCCGGCATAGCCGGGTCTTTTTTTCGGTGATGGGGCTGGGAGACTGCTTAGAGTACGCGTTTGAGCGAGGCGAAGAACAATTCCGATTGCAGCCGTTCGCTTTCCATTTGCGCGGCCACGGCAGCGGCGAGACCGGCGTCGACGGGGCGCAGCGGCCTGCCGGTCGACATGGCGAGCACCTGCGATTCGCAGGCGCGCTCCAGGTAATACAAATCGTCGAAAGCATAATCGACACGCTCGCCGCAAACGACCACGCCATGATTGCTCAGGAAAACGATGTCCTTGCCATTCATGGCGTTCGCTATGCGCTCTCCCTCGGCGGCGTCGAGCGCAAGACCGTTGTAGGTGCGATCCGATGCGACGCGGCCGTGAAAGCGCATGGCGTTCTGGGAGAGCGTGGTATCGAGACCGCAGTCGTCGATGAGCGTCAAAGCCGTTGCATTCGGCATATGCGTATGGAGCACGCAGCGCTTGCCGGCGATCCGATGGATGGCAGCGTGGATGAACATCGCCGTGGGTTCGACGTCGTGCTTGCCGGCGACGCGGGTGCCTTGCGCATCCACAATGACAATGTCGTCTGCGCGAACTTCACGCCACATCAATCCTCTGGGGTTCAGCAAAAACAAGCCGTCCTCGCCGGGCAGCGCCACGCTGAAATGATTGCAAACGCCTTCTTCCAGGCCAAAATGCGCGGCCGCGCGCAAGGCAAAGGCCAGATCGTTGCGCAGTGCCGTGACCTGTTCGGACCGGTAGAGTTCACCCATTTCGATATTCGCCGCGTGAAGAAAGGGAAAAGGGTGAAGGATCGCGTGCAGGTTCACAAGTATCTCGGGATTGGGTGTTGCGAATCGGCGACGCCGCGAAGCACGCCGCCGGACACGGGATAAGCAGAATTGCGCGGTGCGGTCGGCGAATGCCGACCGCGGCGGGTGTTGGCTACAGCGACCGGAATCCCCGTCGTACAGAGGGGCATGCCTGCGACCGGCGATCAGAGGGCTGCCGGCTTGCTCCAGAGATTCAGCGATTGGCCGATGCCTTTATCGAGGGCGTTCTTGTAGAGATCGAATCCCCAGCTGATATCGAAGACTGCCATGCCGCAGGCGATGAACAGGATTCGCTCGCCAGCGTTGGCGCGACCCGTCTTGTTGCCGTTGACGATATCGCCCAGACCCGTCGAGTCCTTCAACGAAGGCAGTTTGCCCGCGTCGATCAGCCGATATAGCGGGCCCCCGATCACGCCGCTGTAATAGCCTTCCTTGTTGCCCGATGCGATGGCGTCTTCGACATAAGCCTCTTGCAAGGCGGTATGGTCGTACACCACCTTGCAGTTCGTGAGAAACGACTCGTCGGTATTGAAGGGACCCGAAGCGAGAATCGTCGCGCCTGCCTTGATCCATTCGTCCTTGAAAAACAGCGGTTTCAGGCGCGAGGCCGCGACGGTGATGACGTCCGCATCGCGGAAGCCCTGTTCCGCCTCGTCCACGCCCACTGCACGAATCTGGTACTTTTCTTCCACCCAGCGCGCGAACTCATTCGCCTTGTCGAGGAACACGTCGAAGCAGACGACTTTCTCGACAGCCTCCAGTTGCGTCATGATCGCGGTGAAACAGGCCTTGTTGATGGGCCCGCAGCCGATCACGGCCACGCTTTTCGCAGAGCGGTTGGTCAGATATTTGGCTGCCACGCCCGGCACCGCGCCCGTGCGCGCCGCGCTCAGCAGATTGGCCGACATCAGCGCGAGCGGTGCACCCGTGTCCTTGTCGTTGAGCATCATGGTCAGGATCGAGCGGGGCAGTTCTTTCTGCGCATTCGCGTGATTCGAGCCATACCATTTATTGCCGCACACGTCGAAGCGGCCGCCCAGATAACCCGGCATCGCGGCGAAGCGGCGATCGGGACCGGCCACCGGCATATTCGGGAATTTCGTTTCCTTCGGGAAGACGATGTTCATGCCGTGGTTGTTGTGATTGGCGCCGCCCATCAGATAATCGCCCTTGCCGAGCAGACTGAAGGTTTCTTCGCAGACGTCCACACAACGCGCGGCATCGAGCACGCCGGCTTCGATCATGTCCGGCTCGGAGAGATAGAGGAAGTCGATTTTCGGATACATGTTACTTTTGCCTTTAAAAGTGTGCTGACTATGAAGAAGCCGGATCAGAACCGCAGCAGCGGCGAGATATCGAACAGACGGCAGCCGGGGCTGCGGGCATTGGCGCGCATCAGGAAGTTCAGTTTCTCGATGCGTTCACCGGAGCGCGGCGCGCCGTTTTTCTGGAAGGGCACTTCCAGGCCAACGGAGAAGTCCATCACCACGTCGTCGACCATGCCGCCCGAGCGGCCCGAAGGCACCGCGAGCATGCTGTTCTGACTGGCGAAGCGATAGGCGTCGAGCGCTTCGGTGATGGTGCCGACCTGGTTCGGTTTGAGAACGAAGCCGTCGACCGCGCGTGTTTCGCGGGCCCGTTGCAGCAGCGGCAAACTCGTGACGGTCAGGTCGTCGCCGAGAATGATCGTGCGCGGCAGCGCCTTGACGGCGGCGCTGTATCCGGCCCAGTCGTTTTCGTCGAGCAGATCTTCGATAAAGACGAGGTTGAAGCGCTCGCTAAGATGCTTCGCGTAAGCGATCAATTCGTCAGTGGAAACCCGTTTGCCCTTGAGCAGATAGGTGCCGGTCTCCTTGTCGTACATTTCGCTCGATGCGCAATCGAGCGCGAACGCGATACGCCCCGTGTAACCGCACGAGTCGATCGCTTGCTGCATCAACTCCAGCAGAACCTCGGGATCGTCGGACGGTGCTGCATAGCCATACGAACTCGCCACTTGCGGTTTGTGTCCGAGATAGCGGGTCAGCACTTCGCCAAGCCGTTGAAATACCGTCACGGCCATCTCGATGGCGAAGTCGATGCTGTCGGTGCCGTACGGAACGATCAGGAATTCGTTGAATGCCTGCGTGAACGTCTCGTAGCGGCCGCCGTTGATCACGTTGAAGCACGGCACCGGCACGGTTTTCACGTCACGCCCCGCAATGTGCCGGTAAAGCGGCATGGCGCGCGCGGCGGCCGCTGCGCGAAACGCGGCGATCGAAACCGAATAGATCGTATTGCCGCCGAGGCGCGCCTTGTTGGGCGTGCCGTCGAGTTCGATCATGCGCTGGTCGATTGCGCGCTGGTCGAATACATCCATGCCCAGGAGTGCAGGGCCAATGACATCGCATGCGATATCGACCGCCTTATGCACGCTCAGACCGTTATAGGTCGATTGATCGCCGTCACGCAGCACATACGATTCGTGCATGCCGACCGACGTGCCGGTCGGCGCGGCGCCCCGTCCGATCGCGCCGGATTCGGTGACGACTTCGACTTCGACAGCGGGGCGGCATTTGCAGTCGATGATCTGCTGCGCCCGGATAGAGATGATTTTGTCCTGCACGTTACTTGCCCTCGTTGATAGCCGGAACATAGAGAATGTTCAGGTCGCAAAGATTGGTGCCGGTATTGCCGGTGAAAATGGCGGAGTCGATTGCGTCGAGCGCCTCGAAGCAGCTGTGCTCGCGCAACGTTTGATAAAGGCTGATGCCTTTTTTTGCCGCCGCATCGAAGCTGGTGGGGTCGGTGATGCCGCCCGCGACTTTGGCTGTGCCGTCCGTGCCTTCGCTGTCGATGGACAGCAGGCAGGCGCCCTTCGTCTTTGCGGCGGTGATCGCGAAGCTCACGGTCATTTCCTGACCAGGGCCACCGTGTCCTTTGATGACGCTGTTGTCGGCGATATGGGTTGTGACTTCGCCAGAGCTAAGCAGCACGCAGGGTGGCTTGAGCGGATTACCGTAGGTCTGGATTTCCCGCGCCATCGAGGCGAACAGCGTGCCCGCATCGCGGCTTTCCCCTTCGAGAAAGGACGAAACGATCATCGCGGGCAGACCCATTTCCTCGCAGACCGCCTTGGCGTAAATGCACGAGTCGGGCAGCGTGTTGAGCAGGAAATAGGTGTTGTCGGGGAAGGCCTTCGGCGTCTCGCCCTCGGGGCCCGCGTGCATCAGATAATCGACGACGCTGGCTGGCAGTCGCTCGGCGACATTGCGATTGACGATGGTCGCGCGCGCATCGTCCAGTGTCGTCATATCGGGGCCGATCGGCGTGCTCTTGTACGCCGCGTACGGAACGGCGATATCGCCAGTCGCGGGCGAACCGACTGCATCGCTGATACCGAAGCCGATCAGTTCCGCGCCCACAGCCTGAATGCGCTTGGCCAGCATGCCGCCGTTCAGCGCGGAAATATGGCGACGCACCGCATTGATTTCGTAAATGCCAGCGCCGGATTTCAGCAGCACATCGGTGGTGTCGATTTCGTCCTGAAGCGAGATGCCGTCGATCGGACACGACATGAGCGCCGAACTGCCGCCGCTGATGACCGCGATAAACAGATCGTCGGGACCGGCTTCGTCGACCAGTTTGATGATTGCCTTCGAGGCGCGATGGCCTTCTTCATTAGGCAGCGGATGGCCGCCCACGAAGACCTCGGTTTTATTGAAGCGATCGGTCTCTTCGTGAATCTTCACGATCGCAATGCCACGCGTGAGCCGATCGCCCAATACATGATCGACCGCCATCGCCATGTGATTGCAGGCCTTGCCTGCACCGATCAGATACACGTGGCGCTTCTTCGCAAGATCCCACGAGCGGGTGCCGATATGCAGCACGCTGCCTTCGAGCCGCATGATGCTGCGGATGCGCTGGTAGCTGTCGAGGCGTGCAAGCGTTCGGTCGGCGATCTCAAGCACGACGCGGCGCGATGCCACGTCGCCCTGCGAAAGAAGCGCATCGGAATTGCGGATTTTCTGCATACCTGGGTACTCGATTCGATCGTGAGGAAAACGAAATCAGCGTGTTCGTGCTTCGCGCCATTTCTGTTCGCGACGAAATAACGACGCTGAGCTGGAATCGAATTTAATTTTTTGACCTGTACAGAACCATGTACACTTCATCGAGGTGTTTATTTACTGTGCAGGTTCCAGGACCTCTACAGTTACCCAGACTGACTGTTTTCACATTCATGAATCCCGTCCTGACCCTGAAAGCCAACGCCGAAGAACCGCTGACCCTGCAGATCGTGGGCGGCATCATCGAGGAAGTGAGGGAGAAGCGCTGGAGGCCGGGCATGCGTGTGCCCAGCATCCGGGTGTTCGCGGAAGCGCATGGCGTGTCTACCTTTACAGTCGTCGAGGCGTATGACCGGCTGGTCGCTCAGGGTGTGCTGGTTGCCAAACGCGGCTCGGGCTTTTACGTCTCCGAGAAAAACCAGAACATGCCGCGTATTGCCGTCGAAAAGCTCGACGAGCAGCTCACCAACGGCTGGTCTTTGCGCAACTTCGCGGGCTCCGACGAAGGCACCATTCATGCTGGCGCGGGCTGGTTGCCTGATGCCTGGTTCGATAGCGACGGCCTTGCGCGCGCATTGAGGCAAGCCGCATTGCAATCGGAAAATCTGCTCGGCTATGGGCATGCGAAAGGCTACGAGCCGCTACGCACGCAGATCGTTCGGCAACTGGCTGAGCAGGAAACTTCAACCGATGTCGCCGGCGTGATGACCACGCTGGGCGCCAATCAGGCACTCGACCTGATCATCCGGCAGTGCACGCAGCCAGGCGACACCGTATTCGTGGACGAGCCCTGTTATAGCGATCTGCTCGTTGCGTTACGGCTTCGCGACGTCAAATGCGTCGGCATTCCCATGACGCCGACGGGACCGGATGTCACGTCGATCGAAACGCTGTTCGAAGCGCATCGTCCCCGCCTTTACTTCACCAACAGTCGCCTGCACAACCCGACCGGCGCGAGCTACAGTTCCGCCGCTGCGTTTCATGTCTTGAACGCCGCAGGACGTTTCGATTGCCTGATTGTCGAAGACGATGTTTCCGCGGGCCTCGTGCAGGCGCCGATGGTCACGCTCGCGTCGATGGATCAGCTCAAACGCGTGATTTATGTCGGCAGCTTTTCCAAAACGATTGGTGCAGGTTTGCGCGTGGGGTTTGTGGCGGCGGACAAGGCGATTATCGAAGGGCTGCTGTATCAGAAGCTGGTGTCGGGCATGTCCACGCCTACGGTCACCGAGCGTCTGGTGAGTTCGATTTTGTCGGAAGGGCATCTGCGCAAGCAGATGGAGCAATTGCGCGATCGCCTGGCCGCAGCGCAGGAGCGTGTGTGCCGACGCCTGGAGTCCATTGGATACGAGATTTTCTGCGAACCGCGCGCCGGTATGTTCGTCTGGGCGAGACCGGCGGGATGGGATGGAGATTCTGCGGATCTGGCCGCCCGCGCATTACGTGAGCGGATCATGCTGGCGCCGGGCAAGCTCTTTTACGGCGGTAATGTCACGACGGGATGGATGCGATTCAATGTTGCACATTCCCATTTCGATCAGCTTTATGCGTTTCTCGCGCAGGCAATTGCGCGGTAGGCCGAAACACGCCCGCGTGTTTCGCGCTTGATTAATCGGCGGTATAGAGTTCAGCGGAGGAGCAATGCTTCGTCGAAGCATCGAGACGTTGATTGCCATTTTGGCAACCTGCGCGATTGTGCCGTCCGCGCAGTGCGAGGACGTGAACGTCGTCAAGATCGGCATTGCCGAACCGCTCACCGGTTTTTCCGCCTCGTACGGAAAAGACGAGGAGAACGCGGCACGCCTGGCGTTCGAGGAAGCGAATCAGCAAGGTCTGATGATCGGCGGGCGAAAAGTGCACTTCGATGTCGATGCACAAGACGATGCCGGCGACCCAAAGACCGCAGTCGTGGTCGCGCAGCGCTTCGTGGATGAGGGCGTGGTCGGTGTTATCGGCCATCACAATTCGGGCTGCTCGGTTGCAGCGTCGGCTTTGTACGCTCGAGCAGGGATTCCGCAGATTTCGCCCACATCGAGTTCGCCGACTTATACCGCGCAAGGCTTTAAAACTGCCTTTCGTACGACGAGCGGTGACAGGCAGATGGCTGCATTGAGCGCGCGTTATTCCACTCGGGAACTGTACGCGAAGCGGATTGCCGTGATCGACGACGGAACGGATTACGGCAGCAACTTTGTCAGTCAGTACGTGGCTGCCGTGCAGAAAGACGGCAGCGAAGTTGTCTCGCGCCAGTACACGACGCCACAGTCGGTGGACTTCCGCGCGATCCTCACGGTCATCAAGGGCGTGAGTCCCGATCTCATCTTTTTTGTCGGACAGGATGTGCAGGCGGCGGGTCTGGCAAGACAGATGCGTCAGCTCGGCATCAAGACCCGTTTCATGGGCGAAGGCGGATTTACGAACGAGAATTTTCTCAAGCTCGCCGGGGAAGGCGCGCAGGGCATGTATAGCTGGGAGTATGGACTGCCGCTGGAGAGAATGCCGCATGCGGCCGAACTCGACGCTAAATTAAAGGTCCGCTTTGGCTCCGGCATCGTGCACTACGCGCCGCTCGCGTATGACGCCGCATGGGCGATGATCAACGCCATGAAGCAGGCCGACTCTACGGATCCGAAGCAATACCTGAATGCATTGCGCACGAGATCGTTTGAAGGCGTGAGCGGCCGCATCGAGTTTGCTGCCAATGGAGACATTCGCAATGCGACGGCCTCGGTATATCAGGCGCGGGATGGGAAATGGGTGCTACTCGGTGTCGAAACTCAGGGTGGCAGAGAGTAGTCTGCGTGGCATCCTGGTTGCGGTGATCAGCATGTCTGGTCGTGGTCCAACGAACCCAGACGCTGATTCAGTCGAGAATGCTCGCTATGAAGAGGTGTCTGATGACCAGGCAACGTCGTACGTCCCGAAGTTAAAATAGCGAGCCGCGTGTTTTGTCGAATTCTCCGAATCGAATTTCCCATCGACCGGATAAGCATTCGCTAACTTGTTCGTTGTGCGCGGCGAATCGTCCTCCTATAACTACGCGCTGTCATGGCCGTTATTCAAAAGGGGGATTCCATTGAGCACGCTCGAAATTGATTCAGCGGTGTCGTCGCCGATACGCTCGGCCAGCGATGTTTCGCGCCTCATCAACACCAGCACCGCTCGCGCGAGTCATGCGCGCGTGATCGTGCTGCTCGCGCTCGGCGGCGTGTTTCTCGACGCTTACGATCTCACGACGCTTTCATACGGCATTCAGGATGTCGTGCGCGAATTCAATCTGACGCCTGCGCTGACCGGCATCGTCACGTCGTCGATCATGATCGGGACGATACTCGGCAGTCTCGTCGGCGGCTGGTTCACCGACCGCATCGGCCGCTATCAGGTGTTCATGGCCGACATGCTCTTTTTCGTGGTCGCGGCGATTGCCGCCGGGCTCGCGCCCAACGTCTGGGTGCTGATTGCCGCGCGCTTCGTCATGGGCCTCGGCGTGGGCATCGACTTGCCCGTGGCGATGGCGTTTCTGTCGGAGTTTTCGAAATTCCAGGGTAGCGGCAACAAGGCCTCGCGGCTGGCTGCGTGGTGCCCCATGTGGTACGCGGCATCGTCGGTGTGCTTTCTGATCGTGTTCGGCCTGTATTTTCTTTTGCCGCAGGAACACGCGGGCTGGTTGTGGCGCGCGTCGCTGATTTTCGGCGCGGTGCCGGCGCTCATCATCATCGCAGTGCGTAGCCGCTTCATGAACGAATCGCCGCTGTGGGCCGCTAATCAAGGCAAACTCGACGACGCGGTACGCATTCTGCGCGAGTCATATGGCATTCACGCGCATAAGGCCGAAGCGGAAGCGCCGGCGGCGCCGAGTCAGCCGCCCGTGAGTTTTCGCGTGCTGTTTCAGCGTCCGTATCTGGCGCGCACGATCGTCGCGAGCGTGATGAATCTGTGCATTCCATTCGAATACACCGCGATCGCCTTTTTCCTGCCGTCGATACTTTCGCAGTTTCTCGGCGCGGGCGTGTTCGAAACCATTTCGGCTTCGCTCGCGCTCAATCTGCTGTTCGCGCTCACGGGCGGTTTGCTCGGCATGCGGCTCGCGCACACGCGCCCTTCGCGGCACGTTGCGCTGGCGGGTTTCGCGCTGCAATTCGTGGCGCTCGTGGCGCTGGCGCTGCTCGGTCATCCGCAGACGGCGCTGGGCATTGGCATCGCGCTCGCGATGCTGGGCACGTGGCTGTTCGCGGAGGGTTTTGGTCCCGGCGCGCAAATGATGATCTACCCGGCGCTCTCGTATCCGACATCGATTCGCGGCACCGGTCTGGGTTTTGGCCGCGCGTTGACGGGCGTCGGCAGCGCAGTGGCGCTATTCGTTCTGCCGATACTCAACGCGCGACTCGGCACCGACATGTTCTGGGTCGTGGCGCTCGCGGCGATTATCCCCATCGGCTTTCTCGCGCTCGTGAAATACGAACCGACCGAGCACGATATCGATGATGAAGCGGTGCTCGCGCGCGATCACGCGGAGCATGCGTAATCGCGATGACGTCTGCGTGAACCGCGAGGGACTGGCGCGGCGTGTCGTTGCAGCATGAAACTCGACACGACCGCGTCATTCATTTTCGTTTATGTACTCTCTCGCACGATCAATTCACATGCGAGCGGTTTCGGGCGGCGTGGTGATGGTGCGCGTTCTGCGTTTTCAGCCTGCGCGTCGAGCCGCGCGAAAATAAGCTCGGCGGCCAGCACGCCCATTTCGCGCGCCGGAGGGCGGATCGTGGTGAGGCCCGGCGTGAGCATCTCCGAAAACAAATAATCGCCGAATCCCATCAACGCGACGCGGCCCGGCACCGCAATGCCCGCGCGTAGCGTCGCGAGCAGCGCGCCGGAAGCCAGATTGTCGTTGGCGAAGATGATCGCGTCCGCGGCCTGATCGCCTTCGATTAGCGCGAGCAGCGCCTCGCGTCCCGCATGCGCGGGCTGCGTCTCTTGCGGCACGAAGCAGCGCGGCTCACGCCCGTGCTCGCGCATGACTTCCACGTAACCGTCTCGCCGCTCCATCGCGCTGAAATCGCCCGCCGCGCTGTTCTGCACGAATGCGATGCGGCGGTAGCCGCGCTCGATCAGATGGCGCGCCGCCATGCGCCCCACCTCGGGATGCGAAAAGCCCACTTGCCACGGCTTGCGGCGCGGCTGGTAATCCCACGTTTCGATCAGCGGCACGGTGGCGCGCGCGAGCATCGCCTCGGTCCCGCGCGTGTGAAAGTGCGAGGTCAGCACGAGCGCGGCAGGCGACCAGCCGAGCAAACCACGCACCGCGCTTTCCTCCTGTTCCGCCGAGAAATAGCTCGATGCCAGCAGCAGTTGATAGCCGTGCGCCGTTACGGCGTCGCTGAAGCTCTGGATGGTCGCGGCGAAGATCGGCCCCGAGATGTTCGGGATCACCATGCCGATCACGCGGCTGTGCGCCGAAGCGAGCCCGCCGGCCACGAGATTCGGCACATAACCCAATTCCGCCACGGCGCGCGCGACGCGCTCGCGCAGCGCCTCCGACAAGCGCGCGGGCTCCTGAAAATATCGCGAGACGGTGATCTGCGAGACACCGAGATGGCTCGCGACGTCGCGCAACGTGACGCGCCCCGAGTTGCGTCGTTGCCGCGACGGCGGTTCATCTGTTGCAGCGTGTTTAGTCGAATCCGGCATATGTTCCGCTGATTTCGTTATTTGACGCGTGCGCGTCGTGCAAAGGAAACTGCCGTCCATGTTAGCGCTAACCAGCGAACAAGCAAAGCGGTTCGAACACGGTGCTGTCCGATTTGCGAAACAGCGTTGATGACAGAGGCAGCGTTGGATCGAGGCGCGTGATGTTTGAAATGGCGGACACGGTCAATTAGTGAGGAGTTCGATGAAACGGAAGTTGCATCTCGGCGCGTTCCTGATGGAGACGGGCCACCACCTGGCCGCCTGGCGGCTGCCTGACGCTCAGGCCGACGCGGGACTCGATATTCGCGCGTGGATCGAATTGGCGCGCGTTGCCGAAGCCGCATGCTTCGACACCCTGTTCGTCGCCGACAGCGTCGCCGCCAATCTCGGCCCAGGCGCGGATCGCGTGGCGCGTGCGGACCGGCTCGATCCGCTCACGCTGTTGCCCGCGCTCGCGGTGGCGACGCAGCGTATCGGTCTGATCGGTACGGCGACCACGAGTTACAACGAGCCGTATCACATTGCGCGCAAATTCGCGTCGCTCGATCACATCAGCGGCGGCCGCGCCGGATGGAATCTCGTGACGACCGATAACGCCGCCGAAGCGCGCAATTTCGGGCGCGCCGAGCACTATGCGCACGCAGACCGATATGCCCGCGCGCAGGAGTTCCACGAAGTCGTGGCCGCGCTCTGGGATAGTTGGGATGACGAAAGTTTTGTGCGCGACAAGGCGAGCGGGCTTTACTACGACGCGCGGAGCGTGCGTGCGCCGCTGCATCGCGGTGAGCATTTCTCGGTCGATGGTCCGCTGAACGTCGCGCGCGCGCCGCAAGGGCGGCCCGTGGTGGTGCAGGCAGGATCGTCGCCGCGTGGTCGCGAACTGGCCGCTCGCACGGCGGAGGTCGTGTTTACCGCGCAGCCGGATATCGCTTCGGCACAGGCGTTTTATCGTGACCTCAAGGCGCGTGTCGTGGCGGCAGGTCGCGAGCCGGATGCGCTCAAGATCATGCCGGGCGTTTCCGTGATCGTCGCGCCGACGCTCGAAGAAGCCCTGGCGCGCGAAGCCGAGCTTCAGTCGCTCGTGCATCCCGAAGCGGGCATTGCGCTGCTCGAACGCATGCTGGGCAACGTCGATTTGAGTGGCGTCGATCTCGACGCGCCGCTTCCCGCGCTCGCGCCCACCGAAAGCGGCCAGCGCAGCCGCCAGGATTTGCTGACCTCGCTCGCGGGCGCACAAGGTCTCACGGTGCGCGAGTTGTATTTGCGGATCGCGGCGGGCCGTGGGCACTTCACGCTGACCGGCACGCCGCAAACCGTCGCCGACGCCTTGCAGCACTGGTTCGAGAACGGTGCCGCCGACGGCTTCAACGTGATGGCCGCCGATCTGCCGGGTGGGCTCGCGCGCTTCTGCTCGCTCGTGGTGCCGGAGTTGCAGCGTCGCGGACTGTTTCGCACGTCGTATCGCGGCACGACGCTGCGCGATCACCTGGGCCTTGCGCGTCCTGTTCGTGCGCCGAACGTCACGCCCACGCATTGACTCATGAATTGACGCATGACGGCGCGCCGTGCGCCACACAACAACAATCTCTCACACACTCGCTACGCCATGAACGCAACTTCCACGCCGCGCCGGGCCGCCGGGCGCGCCACTTCGCTTCGCCATTCGACTTCGCATCAGAGCAGGACGCGCGCGGCGCGCTCGACGCTGCGCGCTTCGCAGAGCTGGTTTGTCGGCGCATTCTGCGCGGCGAGCGTCGTGGCTCATGCGGCTCAACCTGCGGCTGCCGTTTCGCCCGCGTCGGGCGTCGCGGCCACGGCGTCATCGACGCCATCGACGCAAGCCGATACGGCGCAGGCTTCATCGTCGCGCGCCACGGCGTTGCCGACGGTGACCGTCACGGCCACGCGCCGCAACGAGTCGGCGCAGAAGGTGCCGATCGCGCTCACGGTCGTCAGCGGTGCGGAAATGGAGCGCGCGGGCAACAACACGGTTCAGTCGCTCGTGACGGCGGTGCCCGAACTCACGTTCAAGCCGTCGCTGTCGAGCAAGGACACCACGCTCACCATTCGCGGCGTGGGCACGAATTCCACTTCGCCGGGCGTGGAGCCTTCGGTGTCCACGGTGATCGACGGCGTGGTGTACGCGCGCCCCGGTCAGGCGACGTTCGATCTGCTCGATGTCGATCACGTGGAAGTGTTGCGCGGCCCGCAAGGCACGCTGTTTGGCAAGAACGCGACGGCGGGCGTCATCAACATCGTTACGCAGGACCCGACAAAACAGCCGCGCGGTTATATCGACACGCAGTTCTATCAGGGCGGCGAGCAGCGCATTCGTGCGGGCGTGGAAGGCACGCTGCTGCCCGGCGTGCTGACCGGTTCGTTCACGGCGCTTTATGGCCGCTACGACGGCAACGTGAAGAACGTTTATAACGGCGAGGAAATCAACGGCTACAACCATAAAGGCTTCCGCTCGAAATTCGTTTTCACGCCGACGAACGATATCAAGGCCACCGTCATTGCCGATTATATGTACGCGCACGATTCCTATGCGGCGGGCGTAATTGGCAAGGCCACGAATTCGATCTATACGGCGGCGCTGTCGCCGGTGGTGCCGAGCCTGCAAAACCGCGAGGTCAATTATCCGTATGGGCCTTCGGTGGAGGACACGAATTGGGGCGTGTCGGCGCAGGTGGACTGGAAGCTGGGCGGCGGTTATACGCTGTCGTCGATTTCGGCGTATCGGCAATGGCTCAACCAGCAGCGCACCGACGAAGCGTGGGTGCCGCAAGTCTATGAGCAGATTCCCAGTTCGAACGATCGCGGCGATCTGGGCTTCACGCAACTCTCGCAGGAATTGCGCCTGACCTCGCCGAAGGGCGGTTTCTTCGATTACGTCGCGGGCCTTTACGCACTGCATACCCAGGACAACGAGCACTACAACCGTGCCGTGGTGACCTGCACGAACTCCAGCTTGCCGAGCATCGTGAGCGGCTTGACGCCGTGCGCGGCGGGCTCGTCGACGCTCACGCCCACGACCGGCGACGCCGTGTTCGACACGCTCACGAACAGCTTCGCGGTCTATGGCGAAGGCACGTTTCACCTGAGCGACCGGCTGCGCGCGATCACGGGGCTGCGCGTTACGCACGACGAAGTGGGCTACGACTTCGCCCGCACTTCGACCTCGACGGCGGCGGTCTCGGGCATCAATCCGTCGTTCTCGTCGTCGGGCTGGACCAGTGCGAATGGCGTGTCGGGGCGCGCCGGGCTGGAGTTCGACCTGACCCGCGACGTGATGCTGTACGCCATGTACTCGCACGGCTACAAAGGCCCGGCGTTCAACGTGTTCTTCAACATGCAGCAGCGCGATACGCCCGCGCTCAAGCCCGAACAGTCGAACTCGTTCGAGATCGGCGCGAAGATGCAGACGCCCGATCATCGCTGGACCGCGAATATCGCGCTCTACGATACGCATTATCAAAACTACCAGGCCAATTACTACGACACGGTGGCGGGGCAGGTCGTCACGCGGCTCATCAATGCAGGCACCGTCTCCACGCGCGGCGTCGAACTGGATCTCGGCGCGCATCCGCTGCGTGGCCTGAGCCTGACCGGCGGCCTTGCATTCACCGATGCGCATATCGATGAATTCAACTGCCCCGTGGGCGCGCAGGCGAGCTGCAACGTGAATGGCAAGACGCTGCCGTTTTCGCCGACGTTCAAGGGCAATCTGTCCGCTGATTATCGCCGTCCGTTGTCGTTCGGGCCGGAGCTGGAGCTGTACGCAAATTACTTCTGGCAGAGCCGCGTGCAATACGACCTGGCGCAATCGCCGAATACGATTCAGGGCGCGTACGGCATTCTCAATGCGAGCGTCGGGCTGAACTTCGACAACGGCTGGCGCGTGGCGCTGATCGGCAAGAACCTGCTCGACAAATCGTATGTGAGCGTGATGGCGACGGGTTCCGGCTACGTGACGATCGGCGTGCCGCGCGACGCGGATCGTTATTTCGGCATTCAGGTTCGCAAGGACTTTTTCTGATTTCGTGCTGGGAGGTTTCACTCATGCAGATGCTCGCGAAAACGCCGTTGCGTGCTTTTTTCAAGGGTCTTTCGCGCTGGCGGCGTGCCGCAGGACTGGCTGTAGCCCTCGCGGTATCGACTGGCGTGCACGCCGGGCCGGTGGTGGATATCGGTTATCAGAAAGGCACGCCGCTTACCTTGCTCAAGGCGCGCGGCACGCTCGAACGCGCGCTCGCGCAGAAGGGTTACGCGGTGCGTTGGACCGAATTCGCGGCCGGTCCGCCGCTGCTCGAAGCGATGAACGCGGGCGCGATCGATATCGGCTACACGGGTTCGCCGCCGCCGATCTTCGCGCAGGCGGCGGGTAGCCGGCTCGTCTATCTCGCCGCCGAACCGGCCGGGCCGCAGAACGAAGCGCTGATCGTGCGCGCGGGTTCGCCGCTCAAGCGCGTCGCCGATCTCAAGGGCCGCACGGTGGCGCTCGCGCGCGGTTCCAGTTCGCACTATTTGCTTGTAGCGGCGCTGGCGCAAGCGGGCTTGCGCTACGAGGACGTCAAGGTTGTGTTCCTCTCGCCCGCCGACGCGCGTGCGGCCTTCGACAGCGGTCACGTCGACGCATGGGCGATCTGGGATCCATATCTGGCCGTGGTGCAGCAAGCGGAGCCGACGCGCACGCTCGCCGATTATGGTTCGGGCATCGCTCAGCCTTACAGCTTCTTTCTCGGTGCGCCCGATTTCGTGAAGGCGCATCGCGATGTCGTGGCGACGGTGCTCCAGGCGGTGAAAGAGGGCGATGCGTGGGTGCTCGTGCATCGCGACGAGACCACGCAGTTGATCGCACGCGAGACCGGCGTGCCGCCGCCGGTCGTGGCGTATTTTCTCGCGCGTTCGCGCCTTGGCGTGCTGCCGCTCGACAACGCCATACTCGCGAGCCAGCAGCGCGTGGCCGATGTGTTCTTCGCGCAGAAGCTGATACCGCACGCCGTGAACGTGGCGCAAGCGGCCGTATCGGTCGCGTTGCCGGGAGCGGCGTTGGCGAACACGGGGCCGTGACGGGCGTGCAGGCAAATCGCCGCGACGGCGCCGTGTTCCGGCGTTATTGCGGCGTTATTGCGGCGTTATCGCGGAGTTATTGCGGAGTTATTGCGGAGTTATTGCGGCGAGTTCATCGCTACAGATTTATCAGCATCGAAACGTAAAGTTAGACCATAACGTTATTCGAATTGATTGGTTAAACGCCTCGCAATGAACGGATAACCTTCTGGGGATCGCGCGTTAGCGGAATACATGATTCAGGAATGTGAACGGAGTGGTTTATGTCGGAGGGAACAGTCGCAGCGCAACGCTGGTCGGGTCGGCCGAAGCAATATGGCGCCAGGCAGCAAAGTCCGGCGCGACGCTATGGCGGCATCGCGATCGTCCTGCTGCTGCATGTCGTGCTGATCTGGGCGCTGCTCAACGGTCTCGCGACGAAGGTCGTGCAGATCGTCCAGAAGCCGGTGGAGACGCGCATCATCATGCCGGTCAAACCGCCGACGCCCGCGCCGGCGCCGCCCGCTCAACAGGTCGTCAAGCAGCCGCCGCCGAAGATCAAGCACCCGCCGCCGTTCGTGCCGCCGCCCGAAGTGCCGGTGGCCGCACCGCCCGCGCCGACCATCGTGCATCAGGCCGCGCCTGCGCCCACACCGGTGATTCCCACGCCCACGCCGCCCGCGCCCGTCGAAGCGCCTGCGCCGCCGAAGCCCGTGAGTCACGAAGCGGGCGTGGTGTGTCCGAACTCGGACAAGGTGCGCGCGAGCATGACGTATCCCGAGGAAGCGCAGGAGAACAACATCACGGGTGACGTGCTGATTTCCTTCGTGGTCGATCCGCAAGGTCATGTGACCGACGAGAAAGTCGAGAAGTCGGCGGACCTGCTGCTCGATCGCGCGGCATTCAACGCGGTCAAGCGTTTCAACTGTATTTCGCAAGGTCAGGCGGTGCGCGTGCAGGTGCCGTTCTCGTTCAATCTGAACTGAAATTTTTAGCGTGCTTGCGAGGACTGTTCGGTGCAATGCGCCGCGCGAGCACGCCGTCGTCATTAATGTTGGAGTCCTGATGAAAGTGCATTCGAAATCGACCGCGATGACGGTCCTGTCCATCGCCGCCCTGGCTGCGGCGATTCCCGTCACTGCATGGGCGCAGGCCGCGGGCGTCGAGACCGCGAATCCCTACGGCCTCGACGCGCTGTGGAAGAACGGCGACTTCGTCGCGCGTTTCGTGCTGCTCGTGCTCGTCGCCATGTCGATGGGTAGCTGGTACATCATGGTCACGAAGTTCGTGGAGCAGGCGCGCGCCAATCGCCGCGCGAAGTCGGCGGACCAGCAGCTTTGGGAAGCGGCCTCGCTCTCGGCGGGCGCAGCGCAACTCGACGAGCGCTCGCCGTTTCGCTTCATCGCCGAAACGGGCATCGAGGCGGCCGAGCATCACGACGAGGTCCTGCTCGAAGAAGTCGATCGCAATACGTGGATCCAGGTGAGCATCGACCGCTCGATCACGAACGTCGGCAACCGCTTGCAGGACGGTCTCGCGTTTCTCGCGACCGTCGGTTCGACCGCGCCGTTCGTCGGCCTGTTCGGTACCGTGTGGGGCATTTATCACGCGCTCACGGCGATCGGCATCGCGGGTCAGGCGTCGATCGACAAGGTCGCGGGACCGGTGGGCGAGGCGCTCATCATGACCGCGATCGGTCTCGCGGTCGCCGTGCCGGCCGTGCTCGGCTACAACTTCCTCGTGCGTCGCAACAAGTCGCTGATGGAGCGCGTGCGTGCCTTCGGTGCGCAACTGCACACGGTGTTGCTGTCGGGGCGCAAGCGCAAAGTGCGCGCCGTCGCCAACGCGGGTTGAGCGCGCGAAGAGAATCATCATGGCCATGAACGTAGCCCAGGACGGTGGCGAGGACGAGGTGATCGCCACCATCAACACGACGCCGCTCGTCGACGTCATGCTCGTCCTGTTGATCATCTTTCTCATCACGATTCCGGTGGTCACGCATACGGTGCCCGTGCAATTGCCGAAGGAAACCGTGAGTCCGTTGCAGACCAAACCCGACGCCATCGAAATCGCCGTCGACAAGGACGGCAACCTGTTCTGGAATGAACGGCGCGTCGACTCGCCCACGCTGCTCGCGCAACTGAAGACGATTTCGCAGCGCAATCCGCAACCCGAAGTGCACGTGCGCGGCGATCAGACCACGCGTTACGAATTCATTGGCCGCGTGGTGACCGACTGCGAACGCGCGGGCATCACGAAGGTGTCGTTCATCACGCAGCCGCCCGCGCGCGGCGGTTGAACGAAAGGAGAGAGTCATGGCCATGCAGATGAACCCGACGCCCGGCGACGAACCGGACGTGATGGTGGACATCAATACGACGCCGCTGATCGACGTGATGCTCGTGCTGTTGATCATGCTGATCATCACGATTCCGATCCAGATGCACGCGGTGAAAATGGATCTGCCCGTGGGTAATCCGCCGCCGCCCGCCGCGCCGCCGCCGGTCGTGCAGGTGGATATCGATGCGAGCGGCGCGCTCGCATGGAACGGCGCGCATCTTCAGGATCACGCCGATCTCGAGCGGCATATGGCCGACGTCGCGGCGCAGTCCGACCAGTCGGAAATCCATCTTTTGCCGGACAAGGCAGCGCCGTATCGCGCGGTGGCCGAAGTGCTCGCAGCCGCGCAGCGCGAGGGCGCGACGAAGATCGGTCTCGTGGGGAACGAGCAATACATGCAGTGAGCGTGCAGTAACTGCACAGTAACTGCGCAGAAAAACTGGGGATGGCCTTCGTTCGATGAGAGCGAGAGGACTTCGTTATGGCGAACGGCGTGCCGTTCGCTTTTTTTTGCGCGTCGAATTCAATACGCGACCGGCCATATCGATTGCAGGCATCGCGCGATATCGAATTGCCAATCCGTTATTGGAGCGCGGCGAGCGTGTTTTCTATACTCGGTTATCCATCAGCACTCGCCTTTAACGAGTGCCAGCCCATCGCCGATATCGTAAAAGGAAATTGCCCATGAGCCTGCGCCCATTGCACGATCGCGTGATCGTCAAGCGTCTCGATCAGGAAACCAAAACCGCTTCGGGCATCGTGATTCCCGATAGCGCCGCCGAAAAGCCGGACCAGGGCGAAGTGCTCGCCGTCGGTCCCGGCCGGCGCGACAACGATGGGCGCCGCATCGCGCCCGATCTCAACGTGGGCGACCGCGTGCTGTTCGGCAAGTACGCCGGGCAGACCGTGAAGGTCGACGGTAACGAACTGCTCGTGCTGCGCGAAGAAGATATCGTCGCAGTCGTTCAATCCTGAGGAAGCATCGATCATGGCAGCGAAAGACATCGTATTCGGCGACATCGCCCGTAGCAAACTCATCGAAGGCGTGAATATTCTCGCCGACGCCGTGAAAGTCACGCTCGGTCCCAAGGGCCGCAACGTCGTGCTCGAACGCAGCTTCGGCTCGCCGGTCGTGACGAAGGACGGCGTGTCGGTGGCGAAGGAAGTGGAGCTTGCCGACAAGCTGCAAAACATCGGCGCGCAGATCGTCAAGGAAGTGGCGTCGAAAACGAGCGACGCCGCCGGCGACGGCACGACCACGGCGACCGTGCTGGCTCAGGCCATCGTGCGCGAAGGCCAGAAGTATGTGGCAGCCGGACTCAATCCGCTCGATCTGAAACGCGGTATCGACAAGGCCGTGAGCGCCGCGATCGAAGAACTGAAGAAGATCAGCAAGCCGACCACCACGAGCAAGGAAATTGCGCAGGTCGCGACCATTTCGGCCAACGGCGAGGAATCGATTGGCCAGCGCATTGCGGAAGCGCTCGACCGCGTGGGCAAGGAAGGCGTGATCACGGTGGAAGACGGCAAGTCGCTCGACGACGAACTCGATGTGGTCGAAGGCCTGCAATTCGATCGCGGCTATCTTTCGCCGTACTTCATCAATAACGCCGACAAGCAGATCGCCGAACTCGACAATCCGTTCATCCTCCTGCACGACAAGAAGATTTCGAATATCCGCGATCTGCTGCCGGTGCTCGAACAGGTAGCGAAGGCCGGACGTCCGCTGCTGCTGATTGCCGAAGACATCGAAGGCGAAGCGCTTGCGACGCTCGTCGTCAACAATATTCGCGGCGTGCTCAAGACGGTGGCCGTGAAGGCGCCGGGCTTCGGCGATCGCCGCAAGGCGCTGCTCGAAGATATCGCGATTCTCACGGGCGGCCAGGTGATCGCCGAGGAAACCGGGCTGGGACTCGACAAGGCGACGCTTGCCGAACTCGGTCAGGCCAAGCGCGTGGAGATCGGCAAGGAAAGCACGACGGTGATCGATGGCGCGGGTCAGGCTGCTGCGATCGAGGCGCGCGTGAAGCAGATTCGCGTGCAGATCGAAGAAGCGACGTCGGACTACGATCGCGAGAAACTGCAGGAACGCGTGGCGAAACTCGCGGGCGGTGTCGCCGTGATCAAGGTCGGCGGCGCGACCGAAATCGAAGTGAAGGAAAAGAAGGATCGTGTCGACGACGCGTTGCACGCGACGCGCGCGGCGGTGGAAGAGGGCATCGTGCCGGGCGGCGGCGTGGCGCTGATTCGCGTGCGTCAGGCGATTCTCGACCTGAAGGGCAACACGCCCGATCAGACGGCGGGTGTGAAGATCGTGCTGCGCGCGCTCGAAGAACCGCTGCGCCAGATCGTGACCAATGCGGGCGACGAGGCGAGCGTGGTGGCGGCGCGCGTTGCAGAAGGCTCGGGCAATTTCGGCTACGACGCGGCCACGGGCGAATATGGCGATCTCGTGGAAAAGGGCGTGCTCGATCCGACCAAGGTCACGCGCACGGCGCTGCAAAACGCGGCCTCGGTGGCCGGCTTGTTGCTGACGACCGATGCGACCGTGCATGAGGCGCCGAAGGCGGCAACTGCGGCTGCGCCGGGTGGCGTGCCTGGCGGCGGCGATCTGGGTTTCTGATCGCTGACGACTCGCGCGAATTTTTCGCGCGTAGCGGCGAAGCTGCGAAGCCGCAAAGCAAAAGGCCACGGTGAAGACCGTGGCCTTTTTTATCGTGGCGATCGGCGTGGCTCGTTCAGCCAGGCGCGACTTGTTCCCGCCGCGCGATGTACGCATCGCCCCATTGTTTCATCGATTCATCGCTTCGAGCACCGGCGCGAGCGTTCTGCCGAACCCGGTCAGCGAGTACTCGACACTCGGCGGCACTTCGGCGAAAACCTCGCGGATCGCGATGCCGTGCGCTTCGAGTTCCCGAAGCTGAACTGGCGAGCGCCGTGCCAACGCATCGCGCTTAATGCCACTATCAAGTACCTGAAATATCGGCAATTCCGCGCGACTCGCGCGTTAACCATTCACTCAATCGAGCGGCAGCTTTTCTCAATCGGCCCGCCGCGCCGCGCTGGCAGAATCCTCACACAAACGGAGACAACGCAATGCATCGCCGACGCACGTCGCGCGATGGATCGCGTGCACTATTACATGAGGATAAAGACGGCCATGAGGTACAGGTCCGCAATGTTTATCTGCGCGTCGCTTATTTGCGCCTCGCCGGTGTGGGCGACGGAAACGCCGCCCTGGGTGCTGGGCGGCGAGAATACCGTCACGCTATATGGCTCGGTCGACGAAGGCGTCGAATACATCACCGGGCAGGCGGTCGGCAAGGGCACGGGCAGCAGCCTGCGAACCGGCTGGGGAACGGACACCTCGTTCTTCGGCCTGCGCGGCAATGAAGCGCTGGGCGGCAATCTGCGCGTGATCTGGGACCTCGAAGGCGGCTTTCAGGCGAGCAACGGTACAGCGAGCCAGGGCGGACGACTGTTCGGGCGGCAATCCTATGTGGGCGTGGCGGGCGATTTCGGCAGCCTCACATTCGGCCGCCAATACACGATGCGCGCTTACGCGATCAAGCCGATCAATCCCTTTGGTTTTGGCGCGCAAGGTCTGACCACGCTCGATAACGGCATTGCGAATCCGCGTGCCGATAATTCGATCAGCTATCGCTACCATATCGACGGCTTTGAAACCGGTGTGAACTATAGCTTTGGCCGCGATGCCGTCGATGGCGACAGCGTGGTCGCCACCAATTGCCCCGGTGAGACGTCGCCATCGAATGAATGCCGCGAGTGGTCCGCGCTGCTGAAATACGAAAGCCGGATCTGGGGTGTCGTGAGCGCTTACGAGCGCAATTACGGCGGCACTTCCGCAACGTGGGGCGGACTCACTTCGCCAAAACTCACCGATAGCCGTTTCATTCTGGGCGCGTATTTCAATGTGCGCAGCGCGCGATTCGGCGCGGGCTGGATCCGGCGCGACGACGAAGGCATTGCCACGCCGAAAAGCAATCTCGTCTGGGTGACGGGCACCGTGCCGGTGAGTCCGGCGCTCTCGTTCGATAGTGAAGTCGCGGAACTCAAATACGATCATTCGCCCAATAAGGCAGTGATATTCGTATTGCGCGCGGTCTATTCGCTATCGAGAAACACGGCGCTTTATGTGACGGGCGAGCACATCAAGAATAGCGGCGAGCTGGCGTTGTCGGCCAGCACTATCATTCCCGTCGTGGGACCGCCCGAAGGCGGCTCGCAAACCTCGGTGATCGCGGGGATCCGGCATCGGTTCTGATTGCCGGGCCGCGCAATTCCATTCACGATTTATCCGCGACGCACGCGCGCCCGGACCCACAGCGAGCACGATCGTTCGCTATGGGTTCGGGCGCGCGGCGTTGTCTTTCCATTTCTGATTTGCGGTTGAGGAATCCGGCACGACCCTTAACCATTTGGTCAAACGGGTTGCCATTTTTCTCAATGGACCTGTGGCGCTGCACAGGCAGAATTTCAGTGCGTTACAAACAACGCGATTACATGAGTCACGCCGGAGCGGAGTACGCGCCCCGGTCAGCCGCAAAGGCCAACGATGACTCGAATATTGGAGACAGCGACGATCATGAAGTGCAGATCCGCAATGTGCGCGGGCGCGGCGTTCATAAGCATGACGCCCGTTTGCTCATGGGCCGATGGCGGTAACGCGGCCCAGTTTCAACCGTTTGGCACCAGCTCGGTCACGATGTACGGCCTGCTCGATCAGGGCATTGAATACGTCAACAACGTGGCGAAGGGCAAGAACGCCACCACCAGCGCGGTTCGTGTAGGAGACGGCACCGCCACCTCGTATTTCGGCATTCGCGGCAACGAGGATCTCGGCGGCGGCACGCGCGCCATTTTCGATTTGCAGGGCGGCTTCCAGCCGAATAACGGCGCGTCGCGTCAGGGCGGCCGCCTGTTCGGACGGCAATCCTATGTGGGTCTCGACGGTCCGTTCGGGCGCATTACGTTCGGCCGCCAATACACGATGCGATTCTTCGCGACCTCGTTTATCAATCCGTTCGGCACGGGCGCACAGGGCCTCACCACGCTCGATAACGGCATCGCCAATGCACGTGCCGACAATTCCGTGAGCTACCGATTTTTCGCCGGTGCGCTCGAAGGCGGCGTGAATTACAGCTTTGGCCGCGATGCCGTGGCGGGCAATAGTTCGGTCGCCACGAATTGCCCCGGCGAGACCTCGCCGTCGAATCAATGCCGCGAATATTCGGCGATGATGAAATACGACGGCGGTTATTGGGGCGTGGCCAGTTCATACGAACGCAATTACGGCGGCACCTCGGCGACGTGGGGCGGGTTGACGTCGCCGAAACTCACGGACAGCCGATTTACGCTGGGCGGCTATTTCAAGTTCAAGGGCGCGAAGTTCGGCGTAGGCTGGATTCGCCGCGACGACGAAGGCATTGCAACGCCCAAGAGCAATCTGTTCTGGGTGACCGGCACGGTGCCCGTGACGCCGTTCTTTTACGTCGACGGCATGGTCGCGCATCTCAACTACGATCACTCCGATAACAAGGCGCTGGTCTTCGTGCTGCGCGGCGAATATCTGCTGTCTAAGGCCACGTTCTTATACGTGACCGCCGAGCATATTCACAACGACGGCACGCTCGCACTTCCCGCTACCACCATTACTCCGACGGCTACGCCGCCGGTCGGCGGTTCGCAGCTTTCCGTGATCGCCGGCATTCGCCACACGTTCTAAACGCGATCTAAACGCGATCAGCCCGGAGACCGAATATTCACGCTGTCTCCGGGCTCATGATTCATGCCCCAGCATTCAGGCGATCAGTTTCGCCGCTGCGTGCGCCGCCGACATATCGGCGACTTCCGCGAAAGGCTGTTTGCGATCGAGGCTGCCGAGGCCGATATACATGTCCTGCAGATAAGCGATATCGGCATGCGTCAGAGAAAGATCCCTGGAATAGGGCCGCTCTGTTTCATTGAATTGCCAGATGGCCTGCGCCGACGCTGCATCGAAGCGTTTTTGCGCGTGCTTGCGCGCGGCGAAAAACGCGTCGCGGGAATCCGGCGACATCAGATAGTCGTAGAGCGCGCCATATGCCGCCATCACGGCGACGAGGTCGTCATGCTTGTCGCGAATCGCCTCATCGGAGGCATACGCGGTCTGGAAAATGCAATGCGGCAGCGCTTGCCACATATTGCCGTCGTTGATGACCACGAGTCCGTCCCGATCGTTCAAATGCGAAATGCTCGAACAACTCGCGTCGACCTCGCCTTTCACCACCGCTTCATGGCATTGATCGTTGCTGCCTTTATCGACAAAGCGAATTTGCGAGGCGTCGACGCCGCGTTCCTTCAACAGCTGCAACATCAGCGAATGCAGCAATCCATTCGCGGGGCCGACCGCGACCGTTTTGTGTTTGAGATCCGAAAGCGTTTTCGCGCCATCGGGTCGCGCGAAAACCGTGAGCGCGCATCGCTTCATGCCCGCGCCGACAATCTTCACGTTCGCGCCTTGTGTGATGCGCGAAAGCACCAGGTTATAGCCTGACACCATGCAGACGTCGCCCGCGTCCGCGGCAATCGCGTCGAATGGACCCTTTACGCCGGGAAACTCGACGATCTGCGCATTCACGCCGAAGCGTTTGAAAAAACCGAGTTCGTCCATTAACGCGTTGAGCGTCGCATTTTCCAGCCCGGGATTGCTGACGATGCGAATCGGCGCGCCCGCGCCGCGCGCGAGAAAGGGCGTGACCAGGCCGCTCGCCGCCACGCTTGCGCCCAGCAGGCCCACGCCGCGCAGAAAGCGCCGGCGGCTGAATGAGTGCGTCATCGGGTGTCTCCGCATGCCGGGCGAGCCGGCGCGCTGTTGTTGTGATGCGTTGTCGTGATTCGGTGTCGTAATGCGTCGTCGTAATACGTCGTCGCAATTCGGTGCATCGAATTCGCCAGGGATAACCCTTGCGATTCGCGCGCGCGTCGTTGCGCGTGGTGATTGCGCGATCGCGCAAAGCCCCGCTGGGCGCGCGTTTAACGCGTGTGGACGTGGCTGCGCCCAAGGCAGCGCCACGCGCAGCGTGATCGTGCCAGCGAACTGTCCCCCGAGGCAATTGAGTAAAATGGCCAGAGACTTAACGAAATCGTAAAACCGGCAGGGGGAGACTTGTCAGAGCTTGACTGGTACTTGCAGATCAACCTGAAGGCGCGGCATTTGCATCTTCTGGTGGCGATCGATACGTACCGAAACCTGACCCAGGTGGCCGATGTCACGCACGTGACGGTGCCCGCGGTGTCGAAGGCATTGGCGGAACTCGAAAAAGGAATGGGCCTGACGCTGTTTTCGCGCACGGCGCAAGGCCTCATGCCGACGCCGTATGGCGAATGCCTGATTCGTCACGCGCGCGACATGCTGACGATCCTGCATCAAGCGCGCGACGAATTGAAGGCCTTGAGCTCGGGCGCCGAGGGCAAGGTGCATATCGGCATGCTGCCCGCTTCGGCGTCGGTGCTGCTGCCGCAAGCGCTGAGCCTGCTCAAGCAGCGCTCGCCGGGCACCAATGTGGTGGTGATCGAAGGCACGACCGGTTCGCTGCTGCCCGAACTCTGGCAAGGCCGGCTCGATCTGGTCGTGGGCCGTCTGCCGCCGCCCGACACGCTCGGCAGTTTCGAAGAGAAAGAATTACTCGAAGATCCGGTCACGCTCGTAACGGGCCGGCATCATCCGCTCGCGCGCAAAAAGAACCTCAAGTGGACCGATCTGCATCCTTATCCTTGGATATTGCCGCCGCCCGGTTCGATATTGCGCGATCCGCTCGAACGCGCGCTTGAAGTGCACGGCGTGCCGCTTTCGAATAATTACATCGAAACGCTGTCGATTCACGTCGTGCGCGCGCATTTGCAGGTTTCGGATTTCATCGCGGTGATGGCCGACACGCCCGCCAACGATCCCGCGCAACCGCTCCATACGCTTCCGTTAAGCCTGCCGCGGCTATTGCGTCCCGCGGGCGTGTTATGGAATCGTAATCGCGGCCTGACGCCGAGCGCGCAACTCATGGTGTCGTGCCTCGACGAAGCCGCGCAACGCCTCGCCGACAAGAGCCAGTCCGCGCATTAAGGGGCTTTTTCGCGTGCGTTCCATCTGCCGCCCGCCATTCGCGCGGGCGCGCCTGTGCTGTATTCCGCTTTATTCAGCCTTGTCTTTACCGTTGCTCTGCCTTAACCATTTGCTCAAACCCGGGGCCGATTTTCTCAATTGACCCCTGTCCTGTGGCTGGCAGAATTTAACGCAGACGACGCGATACCCGCCCCACGGCAAATCGCGAATTATGACTGGAGACAGGTACGAGCATGAAGTGGATGACCGCAATACGCGCGTGCGCGGCGCTCTTAGGTATTGCCGCGATGGCGATTACTGGACCCGCATTTGGCCAGTCGGTCGAAGACTTTTATCACGGCAAGATTCTCACGATTGTCGTCAGCGCCGACGCGGGCACGCCCACCGACATCATCGCGCGGCAGTTCGCGCGCTTCTTCGTCAATTACCTTCCTGGCAAGCCTCGCGCGGTGGTGATGAACGTGGTGGGCGCGGGCGGCATGGTGGCCGCCGCGTCGCTCCAGACCCGGCAGCCGAACGACGGCACGGTGATCGGCTTTCTGCAGCGCAATAACCTTTATATTCCGCTGCTCGATCCGCGCCAGAACCGTTTCGATCCGCGCAAGGTGCGCTGGCTCGGCAGCCTCAACAAGGTCGAATACTGCATCGTCTCGATGACGCGATCGGGCGTCACCTCGATGAACGATCTCACGCACAAGACGATGTATGTGGGCGCGACGGGCTTCGCCAACGAAGACCGCACGCTGCCCGCGCTGCTCGACGAATATGTGGGCGCGAAAATGCGCATCGTGCCGGGCTATACCGGACGCGGCGAAGTGTATCTGGCGATGCAGCGCGGCGAAGTGGACGGCTGGGCCTCGACGCTCGACGGACTTCAGCAGGGCGAACCCGTGCGCATGCTCGCAAACGGCAAGATGAAAGTGCTGCTGCATCTGGGCTGGACCAGTCCTGCGCCGTTCGCGGATGCGCCCAATCTGAGCAGCTATATCACCGATCCCAATGTGAAGGCGCTGTTCAATCTGTTCCTGATGCCCTTCGACGCGGGGCGGCCCATCGCGGTGCCGGAAGGCGTGCCGCAAGACCGTTTGAATGCGTTGCGCACGGCCTTCGCCAAAACGATCGCGGACCCGGATTTTATCGACGCGATGAAGAAGTCCGGCTATCCGATCGATCCGATCGACGGCAAAGCGGTGGAGCAGATCGTCAGCAAGCTCTACGCCACGCCCGCGCCGCAAATCGAAAGCGCACGCAAGCTGATTTTCAGCGCCCATTAATCGCAGCACCGCCGCGCGCGTGATGCACGGCGCGCGGCCGTGATCCGAATTCCAGATCGCGCACGTCATGAGCCTCAAGAGGTGAATGACCGTCAATCACCGAGAGGTAAATCGCATGACACCCGAAATCATCGACATTCATCCGCACATCATTTCGACCGATACGGTTCGCTATCCGATTGCGCCGCAACACGGCCATCGTTCGAAATGGTCGGCCACCCGCCCCGTCACGTTCGAGCAGATGATCGCCGAGATGGACGAAGCCGGCGTCGCCAAGGCCGCGATCGTGCATTCGTCGACGACTTACGGCCACAACAATTCGTATGTCGCCGACAGCGTGGCGCAAGATTCGAAGCGCTTTACCGGCGTGTATTCGTTCGACCTGCTCGCGCCCGACGCGCTCAAGACTTTCGATCACTGGCTCGCGAACGGCATGGGCGGCATTCGCCTGTTCACGGGCGGCGCGACGCATCAAAGCGACGGCAGCTGGCTCGTCAATCCGGCGACGTTTCCGATCTGGGAACGCTGCGCGGAAATCGGCATGACGATGGTCGTGCAGACGACGCCCGAGGGTCTGTCGATGGTCGCGCAACTGGCGCAGCGTTTTCCTTCAGTGAAGATCGCGCTCGATCATTGCGGGCGTCCCGATCTCGAAGACGGCCCGCCGTATGCGCGTTGCGCGGCGCTGTTCGCGCTCGCGAAATACGACAACGTGTACCTGAAGATCACGCCGCGCACGTTCGATATCGCGCAGAACTCGCCGGGCGGTGCGCAGGCGTTCTTCGCGCATCTGGTGAAGGTATTCGGCGCGGACCATCTGGCGTTCGGTTCGAATTATCCGGCTTCCGCCGGTCCGCTGAAGACGCTGATCGAGCAGGGCAATGCGTGTTTCGCGGCGCTCAGCGACGAGGAGCGCGCCTGGGTCTGGGGCCGCACGGCGAAGGTTCTTTATCCGCAGCTGGCTGGCTGAAATCGTCGTGAGGTCGACGGTCGAGGCGGCTTCACGCGCTTCGACGCCATCGATCTTCGCAGCGCGGCCGGCGTGGGCATCATGCCGGCCGTGGCCGCTTTTTCATCGGGATGACGCATGGAATTTTTCAACGACGCAACGTTAATGGCAGCAGGCCATGCGCTGTCGACGATACTGCAATTCAATCGCCTGATCTTTCTGGTTTTCGGCGTGATGGTCGGGCTGGCGATTGGCCTGCTGCCCGGCATCGGCGGCTTGACGGGCTTCGCCTTACTCGTGCCGTTCACGTACACGATGGACCCGTACGCGGCCTTCGCGATGCTGCTCGGCATGGCGTCGGTCATCACCACGTCGGACGTGATTCCGGCCGTGCTGTTCGGCGTGCCGGGCCACGCGGCATCGCAGGCCACAGTGCTCGACGGCTTACCGATGACGAAGCGCGGCGAAGCCTCGCGCGCGTTGAGTGCGTGCTATACGTCCTCGTTGCTCGGCGGCTTGATCGGCGCGGTCATGCTGGCGATTTCGCTGCCGCTGGTGCGTCCTTTCGTGCTCTCGATCGGCACGCCGGAAATGCTGGGCCTGACGATCTTCGGCGTGTCGATGGTGGCGGCGCTCTCGGGCAATGCACCGCTGCGCGGCGTCGTGGCGGCATGCTTCGGCATTCTGGTCGGCATGATCGGCACCAATGTCGAAACGGGGCAAATGCGCTGGACCGGCGGCATTCTCTATCTGCAAGACGGCATTCCGCTGGTGCCGATTATTCTCGGCATTTTCGCGCTGCCGGAATTGTGCGAACTCGCGATCCGGCGCACGGCGATTGCGGAGAATGTGCAGTTCAATTCGCGTCAGGGCATGCGCCAGGGCGTGATCGACAGTCTGCGCAACTGGTTTCTGGTGCTGCGTTGTGGCGGCCTGGGCGCGCTGCTCGGCGTGGTGCCGGGCATCACCGGCGCGGTGACCGACTGGATCGCCTACGGCCACGCGTTGCAGACCTCGAAGAACGCGAAGCTGACGTTCACCACGGGCGACGTGCGCGGCGTGATTGCACCCGAAGCGGCCAATAACGCACGCGAAGGCGGCAGCCTCGTGCCGATGCTTTCGTTCGGCGTGCCGGGCGGCGCGGCGCAAGCGATCCTGCTGGGCGCGATGATGGTTCACGGCTTCATTCCCGGCCCCGACATGCTCACGAAGCACCTCGATTTCACCTATTCGATGGTGTGGTCGATCGCGCTCGCGAATATCTTCGGCGCGGGTCTGTGCTTTTTGCTCAGCGGCCAGTTCGCGCGCGTCTCGACGCTGCGTTACACGCTGATTCTGCCCGTCATCATGCCGATCATTTATGTGGGCGCGTTTCAGGGCTCGCGCAGCTGGGGCGATCTGTTCGTGCTCCTGATCGCGGGTGTGATCGGCTGGACCATGAAGCGTCTGAAATGGGCGCGTCCGCCCGTGATTCTCGGCCTCGTGCTCGGCGTGCTGATGGAGCGTTATATGACGATCTCCTTCGTGCGCTACGGCACCGACTGGGTGACGCGACCTGTCGTCATGGTGCTGCTTGCGCTCGCGGCGCTGGTGTTTTTCAGGCCCTTGTTCAGCGCGCTGCGCAGCGGTGAACTCGCGCGCATGCGCCCGAGCGGCAAGATCGCGTTCAAGCTGGAAGATCTGGTCTATGTGTTCTTTATCGGCATGGGCGCGTACATGCTGGTGACGTCGCAAAGCTGGATTCTGATGGCGCGTATCGGGCCGACCGTGGTCGCGAGCATTCTCGTGATCGCCGGATCGACGAGCCTGCTTTACAAGGTCTTTTTCGTTCCCTCGAAGGCGAGCGCGCCTGGCGCGGCGGGCGGCATTCACATGGATGTGTCGGGCGATCACGGAGAGAAACTGCCGAATAGCGTGACGCTGCTGCGTGCGGCGAAATTCTTCGGCTGGTTCGTGGCGTTTCTCGTCTGCATGTCGCTGATCGGCATGATTCCCACGGTGCCGATTGTGATCGTGGCGTATATGCGTCTTGAAGGGCGCGAGTCGTGGAAACTCAGTTTGATACTCGCGGCCTGCGTGACGGCGCTGATTTACGGCGTATTCGATCAGATCATCCATATTCCCTGGCCGAGCAGTCTCTTTTAAAACTCGCGCGCCGCTTATTGCAGAACGAATATCGCAAGGACATACCATGACGAAGAACCGACTCGAACGCATCGACCCCGAACAGGCGTCGGACGAACAGAAGACCGTGATTGCGCGTTTGGGCGAAGGGCGCGGACGCATTCCCACGCCGTTCAATATCTGGCTGCATAACCCGAATCTCGCGTCGGGCATGGAGATTATCGGCACGCACGTCGACCGCTCGCCCGTGCTTACCGAAGCTGAAAGCGAAGTCGCGATTCTCGCGACGGCCGTATTCTGGAACGCGCCTTATGTGATCGCGAATCATCGTCGTCACGCGCTGAAGTCGGGTGTGCCGGAAGCGGTGGTCGAAGCCATTCTGGCGAAACGCCGTCCCGAAGCGGGCGACGATCGCTTCGGCCTGATCTGCGACGCCGTGAGCGACCTGCTCGCGGGCGCGCAGATCGACGACGCGCGATTCGCGCGCTACGACGCGGTGCTGGGCCGCGCGGTGATCGCGGAACTGCTCGTGACGATCGGCTATTTCACGTCGATTTCGCTGGGCATGACGCTGCACGCGCTCGAACCCAAGGACTGATACGAAGGCACGGCGGCGGTGGCGCACGACAGTACGCGACTGCCGATTCACTGTGCCCGCAAGAGACGATGAAACCGCGGAGGACCGCCACGTGTCCGCTCTCGACTGGTACCTGCAGATCAACCTGAAGGCGCGGCATTTGCGCCTGCTTGTGACGATCGACACTTACCGAAATCTGACCCAGGTGGCCGATGTCACGCACGTGACGGTGCCTGCGGTCTCGAAGTCGCTCGCCGAACTCGAACGCGGCATTGGGCTGACACTGTTTTCGCGCACGGCGCAGGGGCTGGTGCCGACGCAGTATGGCGATTGCCTGATTCGCCATGCGCGCGAAATGCTGACGATTCTGCATCAGGCGCGCGACGAATTAAAAGCGCTGAGTTCGGGGACCGAGGGGAAGATTCATATCGGCATGCTGCCGGCTTCCGCTTCTGTGTTGTTGCCGCAGGCGCTTATTCTGATCAAGCAGCGCTCGCCCGGGACCAATGTGATGGTGACAGAGGGCACGACGGCGTCGTTGCTGCCCGAACTTTGGCAGGGGCGTCTCGATCTCGTGGTGGGACGCTTGCCGCCGCCCGATACGCTCGGCAGTTTCGAAGAAAAGGAATTGCTCGAGGAGCCGGTCACGTTGATGACGGGGAGGCATCATCCGCTCGCGCGGCGCAAGGCCGTGACGTGGGCCGATTTGCGGCCGTTTCCGTGGATCTTGCCGCCGCTTGGGTCGATATTGAGGGACCCGCTGGAGCGCGCGCTCGAAGCGCATGATGTGCCGTTGACCAATAACTACATCGAGACGCTTTCTGTTCATGTCGCGCGGGCGCATTTGCAGATATCGGATTTTATTGCCGTGATGGCGGGGACGCCGGCTGGGGATTCGGCGCAGCCGTTGCATATGTTGCCTTTGAGTTTGCCTAGATTGTTGCGGCCCGCTGGGGTGTTGTGGAATCGGAATCGAGGGCTGACGCCTAGTGCTGTGTTGATGGTGGATTGTTTGGAGGAGGCCGCGAAGCGGCTTAAGGGTGAGGGTGGGGTGGGGCGGGTTTTGGGGAGGGGGATTGCTGCGGGCGCTTGAAGTTGGTGCTTTTTTGCTTTGTGTTGGAACCTGTTTTCATGTCGGTTTGCATGCGTCGCCCCTGTGCGGGGCGGCA
>NZ_CAJZAR010000063.1:0-44264 GCF_914484835.1 Paraburkholderia tropica
CAAGGTGCGTGCGGTGTTCCATGAAGGCGCCTGTTCGGACACGATGGAAACCGACGGCCGCTACATGATGGACAACAACTTCCGCTACAGCCGTGCGGTGCTCGACGCGTGTCTCGCGCAGGGCACGCAGTTTCTGTATGCGTCGTCGGCGGCGATTTACGGCGGTTCGAGCCGTTTCGTCGAGGAGCGCGACGTGGAAGCGCCGCTCAACGTGTACGGCTATTCGAAGTTCCTGTTCGACCAGGTGATCCGCCGCGTGCTGCCCAAGGCGCAGAGCCAGATCGCGGGCTTCCGCTACTTCAACGTCTACGGCCAGCGCGAGACGCACAAGGCGCGCATGGCGTCGGTGGCGTTCCACAACTTCAACCAGTTCCGCGCCGAAGGCCGCGTGAAGCTGTTCGGCGAGTACAACGGCTACGCGCCGGGCGAGCAGACGCGCGATTTCGTGTCGGTGGAAGACGTGGTGAAGGTGAACCTGTTCTTCTTCGATCATCCGGAAAAGAGCGGCATCTTCAATCTCGGCAGCGGCCGCGCGCAACCGTTCAACGATATCGCGACGAGCGTGGTCAACACGCTGCGCGCGCTCGAAGGCAAGCCGGCGCTCTCGCTGGCGGAGCAGGTGAAGGAAGGCCTGATCGAGTACATCCCGTTCCCGGACGCGCTGCGCGGCAAATATCAGTGCTTCACGCAGGCCGACCAGTCGAAGCTGCGCGCAGCGGGCTACGACGCGCCGTTCCTGACGGTGCAAGAGGGTGTCGATCGTTACGTACGTTGGCTGTCCGGCCAGGTGTAACGCGGGATCGTTGCTCCCTAAACTGGATTCTCCTCGCCGGCGATGGTCGCCGGCGAAGGCACAAGGGAGATCCAGCATGTTCAAGAAGCTTCTCGCCGTGGCAGCGCTCGTTGCCGCGTTCGGCCAGGCCTTCGCGGCCGTGGACGTCAATACCGCCAATGAAGACGCGTTGCGCGGCATCAAGGGCATCGGGCCCGCGCGCGCCAAGGCCATTCTCGACGAGCGCGGCGCGCGCGGTCCGTTCAAGGACGCATCCGATCTCGGCAAGCGCGTGAAGGGGCTCGGCGGCCATACCGTCGAACGTCTGCAGGCCGAAGGATTGTCGGTTGGGCCCGCGAACGCGCAGGCGGCCGCTGCGGCGCAAGGCGCGAAGGGTGCGCAGAGCGCGCAGGGCAAGAATGCCGCGCCGCAGCCGGCCACGGTCGCCGTCAAGAAGTAGGGCCACGCTGCGGCAGTGCGCGTGCTGGTGCGCAACGGCGCGCGCGAACCCGCTCGAAAGAGGGGGACGATTCCTTCAGGTGTCGCTTCGGCGACGTTGACCCGCGGCCCGCGCCGCGGGCTTTTTGCGCCACCGCCGCGCGTATGAGCGTCCGTTCGCGCCAATGCGCGTCCCCACCGATGTCAGGGCTAGTCGGCGAGGCCCGGCTGCGTGGTTTAGAATCGAACGATCACGTATTCGTACACGTATTCGCACAATCGCACGTCATCGCGCCTCACCATTCACTATGCCCTACAAGACTATTGAAGACACGATCGGCAATACGCCGCTCGTGCAGCTCGTTCGTCTCCCGGACGATGAAATCCGCGCCCGCAACAATGTCGTGCTGGCGAAGCTCGAAGGCAACAACCCGGCGGGTTCGGTGAAGGACCGCCCGGCGCTGTCGATGATCCGCAAGGCCGAGGAACGCGGCCGCATCAAGCCCGGCGACACGCTGATCGAAGCCACGAGCGGCAATACCGGCATCGCGCTTGCGATGGCTGCGGCCATTCGCGGCTACAAGATGGTGCTGATCATGCCCGAGGACCTCTCGGTCGAGCGCCGTCAGAGCATGGCCGCCTACGGCGCGGAAATCATGCTCACGCCGGTCAAGGGCGGCATGGAATACGCGCGTGACCTCGCCGAGCAGATGCAGCGCGACGGCAAGGGCATCATCCTCGACCAGTTCGCGAACCCGGACAATCCGCTCGCGCACTACGAGACCACCGGCCCGGAAATCTGGCGCGACACGGAAGGGCGCATCACGCACTTCGTGTCGTCGATGGGTACGACGGGCACCATCATGGGCACGTCGCAGTATCTGAAGGAACAGAGCTCGGCGATCGAGATCGTCGGCGCGCAGCCTGAAGAGGGTTCGCGTATTCCGGGCATCCGCAAGTGGCCCGAAGCCTATATGCCGAAGATCTTCGACCGCAGCCGCGTCGACCGCGTCGAGAACGTGAGCCAGGCCGCCGCCGAAGCGATGGCGCGCCGTCTCGCCTCGGTCGAAGGCATTTTCGCGGGCATTTCGTCGGGTGGCGCGTGCGAAGTGGCGATGCGCATCGCGCGTCAGGTCGAGAACGCGACGATCGTGTTCATCATCTGCGATCGCGGCGACCGCTATCTGTCGACGGGCGTGTTCCCGGCGTAAGCGCATCGCTCGCGCATCGAGCGTGCGCACTGAAAAAAACGGGCGGCCTGTTTGCGACAGGCCGCCCGTTCTGTTTGGTGCTTGCTGCGTGGTGTTTGAACGCGATGCTTACTGTGCGCCGCTGTTGTCGTTCAGCGCCGGACCTTTGCCCACGTTCGGTTGCGTCGCGAGCATCTGCGCCTTCACGCGTTCGCCGAGCTGATACACCGCGAGCGCGTAGAAGAAGCTGCGGTTATAGCGCGTGAGCACGTAGAAGTTCTTCAGGCCGAGCATGTACTCGGTCGGACGGCCCGGCGTCGGCAGGTCGATGACGGTGACGGGCGTGCCGCCTTCCGCCGCGATATCGATATTCGGCTCGTTGAGCACGAGGCCCGAGCGCAGCAGCTGCACGAGCGGCCAGCGCGGTTCCGGCTTGCCGTCGGCGGCCGCCTGCGCGATGCCGAGGCTGCCCGCGTCCTTCGCGATCTTCCAGACCACCGGGCGGCCCGGTTCCCAGCCGTTCTTGTTCAGATAGTTCGCGACGCTGCCGATCGCATCCGGCGTGCTGTTGCGCAGATCGATGTGATTGTTGCCTTCGTAATCGACGGCGTACTGGACGATGCTGCTCGGCAGGAATTGCGGAATGCCGATCGCGCCCGTGTACGAACCGAGCACCGATGACGGGTCGATCTGCGCGTCGCGCGTCCAGACCAGATAGTCCTCGAGATTCTTGCGGAACGTTGCCATGCGGTCGGCGCGGTTCGGCGTATCGGGATAATCGAACGCGAGCGTGGTGAGCGCGTCGAGCACGCGGAAGTTGCCCATGTAGCGCCCGTAAATCGTCTCCACGCCGATGATGCCGACGATCACCTCGGGCGGCACGCCGAACTGATCGGACGCGCGCTGCAGCGTGGCCTGGTTCGCGCGCCAGAAGCGCACGCCCGCATTGATGCGCACCGCATCGAGGAAGCGCGCCTGATACGAACGCCAGTTCTTCGCGCTCGGCGTGGGCGAGGGCGTGACGAGCTTCACGGCCGTGGCCGAATAGCTCGCGCTCGAGAACAGCGCGTGCAGCGCGTCGCTGTTGAAGTCGTAGCGCGCGACCATGTCGTTGATGAAGGCATCGACATTCGGATTGTTCGCGTAGCGCTGCGGGATGATTTCCTCTTCAAACGTTTGCCCTTGCGACGCGGCTTGAGGCTGCGTTTGCGGCGGCGTTTGCGCTTGAGGCTGCGCCTGGACTTGAGGCTGGGTCTGCGGCTGTGCCTGGGCGAGCGTGAGCGGCGCGTGCTGCGGGCTCAGCGCGTCGGGCGAGGCCGTTTGCGCCTGCGCGGCTGCGCCCCAGAACGCCGACGCGGCGCACAGTGCAAGGGCGAAAGACGAAAGGCGGGCGTGGCGGCAAGCAGGCAGAGCGGACTTGAGCGTCATGGGAGGCGGGTAGGTCGGGCAGGAGAGAACGGAATCCCGGGCAGTATACCCGAGCACCTTGCGTGAATCGGCCCTGGGCGTGCGGTGGCCGCCCATTGGCGCGGGTGCGCTGTGGTAACGTGATGACTGCCCGCGCTCGAACGCGGGCGCAGAAAAGCGGCACGAAAAGCAGCGGCTAGAAGTTTGGGAATGATTGCAGTCCCGCGCAGCGACCCCCGACGAAAGACCTGAAGGAGACCCGCGGCGTGCGTCCCGGCGCGCGCGGCGGCCAGCACGACACATGACGACCGGCTTTTTCTCGCATCCCGACTGCCTGCTGCACGAAATGGGCGAGTGGCATCCCGAATGCCCCGCGCGCCTGCAGGCCATCGAAGACCAGCTCATCGCGAGCCGTATCGAATCGCTGATCGAGCACGACAGCTCCGCGCCGCTCGCCGAAGAGTCGGCGCTGCTGCGCGTGCATACGCAAGCGCATATCGACTATCTGCGCGCGCTGTCGCCGCAGGAAGGCTACGCGGCGATCGACCCCGACACCTCGATGAATCCGCACACGTGGCAGGCCGCGTTGCGCGCCGCGGGCGCGGCCGTCGCCGCGACGGACGCCGTGCTCGCGGGCCGCTACGAAAACGCGTTCTGCAGCGTGCGCCCGCCGGGCCATCACGCCGAACCCGCGCGCGCGATGGGCTTCTGCTTCTTCAACAACGTGGCTATCGCCGCGCGTCACGCGCTCGACGTGCATGGCCTCTCGCGCGTGGCCGTCATCGACTTCGACGTGCATCACGGCAACGGCACCGAAGCGGCCTTCGCCGGCGACGAGCGCGTGCTCATGTGCAGCATCTTCCAGCATCCGTTCTATCCGTTTTCGGGCGCCGACCAGCAGGCGCCGAACATGGTCAACGTGCCGATGGCGGCGCGCACCAAGGGCATGGAAGTGCGCGAGGCGATCGACATTCTGTGGCTGCCGCGCCTGAACGAATTCAAGCCGGAAATGGTGTTCATCTCGGCGGGTTTCGATGCGCACCGCGAGGACGATCTCGGCAATATGGGCCTCGTCGAAGACGATTACGCGTGGATCACCGAGCAGATCTGCGATATCGCGAATCGCCATGCGAAAGGGCGCATCGTCAGCTGTCTCGAAGGCGGCTACAACCTCTCAGCGCTCGGGCGCAGCGTGGTGGCGCATCTGCGCGTGCTCGCCGGAATCTGATCGACTCGTTTCGAAGATGGGACGCGCGCGCTGCGTGCGTCCGCTCACGTCAACGTTAGAAGGAGTGTCGCGTCATGTGTGCCGCTGCCGTTCCGTCGTCGTCTTCCTCGTCGTCTGCCGCTCACGCTTCCCACGAAACCGCGCCGCTCGTCGAGATCGCGCATGACGCGTATGGCGTGCCCGGCGTCGTGCGCCTCACGCTCAATCGTCCCGATGCGTTTAATGCGTTGTCCGAAGCGCTGATCGACGCCGTGCAGACCGAACTCGGCGCGCTCGCACAATCGGACGCGCGCGTGGTGGTGATCGCGGCGGCGGGGCGCGCGTTCTGCGCGGGCCACGATCTCAAGGAAATGCGCGCGGCGCCTTCGCTCGACTACTACAAGCAATTGTTCGCGCGCTGCTCGAAGATGATGCTCGCGATCCAGAAGATGCCGCAGCCTGTGATCGCGCGCGTGCACGGCGTGGCCACCGCCGCGGGTTGCCAGCTCGTGGCGATGTGCGATCTCGCCGTGGCTGCCGATACCGCGCGTTTCGCCGTGTCGGGCATCAATCTCGGGCTGTTCTGCTCGACGCCTTCGGTGCCGCTCACGCGCAACGTGTCGCGCAAGGCGGCCTTCGAAATGCTGATGACGGGCGAGTTCATCGACGCGCAAAAGGCGCTGCGCGAAGGGCTCGTGAACCGCGTGGTGGCCGCCGACGCGCTCGACGCCGAAGTGACGGCGCTCGCCGCGAGCATTTGCGCGAAGCCGCGCGAGGCGGTGGCGGCGGGCAAGGGCCTGTTCTACCGGCAACTCGAAATGGGTATCGAGGCCGCGTATCAGCTCGCCGGGCAGACCATGGCGTGCAACATGATGACGGACCCGGCGCTCGACGGCGTGCAGGCCTTCATCGAGAAGCGCGGCGCGAAGTAAGGTTGAAAAGCGAGCGTTAAAAAAAGCGAACGCCGCCTCAGCAGTGGCGTTCGATCCACTCCACCATCGACGCGATCACGCGCTCGCGATCCAGATCGTTGAGCGTTTCGTGATAGCTGCCTTCATAGAGCGTGAGCGTGCGATCCGGCGACCCCACATGCGCGTCGAACGCGCGGCTGCCGTCGGGTTCCGTGAGCTTGTCCTCGGTGCCGTGCCAGATCAGCACGGGCAGACGCAACTGCGCGCGGCCCGCTTCGATGCGCTTCATCGCTTCCAGCAACTCCGCGCCCGTGCGCGCCGGAATCGCGCCGTGATGCACGAGCGGATCGGCGCGATTGGCCTCGACCACGGCGGCGTCGCGCGCGAGCAGGGCGTCGTCGATCTTCATCGCCGGAAAGCGCGGCCAGACGGCGCTCATCACGCGGCTCGCGGCGATCATCCAGTGCGGCACATCGCGGCCGGGCGCGAGCGCGGCGCTCGACAGCAGCAGGCCCGCGAGCGGCACGCCGCCTTGCGGCGCGCGTTCGATCGCATAGAGCGCGGCGATCGCGCCGCCCATGCTGTGGCCCATCAGAAAGAGCGGCGTGTGGCGCGCCGCGCATTGCGCGCCCGCGTGCGCGATCAGCGCCTGGGCGTCGTCCAGATATTCGTCGAACCGGTTGATCCAGGCGCGCCGCCCGCTCGCGCGTCCGTGGCCGCGCAGGTCGATCGTGTAGACGTCGATGCCCGCTGCGTTCAGGCGCGCCGCGAGCGCGGCGTAGCGCTGCGCGTGTTCGGCGAGGCCGTGAATCAGCGCGATGGCCGCGCGCGGCGGCGTCCCGCGCGTGCGCCACGCGTAGAGCGGCAGTTCGGCGCCGTCGTGGATGCGCAGCGTCACCGTGTCGGGCAGGCGCGCCGCGGGCTGGGCGGTGTTGATTGGCTGGGTCGTCTCCATCTGCGCTGTCTCCGCTGTCTCTTTTAGTCGTTGTAAGTTTTTGTCTGACGGCAGAGTGTAGCCGCGGTTTCCCCGGGCTTTCCGTGCTTTTTGCCGCGCTGGGACTCTAATGAATTTCAGTAATGAATTTATCGAAATGGATTATTAAAAGGAATTTGGCTCGCCAGGGTAAAATGGCGAGTTGACTCCAGACCAGCAAACGGCGGCTGTCTGCCGGCGCGACGCGTTCAGGCGATCCCAACGATCGCGTGCACGGGCGGCGCGCGGCACGCCCGCCGTTTCGTTTTTTCCATGATCGAAATTCGAAACGTTTCCCAGCGCTTCGCGGGCCCACAAGGCTGGATCGAAGCGCTGCACAACGTCAATCTGACGATTCCGCAGGGCGAGGTGTTCGGCATCATCGGCCGCAGCGGGGCGGGCAAGAGCACGCTCGTGCGCACCATCAACCTGCTGACGCGACCGACCGAGGGCGACATCGTCGTCAACGGCCGCACGCTCACGTCGCTGTCGAGCGCGGACCTGCGCGAGGCGCGCCGCGAAATCGGCATGATTTTCCAGCACTTCAACCTGCTGTCGTCGCGCACGGTGTTCGACAACGTGGCGCTGCCGCTCGAACTCGCGGGCATGAAGCGCGCCGAGATCGAAGCCGCGGTGCTGCCGCTGCTCGAACTCGTCGGCCTCACGGCGCAGAAGGACCGTTATCCGTCGCAGATCAGCGGCGGCCAGAAGCAGCGCGTGGGCATCGCGCGCGCGCTGGCGAGCAAGCCGAAAGTGCTGCTCTCCGACGAAGCCACGTCGGCGCTCGACCCCGAAACCACGCGCGCGATTCTCGACCTGCTGCGCAAGATCAATCGCGAGCTCAAGCTCACGGTCGTGATGATCACGCACCAGATGGAAGTGATCAAACAGGTCTGCGACCGCGTGGCCGTGCTCGACGCGGGCCGCGTGGTGGAAAGCGGTCCCGTGATCGACGTGTTCCTGCAGCCGCGCCACGAAGTCACGCGCGCGCTGCTCGGCGACGTGATCGCGCAGGAACTGCCGCCCGCGCTCAAGGTGCGCGTGACCGAGCGTCTCGCGAAGGGCAACGCGCATCTGCTGCGCCTCGCCTTCACGGGCACGGGCGTCGATCAGCCGGTGCTCTCGGAAACGATTCGCCGCTTCGAACTCGATTTCAACATCCTGCACGGCCAGATCGACGAGATCCAGGGGCAGGCGTTCGGCTCGCTCGCGGTGCTCGCGGCGGGCGATCCGGTGAAGGTCGCGCAGGCGATTACGTGGCTGCGCGAGCAGGGTGTGGTGGTGGAGGAGCTGTCCCATGTGGAGTGAAATGTTCGATATGTTCGTCCAGTCCTTCTGGGAGACGCTCATCATGGTGGGCATCTCGGGACTGGTCGGCGCCGCCATCGGCCTGCCGCTCGGCGTGCTGCTCTATCTGACGGACCGCAACGGCGTGCTCCAGAACCTCGCCGTCAATCGCGTGATGGGCGTGATCGTCAACGCGGTGCGTTCGACGCCGTTCATCATCCTGCTGGTCGCCGTGATTCCGTTCACGCGTGTCGTGGTGGGCTCGTCGATCGGCACGGCGGCCGCCGTCGTGCCGCTGACCATTTCGGCCGCGCCGTTCATCGCGCGTCTGGTGGAAACGGCGCTGCGCGAAGTCGATCGCGGCCTGATCGAAGCCGCGCTGTCGATGGGCGCGAGCACGCGCCAGATCGTCTTCAAGGTGCTGCTGCCCGAGTCGCTGCCCGGTGTGGTGGCGGGTCTCACGATCACGTTCATCTCGCTCGTCGGCTATTCGGCGATGGCGGGCGCGATCGGCGGCGGCGGTCTGGGCGACCTCGGCATCCGCTACGGCTATCAGCGCTTCGAACCCGAAGTGATGCTGCTCGTGGTGGTCGTGCTGATCGTGTTCGTGCAGCTCGTGCAGTCGTTCGGCGACTGGCTCGTGCGGCGCTTGAGCCACAAGTAAGCTGCAAATAAGCCTTAAAACCAGCGGTAAACCGCGCCGATCACCGCGCCCATAACATCAACGAGACAGAGGTTTGGCCATGCAACGACGCTTCATGATCCGGCTGGCGAGCGCGCTCGGCGCGGCAACGCTGATCGCCCCGCTGTGCGCGCCGCTCGCGGCGCACGCCGACGAAACCATCAAGGTCGGCGTCACGGGCGGACCGCACGAGCAGGTGATGGAAGTGGTGAAGCGCGTGGCCGCGAAGAACGGGCTGACGATCAAGATCGTGGAGTTCTCCGACTACGTGCAGCCGAATGCGGCGCTCGCGGGCGGCGATCTCGATGCGAACAGTTACCAGCATCAGCCGTATCTCGATGCGCAGGTGAAGGATCGCGGCTACAAGCTCGTGAAGCTCGCCGACACGGTCACGTTCCCGATGGGCATCTACTCGAAGAAGGTGAAGACGCTCGCGGAACTGAAGCCGGGTGCGCGGATTGCGGTGCCGAACGACCCGACCAACGGCGGTCGCGCGTTGTTGCTGCTGCAAAAACAGGGGCTCATCAAGCTGCGCGACGGCGCGAGTTTGAAGGCCACGCCGCTCGACATCGTGGAAAACCCCAGGAAGCTGAAGATCGTCGAACTGGACGCGGCGCAGATTCCCCGCTCGCTCGACGACGTGGACGCCGCCGCGATCAACACGAACTTCGCGATGGAAGCGGGGCTCAAGCCGAAGGCCGATGCGATCGCGATCGAGGACCCGAAAGGCCCGTACGTGAACATCCTCGCGATCCGCGAGGCCGATCGCAACAAGCCCTGGGCGGCGAAGCTGGTGGCGGCGTATCACTCGCCGGAGGTGAAGCAGTACATCGAACAGAAGTTCGGCGGCGCAGTGATCGCGTCGTGGTAAGCCCTGGGCTGACGGATTAGATAGAGAATTCAGTCGGAGCCCGGGCTTGAAGCCCGGGTTTTTTTCGACATAAAATCGCACGATCGTTCGCTACTGTTGGCCGGGCCGCAGCAAGCGGTTCGTGCGGGAAAAATGCTGGCGGCAAGCTGCGCCCTCCGGGGCTATCGCTATAATGTCCGCCAGGTTGACGTATTCGTAACTTCGGAGCATGTGAATGAAAGTCCTTGTGCCTGTCAAACGCGTAGTCGATTACAACGTGAAGGTTCGTGTGAAGTCGGACGGCACGGGCGTCGACATTGCCAACGTGAAAATGTCGATGAACCCGTTCGACGAAATCGCCGTGGAAGAGGCCGTTCGTCTGAAGGAAGCGGGTGTCGCGACCGAAGTGATCGCTGTGTCCGCAGGCGTCGCGCAAGCGCAGGAAACGCTGCGCACGGCGCTGGCAATCGGCGCGGATCGCGCGATCCTGATCGAGTCGAATGAAGACCTCCAGCCGCTGGCTGTCGCGAAGCTGCTCAAGGCGCTCGTCGACAAGGAACAGCCGCAACTCGTCATCCTCGGCAAGCAGGCCATCGACGACGATTCGAATCAAACGGGCCAGATGCTCGCCGCGCTGGCGGACCTGCCGCAAGCCACCTTCGCCTCGAAGATCACGGTCGCCGACGGCAAGGCCACGGTCGCGCGTGAAGTCGACGGCGGCGCGGAAACGCTGTCGCTCTCGCTGCCCGCAGTCGTCACGACGGACCTGCGCCTGAACGAGCCGCGCTACGTCACGCTGCCGAACATCATGAAGGCGAAGAAGAAGCCGCTGGAAACGATCAAGCCGGAAGACCTCGGTGTGGACGTCACGCCGCGTCTGAAGACGCTGAAGGTTTCGGAGCCGCCCAAGCGCAGCGCCGGCGTGAAGGTCGCCGACGTGAAGACGCTGGTCGAGAAGCTGAAGACCGAAGCCAAGGTGCTGTGAGGAGCAACGAAAAATGACGAATCTGGTTATTGCTGAACACGACAATCAGTCGATCAAGGCCGCGACGTTGAACGCGGTGTCGGCTGCACAGAAGATTGGCGGCGACGTGCACGTGCTGGTCGCGGGCCACAACGCGCAAGCGGCTGCGGACGCAGCGGCGAAGATCGTGGGCGTCTCGAAGGTGATCCTCGCCGACGCGCCGCAACTCGCACAGGGCCTCGCGGAAAACGTCGAAGCCACGGTTCTCTCCATCGCGAAGAACTACTCGCACATCCTCGCGCCGGCGACGGCAGCGGGCAAGAACGTCACGCCGCGCATCGCCGCGAAGCTCGACGTCGCGCAGATCTCGGACATCACGGCCGTTGAAGCGCCGGACACGTTCGAGCGCCCGATCTACGCGGGCAACGCCATCGCCACGGTGCAATCGGCTGATCCGGTCAAGGTCATCACGGTGCGTACCACGGCGTTCGATCCGGTTGCAGCCGAAGGCGGCAGCGCGCCGGTCGAGAAGATCGACGCGGCAGCGGACAACGGCAAGGCGCAATTCGTCGGCCGTGAAGTCACGAAGCTCGATCGCCCGGAACTCACGAGCGCGAAGATCATCGTCTCGGGTGGCCGCGGTCTGGGCAGCGGCGAGAACTACACCAAGGTTCTGGAGCCGCTGGCAGACAAGCTGAACGCAGCGCTCGGCGCGTCGCGCGCAGCGGTCGACGCGGGCTACGTGCCGAACGATTATCAGGTCGGTCAGACCGGCAAGATCGTCGCGCCGCAGCTTTACATCGCGGTCGGCATCTCGGGTGCGATCCAGCATCTGGCCGGCATGAAGGACTCGAAGACCATCGTCGCGATCAACAAGGACGAAGAAGCGCCGATCTTCAGCGTGGCCGATTACGGTCTCGTCGGCGATCTGTTCACGGTCGTGCCGGAACTCGTCAACGAACTCGGCTAAGTATCGCGAACACCAGACGTCTGCATCGCATGACGTCTGACACAAAAAAGGGGCGCTTCGTGCGCCCCTTTTTTCGTTCATCAGCGGATGAGGGAACTGGCGGGTCTCGACGAGATCGCCGCGCTGCCAGGCGGCGAGGACGCCACGCCCGACGCGCCTGAAGCCGTGCTGGCGCTCGCGGAAGATCAGTTCTGATTAACGGAGCTTGCAGACTGCGCGCCCATGAAAAAACGGCGGCCTCTTTGACAGAGCGCCGCCGTTTTTTTGCCGCTTTCGATGAAGCCGCGAATGAACCCGTGAAGCCTTACGCATAAGCCGGGCGATGCGTGCCGTGCTGCTCGCCGAGGTAGCGATAGACCGAGAGATCGTCGGCCTTGATCGCGGGCTTCTTGCCCGAGATGAGGTCGGCGAGCAACTGGCCCGAGCCGCACGACATGGTCCAGCCGAGCGTGCCGTGGCCCGTGTTCAGGAACAGGTTCGAGAGCGGCGTGCGGCCCACGACGGGCGTGCCGTCCGGCGTCATCGGGCGCAGGCCGGTCCAGAAGCTGGCCTTGGCCGTGTCGCCGCCGCCGGGGAACAGGTCGTTCACGCACATTTCGAGCGTTTCGCGGCGTGCCTGCTTCAGCGACTTGTCGAAGCCGACGATTTCCGCCATGCCGCCCACGCGGATGCGGTCGTCGAAACGCGTGATCGCGATCTTGTAGGTTTCGTCGAGCACGGTGGAGATCGGCGCGGCGTCGGCGTTGACGATCGGCGCGGTGATCGAATAACCCTTGAGCGGATAGACCGGAATCTTCACGAGACCCGCGAGCATCTTCGTGGAGTACGAACCGAGCGCGAGCACGTAGCTGTCGGCGCGCACGAGTTCGCTGCCGCATTGCACGCCCGCGATGCGGTCGCCCTGCACGGCGAGGCCGTCGATCGGCGTGTTGTAGCGGAACTTCACGCCGAGTTCGGCGGCCATCGCGGCGAGGCGCGTGGTGAACAGCTGGCAGTCGCCGGTTTCGTCGCCGGGCAGGCGCAGGCCGCCCGTGAGCTTGTGCGAGACCGCGGCGAGCGCCGGCTCCGCGCGGCCGAGTTCGGCGGCGGTCAGCAGTTCGTACGGCACGTTGGCATCCTTGAGCACGGCGATGTCCTTCGCCGCGCCTTCGAATTGCTGCTGCGTGCGGAACACCTGCAGCGTGCCGCCCGTGCGGCCTTCGTACTGGATGCCGGTGTCGGCGCGCAGCGCCTGCAGGCAGTCGCGGCTGTATTCGGCCAGACGCACCATGCGGCCCTTGTTCTGCGCGTAGCGCTCGGCCGTGCAGTTCTGCAGCATCTGCCACATCCATTGCAGCTGGAACTTCGTGCCGTCGAGGCGGATGGCGAGCGGCGCGTGCTTCTCGAACATCCACTTGATGGCCTTGAGCGGCACGCCCGGCGCCGCCCACGGCGCGGCGTAACCCGGCGAGATCTGACCGGCGTTCGCAAAACTGGTTTCGAGCGCGGGACCGGCCTCGCGGTCGATCACCGTCACTTCATGGCCCGCGCGGGCGAGATACCAGGCGCTGGCCACCCCGACCACACCACTGCCCAACACGACGACTCGCATAGCTGCTCCGTAGAGGTAATTGTTTGGGCTACGCGGTCTTGCCGGGGCTCCGCGTGGCCGTTTTGGTCGACGGCAGGGCGGATGGCATGAAAATCCGGGTGTAGCCAGTAATATCGACTATGCTATTGTTGTAAGCCTAGGTTTTGTTATTGTATTTATCTGATTTTCAGGAAAAAAGCATGAGAACGCAGCGTCAGCCGGTCCGCGCGCTCGACCGGCTCGATCACCGCATCCTCAAACTGCTCCAGCAGGACGGCCGCATGGCCATGAAAGACCTCGCGGAGCAGGTCGGTCTGTCGGTCACGCCGTGCATCGAACGGGTCAAGCGCATGGAGCGCGACGGCGTCATCACGGGCTACTACGCGCGCGTGAATCCGGGCGTGCTGGGCGCGGCGCTGCTGGTGTTCGTGGAGATCACGCTCGACCACAAGAGCGGCAACATGTTCGACCAGTTCCGCCGCGAGGTGCAGAAGATTCCCGAGGTGCTCGAGTGCCATCTGGTGTCGGGCGACTTCGACTATCTGATCAAGGCGCGCATCGGCGAAATGGCCGACTACCGCAAGCTGCTCGGCGACATCCTCCTGCAACTGCCCGGCGCGGTGCAGTCGAAAAGCTATGTGGTGATGGAGGAGATCAAGGAGACGCTGACGATCGCGGTGGGCGAGTAGCGGGGTGGGCGACCCGGCGACCCGGCGGGCAAGCGACGCCGCCCCGTTTTTCGGGCTCGACAAAGCGTCTCGATACTGTATATTTGTACAGTATCGAGACGCTTTGTTTTTGCCCCGTGAATCGCATCCCTCCCGCGAACGACACCGATCGCGCCCCCGACTCCGAAGCCTGGTATCCCGTCGCGCCGCCCACGCCGCGCAAGGGACGCGGCGCGGTCACGAACCTGCAAGGGCGCTACGAGGTCGATCAGCGCGAGGCTTACGACGATGGCTGGCAGCACGTCGAATCGGCGTCCGACGCGCGCGAGCGCGGTGAAGAGGCGTGCGAGGAAGCCGGCGAGAGTGAAGCGCTGGAGCCCGCGCTGCGCACGCAGATCTACGAGGAGCGCGCGAAAAGCATTCTCACGCGCAACCAGTCGCCGGACATTCCGTTCAACGTCTCGCTCAATCCGTATCGCGGCTGCGAGCATGGCTGCATCTACTGTTTCGCGCGGCCCACGCACAGCTATCTGGGGCTGTCGCCGGGCCTCGATTTCGAGAGCCGCCTGTACGCGAAGATCAACGCGCCTGAACTGCTCGCGCGCGAACTCGCTAAACCCAACTACGAGCCGGAACCGATCGCGCTCGGCGTGAACACCGATGCGTGGCAGCCCGTCGAGCGCGAGCTGCGTATCACGCGGCGCGTGATCGAGGTGTTGTCGGAACGGCAGCATCCGTTCGCGGCCATCACGAAATCGTCGCTGATCGAACGCGATCTCGACCTGCTCGCGCCCATGGCCGAGCGTCAGCAGTTCATGGCCGCGATCACCATCACCACGCTCGATGCCGACATCGCGCGCACGCTGGAGCCGCGCGCGGCCACGCCGTCGCGCCGCCTGCGTACGATCCGCACGCTCGCGCAGGCGGGCATACCGGTCGGCGTGAGCATCGCGCCGGTCATTCCCTTCGTCACCGAGCCGGACATGGAACGCGTGCTCGAAGCCTGCGCCGAGGCGGGCGCGACGAGCGCGAGCTATATCGTGCTGCGGCTGCCGTGGGAAGTCGCGCCGCTCTTTCAGGACTGGCTCGCCGCGCATTTCCCGCAGCGCGCCGAGCGCGTGATGAGCCGCGTGCGCGACATGCGCGGCGGCAAGGATTACGAGTCGTCGTTTTCGCAGCGCATGAAGGGCACGGGGCTATGGGCCGATCTGCTCAAGCAGCGCTTTCATAACGCCGTGCGCCGGCTCGGGTTGAACGAGCGGCGTCACGGCATTCTCGATATGTCGGAGTTCGTGCGCGCGAAGGCGCTGGTGCAGAAGCGTCAGTTCGATCTGTTCTGAGCGCGGCGGCGTCGCGATGACGTTATTGCGAAATCGCCTTGGCCGCTTCGACCTGCGATTCGAAATACGTCTGGAACGAGAGCGCGAGACCGGTCATCAGCAGGAACGCGCCGATCAGCAGCGAGAAGATCACCACGAAGATCACGGTCCAGCCCGAGCGGTTCGCGCGCTGGCCTGCGAAGGCGGCGTTGAATTGCGCGTCCCACTTCGCGTCGGGACGCAGGCCGTAGACGATCGCGGCCAGAAACGCCGAGAGCACCGAGACCGCGCCGATCACGGCGAGTCCCCAGCCGGGCACCGAGGCGCGCTCGGTCGCCATCAGCAGCAGCACGCCCGGAATGCCGATCAGCGTGCCGGCGATGTGCGCCCAGCCCCACACGTCGCGCGCGCCATACAGATAGAAGCGGTGCGCGCCAAGGCTGCCGAGCAGGAAGGCGAGGGCGGCGGTGAGCGTCTTGTTGCGAAAGCGTGCTGCGGGTTTGTTTTGATTGGACATGAGCAGGCGAGGGCGTGATGGGCGCGCGGCTCATTGTACGTGGCGTGCGCGCGCGTCAGCAGCGCCTGGCGCTTATGTTCGCGCTCACGTGCGCGCGGTGGTCGAAGCCGCGCTCAGGGTTTCGAATACGTCACGCGGTAGATCGCGCCCGCGTAATCGTCGCTGATGAGCAGCGAGCCGTCGGGCAGCGGCAGCACGTCGGCGGGACGGCCCCACTGGGTTTCGTCCGCATTGAGCCAGCCTTGCGCGAACACCTGCTGTTTCGCGTTCTTGCCGTCCGCGTCGACGCTCACGCGCACCACGCGGTAACCCGACTTCTTGCTGCGGTTCCACGAGCCATGCTCCGCGATGAAAATGCTGTCGCGATACTCGGGCGGAAACATCGCGCCTGTATAGAAGCGCATGCCGAGCGCCGCCACGTGCGCGCCCAGTTGCGCGACCGGCGGCGTGAAGCCGCTGCACGGATGATCCTTGCCGAACTCGGGATCGCTGACATCGCCGCCATGACAGTACGGAAAGCCGAAGTCGAGGCCCGCGCGCGGCAGGCGGTTGAGCTTGTCGGAGGGGATATCGTCGCCGAGCATGTCGCGGCCGTTGTCGGTGAACCAGAGTTCGTGCGTGCGCGGATGCCACGCGAAACCGACGGTGTTGCGCACGCCGCGCGCGAGGGTCTCGTAGTGCGTGCCGTCCGGGTCCATGCGTCCGATCATGGCGTAGTGCGTGCGCTGCGGATCGTTGGCGGGCAGGCAGACGTTGCACGGCGCGCCTTGCGGCACGTAGAGCTTGCCGTCGGGGCCGAAGGCGATGAACTTCCAGCCGTGATGGCGCGAATCGGGCAGCGAGGCGGTGACCACGGCGGGTTTGGGCGGATCGTCCAGATGCGTGTCGATGCCATCGAGCCGCACGATCGACGAAACCGCCGAGATATAGAGCGCGCCGTCGCGCCAGGCCACGCCCACGGGCATGGTGAGCCCCGAGGCCACCACATGCCGCTTCACGGCCCGGCCGTCGCGCAGTTCGAGCGCGTAGACGCGGCTGTCCATGCTGCCCACGTAGAGAATGCCTTGCGGCGAGAGCGTCATTTCGCGCGCGGCGGGCACGTCGTCGGAGAGAACTTCGATATGGAAGCCGGGCGGCAGCTGGATGCGCTCGATCGGCAGGGCCGCGCGCGCGAACGGCGCGAGCAGGAGCATCGACAGCGGTATCGACAGCGCGATGGCGAGGCGCATCACTGTGTTCGGCAGGCGCGATCTGTTGCGGTACAGATACAGGGTGGGATCGAACAGCGGATCAAGCGTGGCCGTCCGGGCGGCATCGTGGCGGCGGCCGAAAAAGCGGGCGAGCAGGGCGCCGGGCCGCGCCGTCAAACGCTGGAACGCCCGTGCGAGGCGGACGCGAAGCGCGGGTCGATCATCGTGCATCGTCGCTTTCCCCGGTGTTTTTCACAGGGTCTCCGAGCAGATTCCAGTTAAGTGTTTGTTATGCCATTGGTTTCGGGCTATAATCGCATGTTTCAGTAGTCCCGAACCCCCGGTTTTCAAGGATTCTAGTATGGTTATCATCCGTCTGGCACGCGGCGGCTCGAAGAAGCGCCCGTTCTACAACATCGTCGCAACCGATTCGCGTAACCGTCGCGACGGCCGTTTCATCGAGCGCGTGGGCTTCTACAACCCGGTCGCTACCAAGGGTGAAACGCTGCGTATCGCTCAAGATCGCGTGACGTACTGGCAGGAAAACGGCGCGCAAATGTCGCCGGCTGTCGAGCGTCTCGTGAAGCAATCGCAAAAGGCTGCTCCGGCTGCTTAAGTGGCTGCCTGAGTATGTGCTTGCTGGGCTGCGTCGCTTGACTACGGTTTTGTACCCGGTCTTGCCGCAGTCTTTCACCTGTTTCACCCCAGTGCGCGCAGCGTAAGCCGCGTGTACGACATCAAGCTGGCTGCGAGGTTTGTCCATGCCCGAGCATGACGACGCAAAAGCGGACGCCAAGGCTAAGGGCGAGGTATCGCAGAGCAGTGGCAAGACCGGCGGGCGCACCGCGCCGTCGTTCGGCGCGTTCGCGCGCAAGGCGCCGGTGCGCGAAGTGGTGCGTGAAAACGCCACCCAGGGCGCCCCAAAAGGCGAAGGCCTGCGCGCTGAATCCGAGGCGAGCTGGCCGGCCGACGCGGTCGAAGTCGGCGCCGTGATCGATGCCTATGGCCTCAAGGGCGGGCTGAAGATCGCGCCGCACGCCGAAGGCGGCCGTGCGCTCATCGCAGCGAAACGCTGGTGGTTCCTCAAGGGCCGCGAGCGTCCCACGCTGCATTCCGCGGTGCGCGCGAGCGCCAAGGTGCACGGCGACTCCGTCGTCGGGCAGTTGAACGCAATCGCCGACCGCGACACCGCGCTGCAGTTGCGCGGTGCACGCATCTACGTGAGCCGCGCCGATTTTCCCGCGCCGGAAACCGACGAGTATTACTGGGTCGATCTGATCGGTCTCGACGTCGCCAACGAGGCGGGTGTTGAGCTCGGCAAGGTCGCCGGTCTCATCGACAACGGTGCGCAGTCGGTGTTGCGCGTCGAGTATCCCTCGGCGGGCAAAGACGGCAAGCCTGTCACCGGCGAGCGGCTGATCCCGTTCGTCGGCGTGTTTGTGAAGACGGTTGACCTGGCGGCGAAACGCATTGTCGTCGACTGGGATGCCGATTTTTGATCCTGCTGTGCTGATTCGCTGAACGGAGAGAGCGATGCAGTTCGATGTCGTCACGCTCTTTCCCGAGATGTTTCGCGCGATCACCGACTGGGGTATCACCAGCCGGGCCGCGAAGCAGGAGCGCTATACGCTGCGTACGTGGAATCCGCGCGATTTCACGACCGACAACTACCGCACCATCGACGATCGCCCTTACGGCGGCGGCCCCGGCATGGTCATGCTGGCCAAGCCGCTTGAAGCGGCCATCGGCGCGGCGAAAGCCGCGCAGGCGGAGCAGGGCGCGCCTCAACCGCGCGTGTTGCTGATGTCGCCGCAAGGCAAGCCGCTCACGCACGAGCGCGCCGTGGAGTTCGCCCAGGAATCCGGTTTCGTGATCCTGTGCGGGCGCTACGAGGCGATCGACCAGCGTCTCGTCGACCGTTACGTCGACGAGGAAGTCAGTCTGGGCGACTTCGTGCTGTCCGGCGGCGAGCTGCCGGCGATGGCGCTGATGGACGCGGTAGTGCGATTGCTGCCGGGCGTGCTGAACGACGCGCTCTCGGCGGTGCAGGATAGTTTCGTCGACGGTCTGCTCGACTGTCCGCATTACACGCGGCCGGAGGAATACGACGGCGTGCGGGTGCCCGATGTGCTGCTCGGCGGCCATCATGCGGAAATCGAGCAATGGCGCCGCCGCGAATCGCTGCGCAACACGTTTCACAAGCGGCCCGATCTGATCGCGCGGGCTCGCAAGAACAAGATGTTGAGCCGTGCCGACGAGGCATGGCTCGCTAGTCTCGCGAAGGGTTCGAGCGAAGCGTAAGGCTTCGGGCGGACAGGGCGCGAGGCGCCCAAGGCGGCGCCGCTTCATGCGTGAACGGTGCCAGTTGTGAATCCATCCTCTATCGGGGCCGTGCTGCCGCAATCCGGCGCAGGTACGAACGCCGACAAGATGGCTTACGGAGTCATTCATGAATCTGATCGAAAAACTCGAGCAGGAAGAAATCCAGCGCGTGCTGGGCGAGAAAACCATCCCCGAATTCGCTCCTGGCGATACGGTGATCGTGAACGTGAACGTGGTTGAAGGTAACCGCAAGCGCGTTCAGGCATACGAAGGCGTCGTGATCGCAAAGCGTAACCGCGGTCTGAACTCGGCGTTCATCGTGCGCAAGATCTCGTCGGGCGAAGGCGTCGAGCGTACGTTCCAGACGTACTCGCCGCTGCTGGCAAGCATCGTGGTGAAGCGCCGCGGCGACGTGCGTCGCGCGAAGCTCTACTACCTGCGCAACCTGTCGGGCAAGAAGGCACGTATCAAGGAAAAGCTGGTGTCGAAAGACCGCGCAGCTGCTCCGGCCGCACAGGCGTAAAAGCTGTAAGAAAGAAGCACCCTTCGGGGTGCTTTTTTCTTTTTGGCCGCAAAATACTTTCCTGTGCCCGAATCCCGAGTCAGCCGTTGATCCGTCCAGTATTTGAACCCGAAAGCCTGCCGATCGAATCGACGGGCGCCGATCTGCCCCTCATCGCCGCCGAACGGCTTACGCCCGATGGTCTGCGTGCGCGCTTCGAGCAACGCCTGCCCTGGCAGCCGGAGCCGCAGGAGGCGCGTGTGCTGGAGATCCGCGATCCGCGCGAGGCCGCGGTGCTGATGCCGATCGCGATGCGTCCCTCGGGTCTCACGGTCCTGCTCACGCAGCGCGCCGACAATCTCAGCAATCACGCCGGCCAGGTCAGTTTCCCCGGCGGCAGCCGCGAACCCTCCGACCCCACGCCGATTGCTGCCGCGCTGCGCGAGGCGCACGAGGAGGTCGATCTCGATCCGGCGCGCGTCGAGGTGCTGGGCGCCTTGCCCGATTACCTCACGGGCACGGGTTTCCGCGTCACGCCCGTGGTGGGCCTCGTGCACGAGCCGTTCACGCTCGCGGCCGATTCGCTCGAAGTGGCGAGCATCTTCGAGGTGCCGCTCGGCTTCCTGATGAACCCCGCGCATCACGAAGTGCGCGTCTGGCGCTGGGAAGGCGGCGAGCGCCGTTTCTTCGCGATGCCCTATCCGCAGCAGGGCGTGCAGCCCGGCGCGATGCGTGAGGCGGGCGGCGTGGGCGGCACGCATTTCATCTGGGGCGCGACGGCGGGCATGCTGCGCAACTTCTATCGCTTCCTGCTCGCCTGAGGCGGCGCGAGCGGGCGCCGCCGGCCCTCAAGAATGCGCATCGTTGTGCCGATATCGTGTTGCTGTTGTGTCTTTGCCGCCAGACGCTCAGGCACATCTGGCCCTGTGATATCTTTGCAGCACCTTTCTAACACTCGAATCGCACGGCGCGTCGCATGACCTTCTTTTCCGTATTGCTGGCTCTCGTCATCGAACAGGTGCGGGCGCTGTCGCCCAACAACCCGGTCATGGCGCTCGTGCGCCTCAATGCGGAATGGGCCGCCCACGGCTTCGACGCGGGCAAGCAGAAGCACGGCGTACTCGCCTGGCTCGTGGTCGTGCTGCCCTGGACGCTCGTCACGGCGCTCGTCTATTACGTGCTGTACCACATCAGCTTCGTGCTGGCGTTCCTCTGGAACGTGGTGGTGGTGTACTTCACGCTCGGCTTCCGCCAGTTCAGCCACTATTTCACCGACATCCACCTCGCGCTGAACAACGACGACGTGCCGCGCGCGCGTGAAATCCTCACCGAATGGACCGGCATCGACGCCGTGGACATGCCCGTGAGCGAGATCGTGCGCCACACGCTCATCCATGCGGTGGTGGCCTCGCATCGTCACGTGTTCGGCGTGTTCTTCTGGTTCCTCGTGCCGATCGGGCCGGCGGGCGCGGTGCTGTACCGCCTCTCCGAGTACCTCGCGCGCGAATGGTCGCGTCCGGCCGACGACCGCACCGAAGCCTTCTCGAACTTCGCGCAGCATGTGTTCTTCGTGATCGACTGGATTCCGGCGCGGCTGACGTCGCTGGGTTTCGCGATCGTCGGCAACTTCGAAGATGCGATCTACGCGTGGCGCAACCATACGAACCAGTGGCCCGACACCAACGAAGGCGTGCTGCTCGCGACCGGCAGCGGCGCGCTGGGTGCGCGCCTGTCGGGCCCGCTCGCGGAACAATCGAGCGTCGACGCGATCGCGCAGCCGGGCGAGGGCGGACCCTACACGGTCGGCGACGACTGCACGCCGCGCACGCTGCAATCGGCCGTGGGCCTCGTCTGGCGCGCCGTGATCCTGTGGATGATCCTGCTGCTCATGCTGACCATCGCGCTCTGGGTTTAAGCGCCAGTGTGAGCCCGCGCCACGTCGCGGCAAGCGAATAAAAAAGGCCCGTGCATCTTGCGCGGGCCTTTTGCATTTCGGCGCGGAGAAACGGCTGCTGCGCGCGCCGTCTCAATCGTCGAGTGGATCGCGCTCGCGTCCGCACTGCCAGCAGACCGTGAATTGCGGCTCCAGCGTCTCGCCGCATTGCGTACAGCGCCACGGCCGCGCGCCGGGCGGCGGGCCGCTGGTGGCGGCGGCGATCAGCTTGCGCGCGAGTGTTTCGTCGCGCTCGTCGACGAGCCAGATCTCGGGCGCGCACTGCTCGGCCGGAATCTCGCCCATCGCGCCGCTCAGATAGCGGTTGTGCAACTCGCAGGGCACGCCGGCCGTGGCGAGGATGTTCATCCAGTGCTGGGCGATCACCACATTGGGCGCGCGGACGAGCTTGAGCATGGCTGCCGGAAGGCCTTCAGCGCACGATCTGGCTGATCTCGTGCACGAGCTGCGCGTAGAGCGCGTGACGCTCGGGCGCGACGCGGCCATCGGCGACCGCTTCGAGCACCGCGCAGCCCGGCTCGTGCAGGTGATGGCAGTTGTAGAAGCGGCAATGCGCGAGCAGCGGCCGGAACTCGGGGAACGCGCGCTCGAGCGTGCCTTCGGTCAGGTGATACAGCCCGAACTCCTGGAAGCCCGGCGAATCGATCAGCGCGCCGCCGCCGGGCAGCTTGTAGAGCCGCGTGAACGTCGTGGTGTGGCGGCCGCTGTTGAGCGCGGTCGAGATCTCACGCGTCGCCGCCTCGGCGTCGGGAATCAGCAGGTTCACGAGCGTCGATTTGCCCATGCCCGACTGGCCGAGCAGGATCGTCTGATGGCCGTTCAGATGCGCCGAGAGAATCGCGTGCGCTTCCTCGGGATGCTGCTTTTCCGACACTTCGAGCACCGTATAGCCCAGCGCGCGATAGCGTTCCAGACGCTGGCGCGCGAGCGGCAGCACGGCCACGAGGTCGATCTTGTTGAGCAGGATGATCGGCGTGAGCCCGTTGGCCTCGGCGGCCACGAGCGCGCGCCCGAGCAGGTCCTCGCTGAAATGCGGCTCCGTGGCGAGCACGATCAGCAACTGGTCGAGGTTCGCCGCGAAGAGTTTCGACTTGAACTGGTCGGAGCGATAGAGCAGGTTGCGACGCTCGCCGATCGCCACGATCACGCCCTGGTCGGCGGACGTCGATTGATAGTCGACGCGGTCGCCGACCGCGACTTCACTCTTTTTGCCGCGCGGGAAGCACTGCAGCGGCGCGCCGCCGTCGTCGGGGGCGACGAGGTAGTGGCGGCCGTGCGCCGCGATCACGACGCCGTGCAGCGTGGCCGCGGCAGCCTGTCCCGCCGACGAGGCGCTCGCGCCGGCGGATTTCGGGGCGCGCCGGCTCATGCGTGCGACAGCAGGCGGTCGATCCGCTGCGAAGCCGGCGGATGCGAGTAGTAGAACGCCGTGTAGAGCGGGTCGGGCGTGAGCGTGGACGCGTTGTCCTCGTAGAGCTTCACGAGCGCATTGACGAGCTGCTGCGCGTCGGTCTGCGTGGCCGCGAAGGCATCGGCCTCGAACTCGTGCTTGCGCGAGCTGAGGCTGCCGAGCGGCGTGACGAAGAACAGGAACACCGGCACCGCGATGAAGAACAGCACGAGCGCGAGGCCTTCGTTGCCGCCGAGCAGCGACGGACGCACGCCCAGCCCTTCGTAGAACCACACGCGCTGCGTGAGCCAGCCGAGCACGCCGAGCAGCACGAGGCTGATCGCGAAGGTCACGACCATGCGCTTGATCACGTGACGGCGCTTGAAGTGGCCGAGTTCGTGCGCGAGCACGGCTTCGATCTCGCTGCCCGAGAGGCGCGCGAGCAGCGTGTCGAAGAAGACGATGCGCTTGGCCGCGCCGAAGCCCGTGAAATAGGCGTTGCCGTGCGCCGAGCGGCGGCTGCCGTCCATCACGAACAGGCCCTTGGCCGCGAAGCCGCAGCGCTGCATCAGCGCCTCGATGCGCGAGCGCAGTGCTTCGTCGCGCAGCGGTTCGAACTTGTTGAAAAGCGGCGCGATGAAGGTGGGGTAGAGCACCAGCACGAGCATCTGGAACGCGACCCAGACGACCCACGTCCAGAGCCACCAGAGGCTGCCCGCCTGCTTCATGAGCCAGAGCACCACGAACAGCAGCGGAATGCCGAACAGCGCGCCGATCACGAGACCCTTGATGCGGTCGGCGAAGAAGATGCGGCGCGTCATGCGGTTGAAGCCGAAGCGCTCCTCGACCACGAACTGGCGATAGTAGTCGAGCGGCAGCTCGATCAGGCCGCTCACTGCGAGCACCGCGCCGACCAGCGCGATCTGGCCGACGTAGTCGCGCCCGAGCCAGTCGGAAATACCGAGGTCGATGGCCTGCACGCCGCCGAGCAGCGTGAGCGCGATCAGCACGATGGTGGACAGCACGATCTCGACCATGCCGAGGCGCGTGCGCGCGACCGTGTAGTCGGCGGCGCGCTGATGCGCCGCGAGCGGGATGGTGGCCGCGAACTGCGCGGGCACCGCGTCGCGATGCGCGGCGACGAAGCGGACCTGCCGCGAGGCGAGCCAGAGCTTGGTCGCGACCATGGCCAGCACCGCGGCCACGAAGAGAACGCTGAAGGCCAGCGCGGGAGAAAGATTAGGCATCCGGGAAGTCCGTGGTATCTATGCGACAATTATATGTTCTCGTCGGCCCGGCCATCGCATCTCGCGTTGGCGTTGCGCGCGCGGCGTCCCCATCGTGTTTCAGCGTTTCAGGTTCCCTTCCATGACTGACATCAATTCTGCCGATCCGGCGGGCCAGGCGACTCCGGCAATGGAGCGCACCGACATGAACCTGATCTGGCTCGACATGGAAATGACGGGGCTCGACCCCGATAACGACCGCATCATCGAAATCGCCGTGGTCGTGACCAATTCCACGCTCGACAAGATCGTCGAAGGCCCCGTGCTGGCGATCCACCAGTCCGAAGCCGTGCTCGACCGCATGGACGAGTGGAACCGCAACACGCATGGCCGCTCGGGCCTGACCGAGCGCGTGCGCGCGTCGACGGTGACCGAGGAAAGCGCGACCGAGGAAATCCTCGCGTTTCTCTCGCAGTACGTGCCGCCGGGCAAGTCGCCGATGTGCGGCAACTCGATCTGCCAGGACCGCCGCTTCATGGCGCGCTGGATGCCCACGCTCGAACGCTTCTTCCACTACCGCAACCTCGACGTCAGCACGCTCAAGGAACTGTGCCGCCGCTGGCAGCCCGCGATCTACAAGGGTTTCCAGAAGCGCGCGATGCACACGGCGCTGGCCGACATCCACGAGTCGATCGACGAGCTCAAGTACTACCGCGAGCATTTCCTGATTCCGTCGGCCAGCACGCCGGCGGATGCGCAGGCGGCGGCGAAGTAAGCCGCGCGGACCAGTGAGCATGTGAAAACGGCGCCCGAGGGCGCCGTTTCTGTTTGCTGCGTGCCTGCCGCGATGGACTGCGTGCAACTCGGCTCAAACGCGCGGCGGACGCTGCGCGTTCTTGGGACGGAACGCCGCCACGATGGCCGGATCGGTCTCGATATACGGGCCGCCGATCAGGTCGATGCAATACGGCACCGCCGCGAAAATGCCCGGCACCTTCACGGCGCCTTCGGCGTCGCGCAGGCCTTCGAGCGTTTCCTTGATCGACTTCGGCTGTCCCGGCAGATTGATGATGAGCGCCGCGTGATCGTCGGTTTCGCGGATCACGGCGACCTGGCGCGACAGAATCGCCGTCGGCACGAAATTCAGGCTGATCTGGCGCATCTGCTCGCCGAAACCGGGCATTTCCTTCGTGGCGACCGCCAGCGTGGCCTCGGGCGTCACGTCGCGGCGCGCGGGGCCGGTGCCGCCCGTGGTCAGCACGAGGTCGCAGCCGAGGCCGTCGACGAGCGCCGTGAGCGTGGCCGAGATGGTGGCCGCGTCGTCGTGGATCAGGCGCGTTTCCGCGCGCCACGGCGATTTGAGCGTAGCGCCCAGCCATTCCATCAGCGACGGAATCCCTTTGTCCTCGTAGACGCCCGCGGTCGCGCGGTCGCTGACCGACACGAGGCCGATCACGAGTTCATCGCGCGGCGTGTCAGACCCGCTACGCTCAGGCTTCGTCATCGTCGCGGTCCTCGTCGGCGCGCTCGTTTTCGGGGTGATCGCCGTCGTCGTCGCCCTGGGCGCTCGCGTCCTTGATCCACTGGAACAGCTCGCGGAAGTACTTGGGCGGCTTGGCCTGCTGCTGCTCGCGGCGGACGTTGCGGATCAGCGTGCGGCCTTCCTGCGGGTCGGCGGCGGGGTGCTGGCGGATGAATTCGGTCAGCGCAGCGTCGTCGGCGAGCAGCTTTTCGCGCGTGCGCTCGATCCAGTGCAGGCGCGCCGTGGCGGCCTTGTTCACGCCGCGGTACTCGTCGAAGGCGGTGCGCAGCGCGGCGACTTCGTCCTCGCGCAGACCGCGCATCATGCGGCCCACGTACTGGAGCTGGCGGCGCTTGCCTTCGTGGTCGGTGATGCGGCGCGCCTCGTGGACGGCGTCCGCGAGGTCTTCCGTCATCGGCATGCGCTTGAGCGCGTCTTTCGGCAGCTCGACGAGCGCCGTGCCCAGCTCCTGCAGCGCGGTCATTTCGCGCTTGAGCTGCGATTTGCTGGGGCGATCGTAACCGTTGTCGTCCTCTTCGGCGACAGCGTCGTTCATCGGTTGAATGCGGGTTTTGCGTTTCATGGGGCGTATTGTAGCGTGCGCGCGAGGCGGCATCGGACGGATGGGCCGCGCACGCACGCCAGCGCGCCCGTGCGTGACCCGCGAGGCGGTGCGAGTCTGCCTGTGTCCGTCGCGCGCCCGTGGTGCTGGGTGCGCGTTCGCATACCTTGCTATGATCGCGGAACGCGCCAGAAGCAAGGGCGCCTGATGCGACACCTCCGACACACGACAAGCGGGCCGCCTGGCCCGAAACCGGACCGTAACGACAATGGCTGCAGACATCGAAGCCCGGCAACGTTTTTTCCCGCACACCCAGGACGAACTCAAGGAGATCGCGTCGGACATTCTCCGTCACGCGAAGACGCTCGGCGCGAGCGACGCAGCGACCGAGATCTCCGAAGGCGACGGCCTGTCGGTTTCCGTGCGGCGCGGCGAAGTCGAAACCATCGAGCATAACCGCGACAAGTCGGTCGGCGTGACCGTCTATATCGGCAACAAGCGCGGCAACGCGAGCACCTCGGACTTCTCCGCGCAGGCGCTCAAGGACACCGTGGCGGCCGCGTACAACATCGCGCGCTTCACCGCCGACGACGACTGCGCGGGCCTCGCCGAGCGCGATCTGCTGGAAACCGCGCCGCGCGACCTCGACCTCTATCATCCGTGGAGCCTGACCGCCGACGAGGCCGTCGACATCGCGCGCCGCGCCGAAGACGCCGCGTTCGCCACCGATCCGCGCGTGACCAACTCGGAAGGCGCGAGCGTGTCCGCGCAGCATTCGCAGTTCGTGCTGGCCACCTCGGGCGGCTTCATCCACGGTTATCCGTATTCGCGCCACTACGTCGCGTGCGCGCCCATCGCGGGCTCGGGCCGCAGCATGCAGCGCGACGACTGGTACACCTCGCGGCGCAGCGCGGGCGAGCTGGCCTCGCCCGAAGCGGTGGGCCGCTACGCCGCCGAGCGCGCGCTGTCGCGCCTGAACGCGCGCGGCCTCGACACGCGCAAGGTGCCGGTGCTGTTCGAGGCGCCGCTGGCGGCGGGTCTGCTCGGCGCGTTCGTGCAGGCCGTGAGCGGCGGCGCGCTGTATCGCAAGACGTCGTTCCTCGTCGACAGCCTCGGCAAGCCGGTGTTCGCGCCGCATATCCAGATCATCGAAGACCCGCACGTGCCGCGCGCTGCGGGCAGCGCGCCGTTCGACGAGGAAGGCGTGCGCACGCAGCGCCGCGAAGTCGTCAAGGACGGCGTGGTGCAGGGCTATTTCCTCTCGTCGTATTCGGCGCGCAAGCTGGGCATGCAGACCACCGGCAACGCGGGCGGCTCGCACAACCTGCAACTGCAAAGCTCGCTGACGAAGCCCGAGGACGACTTCGAAGCCATGCTCAAGAAGCTCGGCACGGGCCTCCTGCTGACCGAGCTGATGGGGCAGGGCGTGAACTTCGTGACGGGCGACTATTCGCGCGGCGCGTCGGGCTTCTGGGTCGAGAACGGCAAGATCCAGTATCCGGTCGAGGAAATCACCGTGGCGTCGACGCTTCAGGAAATGTTCCACCACATCGTCGCGGTGGGCGCCGACACGCTCGCGCGCGGCACGCGTCAGACTGGCTCGGTGCTGATCGAGCGCATGACGGTGGCGGGGCAGTAAGGCACAGCAAGGGTAGTCAAGCGCGCGCGCGTTTCAGGCGCGCGAATGGAAAACGGCACGCCTGGGCGTGCCGTTTTTGTTTGGGCGAGCCGGATCGGCCCCCTCAATCCCGCCGCTCGTACGTCACGAAGGCGAAATCGAAATCGTTGGGCGCACTCCCGTGCAGCGTGTCGCGCGCGGTTTCCTGCCAGACGGCCGGATCGGGCGCGGGGAAGTGCGCGTCGCCCTCGAAGTCGGCGGCGATCTCGGTGACGATCAGCTTCTGCGCGAGCGCGATGCCTTCCGCGTAGAGCTGCGCGCCGCCGATCAGGAACGCCTCGGGTGCCTGATCCTGCGCGGCGAGCGCGAGCGCTTCCTCAAGGCTCGTGGCCGTGTCGCAGCCCGGAAAGCGCTTCGCGGCGTCGCGCGTCACGACGATGTTGCGGCGGCCCGGCAGCGCGCGGCCGATCGATTCGTGCGTCTTGCGGCCCATGACGATGGGCGCGCCCATCGTGGTGCGCTTGAAGAAGGCGAGGTCTTCGGGCAGGCGCCAGGGCAACTCGTTGTTGCGGCCGATCACGCCATTGCGGGCGCGAGCGACGATCAGGGTGAGCGTCGTCATCGAGAGTCGAAGTGCAAAAGGTTTGAAAGGTCAACCGCTTCGATTCTACCCGACGCCGTGCGCGCCCCCGCCGGCCCGCCGCCGCGGGGCGCTCGCTGCGTGCTCATTCGGCGCTCGCTTCGTGCTCATTCGGCGCTTATCGCTCGCTCATTCCGCTTCACCCGGCGCGGCTTCCGGCTGGTTCTCGGCCTCGCCGCCGAAGATCGTCTTTTCGTCGCGCAGGCCGTGCGTGCCCATGAGCCGGTAGAGCGTCACGCGCGAGATGCCGAGGTCGACGGCCGCCTCGTTCAGACGATGCCGATGGCGCAGCAAAGCCGCTTCGATCGCGCGCCTTTCGGCGGCTTCGCGCGCGGCCGCGAGCGTGATCGTTTCCTGCTCGGAGAACTGGCCGAGGTCGAGGTCGTCGGCGGAAATGAGCTTGCTCTCGGCCATCACGATCGCGCGGCGCACGCGGTTGATCAGCTCGCGCACATTGCCGGGCCAGGTGTAGTTGTACATGGCCTCGATCGCGTCGGGCGTGAAGCCGCGAATGCGCCGCGCGCTGTCCTGCTTGAACTTGTGCAGCACGTGATGGGCGAGGATTTCGATGTCCTTGCCGCGCGCGCGCAGCGGCGGTTCGTCGACGCGCAGCACGCACAGCCGATGGAACAGGTCCGCGCGGAAGCGCCCGTCGCGCATCGCGGCTTCGAGGTCGACGTGGGTCGCCGAAATGATGCGCACGTCGACGGAAATCTGCTCGCGCCCGCCGAGCCGTTCGATCTTGCCTTCCTGGAGAAAGCGCAGCAGGCTCGCCTGGCTTTCCATCGGCAGGTCGCCGATTTCGTCGAGAAACAGCGTGCCGCCGTTGGCCGCTTCCACGCGGCCGATCTTGCGCTGGTTCGCACCCGTGAACGCGCCGCGTTCGTAGCCGAATAGTTCGGATTGCAGAAGATGATGCGGAATCGCGCCGCAGTTGATCGGCACGAACAGCGCCTTGCGGCGCGGCGAGCGCTCGTGAATCGCCAGCGCCGTCAGCTCCTTGCCGGTGCCCGATTCGCCCGAGATGAACACGGTCGCGTCCGTGTTCGCCACTTTGCGGATGGTGCGAAAGAGCTGCTGCATCGCTTCGCAGGTGCCGACCATCTCGTCTTCGTCCTGACTCGCGGCCGCGGCGGGCGTTGCGTCGAGGTCGCAGAGCGTCACCATGCCGAACGCGTGGCCCACCAGATAGTCCAGCGTCGCGTGCGCGACCGGCAGGTGGACGTAGTCGAAGCAGTAGTGGCGGATCAGGCGGCGCACGTCGCGGTCGGCGAGACGCTGTGCGTCGGTCAGCGCGATCCAGCCGACCTGCTGAAGGCTCAGCGCCGCTTCGAGTCCGGCGATGTCGCGCGGCGCGAAGCCGGTCAGATCGACGATGCCGGCGCAGGCAGGTTCGGCCTTCACGAGACGCGCGGCCTCGTGCGCGGTCTTGGCCGTCGTGACCTGCCAGCCGCGGCTTTTCAGATGCGCGCTCAACTGCGTGTCGGGCGTGCGCGCGACGTACAGCAGCACGCGCTCCAGCTCGGCCGCGGGCCGCGCGTCGCTCGCGAGCGCAGCGGCGCCCGACGCAGCGGCGCCCGACGCAGCGACGCCTGTCACGGCCACGTCCGGCGCCGCCTTGCCCGGCCGCGCGGCGGAGGACGGCTGCTGGACGGCGGTCAAGGCGAGCCGCTGGCTCGCGCTGGCGAAAGATGTCACGGTGGCGCTCAGAGGTGAGGGTTCGCGCACGATCGGCCTCGTGTTCATCAGAAGGTGTAAGGGAAGCGCACGCCGACGACGAAGTTCGGCGCGTCGGGCGTGAGGCCCACCGACACCGCGCCGTTGATCGTCAGGTGCTTGTTGACCACGTGATTCAGGCCGAAATTGAGAACTGAGGCGGTCGTCTCGCTGCCCGGCACGCCGCTCCAGCCGCCGCCCGGCGCCTTGGTCTTCGACTGCGGCTCGATCGCCATCGTGTAGGAGATGCTGGCCGAATCCTTGTCGGAGAACGCGAGCGCGACGCCGCCGCCGAACTGGATGATGTCGCCGAGCTTCACTTCGGCCGGCTGCGTCTGGCCCACCACCGACGAGATATCGGAGAACGAGCGCGAGATGTTGTAGGTGTACGAAAAACTGCCGAACAGCACGACCGGGTCGTAGGTCTTGAGCACCGAGAGTCCCGCCGTGACGTTCCAGAAGCCCGTGCCGGTGGGCAGCTTGCTGGGCGCGACGAGGTTGGTGTTGTCGGGCGTGAGCTGTACGACCTTGATGCCGAACGGCGAGGTGCCCGTGGGCGTTTTCACGCGCAGGCTGCCGACCACGTCGGGCATGTTGTTGGTTTCCTTCAGGAACTGGTAGTAGAGCCCGAAGTTGACGTCGCCGATCGCGTTCGAGTTCACCGACGCATCGGAGAGCGAGCTTGCCGCGCCGCCCGCGCCGCCGACGATGAAGCTGCTGTGGCGGTAGATGTACGGCACGTCCACGTCGATGCTCATGCGGTCGGTGAGACCGTAGCGCACGTCCAGATCGGCCATCACCTGGTGAGACTTGGTCTGACCGAGGTTGATGTTGCCGAGGAAGATCGCGTCGAGCGCGAGGAAGCCCGAGAGCTGAAGCTGGCGGCGATCGTAGTAGGTGTCGCTGATCCCCCAGTCGAGCGTGAGCTTGTGGTCGAACAGCGGCGCATGCTCGCGCTCGACGACGGCCTGCTCGGCCTGGGTGCGGGTCGGCTGCGCGTCCTTCTGCGTTTCGCCGACGGTCGGATTCACGCCGACCGGCGCACCTTGCTGCGGGCCGCTCGCGGCGGAAGCGCCGGTCGCGCCGCTGGTCGCGCCGGCGTCGGGCGAGGGCGGATTGACGGGCACGCCGGTGGCGGTGCCGGTGAGCGCGCCGGGCGCGTTGGCGCCGGGCAGCGCCTGGGCGAGCGGCGGCAGCGGCACCGGCAGGCCGTCGGCGCCGGGCTGCTCGCCGACGAGCGCGGCGCCCTCGGGCGCACCCGCGCCCGGCACGCCGCGTCCGCGCTGCGCCATTTCGAGGTTCGTCACCTGACGCTCGAGCGACTGGATCTGACGCTGCTGCTCGTCGACCACGCGCATCAGCGTATTGAGCCGGTCCTCGATCGACTGGCCTTGCAGGGCTTGCGCGTTGGCGGTTTGCGCGAGCGTCAAAAGCAGGACTGCTGCTGGAATGGCGGCGAGCGAAAATCGCGGCGCCGCCGTTCTGGACATCATGTTCATTGTTCTTCCCCCGGATCGAAAGCGGGCGCATGACGAAACCCCCTGGTTCCGCGCCCGCGCACGTCGATGCACTTTCCCGATGCTTCTGCGCGGGGCCGTTGCCCGCGTTGTCGTCTCCTTGCTGGTCTCCTCGCTCGGACCGTCGTTGGCGGATGGACGGTCCGGCGTTGCTGGTTGCTGGCGGTCAAGGTGCTGCGTGTTCTCGATGCTCGTTGTCGGTACGCGTTGTCAGTGTTCTTTCGGTGTTTCCTCGGTGTTTCGCTTGGTGTTTCTTTTGGCGCCCGTTGTTGGCTTCTTCGTTCGCTTTTTCGTTTGCTTCGTTGTTCGCTTCGTTGTTCGTTATGTCGTTCGCTTCCTGATTTGCTTCGCCGGTTAGCCCAGCTTTTAGCCCCGCTCTTTGGCCCCGCTCTTTGGCCCCGTCGTCAGCGAACATTGCGCAGCGCCTGCAGCACGCCGCTCTGCCGGATCATTTGCGCGCTCATCTGCTGCGTCTGCAGATTGAGCTGCAACTGATTGGCGACCTTCTGGTTATTGCCCGCGATCTGCAGCAGCTGGGCGATCGCGCCGGCTTGTTGCGCGCCGCTCGGGACGATGTTCTGCGTCGCGACGCCCGCGGGCGTCTGCAGCGTCACGTTGATGCCGTTGCTGCCGAACGCGATGCCGGCGCGGATGGTGCCGTTCGCGTTCTGCGCCGAGGCGCTCGACTGGTTCATGCCGGCCTGGCCCGCGAGCTGCGCGGCCGGATTCGCGAAGTCGATGGTCGCGCCGTTGACGCCCACGTTGCTGTTGCCGGCGACCTGGGTGATCTGCGAGACGCCGTTGATCATCAGGTTCTGGCCGCCGTTGGCCGATGCGTTCGGCGAGGCGCCGCTGTTGCCCGCGTTCGTGCCGACCGGATCGGTCACTTTCGCGAGGCTCTGCACGCTCGCGCTCAGCTGGTTCGCGGTGTTCTGCGAGACCGACAGCGAGCCTTGCGCCACGGCGCTCGCGCCGTTCGGCAGCTGCCATTGCGACAGCACGGTGAGGACGAAGCCGGAGATCATGTTGCTGCCGGCGTACTTGCCGGACTGATGGGCGAGCACGTCGTCGCCGACGGGTTCGCAGCGCACAGGCTGCGCATCGACGCCGCCCGCCGACAGGAACGCAGGCGTGGCGGCCTGGGTCGCGGCGAGGCTTTCGGCGGCCGATGCACCACTCGCATACGCGCAGGCGAGCGCGCAGATGCCTGCCGCGATGCCACACTGGGAGAGGTTGCGGTTCATGACTCTTGTGTGATTCAGAACATGACGGCCTTGTCGAGGCCGTATTCGAAGAAGGGCGTCGCGGCCGTGCCGTTGAGCAGGGCGTTTTCACGCAGCTTCAGCGCCAGCGACTCGTTGTTCTGCAACAGCGGAGAGTCCTCCAGAAACGGTTTGCCGAGCACGGCGAAGACGAGGCCATTCCACGTCTTCGCGAAGTCGTCCTCGGCGACGATGCGATTGCCAAGCGCGGGGTCGGCGATGAACACGCGGCCGTTCTCGGCGTGCTTGACGATCACGAAGTGTTCGTAGCCGTCGATGTTCATCAGCACGAGCACGGGAATCTGCAGGTGATAGAGCGCGTCGGTGTTGACGCGAAAGCCTCGCCCGCGCAGTCCGACCGTCTCGACGAACTTCTTCATGTCGAGCATGGAGAAGCCGTTCTTGACGACCACTTCGGGCGTGGAGAACACCATCATGCGGCGGATCATTTCGGGCTCCGGAATGTCGATTCCGTAGCCGTACTTGAGCAGCGTCGCGAGCGCGGCCGCACCACAGCTGTAGTCGTATTGCTGATTGACGATGCTGGAGTAGCGGATGTCCTTCATCGACCGCACGGGCATCTTCACCGGCACGCCGATCAGATGCGTGGCGTCGATGCTCGATTGCGCGCGGCAAGGTGCGAAAGCCGCGGTGACGGCGAACGTCAGCGCGACAAGGCACACCCTGGACGCCGGGGACGACAAAGGCCCGGACATGGAGGTCTCCTGCTGTTGAACGCGTCGGCCGGCGTTGCCGCAGCCGACGCGTGCACTACCCCTGAAGACTGCTCGCTTGCTGCTTACTTGCCGACGACCGGCACGCTCATGGCCGCGATGGCGAGGCCGTTGTGCTGGACGTTGCCGACACCGCCGGCGATATTCACGCCGATGTTGCCGGTTGCGTTGGCGAGCGCGCCTGAACCCAGCATGGCCGTACCGGCGAAGCTGCCCTGGAAGGACGTATTCGCGGTCTGGCTCGTCTGGTCGGTCGCGACCATCGCATACGACGCGTTGGCGCCGCTCGTCGTGGTCGAAGCAGCCAGGCTGTTGTTCTGCGCGTTGCCGACACCCGAGGCCACGTTCACGCCGATGTTGCCGGTGGCGCCTGCCAGGGCGTTGTTGCCGACGCCGGCGTTGAGCACGTAGTTGTTCACCTTCACGTTGCCGCCGGACGATTGCGTGTTGAAGATCTGCGCGTTGCCGAACACGTTGCCCGCGTCGACGGCGGCGAGCGAAGCGTCGTTGCTCTGCGCGTTGTTCACGCCTTCGGCGATGTTCACGCCGATGTTGCCCGAAGCGCCCTTGGCTGCGCCGTCACCGGTCGTGGCCGTCAGCGTGTTGGCCGGCTGGTTGTTGAAGTGCTGCGTGACCGAGCCCGTCACCGTCACGTCGGTCGTGGCGAGCGACGAGTCGATGCCCCACTTGATCGAGCCGCCCTTATTGGTCTTCGACGACGTGTCCTTGTAGCTCGACGACTGCTCGCCATATGCTACGTAGCCCGAACCTTCCTTGGCCTGATAGGACCAGCTCTTGCCCTGACCCGAACCTTCCGTCGCTTCGAAGTAGCCGCCGACGCCCGAGCCCTTGGCGTAGCTCGATTCGTTGTAGCCGGCCGACAGGCTGCCCTTGGCCTGGAAGGCGTCGTAGCCCGAGTGACGGCCGTTGTAGGCGACGTAGCTCAGCGAGCCGCTAGCCTTGCCGCTGGCGGAGATATGCGCGCCCTGGCTTTGCTGCGTGTTGTAGAAGTAGCCGCCGATCCCGGCGCTTTGCTGGCTGTATTCATAGCCGCCGCCCTGGACCTGCTTGCTCTGCTGGCCATAGACGTAACCGGCCGAAGCCTGAGAGCCCTGGGCGCTGGTTTGCTTCGACGAGCTCCACGTCGACACATCGACGAAGGCCGAGCCGCCGCCCTTGGCCGAGGTGTACGAGTTGTTGACGTGCGTCGTGATCGAGCCGCTCGTGTAGTTCGCGGGGTTCGGCTTCATCGAAATGTTGTTCGACGTGACCATCTGGTTGTTGTTGACCACGGCCCCTGCCGTGCTGCTGACGCTCACGCAGCCGAACAGCGTGATCCAGCCTTCGATGCCCACGCGTTCACCGACGATGGTGGCATTGAAGATGTACGGATCTTTCGGGCTTGCGAGGGCGCTACCGGAAACGGCGGCGAGGACAGCTGCAGCAATGAGAGTGCGCTTCATGATTTCGCTCCGATACTGATCGTCAGTTAGAAAAGAGTGCCCGCCGGGGGACGGAGCACAAAACTATTTGCCGTAGCGTTACCGGCGCCAGCGGTCTGGTTCACCTGCACGAGACCCGTTGCATTCCTGAAAGCCGAGCTGGAAATACCGGCTTCACGAATGCCACTGGTCTGCACCATTTGCCCCCTACCACCGTTCGACGCAGCCGCCGCGGACAGATCGCCATCCGAGACGGTTTCAACACCCATCGCGGCAGTGCCGATCTGCGCACTGTTGCTCTGGAGATTCGCCACGCCCGCCGACTGGTTCACCATCACCGCGCCGGACGTGTTCGCAAATGCGTTGCTGCCGATCGTGGCCGTGGCGTTGTTCAGCCGCGCCGAGGCGCCCGCATCCTGCGAAATGAAGTTGCCGTTGACGACCACGGTGCCGCCGGTGGCGATCGTCAACTGGTTCGCTTGCGCGTTGTTCAGCCCCGAGGTCTCGTTCACCGCGAGCGCGCCGGTCACGCCGGTGCCGGCACCCGGGGCGATCACCGAATAGCCGCTCACGACGGCCTGGGCGTGCGCCGCGCCGCTGGCGGCCAGCGCGGCGCCGAGCGCAAGCGCGGCACCAAGACGGGAGAGTGGGGCAGCCGGACGTCCGCTCAGACGTGAGTTCATTTGAGCGCTCCGAGTGCGCCGGTGAGCGGCGCGAGCGCGCTCGTCACCGAGGAGGAAATGGTGGCGCCGAGGCCGCCGCCGCCCGCCTGGGCGCCCGCGCCGAGCGGCACGTTGCCGCCGGTCTGGTTGCCCGCGAGGATGCGCGTGACGGCCTGCATGCCCGCGCCGCCGCCGCCGAGCGCGGCGCCCGTGTTGACGCCGCTCGAACCGCGCGCATTGGTGAGGTCGGTGTCCGAAACGAGCTGGGCGATGGCCGGATCGAAACTGTTCTTCGGGAAGGTCGTGGCGCGCACGGCGACCGGATCCTGGCTCTTGGGCACGGTGTCGAACGCGCTGCGCGGCGTGATGTTGCGCTCGATGATGATGTCGCCGGGATTGGTCACCTGCTGTGCGCCGGCGCTCGCCGCGAGCAGGGCGGCGCAGGCGCCGCACACGGCTGCGGCGATGCGCGGGCGACACGCGCCCGTCACGGGCGCCGTAAGGCGTTCGTTCATGCTGGTCTCCGTCTCCACTCGGGGCGGCGTCCTGTGCGCGCCGCTCCCGGTCCGCGCCACGAACGGCGCGGTTAGTTCGCGATGATTGCGTCTGGTTGTCAGGCTTCCGTCGTTCTGCCGTCGTGCCGGCTAGCGGCGGAAGTAGCTGGCGGTGTTCCCTTGGGCCGCCTGGCTATCGACCGGAATCGGGATCGGCGTGGGCGGTGCGATCTCGTCCCACAGCGTCACGCTGCCGCCGCGCATCAGTTGCGGCGTGGCGGCGACCATCACCATGCCCACGGCGCCGCCGCGCTGGCGGGCGAGCGTCTGGTCGTCGAGCATGCCGACGCCCGCGAGGACGCCGTCGTCGCCGTGGTCGCCGGCCTGGCCGGGATCGGCGGCCAGCGGCGCGCTGCCGTTCCAGCTGTCGTCGTTATGGTTTTGCGCCTCGGTCTGGGGCTGGCTCGGGTTCGGACCGATGTCGGCGGTCAGCGGGTCGGCCTTGAGCGTCGCGGGTGCGTTGGCGGGATCGGCCGACGCGGCGACTGCGATTGGAGCGGTTGTTGCAGAAACGACATCCGCGCTCGCTGCACTCACGGTCAGCGCGTCGTGCGCGGCGGTTGCGCCCGCACCGGCTGCGTCGGTGGCGCTCTGGGCGCACACGGCCGGCGAAAGGACGAACAGCGGGACGAGCAGTACGGCGGGAATCAGCACGGCCGCGAGGGCGGAACCGTAGCTCATGACACTGCGCCGGACGTTCGGGTGATTGGGTCGCATGGCGTATCTCCTGGTGCGACTCATTTAGCGAAACGTGTGCCATGCCACGCAATCCATTGATACGCCGGGGTTCCTGTTATTTTCTGCGGATTTTGAATTGCGGATTTTCGCGAAAATGTTTCAGCGCTGAAACGTCACCCTCTTTAAAGCGCTGAAATCCGTCTGTGAGTTTCAGCGGAGAACGTTTGCGAGGCAGGTTTTTGAATTACGTGTTACGCGTAACGCGTTACGTAATTTCGGTACGTTGGGAACGTCAATTGCGCCATGTATGCGAATAATTTTCCTCTTACGTATCAACGCCAAGGGCCTGGAAGCATTTCCATCGAACCCTTATGCATTCACGTCGCATAAATCCTGTTCAACTCCCGGGCGCATATAGTAAGCTTCAGAAAAACGCGTAATGCCGATAACAGATAACTAAAGCCCACGCATGGGCACGTTGACACACACGCCGCAGCTCGGGGATTCAACGTCAGCAAAAAGTTCTGTCTCTCGCCTTCGTCTGAACAGGGGTGGAGCGCAGTCCTTGCTGCGTGTCTGTACATCAGGTGCGTGCCGTCATTCCGCAACGATGTGTTGGCAAGAGGATCTGAATAATGGAATCCGCAACGCGGCAATTGGTCTACGTGACGCGCAATCCCAATGAGGCGCTGAACGAGCGGTTCCACGAGCGCGGCTGGCAAGTGGAGATTGTCGGCAATGCACGGGACGCGCGGCGGGCGCTGCGCGCGGGCCTGCCTGCGGGCGGCCTGCTGGATCTGTCGAGCCAGTTCCATCTGCACGAAATCGGCGCCTTCGAGCCGTGCCTCACGTTGCCCAACGTGGGCTGGGTCGCCGCGACCACCACCGGGCAACTGCAGGACGCCAATCTGCGCCGGCTCGTGCGCGACTACTGTTTCGATTACGTAACGGTGCCGTGGAGCGGCGACCGCATCGTCGATTCGGTCGGTCACGCCTATGGCATGGTCTCGCTGGTCGAGAACGCGTCGAACGACACCACGGGCGGCACCGAAGGCGAAATGGTCGGCTCGTGCGAGGCGATGCTCGCGCTGTTCCGCTCGATCCGCAAGGTCGCGATGACCGACGCGCCCGTCTTCATCTCGGGCGAATCCGGTACCGGCAAGGAACTCACGGCGGTGGCGATCCACGAGCGTTCGTCGCGCCGCAATGCGCCTTTCATCCCCATCAACTGCGGCGCGATTCCGCCGCATCTGCTGCAGTCCGAGCTGTTCGGCTATGAACGCGGCGCGTTCACCGGCGCGAGCCAGCGCAAGATCGGCCGCGTGGAAGCGGCCAACGGCGGCACGCTGTTCCTCGACGAAATCGGCGACCTGCCGATGGAAAGCCAGGCGAGCCTGCTGCGCTTTCTCCAGGAAGGCAAGATCGAGCGGCTGGGCGGCCATCAATCGCAGCCCGTCGACGTACGCATCATCTCGGCCACGCACGTCGACATGCGCGCGGCGATGGTCGAAGGGCGCTTCCGCCAGGATCTGTATCACCGCCTGTGCGTGCTGCAGATCGACGAGCCGCCGCTGCGCGCGCGCGGCAAGGACATCGAGCTGCTCGCGCGTCACATGCTCGAACGCTTCAAGAAGGACGGCAGCCGCCGTCTGCGCGGCTTTTCGCCCGACGCCATCGCGGCGCTCCACAACTACAGCTGGCCCGGCAACGTGCGCGAGCTGATCAACCGCGTGCGGCGCGCCATCGTGATGTCGGAAGGTCGCGCGATCACGGCGCGCGATCTCGAACTCGGCGATTACGTCGAAGTGGTGCCGGTCTCGCTCGCGCAGGCGCGCGAGGCCGCCGAGCGTCAGGCCATCGAGCTGGCGCTGCTGCGCCATCGCGGCCGTCTGGGCGACGCCGCCCAGGAACTCGGGATTTCGCGCGTGACGCTCTATCGGCTGCTGTGCGCGCATGGCATGCGGCACATGGAAAGCGATCCGCTCGCGCCGCATCCGGGCGGACTGGTTTCGGGGGGCGGGGCCGTCTGAACGGCCGCGCAATCGGGGAGACCAGCGCCAGGAGCCGCTCGACGGCCGAAAAAATGTGCGCAACGTGGGTGTTCGATGTTGCTGTTCGATGTGTCGCGCAATCGGTTGTGCAGTGAATACGGGCCGGCGTGGCCCGAATGAGGGTGTTTGAGTCAGGGCGCATGCGGGCGTGCGCGGGGGCGCAGGCTCGCGTGGATGGGAGGGCGCGTTGTGCGTGCCGACTCGTTCACACCGGATGGCGTCGGGTGCCGCGTGGATCGCCGCGCGCCGCCTGACGCGGCCGGTCGATGGCGTGGCGCTTTCCGTGTCCGCGCGTCCGATCGCTGTTTTCTTCGCGGTTTTCCTCGCAGTTTTCTTCGTTGTCTTCCCCGATTGCTCTCTTGCCGATGCCGCTTTCGCGACGCGCTCGTGCGATTCGCGCGTCTATCGGTATCGGGTTACACGCGCCCGCGCTCGCGGCGCTTCCCGAGGAGCCCCGGCAGGCGATCGCCGCGCATGCTATAAAATCGCTGTTTTGAATCCGCACGGGCGCCGCGCGCGCCCGCTCAGGGACTCCGCATGAAACAGTATCTCGAGCTCGTCCGCTCGATTCTCGACACCGGCAGCTGGCAGGAAAACCGCACCGGCATCCGCACCATCAGCATGCCGGGCGCGATGCTGAAGTTCGACCTCCAGCAAGGCTTTCCGGCCGTGACGACGAAGAAGCTCGCGTTCAAGTCGGCCGTGGGCGAACTGGTCGGCTTTCTGCGCGCCTCGCGCAACGCCGCGGACTTCCGCGCGCTCGGCTGCAAGGTCTGGGACGCCAACGCGAACGACAACGCCCAGTGGCTCGCCAATCCGTACCGCCGCGGCACCGACGATCTCGGCGACGTGTACGGCGTGCAGTGGCGCCAATGGCCGGCGTACAAGGTGCTCGACGCCGACGCCGGCGCGCAGATCGCCGACGCGCTCGGGCGCGGCTATGCCCAGGTGACGGCGTTCGAAGAGGACGGCCGCCCGAAAGTGCTGCTCTACAAGGCGATCGACCAGCTGCGCCAGTGCCTCGACGCCATCATGAACAACCCGGCCGACCGCCGGATTCTGTTTCATGGCTGGAACCCGGCCAAGCTCGACGAGATCGCGCTGCCCGCCTGCCATCTGCTTTATCAGTTCCTGCCGAATGCGGCGAAGCGCGAAATCTCGCTGTGCCTCTACATCCGCAGCAACGATGTGGGCCTCGGCACGCCGTTCAACCTGACCGAAGGCGCGGCGCTGCTGCACCTCGTCGGCCGCCTGACGGGCTATACGCCGCGCTGGTTCACGTATTTCATCGGCGACGCGCATATCTACGAGAACCAGCTCGACATGCTCAACGCGCAGCTCGAGCGCGAGCCTTACGAGAGCCCGCGTCTCGTGATCGCCGACCGCGTGCCCGACTACGCGAAGACCGGCGTCTACGAACCCGAGTGGCTGGAGAAGGTCGAGCCCGCCGACTTCACGCTCGAAGGCTATCGCCACCATGCGCCGCTCACGGCGCCGATGGCCGTGTGACGCGAGACCGGCGCTTGCCGACGAGGCGGGCGGACCGTTGATTTCGGCTCGCGCCTGTTGCTGAAGCCGATAAAAAAGCCCGCGAACGGCGACGTTCGCGGGCTTTTTTTGTTGCCGTTTTGCACTGCGATGCGCGCCGTGCAGGTCAACCGTGACGATGATCGTCGTGATTGCCGCCCGCGTGTTCGGGCTGATGCGGCGCCGGTTGCGGACGCGGCGCTTCCTGATGCGGCTGCGGCTGCGGCTGCGGTTGAGGACGCGGCGCTTCCGCGCGCGGTTGCGGCTGGGGCTGCGGACGCGGCGCTTCCTGACGCGGCTGCGCTTGAGGCTGCGGCTGCGGATGGAACTCCTGGCGTGCCTGCTGCTGTGGCTGCGGTTGCGGACGGAACTCCTGACGCGGCTGCGCTTGAGGCTGCGGTTGCGGACGGAACTCCTGGCGCGGCTGCGCTTGAGGCTGCGGTTGCGGGCGGAATTCCTGACGCGGCTGAGCCTGCGGCTGCGCTTGAGGTTGCGGTCGGCTTTCCACGCGCGCCTGCTGCGGCTGGGGTTGCGGCTGCGGATGGAATTCCTGACGCGCTTGCGCTTGCTGAGCCTGTTGCGGATGGAGGTCGGCGCGCGGCTGGGCTTGCTGGGCCGGTTGCTCCGGGCGTGCCTGCATCGGCTGCGGCGCGCGCTGCGGCTGGCCCGGCGCGGCTTCCGGCGTGCGTCCCGGCGCGGCCTCGCGCGGCTGCTGCATCGCGAGCGACTGCTGCGGCATCTGTTGCTGCATCTGCTGCGGACGGCCCGCCTCGTTGCCGCCCGGCTGGCCGCGCATCGCCGTCGGCGTATGCGGCTGGGTCCAGACCGGCTGATGCGCCTCGCCGGGCGCGCCCGCCGTCGGCGCACGGCCAGTCATCGCGGCCTGCGGCTGTCCGCCTTCTGGACGACCCGAGAACTGCGGCGGACGCGGCACGCCATGCCCCTCGGCGGCTTGTTGCCCTTGCGGCCCTGGCTGCGCTGGTTGTCGCGGCGCCTGCATCGCCTGCGGCTGCTGCGCCTGGCGCGAGTCAGGCGAAGGACCGGCGTCGGGACCATGACCGTTCGTCCGGTTCGCGGCGATCGTCGGCGTGCCGGGCTGACCGTGCGGCGTCATCGACGCCATCGCGGCATTCGCACCGTTCGGACCATTCACGCCATTCGGCCCGCGCGGCCCGTTTTGCGCACCCTCGCGGTTCTGCGCGAAGCCGCCAGGCTGGCCCGGCGCGCCGTTCGGCCGTGCACCCGCGCCGATCACCGGCGAGCGGGGCGTCACGACGCGCACGTTCTGCTGTGGCGCGCCGCCGTGAGCGGCAGGCGAAAACGGCGAGAACGACGCGTGCGACGGAGCCGACACGCGCACCACGGGCGCGCCCGCGCCCGGCACCATGCCGCCGCCGTGAGCGAAGCGTTGCGCGAGGTTGTCGTGGAAGGCGGGCGGCGCGACCGGCGCGCGCGTCGCGACCACCTGACGCTGATTCAGCGAGGCGGGCGGCCGATAGTCGGCGCGGCGCATGTTCGGACCGAAGCTGCCCTTGACCGGCGCGATGCCCGGCGTACCCGACTGGATGCGCGCGTTCTGCCACTGACGCGGATCGACGTGCTGCGCGAAGCGCGAGGTCGACTGGCCATGCACGAAGGCCGTCGCGGGCACGGCGGTCACCGCGCCCGGCACGCGGTAATTCACGTACGTGTTGTGCACGTTGATGTTCGTGATGTTCACGTCGCGCCGGTAGTTGTTGACGACGACGTTCTGGTTCACGCGCTCGTAGTAGCGCGGGCTCCAGCCGCCCCAGTGCGGATGCCACGGCTCGCCCGGCCCGAGCGCGAACCACGCCACGCCCGCGGCCGCCGCGCCGCCGATCGCCAGATTCACGCCCCAGTCCGAGCCGCCGCCACCGCCGCCCACGAAGGCGACCAGCGCGGGCGCGTAGACCGGCGGCGCGGCTTCGACCATCGGGCCCGGCACCCACGCCCACGAATCGTCGACCTGCGCCCAGCGGCCATAGTGATACGGCGCGAAGCCCCACGGCGCGTCGTCGACCCAGGTCCATCCCCAAGGCGCCTGCCAGACCCAGTGGCCGTCGTGATACGGCGCCCAGCCCGACGGCACCGCGTTCGGCACCCAGACTTCGCCATACTGCGGGCTGTCGCGCCACGTGCCGTTGGCGTCGAGATCCTGATAGCCGGGCACGTCGCGCGAGACGTAGCGCGCCGAGACCGAGCGGTCCTCGGCGGCGTCGCGCGCGAGCGCCCACTGGTCGAAGGCATCGGGTGGCGGGGCGGCGTCGCTGGCGACCTGTTGCAGATCGGTGCCCGCGAAACGGATCTGCTGGCCCGCCTGCATCGGCGTCTGGCCGTTCTCGCCGTAGACCGTCGCGCTGCCGCTGCGCACCGTCACGGTCGTGCTGCTGCCGTCGGGCGCGACGTCGACGCGATAGTCGCCGGGACCGCTCACGCCGAGCGCGAGATTCGGCGTGTCGATTTCATACGCGCTGCCCGGCGGCAGTTCGCGCACGCGCGTCGAGAGCGAGCCTTGCGCGACTTTCAGCTGCGCGCTCGCATCGTCGAGATTGAGGACGTTGACGCTCGTCTGCGGTCCCATGCGCACGGCCGTCGAGCCGATATGCATTTCCGAGCGCGCGTTGGTGTCGTTCCAGAGCTGGTCGCCGGTGGTGAGCGGGCGGTTCAGCTGCGCGTAGGACCAGTCGGTCGCGCCGGCCGGTTCGGTGGTGACGGCGCCCGCCGTGTAGTCGAGACGCGCGACGCGTCCGGGCGGATCGCCGGCCTGCGCCACGGCGCCCGGCGCCGCCTGGGCGTGCACGGGCGGACTGGCCAGATTGAGCGCGAAGGCGGCGAGCACGGCGCCGGCGATGAGCGTGTGAGCCTGCGCGCGGCGCGTGCGGCGCAGCGGCGAGAGCGGTGAAGTGCACGGTGTCATTTTGGTTCTCCACGGCCCGCCAAACATTTCGGGGAGCCATGTGAGGCACTCTATCCGCCCGGTCTGTTTCCATGCTCACGCAATTGTTATGGGCTATGCACTATATGTAACAGAACGTGTGGACTTTGATGGAAGTTGCGAATATCGCGGGGTTTTGCGGGACGTTGTCGGAAATTTGTCAGATTTTTGGACGCATTTGTGCGGCTCGGGGGACGTCAGACGATGCCGTCAGACGGGCGCGAACGCATCGAATTCACGCTGCCCGAGCGGCGTGATGCGCAGCACGCGCGGACGGCTCGTGCGCTCGACCCAGCCGTTCGCCGTGAAGCGATCGAGCAGCGCCGCGCCGAGCGCGCCGCCCAGATGCGGACGCCGCTCGCTCCAGTCGAGGCAGGTGCAGGCGAAGCGCCGCCGCCGCGCGCGCAGCGCCGACAGATCGAGGCCCCACGCGGCGAGCCGGTCGATGCCCGCGGGCGTGGCGTCGAGATCCTCGCCGTCGCGCACGAGCAGGCCGCCGTCGACGAGCCGCTCG
>NZ_CAJZAR010000063.1:44274-44394 GCF_914484835.1 Paraburkholderia tropica
CGAGCCGCTCGAACACGCGCACCGCGACTTCGCCCGCCATGTGGTCGTAGCAGGTGCGCGCGTGGCGCATCTCCACCGGCACCGTGCGCGCCGGGCGCGTGACGGGCCGCGCGGGCGCGG
>NZ_CAJZAR010000064.1 GCF_914484835.1 Paraburkholderia tropica
CGCGCTCGACGAGCGCGGCGGCACCGTCGCGGTGATCGGCACGGGCGCCGATCTCGTCTATCCCACCGTGCATCACGCGCTCGCCGCGCAGATCGCCGCGCGCGGCGCGATCGTCTCCGAATGGCCGCTCGGCACGCCCGCGCGCTCGGCCAATTTCCCGCAGCGCAACGGCGTGATCGCGGCGCTCGTCGAAGGCGTGGTGGTGATCGAGGCGGCCATGCGCTCGGGCTCGCTCATCACCGCGCGGCTCGCGAACGAAATGGGCCGCGACGTGTTCGCGCTGCCCGGCTCGATTCACGCGCCGCTCACGCGCGGTTGTCATCGGCTGATCAAGCAGGGGGCGCAGTTGGTGGAAACGCCGGAGGAGGTGCTTGAGGCGCTGGGTTTTCTCGCACCGATGGCGGCGGCAGCAGCAGCGAAAACCTCGCGAGCGCCCGCCAAAAAGCGGGAAAAGCGCGGCAGCGAAGCAACGCGCCTTCCGCCGACGCGCGCCGCGAACCAGATCGCCTTGCCGCTGGATCCAACACCGCACGCTGAACCACCAGCACGTCCGCCAGCGCCCGATCGTCTCGACGCCGACGCCCGCACCTTGCTCGCCGCCCTCGGCCACGCGCCCGCCACCCTTGAAATCCTCGCGCAACGCACCGACATGGCCGAAGCGCTGCTCCAGGCCACGCTGCTGCGGCTCGAACTGGCCGGCCACGTGAGCGCGCTGCCCGGCGGCTGGTTCGCGAGGGCGTCTCACTGCTAGCGGCGCGCCGTGTTACATTCGCGCCAAATGCACCGCCCCACGCATTGCCTCTATATAGAAGAGAACGCAAGGAACGACCATGCCCGCGCTTGACCTCGACACCGACGCCGACCAGATCGCCGAGCGCGTCGCCGACCGCGACACGCTGTTCGTCGCGTGTCTGTGCGCCGAGTGGTGCGGCACCTGTCGCGACTATCGGGCGACCTTCGACCGCATCGCCGACGCGCATCCCGATATCTGCTTCGCGTACATCGATATCGAAACCCACGCCGACCGCTTCGACGACCTCGACGTGGAAAATTTCCCGACCATCCTGATCGAAGACAGCCACGCCACGCGCTTCTTCGGCACGGTGCTGCCGCATGGCGCCGTGGTCGAGCGCATGCTCGCCGACCTCACCGCGCTGCCGGGTGTCGCCGACGCGCCGAAGCTGCGCCCCGCGCTGCTCGAAGCGTGACGCAAGCTTGATCGGCACGTGACGGTCAGCGCGCACGCAAACGCATCGCGCCCCGTTAGCAACGCGCTGTGAGCGCGCCGTGCCGCCGGTCTCACGATTGACTTTGCGCCCGCTCAGGTTCGCCGTCTGCGCCACATCGCCGCCTTACGGCCCGCTTGCCCGCCGCCGCGCCGCGCCCTTATGATTGGCGCCCGAAAAAGCCGCAGCCAGCGGCGCGCGGTCGGCAACAACCGATGACACGAAAATCGCCACCGCCGCGCCATGTGCTATAAAGCGGTCGTTAACGAGGCGCCCCCAGGGCGCGACGGCCCCGCCACCGCGAGTCACCTGGCATAGACGGGGCGCCCACCGGATACACCCACACACAATCAGTCATGTCCAAAGCTCTGATCATCGCCGAGAAGCCATCCGTCGCGAACGACATCGCGCGCGCTCTGGGCGGATTTACCAAGCATGACGAGTACTACGAGAGCGACGACTACGTGCTCTCGTCGGCGGTCGGCCACCTGCTGGAGATCGCCGCGCCCGAGGAGTACGAGGTCAAGCGAGGCAAATGGAGCTTCGCGAACCTGCCCGTCATCCCGCCCCACTTCGACCTGAACCCGATCGCCAAGAGCGAATCGCGGCTCAAGGTGCTCACGAAGCTGCTCAAGCGCAAGGACGTCACGAAGCTGATCAACGCCTGCGACGCGGGGCGCGAGGGCGAACTGATCTTCCGCCTGATCGCGCAGCACGCGAAGGCGAAGCAGCCCGTGCAGCGCCTCTGGCTCCAGTCGATGACGCAGCAGGCGATCCGCGACGGCTTCGCGAACCTGCGCAGCGACGACGACATGCTGCCGCTGGCCGACGCCGCACGCTGCCGCTCGGAAGCCGACTGGCTCGTCGGCATCAACGGCACGCGCGCCATGACGGCCTTCAACAGCAAGGGCGGCGGCTTCTTCCTGACCACGGTCGGTCGCGTTCAGACGCCAACGCTCTCGATCGTCGTCGAACGTGAAGAAAAAATCCGCCGTTTCGTGCCGCGCGATTATTGGGAAGTGCGCGCCGAATTCGTCTGCGCGGGCGGCTTCTACGAAGGCCGCTGGTACGACCCGAAATTCAAGAAGGACGAGCACGATCCCGAAAAGCGCGATTCGCGTCTCTGGAGCGTGCCGGCCGCCGAAACCATCGTCGCCGCCTGCCATGGCCGCGAAGGCACGGTCACGGAAGAGTCGAAGCCGTCCACACAGCTCTCGCCCGCCCTCTTCGACCTGACGAGCCTGCAGCGCGAAGCCAACGGCCGCTTCGGCTTTTCGGCCAAGAACACGCTCGGCCTCGCCCAGGCGCTGTACGAAAAGCACAAGGTGCTCACCTATCCGCGTACCGACTCGCGCGCGCTGCCCGAGGACTACCTCAGCACCGTGAAAGAGACGATGGAGATGCTCAAGGAGAGCAACAACTACCTGCCGTTCGCCAAGCAGGCGCTCGACAAGGGTTGGGTGAAGCCGAACAAGCGCATCTTCGACAACTCGAAGATCAGCGACCACTTTGCAATCATCCCGACGCTGCAGGCGCCGAAGAATCTGTCGGAGCCGGAGCAGAAGCTGTACGACCTCGTCGTGAAGCGCTTCCTCGCCGTGTTCTTCCCGGCGGCGGAATACCGCGTCACGACGCGTATCACCGAAGTCGCGGGCCATCACTTCAAGACCGAAGGCAAGGTGATGGTCGAGCCGGGCTGGCTGCAGATCTATGGCCGCGACACGAGCGGCGAAGACGCCAACCTCGTGCCGGTGAAGAAGGACGAGAAGGTCAAGACCGACAAGATCGCCGCGCACCAGCTCGTGACGAAGCCGCCCGCACGCTACAACGAAGCGACGCTGCTCTCGGCGATGGAAGGCGCGGGCAAGCTCGTCGACGACGAAGAACTGCGCGAGGCGATGGCCGCCAAGGGGCTCGGCACGCCGGCCACGCGCGCGGCGATCATCGAAGGTCTGCTCGGCGAAAAGTATCTCGTGCGCGAAGGCCGCGAGCTGATTCCCACGGCCAAGGCATTCCAGCTGATGACGCTGCTGCGCGGCCTCGGCGTGGAGGAACTGACCGCGCCGGAACTCACGGGCGAGTGGGAATACAAGCTTTCGCAGATGGAGCGCGGCAAGCTTCCGCGCGACGCGTTCATGCAGGAAATCGCCCGCATGACGCAGACCATCGTCAAGCGTGCGAAGGAATACGACTCGGACACCATTCCGGGCGACTACGCCACTCTGGAAACGCCGTGTCCGAATTGCGGCGGTCAGGTGAAGGAAAACTACCGCCGCTTCGCGTGTACGAAGTGCGAGTTCTCGATTTCGAAGATTCCGGGCGGCCGTCAGTTCGAGATTCCCGAAGTCGAGGAACTGCTGCAGAACAAGACGATCGGTCCGCTGTCGGGCTTCCGCAGCAAGATGGGCCGTCCGTTCTCGGCCATCCTCAAGCTGTCGTTCGACGACGAGATCAAGAACTTCAAGCTCGAATTCGACTTCGGCCAGGATCAGGGCACGGAAGACGGCGAAGCGCCCGACTTCTCGCAGCAAGAGGCGGTCGGCGCGTGTCCGAAGTGCAAGGGCCGCGTGTTCGAGCACGGCATGAGCTACGTCTGCGAAAACTCGGTGGCGAATCCGAAGACCTGCGACTTCCGCTCGGGCAAGGTGATTCTCCAGCAGGAAATCGCGCGCGAGCAGATGGCCAAGCTGCTGACCGAAGGCCGCACCGACCTGCTGACGAACTTCAAGTCGTCGCGCACGGGACGTAACTTCAAGGCTTTCCTCGTGAAGCAGCCGGACGGCAAGATCGGCTTCGAGTTCGAAAAGAAGGAACCGAGCGCGAAGACGGCGGCCAAGACCGCGGCGAAGAAGTCCGCCGCGAGCGCCGACGCTGCCAACGATGCCGCCGAAGGCGCGGAAGAAACCGCCAAGCCGGCCCGCAAGACGGCGGCCGCGAAGGCTGCGCCCGCACGCAAGACCGCGGCGAAGAAGACTGCCGCGCGCAAGACGGGTTCTTAAGCGCGGATCGCCCGCGTCGCGCGCCATTCAGGCTTGCGACGCGCGGCATCGTTCATCGCATCGCCAAACAAAAAGGCGCAGCTTCTCACGAAGCTGCGCCTTTTTTATCACCCAATAGATCGCCGAAATTAACCGACGATCAACGCATAACGCGCATCAAATCGGCGAAATCGCCGAAGAACGCGTGCGACCGGCTGAAGCGCGGCCCGCCTTCGGCGCACGCTCGTCGGCGCCGTTGTGCTCGCCTTCCGCGCCACGCGAAGCGTCGAGCAGATCCGAAATCGGCTCCGCGCCGTCGAACGCCTCGGGCGCGCCGTTGCGCGCATTGGCCGGGCGCGCGAGGCCATCCTTGACCCACTGCTCGCCGAGCTGGCTGTTCGGCGTCTGGCTGAAGTGCTCCACCAGATGGTCGATGAACGTGCGCACCTTGGCGGGCAAATGGCGTCGGCTCGGGTACGCGACGTTGATCTCGACCTGCGGCAGACGGTAGTCGCCGAGCAGGCGCACGAGGCGTCCGCGCGTCATGTCGCGGCCGATCAGGTAGCTCGGCAGAATCGCGAGGCCCATGCCCAGCAGCGCGAACTGGCGCAGCATTTCGGTATTGTTCGCCACGATCACGTTGCTCGGGCGCACGCGCACTTCGCCATCCGGCCCCGTGAACACGCGCTCGTCGCCCCAGTATTCCGAGGGCAGCGACAGCGACGGATGCTCCATCAGGTGCTCGGGGCGCGTAGGCGTGCCGTGCTTTTCCAGATACGCGGGCGTCGCGCACACGGTCATGCAGCCCGTCGTGAGGCGGCGCGTGACGATGCTCGCGCTGCGCATCTGGCGCGCGGTCACGACGCCCAGGTCGAAGCCTTCTTCGACCAGATCGACCTGGCGGTCGACCAGCGTGACGTCGGGGATGACCTGCGGATAGCGCTGCGTATAGGTCTGCAGCACGGGCGCGAGATTGTGCAGCCCGAACACCACCGGCGCGACGATGCGCAGCGTGCCGACGGGCTCGTGGTTACGCGCCACCACCATCTGCTCGACGTCTTCGAGCTCGTCGAGAATCTGGCGCGCGCGTTCGAGATAGACCTGACCGGACTCGGTGAGGGAAAGGCTGCGGGTCGTGCGGTTGAGCAGACGCGTGCCAAGGCGACCTTCGAGGTCGGCCACGTGACGCGTCGCAACCGCATTCGAGATATCCATCGCCGAAGCGGCCCGGGCAAAACTGCCGAGGTCAGCCACCTTGACGAAAACTCGCATCGACTGCAAATGATCCATGAGACAACTCCTGCCTGTTACTGTCCGTCGGAATCCGACGGAGGAAACCACGAATTCTCCTACGACACGAGAAATCGTGCAGAAGTTGCCTAAGAAGCCCTGAATTTCTTCGAGATTTTCGCTACTGTCACTGATTACGCATTATCACAAGCATTATTGTTTCCCCGTTAGAAACAATTTTCCGCATCGCAGCGAAATGATCGAAACATCGCGAACAGAAACCGCCTTTAAAAGCAGTTTATTGCTCGTCAGTTTTTTGTGAATACTTGCGACCCCAAATAAAAAAGATCGTCCGAAGACGATCTTTTTGTTTATTTCGAGCGCTCACGATGATAGTGAGCACTCACATTGAGCAAAAAACCACGCTCAAAGGCGTCCTTCCAGTGCCGTGCGCGCGTCGCGCAGCGAAGGCGGAAGCCCTTGCGCGAGCGTTTCGAACAGCTCCGAATGCAGCGCCAGTTCCGCACGCCAGGCATCGGCATCGACCGAAATCACCTGGGCGAACTGCTCGGGCGTGAAGTTCAGGCCGCGCCAGTCGAGATCGCCATAACGCGGCGAGACGCCGAACGCGTGCGCTTCGCCCTCGCCCTTGCCTTCGATGCGGCGCACCATCCATTCGAGCACGCGCATGTTCTCGCCGAAGCCCGGCCACACGAACTTGCCGTCGTCGCCCTTGCGGAACCAGTTCACGCAGAAGATGCGCGGCAGCGTGGCGCCGAGCTTTTCGAGGCGGCCGCCCACGTCGAGCCAGTGGCCGAAGTAGTCGGCCATGTTGTAGCCGCAGAACGGCAGCATGGCGAACGGGTCGCGGCGCACCACGCCCTGCTGCCCTGCCGCGGCCGCCGTGGTTTCCGAGCCCATGGTCGCGGCCATGTAGACGCCTTCGGTCCAGTCGCGCGCCTCGGTCACGAGCGGCACCGTGGTCGAGCGGCGGCCGCCGAACACGAACGCGTCGATGGCGACGCCCTTCGGGTTCTCCCATTCGGCGTCGATCGACGGGCATTGCGAGGCGGGCGCCGTGAAGCGTGCGTTCGGATGCGCGGCCTTGCGGCCCGTTTCCTTCGCGATTGCCGGCGTCCAGTCCTGGCCCTGCCAGTCGATCAGATGCGCGGGCGGTGTGTCCGTCATGCCTTCCCACCAGACGTCGCCGTCGTCGGTGAGCGCGACGTTCGTGAAGATCACGTTCTCCTTGAGCGTCGCCATGGCGTTGAAGTTGGTCTTTTCGCTCGTGCCCGGCGCCACGCCGAAGTAGCCCGCTTCCGGGTTGATGGCGTAGAGGCGGCCGTCCGCGCCCGGCTTGATCCAGGCGATATCGTCGCCGATCGTGGTGATTTCCCAGCCGTTCATGGCGGCCGGCGGAATCAGCATCGCGAAGTTGGTCTTGCCGCACGCCGACGGGAACGCCGCCGCGACGTGATACTTGCGGCCTTCCGGCGACTTCACGCCGAGAATCAGCATGTGCTCGGCGAGCCAGCCTTCGTCGCGGCCCATCGTCGAGGCGATGCGCAGCGCAAAGCACTTCTTGCCGAGCAGCGCATTGCCGCCGTAGCCCGAGCCATAGCTCCAGATCTCGCGCGTTTCCGGGAAATGGACGATGTACTTGGTCTTGTTGCACGGCCACGCCACGTCCTGCTCGCCCGCCGCCAGCGGCGCGCCCACGGTGTGCACGCAGGGCACGAACGGGCCGTCTTCGCCGAGCACGTCGTACACCGCGCGGCCCATGCGCGTCATGATGCGCATGTTCACGGCCACGTAAGGGCTATCGGAGAGTTCGACGCCGATATGCGCGATCGGCGAGCCGAGCGGGCCCATCGAGAACGGCACGACGTACATCGTGCGGCCGCGCATCGAACCGGCGAACAGGCCGTCGAGCGTCGTGCGCATTTCGGCGGGCGCGATCCAGTTGTTGGTCGGACCCGCGTCTTCCTTGTTCTGCGAGCAGATGAAGGTGCGATCCTCGACGCGCGCGACGTCCGAGGGATCGGAGCAGGCGAGAAACGAGTTGGGGCGCTTCTGCGGATTCAGGCGGCGCATCGTGCCCGCGTCGACCATCTGCTGGCACAGGCGGTCGTATTCTTCCTGCGAGCCGTCGCACCAGACGATGCGTTCGGGCTGCGTATGCGCTGCGATCTTCTTGACCCATTCCACCAGTGCCCGGTGGCGAACCCAGGACGGCGCCTGCGTGGCCGCCTGGGCCGGGAAGTCGGGATGATTCATCGAAAAGTCTCCATAGGGGCTGATAAAAAATCGTTTCAGGCCCTTTTCGACGCTGCGTGCGAGAGGCACTTTTTTAAGCGTTTCAACGGCGAAACCGGGGCTGCGGTCCGCGCAGTTGTGCAGGTCGTCAAGGTCCAATCAGCAGGGGTTCGCAACCGTCTGTAAAGCGGCTTGCGCGGCGACCCGACAAGCTGATAAAAGGGGAAAAATTCTCGTTCAAACCTCGTGCAGCCGCATTGAGCGCCATCGAAAGAATCAGCAATTGCGATACCCGCGAGCGCTATTTCTTCGCTGCGACCGGTGCAACGTGAGGCGACCCCGTATTCATACCAGCCTGTCAAACGCTGCATAGTGGGATAACCACCAGATGAACATCGAGTCGCGCCACGTACGGTGCGCTGCCTATCACTTCTGCCGCCATGAAAATTGCCATCCTTGACGACTACCAGGACGCCGTCCGCAAGCTCGACTGCTTCACGCTGCTTGCCGATCACGAGGTCAAGGTCTTCAACAACACCGTACGCGGGCTCGGTCAGCTCGCGAGCCGCCTCTCGGAAGTCGAAGCGCTCGTGTTGATCCGCGAACGCACGCGCATCTCCTCGCAACTGCTCGACAAGCTCCCGCATCTGCGCATGATCAGCCAGACGGGCAAGGCCGGTCCGCATATCGACATCGACGCCTGTACCGAGCGCGGCATCGCCGTGCTCGAAGGCACCGGTTCGCCCGTTGCGCCCGCCGAACTCACCTGGGCGCTCATCATGGCGGCGCAGCGGCGCATTCCGCAGTACGTCGCCAACCTCAAGCAGGGCGCGTGGCAGCAATCGGGCCTGAAGACCTCGGCGATGCCGCCGAACTTCGGTCTCGGCCAGGTGCTGCGCGGCCAGACGCTCGGCATCTGGGGTTACGGCAAGATCGGCCGTCTGGTGGCCGGTTACGGCAAGGCCTTCGGCATGCGCGTGATCATCTGGGGCCGCGAGCATTCGCTCGAAGCCGCGCGCGCCGACGGCTACGAAGCCGCCGCCAGCCGCGAAGCGCTGTTCGAGGAAAGCGATATCCTCTCGCTGCATCTGCGTCTGCACGACGACACGCGCGGCATCGTCAAGCAGGAAGACCTGTTGCGCATGAAGCCGACCTCGCTGCTCGTCAACACGAGCCGCGCGGAACTGCTCGAAGAGAACGCGCTGCTCGGCGCGCTCGCGCACAACCGTCCGGGCATGGTCGCGATCGACGTGTTCGAGAGCGAGCCGATCCTGCAGGGCTACAGCCTGCTGCGCATGGAAAACGTGATCTGCACGCCGCACATCGGCTATGTGGAACGCGAAAGCTACGAGCTGTATTTCGGCGCGGCCTTCCGCAACATCCTCTCGTTCGATGCGGGCGATCTTTCGCACGTCGCGAACCCGGAAGCGCTGCAAGGCGGACGCCGCAAGTAAGGCGGCCAGCTTCGCGCGGGGAATTCGCGCACGCGATAAAGAAAAAGGCGGCCAGATGGCCGCCTTTTTTGCGTCGATGCGCTGTGTCGATGCGCTGTGTCGATGCGTCCGCGTGACCCGGCTCAGGCGTGCGCGGCCGCTTCGAACATCTCCGGCAGACGAACGAGAAAGCGCTCGCCGTCTTCGGCGCCGAGGTTGTACGCGTGCTGCATCTGCTGCGGGCTCGTGTAGTCCCAGCTTGAAATCGGTACCTTGGCGGTCGGCTGCACATAGAGGCGCAGCTGTTCGCCCGCTTGCCCGCCTTCGCCGCCCGTGCGGTGCTTCACCACGAACATCTGCGGACGCGGATACAGCCGCGTGACCATCACGAGCACGCGCCCGGGCGTGTCGTCGAGCGCGCCGACCGGCACGTTGTCGACCATGCCGCCGTCGAGCACGGCGCGCCCGTTGCGGCGCAGCACCGGCGTGAACGGCGGCGTGCACGACGACTGCAGCACGAGATCGGCGAGATCGTCGACGCTCGCGCAGGCCTGCGCCGTCACGAATTCAGGATGGAAACCGAGCTTGCGCCCGAGCGTGGGATGCAGCGTCTTGCGGATGTGCTTTTCGATGTTGTACGCGATGAGCCCCGCCGCGACCGCGCTGCGCGCGCCGAGCCAGCGCGGCAGATGCGAAACGCCGATGCGGATCTCGGGCGCGTCCTGCAGTTTCTCGAAGCGCGGCCCGTAGATGTCGAGCAGCGCCTGACGATAGATGCGGTAGTGCGGAAACACCGATTCGCTGCGCAGCAGGTTGCCCCAGTACGCGTTGCGCTTGTTGTGCTTGAGCGCTTCCTCGTAATAGCGCATGACCCACTGCGAATCGCGCGTGTAGATCATGCACGCGGTGGCCGCGCCCGCCGAAATGCCCGTGATGACGCGCGGACGCAGATCCAGCTTCGGCTGGACGACGTCCCAGAAACCCGCCTGCCACCAGCAGCGGTTGCCGCCGCCGGCAAAGACAACCTGATCGAACATGCGCCCTCTTGTCTTCGATTCGTCCTGAATCCGACAGCTTAGTCGAGCAGCGCGTAAGTCGAGGTCGCGTGAACGGCCATCCGACCGTCTTCGTCGTAGAGTTCTATTTCGCCGAACACCAGATTGCGGCCCATGCGCAGCACGCGCGCCGTGACCTTCACGTCGCCCTTGCGCACCGCGCGCATGAAATTGGTGTTGAGCGCGACCGTGGTCATCGGCTTGAATTCGCCGAGCGCCGCCGCGATCGCGACGATCATCGCCGTGTCGGCGGCCGCCATGAACACCTGGCCGCAGATCACGCCGCCCGCGTGGCGCAACTCGCCGGAGAACGGCAGCCGCAGCGTGGCGCTGTCCTCCGTCACTTCGAGCGGCTTCAACCCGAGCGCCTTCACCCACGGCGCCAGCACGCGCTCGAGCAGCGCGTCGATTGCCTTGTCGTCCATCGTCTCTTTTATGCCTTTTATGGAGTGCGTGCCGCGCAGCGGATTCCTTCGTTTCGACGGACCCGGCGGGCGGCGCGCGGTACGGCCGGCTTGCTGTCCAAAGCGGACCGAAAGCGGGCTCGCCAGCGTGGCGACATGATACCGGGACGTACCGCGTCCCGTTAATACGGGATACGGCGATGGAGCTTCAGCGAGGCGCCAACGTGCCGCTCCAGGCCGCCAGCAAGTTTTTTAGGAAATTTGCGAAAAGGACTTGCCAAGACTCAAAAGGCAGGGCATAATCTTTCTTCTGTTGGGGGCGTTAGCTCAGTTGGTAGAGCAGCGGACTCTTAATCCGTAGGTCGAGTGTTCGAGTCACTCACGCCCCACCAAAATTCTGTTGTAAATCAAGGAACTACGCCGCTTCTTCAAGCGGCGTTTTTTCTTTCCGGTCCGAGCTTGACCAAAACTTGACCGTGTTCGCGTGGGCCGCCACGTGGCTCGGCGCAAGGTGGGCGTATTTCTGCACCATCTCGATGGTCTCCCACCCTCCCAGCTCCTTCAATACCAGCAGCGGCGTGCCACGCTGTACGTGCCAGCTCGCCCAGGTGTGCCGCAAGTCGTGCCAGCGAAAGTCGTTGATGCCCGCCAGGCGACAAGCGCGGTTGAAATCGCGCTTGTCGTTCTGGTGAATACGGGCCGTCAGCCCTTCGCCACGCGTGAACACCAGCTCATTGGCTGACTTGCCTTTCGTGCGCCGCCCCAGAACGTCAAGAGCATCATCGTTCAGGGGTACCGCGCGAGGGCGGCCCGATTTCGTGTCGATAACGTGGGCGCTACTCTGAGTTAGGCTCACCTGAGCGACGGTAAGACTAAACAGCTCAGCCTCGCGCATCCCCGTCGCAACAGCCACGATAGCTGCGTCACGCATCCACTCCAGCCTAAGGCCCTGAAGAAAGCCGACGATGATTTCGGGCGACTCCCACCGCACACGGCGCTTTGGCTCATGGTATTTCGTCAGCTTGGGTACGTGGTCTATCCACTTCAAATCCGCGCATTCATTCAGCATGGTCTTGATAGTGGCGAGGTAGCGATTCTTCGTCGCGCCAGAAACCGCCCCGCGCTTGTGCAGATGGGCCGACTCCGTTGGCAGAGCGTTTTCGATTTCGTCAGCGGTTAAAGAACGAAGCGCACGACCAGCGAACTTCTCGTTCCAATACTGGATATGTCGGACTTTCGTCGCATAGTCCTTTTCGCCTTCGTGCGCCCGAAGGAACTTCACTGCCCCTTCTTCAAACGTATGCTCGGGCTGCTCCCCGAGCATAGATTGACGCCAGTATTGGGCTTTCAGCCGGTCGTGGTACTCCTGGGCTTCTTTACGGTCGGGCGTGCGAGCAGAGCCTCTAACTCTTTCGCCGCTCGGCGCGCGGAAGTCAACGAAGTAGACACCGGATTTTTTATCTTTGCGGATTGACACTCTGAATCTCCATCGACCCGCAGCGATAGCCGGGCATTATTTTTCCTGTTTTCGGTAAGTTCGGCAAGGCGTGACGGCCAGACGCGCCATACGCGCGAGCCCGGCAGACGAAATCCGATTTCGTGGCGCTTTTCGTAGACCGTGCTGTAGGACAACTGCAGGCGCTCGGCGGCCTGCCGCAACGTCAGTGCGATTTCGTCCATCACAGGCCACTACCCTTGGCACGGTCGGCGACCGTTATCAGGCCGCCCGTATCCCGAAGGATTGACCCTTCACACAGTTTCTTGATGGCCCGATAAACCGGCCCCTTCGCATAGCGCCCGTCAAAGTGCGTGACCACTTGTGCCTTCGTGACGCCATCCTTGCCCGACAGGTATTCGACGATGCCCCCTTCGACCTCACTGCCCCGTTTGCTCTTCGCCTTCTCCGGTGCAGAGGCGGGTGTGACGACGCAAGTTGTCGCCGTAGCCCCCCATTTCGTCCTGCCCATTTCCACCACGTTGACCTTGAAGCCGATGCGCGCACCCTTCGAGCCCAAATCACGGCTCTTGGTCACTTCAGCGTAACGGCCTCCCGGATGGTCTACGACCTCGATTTCCGTATCGACCGCCGCGCGAATCCCCGACCAGCCGCGCGCTCCCGCTGCGACGTTTTTCCCCGAGTGATGAATGAGCATGAAGTGCGCAGCGCATTCATTTCGAATGCGGTCGAAGCGTTCTATGACAAGGCCCATGTCTTGGCCAGCGTTCTCGTTTGCACCGGCGCTTAGCCGAGCGAGCGTGTCACCCACAATCAGACGCACTTTCAGCCCGCGCGACTTCTCTATCAACTTCACCGTCTCGACGATGGCGTTGGTGTCGCTATCGTCTTTAAACAGGTTTACCGGGCTTTCGACGACTACGAAGTTAGACATGCGCACGTCGTGATGCTTCTGGTAGGCCTGAAGACGACTACGTACCGAATCGGGCGATTCGGCAGCCAGGTACACGACCAGACCTTGCTCCGTACGCCGTGCCATCCAATCAACGCCACGGGCTACCGCAGCAGCCATGTCAACGGCAAAGAATGTCTTGCCGCTGTTCGAATCGCCGTAAAGCACGCTGCCACCACCAACGGTCAGCAATCCCTGCACCAGTTCGTCGGGCGGCGTAAAGGCATCTGGTAGCGCGTCGGCAAACGAGATGCGCAACGGCACCTTTTCACCTTTGGCGTTGGTTGTCGCGGGAGGGGCTTTGGTATTCATATCAACATCCAGATTCCAGCCCGTCACGGCGGTGCTTTGGACGTCGATACGCGCCGAAAATCCGCATCAACGCTCAAAGCAGGTCGCCGTGGTAGGCCTGATTGCTTCGGCTGTTGACAAGGATTTCAGAGGACGGCGACTTCTCCGATAGCTGCGTCGGTAAGCATCGGTAAACGTCGTCATTCATCGGCGAGCGTCGTCTACTACTGGTCCTCGCTCATTTTTCTGAGGTCTCTCAATCGCCTACTCAGTGAATCGTACGAAAGCTCTTTCCTTTCACCTTTCACGTTTTTCCAATACACATACTCTTTGTCCGCAATGATTAGCGGCGGCATCTCTTCCATTGCCATTTCACGCAATCTATTAAAAATAATGCTTGGCGCATAACTTCCAGTTTCATTGACGAGTGTCTCAATAATCGGCGCCAACAAGTCTGGCCTTTTACTCTTCAATTTATTTATGACGACTCTCAGAGGAAACCGCTCGCCTGCCCCCCTGGCTGCCTGATGTTCTGTATCCTCTGGAGTGCCGTGGGCTTGAAGATTCAAATTTGCGCTCGGAAACAAGAATTCCGGCAGTTGCCCTGGAAAATTCTGTTCTAACCATACCCGCAAATCTCGCGCGCGAACGACCTCTGGCGTGCCGTCCAAGTCACCCATGTTCAGGGCGGCTTGCAGCCACTCGAGGCGTTGCTCGAAGCCCGGCAGGTCGCCGAACTCTCCGGGACGAGGTAGCAATCGTTGCTTCCACTCCCGTCTTTTCACGATACGAGAAGCAGGCATTTTATCTGCTGGCTTACGCCCGAATCCCTGAGGGCACTGCAATATCGCCAAATCTTCATGTGCGAAATACTCCACTACCTCCTCTGGGCACCGTGGCTCTAGCTCGCACTGCGCACAGACCTGCCGTTCCCGCTTCCATTCAATCTCATCATCGACATCATCGCACTCGGCGTCGAATTTTTTTTGGTTGTATTCCCTATCAATTTCAGCAGTGTCGGCGGAGTCCATACGCCCCCTGACAACGCTGAAATCCACGCCTGCCCAAAGAGCGGCTACCTCCACAATGTTGTAGGTGTACTGCATCGGTCCAAGTGATAGTTAACCCAGGAAAGGTCGAGGGTACACGAAGGTACGTCTGGGTACAGATTCCAGACGCATGCCCGACGTAACCCAAGATACAGAGGTACACACACCTATAGGTGTGTGTACCTCTGTATCTGACATGGCGCGCGCGATGACGAGAGTGGAGCACGTTGAAAGGACTGGCTTACCAGGAAGAGGAATGGGCACGACTCCACGCCATCAGCACCGCTCCCTGGTTGCCCGCCTTTCCGTCGTGGAACAACACATAAGCCATCGACAATGAACGCGATTTCCTTCGCCCGCTTCGCGCGGGCGTTGGCAACCAAGGAGCGGTGACCGGCTTCAAACCGTCGCGACGCCAGTTACACCCCGAGCAACCCAACGGCGGGCGCAGCTCGCCTATGGCGATTGCAGCCATCGGGCCTAGCGACGCAAAAGGCTACTGCCCAGCCGATGCGCTATCGACTGGGCAGCAACGTTCTGCATGAGTGCCTTGCCTCGCGGAATATGCTCCTCCGACTACAAGACCAACATCCGCGCGACGGCTGGTGACGCGTATCGCACGCCTGGATTGAATCACCAGGAGATGGTCGGTGGCGCGCAGAACCAGCCCAATCTGCGCCCGTACCTGTATCAGGCACCTCGATTGTGAGGCGACTGGTATTCAGACAAAGAGCATGTCTGCGAATGAGTATAGGGTTGTCTCAAACGTGATGAGCGTTTCGACGGTGTCTTTCTGCCAGCCTGCGGCCTCCAGGTCGCGAAGTAGCTTCGACCGGAATGCAGGCGTGCAAATGAAAACAATCCGCGCCCAGCGCAGCCCCTTGCCGAGCATTACGGACTCGCGTCCGGGAAGCGCGTCGCGCCTGACCGACTGTAGCCATTTCAACAGCCGCGCATAATCCTTCGCGTTCTTGCGCGACCTCTCGACCTCATACCACCAGACTCTGCCATTGGCTTGCAAGACCACGTCCGGCTTCTTTCCATCTACGCCATCCACACCGCCCAGCCACTTATCTTGGGCAATTTCGCGCTCGGTCGAAACGCGATACCCGACGAGGATGCCAGAGATAGCGACTTCGTTGGCAACGCTGCGATGCTGAAACTGCGCCGAACTGAACGCCCGAATCAAATCTTTGCCCGACAACGCAGGCACCCCGAACTGTTGCAATCGGCGCGAGCCAGCTTCTGACAATGCATAAATCACACTGCCATTCGGCGCCTGTCCGCGCAGTACCTGTCGAGCATCGACCAATCGGCGCAGCGTTCGCTGAGCCATACGCCAGCCAGACGCCGAGGGCGTCGGTCGCTTCAGGTCTGACTCGGCGGGCGGACTCTTCTGCCATTGCTGCCACAGCAGCGCGGCCAGGTCGCGAGTCCGCAGCCATCCGAAGCGATGAAGCGCCCGGAGAACGCGTACTTCGTTCTCCACTGCGATGATGCGTCCGTCGCGCGCTGTCACGAAGTATCTCCAAATAGTGGGTTGATGCTTCGTATAGCGCGAACGACGACATATACCCGTGTTCGACCTCCAATACGGCGGAGGACGAACACCGAAGGCGTAGCCGCTATCGCGGCGAGCCACCATGCCCTCCTCGCAAAACTGGACGTTTTGCCGGGCATTCTCCCTGCTGGACGCAGCTCGTGTCTCAAAAGCAGGCGCCCCACGCTGCGCGCGGGCAAGCTGCTCCCTCTGGCCCGCTGGACGCGTACCAGGCATCGGCTCCGCCTTGGTCTGCGCGATGCTTGACTGACCAGCTTGCCCGCGCGCTGCTCGGGGCGCGGGGCATGCTGCCCCCCATCGCTCTGGCAGTCGGTGGGCCTCCTTCTCGTGTCTGGGGCCACGAGCGAGCGACGGCTCCCCCCAAGCGCACATCCGGCTCGCGTGGGCGCGACCGCGGCTGTGCGGGCGCGGGCTGGACGCCCTTGCCCCACACCATCCCTTCGGGCTGTTGCGGCTCCCCTCCGTCAGCGCGCTTTTGCGCTCCGACTGCGCGCCTTTGGCTTGCAGGCCACGCGCGGCAAGCGCGCATAGGTCGCGGCCTGTGGCCGCGACAGCGTCTGCGTCGTGAGGTTGGTGCTTGCACCGTCCTTCCTAATTTCGCCGCCACCCAACTGGCGACCGTACCCCAGGCGGTCTGCATGGCAAGGGCCTTCGGCGCTTCACGCACGTCCTCACCCGGTCCCCTGCGGGGCTGCGGCTTCCGGGCGCGCCCTTGCCATGCAGCCTTCTCGCCTGGTGTCTCGGCCCGCCAGGGCGACGAACTCAGGAAGGACGGTAGCAAAACGGCAGCACCACCCCCACGCCGCATCCGGGAACGTGAGGGGGCTCGGAATCTTGGAACCCGGTCAGCTTTGGAGAAAGCATTGTGGAAAAACGAGACGGTCTGCAAGACCTCTTCGGTGAGGTCATCTCGTCGTACACGCGTGCGCAGGCCATCGCCGATGGCTCGTTGATTGATGTCACCGCACAAGCCAGCGGATCGGGCTTCAAAGTCCCAGTGGCGCTCACAGCGGCGGCCTGGGCGGAAGTGGTCGCCTGGTCAGCCGAAGACAGCGCTCGACAAACACATCAGGACGAACGAGGACGCCTGCATGACCTGCTGTGGGTCGCTTTCAACCTCGCCCGCCATCACAAAGCCGGCAACCGCATGCCATTCAAACACTACCGCGTGGCACGCGGGGGCAACGGGACACGTCGCACGCCGATAACGCTCGTGATGTCTATCGGCCCCGGGGATAACGCAGAGCCGGTCGTGACTTTCATGCTCCCGAGCGACGACTGATGTCTTCCCGCCCCGCTGACCACGGCGGGGTATTTACCCACTGCTCAATATAAGGAGAGCAATCATGTCACACACCCTGATTAACCCTGCAACCGGCCTGCCGATGAACGGCGACGATTTTGGTGGCGTGGACGTAGGCGGTAGCCCCTGGGGCACCGACATTCACGTGCATAATAACCCGTGGTCTTTGGCTGATTACGGTTGGATGGGCGACGGCTTTTGACCCTGTCCGGCCGCAAAAATTGCATGACGTTTCGGCGGATGGGCACACGCCGCCGACTCGACAATATAATTGTTCGCATCCGGCTTTGCCCGCACAATGATGACTATGAGTAGCGCACCCGAAACAATCGCCTTGGACATCGGTCCCCGATACAGCAATGTCGACGCCCAGAAATTCTCTGGAGCGACTTACACCCCCTTTGGTTTCGCAACTTTTGTTGCTCGGAACATGCTGCAAGTCGCCGAGCTACCCAAGCGAGGCACCATCCGAGTACTAGACCCAGCAGTTGGCGATGGTGCTCTTCTCGATGCCCTCATCAGGTGCCTGCCTGATGCTGTCCGTAAGCGTGTCGAAGTCTGGGGGTATGACACTGACCCTGCAGCTATCGAAATAGCCACAGCGCGGCTTGCGGAAGACTTCCCCGGTCTGACTGTGCATATCGAGCAGAAGGACTTCTTGGAGCATGTCCTAGCACTTCAGAACGATGACGACCTATTTGCCGACGGCCAGCAAGAACCTTTCCATCTGGTCATCGCCAATCCGCCATACGTCCGTACCCAAATCCTTGGGGCCGAGCAGGCCCAGGCGCTTGCACAGAGCTTTGGGTTGACGGGCCGTGTGGACCTTTATTACCCCTTCCTCCTGGGTATCTCTCGCGTCCTCGCGGACGGGGGCGTAACCGGTGTCATTACGTCAAACCGCTTCATGACAACGAAATCCGGGCAGGCTGTGCGTCGCGCGTTGCTCTCCCAATTTCAAATCATTCATGCCTGGGACCTGGGAGACACAAAGCTCTTTGATGCAGCTGTACTCCCGGCCGTTCTAGTGGCCAAGGGAATCGCTGACACTAAGCACCCACATGCCGTGGGTATCGAATTCTCAACCATCTACGAGACCAAGGACCCCAGCCAAGCTCAAGCGCAGGACGCGCTCGCCGCATTGGACTCCACAGACGACACGGTTGTTGAGATTGTCGATGGCAGGCGTTTCCGGGTGCGCCACGGTACCCTGGACAACGGCGGGGACCCAGAAGGTCTCTGGCGAGCAGCCACCTCCGCCACGGACACCTGGTTGGCCACTGTCGAGGCCAATACGTGGGAAGCATTCCGTAGGATTGGCAAAATCCGGGTTGGTGTGAAATCAACGGCGGATAAGGTTTTCATTCGCAGCGACTGGGCCGACATTCCCGGCGGACGCCCCGAACTGCTACGGCCCTTGCTGACCCGCCATTGTGCCCGTCGGTTCCGTGCTGCCGTACCAAGCAAGGCCAAGGATACTAAGGAAATTCTGTATCCCCATGAGGTCGTGAATGGGCGCCGCAGCGCCGTAGACTTGGGCCTCTATCCCAAAGCAAAGCGCTACCTAGAGCAGCACCGAGAAGTTCTGGAGGCGCGCACCTACGTAATCGAGGCGGGCCGTAATTGGTTCGAGCTGTGGGTGCCCCAAGACCCCTCTGCGTGGCCAGCACCCAAGCTAGTATTCCCCGACATCTCAGACAAGCCCGTATTCTGGATTGATACCGATGGCGGCGTGGTAAACGGCGAGTGTTATTGGCTTTGCTGTGAACACGAGGGAGAGGAAGACTTGCTCTGGTTGGCACTGGCCATTGCCAACTCGACTTTCATCGAATCGTTCTACGACCACAAGTTCAACAACAAGCTGTATGCCGGTCGTCGCCGCTTTATCACCCAGTACGTCGAGCAATTTCCCTTACCGGACCCCTCGCGAGTAGAAACGCAAACCATCATCGCTATTGCCAAAAAAATCCACACCGCCACCCCTTCGAGTGAGGCCGATGCCTTAGCCGCCGACCTGGATGAGTTGGTGTGGAGCGTCTTTGGGTTAGGCGAAAAAGTCGCGCGGTAGCGGAATCTGCAACTTGCCGTTGATGACCTTCCCGCCAAACTGTCGGAAACGGGTGAAGAACATTTCGCCCGTGGTCACGAAGAGGTGCGTCAGCGTCACCGTTTTACCATCAGTGATGGCATAGAAGATGGCATAACGCGTGTCGCAGTGGCGGGGATGGTCGCGTCCCAGCTTCTGGATGTCCAGAGGAGCCTGACTGGTCGGCTCGACCAGTCCCAAGTCGATGGTTGGGCTCGTTTGTAGCTTGATTTCCAGCAGTTGGTGTTTGATGTCCGGAAATTGGCCTGTGTCCCCGTACCGTGCATAGCCCAAAGCCTGACACACCAAGTAATGCAGTGCCGCGCCACGGTTACGCTCTTGGTCCATGCCAGGATCGGCGAATGTCTGGCCGACGAGCGGTGAGAGGCGCTCGAAAACCTCGCGAATGGGCCGCAATTCACCCGACAGTGGCTCTTGGACTGGGCTGGTATCTGTGGAGAAAACGAGGCCGGGATTAATGTGTGGCCACATTAACGGCGTGTCTTCCAGCGTCACGAGTTCTCGGCTCTCAGCGCGTAGTTCCAGACGGGCCTGGTATTTGGTCGTGATGGTGCCAGTCCTGTCCAATATGGCGAGTTGCTGGCCGTTGACGACCCGCACTCTGCCTATACTGTCGTCCTCCAAGACTTGGATGATGGCGTACCGCCTGGTGGGTGACAGCTCCTCATTCCAAATCTGTAGGTTCAGTGCCTTCTGGGCATAGGTATCCAACTGTTGACCGAAGAACCGTGGTTGACACTTCGTGAATGATTGCGGCACTGGGTAGCCGAGGGCGTCGCAGACCATTGCCTTCACAACCTTGGAGCGGGTGCGCAATGCGAGCCCCGCCAAGGACTTGCCGCGCATGCCATCATTCAAGAGAGTTTCAAGGTGTAGCGTGGGTATCCAATAGTCCGGGTCCCCTATTTCGATGGGGTCAAAGATGGTCTTACCGGATTCAACAATGGCCTGCTTGTACTCAGCGTCGCTTTTTTCCTTCATTTCCCGCCCTTGAAGTTAGCAGTTCCGGGACGCTAACTCCGAGAGCCTTTGCGAGGACTTCGAGGGTATGCAATGTCACATTGCGCTCTTCCCTCTCAACGGACCCAATGTAGGTCCGATGTAGCTCACATCGGTTCGCAAGCTCCTCCTGGGAGTAGCCGTGCAACTTTCGATATTGGCGAAGGTTTTCTGCTAAGACGGCTCTGAGGGAGGGGCGTGGGGCAGACATCGTCGGAACGGTTTATTGGTTCCACGATTGTGTTCTGAGTGATGACTTCGGTTCTACAGACTCTGAGTAGCAATAATGCTCCCGTTGTGTGCGTGCTTCCTGCACAAGCAAGGCTTTAAGCCGCGATGGCCGATTCTCCCGTTGGAGCTATCACCTGATGCCGTCGCACCCGGCTGACGGTGTCGAAGCTACCGGACACTTGCCCTTGGTTCCGAGGAAGAGCGAAGTTTTAGGATAGGAAATGGAAATGCTCGTTGGAGAAGCCACTGCTTGCGCGGTGGCTTTGATTCGCAACCAAGCGGCGTTTAATGAAGCGGCGGAGCAACCCCGTTGACGTGTTTGAGCAAGAACCGCATCGCAGCCTCGCGCGCACGTTGTTCATCAATGCCGTAATGCTGATAGACGACGCTGCCGACCGCCAAGTCGAGGCAGTACGGCGCGGGGCTAAACCGCGTCGGCTTATGGTTGAGCTGCCGACGCAACCGGACCTTGACGGTAGCGTCGCTGATTTCAGAAGCAACGGAAAACTCTTCGAGAGTCTCGAATTCCATCATCGTGTAGTGTTCCTATAACGGCTGATTGGGGCGGCACAGCTTGACCAAAACTTGACCAAAGAAGGCAAGAACCGACCGAAAAAGGCCTAAAAGCGCGGTCGGCTAGTGGAAGGCTATCGCCGCAAGCCATTGATTAGACAGCGCTTTTAAATTTACCTGTTATTGGGGAACGAGACTCTTAATCCGTAGGTCGAGTGTTCGAGTCACTCACGCCCCACCAGCGAATTCATGTGAAAAGCCCGGTCTTCTGACCGGGCTTTTTGCATTTCTGCGCTGGTTTCCGTGACGCCCAACGCGCGTGCGGCCGTGGCCCGCTACGCGCTCGCGTCCCGCACGCTCAAACGAATACGTCGGCGCTGCGATCCTTCACTTTCATCGAAAAGCGCACCGCGCGCGGCGGCTGCGGCAGCCAGCGGCCGAGCGACTCGAAACCGTCGAGCTGACGCAGCAGCGTGTCGACGGTGGCGAGCTGGACGTGTGTCAGGTGATTCTGCTTGAGCAAGGCGTGCAGCCGTTTGCGCCAATAGGCGACGTCCATGATCGGCTCTTCGAAGTCGCTCGAAAGCGACGCCGGCATCACGCGCGCGATGTGCGCGATTTCCTGTTCAACGAATGTCATGGCGAACCCCGGGTATCCGACAGTGTTTCTTATCGTATGACGTAACTGTAGGACGACCGGAGCGCGACGCCAGCCTACCCGAATGGATAGGGCGAAAATCCAGCCAAACCGCATGGCTGGGCACGCGCGATGCTATTGGGTGCCGCATCGTGCCGCGCGTGTTTTAAGACTGCTCCGATAGGGTTTTTCTGACCTGCATCAGATCATGGAGCTATCGAAAAACACTCCTGAGGTTACTGCCATGCACGGGCATCCTACCGACAAACTCGTCGCCGGCGCGGTCATCGGCGGCGTTCTCACCGCCTTGCTCGTCGTATTGATGGTCTGGCTCGATTTTCCGTCGGACCGCCACTACAGCGCGTTCGTCCGGCTTTCGGTGCCGGCCCTGATCTCCGCCCTGCTGCTGTTCCCGCGTCCGATCCTGCATCGCACGCTGCTGCGCGAGCGGCGCGATCCGAGCCTGCTCGACGAAGACCTGAACCTGCTGCTCGTGGGCCGCGCGCTCGGTCTCGTCGGCGGCATCATTTTCGGCATTTCGCTGGCCTCGGAAATTCTCTGAGGCGCGCGTCCGCTCAAACGCTCAAAGGAACGGCTTGCCATCCACCTGTTCGTAGACGACGTTGCCGTCGTCGTCCTCGAACTGTTCCAGATAGTTGCGGGCGCCGCACAGCGGGCAACGGAACAACGGGCCCTGGCCCTCGTTCTTGATGACCACTTCGCTTTGCTCCCACGGCGTGCCGCACGACTGATTGCGGCAAACGAACGATTCAGATTCAGACATTGCAGACTCTCCTTGCTGTTACGGCTGCAAAGCCTACAGCATGCGGGCCTCGCGCGCCGCAATTCCGCGAGCTTTCCGGCGCGTTTTCCTCACTGTTTTTCTCGCCGCTTCCCTCGCGCTGTTCCGTTTTTGAGCAACGCGCCCGCGCCACGCTGCGCCGTTGCGGCGCAATGCGGCCGCGCCGCCGCCCTCGCCTTCCTTGCTGTCGTCCTCATCGTCGTTCTCAGGGGCCGTCCGTCCCCGCAGCCGCGCGTATGCGCGAGCGCGCCGCGGCGGCCCTGCACGCGCGCTCGCCCGACGCCTGAATCGCCCTCGAATCGCGATTGGCACGCTTCTGGCATCAACGTGCACCGGTTGCGCGGCACAAAGCCTGACGCGCCCATCCATATCGACATAGAGCACAGCGAGGAGCACGCAGATGAATCACGCGGACATGCAGTTCCTGACGACCGAGTTCCCGTACAAGAAGCAATACGGCAACTTCATCGGCGGCGAGTGGGTTGCGCCGCTGGGCGGCGAGTATTTCGACGACATTTCGCCGATCACCGGCCATCCGTTCACGTCGATTCCGCGCTCGCGCGAAGCCGACATCGAGCTCGCGCTCGACGCCGCGCACAAGGCCAGGACTGCCTGGGGCAAGACCGCACCGACCGAGCGCGCCAATATCCTGAACCGCATCGCCGACCGCATCGAGCAGAACCTGCACAGGCTCGCCGTCGCCGAAACCATCGACAACGGCAAGCCGCTGCGCGAAACGCTTGCCGCCGACATTCCGCTGTCCGCCGATCACTTCCGCTATTTCGCGAGCTGCCTGCGTGCGCAGGAAGGCGGCATCTCCGAAATCGATCACGACACGGTCGCCTATCACTTCCACGAGCCGCTCGGCGTGGTCGGCCAGATCATTCCGTGGAATTTCCCGATCCTGATGGCCGCCTGGAAGCTCGCGCCCGCGCTCGCGGCCGGCAACTGCGTCGTGCTCAAGCCGGCCGAGCAGACGCCCGCCTCGATGCTCGTGTTCGCCGAGATCATTCAGGACCTGCTGCCGCCGGGCGTGCTCAACATCGTGAACGGCTTCGGCCTCGAAGCGGGCAAGCCGCTCGCCTCGAACAAGCGCATCGCCAAGATCGCGTTCACGGGCGAGACCACGACGGGCCGCCTGATCATGCAGTACGCGAGCCAGAACATCATTCCGGTGACGCTCGAACTGGGCGGCAAGAGCCCGAACATTTTCTTCGCCGACGTGCTCGATCACGACGACAGCTATTTCGACAAGGCGCTCGAAGGCTTCGCGATGTTCGCGCTCAATCAGGGCGAGGTGTGCACGTGCCCGTCGCGCGTGCTGATCGACGAAAAGATCTACGACCGCTTCATGGAGCGCGCGATCAAGCGCGTGGCGGCGATCCAGCAAGGCCATCCGCTCGATACGAAGACGATGATCGGCGCGCAGGCCTCGCAGGAACAGCTCGAAAAGATCCTCTCGTATATCGATCTGGGCAAGCAGGAAGGCGCGCAGTGCCTGATCGGCGGCGAACGCAACGCGCTGGCCGGCGAACTCGGCGACGGCTACTACGTGAAGCCGACCGTGTTCCGCGGCCACAACAAGATGCGCATCTTCCAGGAAGAAATTTTCGGGCCGGTCGTCTCGGTGACGACGTTCAAGACCGAAGAGGAAGCGCTGGAGATCGCCAACGACACGCTTTACGGCCTCGGCGCGGGCGTCTGGACGCGTGACGGTACGCGCGCCTATCGCTTCGGCCGCGAGATTCAGGCTGGCCGCGTGTGGACCAACTGCTATCACGCCTATCCGGCGCACGCGGCGTTCGGCGGCTACAAGCAGTCCGGCATCGGCCGTGAGAACCACAAGATGATGCTCGACCACTATCAGCAGACGAAGAACCTGCTCGTCAGCTATAGCGATCAGCCGCTGGGGTTCTTCTGATTTTCCACTGAGCTTTTTCTGATCCGATTGCGGGAGTGGTACTGGCTCGCCGGGCGCCGTGTGGGGCGTTCGGCGAGCGTTTTTTCGAGGAGACCGCGACATGGTCGAACGCGTCACCGCCACGCCCGCCGCGCTCGCGCTGATCGAGCAACTCGCGCGCGAGCACGGCTCCCTGCTGTTTCATCAATCGGGCGGCTGCTGCGACGGCAGCGCGCCGATGTGTTTTCCCGCTGGAGAATTTCTGGTCGGTAACGCCGATGTGCAACTCGGCGAGATTGGCGGCGTGCCGTTTTATATGACCGCGTCGCAGTTCGAGTATTGGCAGCACACGCAGTTGATCATCGATGCGGTGCCGGGCAATGGCGGCATGTTTTCGCTCGAACGGCCGACCGGGCTGCGTTTTCTCACACGTTCCCGGCTCTATGACGATGCGGAGAATGCTTGGCTCGAAGCGCATCCGGTGACGCGGGTGAGTTTGTGACGTCGCGGCGCGGCACGTAGCGAGAGGGCTTTCGGGGCCGGTGCTATCCTGGCCGGCATCCGCGCATTCGCGCGCCCGACCGGAGACGACATCATGCAAGACCGCGACGTGAAGCTGCTCAAGCTCGATCCGATGGATCTGCTCGCCGTGAGCCATATCGGCCCGTATATGAAGATCGGCGACGCGTTTTATACGCTCGCGCAGTGGCTCGGCGAGCGGAATGTGCGCACGTCGGGCTCGAAGCTGGTCGGCATCTATTACGACGATCCGAATTCGGTCGACGAATCGAAGCTTAGGTCGAAGGCCGCAGTGCAGCTCGTGCACGATCGGGATGTGCAGGTGGTTGCGCCGGTGGAGAAGTTTCAGTTGCGCGGCGGCGAGCACGCGATGTTGCTGCATTCGGGCCCGTATCAAGGGCTGCAGCAAGCGTGGATGTGGCTTTACAACGATGGGTTGAAGCAGCTTGGGCGTAACGCGGACTTTTCGGTGCCGTCGTTCGAGGTGTATTTGAATACGCCGGATGAAGTGGCGCCCGAGGATCTGAAGACCGAGCTTTATATTCCGCTGGCTTGATGGCTTGCTCAGGGATTTTGAGGCCGCTGGGAAGGTTGTCCAGCGGCTTTTTCGTTTCCGACGCGCGGTCTCTTAGGTTTTTTCAATCTATGTATACGTAAACGTAGTAATAGTTAACAAGTCCCTGGGTTTTCTGTGGATAACCCCGGAAAACCATTGAGTAAACAAGGCTGTGGAAAATTCATAACCTTGAGGGTGTTAACGGGACAATCCCAGGCAGTTGCTGACAACTTTTCCACTGTTTTATCCAGGGGGCGAGTTGTTCAGGTTTCGTGCACCGGATGTTATGGGGGTTGTGCGCGGGTTATCCGCAGGAGGCTGTGGATAGATTGCGGGAATGAGGCAGCTTCGTGTGGGCGAAAAAAAGCGCCTCGGTGGGCGCTTTTTGTGTGGTGAGGAGCGGGCTGCTAGGGCGAGGTGGGCAGCGTAAAACGCGTTGAGCGGAGGAGGATCGAACTCCCGACCTTCGCATTGCGAACACGATCGTCATCGGAATCCCCAAATAAAAAAACCCACAAGTCTCTCAACTCGTGGGTCTCCAATTCCCAGCCAAACCGATCACAGCGATTCGACTAAAAACCCTCAAACATCAATATTCCCCGCCCGCAGCGCATTGCTCTCAATAAACGCGCGACGCGGCTCCACATCGTCACCCATCAACGTAGTGAAGATCCCATCCGCAGCAATAGCGTCCTCGATCTGCACGCGCAACAAACGACGCACAGCCGGATCCATCGTCGTTTCCCAAAGCTGCTCAGGATTCATCTCACCCAAGCCCTTATAACGCTGCTTGGAGACATTGCGCTCAGCATCCGCAATCAGCCACTTCATCGCGCTCTTGAAGTCCGTCACAGCCATGCTACGTTCACCACGTTTGATCAGCGCATTCTTCCCGATCAAACCCTTAAACGTATTAGCCGTATTCACAAGCTGCTGATAATCCGCGGTCAGCTGGAACTCTTCATCGATAACAGAAACCTTAACGTTCCCATGATGACGACGTTCCACACGCAGCGAACGTTGCTCACGCACCGAGTCATACATCGGCACGACCGAAACCTCAGGCTTCAAAGGATCATCGCGCAGCTGCGCTTCAAGCGCCCGAGCCGAAGCCTCCGTCGACGCTTCACTCGAAAGATCAATCGCCACGCCATCCATAATGGCCTCAAGCGCGCGCACGTCATACAGACGCGACAACCGATCCACCACCGCCCGAGCCAACTGATACGACCGCGCCAGTTCACCCAGCGCATCGCCCGAAATCGCCGTCGCGCCTTCCGTCGGCACCAGCTCCGAGCCATTCAGCGCCAGGCGCAGCATATGCGCGTTCAGATCGGCATCGTCCTTCAGATAACGCTCGTCCTTGCCCGCCTTGAGCTTGTAAAGCGGCGGCTGCGCGATATACACATAACCGCGCTCGATCATCTCCGGCATCTGGCGATAGAAGAACGTGAGCAGCAGCGTGCGGATGTGCGCACCGTCCACGTCCGCGTCGGTCATGATGATGATGCGGTGATAACGCAGCTTATCGAGGTTGTAGTCTTCCTTGCCGATACCGCAACCGAGCGCGGTGATCAGCGTAACGATCTGCTCCGACGAGAGCAGCTTGTCGTAACGCGCCTTCTCGACGTTCAGCACCTTGCCGCGCAGCGGCAGGATCGCCTGGAACTTACGATCGCGGCCCTGCTTGGCCGAACCGCCTGCGGAGTCGCCCTCGACGATATACACCTCGGACTTCGCCGGATCCTTCTCCTGGCAGTCCGCGAGCTTGCCCGGCAGGCCCACGCCGTCGAGCACGCCCTTGCGTCGCGTCATCTCGCGCGCCTTGCGCGCGGCGTCGCGCGCACGCGCGGCGTCGACGATCTTGCTGCAAATGGTCTTCGCGTCGTTCGGCGTTTCCTGCAGGAAGTCTTCGAGCGCCTTCGCCACGACATCTTCCACCGGCGCGCGCACTTCCGACGACACCAGCTTGTCCTTGGTCTGCGAGCTGAACTTCGGCTCCGGCACCTTCACGGAGAGCACGCACGACAGACCTTCGCGCATGTCGTCGCCCGAGGTTTCGACCTTGGCCTTCTTGGCGATTTCGTTGTCGGCGATGTACTTGTTGATCACGCGCGTCATGGCCGCGCGCAAGCCCGTCAAGTGCGTGCCGCCGTCGCGCTGCGGAATGTTGTTCGTGAAGCACAGCACGCTTTCGTTGTAGCTGTCGTTCCACTGCATGGCGACTTCCACGCCCACGCCGTCCTTCTCGCCCGAGATGTAGAAGATGTTCGGGTGCAGGACCGTCTTCGCCTTGTTGATGTACTCGACGAAGCCCTTCACGCCGCCCGCGAATGCGAAATCGTCTTCCTTGCCCGAGCGCTGGTCGGTCAGGCGGATACGCACGCCGTTGTTCAGGAACGAGAGTTCGCGGATGCGCTTGGCGAGAATGTCGTAGTGATATTCGACGCTGCCGAAGATGGTTTCATCGGCCATGAAGTGCACTTCGGTGCCGCGGTTTTCCGTGTCGCCGACCAGTTGCATGGGCGAAACCGTCACGCCGTCGCGTTCTTCGAGCACGCGGTTCTGCGGCACGCCACGGTGGAACTCCATGAAGTGCTTCTTGCCGTTGCGGCGCACGGTCAGGCGCAGGAAGCTCGACAACGCGTTCACGCACGAGACACCCACGCCGTGCAGGCCGCCCGACACCTTGTAGCTGTTCTGGTCGAACTTGCCGCCCGCGTGCAGCTCGGTCATCACGATTTCAGCGGCGCTGCGCTTCGGATCGTGCTTGTCGTCCATCTTCACGTCCGTGGGAATGCCGCGGCCGTTGTCGGTGATCGAGATCGAGTTGTCGGCGTGAATGACGACGCGAATGTCGTTGCAATAGCCGGCGAGCGCTTCGTCGATGGAGTTGTCCAGCACTTCGAAGACGAGGTGATGCAGACCGGTGCCGTCCGACGTGTCGCCGATGTACATCCCGGGACGCTTGCGCACCGCTTCCAGACCTTCGAGGATCTGGATCGACGAGGCGCCGTAGCTGTTGTCGGGTTGCGAGTTGTTCGTATCAGTCATGGAATTTTTCCGGTTCTGCTGTACTGCCAGCGTTACTGCTCGAGACTTTTTGAAAAGCCATAAAAACGCCAAAGGGGCGCAGCGCCCCCTGGTGTTCTTCTTCTGTCGCGCTTTTTAGATGCGCATCGGCATCACCACGTACTTGAATTCCTCGTTCTCGGGAATCGTGATGAGCGCGCTGGAGCTGGAGTCGCCGAGGCTCACTTCCAGCGTGTCGACCTTCAGGTTCGCGAGGACGTCGAGCAGATACGTGACGTTGAACCCGATGTCGATGGTGTCGCCCTGGTAGGCGATTTCCAGTTCTTCCTGCGCCTCTTCCTGGTCGGCGTTGGTCGACATGATCTTGAGCTGACCCGGCTCGATGATGCAGCGCACGCCCTTGAACTTGTCGGACGTGAGAATCGCCGCGCGTTGCAGCGAGCGTTGCAGTTCTTCGCGGCCGATCTGGAAGGTGTTCTTGTGCGCCTTCGGGATCACGCGCTGGAAGTCGGGGAACTTGCCTTCCACGAGCTTCGAGACGAGCTCGACCTGGCCGAACGTGAACTTCACCTGCGTGGAGCCGATGTCGATCTTCAGCGTGTCGTCGATGTCTTCGAGCAGGCGCTGGAGTTCGAGAATGGTCTTGCGCGGGATGATGACTTCCTGGCGCGCGAACGAGCCTTCGATCTTCATCGACGAGAACGCGAGGCGGTGGCCGTCGGTGGCCACGGCCATCAGCTGGTCGCCGTCCACCACGAGCAGCATGCCGTTCAGGTAGTAGCGGATGTCCTGCTGCGCCATCGCGAAGTAGACCATGCCGAGCAACTGGCGGAAGGTCTTCTGCGGCACCGAGAGGTTCGCGCCGAAGTCCTTGGCCTGCGCCACCGTGGGGAACTCGTCCGCGGCGAGCGTTTGCAGGGCGAAGCGGCTCTTGCCCGACTGCACCGTGAGGCGCTTGTCGGCGAGCGTGAGCGTGACCTGGCCGTCGGGCATCGCGCGCAGGATGTCGAGCAGCTTGCGTGCGGCGACCGTGGTCGCGACCTGCTCGCTGCCAACGCCGAAGTCGGCCGTCGTGGTGATCTGCAACTCGAGGTCGGTCGACAGGAACGAGACGTCGGAACCGGTTTTGGTGATCAGCAGATTGGCGAGGATCGGCAACGTGTGGCGGCGTTCGACAATGCCGCTCACCGTTTGCAGCGGCCTCAGCAGGTTATCGCGTTCGGTCTTGACCAGTTGCATAGAGTTCCTTCGTTGATGTGACGGTCTGCGCACCCTGTCCGGGCCGGGCGTCGTGCGCCCGATCCCGGCGCCGCCCCGCAGCACAGGCCGTGGCGTGGAATCCGCCCGGTCGGCCGGAGCGCCGGACGGTTAAACCCATATTGTGCCTGAAAACGGACCACTTCCCTAAATTGGGGGCGATCCACGCAATAAACAGGGGGAACCTCAGGGGAGCCGCCCCGTCAGCCCTTGAGGGTTTGCTCCAGAACGTGCAGCTCGTGGTTGAGCTGGGCGTCCTTGGTGCGCTCGTCGGCGATCTTGCGCACGGCGTGCAGCACCGTGGTGTGATCGCGCCCGCCGAACAGCTCGCCGATTTCCGGCAGGCTTTTCTGCGTAAGCTCCTTGGCCAGGTACATCGCGATCTGGCGCGGCCGCGCGATGTTCGCGGGGCGCTTCTTCGAGTACATGTCGGCGACCTTGATGCTGTAGAAGTCGGCCACCGTCTTCTGGATGTTTTCCACCGAGATCTGGCGGTTCTGCACCGTCAGCAGATCCTTGAGCGCTTCCTTGGTCAGCTCGATCGAGATTTCGCGGCCATGGAACTTCGAGTACGCGAGGATCTTGCGCAGCGCGCCTTCGAGTTCGCGCACGTTCGAGCGCAGATGCTTGGCGACGAAGAACGCCACATCTTCGTTCAGGCTCACGCCTTCCGACTGCGCCTTGCGCATCAGGATGGCGACGCGCATTTCGAGTTCGGGCGGCTCGATCGCGACCGTCAGGCCCGAGTCGAAACGCGAGATCAGGCGGTCGTCGATACCCGAGATTTCCTTCGGATACGTGTCGCTCGTGATGATCACCTGCGCCTTGTTGGCGACCAGCGCCTCGAACGCGTAGAAGAACTCTTCCTGCGTGCGCGACTTGCCCGAGAAGAACTGAATATCGTCGATCAGCAGCAGGTCGAGCGAGTGGTAGTAGCGCTTGAAGTCGTCGAACGCCTTGCGCTGATACGCCTTCACGACGTCGGACACGTACTGTTCCGCATGGATGTAGCGGATGCGCGCGCCCGGCTTGTCGATCAGCAGCTGATTGCCGATCGCGTGGATCAAGTGGGTCTTGCCGAGGCCCACGCCGCCGTACAGGAACAGCGGGTTGTACGAGATGCCGGGGTTGTCGGCGACCTGGATGGCCGCGGCGCGCGCAAGCTGGTTCGCCTTACCGGTCACGAAATTGTCGAACGTGAGCACCGGGTTGAGCTTCGAGCGCTCGTAGGTCGGGTCCGGCTCGGCGCTGGCCGCGGCGGCCGCGCCCTGGCCCGGACGCCAGCTGCGGCGGCCGGCGGCGGCTTCGTTGGCGTCGAGGCTCGGCAGGTCGAGGTCGGCTGCGTCGTCGGCATGAGCCGCGCTCGCGGTTTGCGCGGCGGCGAGGCTATTGATGGCGGCGACGGCGG
>NZ_CAJZAR010000065.1 GCF_914484835.1 Paraburkholderia tropica
GGTGTGAGCGGCTTTCTTTTGCCTACTTTTCTTTGCCGCTGCAAAGAAAAGTAGGTGCCGCCCCGCACAGGGGCAACGCATGCAGACCGACATGAAAACAAGGAAAGGCCAACAAAACAGCAAAAAAACCGATCAAGCAATATGCGAAGCCTTAGCGATCCCACGCACACGCTCCCACCTCAAAGCCCCAAGAAACACAATCGCAGCGCCAAACAAAACCCAAAGCATGGCATCGCGCCCAGCATGCTCCATCAAAGCCCCAGTAATCATGGGCCCACCAAAACTAGCGACACTCCACGAAGCACTCACCAGCGCGCTAGCAGAAACCAGCGCCCCGCCTTCAAACCGCTCGCCGCAGGCGACAATCGCCAACGTATAAATCGACCCCGCAGCCGCCCCCAAAACAAACAACAAAGGCCACCGCAACCACGGCGTAGCAACAGCAAACGGCAGCAAGGGCAACAACACAACCACAATCAAGCCCATCAACCCATGCACGCGCTCGCGCCCAAGCCGATCCGCGAGCCACCCAATCGGAAATTGCATCGTCGTATCGCCGAGCAACACGACAGAAGCAAACAGCAAGGCCAACTCACTCCCGATCCCATGCCCCATCGCGAATAACGGCAGCAACGAAAGCGCCAGCGTATCGAACAACGCAAAAAAACCGGTCGCGATAATCAGCGCAGGCATCTTCGGCAACACATGCCGCCAACTGCCGTGCGGCTCGTGCAGATCCGTCGTATGCGGACTCGACCGAATGGCAAACAGCATCGGCAACGCGATCAAAAAAATCGCCCCGCAGATCGCAAATCGCCACGCCGCATAGCCCGCGATCTGGCTGACCAGCACGGGCCCCGACATCTGAAACAGGGTGAAAGTCGTCGCGTAGATGGCGACCACGCGTCCGCGATTGGAATCGTCCGCGAGTTCGTTGACCCACGCCTCGCCGATCGTGAACAGCAGCATGAGCGCCGCGCCGCACACCATCCGCAGCAGCGCCCATATCCACAGATCCGCGCAGGTCTGCATCAGCGCAGTGGCCGCCGCCACGGCTACGACCGAGCCGACGATCACCTGCCGCGAGCCGACGCGCGACGCGATCCACGCCGTGAGCGGCACGACGATCAGCCCGCCGAGCGCCTGCGCGGCGGTCAGCAGGCCGACGATGGCGGTGCCGTAGCCGGCGTCGGTGAGTGCGAGGGCGGTGAGCGGAAGGGTCGCGCCGGAGCCCAGGCCGACTACGGCCACGCTCAGGATCAGCGCGAGGAAATCGCGGGTCAGGACGGTTTTCATCGGGCGCCATCCTACCCTGGGCGCGCGAAAAAAGCGGCTGGGCGTGCCTTGCCGAACGTCATCGATTCATCGAGTCAGCGCATCGGGGCGAGGAGGCGAGGGACCTCGCTCAAACCACCGACGTCGGCCCCGAAACCGCCACGCGGCGCCGCGCGCGCCGGTCGAGCTGCGCCGAGACGAAGGTGAGCCCGAGCGCCGCGAGGGCCATCGCGAGCCCGACCCACGGCAGCGACGTCAGCGGCGCGCCCGCGCTGATCGCTACGCCGCCGATCCACGCGCCGCTCGCATTGCCGAGATTGAACGCGCCCTGGTTCAGCGTGGAAGCGAGGTTCGGCGCATGGCTCGCGCGGTTGACGATAAGGATCTGCAGCGGCGGCACGATCGCAAACGCCAGCACGCCCCACACGAAAATGGTCGCCATCGCGGCGATTTGATCGTGCATCGTGAACGCGAACACGGCGAGCAGCACGCCGATCATCGCGAGCAGGCTCAGCAGCGAGCGCATCAGCTTCCAGTCGGCGAGCTTGCCGCCGAGCGTGCTGCCCACCGTCAGCCCGAGGCCGAACAGCAGCAGCACGAAGGTCACTTCGTGCGGCGAGAATCCGCTCACGTCTTCGAGAATCGGCGTGATGTAGGTGAACACCGAGAACAGGCTCGCCGACGCCAGCACGCTCATGCCCAGCACCATCAGCACCTGCGGATTCTTGAGCACGCTGAATTCGTGCACGAGGCTCGCCTTCTGCATCTCGATGTGCTTCGGCAGGCACACCTGTAGCGCGAGCGCCGCGAACAGGCCGATCACCGTCACGGCCCAGAACGTCGTGCGCCAGCCCGCGAGTTGGCCGAGCGCGGTGCCGAGCGGCACGCCCAGCACGTTCGCGAGCGTGAGGCCCGTGAACATCAGCGCGATCGCCTGGGCGCGCCGGTTGGGCGCGACGAGGCCCGCCGCGACCACCGAGCCGATGCCGAAAAACGCGCCGTGGCAGAACGCGGTGACGATGCGCGCGGCCATCAGGATCGAATAGGTCGGTGCGAGTGCGCACAGCAGATTGCCGACGATGAAGATGCCGATCAGCCGCATCAGCGCCGCCTTGCGCGGCACGTTGGCAATCGCGATCGCGACGATGGGCGCGCCGATCGTCACGCCCAGCGCGTAGGCCGAGACCAGCATGCCGGCGGCCGGAATCGACACCGCGAGATCGCGCGCGACGTCGGGCAGCAGCCCCATGATGACGAATTCGGTGGTACCGATACCAAACGCGGCGACGGCAAGGGCGAGCAGGGGCAAGGGCATGGACGTGTGAACGGCGTGGTCGTTTCGGTTCGCGAGGCCCTGGGCGCGGCTCGCGTGCTTGTTTTCGTGCGGGTGTCGTGCTGACTTTGGCCTACTGATTAAGCCAATGCCGAATTGTACTGAAATGCGCCTCGCTGCATCCGGCACGCTTTTCTTGCGTTCTTCTTACGCAACACCGTCCGCGCGGGTGATGTCTTGACGATTTCTTCAGGTTACGTCGATGGTGCGTCACACGCGCGGGCCGCACCATCGTCTAACGATCCCATCCGCGCTAGCCGGCACGCCAGTTTTCGCGCGGATTGCCTCGTCCGCGACGCGCATCGCGGGCCGTATGGGGATGCGCGACACTTCCTGGAGCGATGACATGAACACCTTGAACACCGTACGCATCGCGGTGGCCTGCTCGGCCGCCTTGTTCGCAGGACTCGCATGGGCCGATTCGTCGACCGATACGGCGTCGACCTCGCCGTCGGCATCGCAGGACGTGGGCGGCATGCCCATGAGCAGCAGCGCTTCGGGCGGACCCGCAACGCTCACGCACGCACAGGTCTATCAGGATCTGGTGCGCTCCGAGCAGACCGGCGAACGCGCGCGTCTGAACAACGATATTTATCACGGCAACTGAGCGCCAGCCCGCAGGCGCGTTAGCAAACGCAAAGGCACACTCAAGGGCAAACTCGAACACGAACACACAAGAATCATCAGGGAGACCGGCAAGATTTCATCGACGCATGACTCGCCAGGACGTCCGCCCGAATCGAACGCGGGCGGCCAATCGGCGGCGGCCCGGCGCACGGCGTTCAGCGCGGCGGGCCGCCGCCGATGTGCTTTTCGATCAGGCGCATGCGTCCGCCCGGACGATAGGGCGCGAACCACGGATTCGAGCGCAGCTCGCATAGCCGCGAACTGCGTTCGGCGAGCGCGGCGTCGAGCCAGTGATACATCGGCTCGGGCTGCGCGAGCCGCGCGTAGAGTTCGGCGATCAGCAGCGGCGAGGTGTACTGGCAGCGCCGCCGCTCCAGCAGATCGTCGAGATACCAGTGCAGCACCGCGTCGTAGCCGCCCGCGTCCCATTGCGCGCGGATCGCCGCCGCGCGCGCGTGCTGATCGCAGCGCACCAGCGCTTCCTCGGTCGCGTCCACGGCCTGCGCGTAGAGCTTCTTCACTTCGAACGCCGTCGCCAGCACCTGGTAGACCAGCGGCGCGTGCTCGCGATGTCCCGGCGACAGATACTCGCTCGCCACTTCCGCATGCTTGCCCGCGAGCACCATGCCGAACGCGCGCGAGCCCTGAAACGCCAGCGGATCGATCTTCTCGGCGCGTTCGAGCGCCGCGTCGCCTTCCGCGCGCCGGCCCGCCGCGAGTAGCAGACGCGCATAGAGCCGGTGCGCCTCCGGGTAGCTCGGATTGCGCTTGAGCGCTTCCTTGCAGCCAGCCTCGGCGCGCGTCCAGTCCCACTCGAAAAAGTAGCGCACGGCCGCGAGCGCCTGATGCGCCTCGGGCAGATCGGGGTCGAGTTCGAGCGCGCTGTGCGCGAGCGCGCGCGCGAGCGGCCAGCCGTCGTCGGGGGCGTAGAGGCCGTGCACGACCGTCGATCCGTAATAGTTCGAGAGCCCTGCGTAGCCGAGCGCGTAGTTCGGATCGTGTTCGACGGCCGCTTCGAAATAGGCGCGGCTGCGCGAGAAGTCCTCGCCGTCGATGTTGTGATGCGCGCAGAACGCGGCGTCGAAATGCACGCGCCTGTACCAGAAGTAGCGGCCGCGCACGTAGGCGTCGTGCGCCGCCGGATCGACGGGCAGGCGGCGCGCGAGCAGCGAGCGCTGCTGGTCGGAGAGCGTGGAGGCGAGATCGTCGGCGAGCGCGGCGGCCACTTCCTTGGGCAGATCGAGCGCGCGCGGCGAAACCGGCTCGTGCGCGCGGCTCCAGATCTGCACTTCGTCGGCGCAACGGATCAGGCGCGCGAGGATGCGCGCGCGCTGCGCCTCGCGCGTGAGCGAGCCTTCGAGCACGTAATCGAGCTTCAATTCGCGCGCGATCTCGCCGATGCTCTTGGCCGTGTCGCGATAACGCGCCGCCGTCGTGCGCGCGATCAGGCGCAGCCGGTCGGCGCCCAGCGCGCCGAGCGTGGCGGAGATCTCGTCGGCGAGCGCGCTGCACAGACAGGCCTCGCGGCCGTCGCCGGTGAGGTTGGCAAACGGCAGCACCAGCACGCGCACAGCCGCGCGCGCGGCGGGCTCGCCGGACTCGCTGGGCGGCACGCCCGCGAAGCGCGCGCCGTCGAGCCGGTAGCCCTTGCCCTTCACGGTCACGAGATGGCGCGGCTTGAGCGGATCGTCGGCGAGCGCGATGCGGATCTTGCGGATCGCCGTGTTGATGCCGTTCTCGGTGTCGCGATAGGGATTGCCTTGCCACAGACGCTCGACGATATCGGCGCGCGAGATCAGCTCGCCGTGACGCGACGCGAGCAGGATCAGCAGGTCCATCGGCAGACGTTCGAGCCGCACGGCCTCGCCGTCGCGTCGAAGCTGATATCGCTCGACGTCGAGTTCGAAATCCGCGAACCGGATGACGCGATCCGACGACATGGGATCACTCCCTGATGCGCGTTCGGGGTTGTTGTTCGCGTCGGCGTCTCGTCTGAGGATTGCCCGCGGGGCAGCGGGCTGATGCAGTGGGGCGGGCGGCGCGGGCGGTGCATCGTGGCCACTGACAGATTCAATTTAGCGCCTTGAACCAGGGCCTTCAAGAATCCTGTGAAGCGTAGTTCAGCGCGCGACGATGCGCGCCGCGCGCTCAGAGCGGTTCGCCGTGCCGTCCCGCGCCCGCCGCGAAACGCGCGGCCATCGGCAGTCCTTCGTCGAGCGCCGCGCGATAGCCGCCCGCGCCTTCGCGGCGCAGCGCTTCGGCGAGATCGTCGAGCACGCTGTTTTCGTAGGCCGAGCGCCGGTCCGCGAGCAGCGCGCCTTGCGGAAACGCGGCGAGCGTGGCCGCGAGCGCTTCGGCTTCGGCGCGCGCGCGGCCTGTGGCGACGACGCGATTCGCGAGACCGAAGTCGAGCGCCTCGCGCGCATCGACGGCGCGGCCCGTGAGGATCAGATCGAGCGCGCGCGACAGGCCGATCAGGCGCGGCAGACGCACCGTGCCGCCGTCGATCAGCGGCACGCCCACGCGGCGGCAGAACACGCCGAGCACGGCGTCCTCTTCGACGATGCGCAGATCGCAGAGCAGCGCGAGTTCGAGCCCGCCCGCGACCGCGTGGCCCGTCACGGCGGCGATGAACGGCTTGGCGAGCGCCATGCGCGTGGGCCCGAGCGGACCGGGACCGCCGCCGTCCTCGCGCAACGCGTTGCGGCGCGTGTCGTCGTTGAGCGCGCCGAGGTCGGCGCCCGCGCAGAAGGTGCCGCCCGCGCCGAACAGCACGCCCGCGCGCCAGCGCGGATGCGACTCGACGCGCGCGAACGCGGCGGCGAGCGCATCGGCGGTCGGCCGGTCGATGGCGTTGCGCTGTGCGGGTCGATCGAGCACGATCGTCGCGACCTGAGCGTGCGCTTCGATGCGCACGGCGTCGCCAAACGTCTCTGTTATGACGGCGCCTGGCGTGTCTTCGCGAAGGCCTTCGTCATCGCGCTTGTCACCGTTGCTCATCGGTTTTTCCTCGCGCGCACGCGGCGTGCGCATCCATGCTGCATAGGTCACGAAACCGTCACGATACCCTCGTAGCGTAGGCCGCTTTTCCTCCCCGCGAGAGGCGCCTCACCCGCATGTCCCCGATGTCCCTGCCTACGCCCGACGGGCATTCTCCGAATCCGCCGGCACCGCTGCAATCCGCGTGCGGACAGCACTGGATCGTGTCCTTGCCCGATCATCAGGCTTACGACCACGTGCGCTTCAAGCGCGTCTTCACGACCGATGGCACGCGCCACGAAGTGGTGATCGTCGATCTGCACAAGCTGCTGCTCTGCGCCGACCGCGACGACACCGACTACGTGCTCAAGCCCGTCGACGACTGGCATGTCGGCAAGGTGCGCGGCATCCGCGAATTTCTCGATCCTGAAAACGAACGCGTGCCGCAGATGCCTTACGTGACGATCTCGAAGCGTCGCGCGGGGGGCGTTGCAGGCTGGCTCGGGCTCGCGCACGTGGGCGTGGTGGCGTTCCGCAACGGCCAGCATCGCGCGCGCTATCTGGCGTGGGCGGGCGCGCAGTGGATGCCCGTCGAGGTGCACGAGCGCGAGGTCGCGCTGCTGCGCGAGCTGTGCGGGGCCGCCGGTCTCGAAGGCGAGCCGGCGGAATACGGCGCGCCGGGCTGAGCGCTATCAGTGCGTGCGTCGATGTATCGATGCATCGACGCGCCGGTGAAATCAGCGCTCGTTCCTCGCCTGCAACACGGCGCTGGTGCCGGGCGCGCCGCTCATCGGCCGCCACGCCGATCCGCCTGACGCCGCTGCGTTCGGCATGTTCGGCAGGTTCGCAGCGGCCATGCCGCCGTGCGCGTGCTCGAAATGCTCGACCGCGTGATCGACGAAGCGCCGTGTCTTGGCGGACAAATACTGGCGGCTCGGATAGACGATCGACATGCGCGCCTCGGGCGCGTCGATCTCGTAGTCGGGCAAGAGACGCTTGAGCGTGCCCGCCGAGAAATCGTCGGCGACCAGCGGCGCGGGCACGATCGCCACGCCCATCCCCGCGAGCGCGGCGAGCCGCACCATCAGCATGTTGTTGACCGCGTAGGCCGGTTGCAGCGTGACCGGCTGCGCGTGCTCGCCGGCCTTCGCGAAGCGCCACGTCGCGCTGCGCTCCTCGGGCGGCAGCGTGACGGCCGCGTGCTCCGCGAGCGCGTCGGGCGTATTCGGCTCGCCGTGCTCCGCGAGCCACGCGGGCGAGGCGCAGGGCACGAACGAAGTGGTGCCGAGCGAGCGTTCGACCAGATCGCCGTTGGCTTCGGCGCGTTCCGGCGACGCCGCCACGATGCCCACGTCGAAACCGTCCTCGGCCAGATCGACGGGCCGCTCGGCGAGCGTGAGGCGCACGTGCACGCGCGGATAACGCCGCCGGTAACCGTCGATCAGCGGCGTGAGCGTGGCGAGCGAGAGCGCGCCCGCGGCCACCACGCGCAGCGTGCCGCTCGGCTCGCGTTCGGTGTGCGCGAGCGTGTGTTCGAGATGATCGAGTTCTTCCAGCACGCTGCGGCAGCCGTCGAGGTAACGCTGACCTGCTTCGGTAAGCGAAAGATTACGCGTGGTGCGGTTGATGAGCCGCGTGTGCAGATGCGCTTCGAGCATCGCGACCGAACGCGTGACGAGCGCGTTCGACACGTCGAGTTGCTGCGCGGCGCGGCGAAAGCTCTGTGATTCCGCAACCCTGACGAAGACGCGCATGGCGTGTATCTGGTTCATGGAAATTCGCCTCGCATGCTGAATGCATTTACCGGTTAAGGGGCGCGGCCCTCGAACGGAGCGGCCGGATGGGATTGAAATGCGCTTGCGGGTACTGCGGGACTGCGATGTTGAATGAAAATCATATTGACAGTCCTTCGAAATTACAATATCTATCGTAAAAAGCGGCATCGTTTCATCGTTGTAAAAGATTCAATATCGATGCTGGCATGGGTATTGAATGAGGCGGGAAAAAGAGGCGTGCTGCGTCAGCCGTTTGAGCATTTGAATTACACTCAGGCGGCACTCATCCAGCGGATAGCGGTTTTCCGGGTCTTGTACAAGCTTGCGAGGAATCGATGTCTGTCATGTCTACGGGGATTTCCCGGCGAAAAACGTTTGTTGTCAATGTATTGCGGACAATGATGTTATGCCGGTTTACGGCCTTTACATAAATAGCGAATAAAAGCGGTTTTCCGGTTTTATTGCGTATCGAGCAAATATCCGATACGGCCGGAAATAAAGGCGCACAGGCAAATGTGTACATGCCGTGTGCATGTTTTTTATGCGCTTTTGAGCAAAAAGAACGTAAATCGGCAGACCAGACATGATCGTCGAATTGCTGAAGTCGCAACCCGAGATTGCGCTGTTTATCAGCCTTGCGCTCGGTTATCTGATTGGCTCGGTCCGGTTTGGGCCGATATCGCTCGGCGGCGTGTGCGGCACGCTGATTGTCGCGCTCGTGCTCGGCCAGACCGGCGCGCGCATCGCGCCCGACCTCAAGAACATCGCGTTCGCGCTGTTCATCTTCGCGCTCGGCTTCACGGGCGGTCCGCAGTTCTTCGCGAACATCGGCAAGGGCTGGCGTTACGGGCTGCTGTCGATTGTCGAAATCGTCTCGGTGATGTCGCTCATCATGATTGCAGTCGTCCTGATGAAGCTCGACGCGGGCACCGCCGCGGGTCTGCTGGCGGGCGCGGCGACCGAGTCGGCGGTGATCGGCACGGCTTCCGAGGCGATCGCGCGGCTCGGCCTCAGCGCGGACCAGGTCAGCACGCTGCAGGCGCACGTGGTGACCGCCTATAGCGTGAGCTACCTGTTCGGCCTGATCACCATCGTGCTGTTCACGAGCCAGGTCGCGCCGCTGATCCTGCGCGTGAATCTGCGCGAGGAGGCCGCGCGGCTCTTTCGCAAGCTCGGCGGCGACGGCGTGCTCGACGAAGGCCAGCGTCTCGCGCTGCCGCCGCTGGTGGGCCGCGCGTTCATGGCCGGTCCGGCCGCCGGTCTTCAGGTCGCGCAGTTCGAGGCGCGCTACGGCAACAACATCACGGTCGAGCGCGTGCTGCGCGAGCAGCGCGAGATCGAGGCGGACGGCCAGCTCGTGCTGCAGACCGGCGACGTGATCTTCATCGCGGGTCGCCGCGAAAGCATGGTCGATGCGTCCGTCCACCTCGGCCACGAAGTCTCGGGCGAGGGCTTCACGAAGCTGCTCGCGCAGCGCGTGGACGTGATGCTCACGCGCCGCGACGCCGACGGCCTCACGCTCGCGCAGATGCGCGAACGCGTCTCGCCGGAAGCGGGGCGCGGCATCTACGTGGGCGCGATCACGCGGCTGGACACCACGGTGCCCGCGCTGCCCGGCACGGTGGTGCGGCGCGGCGACGTGCTCACGCTGCTCGGCGCGCCCAGCGACGTCAAACGCGGCGCGCAGCGCCTCGGCTACGTGATCCAGCAGACCACCAAGACCGACTTCGTCTATCTCGGGCTCGGCGTGCTCGTGGGCATGCTGATCGGCCGCTTCGGGCTGAAGGTGGGCGGCGTCTCGCTGGTGCTCGGCACGGGCGGCGGCTGTCTGCTCTCGGGTCTGCTGTTCGGCTGGGCGCGCTCGCATTTTCCCGTGGTCGGTTCGCTCCCCTCGGCGGCGGCGCAGGTGCTCAAGGACTTCGGCCTCGCGACCTTTATCGCCGCCGTGGGTTTGTCCGCCGGACCGGACGCCATCAAGCTCGTGCGCGAGTACGGTCTCGCGCTGCCGCTCGCCGGCATCCTGATGGTGCTGATTCCGGGCCTCCTCTCACTCTGGATCGGGCGCATGTTTCTCAAGCTCGATGCGCCGATGCTGCTCGGCGCGATTGCAGGGCAGCAGTGCAGCACGCCGGCGATCAGTGCGCTCGTGGGCGTCACCGGCAATTCCACTCCCGTGATCGGCTACACGATCACCTATGCGTTGTCGAACATCCTGTTGCCGCTGATGGGGCCCGTGGTGGTCGGGCTCGCGGCGAAATTCGGCTGACCCGCGCGGCGTTTCGCCGAAGGGACCGCGGCGCGGTTTCAGCCGCGGCTTCGTCGGCGGCGCGTTACGTCGGGTCGTACCGTACCGGCTTCAGGCTGTCACTTCTATCCAAGCGAGGGCACGATGGAATGGCTACATGACATCTTTCACAAATCTCCTGAAATCGCCTTGTTTCTCTCGCTGGCCGTCGGTTACTGGATCGGCCAGATCAATTTCGGCAAGTTCCAGTTAGGCGGCGTGGGCGGGTCGCTGCTGGCGGCCGTGGTCATCAGCCAGGCGGGCGTGACCATCGACAACGGCGTGAAGTCGGTGATGTTCGCGGTGTTCATCTACGCCGTGGGCTACGACTCCGGGCCGGGCTTCTTCAACTCGCTCAACCGCAAGACGCTGCGCGAGATCGCCATGGCCGTGTTCATGGCCGTCGCGGGCCTCGTCACGGTGGTGATCTGCGCGAAGCTCTTTCACCTCAACAAGGGTCTCGCGGCCGGTCTCGCGGCGGGCGGCATGACGCAGTCGGCGATCATCGGCACGGCCGGCGACGCCATCGCGCGTCTGGGTCTGCCCGCCGATCAGGTCAAGGCGATGCAGGCCGACGTGGCGATCGGCTATGCCGTGACCTACGTGTTCGGTTCGCTCGGCGCGATCATCGTCTGCGTGAACATCCTGCCGAAGTTCATGGGCCGCAGCCTCAAGGACGCGTCGATGGACGCCGAGCGCGAAATGGCCGGCGGCTCGACGGCGAGCGGGCCGGGCCAGATCACGGCGCTGCCCGAACTGTTCGGCCGCGTGTTCCGCGTGGAAGCGGGCGCGGGCCAGACGGTCAGGCAGCTCGAAGCGGCGGAGAAGGATTTCGTCGCGATCGAGAAGATCCGGCGCGCGGGCAAGGTGCTCGATTCGACGCCCGACTTCGTGCTGAGCCGCGACGACATCGTGCTGGTGGTCGGGCGCCGCGAGCAGATGGTCGAAGTGGGCGCGCTGATCGGGCCGGAAGTGCCGGACTCGGGCGGCATGAGCCTCGTGATGCAGACGCGCCAGCTCGTCTTCACGAAGAAGGGCATGAATCACACGACGATCGCCGACGTGCGCAAGAACGTCGATCGCGACATGCGCCACGGCGTCTATATCGAGAAGATCGAACGCGCGGGCCAGCCGCTGCCGGTGCTGCCGCAGACAAAGCTCGAACACGGCGACGTCATCACGATCTACGGCACGGCCACGGACACGAAGCGTGCGGTGAAGGAAGCCGGTTATGAGCTCGCGTACAGCAACAAGACCGACTTCATCTATATGGGCGTCGGCCTCGTGCTCGGTCTGCTGATCGGCCTGATCGTCGTGAACGTGGCGGGCATTCCGCTCACGCTCGGCTCGGGCGGCGGCTGCCTGCTCGCGGGTCTGCTGTTCGGCTGGATGCGCGGCAAGCATCCGATGTACGGCGTGATGCCGCCCGCGGCGTCGCAACTGCTCAAGGACTTCGGGCTCGCGGCGTTCGTCGCCGTGGTCGGCCTGAATTCCGGCTTGCAGGCCGTGGTGACGGTCAAGCAGAGCGGCATCACGATCTTCCTGCTCGGCGTGGTGGTGACCATCGTGCCGCTGATCCTCACCATGCTGTTTGGCCGCTACGTCCTGAAGTACAACAACGCGGCGATTCTCGCGGGCGCGCTGTCCGGCTCGCGCAGTGCGAACCCGGCGTTCGGCGGCATTCTCGACAAGGCCGAGAGCGCGGTGCCGACGGTGCCGTTCGCCATCACCTACGCGATCGCCAACGTGCTGCTCACGCTGCTCGGGCCGCTCGTGGTCGGTCTCGCATGACATGAAGCCAAAACGGGCCGCGCGAGGAGCGCAGGCCCGTCCTTAACGATCTGTCGCAACGCGGGCCGCTTGCGGCGCCCACCGCACACGGTGAGCACAACGAACGAAGCGGCGCGCACCACGTCTTCCAATGGAGAGCACCATGGCAAAAGGTAAAGGCAACGGCAACGAAGCGAAGGAAAAGTCGGCCCTCGACGCGCTGAGCCCGTTCGAGCTCAAGGACGAGCTGATCAAGGCGGCCGGCGGCGGCGCGGCCGAGCGTCCGGCCAACTTCTCGATGCTCAACGCGGGGCGCGGCAATCCGAACTTCCTCGCCACCATTCCGCGCCACGGCTTCTGGCAACTGGGCCTCTTCGCGATGCGCGAATCGGAGCGCTCGTTCGCCTATCTGCCCGAAGGCGTGGGCGGCTTCCCGCAGCGCGCGGGCATCGTCGAGCGCTTCGATCTGTTCGTGCGCGAGAACAAGGGCGAGCCGGGCATCGACTTCCTCTCGGGCGCCGTGTCGTATGTGCGCGATCAGCTCGGCCTCTCGGCCGGCGACTTCCTCTACGAGATGTGCGAAGGCATCCTCGCCTGCAACTATCCCGTGCCGGACCGCATGCTGAAGCTTTCGGAGATCATCGTCGGGCAATATCTGCGCCGCGAGATGATCGGCAAGCATCCGTTCGTCGGCGAGTTCGACGTGTTCGCGGTGGAAGGCGGCACCGCGGCCATGACGTACATCTTCAACACGATGCGCGAGAATTTCCTGATCAAGGCGGGCGACACCATCGCGCTCGGCATGCCGATCTTCACGCCGTACATCGAGATTCCCGAACTCAACGATTACCAGCTCAACGTCGTGCATCTCGATGCCAACGTGGAGAGCAACTGGCAATACTCGAAGAAGGAACTCGACAAGCTGCGCGATCCGAAGGTCAAGGCGTTCTTCCTCGTGAATCCGAGCAATCCGCCTTCGGTGAAGATCGACGACGCGAGCCTCGAATACATCGCCGATATCGTCAAGGAGCGCCCGGACCTCATCATCCTGACCGACGACGTGTACGGCACCTTCGCCGACAACTTCGTCTCGCTGTTCGCGCTCGCGCCGAAGAACACGATTCTCGTGTACTCCTATTCGAAGTATTTCGGCGCGACGGGCTGGCGTCTGGGCGCGATCGCGACGCATCGCGACAACGTGCTCGACGCCACGCTCGCGAAGCTGCCGAAGGACGAGAAGAAGATTCTGCACAAGCGCTACGAGTCGATCACGACCGAGCCGGACAAGCTCAAGTTCATCGACCGTCTGGTGGCCGACAGCCGCACCGTCGCGCTCAATCACACGGCCGGCCTGTCGACGCCGCAGCAGGTGCAGATGGTGTTGTTCTCGCTGTTCTCGCTGATGGACACGCCCGACGCGTACAAGAACGCGCTCAAGCGCCTGATCCGCAACCGCAAGCGCGCGCTGTTCGAGGAGATGGGCATCGCCTACGACGAGAGCGATCCGAACCAGGTCGACTACTACACGATTCTCGACATGGAGTATCTGGGCGAGAAACTGTACGGGCGCGACTTCGTCGATTGGCTGCTCAAGCAGACGCAGCCCAACGAGCTGCTGTTCCGTCTGGCGAGCGAGGCGCGCGTGGTGCTGCTGCCGGGCAAGGGCTTCGGCACGCCGCATCCGTCGGGCCGCGTGTCGCTCGCGAACCTCAACGAGTCCGATTACCGCAAGATCGGCCGCGCGGTGCGCAAGCTGACCGAGGAGTACGTCCACCGCTACAACGAGGCCACGGGCAAGAAGCTCGCGCTCGATACGGTGCAGAAGAAGTAAGTTCTCGGCGCGGATGAAAAAAACCGCCCGCGGCGCGAAGCGCGCTGCGGGCGGTTTTTTGTCTGGGCGCGAAACAGCGGGCGCCTTGTGTGGTTGAGGCTGCGGTTCAGTCGGCGCTCAGTCCGCGCTCAGTCCGCGCGTTGTGCGGCGCTGGCCGTGGCCTTCGCCTCGGCCGCCGCCTTCACGCTCTTGCGATGCAGCGAGACCGACAGCGCCACGGCCGCCGCCGACGCGATCGCCGCGAACAGATACACCGAGCCATAGCCGAACAGATTCGCCACATAGCCCGCGAGCGGGCCGGTGATGCCGAGCGACAGATCGAGGAACACCGAGTACGCCGAGAGCGCCGCGCCGCGGCTGGCCGCCGGCACGAGACCGACCGCTTCGACGCCGAGCGCCGGGAACACCAGCGCGAAGCCGAAGCCCGTGAGCGCCGCGCCCGCGAGCGCGAAATGCGGCGTCGGCGCGAGCCACAGCAGCAAGAGGCCCGCGCATTCGCACGAGAACGAAGCGATGGCGACGCGGAAGCCGCCGAAGGTCTTGATCGTGTTCGCGAACAGCAGGCGCGCGCCGATGAACATCAGGCCGAACAGCGTCAGCGAGAACGCCGCGTTGTCCCAGTGGCGCGCCGCGTAGAACAGCGTGATGAAGGTGGCGATCGAGCCGAAGCCCGCCGAGCCGAGCGCGAGGCCGAGGCCGTGCGGCAGCACGCGCGTGAACACGCTGCGGTACGACATGCGCTCGCCGTGCACGACCGGCACCGGCGCGATCGGGCGCGCGAGCCAGAAGCCGAGCGCGGCCAGCGCGATCACCGACACGCCGAGCGTCCAGTAGCCGACGAAGTGCACCATCTCCACGCCGAGCGGCGCGCCCAGCGCGAGCGCGCCGTAGGTCGCGATGCCGTTCCACGAAATCACCTTGGCGTTGTGCGCCGTGCCCACGCGGCCGATGCCCCAGAGGATCGCGCCCGTGCCGCAGAGGCTTTCGCCGCAGCCGAGCAGCAGGCGGCCCATCACGAGCAGCGTCAGCGAGAGGCCCGGCCAGTGATCGACCAGCGTGCCGAGCAGCAGCAGCACGCCGCTCGCGCCGCAGATCGTCAGGCCGATCGAGACGGTTTTCTTCGGGCCGAGCGTGTCCGCCGAGCGGCCGGCGAGGGCGCGCGAGCAGAGCGTCGCGATGTACTGCACGCTGATCGCCGCGCCCGCCACCACGGTGCTGAAGCCGAGGTCGTTGTGCACGTAGCCCGGCAGCACGGCGAGCGGAATGCCGATCGTCAGGTAGCAGAGGAAGGTGAAAAAGACGACCGGAATGATCTGCAGGGTCGTCGATGCGGCGGAGCGCGGGGGCGCCAAATCAGCGGACATGGGGAAAACGCGGATGGATAACGGCGGGAAAGGCGTGATTGTACGTTGGAACCGGTTCTTATGCAGATGTTGAAAAAGCGTTTCGGTGAGCGGAACAACACGTTTTTCGCGTGTTTCGCCGCTTAAACGTCTTGTCATCTGCGTGCACGGAAATGGGCGAGGTTGCGCGACGTTGGTGCTATTTGGCGTCTGCGGGCACGCGCGCGGCAAGGAGGGAGTTAGAAAGCGGGGCGCGAGCATCAGGATGAGGCATCGGCTGGCACCTGGCGATGTCCGGTTCGCGGGATTCGTAGAGGAAATCGCGCGATCAGGACGCGCCGACATACGCACGGCGTGCGCGGATTCCATCGATTTATCGCCGCAACGATATATCCCCCATGCACCTGCGCCTATGGGATCTCAATATTGGTGGTGATAGCTTTGAAACTGTCCACGGATGCGTGGCGAGCCGGAGACGCTTGCCGCGCACTCTGCATTCAACGACGAGCCAGAAACCATGAATCAGCCGATCCGCTTCTATCACCGCAACGCGATCCGCGAAGTCAGCGACGCGGGCGTGACCCGCACCGTCCTCCAATACCTGCGCGAAGACGCGCGCTGCACCGGCACGAAGGAAGGCTGCGCCGAGGGCGACTGCGGCGCGTGCACGGTCGTCGTGGGCGAGCGCACCGCCGAGGGCGGCGTGAGCTTCAAGGCCGTCAACGCCTGCATCCAGTTCCTGCCGACGCTCGACGGCAAGGCGCTGTTCACGGTCGAGGACCTGCGCCAGCCCGACGGCTCGCTGCATCCGGTCCAGCAGGCGATGGTCGACTGTCACGGCTCGCAGTGCGGCTTCTGTACGCCCGGTTTCGTCATGTCGATGTGGTCGCTCTACGAGAAGCACGGCCACGAACACGCGCCGCAAGGCTGCGCGGGCAAGGCGCAATGCAGCGTGCCGTCGCGCGACGAGATCGCCAATGCGCTCACGGGCAATCTGTGCCGCTGCACCGGCTATCGGCCGATCCTCGACGCGGCGGAGCAGATGTTCAGGCTCGATGCGCCCAAGGCGCCTGTCGACGTGAAGGCGCTCGCGGCCTCGCTCGCGACGATCGAGCGCGGCGAGACCTTCCACTACGAGCACCGCGGCCAGCAGTTCGACGCGCCGCGCACCGTCGAGGCGCTCGCCGCGATCAAGGCCGCGCGCCCGAACACGCGCATTCTCGCGGGCAGCACCGACATCGGCCTGTGGGTCACGAAGCAGATGCGCGATCTCGGCGACATCGTCTACGTGGGCCAGGTCGAGGCGATGCGTGAAATCGACGTCAGCGACGAATGGATTCGCATCGGCGCGGGCGTGACGGTCGAGCGCGGCTATGCCGAACTCGTGAAGCACTATCCCGAACTCGAAGAAATGTGGCTGCGCTTCGCGTCGCTGCCGATCCGCAATGCGGGCACGCTCGGCGGCAACATCGCGAACGGCTCGCCGATCGGCGACTCGATGCCGGGCCTGATCGCGCTGGGCGCGCGCGTGGTGCTGCGCGGCGGCGAGGTCGAGCGCGAGCTGCCGCTCGAAGACCTCTATGTCGCGTACCAGAAGAAGGACATGGCCGAGCACGAGTTCGTGTTGGCGCTCAAGGTGCCGACGCGCAGCGGCGCGCGCGCGAATCTGAAGTTCCGCACCTACAAGATCTCGAAGCGTTTCGATTCCGATATTTCGGCCGTGTGCGCCGCGTTTTCGTATATCGCCGACGGTGAACATGGCGAGACGATCCGCGAGCCGCGTATCGCGTTCGGCGGCATGGCGGCTACGCCAAAGCGCGCGAGCCACGCCGAAGCCGTGCTCGCCGATGCGCAATGGCACGAAGCCACCGCGCAGGCCGCGATGATCGCGCTCGGCAAGGACTACGCGCCGCTCTCGGACATGCGCGCGACGAGCGAGTATCGCCTCGAATCGGCGAAGAACACCTTGTATCGATTCTGGCTCGAAACGCGCCCGCACAATCCGCTCTTGCCGCAGGCGCTGAACGTGCGCGCGGTGGCAGCGGAAAGCGCTGAAAGCAGCGCGGTCTGATCGAACAGGAAACGGAACAAGATACGGAGAACGAAACCATGAACCAGCAAGCTGAACCGTTCCTGGACGAAGTGAAAGCGCGCGAACCCTTCGCGCAGGTGCACGTCTCGCGGCCGCACGAATCGGCGCATCTGCACGTGAGCGGGCGCGCCACCTACACCGACGACATTCCGGTCGTGGCGGGCACGCTGCACGCGGCGCTCGGTCTTTCGCAGAAGGCGCACGCGCGCATCGTCGCGATGAATCTCGCCAAGGTGCGCGCGACGCCGGGTGTCGTGGCCGTGCTGACCGCCGAGGACATTCCGGGCGTGAACGACTGCGGCCCGATCATCCACGACGATCCGGTGCTTGCGGACGGCATCGTGCAATACGTGGGCCAGCCGATGTTCGTCGTCGTGGCGACGTCGCACGATACGGCGCGCCTCGCCGCGCGCCGCGCCGAAATCGAATACGAGGAATTGCCGCCGATCCTCACGGCGCAACAGGCGCGCGCCGCGCAGCAATACGTGTTGCCGCCGATGAAGCTCGCGCGCGGCGACGCCTCCACGCGCGCCGCGCGGGCCGCGCATCGTCACGAAGGCGAGATGCTGCTCGGCGGGCAGGAACAGTTCTATCTGGAAGGCCAGATCGCCTACGCCGTGCCGAAGGACGACGACGGCATGCACGTCTGGTGCTCGACGCAGCACCCGAGCGAAATGCAGCATCTCGTCGCGCACGTGCTGGGCGTGCAGTCGCACAACGTGCTCGTGGAATGCCGGCGCATGGGCGGCGGCTTCGGCGGCAAGGAATCGCAATCGGGTCTGTTCGCGTGCTGCGCGGCGCTCGCGGCGTGGAAGCTGCTGTGCCCCGTGAAGCTGCGCCCCGACCGCGACGACGACATGATGGTGACGGGCAAGCGTCACGACTTCCACTACACCTACGAAGTGGGCTACGACGATCAGGGCACCCTCGAAGGCGTGAGCGTCGACATGACCTCGCGCTGCGGCTTCTCGGCGGACCTCTCCGGCCCGGTGATGACGCGCGCCGTCTGCCACTTCGACAACGCCTACTGGCTGCCCGACGTGTCGATCGCGGGCTTCTGCGGCAAGACCAACACGCAGTCGAACACCGCGTTTCGCGGCTTCGGCGGCCCGCAGGGCGCGTTCGCGATCGAGTACATCATGGACGACGTCGCGCGCTCGCTCGGCCTCGATCCGCTCGACGTGCGCAAGCGCAATCTCTACGGCAAGACGGAGAACAACGAAACGCCGTACGGTCAGACCATCGAAGACAACGTGATTCACGAGTTGATCGACGAGCTGGCGCAAACGAGCGGTTATCGCGCGCGCCGCGCCGCGGTCCGCGAGTTCAATGCGAACAACGAAGTGCTGAAGAAGGGCATCGCGATCACGCCGGTCAAGTTCGGCATCGCGTTCAACGTCACGCACTTCAACCAGGCGGGCGCGCTGGTGCACATCTACACCGACGGCTCGGTGCTCGTGAACCACGGCGGCACCGAAATGGGCCAGGGGCTGAACACCAAGGTCGCGCAGGTCGTGGCGCACGAACTCGGCATCGAGTTCGGCCGCGTGCGCGTGACGGCGACCGATACGAGCAAGGTCGCGAACACCTCGGCCACGGCCGCTTCGACGGGCAGCGACCTGAACGGCAAGGCCGCGCAGGACGCCGCGCGCCAGTTGCGCGAGCGGCTCGCGGTGCTCGCGGCCACCACCTGGGGCAAGGGCGAGGTGAGCGCGGCGGACGTGCGTTTCGCGAACGACTGCGCGATCGTCGGCGACGAAGTGGTGCCGTTCGGCACGCTGGTGCAGAAGGCTTATCTCGCGCGCGTGCAGTTGTGGTCCGATGGTTTTTACGCCACGCCCAAGCTCTACTGGGATCAGGCGGCGCTGCGCGGCCGGCCGTTCTACTACTACTCGTATGGCGCGGCGGTGTCCGAAGTCGTGATCGACACGCTCACGGGCGAAATGCGCGTGCTGCGCGCCGATGCGCTGCACGATGTGGGCGATTCGCTGAATCCGGCGCTCGACGTGGGGCAGGTGGAAGGCGGCTTCATTCAGGGCATGGGCTGGCTCACGACCGAGGAACTCTGGTGGAAGCCGGACGGCAAGCTCATGACGCACGCGCCGTCCACCTACAAGATCCCGACCGTGAACGATACGCCGCCCGAGTTCAGCGTGAAGCTGTTCAAGAACCGCAACGCCGAGGACAGCATTCATCGTTCGAAGGCCGTGGGCGAGCCGCCGTTGCTGCTGCCGTTCTCGGTGTTCTTCGCGATCCGCGACGCGGTGGCGAGCGTGGCCGATTACCGCTTCAATCCGCCGATGAACGCGCCCGCGACCGCCGAGGAAATCCTCAAGGGCGTGCGTGCGGTGCGCGCGATGGCGCAGGCTTGAATCCACGGAATCGATCGGTCATCGAAGGGGAATCGCAATATGATCAGTCATCCGAATCATTGTGTGCGCGTCGATGCGACGGGCCGCGTTGTGATCGGCCGCCGGAGCACGCCGGTGCCGCACTATGGGCCGATGCATGTCGTGCTGTTCGGCGCGGGCCACGTGGGGCACGCGCTGGTGACGCTGCTCGGCATGCTGCCGTGCGTGGTGCAATGGGTGGACGAGCGCGACGAGCTGTTCCCCGACGAAGTGTCCGCGAACGTGCAGATCGAGGCCACCGACACGCCCGCCGCGATCGTCGATACTGCGCCGCCGGGCGCGTACTTCATCGTCATGACGCACAATCACGCGCTCGATTTCGAGCTGTCGCTGCGCATCATGAAGCGGCGTGACTTCGCGTGGTTCGGGCTGATCGGCTCGAAGACGAAGCGCGTGAAGTTCGAGCGGCGTCTGGTTGAGCGCGGCGTCGCGCGCGAACGCATGGACGAGATCACGTGCCCGATCGGCGTGACGGGCATCGTCGACAAGGCGCCTTCGTCGATTGCGGTGGCGGTGGCTGCGCAGTTGATGCAGATGCGCGTGGCGATGTCGGCGAATGTCGAGCGTCACGCGGATGAGGGCGTGTTCGCGCGGGCGTAGCGTTCGAACGCTTCCAAAGAAAAAGGCCGGACGATGCTGTCCGGCCTTTTTCTTTTCGCGACCTCATGCCATCTCAGGCGGCTTCTTTCGGCGCTTCGACCGGCTTCGCGCGGCGCTTGCGCGCGGGCACCGTCAACGACACCGACACCGCATCGATCAACGCGCGCAGCCAGCCCACGTCGCTGGGCCGGTCGGGGTGCGGATGCCACATCTGATAGCAGCGGATGCGCGGAAACGCGAACGGCGGCTCCACCACCGCGAGCGGCAGCATGCCCGCGTAGTGCAGCGCGAAGCGGCGCGTGGTCGTGAAGATCAGATCCGATTGCAGCAGCACTTGCGGCACGAGCCCGAAATACGGCAGCGTCGCGACGATATGACGATGCGCGCGCGCCTTCGCGAAACCGAGATCGACGGGGCTCGCGTTCGCGCCGGTGTAGGGCGTGGGCGCGAGATGCCCCGCCGCCAGATAGTCCTCGCGTGAAAGCGGCGCGCGCGCGAGCGGATGGTCGGCGCGCATCAGGCAGACGATCTTGTCGGTGAAGAGGTCGCTGCGCGCGAAACGCGCGTCGGGCTTCGGCCAGTTGCCGATCACGATATCGAGTTCGCCCGCGTCGAGCGCGGCGTGATGATCGAGCGTCGGCGACAGCGAGAGAATCTCCAGCCGCGCGGCGGGCGCCGCCTCGCGAAAACGCGCGATCAGCGTCGGCATGAAGAAGTCGTTGAGATAGTCGGGCGCGGCGACGCGAAACGTGCGCTTCGAGCGCACCGGATCGAATTCGCCGTGCGGCGTGGCGACGAAATCGACGTCGCGCAGCACGCGCTGGGCGTATTGGAGCAGCGACTCGCCGTATTCGGTCGGCACCATGCCGGCCTTGCCGCGCACGAGGATCGGGTCGCCGAGCACTTCGCGCAGCCGCCGCAGCGCGGTGCTGATGGCCGGCTGCGTCTGATTCAGCCGCAGCGCGGCCTGGGTGACGCTGCGCTCGACCAGCAGCGTGCGCAGTACGCGCACGAGCCAGATGTCGAGGGAAAGGGCAGAGTCGTCCATGGCGATGAAGGCGGGAACGCGGGGGGGCTCGGTGATAGCGCGCCGCGCTCCGTGCGCACGGCGTCAGCCATAACCTTAAGCCGCCGCGCGCGTGCTTGCCATAGGGCGCGCGGTATGACGAGGATCAGCGCGGGCGCGGTGCGCCGGTTGCCCGGCGCCCGCCCGCCTGTTTCACACGCCTTTTAGGCTATTTTCAGACGTTTTCCGTTTTCGCGAGACCCGAAGACAGCGAGCTGATGCGCTTCACCTCGCGCGAGTCGAGCCAGTTCGGCGTGCGTGCGCAGTAGAGCACCATCGGCAGCGCGTCCTCGCCCCAGAACAGTTGCTGGTTCATCCAGAACGTGGGCACGCCGAACACGCCCATCGAGATCGCGTCGTTGGTGTTGCGGCGCAGTTGCGCGCGCACCGCTTCTTCCTCGATCAGCGCCTCGCCGTGCGCGATGCCCACGCGCTCGCACAACTGCTCGAAGCCTTCTTCGCTCGACGGGTCGCGGCCCTCGCGCCAGATGAAGCGGAAAATCTCGCGCACGCAGGCGAAGTCGCCGCCCGCCGCGATGGCGAGCAGCATCGGCTTGACCGAATCGAACGGATGCGCGGGCGGCATCTTGAACGGAATGCCCAGCTGCTCGGCGCGGAACAGCGCGTGGCGGTACGTGAAGATGCGCTTGGCCGGAATCGTGCCGAGCGGCTGGCCCCAATGGCGGTACAGGTCGCTGAGCAGGACCGGCGTCGGCACGAAGTCGAAGCCCGGCCACTTGTCGTACTGCTCCAGCAGCAGATACGAAAACGGCGACACGAAGTCGTAGAACCAGGCTGGCTGGCTGGCGTCGATGCCGCTGATCATGCTGTTCCTCCGCTATGGGCTTTCATGCGGGCCGCAGCGGCGACCCGTCGTTTGAGTATCGATGGTATTCGGTGCTGCGTGCTGCAATTTTTTCGCGTCGGCCGATGTCAGGCGCCGCGTGTCTCGTCCCGGGTCCCGGCGCTGGCTTCTGGTCCGGCTTGCGCGTGTGTCTCTGCGTCGGCTTTTGCGTCTGCCTCTGCTTGTGTCTCTTTGTCTGCGTGCGTGCCTGCGTTCGCTTCATCCGCGGCGGGCGCTTCGTCGGCGACGCGTTCGTCCATCGCGTCGCCCGTATCGAGTTCGGCGTTCGCGGGCGCGCCACCCATGCCGCCACCACTACCCAAACCGCCCGCGCCGTTCGCCTCGCGCTGTTCGCCGCCGTCACGCGCGGGCGACAGCCGCGAGCGCACGAAGCCGATATGCTCGCGCAGCACGTAGAACTGATCCGCATACGCAAGCGGCATTTTCATGCCGTTGACCGATTCCTCGATGGTGTCGAGCTGGCGCAACAGCGTGCGCCGCTCGGCGGCCGAGTTCTCGGCGAGCGCGGCGCGCTCCAGCGCGATCAGCGAACCATACCAGCGGTAGATGCGCGATTTTACCCGCCAGGCGTAGAGGCCGGGCACGAGCCGCAGGCCCGGAATCAGCACGACGATGATCGGCACCAGCACCACCAGCAGGCGGTCGGCGAGGCTCGCGAGCCAGAACGGCAGCACGCGGTAGAGGAAGCCCTTGCCCGATTTGTAGTAGCGCGCGGCGTCGTCGCTGATCGGGAAGTCCTGGGCGCGCGGCGCCGGGAATTCGCCCGCGCGCTGCAGCAGCGTCGACCGTCCATGCACTTCCTTGGCGGCATCGACGAGCAGGTCGGACAGCGCCGGATGCAGCGAGTCGCGCGCGACCAGCTCGGCCGTCGGCGCGATGAATTGCAGCGGATGCGGCGGCAGGTTGCGGCCGAAATCGAACGCGCCCATCGGGATCGTGATCGCCGTGAGGTAGGGGAAGCGGCGCGCGTAGGCGTCGGCCTGGGTGAAGTCGAAGAAGCGCACGCCCGGCATGCGCATCAGGCGGCCCATGACGGGCGGCTGCGCGGAATCGCCGGTGAGGAAAGCGGCGTCGATCTTGCCCTCGGTCAGCGCGCGCGCGGCGTCGTCGCCGGACAGCGGCAGCAGTTGCGTCTTGCCGCCGGGCTCGATGCCGTTGGCCTTGAGCAGCGTGAGCGCGAGCTCGCGCGTGCCGCTGCCTTCCGCGCCGATGGCGAGCCGCTCGCCCGCGAATTGCGACAGCCGCGTGACGGGCGGGCCGTGATAGAAGACTGCGAGCGGCACGTAGGCGACGCTGCCGAGCGAGACGAGCCGCTCCGGCACCTTGCTGGCGAGGCCGTCCTGCACGAAGGCGACGTCGACGTGCGAGGCTGGATCGGCGAGGCGCTGGAGATTCTGCGCGGAGCCTTCGGACTCCAGCACGTTCAGCGTGATGCGGTTGCGCGCGAGGATCGCCTTGTACTTCTGCGCGGCGTTCCAGTAGGTGCTGCCCTTGGGGCCGGCGCTCAGGGTGAGCGTGCTGGGCGGCGCGGGCTGGATCAGGCGCACGGCGAGCCAGATGGCGGCCACGCTCACGAGCAGGATAGGACCGAAGGAGACGGCCAGGTCGCGCCACGAAATCGCCACGAAACGCGCGACGAGACGGGGAGGAGGTTTGCGGCCGGTGGGGGACTTCATCGGGGAAAGGCGGGCCTCGGAGGTTCGTGTGCGGTTCGTGCGCGGTTCGTGTGATACGTGCGGTCTTTGCCGGGTGGATGCGGCGCCGTGCCGGGCGCAGGCGCCATGCGCGGCGCGGAGGAATCGCACGAGCGGTCGGCATCGGCTATCGGCATCGGCGCGCGCGGCCGGTCCGCCGATGGTACATGAGATTCGCCGTTGCGGCGGCTAGCGGGCGGCCGTGGCGCGCAAGCCGCGCCGAGGCGCTAAATCCTTTGCGCTCGCGCTGCGCCCAGGCTAAATTGTGGAGCGCCGTGGCCGGCCTTGCCGCCCGCGCGCGACCCTCGCCCGGCAGGCGCGCAATCGAGCGCGCGTCAGGCGGCGGTACGCGACAAAACAAACAACAAGACAACACCGTGGCACGGCGCCCGGGCGAACCAGGGCGGATTCACGGATCACGCCGCCGCCCGCCGCAATGTGCCGATTTCAGCCTCTCGCAATCTCTCGCAGCAGCGTGGCCAGACCACGGCTGTGCCGTCGCGCGCCTTCGAAGGCGTGGACGGCGGCTGCCCGCGGGTGTCGTAACGAAGCCGCCGCAGCGCGCCGGCGGACGGCGCAAGAGCCGTCCGGCGGTGCGCCAGGCGATTTATCCTCGCTACGGAGCTAAGCATTGGGCGAAGCAACGGGCGAAGCAACGAGAGAAGTACTTACGCGATAGCAACAAGGAGAGAACATGAAATCGGTCGCTATTCTGAAGACCCTGGCCGCAGTCGCCTGTGTGACGGTGGCGTGCAGCGTGTATGCGCAGGACAATTCGGCGGCGAGCGGCGCAGCTGCCGCCCCGGCCGCGAAGGCCGCTCCGACCTCGGGCAAGAAGGCCGACCGCAAGCTGGGCTACACGGTGCGCAAGGCGCTCTCGAAGGCGCAGGGCATCGACGTGTCGAACATCACGGTGCGCTCGCACGGCGGCGCGGTCACGCTGACCGGCTCGGTGCCGTCGCAGGACCAGATCGATCAGGCCGGCCAGGTCGCGCAAGGCGTGGCGGGCGTGAAGTCGGTGTCGAACAAGCTGACGGTCATGCAGCAGTAAGCCGCGTGTCCGCGCGCCCGGCAGCACCGCCGGGCGCGAGGGCGGCACGAACGGGCTCCGGCATTGCGCCGGGGCCCGTTTTTTTTGGTTCATCGCGGATTGCCGGGGAATGCGGCGCGCATTTATCGGGCTCGTTATCGGGCTCGTTATGGGACTCGCATTGATCGGACTATTTCCAGCGTTTATGGAAATCGGCGCGCGCTAGTGCGGCCTGACACACTGCGGTCCCGCAATTGGGGGTATATGTTGAGAGTGTGCAGGTCCCGATCATGCTATTCGTGGATCGTGCGCGGACTCATTGCAGGTAACTGTCATGACTATCCATACCTATACCGATTTGCCTCTCGTCGACCGGGCCGCTTTCGAGCTGGCCTGCGCGCGGCACGGCTTTGCGCCGATCCACTTCGACGTGCGCGGCGAAACCGATCCCGACGATCCCGAGCACGGCGAACTCCTCGTCGTGCGGCGCGGCGCATGGGCCCAGGCGTATCGCATCGATGCGCGCGGGCAATGGCTGCGTCAATTCGAGGTCGATCTGAACGGGCGGTTTTTCCGGCAGGCGCCGTATCTCTGACGGCGCTTGAAGCCGCCCGCATCGGCTTGAATCTGCTTCAACCGGGGATCGCACCGGCGCGCGCCTGAGCGCGCGCCGTCGCGGCGTGGCGCGCTCAGGCCAGCACGAGCCGCACGCCGACCAGCGTCAGCGTGGCCGCGAGCAGCACGCGCAGCAGCTTTTCGGGCGCGCGCGACGACAGCATGCTGCCGATCGCGATACCCGGCAGCGAGCCGCACAGCAGCGAGATCAGCATCGACCAGTCGATCGAGCCGAGCAGCCAGTGCCCCGCGCCTGCGAGCAGCGTCAGCGGCACGGCATGCGCGACGTCGGAACCGACGATGCGCACCGTCGGCAGCGTGGGATAGAGCAGCAGCAGCACCGTCACGCCGATCGCGCCGGCGCCCACCGAGGTCAGCGACACCAATACGCCGAGCACCGCGCCCGTGAGCACGGTGAAGAACAGCGTGCGCGCCTCGCCCGGCGCATGGCGATGCCGCGAGGCGAAGGCCGCGAGCTGCGGCCGGAAGATCAGCGCGACCGCCGTGATGAGCAGCGCCGCCCCGAGCACCGACTGGATCAGATGCCCGGCGCGCGGCGTATCCATGCCGAAGCGGTGCAGCAGGATCAGCGTGATGGTCGCGGCGGGCACGCTGCCGGCCGCGAGCCGCAGGGTCACGCGCCAGTCGACCGATCCCTTGAGCCCGTGCACGAGCGTGCCCGCCGACTTGGTCGCCGCCGCGTAGAGCAGGTCGGTGCCGACGGCGGTCGCCGGGTGCACGTTGAACAGCAGGACGAGGATCGGCGTCATCAGCGAGCCGCCGCCCACGCCGGTCAGGCCGACCAGAAAGCCAACCGCGAGGCCGGAGACGGAATACAGCAGATCGATATGGGGTAGGGTCATCGCGGACGGCGCGGACTATCGCGGACTAAAGTGGCCTGACTGCCTGGGGCTATGACGCTTCGCACCGTGTCGCGACTGCGTCTGGACTGGCGCGGCGGCGTCGATCGCGTGGGGATCGTAAGCGCGTCGTCAGGCTGGACAGCGGCAAGGGCTGGCGGCGAAAATCCGCTATTGTCGCAAAACCGGCGGTTCGGCGCAGGGTTGGCCGAAATTTTGCTCGCTTCGGGCCTCGCGTGTCAGCCTTTCGTCAGCACGCGCGCGGCCTTGAAACGCCCGCGAGCCAGTTCGATATCGGTCGTCACCGGCCGCCACCGGCCCTCCCGCAGCGCGGTCGATCCGTCGTCAGAACGTCGTCCTAGCGCAGTCAGACACAAGAACGAATCATGAATCCCGGCATCGCGTACGCATTCTCCGCCTTCACCCTCTGGGGGCTGTTCCCGGTCTACTTCAAGACGCTGCATCAGATTCCCGCGCTCGAAATGCTCGCGCACCGCATGGCGTGGTCGCTCGTGTTCGTGCTGGCCGTGCTGCTGGTGCGCCATCACTGGGCGTGGCTGCGGCCCGCGCTGCGCGACCGCCGCCTGCTCGCGCGTTTCGTCGCCAGCGCCGCGCTGCTGTCGGCCAACTGGGGCCTCTATATCTGGGCGGTGAACGCGGGGCATATCGTCGAGGCGAGTCTCGGCTACTTCATCAATCCGCTCATCAACGTGGTGTTCGGCTATCTGTTTCTGCGCGAGCGGCTGCGGCCGCTGCAATGGTGCGCCGTGGCGATCGCGACGCTCGCCGTCGCCTGGCTCACCTGGCAGAACGGCACGCCGCCGTGGATCAGTCTCGCGCTGGCCGTGACCTTCGGCGGCTATGGCTTGCTGCGCAAGACCGCGCAGCTCGGCGCGCTCGAAGGGCTCGCGCTCGAGACCGTGCTGCTGTTTCCCGTTGCGCTCGTCTATCTGACGATCATCGGCCTCGCGGGCGCGAGCCATTTCGCGCGCGCGCCGCTCGGGCTGCAATTGCTGCTGGTCGCTGCCGGGCCGATCACGGCTGTGCCGCTGTTGCTGTTCGCGGCGGCCGCACGGCGCATTCCGCTTTCGATGCTCGGACTGATTCAGTACGTCACGCCGACGCTCCAGCTGCTCACCGGCGTGCTGATCTACAACGAGCCGTTCGGCTCGGTGCGCGCGCTCGGCTACGGCGCGATCTGGGTCGCGCTCGTGATCTATTCGTTCGAGGGGCTGCGCGCCACGCTGCTGAGCGCGCGGCGCATGCGCGAGGTGGATTAAGCGTGGATTGAATGCGGTGTTGTTGATCAGCCGCAAATCTGACGCCGCCCCTGACGACGATTGGCTGCTGCGCTGACCTCGCGGTAGGATGCTTCGGCAAGCTGCGAACACACGAAGGACAGGCCCCGCACCAGGCGGCATCCGCAGTTCGCCGAACAGGGGAGACAAGCGCGCATGAGCAACGAAGCCGTCCATCGCTTCGAGGAAGAATTCGCGCCGCGCATCGCCGCGCGGCTCGCGACGCAGTTCGGGCCGGACGTGCACGTGGAAGTCGTGCCGAACGCGGGACGCGGCCATCCCACGCGCGTGCGGCTATCGGGTGTGTCGAGCGAGAGCCGCCATCCGTATGCGTATCCGCTGAACGTGTTCCTGACGTGGGACGTCGACGAGATCGAGCGCCTCATGGAGCCGGGCGGCGAGGCGCGCTTCGCGCACTATCTCGACGCGACGACGCGCAAGATGGCGTCGTGGGAAACGGCGCGTCCGGTGAATTTTTCGACGCGCACGCAAGGCGAGCGGGAAGTGCTGATCGGCGGTCTCGACTTCGAGGGCTGAATTTCGCGGACTTTCGGTGACTTTCGCTGATCGGGTTGCCCGAACGCGCGCGTTACACCACGCCCGCCGCCATCATCGCGTGGACGGCCTTCACGGCCATGCCCACGGCCACGCATCCCGCGAACGCCGCGAACGACTGCTGCAGACGCGCGCCGCTTACATGGCGCGCGAACACGCGGCCGATGAGCATGCCCGCGAGCGCGCCGGCCGCGAACGGCACGGCGTTGATCCAGAGCATGTGGCCGCTCGCGGCCGACGCGGCGACGCCAGCCGCCGACACCAGTGCGATCACGGCCAGCGAAGTCGCGACGATGCCCTGCATCGGAATGTCCGAGGCGCGCTTGAGCGCGGGCACGATCACGAAGCCGCCGCCCACGCCGAGCAAGCCCGAGAGGAATCCCGCCATCGCGCCCGAAAGCGCGAGCGCCCGCGCGCAGGGCGCGGTCCAGTCGAGCTTGCCGCGATCGGCGTTCAGACGGCAGGGCAGATCGGACGGACAGAGTTCGGCGCCGCCTTGCAGATCGAGCGCGTCATCCGCCGGATGAGCCTCTGCCTGCGCGCCCGCCATCGCGCGCTGCTGATGAAACATGCGCCACGCCACGCGCGCCAGCACGAGCGCGAACACCAGCATGAGCGGCGCATCGGGCAAGCGATGCGCGACCCAGAGACCGGCGGGCGAGATTACCGCGCCCGCGACCGCCATCAGCGCGGCGGCCTTGTAGCGCACCTTGCCCTCGCGCAGCGCCAGCAGCGCGCCGATGCCCGCCGCGAGCGCCACCGCGAACAGGCCGATCGGCGCGGCCTGCGCCACGTCGAGCCCGAGCCCGAACACCAGCAGCGGCACCGCGACGATCGCGCCGCCCGCGCCCGTCAGCGCCAGGATGAGGCCGACGACCGAACCGAGCGCGGCGCTGACCAGCGTGACCATCTCCATGTGCGCCATGTGCGCGTTCTCCGAAGTGACGTCAGATTCAGCAGCCCGCGAGACGCTTACTCATGCGTCGCGCCGGTGAACCACTCGCGGCCCTTGAGAATGCCGCTCCAGTAAAAGCGCGGCAGCACGCTGGCCTTGAGGAACCACATCAGGCGGCGCGGACGCGTGGGATCGAGCGGGAAGGTCGGCAGCAGCTTGCCGCCGTAACCGAACTCCGCGAGCACGACCTTGCCCTTTTCGACCGTCAGCGGACACGAGCCGTAGCCGTCGTAGCGATAGCGCAGCGGCTGGCTCGCACGCGCGGCCAGCAGGTTTTCGGCGACGATCACGGCCTGCTTGCGCGCCGCCGCGCCGGTCTTCGCGTTCGGCGCCGAGCAGACGTCGCCGAGCGAGAACACGTTGGGCCAGCGCGGATGCTGCAAGGTCGCGTGGTCGACTTCGCACCAGCCCGCGGCGTCGGCGAGTTCGCTGTCGCGGATGAAGTCGGGCGGCACCTGCGGCGGCACCACATGGATCATGTCGAAGCGCTTTTCCACGCGCGTGACGTTGCCGTCGGCGTCCTTCACTTCGAAGGTGGCCTTGCGCGCCGGGCCGTCGATCGCGACCAGATTCGAGTTGAATTCGAGCCTGGCGTCGTAGCGCTTCACGTATTCCATCAGCGGCGGCACGAAGGTCGCCACGCCGAACAGCGCCGCGCCCGCGAGATCGAATTCGACCTTGATCTTCGACAGCAGGCCGCGCTTGAGCCAGTGATCGCAGGCCAGATACATCGCCTTTTGCGGCGCGCCCGCGCACTTGATCGGCATGCCCGGCTGCGTGAACAGCGCGGTGCCGCCCTGCATGCGCTGCACGAGTTCCCACGTGTACGGCGCGAGGTCGTAGCGATAGTTCGAGGTGACGTTGTTCTTGCCGAGCGTTTCCTGCAGACCGGCGATGCGCTCCCACGCGAGCCGCAGACCCGGCGCGACGATCAGCTGGCGGTACGCCACGGATTCGCCGTTGGCGAGGCGCACGAGATTCGCGTGCGGCTCGACGCGTTCGGCGGCGGCGCGAATCCACGTCACGCCGCGCGGCATCACGCTCGCCATCGGGCGGCGCGTTTTCTTCACGTCGTAGGCGCCGCCGCCGACGAGCGTCCACGCGGGCTGATAGTCGTGGTGATCGTTCGGCTCGACGATGGCGATCTTCAGACCGGGCTGGCGGCGCAGCAGGCTCGACGTCACGGTGATGCCCGCGAGGCCGCCGCCGATCACGACGACGTCCCAGGCCCGGTCGCCGCCGTTCGTGGTCCAGTCGCAGGCGGGCGTGGCCGTGACGGCGGGCGCGACGGGTTCGGCGACCGGCTGCGCGGCGGCGCTGGCCTGCGCGAACTGCCACAGGTTGGTCGCGCGGTTGCCGGTGCGGCAGTAGGCGAGCACGGGCGCGGGCAGGTCGGCGAGCAGTTGCGCGAATTGCGCGACTTCAGCGGGGCCGATCTTGCCGGGCGTGACGGGCAGATACGCGAATTGCAGACCGAGCTGCTGCGCGGCTTCGCGGATCTCGGCCGACGCGGGCTGCGTCGGGCCGCCTTCGCCGTCGGGCCGGTTGCAGATGACCGAGCGAAAGCCCGCCGCGGCGATCTCGGCGAGGTCGGCGGGCGAGATCTGATCGGCGCTCGCGAAGCGCGCGTCGTGTTGCACGATTTGCATGGACTCGAAAACTCCTGACTTGGGGCAGATTAAGAACGGCGGGCGCGCCGCTCGAGCACGGCGAAGATCGCCATGCCCGCGAGCATCGCGGCCACGAAAAGCCATGCGCGCGGCTGACCGCTCGCGGCGCTCACGAGCGCGGGGCCGGGGCAGAAGCCCGCGAGGCCCCAGCCCGCGCCGAACAGCAGCGCGCCGAGGGCGAGGCGCAGGTCGATGCGCGAGGCGGTGGGCAGTTGCATGGGCGCGCCGAGCAGGCTCGCGGTGCGCGTGCGCGCGAAACGAAAAGCGGGCGCGGCGATGAGGATCGCGCCCGCCATCACGAAGGCCAGCGACGGGTCCCAGCGGCCCGCGAGGTCGAGGAAGGCTAGCACCTTGGCCGGGTTCGCCATACCCGAGAGGATCAAGCCGAGGCCGAACAGCAGGCCGCAGGCGAAGGCGGAAAACGTGCGGATGGTGCGGATGTTGTGGAAATGGCCCATGTTTTCAGGCTCCCGCGAGGTGGCGCGCCACGTACACCGTGACGAAACCGGCGGCCATGAACAGCCCGGTTGCGGCGAAAGAGCGCAGCGAGCCGCGCGCGATGCCGCAGACGCCGTGGCCGCTCGTGCAACCCGACGCGTAACGCGTGCCGACGCCCACGAGCAGCCCCGCGACGATCAGCGTGAGCGGCGACGCGGTGATGACCGCGGCGATGGCTGAGGCGGGCGGGGCGGCGGTGCCCGGCGTGGCGTTCGGCGTCGCGTTCGAACTCGCGTTCGACATCAACCGCGCAAGCCACCAAAGCCACGGCGCGGCACACAACCCCGCGACGAACGCGAGCCGCCACGCGCGCTCGCCGGACGCATCGCGCCCGCGCAGCAAGCCGCCGACGATGCCGCTGATGCCCGCCACGCGCCCGTTGCCGAGCACGAGCCACGCGGTGGCCGCACCGATCATGAGACCGCCCGCGAGCGACGCGAACGGCGTGAAATGGGCGAGATCGACGTTCATGGGCGTCGCCGGTTCAAGCGGGGCGCGCCTTGAGGCGGCCGCAGTAGAGGCTCGACAGCGTCTGCATCACCTGGATGACTTCGTGGCTGGCAAGCCGGTAATAGATGTACTTGCCCTCGCGGCGCGTCTCGACCAGACCTTCCTCGCGCAGCACGCCCAGATGCTGCGACAGACTCGGCTGATGCACGCCGACCAGCGCTTCGAGCTCGCCCACGTTGCGCTCGCCCTCGGTGAGCTGGCAGAGCAGCAGCAGACGGTCTTCGTGCGCGAGCGCCTTGAGCAGCGCGCAGCATTTTTCGGCGGATTCGCGCAGGGCGCCGAGCGCTTCGGGAGTGATCGGTGAGTTCATGGTCGTGCGGCGAATGGGCGCCGTGGAGCGCCGGGTGAAGGTTCTGTCAGCGCGGGGAGTTCCGCGGTAGCGTCAAACACCCGCTGACAGTTTGTTGACAAACATTATATCGATTCATAATATGTGTTTCAATAAAGCATCGTGCTGATCGCCGCTGAACGTCGCAGATCGCCACTCACCGTCGCCGATCACGCCTCGCCGCGTTCGCGCGATGCCCGACTGCGCCGCGCTGTGCGCCGCCGCGCAGTCAAACGCGAATTTTTGCCGCACTTTTCGAAAAGTCATGCCACGCAGCGCGTCCCCGGTGCGTTTGCGCGTCGCTGTCCGAAGTTGTTGTCTGGAGCCCCCATGTCCGAGTCCCCCCTCCGTTCCGCCGAAGTCGCGGACCCCGCCCGCGCGGCGCTCGTCGAGCCGTTCTTCGATCCCGCCACGTCCACGGTCACCTACGTCGTGCATACGGGGCGCGGCTCGGTGTGCGCGATCGTCGACCCCGTGCTCGACTACGATCCGAAATCGGGGCGCACGTCCACCGCGTCCGCCGACCGCGTGATCGCCTTCGTGCGCGAGTACGGGCTCACCGTGCAGTGGCTGCTCGAAACCCACGCGCACGCCGACCATCTCTCGGCCGCGCCGTATCTGAAGCAGCAGCTCGGCGGCAAGATCGCCATCGGCGAACACATCCGCACGGTGCAGGGCGTGTTCCGCGCGGTCTTCAATCTCGGCGACACCGTGGCCGCCGACGGCAGCGAGTTCGATCATCTGTTCAAGGACGACGAGACCTTCCACGTCGGTCCGCTCATGGCGCGCGCGCTGCACGTGCCCGGCCACACGCCCGCCGATCTCGCCTACCGGATCGGCGACGCGGTGTTTGTCGGCGACACGATGTTCATGCCCGACGTCGGTTCGGCGCGCTGCGACTTCCCGGGCGGCGACGCACACACGCTCTATCGCTCGGTGCGCCGTCTGCTCGACCTGCCCGGCGAAACGCGCCTGTTCATGTGCCACGACTATCCGCCCGAGTCGCGCGGCCCGAGCTTCGAAACCACGGTCAACGCGCAGCGCCGCGGCAACATCCATCTGAACGACAGCGTGACCGAGGACGCCTTCGTGCAGATGCGCACCGAGCGCGACCGCACGCTGTCGATGCCGAATCTGATCCTGCCGTCGATCCAGGTGAATATCCGCGCGGGCCGCATGCCCGAGCCCGAAGCGAACGGCGTGCGCTATCTGAAGATTCCGTTGAACGCGCTTTGATTGGCGCTGATCGATCGTGAAAAATCGGCCCGCTTTCACGCGGGCCGATTTTCATTGCGCATCCGATTCGTCGATGTCCCGCGCGCCGCGCCTTGTCCGAAATTCGAAAGCATCTGTCCACACCACGGCATCCCGGCAATCTAGACTCCTTCTCACGCTAGAACGCACTCACGGAGTCACGCCATGAAAGCCATCCAGTTCTCGACCTTCGGCACGCCCGACGTCCTCGAATTCGTCGATCTGCCGACGCCGCAGCCCGCCGCCGGCCAGGCGCTCGTGCAGGTGAAAAGCGCCTCGGTCAATCCGAGCGACGTGAAGAACGTCTCGGGCCATTTCGATCACACCGTGCCGCCGCGCGTGCCGGGCCGCGACTTCAGCGGCGTGGTGGTCGCCGGTCCCGACGAATGGATCGGCGCCGAAGTCTGGGGCACGGGCGGCGACATCGGCTTCACGCGCGATGGCACGCACGCCGAGTTCATCGAGATTCCGGTGGCCGCGCTCGCGAAAAAACCCGCTTCGCTCACGCATGCGCAGGCCGCCTCGATCGGCGTGAATTTCGTGGTGGGCTGGCTCGGCACGGTGGATTACGCGCAGCTGGCGGCGGGCGAGACGATTGCCGTGATCGGCGTGTCGGGCGGCGTCGGCGGCGCGGTCACGCAGATCGCCAAGGCGCGCGGCGCGCGCGTGATCGGCATCGGGCGCGAGGCGCCGGACGTGGATTCGCCGGCGGCGCGTCTGATCGACGCCTTCGTGCCGATGGACGCCGACACCGCCCAACGCGTGCGCGAACTCACGGGCGGCGCGGGCGCGGACGTGGTCTACGACGCCGTGGGCGGCGTGGCCTTCGAACTGGCGCTGTCGCTCGTCAAGCGGCGCGGCCGCGTGGTGGAGATCAGCGCGACGGGCAAGCGCCGCGTGGAGTTCGACCTGATCGACTTCTATCACAACGAAACGCAGCTTTTGGGCGCCGACAGCGCCAAGCTCGGCGTCGCCGACGCCGCGCCGATCATGCGCGCGCTGGCCGAAGCCTTCGACGCGGGCCGTTTCGCCGCGCCCGTGGTGGCCGCGCACTATCCGCTCGCACGCGCGAAGGACGCCTATGCGGCGGTGGCCGCGGGCACGCGCGGGCGCGTCGTGATCGACATGGCCTGATGGACCGGACGCAAAAGCGGGGAGCGCAACGATGAAGGCTTATCTGGTTTCGCTCGCGGTGGGCGCGCTCGCGGGCCTGCTCTACAGCGTGCTCGACGTGAAGTCGCCGGCGCCGCCCACGATCGCGCTCGTCGGCCTGCTGGGGATGCTGGCCGGCGAGCACGCGATCGGCTTCGTGCGCAGCTGTCTCGCGCACCTCGCGGGTTAGGCGGGGACAGGCGGGGACTGTTGCTGACCCTGCGCGGATCTTGCGCGAAGTATTACGCGGGTGGGTTAGGTTTCGGCGCGCACGAGCCGCTCGGGCAGATGCGTGCGCAGCGTGCGCGGATCGAGCAGGGCGAGATCCTTGTCGAGTTCGAGCGTGACGAGATTGCGCGTCTGCGCATCGAGCGCCTTGCGCAGCGCGCCCAGAAACGCGGGCGGCGCGATCAGCGCGAGCGTGCCGTAACGCGCGTCGTTGCGTGCCTTCGCGAGCGTGGTCGCGACCTGCGCCGCGAACAGCGTGGTCTCGCGCTCGTGATGCTGCGTGTCGGGGTCGCTCGACTGGCGGCCGGAACCGCCCGAGCGCTCGGTGCGGCCCGAGCGGTCCGTGACGAGGCTCTGCTCCGGCACGCGGCTTTCGGGATGCAGCAGCGTTTCGACTTCCTCGATGGCGCCGAGCGGATTTTCCGTCGCGAAAATGCGTGCGGTGACGCGGTTGGCGACGACGACCCAGATCGTTTTCGACATGCTTTCCTCCCGGCCTGAAACAGGCGAAGCGCTGCGGCCGATGGGGCAAACGCCCCGGCCGAAGCGATGAGTGGACTCGCGCGGCGCAGCGCGAGCTACAAGGGTAGCGCTTCGTGAAGCGCAAGGGAGCCACAATGCACGCGGGATATTTTCCGCGTCGGCCATCCTCCCGAAAAACAAGAGGATCATTCCCGCGCTGGCGGGATTCTCTTTCATGCCGGTAGGACCTATCTTGATGTCTCCAGGGCGCGCTGCCGCGCAGCCACAAGGAACAAGGAGCCAGGATGGCCTCGACCGTTCACCGTTATTCGAGCGACATCGCTTTCACGCCGACCGTGAAGGCCATGCAGTCGCGTCTCGGGTCGCGCGAAATCTATGCCCGCGTGGAAGCGCAGCGCGGTTTCGGCACCGATCTCACCCCCGACGTGCAGGCGTTCATCGAGGCGCAGCGCAGTGTGTTCCTCGCCACCGCGAACGCCGAGGGCCAGCCGTATATCCAGCATCGCGGCGGCCCGCCGGGGTTTCTGCGCGTGCTCGACGCGCGCACGATCGCGTTCGCGGATTTCATCGGCAATCAGCAATACATCACGCTCGGCAATCTGACCGACAACGCGAAGGCGTATCTGTTCCTGATCGATTACGCGCACAGGCGGCGCGTCAAGGTCTGGGGCGAGGCGCGCGTCGTCGACGATGACGCGGCGCTGGTCGAGCGGCTCATGCCGCCCGGCTACAAGGCGCGCGCCGAACGGGCGATCGTGTTCACGGTGACGGCGTGGGACATGAACTGTCCGCAGCATATTCCGCAGCGCTTCGAGGCGGCGGACGTGAAGGCGGCGCTGGAGGAGCGCGACGCGCGCATCCGCGAGCTGGAGGCCGAGGTGGCGAAGTTGCGCGCGCAGCATTGAGCGCGCGGGGCGTTCGCGTCAGGCGCATGCGAACGGCGGCGATGCCAGTGCGCGCAAAGGCCCGCGCAAAAAAGAAACGGCCCCGCGCGAAGGCGGGGCCGAGGGCAGGCATCAATCGTGTTACTTGGCCTTGTCCGCTGAATTGGTGATGGCGTTGCCGCCCTTCGAGATGTCTTCGCCCGCTCCGGCGATGGTGTTGCAGGCGGCGAGGGTGACGGCGAACAGCGCAAGGGCAAAGGCAAGGTAACGGCTCATGTCGGCTCTCCTTGTGATGGATTCCCTGATCGCGGTGCAGAGCGCGCGGTCCAATCCGGCACGCGGCGCGGCGATGGCCGGCACCGGAGGCCATCCGGTAAATTGTACGCGCGCCGCGCCAACCCATGCGCACAGCGTGTGCGTCAGATGCGCGACAGATGCGCGCTCCGCCGTGCGTCTTTCAGGCGCGCGCTGTCTGTCCCGGCGATATCAGGAGCGGCGCTGGTGCTTGCGCACCACGAGCCACTTCGGCGAGCGGAACCGCACGATGCTCACGTAGAGCCAGACATAGGTGCAGGCGAACACGACCACGAAGCAGAACAGATGCAGCGTGTGGCGCCAGAACAGCGTGGCCGGAATCACGGCGATCAGGCACAGCAGCCACAGATACGGCGAGGTCAGCGAATTGCGGCGCGTCAGCTCGCGCGCGGTGTGCGCGCCGACGGCCCAGCGCATCAGACGCTTGTAGACCAGCATGTGCAGATGCACACCGTCGGGAATGCCGGGCGACATGCCGCGCACGAACTTCTTCCGGTAAATCGAGAAACAGGTCTCGAAGATCGGGTACATGAACAGCAGCACCGGATACCACGCCGACACGTCGCGGTTGCGCATGACGAGCAGGATCGCCAGTTCGGCGAGCATGAAGCCGATGAAGTACGCGCCGCCGTCGCCGAGAAAGATCAGGCCCGCCGGGAAGTTCCAGATGAAGAAGCCCATCACCGCGCCCATCATGATCAGCGAGGCCGAGAGCACGACCGGGTCGTGCACCTGGAACGCCACGTAGGCGAGCGAGGCGAACATCATGAAGGCGACCATCGAGGCGAGGCCGTTGAAGCCGTCGATGATGTTGACGGCGTTCGCGAGCGCCGCGACGGCCAGCACGGTGATCGCGCACGATATGGCCGCGTAGGAAAGCAGGAAGTCGAGCGGCGGCACGCTGATGCGCGTAACCGCGATGCCGAGCACGAAATACGCGAGTGCGGCGGCGGCCATCGTGCAGACGAGGCGCGCGAGCGGCGAGACTTTCTTGGTCAGATCCTCGACGAGCCCAGAGCCGAACGCGGGCAGCCCGCAGGCGACGATGCCGAGAATGCCGCCCGAAACCGTCGGCCACGCGTGATGCAGCTGCGCGGCCGCCACGACGAGGCCCGCCAGAATGCCGGTTCCGCCGATGCGCGGCACGGGCCGCACGTGGAATTTCTGCACGCCCGCGAGATCGGAATCGACCGAAAACCTTTCATGCAGATGCGCGTATCGCACGATCAGCAGCGTGACCAGCAGTGAAACGATAAAGCCGAGGGCGAAACTGAGCATGAAAGGTGAACGCCGGTCAAAAAGGTTGAATGCGAGATCGAGCGCGGACGGAAAGCGGGCCGAATCCGCGATTATACAAAGGCGCCGAGGCGGCTCCGCGGGCGCCGGGAGGCCGGTGCACTGACAGACGCACTATTGGAGCGAGGTCAATACGCAGGCGTGCCGCACTGCCGATAATTTCGCCGATCATGCGCGAAACCAAACTGCTCACTCCTTCTTCGCCGTCAACGCTTGCGAGCGCCGATGTGCAAACAAACGCACAGCCCGCCGCGCCGTTGACGCCGCCGCTCGCTTCGTCTGCGCCGCCTGCCGCAGTTTCCGGGTTCTCCTCGTTCTCCACGCTGTCGCCGACGCCGCTGCGCGCCGCGCCTGGCGGCGCCTCGCGCGCCGATCGCGTCTACGAGAATCTGCGCGAGGACATCTTCGAACTGCGCCTGCTGCCGGGCGTCTGGCTGACCGAAGCGGCCGTGGCCGCGCGCTTCGCGGTCTCGCGCACGCCTGCGCGCGAAGCGCTGCAACGGCTGCAAGGCGACGGCCTGATGCGCGGCTACGTGCGCGGCGGGTGGGAAGTCGCGCCCATCGACTTCAGCCGCTTCGACGATCTCTACGAAATGCGCGAGCTGATCGAGACCTTCGCGATCCGCCGCCTCTGCGAGCGCCACGCGCGCGGCGAGCGTGCGGCGATGCAGGCGCTCGACGCGCTGGGCGCGATCTGGCTCGTGCCGGAGGCGGCGCGTCTGACCGATGCGCGGCGCGTGGCGGCGCTCGACGAGGCGTTTCATCTCGCGCTCGTCGACGCCGTGGGCAACGCCGAACTCTCGGCGGCGCTGCGTCGCGTGACCGACCGCATCCACGTGGTGCACCGGCTGGGCTTTGTGTACGGCGAGCGCGTCGGCGAAACCTATGCGGAGCACGCCGAACTGCTCGACGCGATCCGCGCGGGGCGCGCCGGAGCCGCCGTCGAGCTGGCCGAGCGCCACGTGCGGCGCTGCCGTGCCGAGATCTGCCGCCTCGGCGCGCAGCGTCTCGAACTCGCGCGCGACGCGCTGGCTTACCCGGAAGGGGAAACTGCACAGGGGTGAGCGCGCGATGCGTGTCAAACGTATCAAAGCCCACGCACCGCGTCAGCGAATTTCAATTTAGTTTGCCATCCGAACTAATGAATTAGGCTGACGAATTGAGCGCATTCAGGTTCCCGGCCGATCGGCGGGCGTAATCTCCAGCAGGATCACGTGGTCGGGCACATTCACCGTGAGTTGCCGCTGATCGCGATGCGTGGTCAGCGGTTCCGCCGACACCATCGGATCGTACACATCCACGCGGCGCGCGTTCGCTCCGAAATCCAGTTTCACCGGCGCGGGCGGACTCTCCAGCGGCGTGCCATTCGCGCGGTCCCAGATCAGCGTTTCATTCCAGAGCGCGAGCACGAAGCGGCCGTCCTTTTTCTTCAGCAGAAAGCTGTTCGCCGAAACCGGCATATCGCTGAGCGTATAGGTCAGCGTATCGCGCGCGGCCGCACTCGCGCGATGCGGCGTAGTCGTGTTGAGAATCGTCGTGAGATTGCGGATTGAATGCGCGACCCGTTTCGGGCTGTTGTCGTTGCGGAACATGCCGTAATGCATTTCGGCATTCTTGTTTTGCGGATCGGGTTTCTGGTCGAGCAATTCGTAGACGAAAAGCCGCTTCACGCCGGCCGCCGCCGCATCCATATAGCCGTTGAGCACGCCTTTGGCCTGCGTCGGTTCGTCCACGCCCAGCATGTACCAGCCCGATTGCGGCATCGAAAAATAACCGAACTCGGTGACGACGACCGGCAATTCGAACTTCTTGACCGAGCCGAGCGCGGCGGGCAGCCAGCGATCGCCGTTCGCGTTGTAGCTCGGCTGTTCGCCGTTTTGCGGATAGAAGTGGGTATTCGAATAATCGGCGGAACTCGCGCGCGTGTCGACCAGCTTCGGGTCATAACCGGTCAGGTCGTAGACCGGTACGCCCGCGAGCGCGGACGCGTTGCGCACGCGCGAGTAGATCTCGCGCTGCAAGGCGAGTCCGGCGGCAGCGCCCTTCAGGCCGTTGTAAGTCACGGGAAAGTTATCGACCTCGTTGAAGCCCTCGATCGACACGACGCTGCCCGGCACGGCCGTATTCAAGGCCACCGCCTGGTCGATCGCCTGGTCGATGTTCGTGCGCATGAGGAAATTGAATTTGACGCCGCGGCGCGCGAGATACACATAGTTGTCGAACGGCGGTGTGCCGGTCGGCATCATGTCGCGAACGTGGCGAATGCCGAGCCAGGCGAGATCGTCGGCGACGTTGTGCACGTTCACGTACGCGCCATCGGTGTAATTGACGTGCGTGTTGACCGCGAGCGTGTCGATGAAATCCTGCGCGGGCATGGCGCGCACCGCGTCGGCGTGCGCGGCCGATCCGCCGAGGCTCGCGGCAAGGCCGGCAACGAGACTGAAGGCGGCGAGCGGCGGGCGGGCGGCGGCCAGAGAGAGCTTCACGGCGGATTCCTCGCAGGATGCGGTTTGCCGACATTCTGCTGCGCAATGGCCGCCTGAGTGTGTGCGTCGGCGAACGGATCGGCATTCCGCAGAGGATTGAATCGCGCGCGTCGTTCGATGTGTCGTCAAGCGAACGGCACGCGGAAATAATTGCGTCGCGAATAATACGGATTCCTATTAAATGGAATAAACCGGACTGAACGATCGCAGCGGGGCGCGAAAACACGCGGCGATATGTGCGAGACCGTACATATCGCATTGGCTGCGCGTGGCGTGCTACAGGGCATGGGCGCGTCGCGATGACGAGGCAGCCACGATCACAAATCGTTGGTGGGATTGCGCACGGTTTGGCGGTTGTACACACCTTAATGTGTTGTCGTGGCCAGGCGGGGTGGGCGAGGTACGCGCCTGCAATACCCGGGGCACAGAGAGAGCGTGCGTTCGCTCTCCGAGGACGACCACGTCAGACCCAAAACGTCTGATGAACACGACACGCACTGGGGTAGGACATGTCAGATCTAACGCAAGGGCCTCAGCTGACACAAGGATCACAGCTGACGCAACGGTCGCAACTGACGCAACGCACGGTCGACGTGGTGCTGATCGTGCTGGGCGCCGTTTGCGCCGTACACCTGAACCTGAATTTCACGCAGATCGGCGCGGCGCATCATCCCGATCCGACGTTGGTGGCGTTCTGCGCGGCGCTTGCGCTTTCGGTGTTTCCGGCTTGCGGCACGTATGGCTCGCGTGGCAGCCGCTCGATTTTCAGCGTCGCGGGACGCACGGCGCTCGCGTGGCTCGCCGTGCAGCTCTGCGGCCTCGTGCTGCTTTACGCGATTCATCACGATCATCTGCTGCAATTGCCGTGGTTTATTTACTGGACGCTGACGACCGGCATTTCGCTGATGGCGTCGCACACGCTGTTCTTTTCGGAGTTCAGCGTGCTGCGTCTCACGCGCGCCTGGTGGCATCGCGAACCGATCGAACTGGAAATGGGCTCGGTGCGCGCCGCCGTGGTCGGCCACGCGCTCAAGCGCATGTTCGACATCGTGGCCGCGCTGAGCGCGCTGATTCTGCTGTCGCCGCTGCTGCTCGGCGTGGCGCTGCTGGTCAAGCGCGATGGCGGCAAGGCGCTCTATGGCCATATGCGCGTGGGGCGTCATGGCAAGAAGTTCCGATGCCTGAAATTCCGCTCGATGGTGATGAATTCCGAGCAGGTGCTCAAGGATCTGCTCGAACGCGATCCCGAAGCGCGCGCCGAATGGGAACGCGAATTCAAACTCAAGAACGATATTCGCGTGACGCGCATCGGCCGCTTTCTGCGCCATTCGAGTCTCGACGAATTGCCGCAACTCTGGAACGTACTGCGCGGCGAAATGAGTTTCGTCGGTCCGCGCCCGATCATCGATCAGGAACTCGAACGCTACGGCGACGCGCGCAAGTATTACCTGATGGCGACGCCGGGCATCACGGGACTCTGGCAGGTGAGCGGCCGCAACGATATCGATTACGCGACGCGCGTCTCGCTCGATGTCTTTTACGTCATGAACTGGACCTTCCGCCGCGATATCGGAATTCTGTTTAAAACGTTTTTCGTCGTGATTCGCGGCAGTGGCGCGTATTGAGCCTGGTATCGAGATTGATATCGAGCGGGATTGAAGCGCATATCGACATTGGGAACACCGGCTTCGGGAAACGGCTTCAGCAGGGGAAATGAGTGGCGCGCTTGCGCCAGGCGGACCAGGTATCCGCGTCACACGGAATGACGCGGAACATGGGCAACGGATGGGGGTAGGTCAATGGAAACGAACGCGAAGAAATCGATCGCCGCGGGCGCGTTGCGTCGCGCGGGCTTATGGGTTGCCTGCCTGACGATGGCCGGGCTGGGCGGCTGCGCGCTTGCGCCGGGCATGACGTACGCGCCCGCGGCCGGCGCGTCGACTGTGGCGGACACGGGCGCCGCGCACACCGGCGCAGCGCCGGGCTCGGGCGTGCCCGACAGCGTGGTGGCCAAGGGCATCGCGGGCGCGCCGTCCGGCACGCTCGTCGAGATCACGCGCGACCTGGTGACGAAGGAAGCGGCAGCGCGTCCCACGGGCATTCCCGACGACGTGCACAAGCTGTTCTCCAAAGCCACGCCGTACCAGATCGGCCCAGGCGACATTCTCAGCATCGTGGTCTGGGACCACCCCGAACTCAATCTGCCCATGTCGGGCGGCGGCGGCGACGGCAGCGGTACCGGCGCGAGTTCGGTGTCGTCGGGTTATACCGTCGATACCGATGGCTTCATTCAGTACGCGTATATCGGGCCGCTGAAAGTCGAGGGCCTGTCCGAAATGGGCGTGCGCGATGCGCTCGCGGACAAGCTCACGAAATACGTGCGCAAGCCGCAGGTCACGGTGCGGATCCAGACCTATCGCAGCAAGCGCGTCTATCTGGACGGCGAGGTGAAAACGCCGGGCGTCGAAGTGCTCAACGACCGGCCGATGACGCTGCCCGAAGCGATCAATCGCGCGGGCGGCTTCACGAGTAATGCCGATCGCTCGCAGGTCGCGGTCACGCGCGGCGATTCGACGGTGGTCGTCGACATGCCGGAAATGATCCGCAAGGGCTTCAATCCCGACCGCATCATTCTGCGCGACGGCGATCTCGTGCGCGTCTTCGGGCAGGCCGACAGCAAGGTATTCGTGGTGGGCGAAGTCGAGCGCCCCGGCGGCGTGATGTTCAATAACGGCCACATGTCGCTCAACGAAGCGCTCGGCAACGCAGGGGGGATCAACCAGTCGTCGGGCGACGCGTCGCAGGTCTATGTCGTGCGCGGGCGCGACACGAGCCAGCCGACGGTGTTCCATCTCGACGCGAGCAGTGCGTCGGCGATGGCGACGGCCGACTCGTTCCAGCTCAAGCCGAACGATGTGGTGTTCGTCGATACGTCTTCACTCGTGAAGTGGAGCCGTGTCATCAGCCTGATATTGCCGACGACGCAGGCCGCGGCGGCAACCCGCGCGGTCGGCTACTGATCCCCGCATGAATGCGAAGCGCGCCATTGGGCGCCTTCGTCACGGAGAGGATAAAAATGAATCAGCGTGACTATTTGCTTGACGGGCCGGCCGACGCGATGATGCCGATCGCGCCCGAAAGCGGGCATATGGGCAATCTGCTCGATACGCTCTATGCGGGCCGCAAAACGATCCTCGCTGCCACGATCGTGTGCACGCTCGTCGGTTGCGTGTATGCGTTGCTGGCGGCGCCGGTCTATGAATCGGACATGCTGATCCAGGTGGAGCAAAATCCGAACGCCGCGAAGTCGGCGCTGGCCGATTTGTCTTCGCAATTCGCGGTCAAGACCGAGGCGTCGGCGGAAATGGAAGTGTTGCGTTCGCGGATGGTCGTGTCGGCCGCCGTCGACGCGACCAAGCTGTATATTCATGCGTCGCCGCGCTATTTTCCGGTCGTGGGCCGCTGGGCCGCGCAGCATCTGAATCTGTCGGGCTGGTCCGGCTGGGGCGGCTACGCATGGGGTGACGAAGCGATCGACGTGCCCCGTTTCGACGTGCCGGCGCGCCTGCAAGGCCGGCCTTTCGTGCTGACCTACCAGGGCGAAGGCGCGTACACGCTGACCTTCGGCGGCAACACGCTCGAAGGCAAGGTGGGCCAGCCGCTGCACGCGGAGGTGGTGGGCGGCACGATCGATCTGCTCGTGAACCGCATCGAAGGCCAGACCGGCACGGTTTTCAGTCTCTCGCGCAGTTCCGAGCTGAGCGCGATCCAGCAACTCCAGACGTCGCTGGCCATTTCGGAAAAAGGTAAGGAATCCGACGTGATCGGCGTCGCGCTCGATGGCGACGATCCGGTGCTGACGAGCACGATTCTCAACGCGATCGGCAACGAGTACATCCGGCAGAACGCGCAGCGCACCCAGGAAGAAGCGCAAAAGTCGATCGCCTTTCTCGACAAGCAATTGCCGCAACTGAAAGACCAGCTCGAAAAAGCCGAGAACGAATACAACACGTTCCGCTCCGAGCATGGCGCCGTGAATCTGGGCGCCGAAGCGACGTCGCTGCTGCAGAGTTCGGCGCTGGCACAGAGCCGCCTCGCCGATCTGCGCCAGCAGCGCGCGCAATTGCTGGCCCGTTTTACCGACGACAACCCCGCCGTGGTCGCCATCAACGGGCAAATCTCGGAAGCCGAAAAGGCGATGGTCGAACTCGCGGGACAGACGCGCGCCTTGCCGCCGCTCGAACAGCATCTCGTGCGGCTGCAACGCGAAGTGACCGTCGACACCAACATCTACACGAACCTGCTGAACAATCGCGAGCAGATGCGTCTGCTCAAGGCGGGTCGCGTGTCGAACGTGCGCATGATCGACGCGGCGGTGCCGTCGGAAGGCCCGATTCGCCCGAAGCGTGCGGTGCTGGTGATCGCGGCGTTCTTCACGGGGCTGTTCGTGGGCGCGGCGATCGTGCTGGTGCGTCATCGCCTCAAGCGCGGCGTGTCGATGGTCGACGAAATCGAAGTGGGCACGGGTCTCGCGGTGTTCGCGGCGGTGCCGCGCAGCCGACTGCAACACACGCTCACGCGCCGCGTGCCGAACGGCGCGCCCGGCGCGAACACCGTGCTCGCGCATACGGCGGCCTTCGATGCCGCGGTCGAAAGCCTGCGCAGTTTCCGCAGCGCGCTCGAATATTCGCTCGCGAATGCGTCGAATCATGTCGTGCTGCTCGCGGGACCGACGCCGATGGTCGGCAAGTCGTTCGTCTCGGTGAATCTCGCGGCCGTGTTCGGCGCCTCGGGCAAGCGCGTGCTGCTGATCGACGCCGACTTGCGGCGCGGCTCGCTGAATCTGCACACGGGCGTGCCGAGCAGCCCCGGCCTGACCGATGTCGTCGATTACCTGCAGGACTACGATCAGGTCGTGCATCGCCAGGTGATGCCGGGCGTCGACTTCGTGGCGACGGGCGGCTATGTGACCAACGCCAGCGAACTGCTGCGCCAGGACAGCTTCAAGGATTTCGTGGACTGGGCCAACGAGGCCTACGACCTCGTGCTGATCGACGCGCCGCCGGTATTGCCGGTCGCGGACGCGGGCATCATCGGCCAGCTCGCGGGCACGGTGTTCGTGATCGCGCGCCAGGGCACCACCAGCGTGGCGGAATTGCGCGAGTCCGTGCGCCGCTTCGAGCAGGTTGGCGTGCCGATTCGCGGCGTGATCTTCAACGACATGACGGCGCGTCCTGGCCGCTACGGCGATGCGTATGCGTCATACGGTTATTCGAGCCACGGCTTCGCGAAGGATGCGGGGATGACGCAGCGTTGAGAGGGGATTCAAGGCCGGCGTGATGCGCCGGTCGTGAACGTTAGACGAACAAGCCCACCACGGTTAGCCGGGTGGGCTTTTTCTATTGGGTGAATGCGGTGATGAGTTTGAAAGCGCAGAACGCATCGTCACGCCCTGTGTGTCCGACTTTCGCCTGGCGCGCGCTTATCGATATGAAGAATCGCTTCGCGAACTGATGCGTCGTTGACCGCACGATTCAACGACTGACGCGTTGTATTGCGATGTGCAGCACGTCGACTCGTCCGCACAAAGCGTCGCTCGACAATTCGCGTCGATCGCTTCTGAACATCGCACGCGAACGTAAAAAAGCCCGACGTACAACACGTCGGGCTTTTCAAAACGGACCTATCGTCGGATTAAATTGCGGCTTTCCGCTACGCCAATACGCTGTGCGAAAAGCTTCAGCTCAGCGCCGTTCCGCGCATCTGCGAACGCTTGCCTTCGAGTTTCGAAAGCAGCGGTTTCTCCAGATACCAGTGAACGCCCAGCGCGAATATCACAGCGAACATCGCGACAAAAGCGCCAGCCAGATAAAGGCTCAATGTCGTATGAAACGCACCGGCCTTGATCGCCTTGGCAAATACGTTCATCCAGAACAGGTGCGTGAGATAAAGCACATACGAGGCATTGCCCAGCGTCGTCAGCGCGCGCCCGATGAAGCTGCGATCGTCCTGCACGTGCAGGAACAGCGCAACGAGCAACATGGACGGCAGGCCCCACGCCCACCATCTGAACGAGGGCGGCAGGCCGAAGGTGGCGCTATCGGGCGAAGCCGCAGACGCCCACCAGAACAGCGCGACGCACGCCGCCAGCAGCGCTTGCCACGTACGCCGGCCCGGCGCAGGCAGATGCGTGCTGATCGCGCCCAATGCAATGCCAAAAATAAACTCGACGACAAGCGGGCTGCCGTAATACTGCGCCTGCGCCGTCGCGCCGGCTTTTTCAAGCACGAATGGCACAGCGGCGAGCAGCGCGACGATCGACAACGCGCGCAAGCGCTGCCACGGCAGACATAACACCGCGGTGCAGACGAGATAAAAATAAAGCTCGTAAATCAGCGTCCACGCCACGCCGAGAATCAAACCCGACGATGTCGTGGGCGGCAGCAGGAATATCGACTCGATCATGCCGACGGCGTCCAGCTCGACGTGTTTAAACGCGAGCCCGCTGCCGGCCAGCGTCACCAGAATCGCGAGGCAAGCCCAATAAGACGGGAAAATGCGCGTGAGACGCCGCGAGAGGAATCGGCGCGCCGACGTTCGCGCGGAAAAGCCGCCCGTCGTGTGCCACATCACCAATCCGCTAATGACGAAAAAGATATCGACGCCGCACGCGCCGACGCGCGTCGCCGAAGCGGAAGCGATGGCCAGTGGACTGCCCATGGCCTCTTCGAGAATGTGATGGGCCAACACAGCGAAAGCGGCGTAGAAACGCAGATGCTGGAGGCCTTGAAGTCGGGTATGACGTCCCATGAATGTCGTCGGTGAGTTCAGCCGGGAATGGAAGGCGTCGCCCGGAATGGAAGGGGACGCTTTTACGCATTCGTCCAACTCGGAAACCGGCGGCGTAACGGAAATCTGCAGAGCAATTATAGAAATGTCGATATTTAAACAATCGAATTAACTGTTCCGCTACGTGGTGCGCGTCACATTGCGCAAACAATGTAAACCGTGCTTCGCGAAATAGCACGACATGAGCGTAGCCGAACATTCGACGATGGGAAGATCGTCCACACTCGCACTCATACCAATTGCATGGTGTGGCTTGTCGAATCCGGTCGTGTTGCGGTGGCTGCGTGCACGGATGATGCCGGGACATGAGCGATGCCCTGGACCGATCCAATGAAAGACCTGCTTGTTCCCAATCTGCTGATCAACGGCCGTTTTCTCGGGCGGCGCGCAACCGGTGTCGATCGCTTTGCGTTCGAAACCATTCGCGCGCTCGATCAGATGATCGAGTCGCGCGACCCGCGTGTGGCCGGATTGCGCACCGAGATTATCGTGCCCGAGGCGCTGGCAGAAATGGCGAATCCATTCAGGCACGTTGGATTGCGTGCGAGCGGCAAAGGCGGCGGTTTGCGTTGGGAACAGATTGCGTTGCTCCACGCCGCGCGTGGCCGGTTGCTGCTCAACCTCTGCAATTCCGGGCCGCTGCTGTATCGCCGCCAGGTCACGGTGCTGCACGACGCTGCGCCCGCGCGCGTGCCCGAGAGTTACAGCCGCTCGTTCGTCGCCTGGTATCGGCTGATGGCGCCGCGTATCGGTCAGGTCTCGCAGCGCGTGATTACGGTGTCCGAATTCTCGCGGCGCGAATTGTCCGATGCGTACCGGATTCCGGCGGGCAAGATCGGCGTGGTGTACGAAAGCGGCGAGCACATGCTGCGCGTGCAACAGGACGAAAGTACGGTGACGTCCGCGCTCGGTGCGCGGCCTTTCGTGCTCGCGGTGGGCAGCCTCAATCGTCACAAGAATTTTCAGCTCGTGGCCGACGCCGCGCGTCTGATTCGCGACGCGCAATTCGACATCGTCGTGGTGGGCGGCGGCGATGCCAAAGTTTATGGAAGCGGTCAGGACGCGTTGCCCGAGTTCGTCAAGCATCTCGGCTATGTGAGCGACGGCGAACTGGCGGCCTTGTATCGGCGCGCGGCGTGTTTCGTGTATCCGTCGCGTTACGAGGGCTTTGGGTTGCCGCCGGTCGAGGCGCTGGCGCTCGGCTGCCCGGTGATCGCCTCGCGTTTGCCCGCCGTGCAGGAAGCGTGCGGCGATGCCGTGCTGTACACGTCGCCGGACGATCCGGTGGAGCTCGCGCGCCTGCTCGAACGCATCACAGCCGATGCCGCGCTGCGCGCGAACCTGCGCGAACGCGGCCGCGCACGCACGGCGGAGCTGACGTGGCACGCCACCGCCGTCAAGCTGATCGAGGAGATTTCGCCGTGGCTAATGTAACGCTTGCCTCCACTCTCGCGAACGACCCGCGCCGCTTTGGCCGCGTCGCGCTCGTGCATGAATGGCTGGTCACCTATGCGGGCTCGGAGAAAGTCGTCGAGCAGATTCTTCAGCTGTTTCCGCAAGCCGATTTGTTCAGCGTGGTCGACTTCTTTCCCGAAGCGCAACGCAGCGTGCTCGGCGGACGTCACGCGAAGACCTCGTTCATTCAACATCTGCCGCGCGCGCGTTCGTCGTTTCGCAGCTATTTGCCGCTGATGCCGCTCGCGATCGAGCAATTCGATCTGTCTTCGTACGATCTCGTGATTTCGTCGAGCCATGCCGTGGCCAAAGGCATTTTGACGGGACCGAATCAGGTGCACGTGAGCTACGTGCATTCGCCGATTCGCTATGCGTGGGATCTACAGCATCAATATCTTTCCGAAGCCGGTTTGCAGCGCGGCATGAAAAGCTGGGTCGTGCGCATGCTGCTGCATTACATGCGCATCTGGGATCAGCGCACGGCGCATGGCGTCGATGCCTTCGTCGCCAATTCGGCCTTCGTCGGGCGGCGCATTCGCAAAGCGTATGGCACCGAAGCGACCGTGGTGTATCCGCCCGTCGACGTGGAGCGTTTCGAATTGTGCGAGCAGCACGAGGACTTTTATCTGATCGCCTCGCGCATGGTGCCGTATAAGCGCATTCCGCTGATCGTCGAGGCGTTTGCGGCGATGCCGTCGAAGCGGCTCGTGGTGATCGGCGACGGCGCGGATTTCGACCGGGTCAAAGCCTGCGCCGCGCCGAACGTGACCTTGCTCGGCTATCAACCCGATTCGGTGCTCGTCGATCACATGCAGCGCGCGCGCGCGTTCGTCGTGGCGGCGGAAGAGGACTTCGGCATTTCGGTGGTCGAAGCGCAGGCGTGCGGCACGCCGGTCATCGCGTTCGGACGCGGCGGCTCGCGCGAAATCGTGGTGGATTCGGCGGACCCGGATCGCGGCACGGGGCTGTTCTTCGGCGAGCAGAGCGTCGAAGCGATCGTCGATGCGGTCGAGCGTTTCGAACGCCAGCCCGCGCTTAGACCAGACGTGTGCCGCCGCAACGCCTTGCGCTTTACGGAGGAGCGATTCAAGCAGGAGTTTCTCAGCGTGGTCGAGCGCGCGATGGATGCGGGCAAGGGCTTCACGGATACGCCTCAAGTCGTGCGGCGTTGGCAGTCGGCTTGACAACGTGTCGACGCGCGCAACGCAGGTGAATTCGGGCAGATGCGATAACGACATCGCGCGTGCGCGACCGGCGAGCGAACGCATTTTGGGGGCAGGGAAGTGGAACTGTCGATATACGGTTTGATCGTGTTCGTCACGGGACTGGTGGCGCTTTATGTGTCGCATCGCTGCGCCATTTACGCGATGGCGGTGTTTGCGCTGTTCGGCAGCACGCTCGCGCTCGGTCTGGGCGGCGTCGGGATTTTGCCTGCGCAACTGTTCCTGGCGTTCTTCGCGATCCGCGCGTTCAATCTCGCCGGCGGCAAGACGCTCGCCGATGCGGTCTCACTCGACAAGCCCGGCTTCTGGCTGCTGTGTACCTGCCTGTGGGGCGTCGTCGGCGCGATCCTGCTGCCGCGTCTGCTGCTCGGCTCGACGCTCGTGTATCCCGTCGACCGCAGCAGCCAGGAAGTGCTGCTTCGGCCGCTTGCGCCGGTGTCGGGCAATCTGTCCCAGTCGGTCTATTGCGTCAGCGACGTCATCGTGTATTGCGCGACCTACGCGTTCCTGAAATATCGCGGCGTGTATTGGACGCTGGCGAGCGCGATCTTCGTGCTGGCGTTTCTCGACGTGATTGCCGGTTGCCTCGACATCGTTTTTCATACGGCCGGTATCGATGCGATGTCCGCGATCAAAACTGCGCAATTCGCCGATCTGACCGGCGAGGAAATGGGCGGTCTCGTGCGCATCAGCGGCACCTTCAGCGAGACGTCCGCCTATTCGGGCTTTACGCTGCCGCTGTTTATCTTTTGCCTGAATCTCTGGCTCGTGGGTTACCGCACGAAAATCTCGGGCGCGCTCTCGCTGGCCACGGGCATCCTGCTGCTGTTGTCGACGTCGGGCACGGCCTATGTCGGGCTGGCCGCCTACTCGGGCGTGCTCGTGTTCAGCCGTCCCGGCGTGATCTCGCGCGCGGCCATCGTGCGCAAACAGCGGCTCTGGGTCATCGGGGCCTGCGCGGGACTGCTCGTCGTGCTCTACGTGATTTTGTTCCTGCCGAGCGTCGCCAATGCAATCACCGATTTCTTCGACACGGCGGTGTTCAGCAAAGCGGGCAGTTCCTCGGGTGTGGAGCGGATGGGCTGGAACGCGCAGGGCATCACCAACTTCCTCGACACCTATGGCCTCGGCGTCGGGCTCGGCAGCATTCGCACTTCCAGCTTTCTGATCGTCGTGCTCGCGAATCTCGGCGTGGTGGGCGTGGTGTGCTACGGCATGTTTCTCGGCACGTCCTTGCTGACGCCGATTCCCACCGCGTATGGCTTCACCGAACGCGCGGTCTGCTACGCGGCGCGTCACGGCATGATCGCAACCTTGATCGTGGCCTCGGCGTCCGCAGGCGTATTCGAACTGGGCGCGCCTTTCTATATTTTCGCGGCGGCGGCGGGCGCGCTTTCGCCACGTATGACGCGTCGCGCGATCGCACGCGGACGATGGGTCTCTCAGGGGGGATCATGAAAAAGCTCGACACATCGCTGTCGAAACTCGATCTGTTCGCCGTCTATCTGTCCTATGCGTTCCGCTATCTTTATCCGCTCGTCCTGATTCCTTACTACGGGCGCGTGCTGGGCGCGAACGGCTACGGCGCGGTGCTGGCCGGCATGTCGCTGTCCAATTCGCTCTGGCTGCTCGTCAACTTCGGCCTGGCGACCGTCGGCGGACGCGAGCTGGTGCAATCCGATCACCCCGGCAAAAACGACCGGATTTTTCGCGAGCATTTCACGGCGCGCCTGTTGATCGGCGTGCCTGCGGCCGTGATCGGATTGATTGCGGCCTTTCGCTCCGAAGTGATTTCCAGCGTGCCCGGCGCGCCGTATTTTATTGTCGTCGGCGGGATTCTCGCGGCGTTCAATCTCGGCTGGTATTTCGCCAGCACGGGCCGCGTGCGCACGAGCATGATGATCGAAGTGATGGGCCTCGTGATGTCGCTCACGCTGCTGATCGTATTTATTCGCAAGCCTGCGGATCTCTCGCTGGTGTTTCCGCTGACCTTCGCGTCCGGCGTCGTTCAAAACGGAGTGGCTTACTGGCTGGTGCGCAGGGAGTCGACAGGATTTCTCGCGCCGGTGCGCGCGGCTTTCGCGGTGATCAAAAGCTCGACCACGATCTTTCTCTATAACGGCACGGCGGTGCTGATACTCGCCGCGTCGACCTATATTTTGTCGCTGATGGCTTCACCCGCGGAGGTCAGCGCGTTCGGCATATCGGAGCGTTTGATCGCTGCCGCCATGGGCATCATGGTGCCCGCCGCGCAGGTGCTCACGCCGAAAGTCATGTTTCTGGTCGCGCACGACGAGGCCAGGGCCAACTGGCTCGCGCGGCGCATTCTGGCCGTTTTCCTGTTCGGCGCGATTGTCGGCGTGATCGTCACGAGGACCTTGTCGGAATGGATCGTGCCGCTCGCATTCGGCCATGAATTCCGCCCCGCCGTGCCGATTCTCAACGTGTTGGTATTCGTGCTGCCGATCAGCGTGTGCACGCGCGTATTGGGCCTCTATTTCATTCTGCCGCGCAAGCTCGAAAGACTGCTGTTGTGGACGGGCTTCGCGAGCGCGCTCCTGAATCTGGTCGTGGCAATTCCGCTGGCGAATTATCGCGGTGCGGAAGGCATGGCCGAAGCGCGCTTGATCGGCGAAACGGCTTTGCTGGCGATGCTGATATTCGGGGTCTGGCGTGCGGGGCTGCTCGGCGGATTTTTCGGCAACGGCAATGCGGTGTCATTGGATGCGCGATTGGCGCGCTCGCGCGATTAAGCTCTCAACGGGAAAAAAATGAATTCGGTACCCTTCGACAAGAAGCCAAAAGTCTGCGTGATCTTCCCGACGCTCGGGCGTGCGGAAATTCTGCCGCAAGTCGTCGGTTTCGTGAGCCTGCAAACGGTGAAGCCCGATCTGGTTATCGTGTCCTGCGTCTCGGATGCGGACATCGGCGATTTGCAGGCGCAGCAGCCTGGCTTACTTGTCATCAAGGGGCGAGCTGGCAGTTCGGTGCAACGCAATCACGCGTTGAATCACGTGCCGGCCGATTTCGACGTGGTGATTATCCTCGACGACGATTTCCTCATGCACGAGCGCTGGATCGCCGAGACGCTGAAAGCGCTCGAAACCGATGCGTCGATTGCCTGCGTGACCGGCACGGTGCTCGCGGACGGCATCCACGGTCCGGGCTACTCGTATGACGAAGCGCGCGCGATTGTCGCGACGACCGACGATCTGCCCGCGTCGATGCGTATCACGCCGACGGGCGGTCCCTATGGCTGCAACATGGCGTTCCGTTGCAGCAGCATCGCGGGCCTGCGTTTCGACGAACGTCTGGTGCTTTACGGCTGGCAGGAGGATCGCGATTTCGGCGGCCAGATCTGGAATCGTGGCGGGCGCGTCGTGCGGATCAATACGGCCGTGGGCGTGCATATGGGCGTGAAGCGCGGACGCGTGTCCGGGCGCAAATTCGGCTATTCGCAGGTGATCAATCCGCTTTATCTGGTGAAAAAGAAAACCATGCCGTTGCGCGACGCGCTGCGTCACGTGCTGCGCAATGTGGTGAGCAACGTCCTGCGCAGTTTCGTGCCGGAGCCGTGGGTCGACCGGCGCGGCCGTTTGCGCGGCAACTGGATCGGCGTCTGCGATTTCGTGCGTGGCCGCCTGACGCCGGAGCGTGCGGAAAAACTATGAAGACGATTGCATTCAACGGCAAATTCTTCGGCGCGGCGCCCACGGGCGTGCATCGGGTCGCCGAGCAGCTCGTGGCGGCCACGGACGCCTTGATCGCCGCGCATGCGGGCGGCGATGTCGATTACGCGCTCGTGGTGAGAGATCATGTCGACGTTCCGCGCTACCGCAATATCGCGTGCATTCGCGAAAGCCGCTGGGCGCGCAAAATGCATCGCATCGCGTGGGAGCAGTGCTATTTTCCGTTGGCGCGCCGACGCGATTTCATTCTCAATCTATGCAATCTCGGGCCGCTGCTGCATCGCGATTCGGCGACGATGATTCACGACGCGCAGGTGTATTCGTCGCCGGATTCCTATTCGCTGCCTTTCCGGCTTTGGTACAAGTTTCAATATTTCTTTATCGGCAAGCGTCACAAGATCATTTTTACGGTTTCGGAATTTTCGAAACAGGAACTCGTGCGTTACGGCATTGCCAGCGCGGACAAGATCGTCGTGGTGCATAACGGTTGCGATCACGTTTTTCAGGTGCGTCCCGACGATACGCAGATCGCGGCGCTGAAACTCACGCCCCGGCGTTACGTGCTCGCGCTCGCGAATACGCAGCCGCACAAGAATATCGGCGTGTTGCTGAAGGCGTTTGCCGATCCGGCATTGAGCGATTTCGAACTCGTCCTGTTCGGCGTCGCGACGCGCGCCGATTTCGAAGCGCTCGGGCATCGGGTGCCGTCTAACGTGCGATTCGCGGGCCGCGTGAGCGACGCGCAACTCGTCGCGCTCATGATGCAGGCGGGCGCGCTGGCGTTTCCTTCGCTCACCGAAGGATTCGGCTTGCCGCCGCTGGAGGCGATGGCGCTCGGTTGTCCGGTGATCGCTGCGCCGCTGGGCGCGCTGCCGGAAGTGTGCGGCGACGCGGCGAGCTATGCCAATCCCTTCAGCGCACCGGCATGGCGCACGCAGATTCTCGCGGCGCTCGACGACGAATCGGCGCGGCAAGCGATGATCGCGGCCGGATACCGGCAGGCGGAGAGCTTCACCTGGCAGGCGGCGGCGCGCCATCTCGTGGACTCGCTGAAAGCCGTGACCGGCGCGACGCGTTGAAGCCATGCGCGGGGCGTGAGTCCGGTCGGTCGATGGCAAATTTGCGCCTGCGCTGAGCGGGCGCACCGGTAAAGGCCGCGATTAGGGATTCGTCGCGGAGGAGAGCGGCGGCGCCGAACCGGGCTGGCCGCCCGTCGTGTTGAGCGCGGCTGCGCGTGTTGTCGTCGTGTCCGCAAAACCCGGCTGCAAAAAGCCGATGACCTGCGCATCCGTGATCGGCTCGATATGCAGCCCGAACGCGGCGTTCAGCGTCCCGACCAGGTGTTGCGCCCACAGCGTATTCCAGACCACGCCCGCGTGGCCGTCGGCCAGCACGGCATTGTGCGGATCGTCGCCGTCGGTATTCGTGATGGCCCAGCCCGGCGCGAGCCGCACGGTCTTGTACACCGGGCGGCCCTGGTCGTCGCGTTCGCCCCAAAGACTTCTGAACCAGGCGCGGTCGTCGAGGAAGACGACGTTGTCGTTCGCCGCGGCCAGCTTGCGCAAGCCGTTGTCGTAGCGATCGAGGCCGGCGTCGATGTTGGCGATCTCCGCGGCCGATTGCCAGTGATCGAATTCCACCGACCAGTCCGCATTGCTGAGCACGCCCACGAGGACGATGCGCGTTTGCGGATGATGGCTGCGAATGAGCCCGACCGCCTCGCCGACCGCGCTAATGCACGCGTCGGTCACCGCTGCGGGACGCGCGGCGTTGCGATCGTGCGCCCACGCGTCGAGGATGTCATGCTGACCGATATCGTTCACGCCGATGCGGATCAGCACGACGGCATGGCTCCACGCCTGCGGGTCCGTGTCCATCAAGGCGACGAGACGGCGTGCCTGACGCTGCGAACGGCCCATCAATTGTTCGCACGACGCGCCGCTCACGGCGAAGTTGTACTGATAGTCGGTCTTGCGCGGCGAGCGCGCGCCAAGGCCGAGTTTGTCCGCGACGTACGCCTCGTACTTGTTGCTGCCCCATACGCCCCATTTGCCGAAGTCGATCTGGTCGCCGCGCAGCCGCGCGAGCACCTCGGTCCATTGCCACGTGGTCGCGCGCCATGCACCGCCGCGCTGGCCGTCGTAATAGGACTGGCTGTCCGAGTCGCCGAGCACCGCGATATTCACGCGGCCGGCGGACGCGGGCGAGCCGCTGACGGCGTCGGCGGATTGCTGCGCCGTCACGGTGGCTTTCGCGAACAGGATGCCGCCGAGCGCCAGCGCGCCGCACGCGGCGGCGACCAGGATCGTTCGCAAGGAAGCATGGGTCATTTCATCTCGCCGGGGCCGGTGTGAATCCTGGACAGGAATCCTGAATAACGGCCTATGCAGGTTTCAGGAATGCAGCGCCGCGTCGTCCGATGCCTGCGCAGCGGCTTCGACGCCGCTCGCTCCGATACCCGCAAGCCGCTCGCGCAACTGTTTGCCGATCACAGCCGTGCCCGCGGCCCGGAAGATCTGGTCGTGCATGCCTGGCACTTCGGTCACGATCGCCTTGCCCTTCAGCGCGGACTGCCAGCCGAGGTCCCACGCGAACAGACGTCCCTTGAGCACCTGCGCGCTGCGGAAAATCTGCACTTCGCCGTCGTAAGGCGCAGGACGGTAACGCGCTTGCTGGGCCAGCAGATACTCGATGTACCAGCGGTTCTCGGCCACCTTGTGCTCGGAAGCGTCACCCTTGATCAAGCCGAGTTTGAGCGCGAAACGCGCAATGCCGAGCGTGCGCACGATCCGATATTGTTCGAGAAACGACACCATCGAGATTTCGCCGCGCATCGCCTTGCGGAAGTCGCGCGGAATGTTGTCGGCGCGCACCTGCATTTTGCGGATCTGGCGATCGAGCCAGCCCATGCCTTCGCGATAGCCGGGGCACCACGAGTCGTTGAGCACGACCAGCTCCACGGTTTCGCCTTCGCGCCGGAGTTGATGCGCCGCTTCGAGCGACAGCGCGCCCAGCACGCAGTGGCCCATCAGGATGTATGGGCCGTGGGGCCGCGCGAGGCGGATCAGTCGCACGGCATCCGCCGCGAGATCCTGGAAGGCGCGCGGCGGGAACTCGCGCGGCGGGCCTTCCGGCACCATCGGAATGTCGAAAAACGGCCGGTCCGTGCCGATCTGCTGCGCGAGGCCGTACAGCACGGCGGTGTTGTTCAGCGCGATCACGGGCGTGCCCGCCGCGTCTTCGTTGAAGCGGACGATGTTACGCGCCTTCGCTTCCATCTCCGCCTGGCTCATGAAGCCGCTGTTGCCGACGCCCGCCGCGAGCGGCGCGGGCGCCTGAACGGCAGCGGTTTTCGAAACCGGCACCGGCGCCGAGATCTGCACGCGCTCCAGCATCTCGCGCCATGTTGCGAGATGCGCGTCGATGGTCTCGACATCGTAGAGATCGAGATCGCCTTCGCACGAGATGCGCCAGCCTTCGGGCCGACGCACCATGAAGAAGTTGAGGTCGTAGAGCGCGCCCGCGTTGAACGACGGCGAGGTGGTCGCGGCGAACGCATCGCGGCGCACCTCGTCGCCCATGCCGACGAAGCTCTGCTGCAACGCGAAGTTCACCGAGCACAGCGGCGGGCGGTCGGTGTCGGACGCTTCGCCCGCCATCTCGCGCATTTCCTCGAACGGCACGTGCAGATGCTCGATGGCGTCGCTGAGCTTCGCGCCGCACTGCGCGATCACCGAAGCGAGCGTGCTGCCCGGCGCGATGTCGAGGCGCAGGATCACCGTATTGATCAGCGGCCCGATCACGCCTTCGAGTTCCTGCTGATCGCGCACGGACATTTGCGTGCCGATAGCAATTTTTGCCACGCTCGCAACGCCCGCACCATCGGCCGCTTTTTGCAGCGCCATCGCGAGACTCGCCGCCGCGACGCTGAATAGCGTCACGCCTTGCGCCTTGGCCGCGGCGATCAGATGTTCGCTCAGGTCGAGCGGCAGCAGGATCGAGCGGATCACGCCCTGGAAGCGCCGTTCACGCGGACGCGCGCGGTCGCCCGGCACGTCGAAGCGGCTGAAGCCGTGCAGCTCGCTGCGCCAGTGCGCGCGCGCCCGATCGAGCGCGCCGCTCGCGAGGAACTCCTCTTTCCACAGCGCGTAGTCGCCGTGATGGAGTTCGACGTCGGGATAATCGGCGTCCTTGGCCGCGTGCAGCGCGGCGAGTCCTTCGACGAGTTCGCGCACGAGAATCGCAAACGACCAGCCGTCCATTACGAGCGAGTGGAAGGTCAGTTGCAGCTCGCCTTGCGTCGCGGAGCGCGGCAGCCACACGGCGCGAAAGTAGGAGCGCGACGCGAGGTCGAACGGCGTGCGCGCCTGCTCGCCGCCGACGCGCTGCGCTTCGGCCTGCGCGGCCTGATCGTCGAAGCCGGTCAGGTCGATCACGTCGAGACGGAAGGGCGCGTCGCTCCACACCTGCTGGCGCAGCCCCGCGCCCGTCATCAGAAAGCCCGTGCGCAGGATTTCGTGGCGCGCGACCAGGTCCGCGAGCACCTGTTCGAGACTCGCGGCGCTCAGCGGCCCCGACAGTTGCAGACGGAACGCGATGTTCAGCGCGGACGCCTGCGTCGAGGCCTTCTGCTCATGCCAGAAGCGCGTCTGGCAAGCGGTCGCCGGGAACAGCGCGTAGCCGCTATCCAACGCTTCCGCCTCATCGGCTGCTTGCGCCGGGGCGATCTTCAACGCTATCCCGTTCATCGCTTACATGCCTCCTGCGTTGCGACGCTTGAAGTTGAGGATCGAGGGGCGCGCGACCGCGGCCGCTTCGGCGACTTCCTCGACCTGCGCGCCATCGAGACTCGCCGCCAGTTGCGCGATCGAGACGTTCTTCATCAGCTGACGCGCATCCACGCCCAGACCGCGCTCGTTCATGCGGGCGACGATGCGGAACAATTGCAGGCTGTCCGCGCCGAGGCTGAAGAACGGCTGGTCGATGCCGATCTGCTGCACGCCGAGCACGTCCGACCAGATCGAGACGAGCGCGGCTTGCGTGGGCGTCAGCGCGGCGGGTTCGCTCGCGGCGGGCGCTTCGGCGAGCGCTTCTGCGTGTGTGTCGGCGCTTTCAGCTTCGACGGGCGCGGCAGTCTGCGGCACGGCCTTCAGCGTCGCATGAGCCGCATGCGCGTGGCGTGCGGGCGCGGCCACCATGTCGGCGGTCGGCACCGGCAGCGCCTTGCGGTCGAGCTTGCCGTTCTGCGTCTGCGGCAGCGCGGCGAGCGTCATCCACAGCGTCGGGACCATGTAGGTCGGCAATTCGAGCGCCACGTAAGCGGCGATTTCGCCGAGATCCGCCTTGCCGTCCTGCGTCTCGACGACGTAGCCCACGAGACGCGGATGACCGTTGACCTCATGCAGCGCGACCGCCGCCGCCGCGACGCCCGGCGCTTTGCGCAGCGCCGCTTCGATGTCCTCGATCTCGATGCGGAAGCCACGCAGCTTGATCTGCTGATCGCGGCGGCCCAGATGCTGGAGCGAGCCGTCGGCGAGGCGCTTCGCGAGATCGCCGGTGCGATAGAGACGCGCGGGCGCGCCGCCTTCGATCGCGACCGTGCGGAACGCGGCATCGGTGAGGTCGGGGCGGTTGAAGTAACCCGTCGCGAGCCCGTCGCCGCCAATCCACAGTTCGCCGGTGACGCCTTCGGGCGCGAGACGCAGATCGTCGGTCAGCACGTGCAGCTGCGTGTTCGCGAGCGGCGCGCCGAGGATCACGGGGCCGTTGGCATCGACGCGCGCGGCGGCGGACCAGATCGTCGTTTCAGTCGGGCCGTAGAGGTTCCAGACTTCGGCGCCCGTGGCGAGCAGCGCGTCGGCGAGATCGCGCGGCAGCGGTTCGCCGCCGCACAGGATCTTGAAGCCTTGCGGCGCCTTGAAGCCCGCTTCGAGCAGCATGCGCCAGAGCGACGGCGTGGCCTGCAGCATCGTGGACGCCTGCGCCTTCATCCGCGAAACCAGCTCGTAACCGGTGCGCACTTCCGCGTGTCCGGCGACGAACACCTGGCCGCCGGTCACGAGCGGCAGGAACAGTTCGAGGCCCGAAATATCGAACGAGAACGTGGTCACGGCGACGATGCGGTCCTGCGCCGTGAAGCCCGGCTCCTGCGCCATCGAGAGCAGGAAGTTGCTGAGCGCGCGATGCGGAATTTCCACGCCCTTCGGCTGGCCCGTGGAACCCGACGTGAAGATCACGTAGGCCGCATCGGCGTCCTGCACGCGGGGCAGGGCCACGCTCTTGTCGTCGTGTTGCGCGAGCAGCGCTTCGAGTTCGAGCACGCGATGGTCGCCCGGCTCCAGCACGGCGCGGCTGCCTTCGTCGCTGAGCACGGCGGCGATGCCCGCGCCGTCGAGAATCTGACGCAGGCGCGCGGCCGGCATCGTCATGTCGAGCGGCACGTAGGCGCAGCCCGCGCGCCACACGCCGATCATCGCGGCCACGGTCATGGCCGTACGTTCCATCGCGATGGCGACGCGTCCGTGCGGCGCGATGCCCGATGCCGCGAGGCCGCGTGCGATCTGATCGGCGCGCGCGTCGAGTTCGCTGTAGCTGAGGCTCGCGACTTCGTCGGCGACGGCGACGGCTTCCGGCGTCTTGTGCGCTTGCGCGGCGATCAGCGCGGGCGTGGTCTGCGTGAGATCGTAGTCGCGCTGCGAGGCGTTCAACTCGTCGCGCAGATGGCGGATCTCGACGTCGCCGAGCAGCGGCAGCGCGGCGACCGGCGTGTCGGCGTTGGCGGCGATCGCGCCCAGCAGCGTTTCGTAGTAACCGAGCCAGCGCTGGATCGTCGATTCGTCGTAGACGTCGGTGTTGAAGTCGCAATCGAGCCGCAGACCTTGCGCCGATTCGATCACGTTCAGGAACAGATCGAAGTTGCTATAGGCCTTCGCGTTCGGCGCGAAGCGCGTGCTCACGCCCGCCATGTCGAGCTGCGAATCGACCTTCTCCAGATTGAATTGCAGATCGGTCAGCGGCAGGCGGCTGAAGTCGCGCTTGATGCCGAGGTCGCGCACCAGCGCGCCATACGTGTAGTTCTGGCGATCGCCCGCATCGTAGAGATGATCGCGCACGGCCTTCATGTGCGTGGCGAACGACTGTGCGCCGTCGAACTTCACGCGCAGCGGCAGGAAGTTCACGCAGTGACCGGCCAGCAGCGCTTCACCGGCTTGCGACTGGCCCGCCATCGGCGCGGCGATCACCACGTCGTCGCGGCCCGCGAGGCGGCCGAACAGCACTTGCGCGCCGCCGAACAGCGCGGCGAACAGCGAGCAGCCTTGCTTCGACGCGGCGGTCTTGAGTTGCTTGAGCAGATCGGCGTTCAAGAGACGCGTGGTCGATGCGCCGTTGAAGCTTTTCACTTCGGGACGCACGCGGTCGCCGGGCAGGTCGAGTTGCGGCGCGCCCTCGCGATGCAGGTTCATCCAGAAGTCGCGCGTGTCCTTGTCGACGCCCGCTTCGTCCTGCGCTTTCGCGAAGGCGAGGAAGCTCTGCACGTCGTCGAGTTCGGCGGGCGTGCCCGAGACATCGGCGGCGTAGAGCGCCTGCAGATCGCGCAGGATGATGTTGATCGACCAGCCGTCGCAGATGATGTGATGCGCGGTGAACACGAAGGCCCACTTGTTCGCTTCGAGACGCACGAGCGCGGCGCGGGCCAGCGGCGCGCGCGTGAGGTCGAAGACTTCGCGCGCTTCGGCGTCGACGAGCGCGGCGAGTTGCGCGTGCGCGTCGGCTTGCGTCGAGAGATCGATGTGTTCGAGCGGCACGCGGGCGGCCGGGTCGGCGAACATCGTATCGCCGACGCGCGAGAAGTGCGCGCGCAAGGCGTCGTGACGCGCGACCGTCGCCGCGAAGGCGCGTTCGAAGGCGGCTTCGTTCAGATCGCCATTCAGCTCCAGCGTGAACGATTCGTTGAACGCGAGCGAAGCCTCATGGCTTTGCTGCGCCGACATCCAGATTTCCTTTTGCGGCTCGGTCAGCGGCGCTTGCGTGGGCGCTGCCGTTGCCGCTGCGGGAATCGCAGCGGGCGTGTCGACCGGCTGCGCCGTGCCGCCGAGAATGCCCGCCGATTGCAGCGCGGCGATGGCTTCGACAAAGGCGTCACCGATCTTGCGGATGTCTTCGTCGGAATGGCTCGTGGTCAGGAAGCAGGGGAAGCCTTCCATGATGTGCACGCCGAGGAAGCGCATATACGCGTAGAACAGGCTGCCCAGGCGATCCTCGCTCGCGAAGCTGATGTAGAACCAGCTTGAGAACGTCTCCGCGCGCGACGCGATGCCCACTTTCTCCAGATGCGTGTTGATGCGCTGCACGAGGCCGTCCATGCGCGCGCCGAGCGTTTCTTGCAGCGCGGGTCCGGCGGCCTTCAGATGCAGCAGCACGGCCTTCATCGCGGCCAGCACGACCGGATGGCGCACGAACGTGCCGGCGAAGAAAGTCGGCGGCACTTCGGGCACCGACGCATCGCCGAATTGCCATTGGCCGCCGTCGAGCGCATCCATGTATTGCGCGGTGCCCGCGAGCACGCCCACCGGCAGACCGCCGCCCACGACCTTGCCGTAGGTCGCCATGTCGCCCTTGATGCCCCAGTAGCCTTGCATGCCCGCCGGGTGCACGCGGAAGCCCGTCACCACTTCGTCGACGATCAGCGCCGATTCGTTCGCGGCGGTCACGTCACGCAGCTGCTGCACGAATTCCTTCGGACGCAGATTCGGATGGCGCGACTGCACCGGCTCGATCAGCACGGCGGCGATGTCGTCGATGTTGGCCTTGATCCATTCCAGGCTTTCGCTGCGCGCGTAGGGCAGCACGACCATGTTGCCGACCGAGCTGTTCGGGATGCCGGGGGCGAGCGGGAACGCGCGCGGCACGCCCGCTTCGCTGCCGGGTTTCACCAGCACTTCGTCGAACTGGCCGTGATAGTCGCCGTCGAAGCAGACCACCTTGTCCTTGCCCGTCACGGTGCGCGCGAGGCGCATCGCGGCCATCACGGCTTCCGAGCCGGTGTTGCAGAACGTGACGCGCTCGTGGCCCGTCATGTCGGCGAACATCTGCGCGACTTCGCCCGCGAGCGGCGACTGCGGCCCGATCGCGAAGCCTTCGGCCATCTGCGCGTTCACGGCGTCCACGACGAAGTCGGGCGTGTGGCCGAACGCGGTCTGGCCGTAGCCGTTCACGAGGTCGATGTATTCGTTGCCGTCGACGTCCCAGATCTTCGAGCCCTTCGAGCGTTGCGCGACGATCGGATAGACGAGTTCCTTCCACTCTTCGCGGAAGCCGCTCGCGGTGCGCGGGTCGGCGAGCACGGCGCGGTACGACTGCGTGCGCGACTTCGACGTGGCCGTTTTGGCCGAGTAGCGCGTGGCGAGATCGGCGATGAAGGCGCTTTGCACGTCGGTCATTTGCGCCGAAGTCGTCGCGCCGGGCTTGTAGGCGGTGAAGCGCGTCGGGCGGTTTTCCTCGAACTTGATTTCGGGGCCGGCGTGCGCGGCGGCGGCGGGTGCTGCTGCGGGTGCGGCGATCGGTGCGGATGCTGCAACCGGCGCGGGCGCTGCGATCGCCGCAACGGGCGCGACTGTCGCGACAGGTTGCGCAGCCACGACGGGCACGCCTTGGAGCACTTCGAGCTGACGCGTCATCAGCGATTGCATGGCGGCGATCTGGTCGCGGATCACCGATTGCACGTCGCCCGTGACGGGCAGCGCGGTGACGGCGGTCACGGCGGTGACGCCAGGCGCGGCGCTTACCTGAGCAGCAACCGGTGTAGCGACAGGCGCAACAGCAACCGGCGCGGCAACCGCAACCGCTTCAACCGGCGCGGGCGCGGCCACCGGTTCCGGGTCGGGCGGCAGCGCGCCGTCGAGGAACTGCGCGAGCGCGGGCAGCGTCGGATAGTCGCTCATGATCTGGCGGAAGCTGATCGTCACGTCGTAGCGGCGGCGCAGCTGGCGCGAGACCTGACCCATGAACAGCGAGTCGTAGCCGAGATCCCAGAACGTCACATTCGGATCGGAGGTGTCCGGCGCCTCGCCCGACATTTCGGTGAGGAGCGACGCCAGTTCGGCGACGAGACGCGGCTTGCGGTCGATTTGAGCGGTTTGGGCCATGGCGGTCTGAGGATGGTCGGTAATCGCGTTGGTGGAAGCGGGCGCGGCAATCGCCGCGGCTTGCGTCGCTGTTTGTGTTGTTGTCTGCGTAGTTGTCTGTGTTGTTGTTTCTGTCGCGGCTTGTGTCTGAGTCGGACGGGACGCCGCCGATGCGGGCGCGTCGACCCAGTGCCGTTCGGGTTCGAACGGATACGTCGGCAGCGCGACGCGGCGGGCGTCGGCGCTGTGCAGTGCGCGCCAGTCCGGCGTCACGCCGTTGAGCCAGAGCCGTCCGGTCGCTTCGGCGAGCACGCTCAGTTCGCGCTCGCGCTGCGCGAAATCGGGCAGCGAAGCGATCGCCGCCTGATAGCGGTCTTTCGTCAGCCCTTGCGTGGCGAAGGTCGCGAGCGTGCGGCCCGGGCCGATTTCGAGCAGCAGCGGCTTGCCCTGCGCGGTGACCGTCGCGAGCGCATCGGCGAAACGCACCACGTCGCGGCAATGGCTCGCCCAGTAGCGGCCCGACACCGGACGGTCGGACGCCGCCCACTGGCCCGTCACCGAGGACACATACGGAATCTTCGGCGGCGAGAACGTGAGGCGGTCCGCGACCTTGGCGAGTTCTTCCACCACGCCGGACATCATGCGCGAGTGGAACGCGTGCGACGTGTGCAGTCGACGATGCTCGATATCGCGCGCCTTCAGCGTCGCTTCGAACGCCTCGATGGCGGCGAACGGACCGGCCACGACGCTCAGCGTCGGCGCGTTGATGGCGGCGAGATCGACGTCCTCGGGCAGCGTCGCGCGCAGGTCGGCTTCGGGCAGGCGCACGACCAGCATCGCGCCCGGTTCGGCCGACTGCATCAGCGCGCCGCGTTGCGCGATCAGGCGCAGCGCGTCCTCGAATTCGATCGCTTCGGCCACGCAGGCCGCAACGAGTTCGCCGACGCTATGGCCGATCATCGCCGCCGGTACGATGCCGCGCGAGATCCACAATTGCGCGAGCGCGTACTCGGTGAGGAACAGCGCGGGCTGCGCGTAGATCGTCGAGCGGATCGGATGCGGGGTGTCGTCGCCTTCGGGCACATCGCTGAGCAGCATCGTGCGGATATCGAGCCCGAGATGCGGCGCCAACGCTTCCGCGCCCTTGTCGATCCACTCGCGATACACCGGCTCGCTGCGATAGAGCGCCGCGCCCATGCCCGGATACTGCGCGCCCTGGCCGGGGAACATGAAGACCACGGCGGGCGCGGCTTGCGGCGCCTGTGCTTCGAGCGCGCCTTTGTGCAGCTTCGCCTGCGCCTGTTCGAGACTGTCGGCGACGATCACCGCGCGATGCGCGAACGCGCGGCGGCCCGTTTGCAGCGTCGCGGCCACGTCGGCCAGTGCGACTTGCTCATGCGCCGCCGCGAGCGGCTTGGCGAGATAAGTGGCGAGATTCGCTTTCGCGCGTTCGAGCGCGGGCGCGCTGCGGGCCGAGATCGGCAGAAGTTGCGGCGTCTGTGGCGTCTGCGGATTCTGCTGTGAGGCGTCCACGCGTTCGCGCGCAGGCGCTTCTTCGAGCAGCACGTGCACGTTCGTGCCGCCCACGCCGAACGAACTCACGCCCGCGCGGCGCGGCGTCGGGCCATCGGCCCATGCGCGCGCGGTGGTGTTGAAGTAGAACGGGCTGCGCGCCGCATCGATGCCCGGATTCGGCGACTGGAAATGCGACAGCGGCGGCAGCGTGCGGTCGCGCAGCGCGAGCGACGCCGCGATCAGGCCGGTGACGCCCGCCGCCGCGTCGAGGTGGCCGACGTTGGCCTTCGCCGAGCCGAGCGCGCAGAACTGGCCGCCTTCGACGCCGCCCAGACGGAACGCCTGCACGAGCCCCGCGAATTCGATCGGATCGCCGAGCGGCGTGGCCGTGCCGTGCGCCTCGATGTAGCCGATGGTGGCCGGATCGATGCCCGCCTCGGCATGCGCGATGGCGATGGCGCGCGCCTGCGCGTCGACGCTCGGCGCGGTGAAGCCGACCTTGTCCGAGCCGTCGTTGTTCATGCCGACGCCGCGAATCACGGCGCTGATCGGATCGTTGTCGGCGAGCGCGTCTTCGAGCCGCTTGAGCAGCACCACGCCCGCGCCGCTGCCGAACACCGTGCCTTGCGCGTGGGCGTCGAACGGACGGCACACGCCGTCGGCCGCGCCCATGCCGCCTTCCTGGTAGAAGTAGCCGCGCTTCTGCGGGAAGGTGATCGACACGCCGCCGGCGAGCGCCATGTCACAGCGTCCCGCGCGCAGATTTTCGACGGCGAGGACGATGGCCGTGAGCGAGGTCGAGCAGGCCGTCTGCACCGAAATCGCCGGACCCTTGAGGCCGAGCTTGTAAGCCGTGCGCGTGGCGACGAAATCGCCCGCGCCGACCAGCTTCTGATACTCGCCGATCTGGAACTGGCTCGTGAATTCGTCGATCACGCTGCGGTCGGAGAGCACGTGCTTGAGGAAGTACGTGTTCATCGACGTGCCCGCGAACACGCCGACCGCGCCCGCGATGGCGGCGGGATCGTAGCCCGCATCCTCGAACGCTTCCCACGCGATTTCGAGGAACAGGCGCTGTTGCGGATCGGTCAGCGCGGCCTCGCGCGCGAGCATGCCGAAGAAGCCCGCGTCGAAGCGATCGACATCGGGCAGGATCGGCCGCGCCTTCACATAGCTCGGGTCGCGGCGCATCGCGTCGTCGAAACTGTCTTCGAGTTCCGACACGTCGAAATGCGTGACGCAGTCGCGGCCCGCGAGCAGATTGGCCCACAGTTCGGCGACGTTGCGCGCGCCCGGAAAGCGCCCGGCCATGCCGATCACGGCGATGGCGCCGCTCGTCTGCGCGCGGCGCGCTTCGAGCTTGCCGCCTTGCGTCGCGCCGAGCGTGGCGCGCGAATGCGCGGCCAGCGCATCGACGTTCGGATGGCGGAACAGATCGACGAGTGCGAGACCCTGCGTGACGTCGCGCGCGATGATCGCGTGCGCGCGCATCAGATCGAGCGAGCGCAGACCGAGGTCGAAGAAGTTCGCGCGGCGCTCGACGGGCTTGCCGAGCAGGCCTTCGAATACGGCGGCGAGTTGGTCGGCGATGTCGTGCTCTTGCGTCTGATTTTGCGTTTGCTTGCTTGCCGACGGTGCAGCGGGCACGTCCAGTTCCGCGAGCAGCGCCTTGCGATTGATCTTGCCGTTCGGCGTGAGCGGGAAGTCGGGCAGCACGCGCAACTCGGTCGGCACCATGTAATCGGGCAGGGCCGCTTTCAGATGCGTGCGCAGCGCGTCGAGAAACGCCGACGCGGAAGCGGCGTCGGCTTTCACGAAGCCCGCGATGGCCTTGCCGTTGCGCCCTTCGAATGCGGCCACGGCCGCATCGGCGACGCCCGGCGCGACGCGCAGCGCATGCTCGATTTCGTCGAGTTCGATACGCTTGCCCGCGATCTTGATCTGCCGGTCGTTGCGGCCGAGGAAATCGATCGCGCCGTCCGCGCGGCGGCGCACGAGGTCGCCGGTGCGATAGAGCTTCGCGCCTGGCGTGAAGACGTCGTCGACGAATTTTTCCGCGCTCAGATCGGGCCGGTTCAGGTAGCCAAGCGCGACGCCGTCGCCGCCCACCACGAGTTCGCCCACTTCGCCATCGGCGACCGGTGCGAGCTTTTCGTCGACGATATGCGCCTGCGTGCCGGCAATCGCGTGGCCGATTGGAATCGCGTCGCCGTTAGCGAGCGCTTCGTCGCGCGCAATGCGATAGCAGCACGAAAACGTGGTGTTTTCGGTCGGACCGTAGCCGTTGATGACTTGCAGGCCGGCGTGCGCGTCCATCACCTTGCGCACGTGCAGCGGCGAGAGCACGTCGCCGCCCGTGAGCACTTCCTGAAGCGGCGCGAACGCGTCGAGCCGGTAATCGGCGAGCGCGTTGAAGAGGCCCGCCGTGAACCATGCGCTGGTCGCGCCGAGCCGCGCGATGTCGGCGGCGATGGCGTCGAGCGAAGGCTGCACCTCGTTGACGATGGCCGCGCAGCCGCCGTTGAGCAGCGGGCCCCAGATCTCCAGCGTGCTCGCGTCGAAGGCGAGCGGTGCGAGATTCAGGAAGCGCGTGTCCGGCGTGAGCGCGGTGAACGTCTGGCCTTGCACGAGCCGCAGGATCGCGCGATGCGGCACGATCACGCCTTTCGGCTTGCCGGTCGAGCCCGACGTATACATGATGTAGGCCGCGTCGTCGCGGCCACTGTCATGCAGCGCTGCCGGTTCGGCGTTTTTCTCCGCCGCCACGAGATCCGCGATATCGATCAGGATGCCGTAGGATTCGCTGGCGTTGGCGAGCGTGGCGGCGTCGGCGATCACGAGCGCGGGCGCGCAATCGGCCACGATGAAATCGAGCTGCGCGCGCGGGTAGGCCGGATCGAGCGGCACGTAGACCGCGCCCACGCGCAGGATCGCGAGAATCAGCGCCAGCGTGTCGCGCCCGCGCGGCACCATGATTGCGCAGCGCTCGCCGGGTGCGAGTCCGCGTTCGAGCAGCGCGGTGGCCAGCCTGGCCGAGCGTTCGCCGAGTTCGGCGTAACGTTCCTCGCCTGTTGCGTCGATGGCGGCAAGGCGGTCGCCGAACTCCGCGCGTATTGCCTCGAAACGCGCCACGACACCTCGTCCCGTATCCGGGCTGCCTTGAAGGCCGCCGGATAGTGCATCGCGATGTGACATTTGCCGGTCTCCCAATATCTTTGATCGGCCATCGGAAAATCATTGGATCGTCGATTCGTCACCGTTTGCGCGATGCCCCGTTGCACCTCGGTGAGTTCACGACAGGAAGAAAACCCCGTTACCGCCTGACTTATCCGCGCCCAGCGCCTTTCCCAGCAACCATTTGCGGGCGAGAAATATTCTGTAAGTCAAATTTAATTTTGCGGGAGGGAACTGTCCGTTCGCCTTCGCACACAGGGGCGCGGCGTGCGCGCCACGCAACAGCGCGCCCATGCCGCCGTTCATGAGGGGCTCACGCGGCGCCCACCTGGCGCGCGGCGGCCTGGCGTTGTGCGGACGCGCGGCGCAGCACCGCGATGGCGGGCCGCTCGACCAGCAGATGGAACACATAGGCCACGGCCAGCGCGATGAAAAAGCAGGCGAAGGCCCAGAGAATGCTGACCTGGCGCGTCGAATTGAGCAGCCAGTAGAACAGCGCGATGCAGACCGGCATATGCACGATGTAGAGCGAATAGCTGAATGCGCCGACCTTTTCGAACATACGCATCGCGAGCGTGCCGCGCGGGCGCGCATGCAGCAGGGCGTCGAGGCAGGGCGTGAACGCGAGCGCCCAGGGCAGGCACCAGAGAATGCGTCCGTGGCCCATCGACAGACGGTCGCCGATCACGAGCAGGAGCGGCGTCGCGAACAGCAGCCAGCCGCGCGCGAGCCGCTGGCCGCGCACTTGACGCTCGGCGAGCCACGCGCCGAGATACCACGACGACCAATAGGTCGTGAAGATCAGCACGCCGTGCCGGTCGAGCAATACGAACGATACGGCGGCGAGCGCCATCAGGGCCATGAGCGTGCGATTGGGGCCGAGCCTTCGGTGCGCGGCAAACAGCAGCGGATAGAGCAGATAGAACTGGACTTCGAGGGACAGCGTCCAGAGTGCGGTGTTCGAGCCGTAAGTCGGCGCGGCGATGCCCTGCAAGGCCAGCAGATTCGCGACGAAGGTCCACAGGCTGCCGTCGCCGAGCTGGGTGTCGCGTGGGTGGAACTGGAGGCTGAAGTTGTCGAGCGCCCAGGTCAGCAGCAGCGCGCAGAACAGCACCGGATAGATGCGCACGAAACGCCGCCACAGAAAGTCATGCGCATCGAGCGGGTATTGCGGATTGCGCGCGAGACGCGCCGCATGACTGCGGTGAATGCAATAGCCGCTGATGACGAAGAAGATCGGCACGCCAATCGGTCCCCATACGAACGGAATCGTCAGGTAGGCGAGTACCGTATCGAGCGAGAACCTGGGGTGGGGCCCTGACGCGTAGGCGCGTATGCCGATCCATGCAATCAGCCGGCAATGGAATATCGCGACTGCGATCGCGGCGATACCTCGCATCGCCTCGATCACGCGCGTTTGATCGGCGTCTTCGCCAGTGATGGCAGGGCTCATTGCTAGCCTCCCCTCGCGTGTACCGCGCGAAGGGGTTCGCGTCATGCCACGCTGCTGATCCGGGTGCGGAGATTGAAGCAAGGCGCCGCCGAAGCCTCTGTGCGCCGGCAAACACATTTCAGGCACATGCCGCGCTCGCGCGGCGCAATTTCATCAGGAATTCATGAACACGAGCGACCAGTCGGCGTGGCGGGCGGCGACGGCACCCGCAGAATCGGGGCGATCCTGCATCCCATTTTGAAGGGTTTGAATGCGCCAATGCGCGGCTTCGTGCGCATCGCCGCCGACGCAACACGGCGTGGTGTCGCCGCGCACGGCAAGATCGAATTCGAAATGATCGGGCGGCAGGATGAAGCCCGTGCCGAGCGCTTTCAAACACGCTTCCTTGCGCGCCCAGGTTTCGAAGAACACGGCTTGCCGCTGCGCCTCGGGCAAGGTGGCGAATTGCGCGCGCTCGCGCGTGGAGAACACTTCGACCGGCATGCTTTCTTCAACCGGCCTCACGATCTCCACATCGATGCCGACCTCGATACCGTTCGAGACCGCGAGCGCCGCCGTGTTGTCGCTGTGACTGAGATTGAAGCAGAGCGTCCAGTGCGCGGGCTGACTCGTGCAAAAGGGCTTGCCTTCCGTGCCGTAATCGAGCGAGACCGCGTGCGGCGCGAGGCCGAGATAGGCACCGAGCAGACGGCGCAGTTCACCGCGTCCGGCTACGAAGCGGCGACGATGCAGATCGAAACGAAATTTGCCGGCGCGTTCGCGTTCCTGTTCGGACAGCGTTTGCCAATAGCCGTCGATTTCCGCATCGGACACATCGAGATTCCAGCGCCAGATATGAACGTCTTGCGTGGCGGGCGGCGTGAGCAGGAAGGCGGTCATTGAAAGCAGATGTTTCGCTGGCAGTAAGCGGAATGATTGTAAGGCGCGGTTAGATTTCTGCCGACTGGTTTTGCCCCGGTATTGTTGGCCACCCCACGGAACGGGGACGGATGGCGACTTACGATCGTCCACAGCATAACGCACGTGGCGCTGCGGGGAAAACTCCGCTCCGTGTGTATGACTGCCATCGTCGATTCGCTCTGTTCGTGCGAGGGCGATCCGATCTGCGATCTGTATGCGCAAGTTTGCCGCGGCTTGAAGACGCGAATGACGTATGCCACCGATGCCACGCGTGGCGCGCGTTCGTCCGTTTGTCTATTCGCCGGCTTTGAATCGGAGGAATCGGTTCTGGAGTATTGACCAGGACCGGGGACTCGCTCGGCCCGAGAAAACGATTTGACTGATTCCACTATTTGAGTCGTTGAGCGAATCGTAAAGATTATCGTTATTCGTCAGTAGGCCAGTGTCATTCATCGCCCGCCGGTAAGGCCGCTGGGATGGGCTCTTCTTTGCTCTTCGTGTGAGGGATTTTTCGAAATTTTGACCCGAGGTGTGGGATGCGGCGTGAGTGTGTACCTGGTTACAACGTGAGTGTGATAATTCCACACTACAACAGCGTCGATTTGCTATGGATGGCGATCGAGTCGATCTCCACCCAGACCGTGGTTCCGTTGGAAATCATCGTTGTCGACGACGCGTCGGGCATGGCGTTCGAATTGCCGAGCCATTGCGGCGACGACATCGCCCTGCACCTGATTCGCGAGACCGAGAATCGCGGCGCCGCGTGGTGCCGCAATCGCGGTATCGAAGCGGCGAACGGCGAACTGATCGCCTTTCTGGACGCCGACGACCGCTGGCTGCCGAACAAACTCGAGCGCTGTATCGCAGCCTTCGGCGCGAGACCGTCGGACAACGAAACGAAGGTGCTGTTCAGCAATGTCGTGCTGACTGATGGAAGCCATCGCATGCTGGGCAATCCCGCTCCGTACGACGGCCAGTCCATGCTCGATTTCATTTTGCTGGAGCGCGGCTATATTCAGACGTCTTCGATCATGATGTGGCGGCATCAGTATCCGCTCATCAGTTTCGACGCCACCTTGCGCCGCCATCAGGATTGGGATTTCGCGATCAATGCCGAGATGGCGGGCTGTGCGTTTATTTATCTGCACGATGCGCTGGTCGAATATTCATTGCGCGGCCGCGCCGACAAGATTTCGCGCGCGCCCAGTTCCGAACCCAGCATGGTTTTTCTCGGGAAATACAACAAGCTGATGACGAAATGGCATGTCTCGTCGTTTGTCTTCGACGTGCTGATCTACAAGAATATGAATCTGATTTTGCGACTCGATTTCGTCGGACGAATCATGTCGGGTGAAATTGCAATTCCGGGCAAGGGTAGGGTGCCGTTGTTCGCGCGGCTCGTGATCGGCCGTGGCGGCGTGAATCTGCTCAAGCAGCTGCGCAGAAGAATTCAAATCAGAAATTACCCTGTTTGATCGATTTGTCCCCCGCGCATCGGGCGCTCGGGCGGGACGGGCTTGTGTCTGTCGGCGCACAGATACCCCGTTGCCGCTCTGCTCTAATCGCTGAGCACACACGGATAGCGTTCGGACGACGAGTGCCGCATGCAGCACTCCTCCGCAAAAACAGACGCGCGGCTTTTGTCGCGACCGGTGTGACTGCGCGTGCTGCGTAACGCTTCGAATCGAGGGGGTCTGAATGCGCCAATTGTTCCGCGATGTCTTTTACTCCTCCTTCGCCGATCGACAGGTGAAATTGCCGCTTGCGCCGACGTCGCTCGCGATCGATTCGCGCAAGCTCAATATCTTGCTGCTGGGTACGTGCGGCGTCGAAACGCTCGCCAAGCGCAGCGCGAATATCGGGCACACCATGCGGCATATTCTGATGGGATCGGAGCGTCACGCGTCCGTGCCGGAACCGGCGCCGACCGACGACGTGGCCGTCGTGAATCTGACGCTAAGGCATATTCTCAGCGAGGCTGCGAACACGCCCGAGCCCGCCGTCGACATGTTGTTCGCACGGCTCCAGTCCGACGACGACGCGCGCGCGCTGCTCGACAGCGCCGGTGCGTTCATCGCGCTGAAGGTCGGGCAGATCGCCGCGAAGATCACCACGGTGCCGATTCTGTTCATGTCGTTCTTCGAGCCGAGTTTCAATTACCTCGGCGATCTGATCGATCAATCGGCGATGACGTCTCCGGCTTATCTGGTTCGCGAACTCAATCGTCTGTTGTTCGATGCGGTGCGCAAAACCGGCAACGGCTACTTTCTTGAAGTCAACGAGATTCTGAATTTCGTCGGCCGCCGACATTTGCAGGACGACGTGCTGCTGAGCAGTTCGCACGCTTCGTTCATCAACGACTGGGATTTCAAGCTCGACGCCAGCCGTTTGAACGCGCCGAAAGCGCTCACCAATCTGGTCACGTATGAGGTGGCCTCGCGCGAATATACGCTCGCGCTGCTGGCGCGCGTGGAGGCGATCGTCAAGATCGCTGCGCAGCGCAATCCGGTGAAGCTGATCATCGTCGATCTGGACGATACGCTGTGGCGCGGCGTGGCGGCGGAAGGCGAGGGGCTGAGTCACGCGCAGCGTATCGAAGGCTGGCCGATCGGTCTCGTGGAAGCGCTGCTGTATTACAAGCGGCGCGGCGGCCTGCTCGCGATTTGCAGCAAGAACGATGCGGCGCCCACCATCGAGCGCTTCAATGCGATCTGGCGTGGCGCGATTGCGCTCGACGATTTCGCGAGCGTGCGTATCAACTGGCAGCCGAAGTCGCAGAATATTCGCGAGATCATGAAGGAAGTGAATCTGCTGCCCGGCAACTGCGTGTTTATCGACGACAACGACCGCGAATTGTCCGAAGTGAAAGCGGCGATTCCCGAGATTCGCTGCCTCGGCGGCAATCACTACGATTGGCGGCGCATTATTTTGCGGTCGGCGGAAACGCAGGTGCCGGTCGTGACCGAGGAGTCGGCGCGGCGCACGGAACTCGTGCGCGCGATTTCACAGCGCGAGGCCAGTGTCGATGTCGAAAGCGGCGCGTCGCGCGAGGAATGGCTCGCTTCGTTGCAGCTTCGGCAGTCGCTCTTTCTGATCAAGACGCCGAAATCGAAATACTTCGAACGCGCTTTCGAGTTGATCAACAAGACGAATCAGTTCAATACCACGGGCAAGCGCTGGGAGAAGTCGGAGTTCGAGAAGTTCATCAGCAAGGGCGGCTATTGCATCGTTTCGTCGTTGCGCGACAAGCTGATCGACAACGGCATCATCTCCGTGTGTTTGATCAAGTGCGAAAGCATCGTGCAGGTGGTGCTGTCGTGCCGCGTGTTTGGTCTGGGCGCGGAGCTGGTGGTCGGCGCGGTGGCCACGCGTCTCGCGCTCAAGTCGCAGCCGCAGATACACGCGGAACTGGTGGACACGGGCAAGAACGCGACGTGTCATGACTACTTCGAGCGCATCGGCTTCTCGCAGACGAAGACCGGCCTCTATGCCAGCGCGGCGAACGCATTGCCTGCGTATATCCAGATCGAGAATCTGGGCGCGTCCGACTTTCCGCCGGTGCAGATTTAGGCTGGCGCGGCAGGTCCTTCATCTGGCGCGAGCGGATCGCGGCTGCACCCACGGGACATAGAACAACAAGACGTGGGTCACGCGCATGCTCGCGGCTATTCAAGCCGCTACAGCGGGCAGATTCAGCACACGTGTACGCGTGTTGCCTCGCATTCCATTTTCCGGCCATTCATTCCTTGCTCATCGCCAGATGCCGAGCGGTGCCTGCGCGCCTGACGAATACCTGTCGTCTGGCGAGGCGATGAATTTAATCCTTTCAAATTGCCATTTTCATTCGTTGCTTTTTTATTTGCTTTACCCGACTTTTACCTGAATGTGCGCTTACGAACAGAAAGCATGTGTGTGGCCGGTGTTTAATAACACTATGGTAAATGCGGGAAATTCCGGGTAAGCAGCGGAAGGCGGGTGTTCGTCAGCGCACATCTGACGGGTAGGGGCGATTGTAGCCTGAAGGCAAATCTTCCCCTTCCCGTGAGGTCTGCCATGTCTACGCCTGGCGATGCCGTTACGTGGGCTTTCGAGCCACAGTTTCCCGCAGACAATAATGTTCTTCAAGCTTGTAAGCCTGAATTCAAGAATAATTTCAACTGTAAGCCTTTCAAATTCAATCACACGTTACACCAATGCGGTTTATTTGAAATTCCAAGAATTGCTGAAGTCGCTGAAAGGATGATGAAAAGAAATGGCGACTTCTGTGCAATCAATTTGAAGCAGGGTTCGGTCGGCAGCAAATTCAGCGACATGCCGAACGAGGGCCGGTTGAAAGACGCATTTGACGAAGTGGGCGAGAGCGCTACGTGGATCAAGCTCACGCAAGCCCAGTACTACGATCCCGAGTACGAGAGGGTGCTGGATCAGGTGACCGAGGAGCTCGAAGACTTGTCGGGTTTTCCTCTGCGCAAGGACATGACGTGGCGGACGATGACCTTGATCGTCGCTTCGCCGAAGATCGCAACGCCATTTCATATCGATCATGAGACCAACTTTCTTTTTCAGATCCAGGGCTCGAAAGACGTATGCCTCTTCCCCGCGAGCGATCGTGAGCTGGTTCCCGATCAGGAAATCGAACGCTATTACAGCGGCAATTTCGAAGCCGCGCATTATCGGCAGGAGTTGCAGGATCGCGGCACCATTTTCCGGCTTGCTCCGGGTGAGGTGGTGCACCACCCGTCGCTGGCGCCGCATTGGGTGAGGAACGACAACAACGTGTCGGTGAGCATCAGCATCAGCTATTGCATGAAGTCGCTCGAGCGTTGCGCCAGGGTGTATCAGGCCAATTACATTCTGCGCAAGTTTGGATTGAAGCCGCTGTCACCGGGGCTTTCTCCGATGCGGGACAAGCTGAAGCGCATGCTCATGTCGACGCTGGAACACCGCAATCCGAAGACCTTTGCGGAAGTCGTACACGAACCGTTGAACCGGTTCAGATCGCCGCTGAACGCAGCGCGGCGGATCGTGAAGCGCTGACAAAAAATCAGGCTCGGCCGCTTGGCCGGGCTCGGCGCAATAAAGGGCTTTTCTGCGATTACTTTATGTTCGTGGGGAAAATTCATGTTGATCAACGACGCTCCCGTCCTGACCCGTTCGCTTTGGCACACCGTCGATCCGCTCGCCGAGTGTCGCGAGCAACTTCATAAGACGGCGTTCGCGGCGCGCCATCCGCTCGCCGGTCATCCGCTGTTTTCCATCGAGGCGCTCACGAAGGTGGCCGAGGCGGCCTGCAAGCGCAAGGACGATGTGTATGTCGACGCCGGCGACCTCTCGCTGGCCGACAAGTGGGGCAGCACGCCTAAGCCCGATATGACGATTCCCGAAATCATCGACCGGATCGAAACGGCGGGCGCGTGGCTCGTGATGAAGCACGTCGAAGAAAATCCCGCGTATAAAGCGTTGCTCAACGAATATGAAGCGTTCGTGCGCGAGGTGGCCGGACCCGAAGGCTCGAAGCTGTTGAGCAATGCGGAGATGCTGGTGTTCATCACCTCGCCGCATCGCAAGACGCCTTTTCATTTCGATGCGGAAATCAATTTCCTCGTGCAGATTCAGGGATCGAAAGATCTTTGGGTTTGCGATCCGCTGGATCGCAGCGTCACCACGGAAGAAGAACTCGAACAATACTATTACGGCGCGATCAATGCCGGGACTTACAAACCGCACGCCGAGAAAGTCGCGCAGCAATTCACGCTGCATCCCGGCGATGCCGTGCATATTCCCACGCACGGTGCGCACTGGGTGCAGAACCACGACAACGTGTCCATTTCGCTCAGCCTCAACATGGAATTTCCGCAGCGTTATGGCGACGCGTACCGCGCCAATCACTATCTGCGCATGCTGGGTTTGAAGCCGCGGCCGCCGGGCGCATCGGAATGGCTGGATCGTTCGAAGGCCGCGACCGTGTATGGTCTGCGGCAGGTGAAGTCGCTGCTCAAGCGATAGGCGGCGCGCCATTCGAGCCGACTTTCGCGCGCGAGAAGATCACGGCGCGAAAGCGGCAAGCAGAAAGCGGAAAGCGGAAAGCGAAAATCAGGACAGTGTCATTGACCGGCGCAATGACGATTTGCGCACGGCGTAAAGCGCGAAAAGAAAATGGGCTTCTGCGGAAAGAACAACCGGGATCAGTTCGGCCGCGCGACGGCCTGTATCGCGGTACCGCTTCTGCGCGCCAGCGATTGTTCGAGAAATGCCCGGACTGGACGATCGATGAAGCGCTCAACGAGGTAAGCAGCGACTAGCGTTGCAGTGATCGCGATAAGGGCGGCATGCATAGGGTGTCCGCTGCGGGACATGGCAAAAACCAGTCTGCCGATCGGGAAGTGAAGCAGATAGATCGGGTACGACAGTCGGCCAAGAAGGCTGGCCGCGTAACCGGACAGCTTTGATGAGAGGTCGAGTTCCGCTCCGCGCCAAACGAGCACCGGAGCGATCGCGAAAACAATAAAGAATGGATAAATTCCCTTCATGAGATAAGGAAACGCGCAGACGGCAGCAAATAACGTATAGAGCACCACGTCAGAGGGAATCAATTTTCGGAAAACGACGAGCGCAGCTGGCTGGCTGTTGCGAAAGTGCAGTCGATAAATGAGTATGCCCGTCGCAAATCCATACACGACTCTGCTAAATCCGCCGAGGAAATTCGATGTGGCCCAGCCCAGTCCGAATTGAAGCGCAAAACGACCGGCGTTGACTTCCAGCAGCACGGCGATGATCAGGGTGGTGAGCGCGCCCCATATCGCAATGGTGATCAACTTCTTTTCGCTGGCCCGGATAAATAGCACGAACAAGCCGCTTGCCACGATTTCAAAGAACAGCGACCACGCGGGATCGTTGATGGGAAAAATTGCGCCTATCGACGCCGAGCCGGGGTCCGGATGGCCCGCTATGCCCATATTGTTGATCGCTCTGTCGCCCAGATACGGAATCATCAACAGATTGGATGCCGTCGCCGATATCAGACCCGGGTACGAGAAGTTGGCGAGAGCCACGTTGTTGATCAAGACGAGCGTCGGAATGCCAATGAGCGACGAGATGAAAAGCATCGGATAAAGGCGTATCAGGCGCTTGACGAGATAGCGCGAGTTGCTTATCGAATGGTTGGCGAGCTTTTCCCCGTAAGCGTGGAAAATGACGAAGCCGCTCAGAATGAAAAAGAGATCGACGCAAATACTCCCGTTCGGGAAGAGCGGCGACGGCCCGTGCATCGTGAAGTGGTACGCCATGACCATCATCGCGGCGATGCCTCTCAGCCCGTCGAGGACGTCATAGCGAGATCGGGTTGCTCTATTCGTCATTGGGCTTGTAATTGGCGTGGGGGCAGGCGAGACGGTGTACTGGCCAACATGCTGCGTGATTTCCGTGGCGGACTCCGTGGGGTGGGGCACCAAGTGCGTGGCCCTGACTGACAATCCGGCCGTCGGTTCGAGTAGGCGAGCGCGCTTGTCTCATTGACTGACGGGCTGGCAAATAGGGTGGAATCGGCGCCGTCGCCGCGCTGGGTGGGGATTCCCCTGGGCGAAAAAGAAATCCGGTCGGCAGGGGCGCGACGCCCGGAAAAGGCGGTTTTCGAGTGCCTGCGAGGTGGTGCGAGCGGTCAGGGGTCAGAGCGCGCCGCGCCGCGCAGGTCTTTGTTTTTACGGGACTAATCCGTCTTCAGCGGCGTGTGGAATCGCCCCGCCGATCTGCCCGTCCTGTCCGAACGGCTCAGGAAAAGGGCTGAATTTCGACACCTGCGCCCCCCTTCTTGAATTTGTCACTACCCGTCCATATAATTAGCACTCACCGCATGAGAGTGCTAACAACGCTCGGTGTACACATATCTCTGGCTGGCACCTTCGCCAACCAGGTTTTCTTGAGTCTCTTCAAGTCCCAATCAAGAGAGAGGATCTATCCATGAACCTTCGTCCTTTGCATGATCGCGTGATCGTCAAGCGCCTGGATCAAGAAACCAAGACCGCTTCGGGCATCGTGATCCCGGACGCAGCGGCAGAAAAGCCGGATCAAGGTGAAGTCCTGGCCACGGGCCCGGGCAAGCGCGACGATAAAGGCTCCCTGATCGCACTCGACGTCAAGGTCGGCGATCGCGTCCTGTTCGGCAAGTACGCTGGCCAGACCGTCAAGGTCGATGGCAACGAACTGCTCGTGATGCGCGAAGAAGACATCATGGCCGTGGTGCAGAAGTAATTTTCGCCCACCGCTCATTCATCAAGAATTCAAGGAGTTAGAAGATGGCAGCTAAAGACGTCGTGTTCGGCGATTCCGCCCGTTCCAAGATGGTTGAAGGCGTGAACATTCTCGCCAACGCAGTGAAGGTCACGCTGGGTCCGAAGGGCCGCAACGTCGTCCTCGAGCGCTCGTTCGGCGGCCCGACGGTCACCAAGGACGGTGTCTCGGTCGCGAAGGAAATCGAGCTGAAGGACAAGCTCCAGAACATGGGCGCGCAAATGGTCAAGGAAGTGGCTTCCAAGACCAGCGACAACGCAGGCGACGGCACGACGACGGCAACCGTCCTCGCGCAATCGATCGTCCGCGAAGGCATGAAGTACGTCGCGTCGGGCATGAACCCGATGGACCTGAAGCGCGGCATCGACAAGGCTGTTGCAGCCGCCATCGAAGAACTGCGCAAGCTGAGCAAGCCCTGCACGACCAACAAGGAAATCGCGCAAGTCGGCTCGATCTCGGCGAACAGCGATTCGTCGATCGGCGACCGTATCGCTGAAGCGATGGACAAGGTCGGCAAGGAAGGCGTCATCACCGTCGAAGACGGCAAGTCGCTGCAAGACGAACTCGAAGTCGTCGAAGGTATGCAGTTCGACCGCGGCTACCTGTCGCCGTACTTCATCAACAACCCGGACAAGCAAGTTGCCGTTCTCGACAACCCGTTCGTCCTGTTGTTCGACAAGAAGATCTCGAACATCCGCGATCTGCTGCCGATCCTGGAACAAGTCGCGAAGGCTGGCCGTCCGCTGCTGATCATCGCTGAAGACGTCGAAGGCGAAGCTCTGGCAACGCTGGTCGTCAACAACATCCGTGGCATCCTGAAGACCGTCGCTGTCAAGGCTCCGGGCTTCGGCGACCGCCGCAAGGCCATGCTGGAAGACATCGCGATCCTGACCGGCGGTCAAGTCGTCGCGGAAGAAACCGGCCTGACGCTCGAAAAGGCAACGCTGAACGAACTCGGTCAAGCGAAGCGTATCGAAGTGGGCAAGGAAAACACGACGATCATCGACGGTGCAGGCGAAGCCGCAAGCATCGAAGCGCGCGTCAAGCAAATCCGCACGCAGATCGAAGAAGCGACGTCGGACTACGACCGTGAAAAGCTGCAAGAGCGCGTTGCCAAGCTGGCAGGCGGCGTGGCAGTGATCAAGGTCGGCGCTGCGACCGAAGTCGAAATGAAGGAAAAGAAGGCACGCGTGGAAGACGCGCTGCACGCAACCCGCGCTGCCGTTGAAGAAGGCATCGTCCCGGGCGGCGGCGTTGCGCTGATCCGTGCTCGCGTTGCTGTGACGGGCCTGAAGGGCGTCAACGCCGATCAGGACGCAGGCATCAAGATCGTGCTGCGCGCGATGGAAGAGCCGCTGCGCCAGATCGTCACGAACGGCGGCGAAGAAGCGTCGGTCGTCGTGGCAGCGGTTGCTCAAGGTTCGGGCAACTACGGCTACAACGCAGCGACGGGCGAGTACGTCGACATGGTCGAAGCCGGTGTGGTCGACCCGACGAAGGTCACGCGCACGGCGCTGCAGAACGCAGCTTCGGTCGCCGGCCTGCTCCTGACGACGGACGCAGCAGTGGTCGAAGTCGCGAAGGAAGATGCACCGATGCCCGGCGGCATGCCCGGCGGCATGGGCGGCATGGGCATGGACATGTAATATCGGCTCACGCCGCGATTACATTGAAGTGCAGGAGGGCGCATCGAAAGATGGGCTCTCCGCCCAAAAGAAAACCCGCAGCGATGCGGGTTTTTTTTCGTCCGGGTTTTCGTCGATTTTTTTGTCCGATTTTTCGTCGGATGCGTGCAACTCCACCCGGCGTGTGAACGCGACGACTCGCGCCGGATGGTGGTGATGCCGCGGCTGCCCGTATTTATTGGGGTTCGAGCGAACATGCGTGGGGCTTGCTCGGGACGCTATACTCTCGCCAGTTCCCGCTTTTGGCCGAAGCAGCGGAAGAAATATATGAGTAGCGGATCCCGGCTCGGGATCGATCGTTGGTCGCCACGCACGATGACGGCACGTTATCGCAATGTCGGTCGCGGGAGGCGCTGAGAAGCCCCGTCCCGATGCGGCAACGGCGGCTTCCGATGGCATTTCACATCATCAATGAAAATTCAGACGAATAGCAGCGTCGCGGTCGTATTGCCACCGCCGATCGGTGACAGCCTCATTGGCATGGTCCTGGTGAACAATCTGGTTCGCAATGGCTATCAGCCCGTTGTTTTCGGCTGGGTGGCAGAGCAGCTCGCCGCCTGGTTTCCTTACGTGCGGGTCGGGCGTGCCGCGGAACACGCCGGCGAGTTCGACACCGTGATCGAACTGCGGCCGACCGAGCAGGGGCCGACGCTCGCGCGCTCGGGCAAAACGCTGTGTCTCGCCGATCTGCCTGCCTACCACGGCCCCAGGCACCACATGGTGGACCGCATCGTCGACATCGCTTCCACGGTGTTCGAACTCAAGGATGTGACCCGCTCGAATGGCCTGACCTTGCCGCCCGGTGTGGTGCGCCGTGCCGCGGCGAGTCGCGTGGTGATTCATCCGACCGGCAGCCATCCCGAGAAAATGTGGAGCCGCGCGAAGTTTCTCGCGCTGGCGCGCTCGCTCGAACGTCTCGGCCTGAAGCCGAGCTTTCTCGTGGCGCCCAACGAATTCGACGCGTGGCGCGACGCGGTGGCCCAAGGTCACGAAGTCAATGCGCTCGCGCTCGGCGATGTCGCGAAGTGGATCGCGGAGTCGGACTGGTTCATCGGTAACGATTCGGGCCTCGGGCACCTTGCTTCGTCGATTGGTGTGCCGACGCTCACGCTGTTCATGCGTCGCGGTCTCGCGCGTTCGTGGCGTCCGGGCTGGGGTCCCGGCGAAATTGTGTTGCCCCTCAATGTCGTGCCTTCTGGCAAACTCAAGGAGCGGTTGTGGAAACAACTGCTTACCGTCAGACGTGTGATGTCGGTGTTCCAGACACTCCGAAATTCGAACTCGACAGTCCTGTCTCGCTGATTCTGAAAAACATGCGTTTCTCTCCTGTGGCTGCCTGGTCTGCAGCCTTGCTGCTTTTTCTTGCCCCCGCGGTCAACCTCGTCTGGCGCGGCGGCACGGGCTATTGCTTCTTTCTGCTGCTTGCCATGGCGCTTTATGCGGCCGTGCGCAATCGGCATGTGAGCGGATATTTTTCGCCACTGCGCGACTACCCGTGGTTCGTCGCGGGTATGTGCGGGCTGCTGCTCGCGAGCATCGTGCAGCAGGCCGTCTACGGCATGTGGAATCCACGCCAGTTCGACGCGTATTCGCGATTCGCGCTTGCCATTCCGATCTTCCTGATGCTGCGGCAAATGCCCGCGCGCTACTTCCGCTCGATAGGCTGGGGGTGCGCCGTCGGCGCGCTGGTGTTGGGCGGGCTCGCACTGCTGCAGCGGCCTGCCGGCGGCTGGACCGATGCGGACCGCCTGAACAACGACTACACCAACGCGATCCCTTACGGCGACACGGCGTTGCTGCTCGCGTTTCTTTCGGTCTTCACGATTGGTTGGGACGGCAAGTACCGCAAGTTGGCCACATGCCTGAAGTTGGCCGCGCTGATCGCTGGCGGGTTTTCGTCGTATTCGTCGGGTACGCGTGGCGGCTGGGTTGCGATTCCGGTTTTCGTGATCATGCTGGGCGTGCAGTACGGCTGGTTTGCCAATGCAAAGCGAGTTGCCGTCGCGGGCGCGATTGTCCTGGTCGTCGCGGGAGGGCTGGTCGCCACGCCCCGTATCGAACAGCGCATCCACGATTTCAGCGCGGATATCTCGCGGCTGACCAAGGGCGATCCGAATAGCTCGACCGGCATCCGCCTCGAGTTGTGGCGCGCATCGACGCATCTCTTTACCGAACATCCGGTTTATGGCGTCGGCAAAGGGCGGCTCGAAAGCTCGATGGAGCAGTTGTCGAAGCAGGGCTTCATGCCCGAACTCGTGGTGAACGAGCGCGCTCACAGCGACTTTTTCTCGACGCTGGCTGAGTCCGGCGCGGTGGGGATTGTCTGTCTGTTTGTCTTCTACTATGGCTCGACGGTGTACTTCTGGCGTCGACGGAAGTCGACCGATCCGTTCATCCGCACGGCCGCCTTTTCAGGCATGGCTGTCTCGGCCAGCACCATCGTTTTCGGATTGACGATCGATGTGCTCGTGCCGATCATGGTGACGGTCCTCGTCTCGTTGCTGAGCGCGACCTTCCTCGCGGCCATCGACGCTCGCGAGCGCGAGATCGCGAGCACGCCGCGCTGACGTAACTCGCCCGGGCGACTTCACTGCGCTCAAAAGAAAAAACCCGCAGCGATGCGGGTTTTTTTTCGTTCGGTGTTTGTGTCTCGCGCGGGGCCTCGGCGCGATACGGTGCGATACGACGCGTTACGCCTCGCCGTCCTCGTCCGGCGTCTCGGCGTCGTTGCTGCGCGCCCAGAAGAAGCGGTCGGGCACCCACGCGCCCATGCCCGGACGGAACGCGCCCTGCACGCTCTGATAGAGATATTCCTGTGCCTCGCGCACGGCCTCGGGCGGCTCCTGGCCGTTGGCGAGCAGGGCGGCGATGGCCGAGCCGAGCGTGTCGGTCACGCCCATCATCGGATTGTTCGAGCGGTCCCAGAAGTCCTGGCGCAGCTGGCCTTCTTCGCTGTAGAGCGTGTTGACCACGCGGTGCGAGCCGGTTTCCATCGCGAGGATGTATTCGCAGCCCGTGGCGAGCAGATGCGAGATCGCGGCGTCGATGCTCGGCGCTTCGGCGTCGCCGTCGGGTTGCGCGAGCGCGAGCAGCACCGAGACGTCGGCGACCAGCAGCGTGGTTTGCGGTACCAGCAGGTCGCCGACCGCTTCGCGCAATTCGTCGGCGGCGAGCACGTGTTCGTCGTCGAGCGTGAAGTCGGGGGCGAGCACGAGCGGCACCTCGTCGTAGTCGGCGACGACTTCGGCGATCGCGCTCACGACTTCCGCGCGCGTGCCGGCGCCGACCTTGAAGGCTGAAACGGGCATGTCCTCGAGCAGCATGCGCGCCTGGGTCGCGACGGTCTCGGGGTCGAGGCCGGTGACTTCGTCGCAGCCCGCGGAGTCGCGCACGGTGTAACCCGTCAACGCGGTGACACCGTGGCAGCCCATGCTGGCGAGCGTGAGCAGATCGGCTTGCAGGCCGCCGCCGCTGGTCGGATCGGAGAGGCCGAAGGTAAGGACGATGGGAGGGGTGTCGCTGGGCATGAACGTGACGAGAAAGGTTGGCTCGCTGCAAATGCAATGCGCTTGCGGTGATCGGCAGGTCGGCGGGCTTTCCGCCGACGTTTCCGCAGTCTCGTCAATTATGCCGCCTGGCGGCGCTCACGGGGGACGGATGATCGGTCTTGCGCCCGGAATTTCGCATCGCGGCCGTGTGCGTGGTCTGCGGCGGGTCCGCCGCAAGCAGGCAGCGCGCGCGGCGACACGGTTGCTAGGCATAAAAACGGCAACACGGTACCATCATGGCTCTTGTTTCCTGACAGTTTTCCCCAACCGCCTCCACCTCGCGCCCGCAGGGTCATCGACGGGTGCGGGCGCGCGGTATTTTGGACTTTTCGACGCGGCATAAGAATGGAATATAGAAGCTGGATGTGCCTGATCTGCGGCTGGATCTATGATGAAGAAGCCGGTTTGCCAGACGAAGGCATCGCGCCCGGCACGCGCTGGGAGGATGTGCCGATCAACTGGACGTGCCCCGAGTGCGGTGCCCGCAAGGAAGACTTCGAGATGGTCCAGATCTAAGGCATGGGCCGGGAGCGCCGCTTCCGGCTGGCTGAGGATCGGTAGAGAAGTCTGCTGTCAAAGCGGGCGCTGGCATTGTCGTTCGCGTCGCGGCCCGCTTGATCGCTTCGATTTCCTTCGCGCCGCATCGCGGTTTCGCGGACGCAGCGTGAAGGTCGCGAAGATCGCGAACGTCGCGCGCTTCGTCACGGATCACCCGCATCATCCGCATCAACGGCGGGCGGCGCGCAAATTGCTCAGCGAGGGCTCGTCCGCGGGCCGCCTGAGCGCAGTCGAGGCCGCCACGCCCCCGCGCCGCCTGACGAGCGGCCCGCTCGCGCCGC
>NZ_CAJZAR010000066.1 GCF_914484835.1 Paraburkholderia tropica
GGCCGCGTTCTTCCTGCAGGCGGACGGCGTGGGCGTAGGCATCGCTGTAGGATTCACCCGCCTGGACGACTTCAACCGTCGGGCCGCCGTGCGCGCGCACGGCATCGACTTTCACCTGCGGGGTGGTCACCGGTACGCAGATCACCGCCTTCACGCCGAGCCGCGCCGCCGAGAGCGCCACGCCCTGCGCGTGATTGCCCGCCGACGCGGTAATCACGCCGCGTTCGAGTTGCTCGGGCGAGAGGTGCGCCATCTTGTTGTACGCGCCGCGCAGCTTGAACGAGAAAACGGGCTGGTTGTCCTCGCGCTTGAGCAGCACCGTATTGCCGATGCGCGCGGAGAGATTCGGCGCGGGTTCTAGCTCGGTTTCGCGGGCCGCGTCATAGACGCGCGCGGTGAGGGTCAGACGAAGGTAATCGATCGGCTGCGCGGTCGATTGCCCGGTCGGCTGCGTGTGGCGTGCTTCGGCTTCGACTGCGGTTTGGCGCAAATTGGCCTGCATGACGGCTCCTGTGCTGTCTCTTGTGATACTTGTTTAGCCAGGAGGCGGAAATAAAAAACCCGCCTCGTGGGGCGGGTCGTTGTCGTTTTTGCCAGTCGTACGCTAACCCACCATTCGAGGAATGGTGCGAATAATCAGCGAAATCGGGCTTTGGCGACGGTTCATTCTGACAAGCATGGCGTAGGCGGCGGCAATTGTCAATCTATTGCTGCCCGCACGAAAATGTCTCGATAACTACGGATTACATTCATATCAATACATATCCGCACTATCTGGTTTCATGCGCTCAGGTTTGCGGGCATAAAGTCACTTTGACCCTCAACGAAACGCGCCTACGCGTGAAACATTCTAGGAATTGTCTCATATCCCTTTGATTTTGCGGCGTTTTCTGGGCGATGAAAACGATTCGCCTGTGTTTCACGGTTTCGACCCTCGCCCCTGAAAACCTCCGAAAACCAGCGCGGAAGGCCGAGAAATGCACGAGGGCAGGCGCCTGACGGCCCTGCCCTCCTCCGTGCTTTCAGCGCGAGAATTTCGATGAAACGTGCGCTCAATCGGCGGCGACCGGCTCCATCTCCGACGCCCATTCATCGATGACGGCCTTCATCCGCTCGGCCAGCCGCTGCTGATCTGCGGCCGCGATTCCTTTGAGGTTCAACTCCGCACGGCCATCGCCGAACAGCTTGAGCTCGCCGAGCGCCACGCCGTCCGGCCGGCTGAATTGCACACGCGATTGATAATGCGTGCGACGCGGGCCGACGCGTCGCGCCCCCGCCTCAGCAGACGCCGCCGCTTCGAGCTTGCGCACACTCGCCTTCCCTTCAATCACCTGCTCGAGCCAATGCTCGGCGACGCTTGCGCCCGCGCGATCGAAAATCAGCTTGATGTTGTAGGCGTGGCCCAGCCCGACATCCGGACGATTCTGCGCCATGCGTTGCAGCAGATACGGCGGCAGCGACGTCAGCGAAATGACCTTGCTGATGTGCTTCGGGTCCTCGCCCACGGCGATACCCAACTCGGTCTGATCGACATAGACGCCATCGTCGAGCAGCTTCTTCCACGCCAGAGCGTCGTCGAAAACCGTCTGCTCCTCGCGCTCCTTGTTCGCGTGATAGGCGCGCAGATAGAGATTCTGGTTGTCGAGACCCTCGCGCACATCGGCGTCGATCAGCTTGTCGCCGCGCGAGCGCGCCGCACGAATACGGCGCTCGCCGTCGACGATCACATACTTGCCGGGGAACTGCGGCAAACGCGTGACGAGAATCGGCGTGATCTGGCCTTGGCTGGCAAAGCTCTCAGCGAGTTCGTCGATCGTTTCCGCGCTATAGAACGCGCGCGGATTGTACGGATTCGAAACGACGTCATCGACGGAAATACGCGTCACGGCGTGCGTGGTCACCGTTTCGACGACCGCTGCGACCTCCACTTGTGGTTCAGCTTGTTCAACCGGAGCCGCGCCCGCGTCGCGCTGCGCGATGCCGACGACATCGCCATCGGCCAGACGCTCGCCTGCCGATGCACGCTCGACGGCCATGCCCGCGCGGACTTTGCTCGTGAAATTGAGCTTAGTTGCCATCGACCACCTCCTCTTCCTGGACGAGCGCGATGATTTCGTTGTAGACGGCGGTGATCTCGTCCCTGGCGATCTTCGTGCCGCGGACACCGCGCACGTCGAAAACCGTACGGCCGAGCGCGGCGGCCTGGCGATACAGCTCACGTTGCTTGACCGTGGCAGCGAGCACGCGGACGTTGCTCTCGGCCAGGATCGCACTCATTTGCGTATGCAGGAGTGTCTTCGAATTCGACTTATTCAGCAAAATTGCGAATTTTCCCGCTGGATTCGCGACGCGCGTACGCTCAACCAGCTCCATCATCCCTTCGCTACTCCAGATGTCGATCGGCGAGGCGTCGGTCGGGATGATCGTCGCATCGGCAACAGCGAGAACGCGAGCGGTGGTCAGATCGTTGATGTTCGGCGGGCAATCGACGATCACGACGTCGTAGTCGTTGGCCAAAGCCGCAACTTCAGGGCCGATCATCTTTTCAAGCTTATTGATACTGCCGACGCGGAATGGAAGCGGAGTTTCTGGGCCCGCTGCTGCGCACCAGCTCATGCACGATTGCTGACCGTCGGCGTCGGCGACATAGACTTTGTAGCCTTCGGCTTGAAATGCACCAGCCAGATTCATGCTGGTGGTGGTTTTGCCGACCCCACCCTTTTGGTTCGCTACGGCGATGACCAGACCCATTCGGTTCTCCATGCAAAGTTCAACGGAGGAGTGATTCCACGTGCAATCTCCACGTGGAGACTCTCCAGCAAGTCTTTTGGGAGTCTAACGGCAAGTTAAAGTAAATTCTAGCTTCTAGCCCGAAATCGTTGCCCGCTCACAACCAAAATGGCCATTTGGATAAGGGCATGAGAGGGTTTTGCTAGTTTCTTGGCGAAAGATGTCGGGATGATGTGACGTGGAGTTGAAGGTGTCGGCAGTTCTCCACGTGGAGAGATGGTCTGGAGACTTATCGGAACTTGCGGAGAGAAGTTCGCGGGAATTAAGGCAAGTCCATCTTTTGATTAAGGCATCGCGCGTAGTTAGGCGTATCAGGATTGTTGAAATCGAATTGGCGATTCAGTAGAGAGACAACGCACTGTGAAAGGAAGTCTCCACGTGGAGATCGTCTGTGATCGTGCCTTGTTTAATACGGCAAAAGGTGGCGACTAACTCTTCGCATTTGGACATTCCCGTTCGCAACATACAGCTGGAACGTTCAATCGTATGCGATGTGAACCACCGCTACCTACGGCACGATCTAAGCATATCGATAGCGCCAGTCTCCACGTGGAGATCTCCGCGCGATCTTTCGGCACTCGGACGCCATCGGCGAAACGTATGCTGCATCTCACAGATTAATGATCATGCAGCGCCATAAGACGCACCGTTTAGGTCGCAAAGATGATCAGCATCTCGCCCGCAGAAGTTGTTCACTCAGATCACTCAACTCTCCACGTTGAGAATTGCAGAAGCGCACGGACAGTCGAGGCCTAGTGGGAGTCAATACGACAACAGGGTAATGAATGCCTTGGAACGACTTCGCTGGTCTCGTGGGTTAGCCTCCGTGCCACCCTCAGACGCCCACGCGTAAATCTCCACGTGGAGATTCAACCAATCCAATCCCCACAACAAAGCAGCAGCCAACACAAAGCAAGCACAGAGCGCGGCAACACCGCCCTCGCGCTTCCACTCAGTAAAATCCCAACTATTCGGAAAATAGAGAATGTGAAATTTACCTATGTATTTTTATTGGGCAAATTTCACCAGTTTTTCTTGCTTCACCGAGGCCTTCAGTCCTCGAACGCAACCGGGGCGAACTCTTCGCCCCGGGTCGCAGATCACTCTTCGCGCGTCTTCAGCGCGAGTTCGATATCGCCCATCGCCTGCAGATCGCCGGCGGCCGGACCTTGCTGTCCGCTGAGCAGGAATTCGAGCAGATCGGTCGCCGTCGGCTGACCCCAGGTATCGAGCACGACCCAACGGAAAAAGTTCGTCGATGCCATCTTGCTCGGCACCTTCGAGGTCGAGACCTTGAGCTTGTCCATGCCGACCGTTTCGTTGTAGCGCTTGATGAGCGCCGTCTGGTCGTCGTATTCGAGCTCGTTGAAGTACGAACGCGCCTCGTTGATCTTCGCGGCGATATAACGGTCTTTCACCTGATCCTGGCTCTCGCGCGCCTTGCCCGCATCGGGCGCGGCGCCGGCAGCGACATTCGCACCCGGCAACTGATAGCCCTGCATCAGCGCCTTGCGGAAGTAGGCCGCCACGTTCGCGAGCGGCGCGGCATTCTTCTGCGCGACGCGGGCCGCCGTGTAGGCTACCGCGGTACGGATCTTTTCCTCGCCGTACTGCTTGAAGAGGCGGCGCGCTTCCGAAACCGGAATGCTGAACTTCGACATCTCGCCGATCAGCACCGTTTCGTTGGCGCGCAGCTCCTGCGACGGATCGGTTTCCGGTTTGCGCGTTACGCGAAACTGCAACGCGACGACGGAGCGCCCCACCTTGTGCTCGATCAACTCGAAGTTGTGATCCGAGATCTCGTTGACTTCCTTGATGCACGGCACAAGCACGCGGCTCTTGAACTGCTTGTAGAGCTTGTACGATTGCGCCGACGTATCCTGGCCGAGAATCAGATCGCGCAGGGTCGCGAGCGGAAAGCGCGCGGTGACGCCCACCGCCTCGTATCGCACGACGTTTTCCCAGAGCGCAAGCGAATGCGCCTTCCTGAATTGACGCGTGATCCGCATGTCGATCATCGCGTAGATTTCAGGGTTCAGCAGTTCGCCGCGAATCTGCTCCGAGAACGTATAGCGCAGCACCGAGCGCTCGAGTTCGGCGCCCGCGAGCAGGCCGGAGGCTTTCCAGATGCTGCGTTTGTCCTGCGTGAGGTAGTCCCAGTTGACCACTGTGCTGATCAAGGAGTTGATCGTTTCCTTGACGTATTCGGTGTTGTTGCTGTTCAGATCGACGTCCTGCGAAAGGGCGGAGATCGTGATCTCGAACGAGGAGCGGCCGGGCTCGAGAGAGTCCTGGCGGATCGCGTTCTTGATCAGCGAGCTGAACATCTTGCGCTGCTGGAGACTGATCGACCCGGACTTCGGTGCGATGTGAATCGCGGGGACCGCCTTGCGGAACAGATCAGGCGGCTGGCCTTGCTGGAATACGAGTGCGCCTTGTTTGTCGGCATCGCCGGCGTCGGCCTTTTTTCTTGCCATATGACCCACGTGAAAAGGGAACCTGGTCGGTTGGTAACTGTATACCAACCGACCAGGTGACTCAAGGCCGCCGTCACGTCTGTGCGAGAGCACGACATCGCGCGTCAGAAAGGTTGACAGACGCCGTCCTCAACCCGTGGGGGAGGCCGCCCGATCGTGCTCGACACGTTCCAATGAATCGAGACAAGCTCCCAAATCCGGTGACCTTTTGCGCTTAAGCCCACGTCAGGGCTCCCATATTTGAGCACCTTTAGCGCAAATGTGAGTACTTACTATCGTATAAAAGTTACCCACAGGTGCACGCCTATGGGATTTTGGCCGGAGAAGCGCAGTCAGCCGTTCCCAGCCCTCATGCAGAGGAAACGTCCCATTGACGGTAACCTTTGCCTCTCCCCATAACTGGCGACCTGAAACACCCCGAGCCAAGGGGTTTCTGGGCAATGCGAGCCGTTAGATCCACCATAACCGGCTACCTTCAATCGCTCCCATAATCGGGTACCCCAGAAAAAGCCTTGTCCGCCAGGTCAAGCGGGGTGGAGTTCCCAGAAATCGCGATGCTGGATACCTATGCAACCCGCGATTGAGGTCCACCATAGCGCGTTACCTTGAGAATCTCCCATAACCCGTGACCCAAAACGGGCATTCAGCGTCGTGAATCACGCTAGACGCAGGCCAGAAGTCCCATAAGCCGCCACCTTTGACGCTTCCCATAAATGGTGACTCGAAGGCTTTCCGGGCATTTTTCCCATACGGCGCAACCTTGCTCCCATATCCACACCCTCAAATCCCCATGCGCGGGCACCGAAATCCCATATCCACAGCCCCGAATCCCCATAGCAGGTACCGCAGTCCCCATAGTGCGCGACCTATTCGGCCGCAAACCCTTGCCAGGTAAGGCTTCCAGCTGCCTAAAGGTTTACTAAAGGTTCTAAAGCGTATTGAGTAAACACTAAAACCCGTGTCCGATAAGAGAGACGTCTCCCAAAACCGGGACCCTTTGCAAATGTAAGTGGTCACCAACTTCGCTGATCCCATGCTTGGTGACCTTGTCGCGATTGAACTGCAGACAAGCTCCCACATTCCGTTACCTTAGCGCGTTTACCTCGTTAACCACTTTCAGTATACGTATCAACTCATTGATTTTTATGGGCGTAACTGCAACGGGTCGCAGGATATGGGAGCTACGAAGCGTATGAGGTCACCGTCTATGGGACCGGTGCGGACGCCGTTTCTGCACGACTCATCGCGGTTGAACGCGCGAAAGGTCCCCGCTCCCCATATCCGGTTACCTGCGCCAGGTATCCAGATATGGGATCGCAGAAGTCAGGAGGCGAACGCCAGGAGAAGAAGAGAGAAGGCGCGACCCTCGTTACGTGGGCCACGCGTCATGAAGGTGCACTGCAACAACCCACGCGGTAACCTTGGCGGCCACCGCACCATCGGTCAGTCGACCTGAGCGGCACGGACCGGCTGCGCGGTCGCGGGAGTAGCCGCAGCGGTATGCCGGGCCGTGCAATCCTGCCGATAAAGGTCACCTAGACGCTGCTCGGCGGCTTCCAGATCGCTCGGGTAATCGTTGTCGACGGCGTGCTCGTCGTAGCCGACCAGAGAGAGGTCGTGCAGCTCCTGCATCAACTGGGCATGGGTAACTTCGTGCGTGGGCCGTGTGAACGGATAACCGCGGCATTCCTGGGGCGTCAGATGCGGGGCGGCGAAGGCACCCGCGCTCGCCGCGCCGATGAGGGGAATTAACGCGAACCTGATCAGTTGCTTCACGGCTGTCTCCTTTTGAGTAGGGATGGCGCGTCAGCATCGACTTCGGGATCGACTGCGAGATTAGCGACCGGCACGACAGCCAACGTCAACGCGAAATCCAGAATAAGCAGCCGCTCACTTCGCCATCCGCTCATCAGGATGAAACAACGTTCATGGTTTCGCGCGAGCCACGCTTTGACGGCGAGCGTTGACGAAAAGCGCCGACGACACTCCATCGCGCGAATCGATGCCCCCGCACCCAACCCACGGCCACGCCCCTCGCGTTCCTCCGCATTGACAAACTGACAGCTACGCGTCAACCGCTGGTAAGAACATGACCCCCTCTTCATGGTCTTGATGCCGTTGCGCCGTGAGCGCCCCACTATCATGGCCGGGCACGCGCGCAACCGTCCCGATCGGACAGTCGGCGCGACGATCGAATGTCGTCGGCGGAACACGCCATCGGGGAGGTCACCATGTCAGTCAGCGAATTCACGCTGCCATCGCGTGCCGGGTGCGCCGCAGGCAGTGGACGCGGCGTACGCGGCGCGGCGCGGCACGCACCGGCGCGAGGCGCGCGATGAACCTCTCCGACTGGAACTGGGTCGCGGGCCGCCCGGGCGCGTTCGTGCCGCAAGCGCCGCGCACGGGCGCGGCCCAGGCCGCCATCGGTCACGACCGCTGGCAGACCACCACCTTCCGCTGGTTCGCCGCCTACGCCGCGATCTTCTCGGTGTCGTTCATGGTGCTGCTCGGCTTCATCGAGTTCTCGGTCACGCGCGCGATGATCCGCGAGACCGACACCGGCCTGCGCTGGCAACTGCGCTACTTCGATTCGCGCGGCGACGACGCGCTCGCCGCCGCCATCGACGCCCGCCTGCACCGCGAAAACCAGCGCCAGAACTTCTATGGTCTGTTCGCGCCCGACGGCCGCTGGCTCGCGGGCGACATCCACAGCCTGCCCGCCGGGCTGACGCTCGATCCCTGGGGCCGCTCGCACGAGCACGCGCGCGGCCAGACCGTGCGCCTCGACACCGGCATGGCCGTCCCCGCCCTGCGCGCGATGGGCGAAGTGCGGGCGGACGGCGCGCGCATCGTCGTGGCGCGCTCGCTGACCGACGTCCACCACGTCCACGACGAACTGCTGAAGGCGCTGTTCGGCGGCGGCCTGCTCTGCCTGTGCGGCAGCCTCTGCGCGGGCCTGTTGCTGAGCATGCGGCAGATCCGGCGCGTCGCGGAGATCCGCCGCGCGACCGGGCGCATCGCGGGCGGCGAACTGGGCGAGCGCCTGCCCGTCGCGGGCCGCGACGAGCTCGACATGCTCGCCGACCTCGTCAACCGCATGCTCGATGAAGTCGAGCGCCTGATGGCCGAAGTCAAGAGCGCCTGTGACGGCATCGCGCACGACCTGCGCACGCCGCTCACGCGGCTGCGGCTGCGCCTCTCGCACGCGGCCGAGTCGATGCAGCGGCGCGGCGAACCGGCCATCGCGAACGTGCTCGTCGAGGCGCGCAACGAGGCCGACACGGTGCTCGAGCGCTTCGCGGCGCTGCTGCGCATTTCGGAGATCGGCGCGATCAAGCGGCGCAGCGGCTTCGCGCAGGTGGCGCTGCCCGCGCTCGTCGACGAACTCTGCGATCTGTATGCGCCGCTCGCCGAGGAGAAGGCCGTCGAGCTGCGCATCGCCGTGGCCGAGGTTGCGCCGATCCACGCCGACCGCGCGCTGCTGTTCGAAGCCTTCAGCAATCTGCTCGACAACGCGATCAAGTTCGCGCCGCGCGGCGGCGTGGTCGGCGTGACGCTGCGCGCGCGTCACGGCGGCCCGCGCTTCAGCGTCACCGACAACGGCCCCGGCATCGCGCCCGGCGAGCGCGACGCGGTGCTGGGCCGCTATTACCGCAGCGAAGCCGCGCGCCACGTGCCGGGCACCGGCCTCGGGCTCGGCATCGTCGCCGCGGTGATGCGTCTGCACGACTTCCGTCTGTCGATCGACGATGCCGATCCGCAGGCGCTCAGCGCCTCCACCGCGACGGTGACATCGACGACGACATCGACCACGACGTCGACCATCACGCCAGCCGCAAGCGAACCCGCAAGCGCACCCGCCTGCGCCGCCTCCGCGATGCCAACCGGCACCGCCACTCCCCCGACCGCAACGACAACCCCGGGCACCACGGTCGCCATCGACTGCTGGCCGTTTCACGGCTGGCCCAATACGCGTTATCAATGAGAGTTCTGCTGTGCTCCTCCTCCGACGCGGAGCGGGGCTATCTATACAAGGCGCTGAGCGAAAGCCTCAACAGCGTCGAGGTTGCCGACAACCTCTACTACGCCGTCTATCTCGCCTCGCACGAGCCGTTCGACACGGTGATCCTCTGCGCGGCCAGCGTGAACGCGCCCGAGGGCCTGCACGACGCGCTCGCCTCGTTCACGCGCCTGCCCGATGCGCCGGCCGTGGTGATCGCGCTCACGCGCGGCACGCCCGCCGATTGCGCGCGTCTCCTGCGCGCGGGCGCCGACGCCTGTTTCGTGCAGCCCTGGTCGATCCTCGAAATCCAGGAACGCATGCTCGCGCTGCGCCGCACCGCGCTCGCGCAGGCCGGGCCGTGCGCGGCGCGGCTCGATCCGCTCACGCGCGATCTGGTCGAGGACGAACGGCGCATCTCGCTGACCACGCGCGAATATCTGCTGGTCGAGTGCCTGCTGCGCCACGCCAACGCGCCCGTCGCGCGCGAGCAGCTGATCCGCTACGCGTGGCCGGAAAAGGGCGACGTCGAGCCGTCGAGCGTCAATCTGGTGGTCTCGCGGCTGCGCCGCAAGCTCATCACGCACGGCGCGCGCACGCAGATCGAGACGATCAACCGCTTCGGTTATCAGCTCGATCTGCGCGGTGCGCCCGCGCGCGCGAGTCAGTAAGACAGTCAGGAAATCGAAAGCCGGCGCGGGCCTGTCCGCCCCCGCCGCCACTGTTTCGCTGTTTGCAAACTTAAATTTAATTTAATGAAAGCCGGCGCGGCACGGCGGCCTCACGACGGTAAACTTGCATTTCGAGAGAGGCTGCGCGAGGGCGCGCGGCGGAGTGCGAGGACATGAGTCAGGTGCGTGTATTGACGGTGGAAGACGATGCCGTCACAGCGAATGAAATCGTCAGTGAACTGACACAACGGGGCTTTGCCGTCGATTGGGTCGACAACGGCCGCGACGGCATGGCGCGCGCGATGAGCGACGAATACGACGCCATCACGCTCGACCGCATGCTGCCGGGCGTCGACGGCCTGTCGATACTCACGGCGATGCGCACGGTCGGCATCCAGACGCCGGTGCTGATGCTCAGCGCGCTCGGCGACGTCGACGAACGCGTGCGCGGACTGCGCGCGGGCGGCGACGACTATCTGACCAAGCCCTTCGATCCCGAGGAGCTCACGGCGCGCCTCGAAGTGCTGCTGCGCCGCCGCCAGGCCGCGACGGTGGCGCGCGAGACCGCGCTGCGCGTCGGGCCGCTCGAACTCGACCTCATCTCGCGCAAGGTGCGCCGCGATGGCGAAGAAGTCGCGCTGCTGCCCACCGAATACCGCGTGCTCGAATTCATGATGCGCCACGCGGGCAAGACCATCACGCGCACCATGCTGTTCGAGGCCGTGTGGGGCTATCACTTCGATCCGGGCACCAACCTGATCGACGTCCACATGGGCCGTCTGCGCAAGAAAATCGATCCGCCGGGCGTGCCGCCGCTCATCCAGACGGTGCGCGGCTCCGGCTACATTCTCGGATAATCCCGCGTGCCCAGCCGTCCCTCCCCTGCCGCCGCGCCCGCCTTGCCGCGCCGGCGCTGGCACACCACCACGTTCCGCTGGCTGTGCGCCTACACCGCGTTGTTCGGCGTGTTTCTCACGCTGCTCGTCGGCTTCATCGCGTGGAGCGCGACCAGTTCGATCGAACGCGATACCGACTCGATCATGAGCTGGCAGCTCATCTACTTCGATTCGATTCCCGACGCGCAACTGCCCGACGCGATCTATCAGCGCCTCGAGCACGAACGCATGCACGTGAACTACTACGGCCTCTTCACCGCCGATGGCCGCTACGTCGCCGGCGACCTGCTCGAAGTGCCGCCGAACATCACCTACGACCGCGTGGGCTGCACGCTCAAGCACACGCTCAAGCTGCGCGACCGCAAGCAGTCGCCGATCGTGCGCGCGATGGGTGAAATCCGCCCGAACGGCATGCGCCTCGTGGTCACGCGCGACATGACCAACGTGCTGGAGATCCGCGAATTCGTGGTGCGCACGCTCGTCGTGGGCGCGGTGCTCGCGCTGCTCGGCGCGGCCGCGGGCGGCCTCGTGCTCGGCATGCGCCAGATCCGCCGCGTGCGCGAAATGCGCCGCGTCACGCAATGCATCGCGCGCGGCGATCTCGACCAGCGCCTGCCCGTGGGCGGCGACGACGAACTCGACATGCTCTCGCACCTCGTCAATCACATGCTCGACGAAATCGAGCGTTTGATGAGCGAGGTAAAGGGCGCGTGCGACGGCATCGCGCACGATCTGCGCACGCCGCTCGTGCATCTGCATACGCTGCTCGCGCGCATCGCCGAACGCGAGAGCCTGCGCGCCGACGAAGAAGGCGCCGACATGCTCGATCGCGCGCGCAGCGAAACCGGCCAGCTGCTCGAACGTTTCCGCGCGATGCTGCGCATCTCCGAGATCGGCACGCTGCACCGGCGCGGCGGTTTCGCGACCGTCGATCTGCAATCGCTGGTGCACGAACTGGCGGAGCTGTACGAGCCGCTCGCGGAAAGCCGCGAGGTCGAATGGCGCGTGAGCGCGGAAACGGTGAGCGAGATTCACGGCGACCGCGCACTGCTGTTCGAGGCGTTCAGCAATCTCATCGACAACGCGATCAAGTTCGCGCCGGAAGGCGGCATCGTCAGCGTGACGCTGCGCGCGACGCCGCTCGGTCCGCTGCTCGAAGTCGCCGACAACGGTCCCGGCATCGCGCCCGCCGAACGCGCCGCCGTGCTGCAGCGTTTTTATCGCGGCGATGCCGTGCGCCATATCGCCGGTTCGGGCCTCGGCCTGAGCGTGGTGGCCGCCGTGATGCGCGTGCACGATTTCACGCTGCGCATCGACGACGCGCCCGAGTTCCCCCCGGCAACCGATGCCGTCGATGCGTCCGATGCAAGCGCGCGCACACACGAAGGCGCGCAAGCCAGCACATCGCAAAGCGCACCGCAAAGCGCGGCGCAACGACCGGGCGGCCCCGGCGTGCGCATGAGCGTCGAATGCTGGCCGCGCGCGCTCACCTGACCGTCGTCACCCTCTAGAAGAAACCATGCGCATTCTGCTCATTTCGCCGAGCCACGCCGAAGGCGCCTGGCTGCAAAAGGCCCTGCAGGAAAGCGCGCACAGTCTGCAACGCGCGGAAGAACTGCGCGACGGCCTGTACGTCGCGGGCGAGGAACCGTTCGACGCCGTGATCGCCGTCGCGCTCGAACGCGCGCTGCTGCCCGAATTGCACACGCTCCTGCCCTCGCTCGCGAAGGTGACGAACGGCGCGACGATCATCGCCGTGCTCGGCATCGAGGCGAGCGCGCACGACCGCTCGCAACTGCTGCGCGCGGGCGCCGATGCGTGCTTTCGCTATCCGTTCTCATTCATCGAGATGCACGAGCGCATGCTCGCGCTGCTGCGCATCGGACCCGCGCTCGCGGTCTCCCCGGCGGCCGACAGCGCGGCGACCGCGCCGCTGCTCGACGCGAGCACGCGCGAGATCGTCGAAGGCGCGCGCCGCGCCGAACTCACGCGGCGCGAATATCTGCTGATCGAATGTCTGCTGCGCCAGGCCAACATGCCGGTGCCGCGCGATCAGATGATCCGCTACGCGTGGCCCGAGAAAGACGATATCGATCCGTCGACCGTGAACCTCGTCGTCTCGCGACTGCGCCGCAAGCTCGAACGCGAGGCGATCGAAGTGCGCATCGAAACCATCAGCCGCTACGGCTATCAGCTCACGCTGCCGGGCGCGAACGACGCGCGCGCCTGAGATCGAAACCGGCCTCGCGCCGCAAAAGCGCAAGGTAACCATTTGTGGGAACTGAGGTCACATGCACGCGCTGCGCCGTGCACCTGTGTACCGAAAAAAAGAAACGGCACGCGAAGCTCGCGTGCCGTTTGCGTTTGGGCCGATGCGCGCGAAAACACCGCGCAGCAAGGGCTCAATGTGCGTAGAGCGTCGAATTGAGATACGCGAGCTGACCGTCCTGCTCGGCTTGCACGAGTTCGTGATAAACCTCGGCGCGGGTCTTCTGATGCACCGGTTCACCATACGGCGCTACCCAACCGCCGGCTTGCGCGGCGGGTGCGGTGCTGGTGGCGGCGACCTGAGTGGCGGCGGCCTGCGTTTGCGGCTGGGAAGCGGCGGGGTTCGTGGTCTGTGCGAAAGCGGACGTGGTGACGACGACACCGGCGAGCGCAGCAACGATCATGAGCGATTTCATGGGACTATCCTCCAGAGAACGTATTTGATTGGCCGGTAAGCGAATGCGATGGCTTGCATCCCGGTAGAGAGAGAATAGTTAGGTCAGCCTATCGAACCCGATGCAGCAATATGAAAGAATGTTCATCGGCGCGCGAGGAATCGTTGAGAATTGCGACGTCGAAACGGCAGCCATGCGCGATGCTTAGTCCTGTGGCTGATTTGAATCGCAAAACTCAATCGTTCTGAATCGGCGTAGCGCTTCGTAGAATCGATCGGACCTTTCAATCCGATGCCGATCCCATGAGCACACGCCGCGATTTCCTCAAACTCTCGCTGGGCACCGCCGCGACGGCGCTGCCCGTTTTCGGCACCTTCCTTGGCCCTTTCACCGCCTCGCGCGCGTTGGCGGCGAGCGGGTCGCGCACGCTGCGCATTGGTAACCAGAAGGGCGCGCTGAGCATCCTGAAGGGCCGCGGCACGCTCGAAACGCGGCTCGCGCCGCTCGGCGTTTCGGTCACGTGGACCGAGTTCAACGCGGGCCCGGTGCAGCTCGAAGCGCTCAACGTGGGCTCGATCGATTTCGGCGATGTCGGCGACGCGCCGCCGATCTTCGCGCAGGCCGCGGGCGCGCCGCTCGCCTACGTGGCGGCCACGCTGCCGCGTTCGCAATCGGAAGCCGTGCTGGTGCCGCGCGATTCGACGCTGCGCACGGTCGCCGACCTGAAAGGCAAGCGCGTGGCCTTCAACAAGGGCAGCAACGTGCACTATTTCCTCGTGCAGCTGCTGCGCAAGCACGGCCTCGATTACCGCGACGTGCGCCCCGTGTTTCTCGCGCCCGCCGACGCGCGCGCGGCTTTCGAAAACGGCTCGATCGACGCGTGGGTGATCTGGGACCCGTTCTATGCGGCGGCGCAGGCGACGCTCGGCGCGCGCGTGCTCGCCGACGCGAGCGGCGTGGTCGGCAATCGCGGCTACTATTTTTCGTCGCTCGATTATGCGAAGCGCAATCCCGATGTGATCCGCGTGCTGATCGACGAAATCGCCAAGGCCGACGAATGGGGCAAGAACCATCGCAGCGAGTACGCGGGCGAACTGGCGAAACTCTGGGGCCTGCCCGCGCCCATCGTCGAGCAGGCTGTCGCGCGCACGCAGTTCGGCACGGTGCCGATCACGAAGGCGATTCTCGGCGAGCAGCAAAAGATCGCCGATACGTTTCTCGAACTCGGCCTCGTGCCCAAGCGCATCGACGTGTACGAGGCGGCGGCGCCTGGTGTGGCGTGACCCCGTTCGCTACGCACCGCTCGCCGCAAAGAAAAAGCGCCGCATGATTCGCGGCGCTTTTTTTATCGGCGCAAAGGCACCGATATGCGACTACCCGAGCGTTTGCCCGAACCACTACCCGCGCGACTTCTCCAGCGTGATCGTCTCGAACAGTTCGTAGTTCGGCGTGGGCGTCTGGTCCGCGCCCGGCGCGTGATAGTAGTTCATCGTGATGGTGGTCTTGCCGCCATGCGCGCCCGGGTCGACGTCGAACACCGCGATCCCATAACCGGTACCCGTATCGCGCTGCGCCGACCAGATGGCGTCCTCGACCGCGTCGGCGCCAGGGCGCACGAAGGTGCCCGCCGTCGCGCCCGGCACTGGACGATTGGGCTTCGTGAAGATCTGCGCCTGCGGCAGGCCGTTGCCCGCATCGACGCCGTAGACGTCGAGCGGCGCGCTGGTGCCGCCGCCGCCGAGTATCAGGTGGATCGTGCCGTGACGCGTGTCGAACGTGTTGGCCGCCGATTGCGCGTGCGTGACGGGCTTCGGCTGCAGCGTGTCGACGGGCGCGCCCGTCTTTGCGTCGGTGCCCGCGTGATGGTTGCAGCCGCGTACCGGATAGCTGCGCTCGTAGTCGTGATCGTGGCCGCAGACCACGAGATCCACGCCGTAACGATCGAACAGCGGCAGCCACGCCTCGCGGATGCCCTTGTCCGAGCCGTTGCCCGTCTTCGACGAACTGAGCGCGTCCTGATGCATCTGCACCACGATCCAGTCGATGTCGTCGTCGTGCGCGGCATCGCTGAGCGTGCGTTCGAGCCAGCGCGTCTGCTCGCCGTTGCTGTAGCCGCGCACGTAGAACGAGGTGCCGGGCGCGACGGGCGCGTTGCCCGTGCTCGCGGCGGGCACGAGCGGCGCGGGGCCGGCGACGAACGCGGCGGCGTCCTGATAGACCACGTCGTCGGCGTCGAGCGAAATGAACAGCACGTTGCTCACGCGGAAGCGATACCAGCGGCCCGCGAAGCGCGAGCCGTTGTCGGGCAGCGTGTAGCGCGCGAGGTAGGAGTCGAGCCCTTGCGCGCCGTTGTAGAACTCGATTTCGTGATTGCCGGGGCAGGGCATCCACGGACGGTTCGACGCCGAGGTCTGCGCGTTGTTGCCGAAGTCGCGCCACACCTCGGTCTGATGCGCGGGGTTCAGGTTCGCGTAGCAGAGGTCGCCGTTGAGCAGGTGAAAGAGCGGCTGGAAGCGCTCGACGGCTTCCACCGCGAAGCGGCTTTGCGGCGACGAGAGCACCCAGCCCGTGTTCGGCGTGGCGAGGTCGCCGTAGCTCGTGAAGCGGAACGGCTTGCGGCCGTGCGGCGCGGTCGTGAAGGTCGCGTTGAACGGGCTGCTCGCGTGGCTGTCGTTGTCGGCGGTGACTTCGTAGCGATAGGTCGTGTCGGCGTGCAGACCGCGCAGGCGCGCGTGATACGTGAACACGACGACGCCCGTGAGGCCGTCGGTGTAGGTGCGCTGGAGCGCGTCGACGGTTTCGCGGCGGCTGCGGTCCGCGCCATAGCTCACGCGCGGGCGCGTGGCCGCCGCGAGCGAGGCCCACGAGATCACGACTTCGTTCGTCGGGTCCGCGCCCCAGGTCAGGTGGATCTGCTCGGGCGTGCCGTCGGGCGTGGCCGTGTCGGCGCGCGCGACGCCCGCGAGCGCCGCGGCCGCGCCTGCCGCACTCGCGAAGCCGGACGCGCCCGCGAGCTTGAGGAAGCCGCGCCGCGAGACGTTCGCGGCGCTGTCTGCGCTGAGGTTGTTCGTGTTGCTGGTGTTGCCGATGCTGCCGGTGTTCTCGGTGTCGGGACTATTTTTCTTCGTCATCTGCCATCGCCTCGTGAATGGAGCGCCGAAGCGAGCGCTGCCGTGCGAAAAATGCGCGGCGGATCGTGCACGCTTCGTCGCAAGCTTCGTGGAGTGTCGGCGAAACGATGGCTTCCTTACATGACCGCGCGATGACATCGGCGGCCGAAGCGGCGCGGCGGCTCGCGAATCTTCAACGAAATGATCAACGAAAAAGCGGCGCACGCGGCACGCCGGATGCGTGCTGCGTGCGCCGCTCGGGCGCTTCGTCGATGAACCGATGAGCGCGTGTTACGACGCCTTGGCGGGCACGTTGGCGCTGGCTTCGGTTTTCGCCGATGCCGATGCCGGTGCATGCGCGGATGCGGCTGTCGTAGCCGATGCAGCCGATGCACCCGATGCAGCAGAAGCCGCCGAAGCCGTATCCCCATCGAGCTGCTTCGTGCTCCATCCGCCGCCGATCGCCTGAACCAAACCGACCGTTGCATCGAGACGCCGCGTATCGAGTTCGAGCGAGGCGATCTGCGTCGAGAGTTCGGTGGTCTGCGCCGTCACCACGTCGAGATAGCTGACCACGCCGTCACGATAGCGCGACATCGACAGCGTGAGCGTGCGCTGCGCCGCGTCGAGCGCCTCGTTCTCGCGCTGCGCCTCGTCGCCGAGGTGATGCAGCAGCGCGAGATTGTCCTCGACCTGCTGGAACGCGTTGAGTACGGTGGCCTTGTAGTCCGCGCCGTTCTCCGCGAGCTTCGCGCGCGCGCCGCGCACGAGCGCTTCGCGGCGGCCGCCGTCGAAGATCGTCTGCATCAGCGACGGGCCGATCGCCCACATTTCGTTGGGCGCCGAGAGCCACGGATTGAACGTGTCGCTCTGATAGCCCGCGAGCAGATCGAGCGAGATGTCGGGGAAGAACGCGGCCTTGGCCACGCCGATCTCCGCATTCGCGGCCGCCACGCGGCGCTCTGCCGCCGCGATGTCCGGGCGCCGTTGCAGCAGCGCCGAGGGCAGGCCGGCGGGCAGGTTCGGCAGGCGAGGGCGCAGCGTGTCGGGCGCGATGTTGAACTCCGAGGCCGGCACGCCGACGAGCGTGGCGATCGCGTGCTCGTAGAGCGCGCGGCGCGCGCTCACGTCGTCATACGAAGCCTGCGCGGCGGCGAGCTGGTTCTGCGCGCGCGACACGTCGAGGTCCGACGCGATGCCGCCGCGATGACGGCTCTCGGTGAGCTGCAACGCGTGACGATACGCGGCGATGGTGTCGTCGAGCAGTTTGGACTGCTGATCGAGTCCGAGCAGATTGAACCACGTGGTCGCGAGCTTCGCCTGCAGGCTCAGTTGCAGCGACGCGAGATCGGCTTCGCTCGCCTCGCTGCTCGCCTGACCCGACTTCACCTCGTTGCGCACCTTGCCCCACAGATCGAGGTCGTAGCCGATCCCCACGCCGAGCGTGTTCGTTTCGTACACGTTCGGCTGATTCGAGCCGCGCAGCGGACGCAGCGCCGACTGCCGGTCGCGCTCCACCGAGGCGCCGAGCCCCACGGTCGGCATCAGCGCCGAGCGCGCCTGCGCCGTGAGCGCATCGGCCTCGTCGTGACGCGCGAGCGCGGCGGCGATGTTCGGATTCGCCTTCTGAACCTGCGGCTCGAGCTGATCGAGGATCGGATCGTTGAACGCCTTCCACCAGCCGTCGCGCGGCAACTGGTCGGCGGGCTGCGCCGTCTGCCAGTCGCCCGCTTCCTTGAAGTGCGTCGGAATCGCGGCGGCGGGCGCGTGATACGCGGGCGCGAACGAGCACGCGCTCAGCAGCATCGCGCCCGCAAGCGCGACGAGCCGCACCTTGGTGTGCAAACCGGACGGCTTAACCATGCGCCGGCTCCGCCGCTTGCGCGGTCTGCGTGGCCTGGGGCGCGGGGTTCGCCGCCGTCTTCGCGGAAGCGCCCGGCGCATTCGTCGCCGCCGTGGCCGCGAGGCGCACGACGTCGCCGTTCGCGAGCGAGTCGGGCGGATTGTCGATCACGCGCTCGCCCGCCTTGAGACCGGCGATGATCTGCACGCGCGTGCCGAGGTCGGTGCCGATGGTCACGTCGCGCAACTGCACCTTGTGATCGGCGCCCGCCACGGCGACCTGCATGCCCTGGGCGCGGAAGATCAGCGCGCTCGCGGGCACGAACAGCGCGTTCGCGTCGCCGTGCATCGCGAGGTGCACCTCGGTGTACTCGCCGGGGAACAGCAGGCCCTGCTTGTTGTCGACGGCGAGCTGCACGAGCATCGTGCCCGAGGCGGGCGAGATCGACTGGTCGGTGTCGACGAGCTTGGCGTCGAACTTCATGCCGGGGCGCTCGGGCACCGTGAGCGTCGCGTGCATGCCGGGCTGGATCGACGCCGCGTCGCTCTGCGGCACGCTCACGTAGACGCGCAGCGTGCTCGCGTCCGAGACCGTGAAGAGTTCGGGGCCGCTGCCGCTACCCGAGTCGATCAGCGCGCCCACGTCGGTCTTGCGCGCCGTGACCACGCCGTCGAACGGCGCCGTCAAACGCTTGAACGATTCGAGTGCTTCGAGACGGCGCACGTTGGCCTGATTCGCTTCCACGGTCGCCTGCTTGGCGATCAGGTCCGAGGTCTTTTCATCGGCTTCCTGCTGCGAGACCGAATCCTGCTTGAGCATTTCGGTCCAGCGCTTCGCCGTGGTGGCCGCGAGCTTTTCGTTCGCGATCGAGTTTTGCAGATCGGCGCGCGCCTGCTGCAACTGCTGATCGAGATCGGGCGTGTCGATCACGCCGAGCAGTTGCCCGGCCTTCACGTGCGTGCCGATATCGGCGTACCACGCGTGCAGATAACCCGAGACGCGCGCGTAGATCGGCGCGTTGATGTAGGCCGCGAGATGGCCGGGCAGCACCAGCATCTGCGAGGCGGGGCTCGGTTCGGGCAGCACGGTGGCGACCGTGGGCACGGCCTGCGCGTCGGTCCAGGACGTGAGTTCCTGATGCGCGTGCACGCGGCTGAACAGACCGCCGGAGACGATCCCGGCGGCGACCATCAGCGCGACGGCGGCGACGGTTTTCAGATGGCGCATGGGTTGCGGCGAGGCGATGTCGACTTCAGTGGACATGGGATTCTCCCTCGAGGGCAAGTTGTTCCGAATGGTGGGATGCGTCGGCGATGTCGTTTTCCGTGTCGTCATCGCGCTTGTCGTTGCGGTGCACGAGGCTGAACACCACGGGCACGAACAGCAGCGTCGCGCAGGTCGCGCAGATCAGGCCGCCGATCACGGCGCGGCCGAGCGGCGCGTTCTGCTCGCCGCCGTCGCCGAGACCGAGCGCCATCGGCGCCATGCCGATGATCATCGCGAGCGCGGTCATCAGCACCGGGCGGAAGCGCGTGAAGCCTGCTTCGAGCGCGGCGCGCATCGCGTCGCCCGTGATGGCGAGACGTTCGCGTGCGAACGACACGACCAGGATCGCGTTCGCTGTCGCCACGCCCATGCAGAGAATCGCGCCCGTGAGCGCCGGTACGGACAGCGGCGTGTGCGTGGTGAACAGCATCCAGACGATGCCCGCGAGCGCGGCGGGCAGCGCGCAGACGATCACGAACGCGTCGGCCCACGAATGGAAGTTCACGACGATCAGCAAATAGATCAGCAGCACCGCGCCCGCGAGACCGAGCAGCAGGCCCGTGAACGCGCTGTTCATGGTCTGCACCTGGCCGCGCATCGTCACGGTCGAACCCTTCGGCACGTCCTTGACGGTGGCCTTGATCTCCTTCTGGATCTGCGCGGACACCGCGCCCAGATCGGCGCCTTGCGTGGTCGCGTAGATATCGAACAGCGGCTCGATGTTGTAGTGCGAGACCACGGCGTCGGCGGTGCCGCGCGTGATCGTGGCGAGGCCGCCGAGAATCTGCGAGCCGCCGCTCTTGCTGGTCACGGGCAGGTTCTGCAGGTCCGAGAGCGTGGTCATGCGGTACTGCGGCGTCTGCGCGACGATCGGATACGACACGCCGTTCTTCGGATTGAGCCAGTAGGTGGGCGACACCTGGCTCGTGCCCGAAAGGCTCGCGACCACCGAGTTCGTCACGTCCTGCTCGGTGATGCCGAGTTCGTCGGCGCGCGAGCGGTCGACGGCCACGGTGAGCTGCGGATACGTCGAAGCCTGCTGGATACGCGGATCGGCAATGCCCGGAATCGTGCTCACGCGGCGCAGCAGTTCGTTCGCATAGTGCTTGTTGGCCGTCATGTTCGGGCCGCTGACCTGCACGTCGATCGGCGCGGGCGCACCGAAGTTCAGGATCTGGCTCACGATGTCGGCGGGCAGGAACGAGAACGTCGTGCCGGGGAACAGACGCGGCAACTGCGTGCGCAGCGCCTTCACGTATTGCGCGGTGGGCGCGTGGTCCTTCGACAGCGAGATCATGATGTCGCCGTCCTGCGGTCCGATCGTGCCGCTGTTGTTATACGTGAGGTTGATACCGCTGTTCGGCAGGCCGATGTTGTCGATGATGCTCGTGAGCTGATCGGCGGGAATCGCCTCGCGCACGGTGTCTTCGATGTGATCGAACAGGTCGGCGGTTTCTTCCACACGCGTGCCGATCGGCGCGCGCACGTGAATTTCGATCTCGCCCGAATCGATGTTCGGGAAGAAGTTGCGGCCGAGGAAGGGCACCAGCGCGAACGACAGCATCACGATCGCGAGAAAGCCCACGATAAACGGCTTGCGATGCGTGAGCGCGAGACCGAGCACGCCGCGATAACCGGCGCGCACGCGTTCGAAGCGGCGCTCGAAACCGCGCTGGAAATTGACCAGCGGATTGCGCGAGCGCACGACGCGATCGTGCGCGCCATGCGGCGCCATCACGGCGGCGAGTTCGCCCGACGCATGGCCTTGCGACGCGTGCGGCTTGAGCAGGTAACGCGCCATCATCGGCACGAAGGTACGCGAGAGCACGAACGAGGCGATCATCGCGAAGATCACCGATTCGGCCATCGGCACGAACAGGTAGCGCGCGATGCCGTCGAGCAGCAGCATCGGCACGAACACGATACAGATACACAGCAGCGAAACCAGCGCGGGCATGACGATCTGCGCCGCGCCGTCGAGAATCGCGCTGCGTACGTCCTTGCCCTGCTCCAGGTGCCAGTTGATGTTCTCGATCGTCACGGTGGCATCGTCGACGAGAATACCCACCGCTAGCGCGAGGCCGCCCAATGTCATCACGTTCAGCGTTTCGCCGCAGGCCGCGAGCGCCGCGATGGCCGCGAGCACGGCGAGCGGAATCGACGCGGCAATGATGAGCGTCGAACGCCAGCTGCCGAGGAACAGCAGGATCATGGCCGAGGTGAGCGCGGCGGCGATGATGCCTTCGCGCGCCACGCCGCTCACGGCGCCCTTCACGAACACCGATTGATCGGAGAGCGGCACGAGCTTGAGGCTCGGCGGCAGCGACTGTTCGATCAGCGGCAGCTTCGCCTTCACGCCCGCGATGATGTCGAGCGTCGAAGCCGAACCGTTCTTGAGGATTGACATCAGCACCGCGCGATGGCCGTCCACGCGCACGATATTGCCTTGCGGCGGATAGCCGTCGCGCACGTGCGCCACGTCGCGCATATAGATCACGGCGCCATCCACGGTCTTGATCGGCAGATTGTTGATCGCCTCGATCGTGAGCGGGCTGTTGTTCAGGCGCACGTTGTATTCGAAGCGGCCGATCTTCTGCGTGCCCGCCGGAATGATCTGGTTCTGCTGCGCGAGCGCGTTCGCCACGTCCTGCGCGGAGAGCTTGCGCGCCTGCAGCGCCTGCGGATTCAGGTCGATCTGCACTTCGCGCGTCTTGCCGCCGTACGGCGTGGGAATCGCCACGCCGGGCACGGACAGCAACTGCGGCCGGATGAAGTTGGTCGCATAGTCGCCGAGCTGCTGCTCGTTGAGCGTGTTGCTCGTGAGGGCGAGTTGCAGCACCGGCACCGTGGACGCGTTGTAATTCAGAATCTGCGGCGGCGTGGTGCCGGGCGGCATCTGCTTCAACACGGTCTGCGACACCGAGGTCACCTGGGCGGTGGCCGTGCGGATGTCCACGGTCGGCTGGAAGAAGATCTTCACGATGCCGTAGCCGCGGAACGACTGCGATTCGATGTGCGCGACGTCGTTGACGGTCGTGCCGAGCGTGCGCTCGTAGTAAGTGACGATACGGCCCGACATGTCGTCGGGTTGCAGACCGGCGTAGTTCCACACCACGCTGATCACGGGAATGCGGATATCAGGAAAGATATCGGTTGGCGTGCGTAACGCAGCGAGCGGGCCAGCGATCAGGATCAGCAGGGCCAGCACGATGAACGTGTACGGACGGTTCAAGGCCAGCCGGACGATTTTCAGCATCAGAAGGGGCTCCGTTCAGAACATCGGCGTCGGATCCTTCGTGGCCAAAGCGGGCAAGGCTTGCCCTCCACGGAGGAGTCCGACGCCGGTATTGTGGCGGGCGGGTTGTAACGTCCTGCAACCAGACAAATGAAACAAGTTTTAGTTATCGGCGGCTTTTTTTAAAAAAAAGGACTACGAAACGCTAAAAGGAAAATACACGTGTGCTATGCGATCGAAAACGTCAACCGAGCAGATAACCCGAGCCGCGGATCGTGCGGATGAGCGAGGGCTCGCCGGGCATATCCACGCGATTGCGCAGACGGCCCACGTGCACGTCCACGAGATTGGTGCCCGGATCGAAGCGGCCCCCCCACACGCCTTCGAAGATCATCGTGCGCGTGAGCACCTGGCCCGCGTGGCGCATCATGAATTCGAGCACGCGCAGTTCGGTCGGGCGCAGCCGCAGGACCTTGTCGCGGCAGGTGAGCTTGCGCTTGACGAGATCGAGTTCGAGCGGCCCCACGCGCAGCACGGTTTCGGTGGTCGCGGGACGCGTGCGGCGGCGCACGAGCGCTTCCACGCGCGCCGACATTTCGTCGATCGAAAAGGGCCGCGTGAGATAGTCGTCGCAACCGGCGCGCAGACCCTGGATGCGTTCTTCCACGCTGGTCGTGGAGCTCATCACGAGCACGGGCGTTTCGATGCCCACGCCGCGCATGGTGGTGACGATGGTGAGGCCGTCGAGATCGGGCAGGCGCCGTTCGAGCGCGACCACGTCGTAGTCGCCGGCCATCACCATCGCGATGCCCTCGCGGCCGGAGCGGGCGATATCGACGGTGAAGCCGGTGGAAGCGAGCGTGGGGACGACGCTCGCTTCGGTGGCGGCGTCGTCTTCGATGGTGAGGATTCTGGGCATGGCTTTCCAGGCGTCGTGACGGGTGAAACGGAGTCGGGCGCGCGCCGCGCGCAATGGGAGCGCGCGCACGGCGCCGGCGTGCGAAAGCGGACAGGGGCGAAAGCGGGCGCCACTCGCACGCGCACTAGCGCACGCGTGCGAAGCAGCACGGATCAGCGCAACAGCAAGCGTAACAACGAGCGCAACAGCGAGCTAAACAGCGAGCTAAACAGCGCGAGCGCGCGCCGCGCGTCAGGCCACGGCGCGCAAGGCGAGCGGCGCGGCGGCGGCGGCATGCAGGCTGGCGCCGGCGTGGCTGTGATGGCTGCGGAACTGCTCGACCGCGAAGTCGATGAAGCTGCGCACTTTCATCGTCAGATAATTGCGGCCCGAATAGACGATCGAGACGTGCTGCATGCCGCCGTTTACATCGAAGGCGTTCAGCACCGGCAGCAGCACGCCGCGCGCGATGTCGTCGGCGACGAGCGGCAGCGGCAGCAGCGCCACGCCCATGTCGGCGAGCACGGCCGCGCGCACGGTCGCGTAGCCGCTCGCCGTGAGCGGGCCGTTCGCGCTCACGCGCTGCGCGCCGTCGGCGTTGGCGAATTCCCAGGAGCGCGGCGCGTCGGAGACCGCGAGCAGATCGTGCTGCGAGAGATCGGCGGGCGTGCGCGGCATGCCGCGGCGCGACAGATAACTCGGCGTGGCCACCACGATCTCCTTCACGGAGGTGATCTTGCGGCTCACGAGCGACGCGTTCACCTGCTGGCGGTCGGTCGCGAAGCAGACGTCGAAGCCGCCTTCGATCATATCGATATGCGTGTCGTAGGCGGTCACGTCGAAATCGACGCGCGGATTCACGTCGCGATACGCGCTCAGCAGCGCGGTCAGTGCGCCGCTCGCGAACACCGAAGGCGCGGCGATGCGCAGCACGCCGCTCGGATCGCGTGTGGCGCGCACGAGTTCCGACTCGACTTCGTCGAGTTTGTCGATCACCGCGCGGCAGCCGTCGAGATAAAGACGGCCCGCTTCGGTCAGCGAAAGACTGCGCGTGGAGCGGTTCAACAGGCGCATGTTCAGATGCGCTTCGAGCATGCCGACGCTGCGCGTGACGGCTGCGGCAGACATGCCGAGCTGCTTGCCGGCGAGGCTGAAGCTGCTCAGATCGACGACGCGCGTGAACACGCGCATGGCTTGTAGCTGGTTCATGTGACGAGTCCGTGCCGGTAAAGGCTCAAAACGGGGCTGCGCGAATGGGCCCGTAAAACAAGCCCCGAAATACAGGGACGAGCCGGCGCCGCGCAGGCGAACGCGCTCGCCGGGTCCGCGACGCGCGGCCCGGATTCACGGGATGATGCGGAGTACTGCGGGCTGCGGCGACGCGCAGCGCAGTGCGCTCAGTTCGGCAGCGCGTGCATGGGCATGGGCGACTCGCGCTGCGCGGCGGCTTCGTGCGCGTTCAGCGCGTCCTTGAGCCGGTGCATGCTTTCGGTGGGAATCGCGAAACCCGCCCAGCCGAGGCCGGTATGGCGCAGGAACAGCACCGCGCCGTCGAACAGCGGATTGCGTTCCGTGTACCAGCACGGATCGATTTCGATCACATATTGATGCGAGCGCAATGGCTGATCGGGCACGGCGGGGCGCATCGAGGCGCGCAGCTTGCCGAGCTCCTCGATGAGGCCATCGACTTCGGCGGCGTCGAGCAGCGCGGCGCGGTCATCGACCTTTACGCACAGCGCCTGTTCGCCATATTCGTTCACGAGTTCGACCGACATCGGCTTTTGCATGGTGCATTCCTCTCAGTCCTGAATCTGGAGAGGATTATCGGTTCCGGCCCGGTTGCGGTGTTTTAAGTTGCCGCGCACCAAACATGAAAACTAATTTAGAAAGCATTAAGTTGCGCAGGCGTGGCCGGCGTGCGCGAACGTCGTGACGGGAGGGCGTGCTGCGCTCATGGCGGGTGTGCACGCGGCGTTTCATGACAGCCGTGTCATTTACCGATTTACGCGGCTGATGCGCGCGCGTGCGCGGGACGGAGCGTTTTTTGGATGCTCGATGAAAGCCTTCAGAACGCGAGCGTGGCCGTGGCCATCACCGTCGACGTACTCTTCAGACGATTGGTGCTCGCGATGCTCGGCACCCAGCGCAGGCTCGCGGAAAACGGCGCCTTGCCGCCGATCTTGGTGTCGTAGGTGATGATCGGACCGAGCGCGAAATCATGGCCGCGAAAACCGTTGAGACGATCGGCGAGCGGGCCGGTGTCGTCGGCGAGTTGCTGGACCGTGCCCATCACGAGACCCACGCCCACGCCGTTCGCGAAGCGCTTGAGCGCGAGCGCGTCGAGCGTGAACAGCGCGCCGTTCTGGTAATCGGTATCGTGATTGCGCGTGTAGAACTGCAAGCCCGCGACCACGTCGAATTCCAGACCGTACTCGGGCACGAGCTGCGTCCACGCGACTTGCGGCACGAAGGTCCAGTTGTTCAGGCTCGTGTTGGCGAGCGCGTTGGGGTTGTAGCCGCCGGTGGGCGCCCAGAAGTTGAAACTCAGCGCGATATGCGAGTTCGCCGAGAAACTGTAACCGGCTTCGATGGGCGTGAAGTAGAGGTCGTAGAAGTTCGAGGCGCTTTGCGTGGTCGAACTCGTGAAGCGGCCGACGCCCGCCGTGCCGGTCACTTCGGTCCAGACATAGGGCACGGTGATGCCCGAGGCGAAACTCCAGCCGCCGATGCTGCCCCAGCCGCGCAGGATGGATGCGAGCGTGAAGTTGATCTTGGCGTCGATGCCGAGCGAGGCTTTGCCGTTGATCGGCACCGTGCGCGAACCGGAAATCGAACCGTCGAGATAGAGGTCTTCGAGATTCACGACGTAGATGCCGGCGGGCGGCACTTCGGCCACGCCCGTCAGCACGCTGCTGCCCGCCACCGGACGCCCGAGCGCGCTTTCCGTGGCGTGGCCGGTCGTGGCGCCGGCCAGTCCGAGTGCGGCGAGCGCGGCCTGGCAGGCTGTGTGTTTGACTTTGCGCATGGCGCAGCGCGCCGTGTGTTGCGCTTTCCTTTGCGCTTTCTGTTGCACCTTCGTTTGCACCGTGATCGTCACCGTCGATCTCCTGTTGTTTTTCCTCTATTCGATGATGCGGGTCATGCGCGCTGAATACGCACGACGCGGTGTGAAGCGGATGCTGCGAATGCGGGCCAGACATGGCTCGCCAAGGCTAACATTCTTCATCAGAATTTTCATAACGCGTGCGATGTTTCCTAACGCGTGTCAGTGTGGCGTGTTTTAACGCACTTTCTTCGAGCTGCGGCCGGTTCGAGGAGAAAAGCGGATAAAGGCCGTGGACGCGCCGGATGCCTGCGCGATGCCCTCCAAGAGCGCATTGAGGAACTCCAGGTGCGCGTCCTACCCGGCAGTCACCTGTTGGGCAGGGAGCAGATAGTCGCGCGAGGGATAGAACGTCAAAAGGCAAAGTCGTCAGAGAGCGATCGGAATGGATATTTCGCCAATTAAATAGTAATCCATATCTATTGATGAATTAGATTGGGCGATGTGCCGCTCCGATATTTCAGGGCTGACTTAACCACCACAGATTTTTGGGAAGATGGTGGCATTTCGGTCGTCTCAATTTTTGATTACTGTGCTCGCAAGAGAAAGATCGTAACCGCGCCGATGTGCGAGATCGTCCAAGATATATCTGATGACCTTTGGAGTTTACGTTGCGATCAGGGAATTTATTGACGGCTGTCAGCATGCCAATCTGGCGGAGATTAAGATTGGAGTCCTAATATTGTATCGGCCACATTGCGGATTATTAGGTTGTGGCGGAAACATTCGAAATATATTCCTGAAGCTAATCATCGAAGGAAACACGAATGACCCGACAAAATGATGTGCGCTTCTCTTTCAGAATTTCCTCCATCGATTTCAACGTCGTGAGTTTCCAGCTGGACGAGGGCATCAGCCGCCCGTTCAGGCTGAACGTCGAACTTTCCAGTACCGATCCTTCCATCGATTTCGGCACGGTGCTCGATCAGTTGGCCACGTTCACGATCTGGCGCGGCGAGACCGCCGTGCGTTATGTGAACGGTGTTGATTTGCAGTAGAAA
>NZ_CAJZAR010000067.1:0-72167 GCF_914484835.1 Paraburkholderia tropica
CGGCGCGCTCGACGTGCGGGCCGACGGCGCGCTCGTGCGCGCGCTGCGCGAGGCCACTGACGCAATCGCACGCGCCGCGTTTTCATCGACATCGAATTGACCATGCCGAAGTCCGCCCGACCCACGCCCGACGCCGAAGCGTCCATCGACACCCCGGCGCACACCGACGCCGCCGGCAGCGAAAAAACCCAGCGCGGCATCCAGGCGCTCGACGCGACCGGCGACCTGCTGGCCGCGCTCGTCGCGGCGGGGCAGCCGCTCGCGCTGCGCGACCTCGCGGCGGCGGCGGGCATGCCGAGCGCGAAGGCCTTTCCGCACCTCGTGAGCCTGCTGAAAACCGGCCTGCTCGAACGCGACGAAGCGGGCCGCTACGGCGCGGGGCCGCTCAGCCTCGAACTGGGCCTGCTCGGACTCGCGCGTCTCTCGCCGGTGCGTGAAGCCGACGCCGAACTCGTCGGCCTCGCCGCCGCGACCGGCATGAGCGTCGCGCTCGCGGTGCAGGGGCCGCTCGGGCCAACCGTCGTGCGGCTCGAAGAATCCACGCGGCCGCTGCACGTGAGCCTGCGGCCCGGCACCGTCATGTCGATCGTCAACACGGCGATCGGCCGCGTGTTCGCCGCCTGGTTCGACGACGACGTGCGCGCCGCGCTGCTCGCGCAGGACGGTTTGCGGCTCGCGGGCGCGACCAACGCGACGAACGCGACGAACGCGACCAACGCAACGAACGCGGCCAACGACGCCGCCTACGCCGAACGCCTCGCCGCGATCCGCGCGCAAGGGCTCGACACCGCGCTCGACAAGCCGATTCCCGGCATCAGCACGGTCGCCGCGCCCGTGTTCGACCACACCGGCAGCGTCTGCCTCGTGCTCGCGCTGATGGGGCCGTCGGGCAACCTCGACACCACGCGCGATGGCAACTGCGCGTCCTTGCTGATGGCGGCTTCCGAGCGCCTCTCGCGGCGCTTCGGCTACATGGCGGGCGCGGCCGCAGCGCCGCTATAATCGGCTTCCGTCAGACGATTGACGCGCAACGCTCAAGCGCCGCCGCGCGCCTGAGCGCCTTGATCCGCGTCGACACGCAAGGCGGCTCCATCACAAGGACAGCCTCATGAGCACCGCCTCCACCGGTACCGGTTCCGCCACCGCGCTGCGCCAGGTCGCCGACCTGCCCTGCCCGCGCGGCCTGCCGCTGATCGGCAACCTGCTGCAACTCGAACCCACGCGGCTGCATCAGATTCTCGAACGCTGGGCCGAGGAACTCGGCACGCCGTACCGCTTCCAGGTGGGCAGCATCCCCATCACGATCTGGACCGACACCGAGTTGATCCAGTCGATCATGCGCGAGCGCCCGCACCGCTATCGCCGCTATCAGCCGATCGAAAGCGTGTTCGACGAAATGGGCGCGAACGGCCTGTTTTCCTCCGAAGGCGTGCAGTGGGAATCGCACCGGCGGCTCGTGATGCAGGCGCTCTCGATCCCGAACATCAAAGCGTTCTATCCGACGCTCGCGGACATCACGCAGCGTCTGCGCGCGCGCTGGCTGCGCGCGGCCGAGCGCGGCGAGACCGTCGAGATGACCGACGACCTCAAGCGCTACACCGTCGACGTCACGAGCGCGCTCGCGTTCGGCGAAGATCCGCGCACGCTCGAACAGGATCACGGCGCGATCCAGGAGCATCTCGAACGCATCCTGCCCGCCGTGATGGGCCGCATCAACGCGCTGTTTCCGTACTGGCGCGTGTTCAAGCTGCCCAGCGACCGCAAGCTCGATCAGTCGCTGGCCGAAGTGCACCGCTACATCGACTCGATGATGGCGCGCGCCCGCGCGCGGATGCGCGACGAGCCGTCGGAGTTGCCGCGCAATCTGCTCGAAGCGATGCTCGTGCAGCAGCAGCAACACGACGGCGAGTCGATTTCCGATGCGCAGATTCGCGCCAACGTGCTCACGCTGCTGCTCGCGGGCGAGGACACGACCGCCGATTCGATCGCGTGGACGCTGCCCTATCTGGCCGCCGATCCCGCGTTGCAGACGCATCTGGGCGAGGAAGCGCGCCGCGTGATCGGCGACGCGCCCGTGTGCCCCGACTACGCCACGCTGAAGGACCTCGACATTTTCGAAGCGATCGCGATCGAAGCGACGCGTCTGCGTCCGGTGGCCGCCGTGCATTCGTTCGAGCCGCTCGAAGACGTGGTGGTCGACAACGTCGCGCTGCCGAAGGGCACGCGCATGTTCTTCGTCGCGCGGCCCGCGATGGTCGACGCGAAAAATTTCGCCGATCCGCAGCGTTACGATCCGTGGCGATGGATGCGCAAGGGCGAGCAAGCCGAGCAAGCGGGCGCGCATGACGTGCGCGCGTATCTGCAATTCGGCGCGGGGCCGCGCGTGTGCCCCGGACGCCATCTGGCGACGGTGGAAATGCGTCTCGCGCTGTCGATGCTGATGAACGAATTCGAAATCGAACTGGCGATCGATCCCGCGCAGATCAAAGAGGTGTCGGCGTTCACGATGGTGCCGGACACGATGCCGGTGAAGCTGCGCAAGCGCGTGCGTTAGGCCTTCACTTCGCCCGCGCTGTCCGAGTCGCTGCGCGCCTGCGCGTCGCGCATCTTGGCGAGCGTCTTCGGCCCGAGCCCGAGCGAGACGCCCAGCGCGAGCGCGTCGATCACCGCGAGATGCGCGATACGCGACACGCCCGGCGCGTGCGGTTCGTCCGCCGCCATGCCGGAAGCCGGCACGCGCAGCAGCAGCGGAATATCGACGACCCACGCGAGCCGCGAGCCCGCATTCGTCAGCGCAATGGTGGTCGCGCCGCGCTCCTTGGCGATCTGGATGCTCTCGTTCACTTCCACGCTGCGGCCCGACTGCGAGATCGCGAAGGCCACGTCGCCGGGTTCGAGCAGGCCCGCGTAGAGACGCTGCAGATGCCCGTCGGTGAACGCGCTCGCGGCCACATCCAGACGCAGAAAGCGCAGCGCCGCGTCGTTCGCGACCAGCCCCGAGCCCGCGCCCACGCCGAAGAAAAATACCCGCCGCGCGCTGCCGAGCGCCGCCACCGCCGCCTCGAACACCGCCGGATCGAGCGAGGCGCGCGCGTGCATCACGCCCTGCACCACGGCGTCGGCGACCTTGTCGAGCAGCGAGCCGATCTGCGTGGGCTCGCCGCCCGCCGCGTCGTCCGTGGCGGAAAACGGCACGCCGCCCGCCGCGCTCTGCGCGAGCCGCATCTTGAAGTCGCGCAGGCCGTGCGCGCCCACCGCGCGGCAAAAGCGCGTGACCGACGGCTCGGAGACGTCCGCGCGCAACGCGAGTTCGGTGATGCTCGCGCGCATCGCGAAGTCGATGTCGGCGAGCACCATCTCCGCGACCTTGCGTTCGGCGGGCCGCAGCGACTCCGCGACATTGCGGATGTGATGGATCAGGTTGGAGACCGGCAAGCTATGTTCCGTGGGTTGAGCCGTGGAAGATGCGAGACGCCCGATGCCCGGGTTCAGTGCTTCAATCGAGACGCTTGCCGCTTTCGGTGTCGAACAGATGCAGATGCGCGAGAGGCAGACCGAGCGTCATGCGCTGGCCCGGTTCGATGCCGGGCCGCGCGCGGGTCGTGACGCACCATGTTTGGCCGCCTATTTTCCCGTACAAGTGCGTTTCCGCGCCAGTCGGCTCGATCACGTCGACGGCGAACGGCACCTCGCCCGTGTGCGTTTCGACGTGCTCGGGACGAATCCCCAGCGTCACGCGCGCGCCCGCTGGCGCGCCGCCTTCGGGCAACGCGATGCGCACGCCGTCGTCGAGCACGAGCGCCGTGCCGCGCGCGTCGCTCATCACGCTGCCCGACGCGAAGTTCATCGACGGCGAGCCGAGAAAGCTCGCTACGAACAGATTGCCGGGCTTGTCGTAGAGATCGAGCGGCTTGCCGATCTGCTCGATGCGCCCCGCGTTCATCACGACGATGCGGTCGGCCATCGTCATCGCTTCGATCTGGTCGTGCGTAACGTAGACGACCGTGTTGCGCAGCCGCTGATGCAGCGCCTTGATTTCGGTGCGCATCTGCACGCGCAGCTTGGCGTCGAGATTCGAGAGCGGTTCGTCGAACAGGAACAGCGCAGGCTCGCGCACCACGGCGCGGCCCATCGCCACGCGCTGGCGCTGGCCGCCCGAAAGCGCGCGCGGCAGGCGGTCGAGATAGTTCGAGAGATTGAGCATCTTCGCGGCGGCTTCGATGCGCGGCTTGAAGCCGTCCTCGCGTTCCTTGCGGATGCGCGGGCCGAACGCGATGTTGTCGTAGACCGAGAGATGCGGATAGAGCGCGTAGCTCTGGAACACCATCGAGATGTTGCGCTGCTGCGGCGGCAGCGCGTTCGCGCGCGTGCCGCCGATCGTGAGGTCGCCGCCCGAAATATCTTCGAGACCCGCGATCATGCGCATCAAAGTGGTCTTGCCGCAGCCCGACGGTCCGACCAGCACGACGAACTCGCCGTCCTCGATGTCGAGGTCGACGCCGTGCACGACCTGCGTGTCGCCGTAGCGCTTGTAGATGCCGTTCAGTTGTACCGCTGCCATGCTGTCCTCGTGGGCTGTTGTCGCTGCTTGCGTGTGTTTTCCTGCTTTTTTCAGGGCATTGTGTGAAAGCGCGGATGCGAACGCTCAGAACGGATCGAGCGTCAGCTCGTTCGCCATCAGCCGGTTGCCCGCCATGAGGCCCGCGTCCACCGGCAAGGCCACGCCGGTAATCACGCGCGCCTGTGGCGAGGCGAGGAAATGCACGGCGTCGGCGATATCCTCGGGTTCGGCCACGTCGCCGAGTGGATACCATTTACTTAGCTGTTCGAAGATTTGCGGATTCTGCTCGACGCGCGCGCGCCACGCGGGCGTTTTCACGGTGCCCGGACACACGATGTTCGCGCGGATGCCATGCGGCCCGAGTTCCATCGCGAGCGCCTTCGTGTAGCTCACGAGGCCCGCCTTCGCGGCGCTGTACGCGGGATGCCCGAGCGCGCTCAAGCCGTTCACCGAACCGATCAGCACCAGCACGCCGCGCTGGCGTTCGATCATCGCGGCCCGCACGGTTTCGATCGTGTTGTACGTGCCGTTGAGATTGAGGTCGACGTCGCGCCGCCAGCTGGCCGCGTCGGTATGCGCGAGCGTCGTGCCGAGCGCGCCGCCCGCGTTCGCCACCGCCACGTCCACCGGCCCGCGCGCCGCCACGCCGCGCGCCACGGCGTCGGCCATCGCGAGCGGATCGCTCACGTCGGCGGCCAGCGCTTCGAGGCGTTGCGCGCCGAAGGCGTCGGCGAGTTGCTGCACGCCCGCCGCGTCGCGGTCGAGCGCGAGCACGGTGTCGCCGCCATCGAGAAACCGCTTGCACAGCGCGCGGCCGATGCCGCCGCTCGCGCCCGTCACCAGCACCACACGGCTCATGTTCGAACTCTCCGCGTATCGACTGAAAAGCCCGCCGGCGTGCGCGCCAGCGGGCCTGTAAATTTCCAACAGACTTACGTTAAATATCGTTTCGCCTGCACTCCGCCGCGAGTTGACACGCAGGCGTCCCACATATTGCACTGCATGATTTCCCCCTGTTTTACGGCATGTTAGGCAAATTCAGGAGCAGAAAACAATATCGCGATTCCCAGGTGACAACGTTTTTTTCATCCTGTAGGATTTTTTCAAACAAGGCAACTGGCACAAAAACAGGCAGCAAAAAAACGCGCCCATCCAGGCGGCGGCAGTCGGTGCAATAAAACAGGAAGACCACCCAGGAGAACGAGAATGTCGTTTCAGCAACGTGCAACCCTCACGCTCGGCAAGCTGGCCGCCGCGCTCGCGTTCGCCGGCATCGCCGTCGCGGCGCACGCCGACACGGTACGCGTGACCGTCGCGCACTACAGCGACGCCACGGCGCCGTACTTCGAGAAAATGGCCAAGCAGTTCGAGGCCGCCAATCCCGGCACGACCATCAAGATCGAAGACGTGAACTGGGACTCGCTGCAACAGAAACTTCAGACCGACATCTCCGGCGGCGCCAACGCCGACCTCGCCATCATCGGCACGCGCTGGCTGCTCGACTTCGTCAAGGACGACATCGCCGAGCCGCTCGATCCGTACATGGACGCGAACTTCAAGGGCCGCTTCATCGGCCCGTTCCTCGCGCCGGGCGAGATCAACGGCAAGATCTACGGCCTGCCGATCGCGGCGTCGGCGCGCGCGCTGTACTACAACAAGGACATGCTCGCCTCGGTGGGCTATCCGAACGGTCCGAAGACCTGGAACGATGTGATCGACGCCTCGAAGAAACTCAAGGCGAAGGGCATCGCGGGCTTCGGTCTGCAAGGCAAGGAAATCGAAACCGACGTGTACTTCTACTACGCGCTGTGGACGCACGGCGGCGACGTGGTGGGCAAGGACAACAAGGCCGCGTTCAATTCGGCGGCCGGCGTGAAGGCCGCCACGCTCTACAAGACCATGATCGACGAAGGTCTCACGGAGCCGGGCGTGACGGGCTACAGCCGCGAAGACGTGCAGAACCTCTTCAAGCAGGGCCGCGTGGCGATGATGATCTCCGCGCCGTTCCTCGCCAAGCAGTTGAAGAAGGAAGCGCCGAACATCAAGTACGGCATCGATCCGATTCCGGTTGCGACCACGCCCGCGACCTACGCGGTCACCGACTCGATCATGATGTTCAAGAACTCGAAGGTGAAGAAAAGCGCCTGGAAGTTCCTCGACTTCCTGTTCACGAAGCAGCCGCGCGTGGAATTCACGAGCACGGAAGGCTTCCTGCCGACGACCAAGGCCGAAGCGGGCGATCCGGCGTTCCAGGACCCGGACACGAAGGCCTTCGTCGCGCTGCTGCCGCACGCGAAGTTCGCGCCGACCGTGACGGGCTGGGAAGACACCGCCAAGGCCGTGTCCAACGCAATGCAGTCGATCTATCTCGGCAAGGCCAAGCCCGCCGACGCGCTGAACCAGGCCGCAACCGAAGCGAACAAGTCGCTCGGCAAGTAAGCATGCAGCCGTCTCGCCGCGGAGTGTGACCGCGGCCCTGACCGGCGCGACGCGTAGCACGCACTCCCGCTACGCGTCGCGCCGGTTGCCGCACGTTGATTCACCGACTGACCGGACGCCTCACGACATGACCACGGGTCCCCTGAAGCCGACACCGCGAGCCGCAACGGCTAACGGCGCCGCCCCCGACCCCACACGCGCACGCCAAAGCCCCAGCATGAGCCGCTCCGACCGCGCTGCCCGCAACGTTTCCGCGCCCCGCGCGCCCTGGCTGCTGATCGTGCCGAGCCTCGCGCTCGCGCTGTTCATCATCAGCTATCCGATCTTCAACATCATCTGGCAGTCGCTGCACGACGTGTCGCGCTTCGGCCAGATCCGCGATTTCAGCGGGCTGCAAAACTTCCTCAACGTGTTCGGCGACCCCGTGTTCCTGAGCGCGCTGAAGAACACGATCATCTGGACGGTCTGCGTCGTGGTGGGCACGGTGGCGATCTCCGTGCCGGTCGCGCTCGTGCTGAACCAGGACTTCTACGGGCGCGGCATCGCGCGCACGATCGTCATGCTGCCGTGGTCGGTCTCGCTCACAATGACCGCCGTGGTCTGGCGCTGGGCCTTCAACGACGACTACGGCATGGTCAACGTCACGCTGCAAAAACTCGGCCTGATCGCCGGGCCGATCCACTGGCTCGCCACGCCCGAATACGCGTTTCCGGTGGAGATCGCCGTCGGCATATTGGTGTCGATTCCGTTCACCACCACGATCTTTCTGGGCGGCCTCTCTTCGGTGCCGGGCGACATCTACGAAGCCGCGCGCATCGACGGCGCGAGCGCCTGGCAGCAGTTCCGCCAGCTCACGCTGCCGCTGCTCAAGCCCTTCATCAACATGGCGATCCTGCTCAACGTGATCTACGTGTTCAACTCGTTTCCGATCATCTGGGTGATGACGCAGGGCGGCCCCGACGACAGCACGCACATCCTCGTCACCTATCTCTACGAACTCGGCTTCCGGCTCGGGCGTCCGGGCGAAGCGGCGGCGGTCTCGCTGATCATGCTCGTGATCCTGTTCGCGTTTTCGGTCGCATATCTGCGCGTGCAGGCGAAGCGCAGCGGCGGCGCCGAAGGAGACCTCGCATGAACCGCAAGCTCAAACGCTCGCTCTGGTGCTGGCTCGCGCTCTCGCCGCTGGTCGTCGCGGTGCTGTTCCCGTTCGCGGTGATGTTCTTCACCTCGTTCAAGCCCGCCAACGAAGTGTTCGTCTATCCGGCGCGCTGGCTGCCGCAACATTGGCGCTGGGAAAATTACGTCGATATGTGGCAGGCCGCGAACTTCGGCGTCGCGCTGCGCAACAGCATCGTGATCTCGTTTCTCTCCACGGCGCTCGCGCTCGCGGTGAGCCTGCCCGCCGCCTACGCGCTCGCGCGCTTTCCGTTTCGCGGACGCGGCGCGTATCGCCAGTTCCTGCTGGTCACGCAGATGCTCTCGCCGATCCTGCTGGTGGTCGGCCTGTTCCGCCTCGCCGCGATGATTCCGTACGGCGACGGCAATCTCGTCGATTCGAAGCTCGGCGTGATCGTCTCGTATGCGGCGTTCAATATCGCGTTCGCGGTGTGGATGCTCTCGTCGTATTTCCAGACCGTGCCGCGCGACCTCGAAGAATCGGCGTGGCTCGAAGGAAGCAGCCGCACGGGCGCGGTGTTCCGCGTGTTCCTGCCGCTCGCGATTCCGGCCGTGGTGGTCACGGCCATCTTCACGTTCATCAGCGCCTGGAACGAGTTCGCCGTGGTCTACACGCTGATCCGCTCGCCCGAGAACAAGACGCTGACCGTGCAGGTCACCGACATGGTCGCGGGCAAGTATACGGTCGAATGGGAACTGGTGATGGCCGCCACGCTCGCGGCCACGCTGCCGGTTTCGGTGGTGTTCGCGTGGCTGCAACGTTATATGGTGAAGGGGCTGGCGCTCGGCGCGGTGAAATGAGGATGCCGAACTAATCGCGCACATAGCTTCGCCGATAAAAAGCGGGCCGATCACACGATCGGCCCGTTTCTTTTGCGCCTCGCGACTACGGCCGCCGCGCGCTCAGGCGTTCAACGCGCCCTTCCTCAAGCACGCGACGCGATACACGCCGTCTTCCGCCTCCACGCCGTGGATATCGTGCGTGAAGCCCGGAAACCGCCGGTCGAACGCTTCCAGCGCCTTCAGATAGCCAAGGAAAGGACCATCCGCATCGCCCGCGTTTTCGCCAGGCATCAGCAGCGGAATGCCGGGCGGATACGGCACCACGCCGGTCGCCACCGTGCGCCCGTCCATGCGTCCGAGTTCGAGCGTATCGATCTCGTTGTGCACGAGTTGCTCATAGGCCTCGGCGGGACTGCAATCGGGACGCGGCAGTGTCGAAAACGCCTGCGCCATCAGCGCGGTCGTGCGCAAATCGCGCATCGCCGCGAACATGCGGTCGCACAGTTCGCGCAGTCCGATGCCCGCATAGCGCTGCGGATGCTGATCGACGAGGTCGGGCAGCACGTGTTCGAGCGGCGCGTTCACGTCGTAGTCGCGCTTGAAGTCGAGCAGCGTGTTCACGAGCGTGCCCCACTTGCCCTTGGTCACGCCCAGCGAGAACAGGAACAGGATCGTGAAGTCCGCGGTCTTCTCGACCACGATGCCCTGGCGGTCCAGATACGCCGTCACCACGCTGGCCGGAATGCCCACCGGCAACAGTCCGCCATGCGGCGCGACGCCCGGCGTGATGATCGACACCTTGATCGGATCGAGCATGCAGTAGCCGTCCTCGATCGTGCCGAAGCCGTGCCAGTCGTCTTCCGGGTGCAGCACCCAGCACGACGGATCCTGCAACAGCAGCGCCTCGGGCGCATCGTGAAAAGCGTAGCGGCGCGCGTTACGGCGGTCCACCACGGTCTTGGGCTGCCAGACGTGGAAGAACCAGTCGTCGCGATCGTCGAAACCGGCGGCGAGGCGCGCGAGCATCTGCCGGAAGCCGATGGCCTCGCGCATCGCGTCGGTCGTCAGCGCGAGGCCGCCGGGGCCGTCCATCATCGCGGCGCTCACGTCGTTCGAGGCGATGATCGCGTACTGCGGCGAAGTCGACGCGTGCATCATGAACGACTCGTTGAAGCGCGTGTGACCGATCGCGCCGCGCCCGTTGCGCACGTGGATGAACGAGGCCTGCGAGAGCGCGGCGAGCAGCTTGTGCGTCGATTGCGTCGCGAACACGGTCGGGCGGCTCGCGTCGTGATCGGCCGGGTCGCCATGCATCGCGAAGCGCTCGCGATACAGCGGATTGAAACGCGCGTAGCCGTACCACGCTTCGTCGAAGTGCAGCCGGTCCACGCTCTCGCCGAGCAACGCCTCCACGCGCGCGACGTTGTAGCAGAGGCCGTCGTAAGTCGAGTTGGTGATGAGCGCGTGCACCGGCTTCGGCTTCACCTCGGGCCGCCCTTTCACGAGCGGATTGTGATCGATGGCGAGCCGCACGGCCGCCTTCGTGAGCCGCTCCGGCAGGATCGGCCCGATGATGCCGTAACGGTTGCGCGACGGCACGAGCCAGGTCGGGATCGCGCCCGCGAGCGTCATCGCGTGCTCGACCGACTTGTGGCAATTGCGGTCGCACAGCGCGACTTCGTTGCGCGTCACGCTCGCCATCACGATCACGCGGTTCGAGGTCGACGACCCACTGGTCACGTGATAGCTGCGGTGCGCGCCGAACACGCGCGCGGCGTACTTTTCGCTCGCGCCGATCGGCCCGCTGTGATCGAGCAGCGAACCCAGCTCGCCCACCGAGATCGACAGATCGGAGCGAAACAACTGCTCGCCGAAGAACTCGAAGAACGCGCGGCCGACCGTCGACTTGAGGAACGCCGTGCCGCCCGTGTGGCCCGGCGTGTGCCACGAATATTCGTAGACGCGCGAGAAGCGCGCGAGCGCGCCGAACATCGGCGGCAGCACGGTTTCGCGGTAACGCTCGATGGCCGCGACGATGCGACCGCCGATGAACGAGGTGGTGTCTTCGAGCATCCAGATGAAGTCGTCGGCCTGGCGCATCGCTTCGACGGGCACGCCCGCCGCGCTCATGCGGTCGGCGAGCAGGAACACCGGCAGCGTCGCGCTGCGCGCGCGCAAGGCGTCGAGCACGGCGCGCGCGGCGGCGTGCTCGCTGGCGTCGGCGTCGGCGCTGAGCGTGCCGAGTTCCCAGTCGAGCAGCAGGCATTGGACGCCGGGATCGGCGCCGATCACGGCGATGGCGTCGTCGGCGCTCGCGGCGGTCACCACGTCGACGAGGCGTTCGCGCAGCTCGTCGATCAGCGCGCGCGCGGCGCGTCCGTTGGCCGTGGCGGCGTCGATCTGCGGGTGGACGAAAAGCGCGCGCATGCCGAGGCGGCGCGACGCGTGTTGCGGGGACACGGTGCTCATGAAGCATTCTCCGAGGTCGTGGAAGGCGTGACGGGCGTGGCGGGCGGCGGGCCTGGCTGCGCCGGCGCGCTCGCGACGCCCGGCAGCGGCACGCGCGGCCGCAGCGTGAGGCCGCGATCGTGGCCCACCGAAATCCAGAAGGTCGCGACGAGCGCCACCACGGCGACGCCGAACGACACGTAACGCACCCAGCCTGGCGCGCGCCCGCCGGGATGCAGATGCTTCTCGGCGATCTCGCGCTGGCGATTCACCGAGAGCTCGTAGAACACCACCGTCGCGATCACGAAGATCAGCGACCAGCGCGTCTGCTGCCCGTCCGAGCCGACCATCGCCCAGAGCGCGTAGACCGCGCCGACCAGCCCGACGACCGTGTAGAACGTGAACTGATGCGGCGACATCTTCCCGTAGCCGATCACCTTGATCGCGATGCACGAATAGATGTACGGCAGGAGCGTCATGATCACGGCGATCGAGGCGATCTTGCCGAACTGCTCGCTCGCGTTCGGCGACATGGTGGCGAGCACCTGCACGGTCATGATCGTCGCGACGATGGCAAGCCCCGCCGACGGCACGTTCTTCGCGTTCACGCGCGCGAACACGTTGCCGAACAGGCCGTCGTCCGCGGCGGCTTTCGCGGTTTGCCCGACCAGCAGCGTCCAGCCGCCGAGCGAGCCCAGACAGCCGAGCGCCGCGCACAGCGCCACCGCGTTCGCCGCCGTGCTGCCGAGCGCGACGCGCGCGGCGTCGGCGAACGGCGCGTTCGACGCGATCAGCGCCTTATTCGGGATCATCCCCATGATGACGGTCGAGCTGAGCACGTAGCAGACGGCCGCGATCACCACGCCGCCCACGGTCGCGATCGGCACGTTGCGCTGCGGATTCGCCACCACGGCCGTAGACACCGAGGCGCTTTCCACGCCGATGAACGCCCACAGCGTGAAGTTCAGCGTCGAGCCGATCGCGCTGAACGCGTTGCCGCCACTCACGTTCCAGCCCGACATATAGACCGCGCCGCTGAACCAGAACCAGCCGAACACCGCCATGCCAACGATGGGAATCAGCGCGATGATCGTCGTGACCGACTGCACGCGCGCGACCACCTGCGGGCCGAGAATGTTCGCGTAGGTCAGCAGCCAGATGACGAAGATCTGCGCGGCGGCCAGCGTGAGCGGGTCGCGCAGCGAAGGGAAAAAGTGCGTGAGATAGCCGAGGCCCGCGACCGCGAGCCCGGTGTTGCCGAGCACGTTGGCGAGCCAGTAGATCAGGTTGGTCTGGTAGCCGACGTAGTTGCCGAACGACTTGCGCGCGTAGGCATAAGGGCCGCCCGCGAGCGGGTCGATGGCCGCGAGCTTCGCGAACACGAGCCCGAGCGACACCGCGCCCACCACCGTGATCAGCCAGCCGAAGATCGAAATGCCGCCGGTGGCGGCCAGATTCGCGGGCAGCATGAACACGCCCGAGCCCATCATGTTGCCGGCCACCATCAGCGTGGCGGGCACGACGCCGATTTTCGGCGTCTCATTGCTGCTCGCGGCGCCGCCCTTCGTGAGAGCGGTGCCGGAGGGTTTCGCATCAGACATGCGCTCTCCCAGTCAGGTGTGATGCAGCCGTGTGGGCTGCGATGACGACCTGGCGAGACGCGTCGGCGCAACGCCTCGCCGCCTGTGCGAAGCCGTCGGATGGACGGCCGCGAACAGGTAGGAAGAATAGTCTGGTGAAGTGCGAAAACAGGTCGATTCAGGTCAGAAGTCGTGCGTTTCTGGCGACTCCATGCCTTGAATCAACTCATCTCAATTTTGACTGGCGTAGCGCGCGCATCGATGCGAGCGACCGCGCGGATCGGTGCACGGTGACGCGCGGCGGGCGTTACTTGCCGAGTTCGTGCCCGATCACACCGCCCGCGACCGCGCCGCCGACGGTGCCGACCGCGCTGCCGTTCGTCGCTTTGTTACCGACATAACCGCCCGCGGCCGCGCCGCCGAGCGTGCAGGCGCTGCCGCCGAACGCCATGAGAACGAGGAGCGCGAGCGCCGCGCCGCTGCGAGTGAGCCGCTTCATCGTCAATCTCCTGATCGAGGGTGACGGCTTTCAGTCAGCAAACGGCGTGCCGCATTCGCAGGCTCAATCGTGACGCGATTCGCGCGTCAGCCGTGATGCAGATGCAGCAGGATCAGCGTGAGCGTGACGAGCGAGCCGAGCGTCGAGTGCAGGATCGTGCGGCCGGTCACGTGCGCCTCGCGCTTGTAGTACTCCGCGAGCATGAACGGCCCGGTGCCCGTGGGCAGCGCGGCGAGCAGCACGGCCGTCTCCACCAGTTGCGGCGAGAGGCCGAACACGCGGTCGGCGAGCAGCCACGTCAGCGCGGGCTGCGCGACCAGCTTCGAGAGCGTGAGCCACCACGACGACTCCTGCGGCGTATCGCTTTTCGCGCGGCGCTCGGCGAGAAAAAGACCGAGGCTCACCAGCGCGCACGGGCTCGCCGCGCCGCCGAGCAGCTTGAGGAAGGTTTCGCCGCTCGCGGGAATCGTCACGTGAAAGCCCGACATCAGCGCGCCCAGCGCGGGCGCGACCAGCAGCGGATTGCGCATCAGCGAGCGCGCCACCTTGATCAGCAGACGGTGCGGACGGCGCTCGCTTTGCAGCCCCGTTTCGATCAGCACGATGGCGAAGGCGAACAGCACGCACACCACGAGGATCGTCGCGATGGTGGTGGGCGTGAGGCTCGACGGCCCGAACGCGATCATGCAGAGCGGAAAGCCCACGTAGCCTGTGTTCGGATAGGCGGCGGCGAGGCCGTCGATGCTCGCGTCGGCGAGCGGCCGGCCGAGGAACAAACGCACCGCCACCACGCCCGCGAACACCACGAGCCCGGCGATGCCGAACGCGGCCACGAACGCGGGCTGAAAGAGTTCATGCCACGTTGCGTGCGCAAGGATGTCGAACAGCAGCGCGGGCAGCGCGAGCCAGACGACGAAGCGGTTCAGTTCGGAAGCGGCGGCGGGACCGAGCACGCCGAAGCGGCGGCAGGCGAAGCCCGCGAAGATGAGGCCAAAGACGGGCAGGAGAATCGAAACAGCGGAGAGCATCGGAGTTCGGAGTGAGGAGCGGCAAAAGCATCGCGCGCGGACCGGCCGCGCGCACGACATGACAACAAAAAGCGGCGAGACGGGTTCAGTTCATCGGCAAATCCGTCTCAGTCCATGGCCGCGTGGTTCGCCTCGGCGGCGCCCGCGGCATGCGAGGAAGGCCGGATGAACACCAGCAGCGGAATCACCAGCAGCGTGGCGACGAACATCATCTTGAAGTCGTTCAGATACGCAATCATGGTCGCCTGCTGCGTGATCGACTGGTTCAGGAGCGCGAGATCGACTCGCGATCCGGCTTCGAGCATCGGCTGCACCGCGGGGTTGAACGGCGTGATATTGGCGGCGAGATCCGAGTGCGCAACCTGCGTGCCACGCGTGACGAAGGTCTGCACGATCGAGATGCCGATACTGCTGCCGATATTGCGCATCAGGCTGTACGTGGCCGTGCCGTCGGCGCGCAGTTGCGGCGTGAGCGTGGAAAACGTCAGCGCCGACAGCGGCACGAACACGAAACCCAGGCCGAAGCCCTGCACCACGCCGGGCCAGACGATATCGGAGGCCGACAGCACGATGGTGTACTGCATCATCTGCCAGAGCGCATACGCTGAGACCACGAAGCCGAACAGCAGCATCGCGCGCGCATCGACGTGCTTGAGCATGCGTCCCGCGATCAGCATGGCGATCATCGTGCCCGCGCCGCTGGGCGCCGTGACGAGGCCCGTGGTGGCGACCGGATAGCCCATCAGGTTTTGCAGCATCGGCGGCAGCAGCGCGCGCGTGGCGTAAAGCACCGCGCCGATCACGAAGATGAAGAACGTGCCGGTGGCGAAATTGCGGTCCTTGAGCAACTGGTAGCGGAAGAACGTCATCGGCCCCGAAGAAGCCGTATGCACGATGAAGAACGCGAACGCCAGCACCGCGAGCAGCGCCTCGATGCGGATCTCCAGCGAGCCGAACCAGTCGAGTTGTTCGCCGCGGTCGAGCATCGCCTGCAACGCGCCGATGGCGAGCGCGAGCGTGGCGAAGCCGAACAGATCGAAGCGCGATTCGCGCAGCGGCTCGCGCGCGGGCAGGAAGGTGGAGACGCCGAACAAGGCGAACGCGCCGATCGGCACGTTGATGAAGAACACCCAGCGCCAGTTGTAGCTGTCGGTGAGCCAGCCGCCGAGCGTCGGCCCGAGCACCGGCCCGACCATCACGCCCATGCCCCACACGGCCATGGCCTGGCCCTGGCGCTCGCGCGGGTTGATGTCGAGAAGAATCGACTGCGAAAGCGGCACGAGCGACGCGCCGAAAATGCCTTGCAGCAGCCGCGAAAGCACGATTTCGCCGAGCGTTTCCGAGAAGCCGCACAGCGCCGAAGCCAGCGTGAAGCCTGCGATGGCGACGCCCAGCAGCTTCTTCACGCCGTAGCGGTCGGCCAGCCAGCCCGTGAGCGGCGTGGCGATGGCCGCCGCCACGATGTACGAGGTGAGCACCCACGTGATCTCGTCCTGCGAGGCCGAGAGCGTGCCCTGCATATGCGGCAGCGCGACGTTGGCGATCGTGCTGTCGAGCGTCTGCATCAGCGTCGCCAGCATGATCGAGAGCGTGATCATGCCGCGATTGAGCGGGGCTTGCGCGCGTGGGGCGTCCTTGCGCGGCGCGTCGTCGTGCGGCGGCGCCGGACGCGATGCGGCGGCGCCGTCCTGCGTAACAGCGGTCATCGTGAGCCGTTCGGGTGCGTGGGTGACGAGATCAGTAAGCGGTCAGTAAGCAGTAAATAAGCGGTCGGGTCAGGTCGAACAGAAATAATAAGCCTGCTTATTATACGAATCCGAAACGCCGGCGCAATCGGGAACATTCATGAAGAAGCGGCAAACGCGGCAAACGCGGGACCACTGCCGATAAAGCGCGTCGATGTGGAGAGGACGCGACCGAAGCGCCCCGGCCCTCGCGCGCGAAGCCGCCCACGGCGCGACCGTATAATTGCGCCATGACTACCGACACTACCGACCTCGAAAAACGCTTTGGCTTCTTGATCGTCGATGTGGGCCGGCTGTACGGCAAACGTTACGACGAGCTTGCGAAGTCGTCGCTCGATCTCACGCGCGCGCAGTGCCGCATGATTGCGTACCTCGCGCACTATGGCGCGATGAACCAGGCGAGCCTCGCCGAGCAGCTCGAAGTGGCGCCGATTTCGGCGGGCCGCCTGCTGGAACGCATGGAAGAAGCGGGCTGGGTCGTGCGCACGCCCAATCCCGACGATCGCCGCGAATTGCTCGCGAGCCTTACGCCCAAGGCCGAAGGCGTGCTCTCGGCCGCGCGCCGCGTGGGCGACGAAGTGCAGGCCGAAGCCCTCGCGGGCTTCACGCCGGAAGAAGCGGAGCAGTTCAGCAATATGCTCCAGCGCGTGCGCGGCAATCTGGGCGCGCTAGTCGAGCGCTAGCCGACGCCAGCGAGGCTCAGCGCCCCGCAACCTTCTGCTGCCGCCACAGGCACAGCAGATCGCACGCGAGATGCGCGGCGGCCAGCGCCGTGATCTCGCTCTGATCGTAGGCGGGCGCGACCTCCACCACATCCGCGCCCACCAGGTTCAGCGCCTCCAGGCCGCGCACGATCGCCAGCGCCTGCGCCGACGACAGCCCGCCCGCCACCGGCGTGCCCGTGCCCGGCGCGAACGCCGGATCCAGACAGTCGATATCGAAGGTCAGATACGCGGGCCGCTCGCCCACGATCTCCAGAATGCGATCGCGCGCCGCGCGCGGGCCGTGCTCGTGCACCCACGCGGCATCGAGCACATTGATGCCGAGAAAGTCGTCGTTCCACGTGCGGATGCCGACCTGCACCGAGGTCTGCGGATCGATCAGCCCTTCTTTCACGGCCTTGTAGAACATCGTGCCGTGATTGAGGCTGTCGGGCGCATCGTCGGGCCAGGTGTCGCAATGCGCGTCGAAGTGAATCAGCGAAAGCGGCTTGCCGTACTTCTCCGCGTGCGCAATCAGGAGCGGATACGTGATGAAGTGATCGCCGCCGAGCGTGAGCATCTTCGCGTTCGAGCGCAGGATCGTGCGCGCATGCTCGACGATGGCGGGCTTGATCGTCAGCGGATTGTGCGCGTCGAACCAGCAATCGCCGTAATCGGTCACGGCCAGCGTCTCGAACGGATCGAAACCCCACGGATACGGATGCAGCTCCGCCAGTTGCACGCTCGCCGCGCGCACCGCCGCCGGGCCGAGGCGCGCGCCCGAGCGGAACGTGGTCGCCAGATCGAGCGGCACGCCGCTGATCGCCACGTCCACGCCGTCCAGCTCGCGCGTGTACTTGCGGCGCATGAACGAGAGCACGCCCGCATAAGTATTTTCGATGGAAGAACCGTGCAGCGAGTCGCGGCGGATGGCGCCGTCGCCGTGTAGCGTGGCCGTCATGCGATGCCTTTGGTCGTGGGATCGGAAGAAGAAAAAACGCGGCGGCGCGCGAGCATCGATGCCCGCCACACCGCCGCGGTGACGCTTAACGCAGACGCACGAGCGTCGACTTCAACTCCGTGTACTTCTCCAGCGCGTGCAGCGACTTGTCGCGGCCGTTGCCCGACTCCTTGAAGCCGCCGAACGGGAAGTTCATGTCGCCGCCTTCGTCGTAGCAGTTGACCCACACGGTGCCCGCGCGCAGGCGTCGTGCGATCTCGTGCGCGTTCGTGAGATTCGAGGTCCACACGGCGGCGGCGAGACCATAGTCGCTGTCGTTGGCGATGCGCACGGCTTCGTCGATCGTACTGAACGTGATCACCGAGAGCACCGGCCCGAAGATTTCCTCACGCGCGATGCGGGCGTCGTGATGCGTGTCGAACACCGTCGGCTCCACGTAGAAGCCGCCGCTCGCCTCGTTCACGCGCTCGCCGCCATAAAGCAGCTTCGAGTCCTTGCGGCCCGCTTCGATATAACTCAGCACGCGTTCGAGCTGGATCTTGTCGACAATCGCGCCCATCGAAACATCGGGATCGAGAGGATTGCCAGGCTTATACGCCTTCGCCGCTTCCACGAGCTTCGCGAGGAACACGTCCTTGATGTCGCGATGCACGAGCAGACGCGAACCCGCCGTGCACATCTCGCCCATGTTGTAGAAGATCGCGCCCGCCGCCGCGTTGGCCGCGCGGTCGAGATCGGGGCAATCCGGCAACACGATGTTCGGCGACTTGCCGCCGAGTTCGAGCCACACGCGTTTGAGATTCGACTGGCCCGCGTACTGCATGATCTGCTTGCCGACGTTGGTCGAGCCCGTGAACGCGATGCAGTCCACGTCGCGATGCAGGCCGAGCAGCTTGCCCGGCTCGCCGCCGCCCGGCAGCACGTTGAACACGCCCGCCGGAATGCCCGCTTCGTGCGCGAGCTGCGCCACGCGAATCGCCGTGAGCGGCGATTTTTCCGAGGGTTTGAGCACCACGCTGTTGCCCGCCGCGAGCGCCGGGCCGAACTTCCACGACGCCATCAGGATCGGGAAATTCCACGGCACCACGGCCGCGACCACGCCGATCGGTTCGCGCGTGACGAGGCCCACGAGATGATGATCGGCGGGCACGACTTCGCCGCCCACCTTGTCGATGGCTTCGGCGAACCATTCCACGCAATACGCGGCGCCCGGCACGTCCACCGTGGTGGTGTCGCCGATCGGCTTGCCCGCGTCGAGCGTTTCGAGCAGCGCGAGTTCGTCCTGGTGCTCGCGCATCAGCGCGGCCCAGCGCAGCAGCACGGCCTTGCGCGCGCGCGGATTGAGACCGGCCCACACGCCTTCGTCGAAGGCGCGGCGCGCGGCGGCGACCGCTGCGTCAACATCGGCGGCGCCGCAGTCGGCCACGCTCGCGAGCACGCGGCCGTCGATCGGGCTCACGCAGTCGAAGCTGCGTCCCGAGTAGGCGTCGCGATACGCGCCGTCGATGAATGCACGGCCTTCGATCGAAAGCGTCGCGGCCTTGTCCTGCCAATAAGCGAGAGTTTTCTTTTCCATCAGGATGCCTCAATAAATGGCGATTCGCCCGGCGTGCCGCGCATCGCATGGCGCGCGCGGCTTCGGGCGCATCGGTTTCGCGCGATCAGAACGTGGGCGGCGAATTCGCCGACACCACTTCGCAGACGTCGGTCGCGCTGGGATTGCGAAATCGGTGCGGAAGGCGGCTTTCGAAGTAGTAACTATCGCCGGGGTCGAGCAGCCACGTCGTGCCGTCGACGGTCAGTTCGATCTGGCCGCTCACCACGACGCCGCCCTCGTGTCCCGCGTGAATCAGCATTTCAGGGCCGGTATCCGCGAGCGGCTGATACACCTCGCGCAGGATACCCATGTTGCGGTCCCTCACGTTCGCGCCCGCCAGATAGAGCTCGATCGACGCGTTGCCGAGGTTGGGCATCTCGTCGCGGCGCGACACCACGCTCGCACCCTCATTCAGATCGAAGGTGAAGAATTCCGCGAGGCTCATCGGAATGCATTCGAGCAGCTTCTTGAGCGATCCCACTGAGGGACTGACGCGACTTTGCTCGATCAGCGAAATCGCGCCGTTCGTCACACCCGCGCGTTTGGCGAGTTCGCGCTGCGACAAACCATAGCGCTTGCGCACATAACGCAGGCGCGTGGCGACTTCGGTGGAAACGGATGCGGACTCGGTCACGGTCGAAAAGCGGTTTGGATCAGGGAACGCGCATGAGACACACCTGCGCGGCGCGATAAACGTGTTGAATATTCTAATCAGTTTGCTTTTTTTTGCGTCAGTACAAACCCCTGTAAGTTATTCGAAATATAAAGACAGTGCGGCATATTTCGCACTCCGCTGTGTTTTCAGGGCTGTCCGGGAAAGTGCTGACATAAAAAACGTAAAAAAATAATTGACGGCCTTTTTGGCTCGTATATGCTGAAACACAGGTCGATCGAACGATGATTCACAGCATCACATCGCACCGCAACACGCGATCAATGCGCGATACATCGAACGGCACCTATGTTTAGTGTCGCGAAGCGCATTTTGCATACCGCGCGGTGCGAAACAAACAACTGACCAACAAAACCCAAGTCGAGTGTAATTGTGAGAGTCCGTGGCCCTCTGGTGAGATGGGATCGAAGTCATGCGAGGTGTCTTCGCAGCGACTGCGCCGCCATCGCCGACGGCAGTAGCGGCAGACTTGCCTCTCGCCCGCTTCTTTCCGTCTTCACAATCCTTTCCCGCCGGTCTGTCCGGCGCCATAACGCCGTTTCCGCACGCGCCTTTATTGCCGTCCACACGGACGAAGTCGCGTCGCTGCTGCCCTAGCGCCTCTCCTTCCTGCGCCGTTCGTTTTTATCGCCGTCTTTTGCATGCGAGGCCTTGTGTCGTGCATGCGCGGTGTGCCTGCGCACGTCTGAATACCGTCGCGCCGCATAACGGCAGAAAACGAACCGCCTACATGATCTCCACGCGCAGCGCGATGCGTTAGCGTCGCTCATCGCTGCGTCATTACGTTTGCGGCCGTGCATTCAGTGCGGTTGCAAGGTCATGTCACGCCTGTTGCGCCGACGCTTTATGTTTGCAAACGCGCATCAGGAAGAAGAAGTGAACCATTAGTCATGCGAACCAAACCTTTGATTGGCGTTACCGCCGATCGCACGATGATGGGACCGCACGCGTCGCACGTGGCCGGCGAGAAGTACATCGCCGCTGCCGTGGATGGCGCCGGGGCGCTCGCGTTCGTGCTGCCCGCGCTCGGCGAGCGTCAGGCGGCGGCGGACATACTGGATGCCGTGGACGGACTGCTCTTCACGGGCAGCTACTCGAACGTCGAGCCGCATCGTTACGGCGGCCCGGCGAGCGCTGCGGGCACGCTGCACGATCCGGCGCGCGACGCCACCACCTTGCCGCTCCTGCGCGCCGCGATCGAAGCGGGCGTGCCGGTGCTGGCGATCTGCCGCGGCTTCCAGGAGATGAACGTGGTGTTCGGCGGCACGCTGCATCAGGAAGTGCACGCCGTCGACGGACTGCACGACCATCGCGAGAACAAGGCCGATCCGCTCGATACGCAATATGGTCCGGCGCACACGATCGCGCTCGTCGAAGGCGGGCTGCTGCGCAAGATCGCAGACGGCGCGACCGAGGCGCGCGTGAATTCGCTGCACGGGCAAGGCATCGACACGCTCGGCAGCGGACTCGTTGCGGATGCAACGGCTCCCGACGGTCTCATCGAAGCGATCAGCGTGGCGAACGCGCGCGCCTTCGCGCTCGGCGTGCAATGGCACCCCGAGTGGCAGCACGCGCAGAACGCCTTGTCCACCGCCATCTTCCACGCCTTCGGCGCGGCTTGCCGCGCACGCATGCTGGCCCGAATACCGGGCGGTGCCGCGCATCAGCCCGCACGCGCCCACGCCGCGCACGTCTGAGCCCGGCCGAACAGAACAGAGAGAACGATCATGCACGACATCGACGAATTCCTGAAGAAGCACCACATTACCGAAATCGAAGCGATCATCCCCGACATGGCGGGTATCGCGCGCGGCAAGATCATTCCGCGCAGCAAATTCGAATCCGGCGAATCCATGCGTCTGCCGCAAGCGGTGATGATCCAGACCGTCACGGGCGACTATCCCGAAGACGGCACCCTCACCGGCGTCACCGACCCCGACATGGTCTGCGTGCCCGACGCCTCGACGATCCGCATCATTCCGTGGGCCGTCGACCCCACCGCGCAGGTCATCCACGATTGCGTGCACTTCGACGGCTCGCCCGTCGAAATCTCGCCGCGCCGCGTGCTGCGCCGCGTGCTCGAACTCTACGAGGCGAAGGGCTGGAAGCCCATCATCGCGCCGGAACTGGAGTTCTATCTCGTCGACATGAACAAGGACCCGGACATTCCGCTCGCGCCGCCGATCGGCCGCACGGGCCGTCCTGAAACGGGCCGCCAGGCGTATTCGATCGAAGCCGTGAACGAGTTCGATCCGCTGTTCGAAGACATCTACGAGTACTGCGACGTGCAGGACCTCGAAGTCGATACGCTGATTCACGAAGTCGGCGCCGCGCAGATGGAAATCAACTTCATGCACGGCGAGCCGCTCGGCCTCGCGGACCGCGTGTTCCTCTTCAAGCGCACCGTGCGCGAAGCGGCGCTGCGCCACCATATGTACGCCACCTTCATGGCGAAGCCGATGGAGAACGAGCCGGGCTCGGCCATGCACATCCATCAGAGCCTCGTCTCGGCGGAAAGCGGCCAGAACCTGTTCACGGGCGAGGACGGCAAGCCCACCGACATGTTCCATGCGTATATCGCGGGCCTGCAGAAGTACACGCCCGCGCTGATGCCGATCTTCGCGCCGTACATCAATTCGTATCGCCGCCTGTCGCGCTTCATGGCCGCGCCGATCAACGTGGCGTGGGGCTACGACAACCGCACCGTGGGCTTCCGCGTGCCGTATTCGTCGCCGGCCGCGCGCCGTGTGGAGAACCGCATTCCCGGCGTCGATACGAATCCGTACCTCGCCATCGCCGCCACGCTCGCCGCCGGTTATCTGGGCATGACGCAGCACCTCAAGCCCACCGACCCGCTCGTGAGCGACGGCTACGCGCTGCCCTACCAGTTGCCGCGCAATCTGGAAGAAGGCCTCACGCTGATGGGCGCAAGCGAGCCGCTGATGGGCATCCTCGGCGAGAAGTTCGTGCGCGCGTATCTCGCGCTCAAGGAAACCGAATACGAAGCGTATTTCCGCGTGATCAGTTCGTGGGAACGCAAGCACCTGCTGCTGCACGTGTAACGAGAAAGGAGACATTGCAATGAGCTATCGAATCGACGCCCCCGCCAGCGCGCTGCAAGAAGCGCCGACGACGCTGCGCGCACAAGCCGCGCAGGGCGCACGCACGACCGCCGAATATCGCGCGCTGGACGCCGCGCATCACATCCATCCGTTCTCGGACATGGGCTCGCTGAACAAGGCGGGCAGCCGTGTGATCGTGAAGGCCAAGGGCGTGTATCTGTGGGACTCGGACGGCAACCAGATCATCGACGGCATGGCCGGTCTCTGGTGCGTGAACGTGGGCTATGGCCGCAAGGAACTCGCCGACGCCGCCTACGAGCAGATGCAGCAACTGCCGTTCTACAACACCTTCTTCAAGACCACGCACCCGCCGGTGATCGAACTCTCGGCGCTGCTCGCCGAAGTGTCGCCGGAGCCGTTCAACCACTTCTTCTATTGCAACAGCGGCTCGGAAGGCAACGACACGGTGCTGCGCATCGTGCATCAGTACTGGCTCACGCAGGGCAAGCCGTCGAAGAAGATCGTCATCTCGCGCAAGAACGCGTATCACGGTTCGACCATCGCGGGCGGCACGCTCGGCGGCATGGGCTACATGCACGAGCAGATGCCTTCGAAGGTCGAGAACATCGTTCATATCGATCAACCGTACTTCTACGGCGAAGCGGCGGGCAACATGACGCCGGAAGAATTCGGCCTCGCGCGCGCCCAGCAACTCGAAGCGAAGATTCTCGAAGTGGGCGCGGAGAACGTGGCCGCATTCATCGGCGAGCCGTTCCAGGGCGCGGGCGGCGTGATCTTCCCGGCTTCGACCTACTGGCCGGAAATCCAGCGCATCTGCCGCAAGTACGACATTCTGCTGTGCGCCGACGAAGTCATCGGCGGCTTCGGCCGCACGGGCGAATGGTTCGCGCATCAGCACTTCGGTTTCGAGCCCGATCTCATCACGATGGCCAAGGGCCTCACGAGCGGCTATGTGCCGATGGGCGCGGTCGGCCTGCACGATCGCGTGGCCAAGGCGCTGATCGAGAACGGCGACTTCAATCACGGCCTCACGTATTCGGGTCATCCGGTGGCCGCCGCCGTGGCCGTCGCGAATCTCAAGCTCCTGCGCGACGAGAAGATCGTCGAGCGCGTGAAGACCGATACGGGTCCGTACTTCCAGCAGCAGCTGCGCGAGACCTTCGCGAATCATCCGATCGTCGGCGACATTTCGGGCGCGGGCCTCGTGGCCGCCCTGCAACTGGCCGAAGACCCGAAGACGCGCAAGCGCTTCGCGAACGGCGGCGACGTGGGCACGATCTGCCGCGACTTCTGCTTCAACGGCAACCTCATCATGCGCGCCACCGGCGACCGCATGCTGCTCTCGCCGCCGCTCGTCATCACGCGCGGCGAGATCGACGAAATCGTGTCGAAGGCGAAGAAAGCCGTCGACGCCACCGCGCAGCAACTGGGCTATTCGTAACGCAGTCACAACCGGGCCGGCGGCGCACAACGGGGTGCGGGCGCCGCCCGCCAACCTTCATCATTTGGGGAAATCAACATGAGTGTCAGACATCTTCGTCATGCCGTCGCACTGGCCGCGCTCGCCGTCTGCGCGGGTCTCACGGCGACTTCGAGCCAGCCGGCTCGCGCCGCGGACGACACACTGAACGTCTACAACTGGTCCGACTACATCGCGAAAGACACGATCCCGAACTTCGAAAAGCAGACGGGCATTCACGTCAAGTACGACAACTACGATAGCGACGACACCTTGCAGGCCAAGCTGCTCGCGGGCAGCTCGGGTTACGACATCGTGGTGCCCACGTCGAACTACATGGCCAAGCAGATTCAGGCCGGCGTGTACCAGAAGCTCGACAAGTCGAAGCTCCCCAATCTCTCGAACCTCGATCCGGTGCTCATGCACATGATCGCGGACGCCGATCCGGGCAATCAGTACGGCGTGCCCTGGGCCTACGGCACCGACGGCATCGGCTACAACCAGGAAGCCGTCGAGAAGGCGCTCGGCACGAGCGCGCCGGTCGACAGCTGGTCGCTGATCTTCGATCCGGCCAACCTCTCGAAGCTCAAGGGCTGCGGCGTGTCGTTCCTCGACCAGGCCGCCGACGTGTTCGCCGCCACGCTGCAATACATGGGCAAGAATCCGAACAGCACGAATCCGGCCGACTATCAGGCCGCCTTCGAAACGCTGAAGAAAGTCCGCCCGTACATCACGCAGTTCAATTCGTCGGGCTACATCAACGACCTCGTGAACAACGACATCTGCGTGGCCTTCGCGTGGTCGGGCGACGTGGGCATCGCGCATCGCCGCGCCGAGGAAGCCAAGCGTTCGTATCACATCAAGTTCGGCAATCCGAAGGAAGGCGGTCTGCTGTGGTTCGACGTGATGGTGATCCCGAAGGACGCGCCGCACCCCGAGGCAGCACTCAAGTGGATCAACTACATCCAGGACCCGAAGGTCAACGCCGCGATCACCAACGAAGTGTTCTATCCGACTGCGAACAAGGCCGCGCGCCAGTTCGTGACGCCGTCGGTGGCGCAGGACCCGACCGTGTATCCGGGCGACGACGTGCTCAAGAAGATGACGCTGATGCGGCCGATGCCGGCCGAAATCCTGCGCCTCGAAAACCGCCTGTGGTCGCAGCTCAAGACGGGCCACTAAGCGTCCATTGAGGCGCGAATAACAAGGAGAAGGAAGGAGACAACGCGCGGCTGAGGGATCGCTCGACCCCTCGCCGCCACGAAGTCCGCTGTTTGATGTCCGGCTGAGCGCGCCGCCCCCTTTCCCCGGCAACGCGCCAGCCTCCACCGAGCTCCGTTCGCAGTGCTGACGTCCGCGAGTCGCCTTGTGCGCCCCGTGCGGGGCGACTCGCGCCCGCGATTTGCAAAACCGTAGTGACGCAACAGGAAAACCGCGCGACGACGCGCAGTGCCGCGATCAGAAAGGAAACCGTTACATCATGAATTCGACGTCCAAAGTCCACGCCTCCGAAGCCGCGCAACCGGGCGCGCAGGCCACCTCCCGCGACGCTTTCGTGCGCATCGAAAACGTCGTCAAGAAGTTCGGCGACAGTGTCGCCGTGAACAACGTCAGCCTGAACGTCGCGAAGAACGAACTGTTCGCGCTGCTCGGCAGCTCCGGCTGCGGCAAGTCCACGCTGCTGCGCATGCTCGCCGGGCTGGAAACGGCCACCTCGGGCAAGATCTATGTCGACGGCGAGGACCTCGCGTCGCTGCCGCCCTATCGCCGTCCGGTCAACATGATGTTCCAGTCGTATGCGCTCTTTCCGCATATGAGCGTGGAATCGAACGTTGCGTTCGGCCTCAAGCAGGAAGGCGTGCCGAAGAACGAAATCAAGGAACGCGTGGCCGACGCGCTCAATCTCGTGCAGATGAGCCGCTACGCGAAGCGCAAGCCGCATCAGCTTTCGGGCGGCCAGCAGCAGCGCGTCGCGCTCGCACGCTCGCTCGTCAAGCGCCCCAAGCTGCTGCTGCTCGACGAACCGATGTCGGCGCTCGATAAAAAGATCCGCCAGAAGACCCAGCTCGAACTCGTGAACATCATCGAGAAGGTCGATGTCACCTGTGTGATGGTCACGCACGATCAGGAAGAAGCGATGACGATGGCCAATCGTCTCGCGGTCATGAGCGAAGGCCGCATCGTGCAGATCGGCTCGCCCAACGAAGTCTACGAATTCCCCAACAGCCGCTTCTCGGCCGAGTTCATCGGCTCGACCAATCTGTTCGAAGGCAAGGTGGTCGAGGACGAACCCGATCACATCTACGTCGAAAGCGAAGACCTCGAAACGCGCATGTACGTGAGCCACGGCGTGACCGGCCCGCTCGGCATGCCGGTGGGTATTTCGGTGCGCCCCGAGCGCGTGCGCGTGACGCGCGAGAAGCCGGGCACGCCAACCAACTGGGCGCGCGGCGTGGTGACGGATGTGGCCTACATGGGCAGCTATTCGCTTTATCACGTGCGTCTGCCGGGCGGCAAGGTGGTGGTGTCGAACCTGTCGAGTTCGCATCTGATGAACGAAGGCGCGCCGGCCTGGAACGACGACGTGTATGTGTCGTGGTCGCCCGCCAGCGGCGTCGTGCTCACGCAATAACGGAGATGCCGACATGAGTACGTCCCTGCCCTCCACGCCCTCCGTGTCGTCGCGCAGCAGCGCGCCGCGCGGCATGCTCGCGCGCATGTTCTCGCGCTTCGTGCCGTCGGGCCGCACCACGGTGATCGGCGTGCCGTTCCTGTGGCTCGCGCTGTTCTTCGCGCTGCCCTTCGTGCTGGTGCTCAAGATCAGCTTCGCCGACCAGGTGATGGGCATTCCGCCCTACACGAATCTGGTCGAGATGAAAGACGGCATGGTGCATCTGGCCTTGCAGCTTTCGCACTATGCGTTCCTGTTGCAGGACAGCCTGTATATCGCCACCTACATCAGCTCGCTGAAGATGGCGGCGGTCTCGACGATCTTCTGCCTGTTGATCGGCTATCCCATCGCCTACTACATCGCGCGTTCGAATCCGGCCACGCGCAACGTGCTGATGATGGCCGTGATGCTGCCGTTCTGGACCTCGTTCCTGATTCGCGTCTACGCGTGGATCGGCATTCTCAAGGACGACGGCCTGCTCAATCACGCGCTGATCGCCATCGGGCTGATTCACTCGCCGCTGCGTCTTTATCACAGCGATGCGGGCGTCTATATCGGCATGGTCTATTCGTATCTGCCGTTCATGGTGATGCCGCTCTACGCGCACCTCGTGAAGATGGACCTCACGCTGCTCGAAGCCGCGTACGACCTCGGCGCGAAGCCGTGGGTCGCGTTCACGCGGATCACGCTGCCGCTCTCGAAGAACGGGATCATCGCGGGCAGCCTGCTCGTGTTCATTCCGGCGGTGGGCGAGTACGTGATTCCCGAACTGCTCGGCGGCGCCGACACGCTGATGATCGGCCGCGTCATGTGGGACGAGTTCTTCAACAACATGGACTGGCCGATGGCGTCCGCCGTCACGGTCGCGATGGTGCTGCTGCTGCTCGTGCCGATGGCCGTGTTCCAGTACTACCAGGTCAAGGAACTGGAGGAAGGCAAATGATCAAGCCCAATCGCACGCTCTCGACCAGCGTTCTCACTTTCGGTTTTCTGTTCCTCTATATCCCGATCATCAGCCTCGTCGTGTACTCGTTCAACGAGTCGAAGCTCGTGACGGTGTGGTCCGGCTTCTCGCTCAAGTGGTACGCCGCGCTGTTGCAGGACGACGAGCTGCTGAGCGCCGCCTGGCTCTCGCTGAAGATCGGTTTGATGACGGCGTTCGCCTCGGTGGTGATCGGCACGTGGGCGGGCTTCGTGCTCGCACGCATGGGACGCTTTCGCGGCTTCACGCTCTACACCGGCATGATCAACGCGCCGCTCGTGATTCCCGAAGTGATCCAGGGCATCTCGCTGCTGCTGCTGTTCGTGGCGCTTCAGCAGATGATCGGCTGGCCCGCCGGGCGCGGCATCCTGACGATCTGGATCGGCCACGTGATGCTGTGCGTGTCGTACGTGGCGATCATCGTGCAGTCGCGTGTGAAAGAGATGAACAAGTCGCTCGAAGAGGCCGCGCTCGATCTCGGCGCCACGCCGCTGAAAGTGTTCTTCGTCATCACGCTGCCGCTGATCTCGCAGGCGCTGCTCTCCGGCTGGCTGCTCTCGTTCACGCTCTCGATCGACGACCTCGTGCTCTCCGCGTTCCTCTCCGGTCCCGGCTCGACCACGCTGCCGCTCGTCGTGTTCTCGCGCGTGCGTCTCGGCCTGAACCCGGAAATGAATGCGCTCGCCACGCTGTTCATCACGGCCGTGACGATCGGCGTGATCGCGGTGAATCAGTTGATGAGCGCACGCGAGAAGAAGCGTCTGCGCGACCTGCAGATGGCCTTCACGCAGCCCGATCCCGCCGAAACGCTCAGCGCCGCTTCACCGGCCGGCGCAGTGGGCGCGCCGATCGGACGGCGCGCGGCCTGAAGCGGTTTTCGCAGTTCGCAGTGAAGCTCGACGGAACCTGAGAGTTTGACAACAAGACGGCGCGCCTCGCGCGCGCCGCGTGCAACGGCCCGCCGCAAGAAAAGCAAGAACGCCTCGAAGTGTTTGCAATAACGACCCAATAAGGAGAATTGTCCATGAAGAAGAAGTTAATCTGTCTGCTGGTGGCCGGGGCACTGCCGGGGCTCGCTTTCGCGGACTCGACCAGCGATCAGATCAAGGCCCTCCAGGCGCAACTCAATGCGCTGCAAAAAGAGGTGAAATCGCTCAAGAGCGAAATCGCCAGTTCGAAGAGTACGGCGAAGGGGACGTCGAAAACGGCCACGGCGTCGGCAGGCGGCACGGCGGGTGCAGCAGGCGCGACGGCAGCAGCGGGCACGACAACCACGGCGGAAGCCGCGCCCATCGATATCAGCTCGCCCGACTACGGCAAGGCGCCCGCTCGTCTGACCAACGACGACGTCGACTCGATGAAGCAGCAGATCGCGAGCCAGCAGCTCAAGGTCGATTCGCTCAGCGACGCGGCCAGCACCGGTCCGATCGCGGGCCTCTCGATCACCGGCTATATCGACCCGTCGTACATCTATAACCGCGCGCCGGGCACCTCGTCGTTCCTGTTCGCGAATCACGAAAGCTCGTACAACTACTTCAACAGCACGTTCGGCGACCTCTACCTCGACATCAAGAAGACCTTCGGTGTCGGGCCGATGGCGCCGTCCGCCGAAATCACGCTCATGCCGAACCGCGGCAACGGCATCACGCTGCTCGCGAACGAACACGGCGATATCGGCAACAACATCCTGAACACGGCGATCGTCACGGTGCCGATCACGGCCACGCAGACCTTCGTCGCCGGTCTGATGCCGAGCTTCGGCGGCTACGAGGTGCAGCAGTCGAACCAGATGCTGACCCTCACGCACAACCTGCTGTACGACTTCTCGGATCCGGGCAGCTACGTGGGTGTGGGCTGGAACTACGCGCCGGACGGCAGCCAGTGGGCCTTCAAGTTCATCCTCGGCAACGAGCAGTACCGCACCTACGGCGCGGTCACGCAGACGGGCACGAACGCGCTGGGCGATCCGATCACGACGAGCAACAAGATCCCGACCTTCACGGCGCGCGCGGACTACACGATGTCGAGCGCGCTCGATATCGGCGGTTCGTTCAACATCGGCCGCCAGACGCTGTCGAGCGCGACCAACTCGGACGGTCAGGTCGTCTACGGTCCGGGCGGCCAGGCAACGAGCTCGGGCGGCTACTTCTTCTTCGGCGAGGTCGATGCGACCTACACGCAAGCGGACATCCAGTACAACGCCGAAGTCGATTACGGCCAGCAGCAGCGCGCCGCGTTCAACGGCGGCAACGCGCAGTGGTACGGTCTCTCGCTGCTCGCGCACCGCAAGTTCACCGCGCCGCTCGTGGGCCGCATGGGCGTGACCGCGCGTTACGACGTGCTCGCCAACAGCAAGAACGGCGGCGGCGGCGGCGGCATCGCGCTCAACGGCAACGGCATGGACCCGTACAACGGCTTCGGCATCGGCGCGGACTGCCTGACGAACTCGCAGGCGGGCGGCGGTTACGGCTTCGAGTGCAAGGGCGCGGTACGCCAGGACGTCGCGCTCGACCTGCTGTTCTTCCCGACGCAGCAGATCACCGTCAAGGTCGAATATCGCCACGACTGGGCCACGCAGAAGGTGTTCCTGCACGACGACGGCTCGTACGGCAAGAGCAACGACTTGCTGGGCGCGCAGTTCATCTACTCGTTCTAACGGGTACGCGGCGGGCGGCGGGCCACGCGCCCGCGCCCGCCGTTTTTTTTCGCACGCATTCCTTATGCACAAATTCGCCAATCAGCCTCACGCGCCGTCGTGGTACGCGGCCACCGCCAACGACGCCACCCGCCATCCCGCGCTGCAAGGCACGCTCGACGCCGATGTCTGCGTGATCGGCGCGGGTCTCACGGGCGTGTCCACCGCGCTCAATCTCGCGGAGCGCGGCTATCGCGTCGCGCTGCTCGAAGCCTCGAAGGTCGGATGGGCCGCGAGCGGACGCAACGGCGGCCAGCTGATCGGCGGCTTCGCCTGCGGCATCGACACCTTCGCGCAGTTCATGAACGAAGGCGAAGTCAAGCAGATGTGGGACATGGGCCTCGAAACGCTCGACATCGTGAAGTCGCGCGTAGCGAAGCACAACATCGACTGCGCGCTCACGGAAGGCTATTTCACCGCCGCGAACAAGGCGCGCGACGTCGACGAACTCAAGCGCTGGCGCGACGAAGCCGCGCAACGCTTCGGCTACGACCGCTTCCGCTACGTGGAGAGCGACGGCGTAGGCCGCTACGTGCAATCGGGCCGCTATCCGGGCGGCCTTTACGACCCGGACAGCGGCCATCTGCATCCGCTCAACTACACGCTCGGCCTTGCGCGCGCGGCGCACGAAGCGGGCGTGCAGATCTTCGAAGACAGCGCCGTCACGCGCATTCGCGACGAAGCGGGCGCGCACGTGATCGAAACGGCGCAAGGCAAGGTGCGCGCGAAGTTCGTCGTGCTCGCGTGCAATACCTATCTGGGCGCGCTGGCGCCAGCGCTCGCGCGCAAGATCATGCCGGTCGGCACCTACGTGATCGCCACCGGACCGCTCGGCGAGGCGCGCATGAGCACGCTGATGCCCGCGCAAGCCGCCGTGTGCGACAGCCGCTTCGTGCTCGATTACTTCCGCCCCGCGCCCGACACGAGGTTGCTGTGGGGCGGCAAGGTCAGCTATTCGACCTTCGCGCCGCCGAACCTCGGCGAAGCGATGCGCCGCGACATGCTGAAAACCTTCCCGCAACTCGCCGATGTGAAGGTCGATTACGCGTGGGGCGGCTACGTCGATATCACCATGAATCGCGCGCCGCATTTTGGCCGCGTCTCGCCCACGGTATATTTCGCGCAGGGATTTTCGGGGCATGGCGTGAACACCACGGGTCTCGCGGGCCAGCTGATCGCCGAAGCGATTCACGGCCAGGCCGCGCGCTTCGACCTGTTCGGCAAGATCCGTCACCGCGACTTTCCTGGCGGCGCTACGCTGCGCACCCCGGCTCTCGTGCTCGCGATGGCCTGGTATCGAATGAAGGACCTGCTTTGATGGATCTGAACCGATGAAACTCGACCTCGACGCCCAGGCGGACGTGCTCGCCCGCCACTCGTACTACGAAGCCTCCGTCACGCGCCCCGCCGCCGACGACCCGGTGCTCGAAGGCGCGCTCGACGCCGATGTCTGCGTGATCGGCGCGGGCTTCGCGGGCCTCTCGGTCGCGCTCGAATGCCGCGCGCGCGGCCTGTCCGTCGTGGTGCTCGACGCGCATCGTCCCGGCTGGGGCGCGTCGGGACGCAACGGCGGGCAGACGCTCGTCGGCTTCGCAAAGGACGAAGTGCTCGAACAGCAACTCGGGCCGCAAGGCATGCGCGCGGCGTGGGCGCTCTCGATTCAGGGCGTGGAACTCGTGAAGGAGCGCATCGCGCGCTACGGGATCGACTGCGATTTCACCTCGGGCTATGTGACGGTCGCGACCAAGCCGAAGCGTGTGCCGAGCCTGCGTTCGTGGATGGATGCGGCGCGCGCGCGCTGGGGCTACGACAAGCTCGAATGGCTCGACACCGACGCCACGCGCCAGCGCGTGAATTCGCAGGGCTATCTCGCGGGCGTCTACGATCCGCTCTCGGGGCATCTGCATCCGCTGAAATACTGCCTCGGTCTCGCCGATGCCGCGCGCAAGGAAGGCGCGCAACTGTACGCGCATTCGCGCGTCACGGAAGTCGTGCGCGGCGCGCAGCCCGTGGTGAAAACCGCGCGCGGCGAGGTGCGCTGCCGCTTCGTGGTGTCGTGCTGCAATGCCGCGCCCGGCGGCGTGCTGCCCGCGCCGGTGGAAGCGCGCATCGCGCCGATCGCCTCGTACATCATCGCGACCGCGCCGCTCGGACGCGCACGCGCCGACGCGCTGATTCCCGGCCGCGCCGCCATTTGCGACAACAACTTCTTCCTCGACTACTTCCGCCTCTCCGCCGACGACCGCCTGCTGTTCGGCGGCCGCGCCGATTCGACGGGCGCCGCGCCCGCGCAACTCACCGAGGCGATGAAGACGCGCATGACCGGCGTGTTCCCGCAGCTCGAAGGCGTGCAGGTGGAATACGCGTGGGGCGGTTTCGTCGATGTCACGCGCAATCGCGCGCCCGACTTCGGCGCGGTCGATCCGAACTGGTTCTACGTGCAGGGCTTTTCAGGCCACGGCGTGGCGCTCACGGGCATCGCCGGGCGCGTGGTCTCGCAAGCCATCGCGGGCGAGCGCGCCGCGTTCGATCTGTTCGCGCAGCTACGCCACGCGCGCTTCCCGCTCGGTCCGGCGTGGCGCCGTCCCGCGCTCGAAATCGGCATGTTCTATCACCGCATCATGGAGATGTTCTGAGCACTCGCAGAACCGCTGCGAAGCTCCTGGTCGCGGGTCAGAGCATCGCGCGCACCACGCGCGCGAGCGTGGCCATCAGCGCATCGGAGTCTTCGGGCGAGGCTTCCGCGTAGCCGAGCAGAAAGCCGTTGTAGTGCTCGGCATCGGGCGCGTCGAGGCAATACGCGCTCAACGGCGAGAGCGCGAGGCCATGCTCGCGCGCGGCCTCGCTTACCGCAACGTCGTCGAGCGGCGCGTCGAGACGCACGCTCAGATGCATGCCGCCCGCGTCCGCCGACACCGTCATCAGTCCGCCGAGATGCTTGTCGATCGCCGCGACGAGACCGTCGCGGCGCGTTAGATACAGCTTGCGCATGCGCCGCAGATGGCGCGCGTAACGCCCGCTCTCGATGAATTCCGCGAGCGCGCGCTGATCGGCCACGCGGCCCTGGCGCACCAGCGTGCGATGCGCCATGTCGACCTGCTCCACCACCTGGCGCGGCACGATCATGAAGCCCATGCGCAGCGCCGGAAACAGCGTCTTGCTGAAGGTGCCGAGATAGATCACGGGCGTGTCGTCGGCGAGACCCTGGATCGAGGGCAGCGGCGGACCGTCGTGGCGCAGCTCGCTGTCGTAATCGTCTTCGATGATCCACGCGCCGCACGCGCGCGCACGCTCGATCAGCGCGAGCCGCCGTTCGAGGCTCAGCACGCAGCCAAGCGGATATTGATGCGACGGCGTGAGATAAATCAGGCGCGGCGGCGTCTCGCGCCAGTGCTCCTCGCGCGCGGCCATGCCCGCGGCATCGACGGGAATCGGTACGAGCTTCAGACTCGCCGCGTGCATCGCGACGCGCGCGCCCAGATAACCGGGGTTTTCGATCCACACGCGCTCGCCCGCATCGGCGAAAAAGCGCGCGCAGAGATCGAGGCTTTCCTGCGTGCCTTCGGTGATGAACACCTGATCGGGCTGACAACGCACGCCGCGCGAGACACGCACGTATTGCGCGATGGCCTGGCGCAGCGCCGGAATGCCCGCGCTCGCGCCGTAGCTGAGATCTTCGGGGCTCAACTCGCGCTGCGCGCGTTCGACCGTGCTGCGCCACTGCGCGAGCGGAAACGCGTCGAGCGCGGGCACGCCCGGACGCAACGCGGTCACGCCCGCGCGATACGCGGGACGCGGCGGCAATTCGCTCACGCGCCGCGAGAGCGTGCGCGGGGCATCCGCCGCCTGTTCCGCGGCGGCTTGCTCAATCCCCGCTGGCTGCACGGACACGGCCTTCACGTCGTTCACAACCGAGCCGTGACGCGTGGCCGTGATGAAACCCTCCTCCAGCAAACGCTCGTACGCATAGAGCACCGAATTGCGCGCGATGCTCATCTCCTCGGCGAGCGCGCGGCTCGACGCGAGACGCGTGCCGCGCACGATGTCGCCATCGAGAATCGCGCGGCGCAGGCTCTCGTACAACAGATCCTGCTGCGTGAGCCTGCGCTGCACGCTCGTGCGCGCCTTGCGCTCGTAGGCCGCCATGATCAGCGCGTAATCCAATTTCGTGGCTCCATCGTTTGTCGGTTGCGTGGGACTAACAATGGTGCCACAGATCGCTTACGCTGACACCTGTGATTCGCGAAGGCCCGCCCTGCACGCCTTCGCTCCGCAGATGAAGCAAACAGGAGAACGAGATTGAACGAAGCGATCCAGGTGCGCCCCGTCACGCCCGACGACTACGCGGCATGGCGTCCGCTGTGGGACGGCTATAACCACTTCTACGAGCGTTCGGGCCCGACGGCGCTGCCCGAGTCGATCACGCGCACCACGTGGACGCGCTTCTTCGACGGCTACGAACCCATGCACGCGTTCATCGCGCTCAAGGGCGGCCGCGTGGTGGGTCTCGTGCATTTCATCTATCACCGCAGCACCACGCTCGACGGTCCGATCTGCTATTTGCAGGATCTCTTCACGGCGGCGGATGTGCGCGGCCAGGGCGTGGGCCGCGCGCTGATCGAAGCGGTCTATGCGCATGCGAAGGCCGCGAATTCGTCGCGCGTCTACTGGCATACGCACGAGACGAATCTGACCGCCATGCGCCTTTACGACGACGTGGCGGTGAAGCCCGGCTTCGTCATGTATCGCAAGGACGTTTAACGCGCACGGTGCGCGTCAAACGTCGTGCTCACGCGAGATCGCCGAGCAGCGACTCGCGCACCGCGCCGCCGATCGTCTGCACCGGCACGCGATAGTTCGGATGATCGCAGCCGATCAACAGCGCCGCGCCTTCGCGCAGGCGCTGTTTCATTTCCGGCGTCAGTTCGAAGCGCACGAAATGCACGGCCGAAGTCTTTTCTTCGTTGTCGCGTTCGAGATCTTCGTCGGCGATGGCGAACACGGGCGATTCGCCGTCCACCTGCACGAACACGCGGTCCTCGATGCCGATCAGCCGCGCGAGCGCCGCGCGGCGCTCCTTCTCGTGCTCGTACTCGATCTGCATGGTGGCCTTGAAATTGCTGCCGTCCGGCACGAGCGGCGCGTAAGCGTCGAGTTCGCCCTGAATGCCTGCCTCGTCGAAAATACGCTCGATATGCAGCATTTCCTGAATCTGATAGCGGATTGTCGCGTCGTCTTCGAACAGGAACGTGAGGTGATTGCCGAGCGCCACGGCGCGGCGCTTCTTGTGCTCGATGATACGGTTGCGCATCTCGGTGCGCTGCTTCGCGTACGCTTCCAGTGTGAGCAGCGAGTTTCTGGCGATTCTGGCGATAGTCATCGGTTTCTCTCGTCGATCAATTCAATCGTTATCCTGATCAAATGCCGTAGGCGCGGCGCAGCAGCGTGAGCGGATGCGCAAGCGGCGGCCCGCCCTGCGCGTCGCGCAACTGCTTCTCATCGATGCCCTGCGCAATGTGATGGCCCGCGAGCGCGCAATCGGACGAAATGAAATCGGGCTCGCCCTGCGCCATCTGCTTGAACACGGGCGTGCCGATCTTCATCGCCATCGCGTGAAATTCCTTCTTCACGCCGAAGGTGCCCGCGTGGCCCGAACAGCGCTCGACCACGTTGACCTTCGTTTCGGGCACGAGCGACAGCAGATCGGCGGTCTTGCGGCCGATGTTCTGCACGCGCGCGTGACACGGCACGTGGTACGCAACCGTGCCGAGCGGCGCGCGAAAATCGGTCTTGAGCAGACCGTCGCGATTGCGCGCCACGAAGTATTCGAACGGGTCCCAGAACGCTTCGCTCACGGCGCGCGTATCGGCGTCGTCGGGGAACATCAGCGGCAGTTCGTGCTTGTACATCAGCACGCAACTCGGCACCGCGCCCAGCAGCGCGTAACCTTCGCGCGCGTACTGCGCGAGGATCGGCGTGTTCGCGTCGTGCTTCTTCGCCACGCCGTCCAGATTGCCCTGTTCGAGCAGCGGCATGCCGCAGCACGATTCGCTTTTCACGAGCACGTAGGGAATGGCGTTGTGATCGAGCACCGCGAGCAGATCGTGGCCGATGCCCGGCTCGTTGAAATTCACGTAACAGGTGGCGTAGATCGCGACCTTGCCGGGCGTGCGCTCGCCGTCGCGCACCTCGCTCGCCGACGCCTTGCGCGCCGCGCCGCGAAACTTGCGCGTGGCGAACGACGGCAGCCACGCGTGACGATCCACGCCGAGCGTGTCCTCCATCGCCGCGCGCATCGCCTTCGTGCCGTTCACCGCGTTCACGGTCTGCGTGACGACCGGAATGCCCGCGAGATGGCCGAGTGCGTCGGTGTTCGAGAGCACGCGGTCGCGCAGTTTCACCTCGCCGTTGCGATAGTCGATCGCCTTCGCGCGCAGCATCAGATGCGGAAAATCGACGTTCCACGGATGCGGCGGCACATAGGGACACTTCGTCATGTAGCAGAGGTCGCACAGATAGCACTGATCGACCACCTTCGAAAACTCGGCCTTGTCGACGTCGTGCGCCTCGCCGCTATCGGTTTCGTCGACGAGATCGAACAGCGCCGGAAACGCGCCGCACAGCGACACGCAGCGCCGGCAGCCCGCGCAGATGTCGAACACACGCGCCAGTTCGGTGTCGAGCTGGGCGGAGTCGTAGAACGCATCGGAGCGCCAGTCGAGCGGATGCCGCGTCGGGGCTTCGAGACTGCCTTCCTTGTGGGGCATGACGTCTCCTTGTTTTATTTTTTCTTGTCGCTTGTCGATAGGGCGCGCGCGGACGAACGCGCGCGACGCGGCTCAGGCCGCGTGCGCGTTGCGTCGGCAAAGCGCCTGCGAAGGCGCGCGGGTCGCGCCGTTGACTGGCCGGAACCAATCGGCTGGAACCAATCGCAGCACCAATCGGCCAGCGCTAATCGGCCAGCACTTCGAGCGCTTTCGTATAACGGTTCGCGTGGCTGCGCTCGGCCTTGGCCAGCGTCTCGAACCAGTTGGCGATTTCGTCGAAGCCCTCGTCGCGCGCGACCTTGGCCATGCCGGGGTACATATCGGTGTACTCGTGGGTTTCGCCCGCGATCGCCGCCTGGAGATTCAGCCGCGAACTGCCGAACGGCAAACCCGTGGCCGGATCGCCGACCGCTTCCAGATATTCGAGGTGGCCGTGCGCATGGCCAGTTTCGCCTTCGGCGGTCGAGCGGAACAGCGCGGCGACGTCGTTCTGGCCTTCCACGTCGGCTTTCGCCGCGAAATACAGGTAGCGCCGGTTCGCCTGCGATTCGCCGGCGAAGGCGTCCTTGAGGTTTTGCTCCGTCTTCGAGCCTTTGAGCTGTGCCATCTGTGCCTCCATCCATCGTCTGATTGTGGGGACGCGGCGCTGCGCATCTTCGTGCGGTGCAGCAGACAGTCATGAGTGCGGATCACGCCGCACTATCAATCTAGGAAATGCCCTTTGCAGTCCCAATTGCGAATTTCAATCTCGCCGATAGCCGGAACCCGAATCGCCGCGCAAGCGCCGCGCGACGGCGGTCGGCGGCCCCCTCGCGGACAGCGGGACACGCGCAAACCCTGGTACTGCCGGGGCGCGACGATTTGACGTCCCACTATGTGAAGAATCGACTTGCGGATGCGCGCACACATCCTATGCTGAATGTCTGCCCCCGAGTCTCAATGAGTGTCACGACAGTTTTCGCGCCGATGGCGCGTCTTTGCGGAGATCACATGCGACTGACGATTCTGATTAACGGTCCCGATCCGACCGTCAACCACGACTACGCCGTGCTCTGGCTCGATACCGACCAGCAACGCTGGTCGCGCGAGTCGCACGACGGCATCGAGCTTCCCGCCTGGGGCGAGATTCGCGATGCGAACGGCGTGACGGCGCTATGCGCGCCGCGCGAGAACGAACCGCTTTGCACCCTGCGCGGCCTGCACGTGAACCGCCGCCAGGAAATCAGCTCGGCGCATGGCGACGCCACCTGGGCATGCGAAACCTCGCATACGCAGATGGAAGGCCAATGGCGCCTGCAAGCGGTGGATCGCCAGGCGATCCACGCCGAAAACGCGCTGTTCGCAGGCTGATCCCTTCGCGCCCCGCCCGGCGCGATCGTTCCCTTTAGTTGCTTTCGCTTGATTGGTTTAGCTTGATTGGTTTAGCTTGATTGTTTTCGCCTGATTGCCTCGCGGCGCCGCTCATCGCGGCGCCGTTTTCATTTGTTAGTTGCGCTTCGCGGCAATCGTGCAGGCCGATGACGCGAAGCCGCGTACAAAGATGGCCGCTCGCGAAAGCCGCCGCTATACTTTCGGGCCCTTTATGCACGTTGCGCAGGGCGCGCCGAAGCGTCGTTCGAATTCCGCTTCGCGTTTCACGTCGCCCCGCGTGATCCGATTTTCTTGCTGTACGTCTTCCTGTATTCCCGCCGATGAAGAAGCTGTTTGCCTGTCTCGTCATGGCCGTGTCGAGTTTTTCGAGCCATGCGTTCGCCGCGCCCGCGTGCACCGATTTCGTCCCCGACGGCCAGTTCCCGAAGCTCACCAATGCGCGCATGGCGCCGAAGACGCGCATGCTCTGCTATTCCGATTTCGTGGTGCTGCATTCGGGCGTCACGCACGGCCCGCTCTGGTCGGCGGAACACCTGACGCGCGATCACCTCGACGCCGCGAAGGACATGACGCGCACCAACCGTTTCTTCGAGGACGACCGCCTGCCCGCCGGCGAAGGCGCGACGCTCGCCGACTACAAGCGCAGCGGCTTCGACCGCGGCCACATGAGCCCGGCGGGCAACCGCTGGAATCCGCAGGCGATGGCCGAGTCGTTCTCGCTCGCCAACATCGTGCCGCAGAACCGGGAAAACAATCAGCGCCTCTGGGCACACATCGAAACGGCCGTGCGCAAGCTCGCGTCGAAATACGGCGACGCCTATGTCGTGACCGGGCCGCTTTTCTCGGGCGCGCAGTTGCAGACCATCGGCGCGTCACGCGTGCTGGTGCCCACGCAGATCTTCAAGGTGGTGTACGTGCCGTCGCAGCAGCTCGCGTTCGCGATCGTCGCCGACAACACGACCGCCGATCGCTACGACGTGCGTTCGGTGCGCGATCTCGAAGCGCAGAGCGGTATCGCGTTCCCGGGGATTCCGGCGAATGTCGCCGCGCAGACGAAGGTCGCGTTCAACGGGCACGCGTTTGCGGTGAAGAAGTGGGGGTGGTGAGCGAGTAAGTGCGGGTCGAGTCGACGACCCCGCTAAGCCCCGGTGCGCGTGCTCGCACTCGCGAACGCCTCGGCAAACGCGGCAAGCAGCGCGTCGGTGTTTTCGTCCGGTTCGCCGAACATCTGCGTTGCCGCGCGAGCAAATAAATCGGCTCGCAGCATGTCGTAGACTCGTGGCGAGTCGAGCATCGCGCGAATGAACTCGCGCGTTTGCGGTTTCGCGATCGCGCTCGCCTCCCGTCCCAGCAAGCCGGCTGCCGCATATTCGGCCTTGAAGTCGTGCCTGACGAGCAGATCCGCCGCGTGCTCGAAAAGGCGCTCGCCGTTGCCCGCATCAACGTAGCTACGCAGAATAAAGAGCAGATCCGAGGCATCGCTGTTCTTGCGGGCGCGCCGCTCTTTCCACGCAATCAATTTCAGCAACGCAAACGCAGGGAGCGCAACGACCGGCACCACGAGCCCCTCGCCGATTTGGACGCTGCATGCCGTATCCACAGCCTCCTGAAATCCCAGCACAGTCAGAACAATGTCCTCGCCGGGCGGCCACGCGATCGCGCCTGGCGGCGCTTCGAGCGCACCGAACGGCACCAGATCGAGTTGCGAGGCGAACGCGTCTCCAGGGCGCCTGAAAAGGAGCTTCTGCTGCTCCTTCGCGTCCTGCTCGAAGCGCCCCGTCCGCCCGAGCAGCGCGACCAGCTCATCGTACCAGGCCCAACTCACGACGCACACGGCGACATCGACGTCACGCGTCGCGACAGGGGCCTTGACGCCGTGAACGTGCCACATCTGGATATCGCGCGCCGCCGCGCCAGCAAGCACGAACTCGGCGCCTAGTCGGTCGCATGCAGTTTTGACTTCGCGAAGCAGCGCGATCGTCGTGTCATCGACGGGCCGCTCGTCCGCGACCTCAAACAGGGGGCGTGGAGAGGCACTGCTCATAAACGGCTTCCGCCACGCCGTGCAACCGGCTGTCGCCCGACGCAATCAGGTCGGCATAGATGAGCAAGGGGTGGACGAGTTGTACGCCATCGCCCCCGCGGGCTTCCGTGGCCGAAGGCCAGAATGCGTCGAGAATTTCGACCTCGCCGTGCACATCGGGCAGCAGACGCGCGGCAAGCAGGAACTCGGACGAGATGCCCGAGTGGCTATAGATCGTCACCGAAGCCGACTTCAACTGGCCGGTCAGGCGTTCGGCAGCCGCCTCGCCGCCGAGGTACATGGCGTAATGGTCGAAGGGCATGTCGCGCCACCATCCGCTCGTCGCGGCCTTGAACCGGCGCCCGCCGAGCTTCGGCCGCAAACGGACCGGATACAGGCTCACCCAGGCCTCGACGAAGCGGCGCCAATCGGCCATCACCCGCTCGTCGCCTTTCATACCCACGAACGCGCGGGCGATGAGATCGTCCATCGCCAGATTCACGGTGTTGAGCGATACGCCGGCATGCGCGGCAATCGTGCGATATGGCGCGTTGACCAGGGCTGGCTCGCTGGCCAGCGCGAACATGACGCGAAGGCCCTTGGGCGTGGTCGAGCGCGCGGACGTTTCCTTCACAAACGTCGCGGGCCGATCCCGCCCGACGATCATGATGGTGGCCTCCGGCTCATCGATATAGGCGTTGCCAGCGGTGTCGATAAACGGGATGCGCCCGGCAATGAGTTCTGAGGCGAGCTTCGGCGAAACGTACTGCGTGACCAACAGCAGCGCGCGCGCCGGATCGCCCCCTTCGCCTGCATGACGCCGATGCAGCATGCCGGCTGTGTATTGCCGGTCGGCCTGGGGTTCGACGACTGCCAGCATGTCGAAACGCTTGCCCGCAATCTTGAAGCTCACCGTCGCGTCCGCAATCTCGGCACGTGAGCGCGGCATGCGGGCGGGCTTCGCTGTATAACGCTGCGTCGCATCCTCGAATGCCTCGCACGCCTGCGCCAATGTCTGTTGTTTCGCCCGGGTGAGGCGGTCGGACAGTTCCATAATGGGCATCCTGTACGTTTTTTTGCGATTGTACGCTAAAGACATACAGCGACGATAAAACGTACAAAGCGGAAAAATGCGCTCGGGCATGCGCGAAGGCGTAGCGAGGGTTTGAGCGGCCACCGTCGGCTATCTCGTCAAAGATCCAGCCGCGAAACCTTCGACCCTTCCAGCGACACCCCGGCCATGAGCCCCGCATTGGTCAGCACGATGGCCTCGATGGGATTGATGGCCGTGGTGGTGTCGAGCGTGCCGTTCGCACCCATCTTGACGAGCGCGACGGTGGCGTCCGCGCCCGCCGCCCAGCCGCTGCTGCGCTTGAAGCGGTCGAGTGCGCCCTGGGTCATGAACGCGTAGAAAATCGCCCGCGACTGCGCGCCGACCTGCATGCCGAACGAGCCCGACGTCGTGCTGAAATAACCGATCGTGCGTCCGCTCACGCGCAGCGCGCCGCGTCCGTACTGGCCGCCGACGCCAAATCCCGCGCCCACCACATCGGGAAACACGAGCACGCCGCGCGCCTTGCCGATCAATTCGCGCGAGCCCTTCACAGTGCGATAGAGCTTCGCGAGCGCGGCGTCCACGTCGTTGTTGATGTCGCGGCGCGCGCGGATATTCTCTGCGGCGGCATCGCCCGCCGAAGCGGACGTGGTCGTGCACGCGCCGAGCGCGAGCGTGGTCAGCGCGGCGGCCGCAGCGCCGCCGGTCGCGAGGAATTGCCTTCTGTTCATGCGGGTTTCCAGTCAGGTGGACAAACGATATTTCGGCATGCGAATCAATCGCTGGAGAAGCATCGTAAGAAATCAGGGCGTCGCGCGCGGCAGACGCGTCTGCGGATCGACTGCCTTGCCGTCCTCGCGCACTTCGAAGAGAACGCCACCGTTGCCCGCACCGTCGGCGGCGCTCGTCGCGAGCGTCTGGCCTTGCTTCACGCTCTCGCCTTCCTTGACGAGCAATTTGCCGTTGCGCCCGTAAGCGGTGATCAGATGCGCGTCGTGCTTGACGATCACGAGCTTGCCGTAGGCCTTCATGCCGCTGCCCGCGTAGACCACGCGCCCCGAGGCGGCGGCCTTGACCGGCTGCCCCGGCCCGCCCGCGATGGCGATGGCCTTCGACTTGCCGACAGACGTCGGCGTGACCGCGCCGCTCATCGGCCAGACGAGGCGGCTGGTGGCGCGTGCGTTCGCGACTGAGGTCGTAGCGGTTGAGTTCGCAGCGGCAGTGGTCGCGGCGGCGGCGGTGGATTTCGCCGCGCTGCCAGCGGCGGCGGAAGCGGAGGCCTTGGCATCGGCGGCAACCGACGACGATGGCGTCGATGGTGTCGATGTCGTCGATGAAGTCGATGCAGAAGGCGGCGTCACCCGCAGCAATTGCCCCTTTTGCACCTGGCCCGACGCGGGCAGCTTGTTCCACGCGGCGATATCGGCGGCACGTTGCTTGTAGGTCGAGGCGATGTGATACAGCGTGTCGCCGGCCTTGACGCGATAGAAGCCCGTGGGCGCGGCAGCGGCGGTCGTTGCCGCCACCGGCGTCGCGGAGCTCGTCACGAGCGGCATGGCGACCGGCGACGCCACGACAGCGCCCGTGTCGGTCGGCGTGTGCGCGGTCGCGGCGGCCTCTTCGTCGCCTTCGCGCGAGAGCGACTGCCACGGCGTAAACGTGCAGGCGGCGAACAGCGAGACCCACCCGGCGGTGACCGCCACACGGGCGATGTCACCCGCCTTGTCTAGAATTCCCATGACGCACTCCCTGTTCAAGCTGCACGATTCATCCGCGCCGCGCGGCGCAGGTGCGTCATGATCTTCGCTTTACTGGAAAGTGCTGCGGATTCGCACGAAATTTCTGACGGTTATCAACGGTAAAGCCGCCATGCGCGCAATTTTTGACAATGAATTCACATTGACGCGCACAAAGCGCGCAAGCCGCGGCGACGGTGTGCAACCGTTTGATCGCGTCGCGCGCGGCTTCTTATAATGCTGGCCCGCGCATCATGCTCAAGGAGAAATCAATGGGGTTCGACGCATACGCAAACGACGACGACGTGCTCAACGTCCAGGGCGACGCCCTCACGCTCACGAACGGCACCACGCGCGTGACGCTGGCCGGCACGCTCGAACTCACGCGCGACAAGCGCGGCCTCGCCGCCGCGCTCGCGCTCAAGGCCGCGCTCGACAGCGTGGTCGCGAAGCTACAGGCCGATCCGCATCTGCCCGCGCAGGTGAAGGACGAGCCGGACGCGAAGCCCGGCGTCGTCGACAATCCGTTTCAGTGATCGTCGATCGCTGATCGCTGATCGTTGATCGTTGATCGTTAAAACGGCAGCGCGCAGGGCGCGCGCCGCGCGCCTCAGAACGGCTTGCCTTCGCTCGTCTGCCAGGCGGGCATGAGCGTGTTCGACGGCAGCGTTTCGTCGAGCAGCTTCTTCGCGCTCGCGATGCCCGCGATCGGCAGCCCGGTCGGATCGATCGCGCCGATCTGCGCGAGCACCGAAGCCTGATCCCAATAGATGTGCTCGTTATAGAGCTTCGCGCCGCGAAAGCAGATCACGGCCAGCATCGGCACTTCGAAATACTTGCCAGTGGGCGCGAGGCCCGGCAGCAGCCAGTCGATCTCGCGGTCGTGCGTGCAGCAGAAGATGAACTCGTCCACCACGCGGTCCGAGCCGATGGTGCGCGAGATCGGGATCAGGCGCGTGTCGGCGGGATTCGAATGCACGAAATGGTGCGTGTAGAAGCGCTTGAGTTCGTCGTGGCCGACGCCGCCCGTCATCGTCGGGATGTGGTTGACGTAGGGCTGCGCGACCATCGTCGGCATCACGTCGTCGGGATTGCGCGTGACGAACTCGTGATAGCAGTGCTCCTCCCAGAGTGCGTTGAAGTCGTAGATCGGGCCGAGCACGCGGCGCAGCATCGCGAGCGTGCGCGAGTACGCCATCATCGCGGCGGGCTTGTCGTATTGCGGACGCGCCGCCGACGCGAACGCGTGATCGCAGCCCGGATACGTGTACAGCTCGACGCCCGGCTTGCCCGCCAGCGCCGTTTCGATGCGCTCGCGCGTGGCGGCGTCGCACCATTTGTCTTCGGCGGGGAAGTGCAGCATGAGCGGGCAGCGGATCGTCCCGGCTTCGTTCAGCACGTTTTCCAGGCCCACGGCGTAGTAGCCGATCGCGCAATCCACATCGGTGCGTGCCGCCGCGAGATACGCGAGCCGCCCGCCCAGGCACCAGCCGAGCGCGCCCGCCTTGCCGCGCTGCGAGGGATGCGCGCGCAGCGCCGCGAGCGTCTGCGCGATGTCGTCGATGGCGAGATCGACGTCGAAGCGGTCGTAGAGATCGAGCGCCTTCGCCATGTCGGCGCCTTCGTAACCCAGATCGACGTCCGGCTCCAGACGCCAGAACAGGTCGGGCACCATCACCACGTAACCTTCTTCGGCGTAACGCTCGGCCAGCGCGCGCATCGACGCGTTCACGCCGAAGATCTCCTGCAGCAGCACGAGACCCGGCCCGCTGCCTTCGGGCGGCAGCGCCGTCCAGGCGCGGAACGTGCCGCCGTCGCGCGAAGTCACCTGGGTCCATTGTCCGTTCATGGGTGCGTCTCCTTGTGTTCGTTCGAGTGTCTGCGTGTTCGTAGCGGGGATGGGCGGCGCGCTCAGCCCGGCGCGAAGCCGCCTTGCGGCGCGAGCGCGGGCAGCGGCGCCTCGCCGCGTATCCATGCGTGGTTCGCGAGTTCGGCCATTTCGCGGTCGCCGCGGCTGTCGCCGTAAGCGTAGAGCGTGGCGGGCGGCTGCGCGCCCCACCAGCCGCGCAGCCGCGCGACCTTCTCCGGGCCCCAGCAGTTCTTGCCCGCGAGCCGTCCAGTGTAGACGCCCTCGCGCCATTCCAGCTCGCTCGCCAGCACGGTGCCGATGCCGACACCCGGCGCCCACTTGCGCAGATAGATCGACGGCGACGCGCTCACGAGCACGACTTCGTGGCCGAGCGCCTGATGTTCGCGGATGCGCGCGAGCATCTCGGGGCGCAGCAGATCGGGCAGACGCGTTTCGACGAAACGCTGCGCGGCGGCTTCGAGCGTCTCGCGCCGCACGTTGCCGAGCGCGGCGCGCAGGAAACGCGCCTTGGTGCGGCCACGGTCGGCCCAGCCGGGCGCGATGCCCGCGAGCCACGGCAGGCAGCGCAGCGCGGCGAGGGCGAAGCGCGCGGGCCCGGCGGCGTCGAGCATGAAGGCGCGGAAACTATCGGACGTGGTGATGGTGCCGTCGAAATCGAAGGCGGCAACGACGCGGTCGGTCATGAAGCGAAAGAGGGAACGCGGAAATCCGCGAGGTCGAAAGGCCGGACTTGCCGGTCGAAAGCAACGTAAGCCGCGTCATTGTCGATGCAAACGGCGCGGCGCTGCAATGGCGCGGGGGTGCTCGTCTTGCGCGATCGTCAATATTGATCTTATCGATCAACATTGATCCGACGATGCTTCATGGCGGGCATTGTCGAGATCAATGCGCCTGCTGCTCCAGCTTCACCGCATCGACGATCTCGATTTCGCCGTAGCGCAACTGCACGAGGCCGTCGCGCTCGAACTGGCGCAGGATCTGGTTCACGGTCTGACGCGAGAGCGCGAGCATCAGCGCGAGATCTTCCTGCGGCACGTTCACCACGCGGCGCGCAGACTGCGTGCCGCCGTAATCGGCCGCCAGCACGAGCAGACGTCGCGCCACACGCGCGGCGGCGGGCAGGAGCGCGCTTTCCTCGATGGCGTCGAAGGCAAAGCGCAGCTTCTGCGCGAGCAGCAGGCCGAAGGCGTGCCAGTAAGCGGGCGTGGCGTCGAGCAGCGCGGCGAGCGGCGCAAGCGGCACGTGAAAGAGCGTCGAGTCGCGTTCGGCGTAGGCATCGTGCGTGCGCACGCCCGCATCGAACAGCGCGATCTCGCCGAACCAGTGCGCGGGCCCGACCACCGCGAGCAGCGCCTCACGTCCGGCCACGCTGGCCGCGCCGACGCGCATCGCGCCGTCGAGCACGCAGTAGAGGCCGTCGGCGGCGTCGCCGCGCAGAAACAGGCGCTCGCCCGCGCGCAACGCGCGCACGCGGCCCGCCGCGCGCAACGCTTCGCGCAACGGCGCGGGCGCGGCGGCGAACCAGGCGCTGCGTTTGAGCACCGCGATCACGGCGGGAGACGTGGGAGCGACGGAAGGTGGGCGGGTCGAAGTCATCGGATCGGGTCGGTGCCTGCGCAAAGGTGCGCGGGCAAAAGGCGCGGTCGTCGATGAATCACTGAATCGATGATTCGCCGAATTGTCGGCTAGCCGAAGGTTCGCGGCCGCGCGCCCGACGATCATAATGATTTTGGAGACAGAGGGGCATCCATGAGAAACCTGACCGAGCAACTGACCCAATACGCCGGCTATCACCGCGATGCCCGCAACATCGCCACGCATTTCGTCGGCATTCCGATGATCGTGCTCGCGCTCGCGGTGCTGCTTTCGCGTCCCGCCTTCGCCGTCGGCGCCTGGCCACTCGCCGCCGTGCCGCTCTCGCCCGCGTGGCTGCTGTTCGGCGGCGCGACGCTCTATTACCTCGTGCTCGACGTGCCGCTCGGCGCGATGATGGCCGTGTTCTCGGCGCTCTGCCTCGCCTGCGGCGCGTGGCTCGCGCGCGAGTCGACGGCCGTGTGGCTCGCGGCGGGCGTGGGGCTGTTCGTGGTCGGCTGGATCTTTCAGTTCGTCGGGCACGTGGCCTGGGAACATCGCAAGCCCGCTTTCGTCGACGATGTGATCGGCCTGATCGTCGGTCCGCTGTTCGTGCTCGCGGAAGCGCTGTTCGCGTTCGGCTGGCGTCCCGCGTTGCGCGAGGCGATCGAAGCGAAAACCGGCCCGACGCGTATCAATCCGCCGCGCGCGCAGCACGCGCGCTGAGTGCGCTGAACAGGCCGACCAGCCTCGAGACTAGCGACACGCAAGCCCGCGCATCGCGATTACGCCACGGCAGCGCGCATCGCCGCCCCGGCGCATCGATCAATCGGCGCCTCAGCGCGAGACGCGCATGAGGCGCGCGCCATGCAGCGCCGTCAGCGCCACGGCGAGCCAGATCGGCACATAGGTCGCGAGCTGGCGCACGCCCAGATGCTCGCCGAGCATCGTCACCGACAGGATCACGAGCAACACCGGCTCCACGTAGCCGAGCACGCCGAACAGCGCCATCGGCAGCAGCCGGCTCGACTTCAGATAGGTCGCGAGCGCAATCGTGCTGATCACGCCCAAGCCCGGCAGCAGCACCCACGCGAGCAGCGCATGCTGGCCGACGATCGCGAGCGAGCCGCCCGCATGCACTTCGATGAACGCCACGGGCAGCAGCAGCACCATCTCCACGGCGAACATCGCCAGCGAATCCGCGTGGATCTTGCGGCGCAGCATGAAGTACGGCGGATAGCCGAGCGCCGTGATCAGCGTCGGCCACGAAAACGCGTGCGTGGCCCAAAGCTCGTGCGCCACGCCCATCGCCGCGCAGGCCACCGCGATCCATTGCAGCGGCTCCAGGCGCTCGTGATAGTAGTAGCGCCCGACCAGCACCATCACCAGCGGCAGCATGAAGTAGCCGAGCGACACTTCGAGCATGCGTCCGTGCAGCGGCGCCCACAGGAACACCCACAGCTGCACGCCGAGCAGGGCCGCGCCCACCACCAGCATCAGCGCGATGCGCGGCTCGCGGATCGCGCGCATCACCAGTTCCCGCAGGTGCGGCAGGCGCTTGCGCAGCACCACCAGCGCGAGCGCGCCCGGCACGGTCCAGATCACGCGCCACGCGAAGATGTCGAGGCCGCCGAGCGGCGCGAGCAGCAAGGTATACGCCGACATCAGCGCGAACAGCGCCGAAGCGGTCACGGAAAGCGTGATGCCGCGTCCGGGTTCGTACGTTATCGACATGACGCGGCGCACAAGGAAACGGGACGGGCGCGAGGCGCGGAGAACACGGCGGCGCGTCCGTCCAACGCGGCGGACGCTGAAAAAAGCGTTGTCATTTGAATGTTGTATTGATTTAGCGGCAGCCGGGCGCGGCGTTCGCGCGAGCCGGACTGCCGGCATTCTAGTCTCCCGCAAGCCGCGCCGATACGGCGGGCACGGCCGATGCGGCGTCTGCCGAGGCAGCGAAACCGCCAATTTAGTTCGTGAATTGCACGCGATGATGGACTAGAACGTAAGTCTCGCTACGGAACCGACCTTCGGCCGCCACGCGTCACGGCCCACGTCGCCGCGCACCGGCCGCCAGCCGCCCAACGCAAACGGAGCCCGCATGACACTTCCTGCGTCCCGCCCCACGCCGCAGCAAAGCCCGCCTTCCACCTTCGCCGCCGACGTCCGCGCGGGTCTCACGCACGCCCCGCAGAAGGAATTGCCGTCGATGTATCTGTATGACGAAGTCGGCTCGGCGCTGTTCGAAGTCATCACGGTCTTGCCCGAGTACGGCGTCACGCGCGCCGAGGAACGCCTGCTCACGCGCTACGCCAACGAGATCGTCGAAGCGCTGCCCGCCGACGTCACCGTCGCCGAACTCGGCAGCGGCAGCGGCCGCAAGACGCGCCGCATTCTCGAAGCGCTGTGCCGCAAGCGTCCGACCGCGTATTGCCCGATCGAGATCTCGCGCACCGCGCTGCAACTCTGCCGCCGCGAACTGGCCGACATCGAGCGCATTTCGATCGTCGGCTACGAGCGCGACTATCTGGCCGGTCTCGCCGAAGTGAGCCGCCAGCGCAAGGACGGCGAGCGCCTGTTCGTGCTGTTTCTCGGCAGCACCATCGGCAACTTCGCGCGCCTTGCGGCGACGCGTTTTCTGCGCGACATCCGCGCGATGCTGCGCCCCGGCGACACGCTGCTGCTCGGCACCGACCTCGTCAAACCCGTCGATACGCTGATCGCCGCCTACGACGATTCGATCGGCGCCACGGCCGCGTTCAACCTGAACCTGCTCTCGCGCATCAACCGCGAGCTTGACGGCGACTTCGACCTGCACGACTTCGAGCACGTCGCGCGCTTCAATCCCGACGTGCGCAGCGTGGAGATGCATCTGCGCGCGAAGCGCCACGTCGAGGCGCACGTGGGCGCGGCGCGTCTGAACATCGAGATGGAAGCGGGCGAGACCATCTGGACCGAAAGCAGCCACAAGTATCACGCCGACGAAATCCCCGCGATCGCCGCCGATGCGGGCTTCGAGTGCGCGCATCAGTGGATCGAGAAGGAGTGGGGCTTCGCGGAGAGTTTGCTCGCGGTGCGCTGAGGTCCGCTGAGATCCGCTGACATGCGCGGGCTTTTATCCCGGGCGTGATCCCGAGCCGAAACGAAAACGGGGCGCTTTCGCAAGCGCCCCGTTTTTTCGTCGATGGGTTTTCAGTGCTGCTCGAAGCGCTCGTAACGCTTCTCGGTGCGGCGCTCCTCGCTCTCCACCGAACTCACGCGCGCCGCGGGCGGCCCGTGACGCAGCCACGACAGCATGCGGTCCACCTGATTCGCCGAGCCCTGAATCACGGCCTCGACCGAGCCGTCCTCAAGATTGGCGACGTAGCCGCGAATGCGCAGCGCGTGCGCCTGACGCACCGTCGCGTGACGAAAGCCCACGCCCTGCACCGTTCCGCGCACGCGCACGTAATACGTTTCCAGGCGCGCATCCAGATCCGGTTCGCTCATCGTTCGATCTCCTTAAGCCATGCATGCACGATACGGTCGGCATTGTAGACGCGATTGCCGCGACCCTGCGCGCGCACGCGCCGCCGTCGCGCCACGTACAATCCGTGCCACTGCGGCGGCCGGCGTGAACGGCGCGCCGCTCATCGAACCCGAAAGCGAAATCCAGAATGACCGACACTTCCCGCGCTAACAAGGACCTCGTGCTGATCACCGGCGCGTCCGGCTTCGTCGGCTCGGCCGTCGCCCGCATCGCGCTGGAAAAAGGCTTTGCCGTGCGCCTGCTGGTGCGCGCGACGAGCCCGCGCAAGAACCTCGAATCGCTCGACGTCGAGATCGTCACCGGCGACATGCGCGACGAAGCCTCGATGCGCCGTGCGCTCGACGGCGTGCGCTACCTGTTCCACGTGGCCGCCGACTATCGCCTCTGGGCGCCCGATCCGCTCGAAATCGAGCGCGCCAATCTCGAAGGCGCCGAAGCCACCATGCGCGCCGCGCTCGCCGCGGGCGTGGAACGCATCGTCTACACGAGCAGCGTGGCCACGCTCAAGGTCACGAGTTCCGGCAACTCCGCCGACGAAACCTCGCCGCTCAAGGCCGATCAGGCGATCGGCGTGTACAAGCGCAGCAAGGTGATCGCCGAGCGCGCGGTCGAGCGCATGATCGAGCAGGACGGCCTGCCCGCCGTGATCGTCAATCCGTCGACGCCGATCGGTCCGCGCGACGTGAAGCCCACGCCCACGGGCCGCATCATCGTCGAGGCGGCGACGGGCAAGATGCCCGCGTTCGTCGACACGGGCCTGAACCTCGTGCACGTCGACGACGTGGCGAACGGCCACTTTCTCGCGCTGGAGCGCGGGCGCATCGGCGAGCGCTATATCCTCGGCGGCGAAAACCTGCCGCTCCAGCAGATGCTCGCCGACATCGCCGGGATGGTGGGCCGCAAGCCGCCGACGATCGCGCTGCCGCGCTGGCCGCTCTATCCGCTCGCGATGGGCGCGGAAGCCGTAGCGCGCATCACGAAGCGCGAGCCGTTCGTGACCGTCGACGCGCTGAAGATGTCGAAAAACAAGATGTATTTCACGTCGGCGAAGGCGGAGCGCGAGCTGGGCTATCAGGCGCGGCCGTATCGCGAAGGTCTCAAGGACGCGCTCGCGTGGTTCCGTGAAGCGGGTTATCTGAACGCGAAGTAAGCCGCGCGCAGGTCGCGCGAAGCTCGGCACGCGCCGCCGGAAACGCCCGATTTGCGGCCTTCCGGCGGCTTCTCGCGCACTTTGTTACAACTTTTGTTGCGACATGCTTACAACGGCGGACGGGCAATGCGCGTGCGCTATGGGTAAAATCGCGGGTCTTACCAGAGAAGCCTCGCATGAATCTTCAAGACCAGATCGGCGCGCTCGAAGTGGGTGTCGATCAGCTCATCCAGGCCGTCCGCACCGCGCCCGCGCTGCATATCGTCGATACGCCGGCTGCCGCAGCGCCCGCCACGGCGCTCGCACCCGACGACGCGCCCGCGTTCGAAGCCCCGCCGAAGCTCGAAGTCCCGCCTTCGCCTTTCGAAGACGCCGAGTCCGTCGCTGCGCCGGCGCAGCCGTCCGCGCCTGCGCAAGCCGTCGCCGCGCCGCAGGCCGAAGTGCAATCCGCGGCTGACGAAGCCGTCGAATCCGCTGAAGTCGTCGAAACCGTCGAAACCGTCGACTCCGCAGCCGACCAGCCCGCGAACGCCGAAGCAGCCGCGAACGCCGCAGGCCCGCTGCTCGAAGTCGGCCGCCCGTCGCAGAACGAGATCACGATGACGATCGGCGGTCAGACCGTGTCGCTGCATCCGATGCAGGTCGGCCAGCTGATCGAGGAACTCGCGAACGCGCGCGCCTCGATGCAGCCCGAGCCGCCGCCCGGCATTCCGCCCGGCTGGCGCTTCGCTTCGACGAAGAATCCGACGATGGCCGTGCAGAAGCAGTCGAACGGCGACCGTCTGCTCGTGCTGCGCCACAACGGTCACGGCTGGGTGCCGTTCACGTTCTCGCCCGACATGGTCGTGCAGATGTACATGATGCTGACGCAGCGCTAAACCGCGCCGCCTCGACCTACCGCATCGACGTAAAAAAAGCCGCCGCGTGAAAACGCGGCGGCTTTTTTACTGTTCTGCTGAACGGCTGAAGCGGCGAATCTCAGCGCCCTTGCACCGGCGCCTGCACGCGCGCCTTCCACTGGCCGCCCTTGCCGCGCCAGAAGCGCCACGCCGAAGCGAACGTCGCGCCCACGTAGAACAGCGCGACGAGCGGCAGGAACGGCGCCCACAGCGGCGAGCGGCGGTAGTACGCGAGCATCGGCGCATAGGCGCAGCACATCAGCGCCCAGGCGAGCCACGCGGGCCAGCCCTGCGCGCCCAGCGCGAGCGCGACCACGGGCGGCGCGAGATAGATCACCGCCATGCCCAGCAGCGTGCCCGCAAGCTGCCACGCCGAGTAATGCAGCTGCGTGAACGCGGTGCGCGCGATCATGTTCCAGATGTCCTTCCACGAATCGTAGGGGCGCAGCGACACGCTTTTCGCCGCCACGTCCAGACGGATCGGATGCTGGCCCTGGCCGCGATGCTTGATGCGCGCGGCGAGGCTGCAATCGTCGATGAGTTCGGCGCGGATCGACTCGATACCGCCCGCTTCCTCCAGCGCCGTGCGGCGCACCAGCATGCAGCCGCCCGCCGCCGCCGCCGTCTTGTTGCGCGGATTGTTGACCCACGCGAACGGATAGAGCTTGGCGAAGAAGAACACGAAGGCCGGAATCAGCGCCTTTTCCCAGAACGAGTCGCAGCGCAGACGCACCATCAGCGAAACCAGGTCGCGCTTCTCGGCCTGCGCGCGCACCACGAGCTGCGCGAGCGCGTCGGGCGGATGGCCGATGTCGGCGTCGGTGAGCAGCAGATAGTCGGCGTCCAGACCGAGCGTGCGCACGGCCTCGATGCCCTGCGACTGCGCCCAGACCTTGCCCGACCAGCCCGCCGGCAGCGGTTTCGCGCTGATGACGGTGAGCTTTTCCGGGCAGTGCAGCGCGAGCGCGGCGGCGCGCGCGGCTTCGGCGGTGCCGTCGGTGCTGTGGTCGTCGATGACGATCACGTGGAAGTCGCCGCCGTAGTTCTGCTGGAGCAGCGAGGCGACGGCTTCGCCGATCGCGTCGGCTTCGTTGCGCGCGGGCACCACGGCACACGCCGACGGCCAGCCCGCCGCGGGCTCGACGAGCGGCAGCGGCGCGGCCGGACGCGAGCGCCAGAAGCCGCCGCGCCCGAACAGCAGTACGAGCCAGATCACCAGCGACAGGCAGGACACGGCAAAGAGAATCGTTGTCATCATGCGTTATTACTCTCGATCGAAGGCGCGCGCACGCCTACGCGGCGCGACAGCCACATGGCCGCCGTGCGCATCAGCACCACGGCCCAGTCGGATGCGCGCAGCGCGGGCCGCACGCGGAAGATGTCGTAATCGGCGCGCTCGATGAGTTCGAGCACGCGCAGGCCGCCGTGCACCACGCTGCACAGCTCCAGTCCGAAGCGCCCCGGCGCGCGCAGCGCGAGCGGCGCGCCGCTCAGCATCAGCGCGCGCGCTTCGTTGACCTCGTGGCGCATCAGCGCGCGCCACGCGTCGTCCACCACGCCCGCGGCGATCTGCGCCTCGCTCACGTTGAAACGCGCACGTTCGGCCTGCGGCAAGTAGACGCGGCCGCGCTGCCAGTCGGCGGACACGTCCTGCAGGAAGGTGATGAGCTGCAGCGCCGTGCAGATGGAATCGGAATCGGCGAGATTCGCGGGCGAGGCCTCGTCGATCAGATGCAGCATCAGATGGCCGACCGGATTCGCGGAGCGGTGGCAGAAGTCGAGCAGCGCCAGCCGGTCGGCGTAACGCGTGGTGTCGATGTCCTGATCGAACGCCGACACCAGATCGTAGAACGGCTGCAACGGCAGGCGGCAGCGGCGCACGACGTCGGCGAGCCGCGCGAACAGCATCGGATGGACGGGCGCCGTGCGGCCCTCGGCAACGGCGTCGAGGCCGTCGCGAAAGTCCGCGAGCCGCGCATGACGCTCCTCGGGGAGCCAGTCGCCTTCGTCCGCGATGTCGTCGAGCGCGCGCGCGACATGGTAGATCACGCCGACAGGCGCACGCAGCGCCTTCGGCAGCAACAGCTTCGCTACCGGAAATTCGTCGTAGTGGTCGGGTTCCATGGCGTCCATTGGGGTCGGTCCCGCCCGGCCTCTGGCGCACGGACGGCGGGGAGCGATAGTTTAAGGGTTCCCGCGTCATGTTGCACCGCGCCACCGCCGGCCGTCGGACAAAGCGCGCGCGCCCCGGCGAATCGGCGCCGGATCCGCCCCCGAACGGCTTTCAATCACCTGACGAAAACCCGCCGCGCCCCCGCCAGCACAGCCTTGTCACCGTATCGCCGCGCACCTGACATTTGCCCGACACCGCGCTGTCACGGCCCGTAAGCCGCGCCCGAATAGAGGCCAAAACGGGGCCCTATTCGATTATCGTCGCGTGCGCGCCGCACCTTCTCGTTCGCCAACCAGCAAACACGGGGCGATGGGGTTAAAATGCGCGTCTGGTTTTTCCGCCATCCCCTGGCGGATCAAGCATTTACTAGCTTCTTATTAATAATGATGGTCGCGGCGAGCGGGGCTGACACGCCCCTTTCGGTAACCGCGGCAGTCGGAGTTCGCCACCTTATGCGAGTCATCCTTGCCCAACCCCGCGGCTTTTGTGCGGGGGTTGTCCGTGCGATCGAGATTGTCGATCGCGCATTGCAGAAGCACGGCGCGCCCGTCTACGTGCGCCATGAAATCGTCCACAACCGGCACGTGGTCGAAAACCTGCGTAACAAGGGCGCGCGTTTCGTGGAAGAGCTCGACGAAGTGCCCGAGGGCGCGGTCGCCATTTTCAGCGCCCACGGCGTTGCCAAGACGGTCGAACGCGCAGCCGAAGTCCGTGACCTCGACGTGCTGGACGCAACCTGTCCGCTCGTCACCAAGGTTCACGTTCAGGGCCGCCAGTACGTGGCCGCCGGCCGCACGCTGATCCTGATCGGCCACGCCGGTCACCCGGAAGTGGAAGGCACGATCGGCCAGATTCCGGGCACCGTGCTGCTGGTGCAGAGCGAGGCCGATGTGGCCAAGCTCGAGCTGCCGCTCGACGCGCCGCTCGCGTACGTGACGCAAACCACGCTGTCGGTGGACGACACGCGCGGCATCATCGACGCGCTGCTCAAGCGGTTCTCCGACATCGTCGGTCCCGACACGCGCGACATCTGCTACGCCACGCAGAATCGCCAGGCGGCTGTGCGCGATCTGTCCTCGCAGGTCGACGTGCTGCTCGTCGTGGGCGCGACCAACAGCTCGAACTCGAATCGTCTGCGCGAAATCGGCAGCGAGTCGGGTCTGCCGAGCTACCTCGTGGCGGACGGCTCGGAAGTGAAGGCCGAGTGGTTCGAAGGCGCACACACGGTCGGCATCACGGCCGGTGCGTCGGCGCCCGAAGAAATGGTGGAAAACGTGATTGACGCGCTGCGCGCGTTGGGGCCTGTCGAGGTGTCGACGATGGCGGGCCGTGAAGAAAAAGTCGAATTCAAGCTGCCGTCGAAGCTGTTGCAACCGCTCGTCGCGCGCGAAGTTTAAGGAGGACGTCTTGTCTATTCCGCTGCTACAAAAAGTCCGCGTTGGCGCGTACATCTTCCGTCAACATTTCGGCGGCAATAAGCGCTATCCGCTCGCGCTCATGCTCGAGCCGCTGTTCCGCTGCAACCTGGCCTGTAACGGCTGCGGCAAGATCGACTATCCGGATCCCATCCTGAACCAGCGTCTGTCGCTGGAAGAGTGCCTCGGCGCCGTGGACGAATGCGGTGCGCCGGTCGTGTCGATCGCAGGCGGCGAGCCGCTGCTGCACAAGGAAATGCCCCAGATCGTCAAGGGCATCATGGCGCGCAAGAAGTTCGTGTACCTGTGCACGAACGCGCTGCTCATGGAAAAGAAGATGGACGACTACGAGCCGAGCCCGTACTTCGTCTGGTCGGTTCACCTCGACGGCGACCGCGAAGCGCACGACCATTCGGTCTCGCAGGAAGGCGTCTACGACAAGGCCGTCGCGGCCATCAAGGAAGCCAAGCGCCGCGGCTTCCGCGTGAACATCAACTGCACGCTGTTCAACGACGCGCAGCCGGAACGCGTGGCGAAGTTCTTCGACACGGCTCACTCGATCGGCGTGGACGGCATCACGGTGTCGCCGGGCTACGCGTATGAGCGCGCGCCGGACCAGCAGCACTTCCTGAACCGCGACAAGACGAAGAACCTGTTCCGCGAAATCTTCAAGCGCGGCAACAACGGCAAGAAGTGGTCGTTCAGCCAGTCGAGCCTGTTCCTCGACTTCCTGGCCGGCAACCAGACCTACGAATGCACGCCGTGGGGCAACCCGGCGCGCACGGTGTTCGGCTGGCAAAAGCCGTGCTATCTGGTCGGCGAAGGTTATGTGAAGACCTTCAAGGAACTGATGGAAACGACCGAGTGGGACAAGTACGGCACGGGCAAGTACGAGAAGTGCGCGGACTGCATGGTCCACTGCGGCTTCGAGGCGACCGCCGTGATGGACACGGTCGCGCATCCGCTGAAGGCGCTGAAGGTCGCGTTGACCGGCCCGAAGACCGAAGGTGCATTCGTCAAGGACATCCCGCTGGATACCCAGCGTCCGGCGGAATACGTGTTCTCGCGTCACGTCGAGATCAAGCTCGAAGAGATCCAGAACTCGGCCAAGACCAAGAAGCCGGTGACGGTCGCGGCGGGCTAAGCGCTGCGTTCAGAGCGACTTCAGCGTGGTCGCGCCGCAAGGCGCGATCGCTGAATCAAAAAAGCGCAACGGTGCAGACCGTTGCGCTTTTTTCTTTTGGGCGTCACAACAAGATCACGACTGAATCATCTTCCAGCCGTTGCCCGCCGGATCGCGGAAGCCGGCGTCGATGCTGCCGTAGCGCTCGGTCGGCTCCTGCGTGAATTCCACGCCGCGCGCCGACCATTCGGCGTAGCGCGCGCGGCAGTCGGCCACCGCGAGCACGAGCGGCGGCATCGCGCCCTTGGCCACCATCGCGCGCAGCGTCTGCGCGGTGGCCTCGTCGTGCACGGGCGGGCCGGGCGTGAAGAGGCCGAGCTGGAACGAGGGCTGCTCGGGATGCTGGACCGTCAGCCAGCGATACGCGCCGTTGCGCACGTCCGCATGGACGCGAAAGCCGAGTTTGTCGACGTAGAACGCGAGCGCCGCGTCCTGATCGTCGACGTAGATGCCCACGACGTTGACGCCTTGCTTCACGTCCTGCTTCACGTCCTGCTTCACGTCCTGCTTCACGGCTTGATTCATGATGCCTCCCCGGCCTTCGGCCGCGCGTTGGATGATGGCCGCACTGTAGCCTTCGCCGCGCGGCGGCGCTTCTCCAAAACTGCCATCGTCAGATCGGGGCGCTGCGCCGCCTTCAGCACGCAGGCGGGCACGCTGCCCAGTTCGGCCATGTTCGCGCGCGCCGCCTCGCGCATCGCGCCCGGGCTGTTGCCGGTGATGTCGCGAAAGATGCGCCCGAAGGTGCCGAGGCTTTCCCAGCCCGTGGCGAAGGCGATATCGGTGATGGCGAGGTCGGTGTCGCGCAGGAGCGTGGTGGCCTGCTCGATGCGCCGCGTGAGCAGATAGCGATGCGGTGGCAGACCGAAGGCGCGCTTGAACGAGCGCGCGAAATGCGCTTCGGAGACGCCGCTCACGGCGGCCAGCCGCTTGACGGGCCAGGCTTCGTGCGAGGCGGCGTCCATGCGGTCCTTCGCGCGCAACAGGCGGCGCAGCAGCGCGGGATCTTCGAGCGCGTCCGTGGACCCGGAAGGCGGCGAGGCAGACAGCGAGGCATCGAATTCTTCGCGGGCGGACATGATCGGCGGCGACCCTCGTGACACGGCGTGCGGACGTAATCCGCGTAGTGTAGGCGCTTTGCGCCGCCCATGAAAAAAGCGCGACGGCTTTCGCCATCGCGCTTTTTTACCGGCATGAGCCGCGGCTTATTTCACCTTCCAGCCCGCGCCTCAGCAGCATTTCCCCGCGCCCGAACCGTAACGCGCATTCTGGCGCTCGCGGAAAAACTCCTCGTAGGTCATCACCGGACGATCGGGATGCGTCGCGCGCATGTGCGCGACGTAGCCATCGTAGTCCGGCAGACCGACCATCAGACGCATCGCCTGGCCCAGATAGCGGCCCGCCGTCTGCACGTTGTCGCGAAGTTCCGAGAACATGATGCGCTCCGTTCAGTGCGTAAGTCAGTGCGTGAAATGTCGATCAATGCACGCGATGCGCCACGGCCGCGCCGTTCGCCGGCATCGCCTCGTACGGCGTTTCCTGCACCGTCGGACGATCGATGCGGCGCGCACGCGCAATCGCGATCAGGCCGTACACCACGATGCTCACGACCACGAAGATGAACAGGCCCGAGAGCGCGGCATCGACATAGTCGTTGAAGATCATGCGCTGCATCTGCTCGACCGACTTCGCGGGCGCGAGCACCTTGCCCGCGTCGAGCGCCGCCGAAAGCTTCTGCGCGTGCGCGACGAAGCTCACCTTCGGGTTGCTGTCGAAGATCTTCTGCAGGCCCGCCGTGAGCGTGCAGATGAGCAGCCACAGCGTCGGCAGCGCCGTCACCCACGCGAACTTCTCACGCTTCATCTTGAACAGCACGACGGTCGCGAGCATCAGTGCGATACCGGCGAGCATCTGGTTCGAGATGCCGAACAGCGGCCACAGCGTGTTGATGCCGCCCAGCGGATCGACCACGCCCTGATACAGGAAGTAGCCCCACGCGGCCACGCACAGCGCCGTCGCGATCAGGTTCGCGGGCAGCGACTCCGTGCGCTTGAGCGACGGGTGGAAAGTGCCGAGCAGATCTTGCAGCATGAAGCGGCCCGCGCGCGTGCCCGCATCGACGGCCGTCAGGATGAACAGCGCTTCGAACAGGATCGCGAAGTGATACCAGAACGCCATCATCGCTTCGCCGCCCACGACCTGGTGCAGGATCTGCGCCATGCCGACCGCCAGCGTCGGTGCGCCGCCGGCGCGCGCGACGATCGTCGTTTCACCCACGGCCTGCGCCGTGTGCGTGAGCATGTCCGGCGTCAGCACGAAGCCCCACTGGCCGACCGTCTGCGCGACTGCGTCCGGCGTCGTGCCGAGCACGGCGAGTGGCGCATTCATCGCGAAGTAGACGCCCGGCTCGATCACCGAAGCGGCCACCAGCGCCATGATCGCGACGAACGATTCCATCAGCATCGCGCCGTAACCGATGAAGCGCGCGTTGGTTTCGTTATCGATCAGTTTGGGCGTGGTGCCCGACGAGATCAGCGCGTGGAAACCCGAGACCGAACCGCACGCGATCGTGATGAAGAGGAACGGGAACAGGTTGCCCGACCACACCGGACCAGTGCCGTCGATGAACTTCGTGAACGCGGGCATTTTGAGTTCCGGCGCGACGATCAGAATACCGATCGCGAGCGCGAGAATCGTGCCGATCTTCAGGAAGGTCGAGAGGTAGTCGCGCGGCGCGAGCAGCAGCCACACCGGCAGCACCGAAGCGACGAAGCCGTAACCGATCAGGATCCACGTGAGCTGCGTGCCCGTGAACGTGAACCAGGCGGCGAGCGTCGGCGAATCGTGCACGTGCTGGCCGAACGCGATCGACGCCATCAGCAGAACGAAGCCGATGATCGAGATCTCGCCGATCTTGCCCGGACGGATGTAGCGCACGTACAGGCCCATGAAGATCGCGATGGGAATCGTCGCGGCCACGGTGAACGTGCCCCACGGCGAGTTCGTCAGCGCCTTCACCACGATCAGCGCGAGCACCGCGAGAATGATGATCATGATGAGGAAGGTGCCGAACAGCGCGATCACGCCCGGAACCGGACCCAGCTCCATCTTCACGAGGTCGCCGAGCGAGCGGCCGTCGCGGCGCGTGGAGAGGAACAGCACCACGAAGTCCTGCACGGCGCCCGCGAACACCACGCCCGCGAGAATCCAGAGCATGCCGGGCATGTAGCCCATCTGCGCGGCCAGCACGGGGCCGACCAGCGGGCCTGCGCCCGCGATCGCCGCGAAGTGATGGCCGAACAGCACGTACTTGTTGGTGGGCACGTAATCGAGCCCGTCGTTGTGGCGCACCGCCGGCGTCATGCGCAGGCCGTCGAGTTGCAGCACCTGGGTGGCGATGAAGCGGCTGTAGAAGCGGTACGCGATCAGATACACGCACACGGCGCAGATCACGACCCACAACGCACTGATTCGCTCGCCGTGCGCGAGCGCGATGGTGCCGAACGCGAACGCGCCGAGTAGCGCGACGATCGTCCAGACGACAAAACTGGATGCCCGACTCATGCGGTGTCTCCTGTCTTATTTATAGATTCGTTGGGTGGTCTTTTTCGCGCGCCCGGCATCGGGACCGGCGCGCGACGCGCCGTGCTTCGTTTCATACTAGTCGAAGGCGGCGCGGCAGGTAGCGCAGTTGCGCCACGCTATGGGCGTGTAGTATTCGCTTTCGCCTTGTGCGCCACAAGCGGACAACTACGTAAGCGAACTACGTGATATTACGTAGGCGCGAACCGCGCATCGAGCCGCTCATCATGACTCTGAAGACCCGAATCTTTCTGCTCGCCGTGGTGCCGTTTCTCGCGGCCATCGCGGGGATCGGGATCGGCGTGCGCCAGCAGGCCACGGCGCTCGCGCAGACCCAGCACGCGACCATGCAGGCCGCGTATCTGTCGAGCAAGGAAATCGAGCTGCGCCATTACGTTGAGCTCGCCACCAGTGCGATCGCGCCGCTGTATGCACCGGATTCCACGCCCGATTCCGTCGATCCGGCCAGCGCCGCCCACGCCACCGCCCACGCCACCGCCAACACCGCCGCCAACTTCGCCGATCTCGCCGCCCGCACCGCGCTGCCCGCCACCGCCAGCGAAGCCGACCGCCAGCGCGCCGCACTCGCCGTGCTGCAAAAAATGGACTTCGGCCCCGACGGCTATTTCTTCGTCTACGACCTGCACGGGCGCTCGCTGATGCATCCGCGCGAGCCCGGACTCGTCGGCCAGGACCTGTGGAATCTGCGCGATCCGCAAGGCGCGCTGACGATCCAGCAACTCGTGGCCGCCGCGCAGCACGGCGGCGGCTATGTGCGCTACATGTGGCACCGCCCGTCCACGGGCAAGCTCGCACCGAAGCTCGGCTACGTCGTGCCGCTGCCGCGCTGGGGCTGGATGATCGGCACGGGCATCTATCTCGACGACGTCGATTCGACACTCGCGCACATCGACGAACGCGCCTCCGCGAATATCGAGCGCACGCTGCAATGGCTCGGCGTGATCGCGCTCGCGGGCGTGGGCGTGATCGCGCTCGGCGCGCTCGTGCTCAACGTCAGCGAGTACCGCAGCACCGATGCGAAGCTCAAGCGCCTCGCGCAGCAAGTGGTCGAATCGCAGGAACAGGAGCGCGCGCGCCTGTCGCGCGAGTTGCACGACGGCATCAGCCAGATGCTGGTGTCGGCGAAACTGCTGCTCGAATCGGCGCTCGCGCGCTTCGAGCGCGGCGAGACGCGCGTTCCCGCCGCCGAAGCTTCGCTCGCGACCGGCCTCACGCGTCTCTCGGACACGCTGCGCGAAGTGCGGCGCATCTCGCACGCGCTGCGTCCGGCAATGCTCGACGATCTCGGTCTCGCCGCCGCGCTCGAACAGCTCACGCGCGAACTCGCCGAGGAGTCGGAGATCGAGATCGGCTTCACGCTTTCGGGCGACTGCCCGCCGCGCACGCGCACCCGCACGCCGACGAGCGCCGCGCCCTTGCCCGACGCCGTCAACACCGTGCTGTTCCGCATCGCCCAGGAAGCGCTCACCAACATCGTCAAGCACGCCCAGGCGCGGCGCGCGGCGCTCACGCTGGCGGTCACGCCGCAAGCGGTGTCGCTCTCGATCGCCGACAATGGCCGCGGTTTCGACGTCGCGCACGCGCAAGCCGATCCGCGCGCGGGCATGGGCCTGCGCAACATGCGCGAGCGCCTGGAACCGCTCGGCGGCACGCTCACGGTCAGCTCGAAGCCCGGCCACACGGTCGTGAGCGCGTGGGTGCCCATCCGCGCGGCGAACGTCGCCGACACAACGAACGAAGTCAGACACACATGAACGACCCCAGCAAACCGGCGCGCCTCGTGCTCGTCGACGATCATCCGCTCGTGCGCGACGGCCTGCGCGCACGTCTCGAAGCCGTGCCGGGCCTCGAAGTCGCGGGCGAGGCGGGCAACGCCGACGAAGCGATCGGCCTCGCCGCCACGCTCGAACCCGATCTCGCGCTGATGGACGTGGGCATGGCCGGCATGAACGGCATCGCGCTCGCGGGCATCTTCCACGAGCGCTTTCCGGCGATCCGCGTGCTGATGCTGTCGATGCACGACAACGTCGAATACGTGACGGAAGCCGTGCGCGCGGGCGCGAGCGGTTACGTGCTCAAGGATTCGCCGGCCACGGAAATCGTGCGCGCGATCGAGGCGGTGCTCGCGGGACAGACGTATTTCAGCGCGGGACTCGGCGCGCGCATGATCCAGGCGTCGCTCAGGGACACGCCCATCGAGCGCCTGACGCCGCGCGAGCGCGACATACTCGATGCGCTCGCCGAAGGGCTCTCCAGCAAGCAGATCGCGCAGCGCGAAGGGCTCTCGGTGCGCACGGTCGAGACGCATCGGCTCAATCTGAAGCGCAAGCTCGACATCGAAGGGCAGGCGGAGCTGATCAAGTTCGCGGTGGAGAACCGCAGGAAGTGAGCGGGCGAGGGCGCGCAACGGCCCGCTCGCTCCCCAAAACAAAACGGCGCGCCTCTTGCGAGGACGCGCCGTTTTTTATGCGAAGCTGCGGGCTGAACCGATGGCCTTAGCTGCGAGCGTTGTGATCGACGAGGAACTTGATGAGCCCGTCGATGCCGCCCTTGGCGATCTGGTCGGCGAACTGCGTCTGGTAGACCTGAATGAGCCACGCGCCCATCATGTTGATGTCGTAGATCTTCCAGCCGTTGGCCGTGCGTTCGAGGCGATAGTCGATGGCGTCGTCGCCGCCGTTGCTCAGCACGTGCGATTGCACGACGGTGTCTTTCGCGCTCGCGCCGGTGTTCGACGGCACGAACTTGAAGTTGACCTGGGTGTCGCGCAGTTGCGCCAGCGACGAGGCGTAGGTCTTCACGAGCAGGAGCTGAAATTGCTCATAGAGCTTCTGCTGTTGTTCGGGCGTGGCCGTGGTCCAGGCCTTGCCGATCGCGATGCGCGTGGTGCGCTGGAAATCGGTGGCCGGCACGAAATGGGTTTCGACCACTTGCGTGATCTGTTTCATGTCGCCGCCGCGCGCTTGCGGGTCGGCCTGCATGGCCTTCACGGTGCCTTCCACGGCCGCCTTGACGATGGCGTCCGGCGAGGACTGCGCGAAGGCGGCGCCCGACACGCCCGACAGGAAGGCGGCGGTGAGTAATGCGGTCAGATAACGTTTCATACGCGTTTTTGGAACAGTAAATATCAGGCGCCGATAAAACGGGCCACTACACCGGCCTGTTCGAATGGCACGTCTGGGGCTCGATCCCGCCCCGGCCGGACCAGTATAACGGCTTTGACGTTTGCGCTCGTGTGCGCGACGCGCGCCGAGACGGGCGAGGCCGGTATACTTGAGCGCTTCGTTCAAGAATATTAATCGCCAAGGCTCCCCTCGCCTTTATGCTGAAGCCATTCATCATTCACCTCGTCGCCTGGTCGGTTCGCCGCGCGGCGTGGGTCATCGCACTTGCGATCGTACTGGCCGTCCTGAGCGGCGCGTACGTCGTGAAGCATTTCAAGATCAACACGGACATCAGCGGCCTCGTCGAGAACAGCGCCGAATGGGCCGCGCTCGGCGACGCCAAGGACAAAGCGTTCCCGCAACGCGGCAGCTCGCTGCTCGTGGTGGTGGAAGCGCCGGCGCCCGAACTCGCCGACGCCGCCGCCGACAAGCTCGCCGACGCGCTCAAGCAGGACTCGCGCGAATTCAGCGCGGTCTCGCAGCCCGCGGGCGGCCCGTTCTTCGAGCACAACGGCCTGCTGTTCCCGTCCACGCCCACGGTGCTGTCCACCACGGGCCAGCTCGTGCAGGCGCGCCCGCTGATCAACCAGCTCGCGAAGGATCCGAGTCTCGCGGGCCTCGCGGGCACGCTGATCACCACGCTGCAACTGCCGCTGACGATCGGTCAGGTCAAGCTGCCGCAAATGGCGGGCCTGCTCGGCAGCGCCGCCGACACCGTCGATCAGGTGCTGGCGGGCAAGCCCGCCGCGTTCTCGTGGCGCGCGCTCGTCGACAAGGACGCCGCCGCGAAACCCGCGTTCTCGTTCGTGACGGTGCAGCCGGTGCTGAATTTCGCGGCGCTCAAGGCCGGCGCGAGCGCGACGCAGGCGATCCGCGACACGGCCGCCTCGCTGCATCTCGACACGGAATACGGCGCGCGCATACGCCTGACCGGCGAACAGCCGCTCGCCGACGACGAATTCGCCTCAGTGCAGGACGGCGCCGCGCTCAACGGCGCGATCACGGCCATCGTCGTGCTCGTGATCCTGTGGCTCGCGCTGCGCTCGGGCCGTCTCATCGGCGCGGTGCTCATCACGCTGGTGGTCGGGCTCGCCATCACGGCGGCGCTCGGCCTGCTGATGATCGGCTCGCTCAACATGCTGTCGGTCGCGTTCATGGTGCTGTTCGTGGGGCTCGGCGTCGATTTCGGCGTGCAGTTCGGCGTGAAGTATCGAGAGGAACGCTTCCAGGACGACCGGCTCGACGTGGCGCTGCTCAAGACCGCGCGCCTGATCGGCGTGCCGCTCACGCTGGCCGCCATCGCCGTCGCCGAAAGTTTCTTTTCGTTCCTGCCGACCGCCTACAAGGGCCTCTCCGAACTCGGCCAGATCGCGGGCGTGGGCATGTTCGTCGCGTACCTCGCGAACATGACGCTGCTGCCCGCGCTGATCAGCGTGTTCAAGCCGAAGGGCGAGCGCGCCTCGCCGGGCTTCGCGTTCCTCGCGCCGGTCGACAAATGGCTCGCCGACCATCGCAATCCCGTGCTGATCGGTACGCTGATCGTGGTGCTGGGCGCCACGCCGCTGCTGCTGCATCTGCGTTTCGACTTCAATCCGCTGCACCTGAAAGACCCGCATACGGAGTCGATGGCGACGCTGATTGCGCTGAAGAATTCGCCGGTCATTTCGATCAACGACGTGAGCGTGCTCGCGCCCACGCTCGCCGACGCCGACAAGATCGCCGCGAAGCTCTCGAAGCTGCCCGAAGTGGGCCGCGCGACCACGCTGAGTTCGCTGATTCCCGACGACCAGCAGCAGAAGTTGATGCTGATTTCGAGCGCGGCGCAGCAGCTCATGCCGGCGCTCACGCAGCAGCCGTCGTCGCCGGTCACGGACGCGGTGCGCGTCGACACGCTCAAGCGCGCCGCCAACCAGCTCGCGCTCGCGGCGGGCGATCACCCGGGTCCGGGCGCGGCCGAGGCCAAGCATCTGTCGGACGGCCTGACGAAGCTCGCGAACGCCGACGCCGCCACGCGCGACCGCGCCGAAAAGGCCTTCAGCCAGCCGCTCAAGCTTGCGTTCGCGCAGCTCGAACGCCTGCTGCAGCCGTCGGAAATCACGCGCGAAAATCTGCCGAAGGCAATGGAGCTGGACTGGGTGTCGCCGATCACGGGGCAGGCGATCGTCGATATCGCGCCGCGCGTGCCGGCGGGCGTCGATCCCAACGACGACGCCATGCTCGCGCGCTTCTCGCACGCCGTGAAGGCGGCGGAGCCGAACGCCATCGGCGGCCCGATCTCGATCCTGCACTCGGCCAACGTGATCATTCTCGCGTTCCTCCAGGCGGCGGGGTGGTCGGTGCTGCTCATCACCGCGCTGCTGTGGATCACGCTGCGTCATTTCGGCGACGTGCTGCGCACGCTGATTCCTCTGCTGGTATCGGCGCTCGTGACGCTGGAGTTGTGCGTTGTGCTCGGTATCCAACTCAATTTCGCCAACATCATCGCGCTTCCCCTGATGCTCGGCGTCGGCGTCGCGTTCAAAATCTACTTTGTGATGGCCTGGCGCGCGGGTCAAACCGGCCTGCTGCATTCGAGCCTCACGCACGCGGTGCTGTTCTCGGCCGCAACCACGGCCACGGCGTTCGGCAGCCTGTGGCTTTCGCATCATCCGGGCACGTCGAGCATGGGCAAACTGCTCGCGTTGTCCTTGTTCTGTACGCTGATCGGCGCCGTGGTGTTCCAGCCGGTGCTGATGGGCAAGCCGCGCGCCAGGCGCGCACGATCGCATAAGCAGGGGATCGATTAATGAAGAAGAAACAAGCCGCGCTCACCATGGCGGCGGCGAGCCTGACGCTCCTCGTGACGTCGGGCTGCGCCACAGGTCCCGACCGCAAGCCGGGTGATCCGTTCGAACCGGCCAATCGCGCGATCTTTACGTTCAACGACGCGCTCGATACGCACATTGCTCAACCGATCGCGAAGGGGTATCAGAAAGTCACGCCGCAGCCGATCCGGCAGGCGCTTACGAACTTCTTTTCCAATCTCGGCGACGTCAGCAATTTCGCCAACGACCTGCTGCAGCTGAAGATCACCGACGCCACCGAAGACCTCATGCGTCTCGCGATGAACTCGACCTTCGGTCTCGGCGGTCTGATCGACTTCGCGACGCCCGCTGGCCTGCCGAAGCACCATCAGGACTTCGGTCTGACGATGGGCCATTACGGCGTGCCGGCCGGCCCGTATCTGGTGCTGCCGGTGTTCGGGCCGAGCTCGGTGCGCGACGGCATCGGCATGGGCGTGGATGTGAAGTTCAACATCCTCAACTACATCGAACCAGCGGTGCGCAACCCGATGTACATCGCGCAGTTCGTGAGCGCGCGCGCCGATCTGCTGGGCGCAACCGATCTGCTGCAACAGGCGGCGCTCGACAAGTATTCGTTCGTGCGCGACGCGTACCGCCAGCAGCGCCAGTCGATGATTCGCGGCTCGCAGAACAACAATGCGCCGCTGCCGGATTACGGCGATCCGGGCGCGTCGGATGACAGCGGTGGCGCGGGCAAGTCGGAGAACGGGTTGCCCAATTACGACGATCCGGGTGCTTCCGATGGTGCGGGTGGCGCGGCCGCTCCGGCCAAGGGCGGCGCATCGGATAACGGTCTGCCGAATTACGAAGATCCGGGCGAGGGCAGCGCGAATGGCGCGGCAGCGGCTGGAGCGGGTGCTGGTGCAGCGGCGGCGGCCGGGACGGCGGGTGTTGCTGCCGGTGCGGCGGCGCATGCGGCTTCGGGCGTGTCAGCGGCTTCTGCGCCTGCAGCAGCTTCGGCACCGGCTGCGGCTTCGGCCACGGCTGTGCCCGCCAAACCGGCATCGGCGCCTTGATGACGCGTTGATTGCACGCTGATTCGCGCCGCTCGAAGTCGAGCGGCGCAGACGCAAAAAAACCCGGCCAAGGCTTTCGCCCCGCCGGGTTTTTTCATGCGCACAGCAAAACCGCTCAGTGCACCGCTTCGCCTTCGTTCAGCGCTTCGCGCTCGGCTTCCCTGGCTGCCGCAACCGCCGTGGCATCCACCGCCGTGTGCACCGTCTGGCGATAGCGCTCATACGCCTCTTCAGCGTAACGAATACGGTCGCGGCCATGCGGCGCGGGCTTGCCTTCGGCGTCCATGTTCACGAACACCATCCGTTCGATCGTCAGGATGCTCTTGCGCGTGACCTTGTTGCGGACTTCGCAGCGCAGCGTGATCGACGTGCGGCCGAAGTCGGTGGCCGTCATGCCCAACTCGATGATGTCGCCCTGACGCGCCGAGCTCACGAAGTTCACCTCCGAGATGAACTTGGTCACGACGCGCTGGTTATCGAGCTGGCAAATCGCGTAAATGGCCGCTTCTTCGTCGATCCAGCGCAGCAGACTGCCGCCGAACAGCGTGCCATTGGGGTTCAGATCTTCTGGCTTGACCCACTTGCGAGTATGAAAATTCATATTGGTAACTCCCTATGCATGATCCGCCCCCAGATCGAGAAGGCGTGGACCTAGGGTTAACACTAGGATGTTACCAGAGATAGGGGTTTTCCCTAGGTATTTCAATATTCCGCGCCAGCAACAGTCTGGCGCGAAATCGTGAACAAAGGGATCAGCAGGAATCAGCGCGGGGAAAAAGCGCCAGATGACGTGAGCACGCGCCGCGCCGCCGTCAGCGCCTTGCGCGCGGCACCGGCGTCGGCGGCCACGCGCAGCAGGCCGCCCAGTTGCAGCGGATCGCGCGCGAGTTCGCGCAGGATCGGCAGGATGGCCGTGGAGCCGTCATCGCGCAGTCCGGCCATCGCGGCCTTGGGCAAACTGCGCCACGCCGGATCGACCACCGCGCGGCACACCGCGAACGGCAGGCCGCGTGCGGCAGCGGCGGCGGCCGCCAGATGCGATTCCATATCGACGGCCAGCGCGCCGTTCGACTGATGCAGCGCCGCCTTGTCCGCCGCGCCCGTGAGCGGCGCGGCCACTGCGGCTTCGATGCCCCGGCGCGTCTGCGCGGCCAGCGGCGAAGCCATCAGCGCCGCCGCCATCCGTTCGCTCCAGGCTGCGTCGCATTGCACGCGGCCAAACGGACCGTCGATCGCCTCGGCGATCACGATCGTCCCTGGTTCGAGATCCGGCCCGAGACCGCCCGCCGTGCCGAAGCTGATCACGCCCGCCGCGCCGCGATCGAGCGCGGCGTCGAGCGCGCGTTGCAGCAGATCGGCGCGCGCCGCGTAGACGGCCTCGATGCCGTCGCCGCCCTTGCCCGCGGCGATGCTCGCCTCGAACGCCATGCCGGTCACGGCGATCACGGGCAGCGCGCCGCCCGCACGCGGCTTCAGTGCGGCCGCCATCGTCACAGACCGACCGTGACGCGCGTCGCGCCGTCGCGTTTGAGGTTGCGGTAGCGCGCGAGCGCCCACAGCGGGAAGAACTTGCGATAGCCGTGGTAACGCAGATAGAACACGCGCGGGAAGCCGGTCGCCGTGAAGCGCGTTTCGTCCCAGAGGCCGTGGTCCTGCTGCGTCTGTTGCAGCCACGCGATGCCGCGCGCGACCGACGGATGATTCACTTCGCCCGCCGCCATCAGGCCGAGCAGCGCCCAGGCCGTCTGCGACGCCGTGCTCGTCGCGCGTTCGTAGCCGCGATATTCGAGCTTGTAGCTGGTGCCGTCCTCGCCCCAGCCGCCGTCCTCGTTCTGGATCGAGATCAGCCACTGCGCCGCGCGCTTCATGCGCGGATCGGCGTGTTCGAGACCGGCCGCGTTCAGCGCGCACAGCGCCGTCCACGTGCCGTAGATGTAGTTCATGCCCCAGCGGCCGTACCAGCTGCCATCCGCTTCCTGCTCTTCGAGGATGTAGTTGTACGCGCGGCGCGCCGGCTCGCTCGCGACGGGCAGTTCGCCCATCTGCGCGAGCATCGACAGACAGCGGCCCGAGACGTCGGCGGTCGGCGGATCGAGCAGCGCGCCGTGGTCCGAGAACGGGATGTTGTTCAGGTACTCATGGGTGTTTTCCGGCTCGAACGCGCCCCAGCCGCCGTTGCTGCTCTGCATGCCGACCACCCATTCACGGGCGCGCGACATCACTTCTGCGTAGGCATTGGTCTTGTTGAGCTTGTCGACGCGGTCCATCGCGGCCACGACCACGGCCGTATCGTCGACGTCGGGGTAGTGCGGGTTCGCGTACTGGAACGCCCAGCCGCCCGGACGCACGTCGGGACGGCGCGAGATCCAGTCGCCGCGCACGTCGAGAATCTGCAGCGGACGCAGCCATTCGAGGCCGCGGCGCGCGGCTTCTTCCGCGCGTGCGTCGCCGGTTTCGAGCAGCGCATGCGCCGCCAGCGACGTATCCCAGATGGGCGACAGACAGGGCTGCACGTAGGCTTCGTCGGCGTGCACCGTGACGAGCTTTTCGACCGACTGGCGGGCGATCGCGCGATGCGGATGATCGGCCGGATAGCCGAGCACGTCGTACATCATCACGGCGTTCGCCATCGCCGGGAAAATCGCGCCGAGGCCGTCTTCGCCGTTCAGGCGCTCGTCGACGAAAGCCACCGCCGCGTCGATCGCGCGCTGGCGCAGGTAGCTGGGGAACAGCGGATCGGTCACGCGCAGCACGCCGTCCACGGCGCGGAAGAAACCGAACCAGCCCTTGCTCTGATGCGGCGCGCGCTCGTTCAAACCGGTCGTGACGGGCGCGCTCAGGAACAGTTCGTCGATGCGCACGCCGCGCGGGTTCTTCGCGACCGGACGCTTCGCGCCGAGCACGAGCAGCGGCACGATCACGGTGCGCGCCCAGTACGAGACCTTCGAGAGATGGAACGGGAACCACTTCGGCAGCAGCGTGATTTCGACCGGCATCATCGGCACTGCGTACCATGTGACGACGCCGAACAGCGCGAGCAGGATGCGCGTGAAGACGTTGGCCTTTTCCGCGCCGCCCGCCGCGAGAATCGCCTCGCGCGCGCGCACCATGTGCTCGGCGTCTTCGGCGTCGCCGATCATCTTGAGTGCGAAATAAGCCTTGATGGTCGCGCTGACGTCCATGTCGCCGTCGGTGAACAGCGGCCAGCCGCCGCCCGGCAGCTGGATGCGGCGCAGGTAGCGCGCGATCTTCTGTTCGAGCTCGAGGTTCGCTTCCTCGCCCAGGTAGTGGACGAGCAGCACGTATTCGGCGGGAATCGTGGCGTCGGCTTCGAGTTCGTAGACCCAGTGGCCGTCGGCGCGCTGGTCGGCGAGGATCGCGTCGGTCGCGCGCGCAACGGCGGCGTCGAGGGTTCCGGCCGGCAGCGCGGCGGCGCCGTCGTCGAGCGCGGGCGCAAGCGTTGGCGCCAGGCTGGCGGCGCTCAGGACGCTCGCCGTCTCGTCGGTCGGCATGGCTTGGGATAAGTCGTTCATCGGCACTTCCTAAGGTTCAGACAGGAGCCGGTCCGCGGCCTTGCGGCCGGAGCGGATCGCTCCTTCGATCGTTGCGGGGAGGCCGGTAGCCGTCCAGTCGCCCGCGAGCATCAAGTTGGTCCAGCGCGTGCGCGCCGACGGGCGGCGCAGTTCCTCGTCGGGCACGGCGGCGAAGGTCGCGCGCG
>NZ_CAJZAR010000067.1:72177-133932 GCF_914484835.1 Paraburkholderia tropica
CGCGATCACGTCGGGCGCGAGCAGGGCCAGCGAGCCGGCGTCGTGGATCGTCGCCGAGAGGCGGCCCGCGCCGGCGAACAGCCAGTCGGCCGTGCCGTTGACGAGCGCCATCGGCGTGGCGAGGCCTGGCGGCGCTTCGGCGGCGAAATGCACGTCGATGATCGACGTGAACCGCTGCGGCGTCTGCAACGCGGGCACCAGCGCGGCGGCCGCGTCGGGCGGCACCGCCAGCACCACGGCTTCGTCCGTGCCCAGCAGCACGCGGCCGCTGTCGAAATCGAGCGCGACGGCGCGGCGCGCCGCGTCGTCGTAGGCAATTGCCTTCAGCGGCGATTCGAGCCGGATCGCCGCGCCGCCATGCTGGAGCATGCGCAGCGCCGGATCGACGAACGCGCTCGACAAGCCGTTGCGCGCCACCAGCGGTCGCAGCGTCTCGCCGCCCGCCGCCAGCGCCTCGCGCAGCATCGCCGCGGCGAGTTCCGCGCTCGCGTCGCGCGGCTCGACGTTGAGCCCCGCGAGCAGCAGCGGGCGCACCAGGCGCTCCCAGAGCAGGCCGTCGCTGCGCATGGTCTGCGCGACCGTGCGGCCCGGTTTGGCGAACAGCAGCGGCAGCAGCGCGAGATAGTCCGACACGCGGGTGCCTGGCACGCGCGCCTGGGCGTCGCCGATCCAGAACGGCACGCGCGAGCGCGAGAAACGCACGCTCCAGCGCGAGCGCGCCGCGAGGTCCATGAACGCGAAGCCCGGTTCGGCCGGTCCCGTCAGTTCGTCGGCGGCGCCGATCGCGCGCACGTAGTCGAGCGTGTGCGTGTGATTGGCCAGCACCAGATGGTTGCCGCTGTCGAGCGTGGCCGCCAGCGTGCGGTCATAGTACGAACGGCATCGTCCACCTGCCTGGGCGCCCGCTTCGTGCAGGGCGACCTGCACGCCCCGGCGCTGCAGCCGCACGGCCGTCGCGAGGCCCGCAAGCCCCGCGCCGATCACGTGGACGAGCCGAGGCATCAGAACAGCGCGTAGCGCGCCACGATCCACATGAGCCGCGCGCGCGGTTTGGCGACCTTGGTGCGCGGCAGGTCGAAGCCGCGCTCCACGGTGCGTTCGAGCAGTACGCGATAGACGCCCGACATGATGCGCGGCGCCTTGACCTGGACGCGCGGCGTGCGGTCCATGATCGCGTCGGCGGCGGCGAAATGGCCGAGCGCGCGTTCCACGAGCGTCGCGCACACGCGCGGCAGGCGGGGATCGGCGGCGATCGGGTGCGGAGCCGTGGCCGCGATGCCTTCGCGCGCGAGCAGTTCGCGCGGCAGATAGCAGCGGTTGATGCCCGCGTCCTCGTCGATGTCGCGCAGGATGTTGGTCAACTGCAGCGCGCGGCCGAGGTGATGCGAGAGCAGCCGGCCCGGCTCCTCTTCCATCCCGAAAATTCTCACCGACAGACGGCCCGCCGCACTCGCGACGCGGTCGCAATAGAGGTCGAGCGTGTCTTCGTCGGGGGCGCAGATGTCTTCGGCGGCGTCCATGGCCATGCCGTCGATCATCGCGTGGAAGTCCTCGCGCTGCAGCCCGAACGTGTGGATATGGCGCGTGAGCGCGGCCAGCGAGGCGCGCGGCGTGCCGGCGTAGCACGCGTCGATGTCGGCGCGCCATTGGTCGAGCCCCGCCGCACGCTCGGCGCGCGGCAGGTCGCTGTCCGCGATGTCGTCGACAGCGCGGCAAAAGGCGTAGACCTGATACATGGCGTCGCGCTGCGCGGCAGGCAGAATGCGCATCGCCAGATAAAACGAGCTGCCCGACGATGCGGCGGCGGCGTCGGTTTGATGTGTATCGTCCACGACGAGGTTGGAAACAGCCAAGACGATCTCCGCTGGGGTCGCCCTCGACGGGGCGTTTCAGATATTCGGGCCCGCATGGAGCGGGTCGCCCGCGCGCGCGGACACGCGCGAGGCACCGGCTCTCTCGAACGCCGTTCAGGGTCCGAGGCCGGAAACGGGCCAAAGTATATCAACCTTTGCGGGCAGCCGCAGTCGGGAACCGCGCCGCAATCAGGGACAAATGAAAACGCGCCGGCGCGCGGGGGCAAACGTTGGCGGCGGCGCCGGCTTTCCGCCGATCACTCGTTGATCAATCGGTGATCAATCGGCGAGCTACCGGCGCATCATCGTCAGGCTATAGCGGACAACGCTGCGTCAAATCATGCCATCGTCCGCCATATTCGACGAAATCGCCCCAGAAGGCGCGGTCCGCCGCGAGGAGCTAAGACAGCTCGTGCAGCAGCACCACCGAGCGGTTGCGGCCCTGGCGCTTGGCGCTGTAGAGCGCGGCGTCGGCCTCGTTGATCATGACTTCGTAGTCGATCGAGCCAGGCCGCGCCGCCGCGGCGCCGACGCTCGCCGTGACCGGCACGACCACGCCCTGCACGTCCACGGGCGTGTCGCCGATCGTGTGGCGGATCTTCTCGGCCACATGCAGCGCGTCGTCGAGCGGCGTGCACGGCAGCAGCAGCGCGAATTCCTCGCCGCCGAAACGGCCGAACACGTCCTGCTTGCGCACCACGTCGGCCACGCGCTGCGCCATCGAGCGCAGCACCGTGTCGCCGGCGACGTGGCCGAATTCGTCGTTGATCTTCTTGAAGTGGTCGAGATCGAACAGCAGCACCGACAGATCGCCGCCGTAACGCTGCCAGCGCGAGAATTCCTCGATCAGGCGCGACTCGAAGAAGCGCCGGTTCGCGATGCCCGTGAGGCCGTCGCGGTCGGCGTATTCGCGCAGCTTGGCCACGGCGTCCTCGCGCTCGCGCTGCATCACGCTCACGTGCGTGACATCGGACACCGTGACGCACACGGCGATCACCTCGCGCTCGCGCATCAGCGGCATGAAGGTGCAGTCCTGCTGCATGTAGTCCACGCCGCCCGTGATGGGCCGGTCGTGATCGAAGCGGAACAGATAGGGCCGCTGCTCCCACGAGCTGAACGCGAAGCTGCCGAGCTGGAACACGCTTTCGACCTTGCGCGCGAGCCACGCGCGCGGCAGGTCGGGGAAGCGCTCGAAAATCGGGCGGCCGATCACGTCCTCGGCGGACACGCCGCTGTGGTCCTGCATGAAGCGGTTCCACATCAGCACGTTCATGTCGCGGTCGAGCACGAACAGGCCGAAGCCCACGCGTTCGACCACGAGGTCGGACAGCGAGGGCGACGACAACGGCAATTCAGGGGTAGTCATAGGCTGTGCAACAGCGCGTCGATGGCCCGGCTCACGTGATGGATCGATTCTTCGGCCATCAGCATGACGAGATGCGCGCGAAAACGCTGGTCTTCCAGCGCGAAATTGACTTCGACGAGCAGCGCGAGATCCCAGGCGAGCAGGCCGGGCTGGAACACTTCGTCGAGCGTGACGGCGTCGCCGAGCAGGCCCGGCTGCGAAAACACCGGCAGGCGCCCGAGCTGGTCGAGCATCGACGAGACACACGCGCCGGTCAGCACGTTCGCCACGTCGAAGATCAGTTCCTGCTCGGTGAGCGCGTCCCAGGTCGATTCCGCGAACGGGCCGCCGATCAGCGCGCCGAGTTCCGCGATTTCGCCGCTGCGGCAAATCACCAGCGCCTCGCCCTTGATCTCCGAACGGAAACCCTGGCGCACGGCCGTCACCGGACCGTCGATGCCGGTCATCTCGCGCAGCGCGTCGGCCGCCTCGCTGACGGCGACCACGCGCACGCGCGGCACCGACAGCTCGATGAAGGCATTCAGGAGCCCCGACAAACGCGTGGCGGCCTGGCCCATTCCCAGATTGGCGATCTCCTGAAGCGCGTCGCGCTGCAGTTCCGTGAACACTCGATCAGGCATACAACCCGTACTCCTTCAGGATGGGTAGCAGCGCCTCCTGGGTGACCGGCTTCGGCACGAACGCCATGGCGCCCAAGGCGAGCGCGCGCTCCTGGGCGCGCGGCTGGACGTCGGCGGATACGACGATGACGAACGTGTTCAGGTCCTCGTGCTGCATGGCTTCGAGAACCTGAAAGCCCGTCATGCCGGGCATCGTCAGATCGAGAAACATGACCGGTGCACGCCCGGCGCGGTAAAGCGCCAGCGCTTCATGTCCGTTCGACGCGTACGAGATGTCGACGTCCCAGTCCTCGGGAAGCGCCTTCGTGAGCACCTTGCGGGCTAACAGCGAATCGTCGGCGATCACGATGGGCAAGGACATGGATATGCTGAGTGAATGTGCGTTGGACGGAATGCGTTAAGACGTATTAACGGCCGCGTGCGCACTTTCTTTAGGGCGGACGCGTATTTTAAGCGCGAGGCGTGAATTACCGCATATGACAAAGGGCGGCAAGCGCGGCGGGCGAGGCCGATCGGGTCAATCCGGCCAATCTGTCGGGTCCGGTGAGCGGCGCCCCGAAATCCGCCGCTGCTCCCGCCCCGCTGCCTGAGCGGACGGACCGACTTACAAAATGAATACGGCAAATGCGCGACAAATGCGCGACAAAAAAGGGCGCAGCTTGCACCGGCATTTTTCATACGTATTTATCGTGCCCCGAATTCTCGAAGCAAATGAAATGAAATGCAACTCGTCGATAATCATTAGGCGAACAAATTTGACTTTCTTTTCGGCCTTTTCGGAAAATAAATAATCAAACGAATGAATCCGCGCCGACAATTATCCTTTTGTGTACGTTTGCGCTACGCGGATTTTCGCGCAATCGCCTGTCTGTCCGAAAAATTCCTTCTTTTTTGCGACGTTTCGTCCTGGGGCGGGCGAATTTAACTTTTTCCGCCGCGGCGCGCCGCGCTAGCGGCTGCAAACGGCCGCAGCAGGCGGCGATCGGGAGGGCAAAAGGGAGCGCAAAAGGGCACGCAAAAGGGAGCGCAAGCAGGGGTAAATAGGGGCGCAATCAAGACAAGATCGATGCGCAAACGGGGCGCGATCAGACGCTCAATCGGCCCCGCAAACAGGCACGCCTGCGGCCCGGTTGGAACGCTACGGTCGTTTATGATGTCAGAAGGTCCGCCGCAGCTTTCCACCCCCTATTCGTACGATGATTCCCGACCGGCCCGCCGGGCCAGACGATCGCTCGCCCGCTCCGTCACGCACCGATGAAGCGCCGTTTCCGGCCGCGCCCAGCCACGACTTCACCGTCCGCCGCCGCACGCTGATCGCGTTGCTCGCGGCGGCGATCGTCCTGCCTTGCGTCTATGTCGCGACGATGGCGTGGAACGACCTGCGCACGCGCGAATCCGACGCCACCGACGTCACGCTGCGCACCGTGCGCGTGGCCGAGGAGCACGCGCTCAAGGTGTTCGACATGAACGACGCGCTCGACGCGCGCATCGTGGACGGCGTGCAGGAGCTCGACGACGACGGCATCCGCCAGAACGAAACGCAGATCCACGAAAAACTCGACGCGATCGGCGGCGGTTATCCGCAGGTGGCCGCCGTCTCCATCTTCGGCCGCGACGGCGATCTGCTCGCGAGCAGCCGCTACTCGCCGCCGCCGCCCGTCTCGATCCTCACGCGCGACGACTTCGTGGGCATCCGCGCGGGCCGCATGATCGATCACGTCTCGCGCGTGATGCAAGGCCAGGTGAGCGGCGAAACCGTGTTCAACACCGGCATCGCGCGCCACGACGCGCAAGGCCAGTTCGCCGGCCTCGTCTCGGTCGCGCTGCGGCCCGCCTACTTCGGCACCTTCTACCGCGAGCTGCTGGGCGCCGACTCGCCGATGGCGCTCGGCCTCGTGCGCAGCGACGGCGCGATCCTCGCGTTCGAGCCGCCGCCGCGCGGCGCCAGGAACGTCACGGGCGCATCAGGCGCATCAAGCGCGTCGGATACTTCGAGCGCGTCGGGCGCCTCGAATGCCGCCAGCCAGCCCGGCATCACGCCGGGCTCGCCGTTCGCCTCGGCGCTCGCGGGCGGCAAGGACGCGGGCGTCGTGCACATGCGCTCGCAACTGCTCGACGACAAGGTGATCCTCGCGTACCGCCGCGTCGGCGCGTATCCGGTTTATGTGACCTGCGCGTACCGCGCCTCGGCGATCTGGTCCGCGTGGTACCGGCACCTGAGCGTGCTGATCATCTCGATGTTCACGCCGTCGATCGCGCTCTGGTGCGTGATCTGGCTCTCGCTGCGCCGCCTCGCCGCCGAGGAGGAAGCGTGGGAGCGCTGGCAGGCCGAAGCGTCGATGCGACGCTCGATCGAATCGGCCTACCGCCAGTCGCGCAAGATGGAAGCGCTCGGCAATCTGGTCGGCAGCGTCGCGCACGACTTCAACAATCTGCTGATGATCGTCTCCGCCAACGTGCAGATCGCGCGGCGGCGCGGCGCGGCGGCGTTCGAGCGCGAACTCTCGGCGATCGAGCGCGCGCTCAAGAGCGGCCAGTCGCTCACGCGCCAGTTGCTCGGCGTGGCGCGCAAGCAGCCGCTGCGCAACGAGACGATTCACGCCGGACGCTGGCTGCCCGCGTGCCGCGAACTGCTGCGCGCGTCGCTGGGCGCGAAGGTCTCGCTCGTCGTCGAAGTCGATGAAAGCGTGTGGCCCGTGAACGTCGACGTCGCCGAATTCGAACTCGCGCTGATCAATCTCGCCGTGAACGCGCGCGACGCCATGCCCAACGGCGGCCGCTTCACGGTGCGCGCGCGCAATATCGCGTTCCGGCCCGGCGAAGGCTTTCCGCTCGACGGCGAGTTCGTGCACGTCTCGCTGGAGGATTCGGGCGTCGGCATGTCGCCCGACGTGCTCGCGCGCGCGTTCGAACCGCTCTACACGACCAAGCCGAAGGGCATGGGCACGGGGCTCGGGCTGCCGCAGGTGTTCGCGTTCTGCGAGCGCTCGGGCGGGCTCGCCGCGATCGACAGCGCGATCGGCGCGGGCACCTCGGTGCATCTGTATTTACCGCGCGCCGCGGCCGCGCCCGCCGTCGCGCACGAACCGGCGCCGCGCGAGGACAGCGTCGCGCCGCCCAACGGTCTGCGCGTGCTGCTGGTCGAGGACAACGACGAAGTCGCGGCGGGCACCGAAGCGCTGCTGCAGATGATGGGACACCACGTCACCTGCGCGAACGACGCGGCGAGCGCGCTCACGCTCGTCAAGGCCGGCCACCTCGACACGTCCAGCGGCGACGACGCGATGCCCTTCGCGCATTTCGATCTCGTGCTCTCGGACATCCACATGCCCGGCGAGATGAACGGCATCGATCTGGCCGAGGCGTTGCAGAACTGCGAGCCGGCGCTGCCCGTGATTCTCGTCACCGGTTACGCCGAGGAGCTGGATCGCGCGCGTCACGTGGACGTGCGCGTGCTGTCGAAACCGTTCGACATCGCCTTGCTGGAGAAACTACTCGAAGCGATCCAGCGCGACCTGCAGACGAACACGCGCCGGGAACGGGACGCAACGCTCTAGGTCGAAAATTCAGGCCGGAAATTCACACGCGCGGCACGCGGATTGCTGCATGCTGAACCGGGCGTCGGCGGGCGCGTTTGCGGGTTTCCGGCTGCGTTTTTTCGCTGCTTTCTCGCGAGTTTTATGAGCGCAGCGAACGCGCCTGCGTCGCGATTTCAGCCTTTGTCATACGCTTTCGCCACTGCTTTTTGCCACCCGCTTTTGCCACCATTGCCCGATGGGCGAGGAGTGAGCCATGAAACAGACCGTGACGGGTCTCTTCGAGACCTGGGATGCAGCGCGGCATGCGCAGGACGCGCTGTTGCAGCGCGGCTTTGCGCTGAACGACATCGAATTGCCGGTGCACGAAGCCGGCGTGCTGGCCGGCATCGAGCGGCTGGTGTCGAGTTTCTTTTCGACGACCGGCGACGTGCGCGCGAACGCGGGCGCGGTGCCCGAACCCGCGCCGCACGCGCCGGGTGCCGCTGACGCCGCAAGTGCGCCGGGCGGCAACGTGCTGATCGGCGTGCGCGTGAGCGACGAGGCGCGCGCCGATCTCGCCCGCGAGACGCTGCGCGATGAGCACGCGCTGGAAGTCGCGATTCGCGGCGGCACTTGGGCGTGGTCGGCGGCCGCCGACACCGATCCCGTCGCACGCGAGCATTCGGCGCTGGAGGAACTGGGCATCGCCAAGCTCGCCGAAGCGATGCGCCGCCGCGTCGCGCCGGAAGGCACGGCGGATCAAACTGCGTCCGCCGCGGCGCAGCCTGGCGTCGCCGATCCCGCGCGTCCCGCGAGCGAGGCCGAAGCCACCGTCCTCACGGCGGCGAGCGCGCCGGGCGCCGGGGCCGTGATGGGCACACAGGCGCCGTCACACGCCGCGCACGTGGACGTCCCGGCCGCGCCGCAAGCCACCCAGACGGCCAGCGGCGCGCAGCGCATCCCCGACGAATTCATCGAGTACGAGGAGGATTCGCACGATCACCGCGCCTCCGATGCGCCGGATCGCCCCGTGACCGGCTCGCGGCCCACGCTGCATTAAACGAAAAAAGCGCGGCCTGAGCCGCGCTTTTTTTATGCCATCACGTCGCACCATCCCATCGCACCGACGCTCGTCGGCAGCCCGCTTCAGCGGCCCACTTGACGCTTGACCCAATCGACGTAGCGATCGACGAAGGTTTGCAGGAATTTGCGCGTATCGTCGTTCACAATCTCGCCTTTCTCGTTGATCCTGCTGGCATCGTGTTTGATGAACATCTCGGGCTGACCGAGCGTCACCACGTCGAGATAGGCGAGCACGTTGCGCAGATGCGCCTGCGACAGCGCCGTCCCGACCGCGCCCGGCGAGGTGCCGAGCACCGCGCCCGGCTTGCCGGTCCACGAATTTTTGCCCCACGGCCGCGAACCCCAGTCGATCGCGTTCTTCAGCACGCCGGGAATCGAGCGGTTGTATTCGGGCGTGACGAACAGCAGCGCATCGGCGGCCTCGATCTTCTGCTTGAACTGACGCGCGACCTCGGGGAAATCGGCGTCGTAGTCCTGGCTGTAGAGCGGCAGCACGCCGATGTCGAGAAACTCGAACGAGAAGTCGGCCGGCGCCAGCGATGCGACCGCGTGCGCGAGTTGCCGATTGAAGGATTCCTTGCGCAGACTGCCGACCACGACCGCAACTTGATAAGCCATTTCCCTCTCCTCGAAAGCGCGCGATGCGCGGTGGAACGAAACGACATCATAGGCGCGCGCGTCGTCGCGCGTATGCCGCACGTCCGTCAGCAGGGCAGGGCTAGGCGTGCCTGTGGATAAACGGGGGTAGCGCGAGTTTATCCACAGATTTTGGGCACAACCTTGTGGACAACTCCGCACGAGGCCCCATGGGGCCGGGCCTCGGTCGGAATCGCGCCGACAACGTTATCCGACCATTCATCGGCCTCAGTTCAGCAGGCTCCACAGCACCAGCGTCAGCACGAGACCGACGACCGACACGATGGTTTGCAGGATCGACCAGACGAACACGGTCTGCTTGAGCTTCAGGCCGAAGTACTCGCGCACCATCCAGAAGCCCGCGTCGTTGACGTGGCAGAAGAACACCGAGCCCGCGCCGATCGCGAGCGCCATCAGCGAGTTGTGCGTGGCGCTCAAACCGGTGACGACGGGCGCGACGATGCCGGCCGTCGCGGTCGTCGCGACGGTGGCCGAGCCCGTGGCCTGGCGCAGCGCGACGGCGATCAGCCAGGCGAGCAGCAACAGCGGCAGATGCGCACCGACGGCGATCTTGCTGATGGTCGTGCTGATGCCTGCGAGCACGAGCGTCTGCTTGAGCCCGCCGCCCGCGCCGATGGTCAGCAGCAGACCCGCGATCGGCGGCAAGCTCTTGCGCAGGATGTTGCCGACGCGCTCGCGCGCCATGCCGCGCGACCAGCCGAGCACGACGATCGCGAACAGTACAGTGAGTCCCAGCGCGATCAGCGGCTCACCGAGGAAATTGAGAATCGTGAACGCGAGCGTGTCCGGCGTGAGCGCGAGCTTCGCGATCGTGCGGCAGAGCATCAGCACGGCGGGCAGCAGAATGGTCAGCAGCGAAACGGCGAACCCGGGCGCGGCCAGTTGCGTGTCGTGGCTCGTGAACAGCTTGCCGAGATCCTCGGGCTCGTCGACGTGCATGCGACGCGACAGCCACGAACCGTAGAGCGGACCCGCGAGGATCACCGCCGGCACAGCGACGAGCACGCCGAAACCGAGCGTGATGCCGAGATCGGCATGCAGCGCGCTCACAGCGATCAGCGGACCCGGATGCGGCGGCAGCAGCGCGTGCAGCGTGGTCATGCCGGCGAGCGCGGGAATCGCGATGCGCAGAATCGGCTGCTTCGAGCGTCGCGCCATCACGAAGATGATCGGCACCATCATCACGAGGCCCACTTCGAAGAACAGCGGCAAGCCGATGATCACGGCGACGAGCGCCATCATCCACGGCAGCGTGCGCGGCGTGGAGTGATCGAGCAGGGTGGTCACGAGCCGGTCGGCCGCGCCGGACTCGGCCATCAGCGCACCGAGCATCGCACCGAGCGCGATGATGATGCCGACGTCGCCGAGCAGCGCGCCCGCGCCCTTGCTGAACGCGCTAGCGACGCCTTCGAGCGGCACGCCCGCGGCGAAGCCGGCCGCAAAGGTGCCGACGAGGATCGAAAGAAACGGCGCGAGCTTGAGCACGCTGATCAGGATGATGATCAGCGCGAGGCCCAGCAGGCAGGAAAGGATGAGCCGTGTGTCGTGGAACGACCACGGCGGGAGAGTTGCAAGTGATTCCACTGAAGTCTCGTTGTTGTCGGTTGGCGGGTGAGCGCCGGATTGGTTGCGTTCTTTATGTGCGCGCTGGGGTCGATCGGGCGATCAAGCGAGCGGGGTAGGGCTCACCTGCGCGCGCATTATGTTTTCAAACGTCATCGACGCGAATCGGCCCGGATCGGGCGTGCTGGATGATCCGTGCCGGCTTCCGGTCTCGCGGGTGATCCGCGTGGCGCGCGCTGCGCGTCAGGCAAACAGCGCCGCGACGTTTTCCGGCGGACGGCCAATCACCGCCCGGCCATCGCGGACGACGATCGGACGCTGAAGCAGAATCGGGTGGCTCGCGATTGCTTCGTAGAGCTGAGCATCCGTGACTGTGGCGGCGTCGAGGCCCAGTTCCGTGTATTCGGTTTCGCCGGTACGCATCATGTCGCGCAGCGCACCGCCCAGGATCGCATGCAGGGCTTTGAGTTGCTCGACCGTCGGCGGCGTCTTCAAATACTCGATCACTTCAACGGGCTCGTCGCCCGTGTTGTAGGTGCTGGAGACCAGCTCGCAGGTGGCGCGAGACTTCGAGCATCGCGGGTTGTGGTAGATCGTGATCATCTGTTCGGTTGCTGTCGTGAGAGGTGAGTGGCTGACCGTAGTGGTTGCGATTGCTGCTATCGCGCGCAAGGTGGCTTGAAGCGACGGGTGGTCGGTCGTGGACTGGGACCAGGCATCGCGCCGATGTTGGCGGCAGTTGCGCTTACGCTGGTCGCGTCACTGTAATGGTCTTTGCCCTGCGGCGTACGGTCGCGCTGATTTTAACGGGCAATGGCGAAGAGGGCAGGACAGGACCGCAAACCCACGATGGCGTGGCGCGTGGACTCGCGAGGTTTATGCGCATAAAGCCGTGAGGGTGATCACGGGCGGATGTTGTGCGTTTGGGGGAAGGCTTATGCGCATGAGAGCTTTATGCGCATAAAGATGCCGACTCGGTTCCCATGACCAAGGCGATTGGTGCGCGCGCATTCACCTCGTTGCTCTAACGCTGAGCGCTCACACGCGGCTCACAGGCGGGCACCGATTCCCTCTCGCATTTCAGCCGTGATCTTTTCTGCCGCGTCGACAACTTCAATTCGGGCCGCCATTCATCTATCGCCGCATCGACATCGGCCGGGTCTGTCATCTGTCGCGAGCGATCGTGGTCGTCACGGCTCCGGCAATACCACCCACGCCCCGACTTTATGCGCATAAACCTTGGCCGAATGGCTAACGTTCACACTGAAGATCGAAAATAACAAACTCAATCATTGAATCACAACTCAATCCAGGTAAAATCCAAAACGATTAGCAAAAGGAGAAAACCAATTGGCAGCAGAGATAATCGCAGTCACGCAGCAAAAGGGCGGGGTCGGCAAGAGCACGATCGCGATGCATCTCGGCGCAGCATTCCACGAAAGAGGTAAGCGCGTGCTCGTGGTCGATGCCGACGGCCAAAACACGCTCGTTCACTGGGCCAGCGCTTCGTCCGATGGCGACGCAGGCATTCCGTTCCCGGTGGTCAACCTCTCCGAAGCCGGTGGCCAGATCCATCGCGAGATCAAGAAGTTCATCGGTGACTACGACATCATCGTGGTCGACTGCCCGCCGTCGATCACCGAAAAAGTCTCGGGCGTCGTCCTGCTTGCCGCGACTGTCGCCGTCATTCCTACGTCGTCGTCACCCGCGGATTACTGGTCGAGCGTCGGCCTCGTCAAACTGATCCAGCAGGCTCAAGTGATGAACGAGGACCTCAAGGCCGTCTTCCTGCTGAACAAGACCGAAGAGAAGCGCATGCTCACGCGCGAGTTGAAGCGTGCGCTGGAAGAACTGGGCTTCCCCTTGCTCAAAACCCAAATTCCGACCCGCGAGGCGTATAAGCAGGCCATGGCTCTCGGCCAGACGGTGCTGCAAATGAGCGACCGCGGTGCGCGGCTCGCTGCGATGGAGGTGCGTGCCTGCGCCGACGAAATCGCAGAGATGCTCCCCTGACTTTATGCGCATAAAGGACCCTGAATGAAGCCCTCACAATTTGCCAAAGGTTTTCAGGCTCGCCCTGACACCACGAGCAGCGAGAAGCGCACGGCGCTCGACCGACTCAACGCCATCGATGGCCTCGTCCAGGACAAGCCCAAAGCCCGCGAGACGACCGGCCGTTCGAGCCAGCCGGAGCCGATCGCCGTTCCCGCCGACGAAGCAATCGCGTCGGTTGAAAACGAGTCTGCGGAGTATCGCGCGTGGCGTCTGGAGCAGGGCTATCGCCCCGGCCAGATCATCGAACTGCCGCTCAAGGCCATCAAGGCCAGCCCGTTCAATCCGCGTCACTTCTATCTGAAGACGTCGATTGCCGAACTGGCGGTCAATCTCGCGAAGCAAGGCCAGCAGCAGGCGATCCATGTGATCCCCGACTACGCCGCGCCGGGCAGCTACTACGTGAGCGATGGTGGGCGTCGCGTGCGCGCGCTCAAGGAAGCCAACAAGGAAGTCGTCAAGGCCATCGTCGTCGACTTGCCGATCGGTCTGGAGAGCTACAAGCTCGGCTACGATCTAAACGTCCAGCGTGACTCGCAGACGGTGTTCGACAATGCGGTCGTCTGGAAGCGCTTTATCGACGACAAGCATTTCCAGAGCCAGCGCGAACTCGCGGACCATCTCGGCCTCGACGAATCGACCGTGGCGGTCGCGTTGTCCATCGGCAAGCTGCCCGAATTGGTCATGCACGAGATGGTGGCGCGCCCCGATCGCTTCGGCTCGAACATGGCCTATCAGGTGGGCCGCTATCACGGCGCACGCGGCACCGACGCCACGCTGCGTCTGATCAACCGGATTCTCGCCGACGACCTGAGCACCCGTCAGGTGGCGGACATCGTCAAGGGTCGGGCCGCACCGCAGGAAAGCCCGAAGCCGGCCGGCCGTCAGCGCTACGCGCAGCGGCTCGAGATCAAGCTCGACGGCATGGCGGTCGGCGATCTGAAGTCGTACGGCGACGATCGACTCGAGTTGCGTCTCAAGGGACTCTCGAAAGATCGACGCGATGCGATCCTTCACCAGATCGAAGAAATGCTGAAAGCCTGATTGCGGCGAAAAAAGAAAAAACGGTCTTCACGTTCGATACGTGAAGACCGTTTTTTATGGTCCGGCGAATTACGTGGGGCCGCGTGCGGGATCGTCAGCGCCGCGTCGTCCCGTTCTTCAGGCGGCGCGCGCCTGGTTCAGCGTGAACGCGAGCAGATCGCCATCGGTCGGTTCGCCCCAGGTCTTGCGGGCGAGCCAGTCGAAGAATGCGGTGTCGGCCAGTTTCGAGTCGAGGCCGCGTCGACGCCAGTCATCGCGCAGGTGGGCACCGAGCCCCGGCAGTTCGTCGTTCTCGAACGAATTGCGCGCCATTTCGCGATCGAGGTCGCCCTGCTCGTCATAGAGCGCGCGGGCTTCCTTGCGCCGGTACGCCGCGTATTCGTCCATCAGACGCGCCTTGGGATCGTCGGCCGTTACGCTGCCCGCGGCCACGCGTCCAGCGACCGCCGGCTTTTCCACCGCGGTCTCGACCGGCGGCGCGTAACCCTTCTTCAAGGCATCCTTGAACAGTGCGGCGGCGCTGCGCACCGGCGGCAGGCTCGTGCTGCGCATGCGCTGCTCGGTCAACTGGAGCGCCGCGCGAATGCGGTTTTCCTCGCTGTCCGCGTAGAGCGATTGCGCTTCCTTCAGCGGAATGCCGATCTTGACCATGCGGTCGACCAGCGTGCTGTCGAAGACGTTCGGGTGCTCGTCGAGCGCGAGCATCGGCTGCTTGCGCTCGGTCACGCGGAACTGGATCTCGGCGACGCGCCGGCCTTCGCGATGCTCGATCAGCTCGACGAAGATGTTGGTCACCGCGTTGACTTCCGCGATGGCCGGACGCAGGTAATCGCGCTTGAAATACTTGTATTCGCGTTTCGCTTCGTCGCCGGCTTCGGTATCGGGCGTACCCGACAGAATCGGCCGCCACCATTCCCACGTTTCGCGCATCGTCAGATGGCTCGGGTTCGTGAGATAGCGCACGCAGATTTCGTAGAGCGCGAGGCCGGCGCTGCTGCGCAGCTGGCTCTGGAATTGCAGGCTCAGGCGTGCGTACTGGACCGGGTCCAGCAGTTTCTTCTTGATCTTGGGCGCGAACGAGAATTCGACCCAGACGCGGCGCGTGGTCGGATCTTCGAGAATTTCGGCGTCGGCGATCAGCGTGGAGATGCCCCACTTGCGGCCGGGCTTCTGGCTCGAGGTGCCCTGGCTCCATTCGACCTGCACCGACACCATCCGCCGCAGATGCTCCTTCACGAGCGCCGTATCGTTCGAGTCGAACGCCGAGTTCGCGACGATGTCAGAGAGCAGCGCGCGATAGGTATCGCCGCCCTCGTCCGCCTGCTGCGCGACGGCGAGCAGCACGTTGAAGAGTTTGCGGGTCAGCAGAGTGATCTTGCCGCTCTTCGGCTGAATCGCGATTGCCTCGACGGCCTTGCGCAATTCGGCCGAGCTCGGGCTCACCACATCGGTTTTTTTCACGCGCTTCGTGGCCATGCGTCGGGTCGAGGTGAGAATTTCGCGAAAGGATACCGTCTGGGGTGAAACCCGTCTATAGGGTGACTCTCACCATTGCCGGTGAAGCCGCCGTTCGCGGGACGGCTCACCGCGAAGGGCTCCCGAAGACGCTCACCTTTGCTCCGCGGCCCGATCCGCCGCATGCTCGCAGGGCTGCGGCCTGGCACGAAAGCGCACGACAACCACGCGCCATGACGGTGTCGCGACGCTCCCGAAAAATCTCACCTCAAATTTTCCTGGCGCAAACGCAACATTTCGCGATTTCCTGGATGCGCGCGCGGGGCGGCTCGAGGGGTGGCGTAATGCGGCGTAAAAAGCGGGCTCCCAGGCGGTCTTTTGCATCTTTAACCAGGCCTGGTCGGCCTGTGGCGGCGGATTTCAGCATCCAGCAGCCGCTATCGAACCGTTGAAACCCGCCATGGCGCCCAACTTTCTCCTGAAAAGCCTCACCATTGAGATATCAAGGTGCAAGGCCTGGCGTCCGTTTCATCACTTCAGTGAGTGAAACTAGCCGCCCAAACTCTCCCGAATGAGCTCACCTCAGGAATTCGCAGCCCCATGGGGTTCCAGAAATCGAAATCACCCGCTCACCATCGCCTACGCTCCTGAAAAAGCTCACCACTCGACGGCTTTCAGGAAAAAACCAATGGATTCGGAGGTTTATCCACAGCCGCAAGCCGGAAATCCACCGGCTGGCGACTCCCGAAAACGCTCACCATATCCGCATAACGAGACCCGAAACCGGGTCTCAGGGTGCGCGTCCGCTGCTCCTGAAAAACCTCACCTTTAGATTTCCGCCACATCGTTGTGCCAGGTTTGATCGCCTGATTTATCAGCCTTCTAGCGTTAGTGAACGCCAACTTTCCCCCGAAAAGTCTCACCTTAAGGCTAAAAAAAGCGCCAAACGGCTTCCCGAAAAGCCTCACGCAACCCAAAACGCGTGTCGCCAGCAGAAAACATTGCGTGGCATCGCCGCAATCTCCCGTAAAACCTCACCTCTGGCCGCTCAGACCAGTCCGATGCCCGGCAAACCGGCACGCCGTTCGCCACGGGAATCATTATTGCCTTCCCGTAAAGTCTCACCTTGGGGCATCGAACCGGATCGAATGGGCCCAAATCGGCCCGATTCGGCCAAAATGCCCGTTCTGCTCCCGAAAAGCTTCACCTTTGCTCGTCGTTTTTTCCCGGTTTCTCTCACCGACGGCTTTTCGACGGCCAAATTGACGCCGAAAACCGCGCCAATCATCGGTCCCGAATCCGCTCACCGTTGCATTTCACGTAACAGCGGTACCTGGCCCCACCTGCTGCGGGCTCGGGCACGGTCTCCTCCCGTAATCGCTCACCCTTGCTCTAAAGTCAAGAATCGGCCGTTCCCTGAATCCGCTCACGTTCTTTCCCGCAGGCCCTCACCGGCTTCCCTGAACCTCATCACCCGCATGTCCCGTAGAGCCTCACCAGGTTTCCCGTAAAGCTTCACCTGATCGGGCTGGAAGCCCCGTCTGATAAGGGTTTGCCGTGGCGTTAACGTTTTTAACGGGTATCAAGGGTGTTTACTTTTATAGCTCTCAAGAACAAACCGATTCCTGCGTCCTCGAAGAAACCCCCACTCCCCCACCGCAAACACGCAGGCTCTGTGGTTTATCCGGCCACCGTGAAACAGTCGCCAAAATGCTATCGCCATTGGAAAACCAAACGTTTACAATGGCTTATGGAACAAAGCTCGCTTTGTTTCACGGAATCGCCAGCGTTTGACCGTCACGACGCGATTTATTCGAGCCAATTTGGCTCACGCTTGAGCCGTTCTCCCTCGTCTCGAAGAAAACGTATCGAATACTACGTAATTTGTTATTATTCGATCCGTTACTGCTCGCCGAGACCCTCATGATCCGAGACGAAGAACGCGTCGCTATCCGCGAAGAACTCGAACGCCTGCGCAACGACGGCGCCCGACGGCAGGATTTATCGCTTCACGCCTGCAAGCGTCTATTCTTCGATTTCGGCATCCGACCCTCGATGGCCACCGTCCGCGATCTCACGCAGACCGGCAGCGCGAGCGACATCCCCAAAGATATCGAACTATTCTGGCAACGCATCCGCACCGCGTCGAAAGTCCGCGTCGGCGGCGGTGCGATTCCGCCTGCACTGGAAGAACGCGCCGGTGAATTGCTCGGTGCGCTTTTCGAAGAGGCGCGGACGATCGCCCGTCAGACCTTGCAAGCCGAACGCGACGAAATCGAAGTGGGCCGACAGGATGCCGACCAGGCTCTGCGCGATGCCGAAGCCCGCCGCCTGGCCGCCGACGAATTGCTCCAGCGCAGCGAAACGCGCACCGAAGCTGCCTGGGCTCGTGTGCGCGAACTCGAAAATCAGCTTGCCGCATCGTCGGCACATGGCGCATCGCATCAGGACAACTTGCAGGCGACGGTGCGCCGGCTCGAAGCCGACAACGACTCGCTACAAAAACGGATCGAAGCCGAGCAGACCACCAATGCCGGTTTGCGCGACCGGATCGATGGCCTGCATGAAGAAATGCGCCGAAGCACCGAGTACTACGCCCAGCAGATCAAGGACGCGCTCGCCGAAGCCGAACGCCGCGTGAAGCCGATGCTGGTGGAACTCGATTCGCTGCGCACGATGTCGTCGACGTGGCAGGCGGCGCAGCGCGAAGCCAGCAAGAAGGAATTCGATTTCATCCAGCAGCTGGCCACGGCCAAGGCGCGCGCCGACCGGCTCGATGCGGTGTTGCGCGAGCGTTCAGATGAAGTCGATGGACTGACGCGCCAGGTCGCGCAACTGCGCACGCAACAGGGCGTCGATGGTTCGGTGGCGCAGGTATTGTGTTCGCTGGCCGCGGCCGGACGGCTCGGCGATGAAGAATTGGCGGCGCTCGGCACATTGGTGGACGGCCACGTAGCCCTCCCCTCTCGCTGCCCGAGTTGCGAAGACGGCGAGCCCGAGCTTTCCCAGGTCGACGGCCGCTTCGAACTGTCGTGCCCCGAGTGCGATTACAGCTCGGGCTCGGGCGCGTCACGCCTGGAAGCCGTCGCGCGATTTTCCGCCGGCAAGCGTGATACCCGCGGTGTCGCGCGGTGAGCTTTTACAGGACTTGTCGCGCGAATTTGGCGTGAGTCTTTTCGGGAGCGGCCATGCCGCTGCCCGTTGAAATAGCGGGACTTTCAGGCGTCGCGCGACGCGCTGCCGTTGTCCGCTTTCGATTGCGATTGAGTCTCGGCTTCAGCCATCGCTTGCGCCGTTGCCGCGCGCTCGGTCCACACGCGCCACGCGCGATGCAGCCGTCCCGATGAAATCGGCTGCATGAAACCCAGCCACTGCCCGACCTGATCGGCATCCACTCCACGTTCGAACAGATCCGCGGCGAAACTGTTGCGCAGCGTCTGCGGACTCGCGCGCTCGGCGCGCGTGCTGGCGATGCCGGCCGCTTCCATTTGCGCGTCGATCGCGCGCAGCACCGTGGCCTTGTGCATCGGCCGTCCGTTCGGCGAGCCGGGAAACACCAGTTGGCCGGGCAGTTGCGCGAGCCGCCGCGCTTCGAGCCACGCGCCCATCACGTCGACGGCGAACGGCGCGAGCCGCGTGCTATGCGTGAGCGCCGGATTGTCGGCTTCGATCGTGAGCCATTCCGAGCCGATCGAGGTGGCGTCGAGCGTGAGCGCGATGGCGTCGCCGGTTTTCAGGCCGCCGCCTAGAAAGACGGCGACGAGCGCGCGGTCGCGTCGCTCGCGCCAGCGCTTGGCCGCCGACTGCTCGGTGAGCGGAGCAAACAACTGGCCGATGACAGCAGCACGTTCCGCCGCCGTCAGAAAACCGGTGGGATCGTTTTCGCGCGCGTTGCGCCAGGCGGCTTCGCCGTCCTGGGCGATGAAGCGGGCCGGATTCGCCGATGCCAGTTCGATCTGGCGCACGTGGTCGAGCACGCGTTCGATGAGCCGCAGATACCGCAGGCGTTGCGGCTTTTTCACGTCGAGCCCGGCGACGAATTCGGAGATCGTGCCCGTGTCGACCGACAGAATGGTTTGCCGCTTGAGCGCGAGCCATTCGAGAAAGCGCCCCCATTGCACGCGATAGATGTCGGCGGATGAGCGGCGAAGATCTTGCGAAACTAACCATGCGTCGAAGGCCGCGACAGGATCGTTCTGCCAGTCGGCGCGTTGCTGGTCGAAGAGATCGTGGGGTGGGGAAATCATCGCGGTCATTCCGTTAGTTGCATTACTGATGCAATTGTAGCGAAGTTGAGAAAAGGCGTGCTGTGGACGTGACGTGTGTGTCGCGTCCTCACAGGCTGACGCGCGCGAGACATGCGATCAGCCGCCCCAGGCGCGGGTGCGCCGGACGGCTTCACGGCGACGGTTTTCGCGTTGCGTCTGCTCAGCCGTTTGCGCGGCCTGCTCGTAGGCGGACACGGCGAAGGCAAACACCGCCGGAAGTGCATTGGAATGACCGAAGTCGACCGTGTCGTCGGTTTCGGGATAAGCGAGGTCGCCTGGACGCTGGAACAGCCCGAGCATGAGGGCATCGTGACGGCTGGCGAAACCGAGGTCCGCGAGCGCTTCCGCCTCGATCGCGTGCAGCAGGCGCCAGGTGAGCGGCACCTGCTGGCCGATGTAGCGTTGCGCGATGCTGCGCACGATGTGCTCCAGGTCGCGCGCGGCTGACTGAAAGCGCAAGGCGGCGAGTGCCTGGTCGTTCGGGGTGGGCGAAAGGTCCATGACGGCTCCGGTCGTTCTTTTTACTGTATAAATATACAGTAGTCGAGCCGATCTTGCAGCCTGTCCGAATGGCTAGTTTCGTGCGTCGGCCGGAACGCTCAGGCCGCGCGCGCATGATTCGTGGACTACGCGCAGTGAAGCTGAGGCACAGGTTTAGACTCAGCCTCAGCCGTGAATCACCACGAGCAGCGCGCGCGCCTCGCCTTTGCCCACGTTGCGGATCGCGTGCGGCTGATCGGCGATATAGCGCGCGGTATCGGCCGCCTTCAGGCGCTGACGCTCGCCCGCCGATTCCACGTCGATACTCCCTTGCAGCACGGTCAGATGCTCACGCGTACCCGGTTCGTGCGCGTTCGACACGAGCGCGCCGCCCGGCTTGAGCGTCAGCTCATACCACTCGAAATGCCCCGCCAGTTCGATCGGACCCCAGACACGCAGCTGATAACCCGCGTCGTGACCGAGCAGCGTTGGGATATCGTGCGGCCCGGCCACGCTGATCGCGTCCGGCGCCCTGGGTGCGGCGAACAGCGAATCGAGCTTCACGCCCAGCGCGTTGGTCAGCCGCCACGCCACGGCAATGGTCGGGTTCGCCTTGTCGCGCTCGATTTCCGATAGCATGGATTTCGACACGCCCGCCGCGCGCGACAGTTCGTCGAGCGTCATCTTGCGCTCGGCGCGCAGCCGCTGGATCTGTTCGCCGACGCGCGGCGGCGCGGCCGGCGCGCTTGCGGGAAGCGGCGCATCGGCCGCGGAAGCCGCAGAAACTGCCGCCTTGGCGCGGGGTTTGCGCGCGCCGGAACCGCCACCGGGTTTTGCGCCGCTGTTCGCACCGCTGCTTGCCATACGCTGCCTCATCGATTAGAGTTGTTCGATATACCGAACTTGAGTTCGAAAAAACGAAAATATTCGCTCAGAGCTGACGGCGACTATAACAGCCGCGGCCCCCCTTGTCTGGAGCACGATGCCATGGCCACACCCTATCTCGACCACCTGCGCGCGACGCTCGACCAGATCCGCGCCGACGGTTTCTACAAAAGCGAGCGCGTGATCGCCACGCCGCAATCGTCGGCGATCGGACTGGCCGACGGCAGCGACGTGCTGAACTTCTGCGCCAACAATTATCTGGGCCTCGCGAACGACGCGCGCCTGATCGAAGCCGCGAAGGACGGACTCGATCGCGACGGTTTCGGCATGGCGTCGGTGCGTTTCATCTGCGGCACGCAAACGGTGCATAAGCAGCTCGAAAGCGCACTCGCCGCGTTCCTGCAAACCGACGACTGCATTCTCTATTCGAGCTGTTTCGATGCAAACGGCGGCCTGTTCGAAACGCTGCTCGGCGACGAAGACGCGATCATCAGCGACGAACTCAATCACGCAAGCATCATCGACGGCGTGCGGCTCTCGAAGGCGCGCCGCTATCGCTACAAGAACAACGATCTCGCCGATCTCGAAGCGAAGCTGCGCGAGGCCGATGAAGCGGGCGCGCGCTACAAGCTGATCGCGACCGACGGCGTGTTCTCGATGGACGGCATCATCGCGGACCTCAAGGGCATCTGCGATCTCGCCGATCGTTATAACGCGCTCGTGATGGTCGACGACTCGCACGCCGTGGGTTTCATCGGCGAACACGGGCGCGGCACGCCCGAACATTGCGGCGTCGCGCAACGCGTGGATATCATCACCGGCACGCTCGGCAAGGCGCTCGGCGGCGCGTCGGGCGGTTACGTGGCGGCGAAGCAACCCGTGATCGACCTGCTGCGCCAGCGCTCGCGTCCGTATCTGTTTTCGAACACGCTCACGCCGAGCATCGCCGCGGCCTCGCTCGCGGTGCTCGAACTGATCGCGAGCGACGAGGGCGCGCAACTGCGCCGCCGCGTGCAGGAAAACGGCGCGCATTTCCGTCGCGAGATGAGCGCGCTCGGCTTCACGCTCGTGCCCGGCGAACATCCGATCATTCCGGTGATGCTCGGCGACGCGCAGGTGGCATCGAAGATGGCCGACGCGCTGCTGCACGAAGGTGTCTACGTGATCGGCTTCTCGTATCCGGTGGTGCCGAAGGGCCGCGCACGCATCCGCACGCAGATGAGCGCGGCGCATACGCCCGAACAGGTCGAGCGCGCCGTGGCCGCGTTCGCACGCGTCGGCAAGCAGCTTGGCGTGATTCAATAAGGAAAACGAACAATCATGAAAGCGCTTGCCAAACTCGAACGCGCGCCCGGCCTCACGCTCACACGCGTGAAGAAACCCGAAGTCGGCCATAACGATGTGATGATCAAGATCCGCAAGACGGCGATCTGCGGCACCGACATTCATATCTGGAAGTGGGACGACTGGGCGCAGAAAACCATTCCGGTGCCGATGCACGTGGGCCACGAATACGTGGGTGAAATCGTCGAAATGGGCCAGGAAGTGCGCGGCTTTGCGATTGGTGACCGCGTCTCGGGCGAAGGGCATATCACCTGCGGATTCTGTCGAAACTGCCGCGCGGGACGGCGTCATCTGTGCCGCAACACGACGGGCGTGGGCGTGAACCGCGAGGGCGCGTTCGCCGAATATCTCGTGATTCCGGCCTTCAACGCGTTCAAGATTCCGCCTGAAATTTCCGACGATCTCGCCGCAATCTTCGATCCGTTCGGCAACGCCACGCATACGGCGCTGTCGTTCAACCTCGTCGGCGAGGACGTGCTCATCACGGGTGCGGGGCCAATCGGCATCATGGCCGTGGCGATCGCGAAGCACGTGGGCGCGCGTAACGTGGTGATCACCGACGTCAACGATTACCGGCTCGAACTCGCGCGTAAGATGGGCGCGACGCGCGCGGTGAACGTGTCGCGCGAATCGCTGCGCGACGTGATGGCCGACCTGCACATGACCGAGGGCTTCGACGTGGGCCTCGAAATGTCGGGTGTGCCGAGCGCCTTCACGGCACTGCTCGAAGCGATGAACCACGGCGGCAAGGTCGCGCTGCTCGGAATTCCGCCCGCGCAGACCGCCATCGACTGGAATCAGGTCATCTTCAAGGGCCTTGAAATCAAGGGCATTTATGGCCGCGAGATGTTCGAGACCTGGTACAAGATGGTCGCGATGCTGCAAAGCGGCCTCGATCTGTCGCCGATCATCACGCACCGCTTTGGCGTGGACGATTACGAAAAGGGCTTCGCCGCGATGCTCTCGGGCGAGAGCGGCAAGGTGATTCTCGACTGGACCCAGGCGGCCTGAGTCACAGCGTTATGGCGAGGCCGGTTCGGCGGGCTGCGCCTGTTGCTCGAATTCGGCCTCGATACGCACGTCGATGTCGTCGCCGACCGCCGGATACCACGTCGACAAACCGAACTTCGCGCGGCTGAACGCGCCATGTGCGGAGAAGCCGAGCGTCGGCTGCTTCGTGAGCGGATTCGGCGCGTAGCCGTTGAACACCACGTCGAGCGTGACCGGCTGCGTCACGCCGCGTATCGTCAGATTCCCTTCGAGTTTGCCTGCCGGTTTGCCGTTGACGTCGGCGCCGCGCACGAAGCGCGTGCTCGCGAAGCGGATCTGCGGATGCTGCGCCGCGTCGAGCAACTGCGTGCCGGTGACCATGCGGTCGAGCGCGGGCACGTTGGTGTCGAGACTGGCGGCGTCGATCGACACGTTCACCGAGGCGCCGTCGAGCCCGTTCGCGCGCCAGTCGAGCGTCGCGCTCGCGCGGTCGAAGCGCATCGTGAAACGCGTGTAGTGCAGATGATCGACGTCGAACACGATGCTCCAGTGATGCGCATCGAGCGTGTACGTGCCCGTGGGCACGGCGGTTTCGCTGGCGCTCACGCTGTGCGTGACTACGCGCAGCGGCGTGCAGGCGAGCAGCGCGCAGGTGGCGGCGAGCGCGGCCAGCGCGGAGAATGAGCGGCGGTTCATGAGGGCTCCTGTGGTGCTGCGATGTGCGTGCAACGCGTGCGTCGTTTTGGACAATCGATTCGCACCTTTCGCACGACACACAGCGCGACGTCATTCAATCAGTACGTTTGGCGGCGCGCGTTTCTTCCATCTCCCCACCATTTTTTCATAGTGCGCAGCCCGCGCAAAATCTTTGCTTGACGCTGGAGAATGATCGTTCTACTCTACGCGTCATGGAGAACGAACGTTCTACCTCGATCCACGTTGCAGCAGCTGTTGAAACAAGAGCCTTCGCTATGAGCACGACCACCGACAACGCTCCCAGCACCGACGTTCGCGAGCGCCTGCTCGAAGCCGCCGAGGCGCTGATCTACGCGGGCGGCATCCACGCCACGGGCGTCGATGCGATCGTTCGCACGGCGGGCGCCGCGCGCAAGAGCTTCTACACGTATTTCGATTCGAAGGACGCGCTCGTGGCCGCCGCGCTCGAACGCCGCGACGAGCGCTGGATGCGCTGGTTCATCGACGGCACGCTCGCACGTGGCCGCACGCCGCGCACGCGTCTGCTCGCCATGTTCGACGTGCTGCGCGAGTGGTTCGCCTCCGAGGATTTTCACGGCTGCGCGTTTCTGAACGCCGCGGGCGAGATTGCGTCGCCCGACGATCCGATTCGACGCGTCTCGCGCGAACACAAGGCGCGCCTGCTCGCGTTCGTGCGCGAGCAGAGCGATGCGTGGGCCGCCGCCACGGGCGCGGACCGGCGCGTGGCCGCGCGGCTCGCGCGCCAATGGCTGATTTTGATCGACGGCGCAATCGGCGTGGCGCTCGTCAGCGGTGAAGCCGATGCGGCGCTCGACGCGCGCGCCGCCGCCCAGTTGATGCTCGACGCGCTCACGCCGTAACGCGCGAATCATCGTCCAGATCGTCGCTTTCAAGCCGCAAGAACCCGCAACCTCTCGCGGACGCCAACCCGGCGCGCCGCCCGTTTCCAGGAGTCCGACCATGAGTGATACCGTTCAGAGCGCCGCCGAAGTTCGTCCGCCGCTGCCGCCGTTCACGCGCGAAACCGCCATCCAGAAAGTGCGCGGCGCGGAAGACGGCTGGAACACGCGCGATCCGCAGCGCGTCTCGCTGGCCTATACGCCGCAAAGCGTGTGGCGCAACCGCGCGGAATTCGTCACGGGGCGCGAGGCCATCGTCGGCTTTCTCACGCGCAAATGGGCGCGCGAGCTCGACTATCGGCTCATCAAGGAACTGTGGGCGTACACGAACAATCGCATCGCCGTGCGTTTCGCCTATGAATGGCACGACGATTCGGGCAACTGGTTCCGCTCCTACGGCAATGAGAACTGGGAGTTCGACGAGCACGGCCTGATGGCGCGCCGCCATGCGTGCATCAACGATCTGCCGATCCGCGAAGCCGACCGTCTCTATCACTGGCCGCTCGGCCGTCGTCCCGACGATCATCCGGGCCTGAGCGATCTCGGGCTCTGAGCCGCGTCCACGCGGTTCTCCTTCGTGCTTTTTCGCTGCGTTTCTTCGCTGTGTTTCTTCATGCCTCGCGCCGATATCGGATCGGCGCGTGTTCATCGCCAAGACTCATCGGGCTGGCATGATGCCCGCGGCGCCACGTGGCGTCGACGACTGCAAGCGGGCCGCGAGCCCGCCGCAAGGCGCGTTCCGAGCGCGGGCTCGAGAGTTGCGATAGGCGCGTGCGGCGCCTTGCGGTACAGTTTCCAGTCGCCGGAATACATCGAAGAACAAAACAGCGAGCGCGCGGACCGATGCGATCCGCCGCGAGCGAGGACGGAGAATCCATGCGGTTTTGGCAAGCGCGCGAAGGCAGTTCAGGGACGAGCGGTTCAATACGAACAAGCGCAGGGAACAGCGTAGAAATAGACGCGACTTCACGCATCGGCACCTACGGCGGCAAACGCACGAGGCCTGTTCGCCGCCACGTCGCGGCCTGGCTGATGTGCGCGTTCGGCATGCTGGGCGCGGCGAGCAGCGCGCGCGCCGCCGACTGGTGCGGCGGCGGCCTTTGGGTCGACGCCATGGTCGGCTCGTATCACATCAATCCCGACAAGGATTTCGAGCAGTTCAATCCGGGCCTCGGCATCGAATGCTGGCCGAGCGATACCTGGGCGCTCACGGCGGGCGGCTTCCGCAATTCGTTGCGTCGTCCCTCGTACTACGGCGGCGCGGTCTGGGCGCCCGAATTCCTGCATTGGGGCTTCGTGCGGCTCGCCGCGATGGGCGGCATCATCTCCGGCTACAACTACGGCAACTGGGGCCTCGGCCACGATCACACCATCGGTCCGGTCGTCGCGCCGATCGTGATGGTCGCGTACAAGCGCGTCGGCGTGAACTTCATCGTTATTCCGCCGATTCCTTCCGACGATCTGCCGTTTACGATCGGGTTTCAGTTGCGCTTCAAGTTCTGAAGGGATGCGGCCTTCGCGCCGCATCCGCAAATCGAGCGTTAAGGACCCCCAGGTTCACCCCCCTCCGACGATCCCCTCCACCTCCCGCAAACCCTCACCTTCAGTCGCCTGCGCGCGCGCCACCTGACATTCCTGCCAGGTTCGCGTCAGGGGTGCGCCACGCCCGCGCCATAAGATACGGGCTCCGCGCGCGGGCAACGCGCCTGCATTCGACGCGCGCGGCACGAACCTGAGGTGAACAATGAAGAAGTGGATCAGCATCCTGATCGCCGCGAGCGCATTCGGCGCGGCGGCCCCCACCATGGCCGCGGACGACCCCGCGACCGCCTGGCTGCCCGCAACGGCGGCCGCGCGATTCCAGAACGCGAACGCGATCGTCGAAGGCGCGAGCGGCGCGAACGTCAAGTCGACGCTTTACGTCTTCATGGACCCGAACTGTATTTTCTGTCACCTGGTGTGGAAGGCGCTGCAACCGTATGAAGCGGCGGGCCTCCAGGTGCACTGGATTCCGATGGGCTTTCTGAAGCCCGATTCGCCGGGCAAGGCGGCGGCGCTGCTGCAGGCGAAAGACCGCGCGGCACTCCTGAAGGAACTCGAAACGCACTACAACGAGAAGGACGAATCGGGCGGCATCGCGCCGCTCGCGACCATTCCCGCTGCGGCGAAGGCGCAGCTCGACAGCAATATGCAGCTGTTCCAGGACCTCGGTTTTCAGGGCACGCCCGCGATCATCTATCAAGGTTCGGGCGGCCGCTGGGCCGACTACGACGGCGTGCCGAAGCTGAGCGCGCTGCCGGGCCTGCTCAATCTGCCCGCGCAGCCGATCACGGACCCGGAGTTGCAGAAGTATCGGTGAGCTGTTCCAGGAGATGCGCGTCGAGGGTGAGCGTCGGCGCGCATCGCGTATTCACCGCAAGCGGGTAAAAACCGCAGAAAGGTGAGGAATTCCAGGCGATGGGGTGTCACGGTGAGTCGCCTGGTACGCCGATCTATCACCAGAGGCGCGCAAAACGCCCTCCGCAGCACCCGAAAACAGCAAAAGGTGAGGAATTCCAGGAGTCATGGACCGCGTTTTCCGGTGAGCCAGTGATGCAACACGCGCTTCACCGCGCCCAAACTCCCGAAAACCCTCACCTTTGCCACGCTAGAACTTGTAGTCGGGGTTCTTCGGATCGAACGCTTCGGCGTCGAAATTCCTGGGCGTGATGCTGTCGATCACGATCTTCTCGAAGATCTGGCCGTCATCGCCGTACGCTTCCACGGTGCGGAAATACGGATGACGCAGATCGAGCCCGAGCGTCTGCTTCTTCGCATAGAACTGCGGCTTGCCGCTCGGCGACGTATAGGTGAGCGCCACCACGCGCACGCCGTTGATCGTCTTCACCTCGACATCGGGCTTGTACGACGCGCCCACTTCCACATACTTCTTCGCGTCGGTCATGAACTGGCTGACGATGAACTCGGTGCCCAGATCGGTGATCTTGTGATTCGACTGCGCGCGCGCGAGCGTGCCGTCGAGCGCGGTCCACATCGGCATCACGCCGAGCAGGCCGCCCAGATGGCCGTACATTTCATCGGGCTTCTTCGAGGCGTCGTAGATCACTTCCTCGCCCGAATGCTCGCCGTCGGGCAGCCACTTCGCGTAGATCCGCAGCGGCTCGTGGTCCAGCTTCACGAGCATGTGCGCGGGCTTGTTGGGCCACTTGCCGTTCAGGCGCTCCCAGCGCGAGAGCGTGAATTCATACGACGGATAGCCCGACGGCCCGAGCTTGATGAGCGTGGGCACCACGAGCGGATCGAGCGCCTGGAACAGCGCGGTGAGCTGCGCGTCGTCCATTTTCACGAGCGCGCCGCTCTTTTGCGCCTTCTGAAGCCAGCGGACCTGCTGATCGACGGAAAGCTTGCTCACCTCGGCGGGCGTGGGCGCGGCAGCGTTGGTGCTGGTCTGGGTGTCCGCACTGGCGGCGTTGTTGTCCTGCGCGAACGCGCCTACGCCTGCGCACGCGAATGCGAGCGCAGCGCACGCGATCGCGCGTAACGCCTGGTGCGGTTTGCGAGGCAGCGAAGAAAGCGATGCTTCGGTGTTCATAATGCGTCTCCCTGTTTATGTTGGCCTGCTCGATAAAAGCCGGTGAGGCCCGCGCGATCTACGCCGCGCGTTGCCTGGCGATCTCCTCGTCGCGCAGCGCGCGGCGCAGGATCTTGCCGACGTTGGTCTGCGGCAGCGAATCGCGAAACTCCACGACGCGCGGCACCTTGTAACCGGTGAGCTGACGACGGCAATGCGCGATCACCGCATCGGCCGTGAGCGACGCATCGCGCGCGACCACGAACACTTTCACGCGCTCGCCCTGCACGGGATCGGGCACGCCGATGGCGGCCACTTCGCGCACATCGGGATGCATCGCCACCACGTCCTCGATCTCGCTCGGATACACGTTGAAACCCGACACGATGATCATGTCCTTCTTGCGATCGATGAGCTTGATGAAGCCTTGCGCGTCCATCACGCCGATATCGCCGGTCGCGAGCCAGCCGTGGGCGTCGAGCACCTGCGCGGTCTCGTCGGGGCGATTCCAGTAGCCGAGCATCACCTGCGGGCCTTTCACGCACAGTTCGCCGGGCTCGCCGACGTTGGCCCACGTGCCGTCCTCGCGGCGAAAACGCACCTGCGTCGACGGCACGGGCAAGCCGATCGAGCCTTCGAAATCGCGCATGTTCTTCAGATCGACGGGATTGGTCGCGACGATCGGCGAACACTCCGTGAGCCCGTAGCCTTCGACAATCGGTTGTCCGGTCACGGCCTTGAAGCGGTCGGCGACCGCTTTCTGCGTGGCCATGCCGCCCGCCATCGCGAGCTTGAGCGCGGAGAAGTCGCGCTGGCAAAACTCCGCGTTGTCGAGCAGCGCGTTATAGAGCGTGTTGATCGCCGTGATGCCGGTGAAGGTCTCGCGGCGCAGGATCATCATCATGCGCTTCGTGTCGCGCGGATTTGCGATCAGGATGTTGCGCCCGCCGAGCCCGAGAAAGATCAGCGCGTTCACCGTGAGCGAATAGATGTGATAAAGCGGCAGCGGCGTGAGCACCGTTTCCACTTCGCCGCTTAGTTGCGAGGCCGACCACGCCTTCGCCTGCAAGACGTTCGCGAGGATGTTGCGGTGCGTGAGCATCGCGCCTTTCGCCACGCCGGTCGTTCCTCCGGTGTACTGAAGAAAGGCGAGGTCGCCGCTCGTGCGCAGCGCGTTCGCGAGCGTGCGCCGCGCGCCGATGTCGAGCGCCGTTCGCAGACGCACCGCCTTCGGCAGCGTGTATTCAGGCACCATCTTCTTCACGCGGCGCAGCACGAAATTGAGCAGACGGCCCTTGAAATTGAGGCCGTCCGCAAGCAGATCGCCGAGACCCGTCACCGCGATATGCTCGATGCGCGTGCCGGGCAGCGCCTCTTCGAGCGTCTTCGCGAAGTTCTCGAACACCACGATCGCGCGCGCGCCGCTGTCCTTGAGTTGATGCGCGAGTTCGCGCGGCGTATAGAGCGGATTGACGTTGACGACCACCGCGCCCGCCTTGAGCGCGCCGAACAGCGCGACGGGGTACTGAAACGTATTCGGCAGCATGATGGCGACGCGTTCGCCGGGCGCGATGCCCACGCCTTGCAGCCAGGCGGCGAACGCTTCGGCCTTGCGTGCGAGCGCGCCATAAGTCAGCGACGAGCCCACGCTCACATAAGCCACGCGCTCGCTGAACTGCGCGGCGCATTCATCGAAGTACTGTGAAATTGTTTCGTATTGCGTAACGTCGATTTCGGGCGGCACGCCGGGGGGATAGGACGCGTACCAGATGCCGTCGGTGTCGGGCGCGGCGTGTTGCGCGCCAGGCGCCGCCGTCTGCGCTTGCGGTTGGGCTGCCATGGTCGTCTCCAGTCTGTCTTTGTTTTGGGGGCCGCGCGCGCGTGGCAACGTCACGGCCGCCCTTACGATAACAACGACGCCTCGCAATCCGCTTGCATCAGTACCGAGCAGTCACTCTAGCGGCGCGTCGCCGCGCGTGGCTCAGATCGCCGGTCGGCCTTGCATGGGCGCGTCGAGCGGCAAGTCGTGCGCATGATGCCGATCGGCGGCGATCGTGCGTCCCGCGCTCGCGTGCGCCGTGCCCGCGATCGCGCTGCACAGCCAGTCGTAGGTCGTCGACGGCGCCGTGACGGGCAGCATATGGCCGCCGCTCACGACCTTGAGCGAAACGAGCGGCGACGCGCGCCGCAATGCCTCGCCGTGACGCGCCCAGTCGAGCACGATATCGTCGCGGCCGAACAGCACGTCGACGGGCACGGTCAGGCGCGCATAACGCTGGGTCATCTGGTCGAGATCGTCGGCGTCCTCGATCGCGACGAGGTCGCGCGATCCGTTCACGAAGCCTTGCGGGCGCAGACTCAACAGCGCGCCGCCGCGCGTGCGGAAGTCGCGCGGCACCGCTTCGGGCGCGAACACCGCGCGCAGCGTGCTCGCGCTGGTGGCGAGGCCGAACGGCGTGGCGAAGGTGCGCGAGACGAAGCGGCGCACGGCGTTCGAGCGCAGCACGAGCGGGCGAAACGCCTTCGGCACCTCGGTTTGCGCGTGCGTGAGCGGCGCGATCAGCGCGAGACGCGCCACCGATTGCGGATGATCGAGCGCGACCGCCAGCGCGAGCGCGCCGCCGAGCGAGTGGCCCACGAGCACGGTCTGTTCGAGCCGCAGCGCGTCGATGACGTGCGCGACGGTATCGGCTTGCGCGCGAATGTTCGCCGCGCCATCCGGCGCGCGCGTGGAGTAGCCGGAGCCGGGCCGGTCGAGCAGGATCACGCGATGGTCGCGCGCGAGTGCCTCCAGCGGCAGATAGGCGAAATTGCGCAACTGCCCGCAGAGGCCGTGCACGAACAACACGGGCTGGCCGCCGGGATTGCCGAACTCGACGTAATGCAGCCGCTCGCCGTCGATCTCGATGTGACGGCCATCCATCGGCACGGCGGTTTCGATACGGCGCGTGGCGCGCCGCGTGTAGAGCGCGAGCGCGGCGCATACGGCCACGATCGCGGCGATACCGCTTGCAAGGGGCAGGGCGATGACGTTCACCGGCGGACCTCTTCGAATGAGTGTGTCTCGATGTTGTTATGACCGCGCTTTCACGCATGACGACGAAAGCGGCAACCGCGGTTCTCAGGTTCGTTCTGGCAACACATTCGCATGCGTTTGGCTCGCTGTCGAAGCATCGCTGGCCTGCACAGACACCGACGCCTCGTTGCGCGCCCACGCGATAAAGCGATGCACGCGCGCGGCGATCAGCGGCGCGTCGCGGACCACGGTCCAATGCGGCGCGTCGATGATCTCGCGCCGGTAACGTCCGAGCCATTGCGCGACGTGCTCGGACATCGCGGGCGTCACATAACGATCGAAGCGCGGCACGATGAATTGCACGGGCACCTGCGTGCGCCGCTCGCGTGGCCGCCGCGCGCACGCGATGAAATTCGCGCGATAAAGCTGCAAGCCGTTCAGGCAGTTGCGCAACTGATGCGGGTCGCGTTCGGCGCGCACGCCCTCGGTCTTGCGCAGCCACCACGGCCAGAGCGCTGCGCCGCCGAGCCGCCAGACGAGTTGCGGCAGCATCGGCAGATGAAAAAACGCGATGTACCAGGACTTGAGCGTCTGCCGGACATTCGTCGGCGCGCGAAAGACATGATCGAGGCACGGCCCCGAAATCGACGTGTAGGACGCGATGCGCGCCGCGTTGGCCGGATCGGTCACGGCTTCCCAGCATTGAATCGAACCCCAGTCGTGCGCGACGAGATGGAACGGCCGCGTGCCGCACGTGGCGTCGGCGACCGTCATCAGATCGCGCGCGAGCGCATCGAGCCGATAACCCGCGCGATCCGAAGGCGCGCTCGACGCGCCCATGCCGCGCACGTCGTAGGCAATCACGCGATAGCGCGTGTCGAGTTCGCGCCGCAACGCATCCCACACGCGCGCCGAATCGGGATAGCCATGCACGAGCACGAGCGGCGGCGCGTCGCGCGGGCCGCTCGCGTAGACCGCGAGCCGCACGTCGCCGGCTTCGACTTCGAAGGTGTCGATCGCGGTCATGACGCGTCAGGCCGCTTTCGGCGCGCCCGCCGGATGCAGCGGCACGCGGCGCGGCGCGGCTTGCGAGGCGTACTGCGCGTTGGTGGCGTCGATCTGCGAAATCAGGCCGTCGATGCGTTCGAGGTGCTGGCGGTTGTTGTGATCCCACGGATGAAAACCCGGCTTGAAAAAGCGCAGCCATTCCATGGCGATGCTCGGAAACACGCCATGACGCGGGCCGTAGAGAAACTTGAACAGCCTCCACCAGCCGCTGAATTTGCCGATGCGGCGCTTGTGTCGGCGCATCAGCGCGAGGTGATAGTCGAACACGATGACCCAGAACAGCACCGTGGTCGCGAGCATCGTGCCGGTGCGCATCAGATACCGTTTCGGCCCCGGCTTGATGACGGTGTTCCAGACGTCGTACGAGACCGCCTTGTGCTCGGTTTCTTCGAGCGCGTGCCAGAGCCACATCTGCTTGTAGCCCTCGACCGAGCCTTCGATGCGCGAACCGGTTTCGGCGAGCAGCAGATCCGCGAGCATGGCCGTGTAGTGTTCGAGCGCGACCGTCTGCGCCAGTTGCAGCGAAGGCGGCAGCACCTTGCGCGCGAAGTTGAGGATCGCCCACAGCCGCTTGTCGAGCTTGTGCGCGGGCAGTCCCGCCGCTTGAAGCAGATCGTTGTACTCGACGTGCTCGCGCGTGTGCATCGCCTCCTGGCCGATGAAACCCATCACCTGCTTCTTGAGGTCGGGGTCGTCGATCTGGTCGCGATAGTGGCGCACGGCATCCATGAAAAAGCGCTCGCCCGCTGGAAAAAGCAGCGACAGCGCGTTGAAGAAGTGAGTGACCGGCACGCCCTCGACGTGCCAGTCACAAGCCCGCTCGGGCGGTAACGCGAAGCGGATGTCGCGTCGGACCGGCATGATCATGCTGTTTCTCCCTGATTATTGCCTGCGTTGTTGTTGCTTGCGCCGCCGTTGAGCATCGCCTCGCGCGCGGCGCGTTTGGCGCGCTTGTTCGCTTTTGCCGCTTCGCGGCGCGCGCTCATCACGACGAGCGCCTGATAGGCGGACGGCAGCACGCGCGCGAGCCAGTCGGCGGCGCGCGCGTCGCGCCCGATCAGCACGCGCCGCGCGTTGCGGCGCACGCCCGTGAGGATCGTGCGCGCGGCGTCGTCGGCGGTGGTGATGAAGAACTTTTCGAATTCGTCCTTGCCCTGCTGCTCGCTCGCGACCATGAAGCCGACCATGTTCGACGCCACGCGGCTCGCCTGGGCGATGTTGGTGCGGATGCCGCCCGGATGCACACAGGTGGCCGACACGCCGCACTTCATCATGTCGAGTTCCTGACGCAGCGATTCGGTGAAGCCGCGCACCGCGAACTTGGTGGCGTTGTAGCCGCTCATGCCCGGCTGCGCGAACAGGCCGAACACGCTCGACGTGTTGACGATATGGCCGTCGCCCGACGCTTTCAGATGCGGCAGGAATGCCTTCGTGCCGTGCACGACGCCCCAGAAGTTGATGTTCACGATCCAGTCGAGATCGTCGTACGACATGCCGTCGATGGTGCTCGACAGCGCCACGCCCGCGTTGTTGAACACGAGGTTCACGCGGCCGTGGGCGGCGACCGTTTCGTCGGCCCACGCGAACATCGCGTCGCGCTTGCCGACGTCGAGCACGCGCGTCGTCACGCGCACGGACGGCGCGAGCGCGCGCACGATGCGCTCGGTTTCGGCGAGACCGACGGCGTTTTTGTCGGCGAGCGCGAGATGGCAGCCGGCGCCCGCGAGCTGCACGGCGAGCGAGCGGCCCATGCCCGAGCCCGCGCCGGTGATGGCGGCGACCTTGTTGTCGAAGTGTTTCATGTCAGTGCTCTCCCTTTCCCTGATGGGCCGCTCAGGCGGCCTCGGTCGTGTGTGCTGCCACGCTCAACGGTACTTCGGAATCCTGATGATGCGGCTTGCGGAACACCTGATATTCGCCGATCGAAAAGCTCGCGGTGGCCTGGCGGAAGCGCCAGGTGAAGCCCGGCCAGAGCGTGGTGTTCTTGCCGTTGCGCGGATCGAGATACCAGCTTTTGCAGCCGCCCACCGACCAGATCGCGCGTTCGAGCTTCTGCTGGATGCGCTCGTTGTAGCGCGCCTCCACGTTCGGGCGCACCTCGATCGAATCGGCGCGGTCTTTCTTCATGGCGTCGAGCGCGCCGAGCACATATTCGATCTGCGACTCGATCATGAACACCATCGAATTGTGGCCGAGCCCCGTGTTCGGGCCGACCAGCATGAAAAAGTTCGGATAACCAGGTAGTGCGGTGCCGAGATACGCATGCGCGCCATTGCGCCATGTATCGACGATATCGACGCCGCCGCGCCCGATGATCGCGCCCGGCGGAAACGGATCGGCGACCTGAAAACCGGTGCCGTAGATGATGCAGTCGACTTCGCGATGCCGGCCGTCGGCGGTGATCACGCCGGTGGCGTCGATGCGCGCGATGTCGTTTGTCACCACACTGACGTTCTCGCGCGTGAGCGCCGGATAGTAGTCGTTCGAGATCAGCACGCGCTTGCAGCCGATCGTGTAGTCGGGCGTGACGGCCGCGCGCAATGCGGGATCTTTCACGTGATGACGGATGTGGCGCAGCGCGATCTTCTGCACGTTCTTCATCAGCGAGGGATGAATGGCGAAGCCGAGCACGCGCGATTCGAGCATCCAGTACAGGCCCGTGCGCATGACCTTCTGCGTGAACGGCAGCGTACGGAACATCCATTGCTCGAACCGCGAGAGCGCGCGGTCGGGCTTGGGCATGATCCACGGCGGCGTGCGCTGGAACAGGTCGAGCTTCGCGACTTTCGGCGCGATCTGCGGCACGAACTGGATCGCGCTCGCGCCCGTGCCGATCACGGCCACGCGCTTGCCGTCGAGCGCATAGCCATGGTCCCAGTGTTGCGAGTGAAAGGCCTTGCCCGCGAAGCTTTCCACGCCGGGAATCGCGGGCAGCGCGGCGCGCGAGAGACCGCCCATCGCCGAAATCAGCACGCGCGCGCTGAGGCGGCGTCCGTTCGCGAAGGCGAGGCGCCAGCAATGCGCGGCGTCGTCCCATTGCGCGCTCTGCAATTCGTGGTCGAAGTTGAGCCACGGCGAGAGGCGGAATTTGTCGACGCAGCGGTTCAGATACGCGCGAATCTCGGGCTGCGGCGCGAACATGCGCGTCCAGCGCGGATTCGGCGCGAACGAAAACGAGTAGACGTGCGATTGCACGTCGCACGCGCAGCCGGGGTAGTGGTTGTCGCGCCAGGTGCCGCCCACCGAGCCGGCCTTTTCGAACACGGCGAAATCGGTTTGGCCGCGCTGAAGCAGGCGGATCGCCATGCCCAGCCCCGCAAAGCCGGTGCCGATGATGGCGACGCCGAGCGGCTCGCCCAAAGACCGGGTGGGTGCGTTCATCCAGAGCGTCTCCCTATGATTCATTTTTAACTGTGACATTGAATGATGTAAACATAGTGCGCGCGGCGGGATCGCGCAAGGGGCTAGAGGGAGCACTCGGGACAAAGTTCGCGCATCGATAGCACGCGTGCAAACGCTTGCCTGGCGTGGGTTTCAGGCCGATGGCGAGTGTTCAGGGCGAGCGGAGGCGCGGGAAAATCCGCGATGAAAAAACGGGGCTGGAAGCGCGTCAGGGCGTTTGAAACGCTTCAAACGCAGCGCGAGGACGCGCGAAAGCGGCAGGCGCGCGCCGGTTGCGGCGCGCGCTGGAGAAGGAAACAGCCAGGAATCAGCAGAGGAACGGCGGAAAAATCAGCGCTTTTTGACTGCCGGTTTCTTCGCCGTACGCGACGCGCGCTTGCGCGCCGGTTCGGGCGCATCGGCATCGACATCGGTATCGGCATTCTCGCTGGCGGTCGCGCTTCCGCTGCCGCCCGCACGCTGGCCGAGCTTGGCCTCCAGAATCGTCGCCACGCGGCCGCCGAGATACTCGCTCGATTGCGCTTCGAGCGCGCGCAGGATCTCGTTCTCGACGAACACCGTGGAAAGCGGCCGCAGCCGCCAGATCGCTTCGACGAGCCCCGGCATATCGGTGGCGGGCGGCAGCGCGCCCGCGTCGTAGCGGTCGAGATGGCGAACCACCATTTCCACGAGCACGCGCGCGATAGCGTCGAAATGCGGCCGCGCCTTCTCCAGCACTTCGAGCAGGTCGCGCGCGGGAATGCCTTCGCGCACCGTGGCCGCGGCCGCGTCGAGCATGGCCGGATTGCGCGCGACGAACGACAGCCCCTTGCGCTCCAGCAGGCCGAATTCGGCGAGACGCGTGAGATTGCTGGGCGCCTGCGGACCGAACAGCTTGATCAGTTCGGGCAGCGAATAGGTTTTCGGCCGCGCATGCGACCACGGACCGCCGATCGCATTTTCGAGGCCGAGGATCGAGCGCAGATCGCCGCCGTCGTCGATGGCCTTGATGAGGTCCTGGATATTCGCGAGCGTATAGCCGCGCGCGAGCAGGTGATTGATGAGCTTGAGCCGCGCCACGTGCGAATCGTTATAGATGCCCACGCGGCCGCGCTTGTCGGGCGGCATGAGCAGATCGCGGTCCTGATAGGCGCGCACGTTGCGCACCGTGGTGCCGGTCACGCGCGCGAGTTCGTCGACGGTGTACTCGCTGACGTCGGGACGCTCGGGCGCGGAATCGGGAACGGGAGTCGTGGGCGTTTTCGGCATGCGCCGATTTTAGCGCGAGCCGCCGTGCTCGCGCGAGACGCTGTTCCCACTCTGCCCTCGCTATTTCGCCGCCAATGTGGGCCTGCACGCGTAACGCGGCGCGCGTGCGTCAGCACCGGTTAGAACTTGTAAGAGACGGCGAGAAATGAAATGAGCGGATTGGCCTTGAGTTCGGCGCGGCTCACGCCGAGTTCGGTGCCGTCGGCGGCCTTGATGATCACCGAGGACGTCGTCTTCAACGGAATATACGTGAGCGAGGCCACGAGCCCGAGATGCTGCGTGAGCTGATATTCGGCGCCGAGATTGAACACCGGCTGCCACGACGACGACGCCTTCGCGCTGATCTGCGTCTGCCCCGGCTTGCCCGCGCCCGCCGCGAGCACCGCGCCCAGATTGTCCTGAGTCGCCTTCACGAAGTTCGGGTTGAGCTGAATATCCGAGAACCAGTTGTACGACACGCCGATCCCAACGAACGGGCGGAACTTCGCATCGGCGTCGCGGAAGTAGTACTGGAAGATCAGCGCCGGGCTCCACTGCCGCACGCTCTGCACGATCGGATTGGTGGCCGGATCGCCGAGATTCTGGCTGCCGAGCGCGCCCGCCGGACCCGGCGGCTTGATCGTGCCGTGGCCGTAGAGCTTGAACGTCGGCGGCACGCCCGCCACCGTCGAGACCGCGATGTGATCGGTCAGGAAGTGGCTGAACACGAGGCCCACCGTGTTCGCGTGGTTCGTCGACAGGCCCGTGCCCGGCGAGGTGAACGAACTCGGCAGACGCAGCGGCGTGTTGATCGGCGTGGGCGCGACCGTCGTGGTGAGCGGCGTGCTCGATTGCTGGGGCGCGACGTGGAACCAGCCGAGCACGGCCACGTTGTCGCCCGCATGCTGGGCGTGCGCAGCCGTGGACAAGCCGGCGGCCACCGCCGCCAGCGCGAGACGTCTCATCATTGTTGTTCCTCCCTGTTTCTCTCAGGTTCGGGCAAACCTGCCTGCGCGCGGCGGCCGTCTCATGAACGGCCGGTCCTGCGCGCGCCTTGCGGCCCGTGTGCGCGTTGCCGGCGGCGCGGCGCACACGGAGAGCGGTTGCCTCATGGGCACGGCATCGTTACCTGTCGATCGATGCGCGTGGCGGGCGTGAGTGCGGACTACTGCACGAACGCGCCCGCCGTGAAGTACGGCGACGAAGCATTCGTCAGGTCGAGGAAGCCGAACACGCCGCCCGTGAAAATCATCTTGCCGGTGGGCGTGGTGCCGGTCGACGCACTCACATGCGTGGTGGTCACGACGCCCGGCACGCTCTGCGCGAAGTTCAGATCGAGCGCCGTCGCCAGCGCCGCCTGCGAAGCATTGAACGGATCGAGCAGCGTGCCCTGCGTGCCCGACAGCGCGAGCGTGCGGTAATCGAATTCGCTGTCCACGCCGATGTACTCGCCGTCCTGCGAACCCTGCGCGATGGCCGTTTGCGGCGCGAGCACGGAGATGCCCGATTCGTCGTCGGCGACCGGGCCGGTTGCGCCGCTCTGCGGATCGACGCCGACCTGCGGATACGCCACGCCCGTGCGCACGAGCACCGGCACGAGCTGGTTGCGCAGCTTGCCGACAATCATGAAGCCCTTCGCGGCGTTCTTGCCGGTGACGAGCGTGGGCTTGACCTGCCCCTGGAAGTTGTCGGTTTCGAACACGCCGCTGCCGTCGCTCGACTGCGTGAAGTTCGTGCCCGGCTGCTGGCAGGTGCCCGCGTTCACGCCGCTGTTATCGCATTCCTGCCACGTGCCGTCGGCGTTGATGGTGAGCTTTGCGTCGACGGCGGCGGGCAGGAAGTTCTGCGACGGCACCTGGTGATAGCCGAGCTGGTTATACGTGCCCGCGACGTTGGCGATGTTGGTTTCGAGCGTCGAAAAGCCGATGAACGGGTAATACGGGAATTTCGTATCCGGCACGACGCCGATGCCGCCCGAGCCCGCGAACTGGATTTCCGCGCCCGGAATCGTGCCGCCCGCCACGCCGAAGCCGATGAACACACGCGCCGGACGGTTCGCATCGAGGCTCGCGCCGTTGAGCTGGAACGCGCATTGATTGAGCTTGGCCGTCGGTAATGCGGTCTCCTGACTAATCGTGCCCGTGACTACCTGGCCCTTGCGCGTGGGCGTGACCGTGCCGGTGGTGGCCGGAATCGGCGACTCCACATAGGTGATCTGCCAGGTCTTCTTCGTGGTGTCGAGCTGGAGCTTGACGACTTCGCCGTCGCCGCCGCCGCCCGTGTAGACCGTGTTGTAGTCGAGCGAGGTCGGGCACAGCGCGGTTTCGACCAACGGCGGGCTGCCGCTGCCACCGCCGCCACAGGCGCTCAGCGTGAGCATCAGCGGCGCGCCGAGCGCCGAGAGCTTCGCGAGGTGCTTCACGGAATGCTTCAATGTCATACCGCGTCTCCGAATATTCTTGTTGGCGGGGCGCAGGCTCCCTGTCCTTTGCGCCCCGTTCGAGCTTTCTGCTTATTGATTCGGTATCCGTATCAATTGATATCGGACCGATGCCGGGCAAGCACTACTGCGGCTGGATCAGCGCGCCCACACCGAAATACGGCGAGTTGCTCGTCTGGCTGTTCGCCGAGGTCGCGGTCACGCCGCCGTTCTCCTCGCCGTTCAGGAAGATGCCGTAGAGGCCGCCGACCGCGATCACGTTGCCCGCGTTGCCGTTGTTGTCGGTTGCGCCGATCAGGCCCGGATGCGTCTGCGTGTAATCGAGCGTGAAGGTGCTCTGCGTCGTCATCGTCGAAGGCTTGAGGAAGCCGGCGGTCTGGCCGTTGATGAGCGTGGCCGTGTAGGCGAAGTTCGAATCGGCGCCGATGTAGCTGCCGTCGAACGAGCCGGACGTCAGCGTGGTGGCCGGCGCCATCATCGCGATGCCCGATTCGTCGTCGATCGCGATCGTCAGCAGGTTCTCGTTCACGTAGCCCGTGCGCACGACCACCGGCACGATCTTGCCGTTGAGCTTGCCGAGAATCAGGTGGCTCGCGCCGCCGTTCGCCAGCGCCGAGAAGGAGGGCGTGATGATGTGCGGAGCGTTGGCGCTCGTGAAGTAGCTGCCGTTGGCGTCGGCGGCCCATTGCGACGAAGCCGTGTCGCATTGCGTGTTGGTCGCGCCGCTCGTCACGCTGCAATTGCCGCTTGCGTCGTAGGTTTCCTGCGCCGTGGTCGCGGCCGAGGCGAAGCTCTGCGTCGGCACGATGTGATAGAGCAGCGCGTTCCAGTTGCCTTGCAGGTCCGCGATATTCGTGCTGACCGACGAGAAGGCGAGGAAGGGATAGAAGTCGAAGGTGCGCGACTGCACGTTCGGGAACAGCAGCGCGGCGGTGCTGTCGCCGCCGAGATTGACCGTCGCGCCGGGAATGCCGCCGCCCGCCACGCCGTAACCGACGTAGATGGTCGGCGGATTGTTGGCGTTATAGGCCGTGGTGTAGGTGCTGCCGTTGAGCGTGCCGGTGCCTTGCTGAAGCTGGAACGCGCAGGCGATCTGCGCGGCCGTCGGCAGCGCGCCGGTGGGCGGATGCTGGACCGCGCCGGTGATCGTGAGCCCCGCACGCGTGTTCTGCACCGAACTCGACTGAGCCGGAATCGGCGAGGCGAGATAGGTGAGCGAGTAGGTCATCTTCGTGGGATCGATGCTCAGGCTCACGACTTCACCGCTGCCCGCGCCGCCCAGATAGGTGTTCTTCGCGATATCGGCGTCGGTCGGACACAGCGCCGTGGCGGCCGGCTGGCTCGTCGGCGCGCCCTGGTTCGTGCAGGTCGAGCCCGAACATTGCGCCGGCGTGACCGGTGCGGGGTCGCTGGCGTTGCCTCCACCGCAAGCGACGAGTAACGGCGTCGCGGCTGCGGCCAGCGCGACGCAGCGGACAATGCTCTCCAACATGTGTCTGCCTCCCTGTCTCGTAATAATTTATGCGCTGAAGATTGGATCATGACATTGGCCGCTGTCAATTGAACGAATCACTCTAAAACCCGGGCGCTGGGCGGCGCCGCTTGCGCTGTCTCGTTCGGGGCGCGTGCAACGCGGGTTTGTCCTGATGTCACGGCGACACGCGCCGGCGCCGCTGCGCAAATCGTGTTCCCGGGAAAGCGTTGCGTTCGTGTGCGTAAAGGCATGACGTCGAACGCGGATCGCAATGCGTCGGCGGATCGCTTGCGAATCGCAAGAAATGGTTCGACATGCGAAGTATTGGGCGGGGATTTTTCGGCGAGCGTGTCGATGTCAAAGGTGAGGGAATACGGGAGGCGTGGGCGCGCGATGCGCCGACAAAGGTGAGAACGTTCGGGAGTTGGACCTGGGGAGTGCCAGGAAACGTGAGATCGGCCGGGTCACCATGCTCACCTGTTCGACTTCTACGCTGCCAAACGCAAAAGGTGAGTGTTTGCGGGAGCCGTTCTTCACTGACTCGACACGAAAACGCAATTTGTAGCTTGATATCATCAAGTTACTTCGCGGATTTTTTAACGTTGAGTGTCTGGCTGTAAATCCAAAGGTGAGCGTTTTCGGGAGCGCATGCACACATCGAGCACAAATTCCGTTGCCGGCTTCTGATCGGACGCGAGCGGCGAAGCGGTATAGTCGAAGACGATGCGCGCCGGCCAGGCGTCACCTCGAACCCACCGGCCGACGCGGCGCTACGGAGCCGTCACATGGGTTTATTCGACCGACTGTGGCCGCGCAAGCCTGCGCGGCCGGACCCTCAATCCGAACAGACACGCGCGCTCGCCGAGCGCCTGAGCGAACTCAGCCCTGCGCTCAAGCTCGCGCGCGACTGGCGCACGCGCCTCACGCCGCCGCTCGCGCAGTCGCTCACCTATGTGAGCGACGTCGTGCGCAACCTGCCGCCCGCGCACGAGGCGAGCGCCGCGAACTGGCTCGACGATCCCTATATTCACGCGTTTTTCGCCGCGCCCGACGAGATCGCGCACGTGCTGAGCCGCTCGGTCGAACTGCATGCGTGGTTCGAGAGCCATCCGTTCGCGAACGAAACCTATGCGGTGCTCGGCATGGCGATGAGCGAGCGCCGCGCGTTCGGCGTCGCGCAGCACGGCGACCAGGTGCACGCGGACGTCGTCCAGACGACTCTGAGTTTCGACGACCATCAGGTGCGCGTCTGCGGCGAAACCGAAGCCGAGTTGCGCACGCTGATCGTGCAGCGCGTGATCGAGCAGATCGCGCTCGAAGGCCTCGCGCAGATCAGCGCGGACGAGACGCGCCGCGACGCGCTCGAACAGGAGCGCGCGCTGCTGCGCACGCGCCTTCAGTTGCTGACGCGTCAGGGCGCGGGCACGCACAAGATGGTTGGCGAACGCGCGATGGCGAACGCGACGGAACTCGCGCATCTGGAGGCGCAGATTGCGGCGAACGAACAGGCGCTCGCGGCGCTCGGACTCAAGACCGACGCGCTGGAGCACGAACTGGGCGTGATCTGCGATGTGCTGGCACATCCGGCGCAGCACGCGAACGTCGAAATGCGCTCGCTGCGCTTGAGCCCGATGAACGTGCTGCTCGGGCCGGACGCGCCGAGTGCTGGCGGTGCGGCGGGCGCGCCGATCGTCGTGCCGCTGGCGCACATTCCGGCGAGTCCGGCCGGCTTGCGCGCGTTTTCGCTGGTGCGCTTTGCGCGCAAGGATCTCGTGCCGCTGCCGAGCGTGCTGGACGCCGATAGCCGATTCGTGATTTGAGTCGAGTGGTGCGAATCGAGAGAAAGGTGAGTGTTTTCGGGAGTGAGGGGAATCGTTACGCACTCCAACGCGGATACGCTCAGGTGATGTCGCACGCGTATTCAATACTCACCTTGTTTCCTTCACGGCAGAAAGAAATCACGCTTTGAGCCTGTAAAACAAGGCAGAAAATTTCCTGGGACTCCCAGGTCAAGCGATTCGATGCGGCGCAACCCGCCGACGCGATGATCGCGCGTACGCCAATCGTTCAAGGTGAGGATTTTCGGGAACCGAGCGCCGCGCACTGATCAAGGTGCGCGCGGTGAGGTGAGCGAGCCACTTGTTCATCACCGAATGCATGGGTGAAACCGTGAGGCGTTCGGGAACGCGGACGGCGCTGAAACACGCGTTTTTCTGCGTATTCCGCAAGATTTTCCTGGTAGTCCCAGGTTAAACGATGCGAATCTTTTGATCGCGAAGGGTGCGAAGTTCGACCTCGGACATGAGGTGGCGATCACTCGCGCGCACACAGGAATGCGGCTAAGGTGAGCCTTTTCAGGACCCGCAGATTCAACCGCCTCCGAACTTCACCAGACGAAAAAAAGCCCTGAAAACAGGGCTTTTTCTCTCCGATAACGATCTAGATCCTACTCGAAGCTCACCCAAAGGTGAGCCTTTTCAGGACCCCGCCGCCGCCCAAACCGAAACGCCCGCTTCGTCGATCTCGAAACGCAGCACCTCAGTCTGCACTGCATGCGGTGCATCGTCGGCGGCGATGTCGAACGCTTCGCCGCCCAGTTCGATCGTCACGTAGCGGTCGCCGTGGCGCAGCGAGGTGCCCGCGAGCCGGCCTTCGTAGCGGCCATCGGGCGCGGCGCGCAGCGCACGCGGCGACACGCGCCACATCGCGCGCGCGCCCACCGCGAGCGGCGCATCCGCAGGATTCCTGAAACGCAGCCGCAGCCCGGACGCCGTCTCGATCTCGCCCGCCGCACGCACGATACCTTCGCCGATGTTGTGCAGTCCGAGCAGTTCGGCCACGCGCACGCTGGCGGGCCGTGCGAACACCGCATCGACCGCGCCCGCCTGGAGCGCGCGGCCGTGCTCGATCACGAGCACTTCGTCGGCGAGCAGGGCGGCTTCGTCGGGATCGTGCGTGACGATCACCGTGACCGCGCCGATCTCGCGCTGCAACGCGCGCAGCGATTGCTGCAAGCGGCGGCGGCGTGGCGTGTCGAGCGCCGCGAACGGCTCGTCGAACAGCAGCAGCTGGCTGTGCCGTGTCAGCGCGCGTGCGAGCGCCACGCGCTGACGCTGGCCGAAGGACAGCTGACGCGGCAGACGCTGCGTGAGCGCATCGAGGCCCAGATGCGCGAGCCAGTAGCGCGCACTGGCTGCGTCGGCATCGACGGGAAATGCGAGCTGCTGCGCCACCGTCATGTGCGGAAAGAGCCCGTAGTCCTGCGGCATGTAGCCGATCTGGCGACGCTCCGGCGGCAGCGCGCCAAGATCGGTCGCGCCGAGCGTGACCGAACCGGCGTCGTTCGGCTCCAGTCCCGCGACGATGCGCAGCGCGAGCGATTTGCCCGAGCCCGACGGCCCGATGATCGCGAGCCGCCGCGTGTGCGGCTGCCAGGCGACGTCGAGCGTGAACGCGCCCAGCTTGCGCTGCGCGGTGAATGCGAGCCGCAGATCGGCGCGCTCGGGCGCGGCGGCGGGCGTGATGGCGGTGAGTTCGTCGCCGTTGTCGGTGCTCACCGCGAGCGTCGCGCGCGCGCCGCGCGTATAGACGGACAGCACCGCGCAGACGATCGCAATGCCGAGCGTGGGCAGCAGCAGCGGCATCATCGCGGGCAGGCCCTGGCCGCCGAACACCACGTAGGTGTAGACGGGCAGCGAGTACGGGTGATACGCGACCATCACGGTCGCGCCGAATTCGCCGAACGCGCGCAGCCAGGCGAGCGCGAGCCCCGCGCGGATGGCGGGCCAGGCGATCGGCAGCGTGACGCGGAAGAAGCGGCTCGCGGCGTGATGGCCGAGCGTGGCGGCGACGTCGTCGAAAACGGGATCGACGGCCGCGAACGCGGAGCGCGCCGCGACGATCAGGAAGGGCGCGGCCACGAAGGTTTCCGCGAGCACGATGCCCGTGAACGAATCGGTGAGCGTGCCGTTGAACAGCTGGCCGATGCCGCTATACGGGCCGATCAGGAACAGCAGCAGCACGCCGCTCGTGAGCGGCGGTAAGGCGAGCGGCAACTGCACGACGAAGCCGAGCAGCGCCACGCCGCGCGCCTGCGAACGCGCGAGCCAATAACCGAGCGGCACGCCGCCCACGAGTATCACGAGCGAGGCGACGCTCGCACTCGCCGCCGACACGGCGACGGCCGACCAGGTTTGATGCCAGTCGACGCCGCTCCAGTCGGCCTGGCCGATCTGCGGAATGCTGGCGAGAAACGGCGCGCACAGATACACCGCGAGCAGCGCGCCGAGCCACCAGAGCGGCCTCGCGGCACGCTGCACGGGTTGGGTCATGATTGCGCGATCATTGCTGCGCGGCGTCGATCACGGCCTGGACCGACGGCGGAATCGCCTGGCCGTTGCCGTTCACGCTGGGCTTCGTCACGTCGACGCCGTGTTCGGCGAGCAGCTTGCGGCCTTCCGCCGACAGCAGGAAGTTGACGAAGCGCGCGGCGCCCGCGTTGTTGGGGGCGTCGTTGAGGATCGTGAGCGTGTAGTTCGCCTTGATCTTCAGTTCGGGCGCCGGGTGGATCGACGGAATCTTCAGGTCGGACGTTTCGGTGGAGTAGAAGAAGCCCGCGTCGAGCTGACCCGATTGCAGACGGCCCACGAGCGTTTCTTCCGGCAGCACCTGCTCGGGATTTTCCGGCGTGCCCAGCGTCTTCTCGACGAGGTCCGGCTGGTTGTACGCCTGCGCGGCCTTCGTCATGAGTTCGACGGTGAACGCGCCCTTCGGGTCGAGCTTCGGATCGGTGCGGCCCAGACGAATGCCCTGTTCCTGCAGCACGTCGCTCCACTTCTTCGTCTTGAAGTCGTTGGCGAAACGGCTTTTCGCGTTATAGCCGATCAGCAGCGGCGATTCGGCGAAATTCACGTACCACGAAACATGATTGCCGTTCGCTTCGCCCGTCAGGCTCGCATTGACCTTCGGGCTCGCGCTGATGAACACGTCGCCGCGGCGCAGCTTGCCCTTGATCTCGTTGGCGATCTTGTTCGAACCGGCGGCGTAGCCCTTGAAATGCAGACCCGTTTCCTTCTCGAACGCCGGACCGACGCTTTTCTCCATCAGGTTCACGAGCGAGCCTGCATAGAGCACGTTCACGTCGTTGTCATCGGCGGCGAATGCGCTCGAACTTGCGGCGAGCACGCCCGACATCATCACGACCGATGCGATCAGCTTGCGGATCATCTGTTCTACCCCGTTCCGTTATAAAGGCCCCTATATTACGACAGGAGTGCTGCGTTTATATACTTGGCCGAACGGCCAATTTTTAGTATCACCCCTGTGCGCGAGGCATCGGGACGACTACACTGGGCTCCTTCTTTCCCTTTGCATTTTCCTTCGCATCGCATGCGCGCCCGACCACGGTTGGCGACGCGCGGCGGCTTTACATGGAGACCATCATGCGCACGAGCGCCCGCAATCACTTCACCGGTCAGATCGCCGCCGTCAAGCCCGGCGCCGTCAACGACGAGATCACGCTGCAAGCCGACGGCGGGGTGGAGATCGTCGCCATCATCACGCACGGCAGCGCCGCGGCGCTGGGTCTCGCGGCGGGCAAGCCCGCGTTCGCGCTCGTGAAAGCCTCGTCGGTGATCGTCATGGTCGACGGCGACGCGAGCAAGGTGTCCACGCGCAACGTGATCGCGGGCAGCGTCGTGTCGGTCACGAAGGGCGCGGTGAACGCCGAAGTCGTGATCGCCGCGCCGGGCGGCGCGCAGATCGCGGCCATCGTCACGAACCAGAGCGTCGACAGCCTCGGGCTCGCGGCGGGCAAGGCGGCCTCGGCGCTGTTCAAGGCGTCGAGCGTGATCGTCGGCGTGGATGGCTGAACGCACCGGCTGCATCGCGGCATGACGCAGCGCGAAGTGAACGAGCCGACGCATGACAAGGCGGCAGACGAAGCGCCCGACGAAGCGCCCGATTTCGAGCGACTCGCCGCCGCTTGCCGCGATCGTTTGACGGGCATGCCAGGCGGCGCGCCTTCGGCGGATGCGTGGCTGTTCGCGCGGCTCGTGGCGGCGCGCGAAGTGCGCGGCGAACGCGCGCTGCTCGGTTTATCCGCGTCCGAATTCGCCGATCTCGCGGCGCGGCATTTCGTGGCCGGTTCGCTGGCGGACGTGCTGGGTGAACCGACGGCGAACATGGCGAACGTAGCAGGCGTCGCGATCGCCGATGAAAAGCACGCAGCCTTCGCAGACGCGATGCGCGGCTTTCTGTTCAGCCTCGCAGCGCCCGATGTCGATGACGCGGACGCGCACTGTCTCGCGTCGATCCTCGCGCACGCCTGCCTGCGTCCCGACCATCTGTGGCGCGATCTCGGCCTGAGCGGACGCGAGGACGTCACGCAGATGCTCGCGCGTTTTTTCCCCGCCGTGGTCGCGCGCAACACCGAAGGCCTGCGCTGGAAGAAACTGCTGGCGCGCGAACTCGCGCTGGCGACCGGCGACGTGCCGGGGCCCGCGCCGGGTTGTCCCGGCTGCGAGGATTTCGGCTTCTGTTTCGGCCACGCGCGTTAGCCATTTGGCCAGGCTCGCGCGCAAAACCATCGTGTATGCTTGCGCGCATGACCAGATCCGCAAAAGACCGCGCGCAGACGGGCGTTTCGCCCCTTGCCAACCCGAACGTAACATCCACCGTGAAGACGAGCGAATCAGCGAAAGCGAAGCCGCAAACTGCCGCGCAGATGGCGGCACAAGCGCCTGCCGGGGAGACCGGCGCGCGTCGCGAACCGCAGGTGCGTTTTCGCATGCGCGTGATGCAGGCGGACACCATCGCGCTCGGGCCGGGCAAGGTGCAGTTGCTCGAAGCGGTGCACGAACACGGTTCGATTTCGGCGGCGGCGCGCAGCCTGAACATGTCGTACCGGCGCGCGTGGCTGCTCATGGATGAATTGAACCGCGCGCTCGAATCGCCGGCCACGGTTTCGGAGCATGGCGGCCAGAGCGGCGGCGGCAGCATGCTCACGCCGGTCGGCGAGGAAATCATCCGCCTTTATCGCGGTATCGAAGCGCGCGCGGCTGCTGCCTGCGCGACCGAGATCGCCGCGCTCAAGAAGCTCGTGAAGGGCTAAACGAACGCGCCGCTGGCGCGTATCAACCGTGCCGCAGGCAGAAGCGCGACACCGGCACGGCGGTGAGCGTGGGCGCCGCGTTCGTATGCAGGCGCGTAATGAGTTCGACGAAGCTCGCGAGACTCGCGGTGCGCAGCGGGTGATACGTCACCTGATGCCGCTCGCACACGCGCTTGAGCGTGTTCATCGAATCGTGGTCGATGCAGTCGACCGGAAACACCGCGAGATCCGCGCCCGCGAGCGCCGCCGCGAGCAGACCTTTGCGGTCCTCGATACCGCCGTCGTGCACCGTCAGTTCGCCGCCCGCCGCGGCCACCCAGCGCCGCAGCGCGTGATTCGATCCCGGCCGTCCGCCCACATAGACGATGCGACGGTTCTTGAGCGCGTCGCGCGGCAGGGCGCGGGCCTTGCCGCTGTTGTCGTCATCGTCATCGTCGTCGTCGGGGTGAGCGGCGTCTTCCAGTGCCTGCGTTTCGGCGCGCAGCGTATCGATTAGCGCGAGGGCGTCGTCCAGTTGCGTGCGCAGCGCGTGCAGCGCGGTTTCGTCGGCGTTGGCGCGTTGTTCAGCGGCTTCGCGGCGGCTCGTTTCGAGCGCAAGGCGCGCGTCGCGAGCGGCCAGTGCGGCCTGCAAGGCGGCGTTTTGCGTATGCAGCGCGGACGCGTCGCGTTCGACGCGCGGAGCCGCGTTGCGCGCCGTTTGCTCGGCGAGCGCATCGCGCGCACTGTCGCGCTCGCGGCTCATTTCGTGCAGACGCGTTTGCTGGCGTTCGATCTTCGCGTGCAGTTCGGCGTTGTCCGCTTCGAGCGCGACGAGGCGGCGCAGATCGGCGCGATTCGCCGCGCCCACCAGATGCGAGAGCATGTGCAGCTCGCCGAACGCGGCCTGGCGCACTTCCATCGTCGTGGCCGGATGGCTCATCAGCGCCCAATAGGCGGGCGGGATGTCGCCGTTGGCGCGCGACTCGTTCCAGAGCGCGAGCACGGCGTCGGCGTCGCGCGCGCCCGCAAAGCGACGCAGCGCGCCCGCATAGCGCGTGTCGAGCGCCTTTTGCAGCGCCTTGCCGCCCGCGCCGCCCTGGATCGCCAGTTCGACGGCCGTGTGATGGATCTCCAGATCGCTTGCGTGGCGCGAGTCGAGCGGCGCGAACTTCGGCACGAGCTTGCGCAGTTCATGCGTCGAAAGACAGGTGCCGATGATCGAGCAGTGCAGATGCGCGTCGAGTTCGGCCAGGCGCGTGCGTCGATGCGAGCGGTCGAGTTCGTCCTGCGAAGGGCCGCAGCAGTCGGCGGATGGGGCGAAGGCGCGCAGATGCGGCGCCTCGTCCGGCGTCGCGGTGCCCGGCGTGCGGGCGAGGCGAAACGGCGGTGCGTGCATGGTGACCTCTGTCCGGTTGGGAACGCGCAACGGTCGGGCGCGCACCGTCAGCGCAATATATCACGGAATATAGCGGTGTCCGTCGAGGCACCTGGACGACGACGGAGCCTGCGTTTTGGGGCTTCGGTTGCGGCTCGGCGGCGTGCTTCAGGCCGCGTCGCGGTGTTCGGTTACGGGCTCGGACGGTGCGTCGGCTTCGGTTTTGGGCGGTTTTGCGGCGCGTCGCGGCGAAGTCGTCGCGCGCGCGACTTGAGGCGCGCGGGCCCAGCCGTCCGCGCCTTCCGCGCGCTGCGCATGGCGCGCCATCACGTGCTCGACGCACAGCGAAACCAGCGCCGTATCGATGCGCTCCAGCTCGGCAGCCGTCGCGCGCATGGCCTCGGTATCGAGGCAGAAGGCATCGGAGAACAGCGCGTCGCGGGTCTTGTCGAGTTGGCGCGCGTCGCGGATCGCGCGCTTGAGTTCGCGCTGACGCGCGAAGCCCGCGAGTTCGGCGCGGCGCGCGAGCGAGCTCAGCAGCGGTTGCAGCGAAGTGGCGGAGTCGGCGCTGGCGGACGCTGCGTCGGCGTCCGGCGCGAGCGAGCGGTTGAAGCGCTCGACGCTCTCGCGCAGACGCCGGAACGCGTCGATCACATCGCGGATGCGCTCGGCGCGCTCATGGCCCGACGCCGGGCGCAGCGCCGTGATCGTCGCCGTCACGCGCGGCGGCGCGGGGCGCGCAACTGCATTCATCATCCGTGGCCGACTGCTCACTTACCCACCTCGTGTCATCTGCGGAAATCGTCGCCGCGCGGATCCCGGCAAGGATCGCTGGCGGTATCGTTATATTCTAATGTATATATCGGTGCCGATAATCGCCCACGCGCATGAATCCGTGGCGCGCCGGCGACGCGGCGCCCGATCGACTAGAATCAGGCGCTTTACGCGACGCCTGCGCGCCGCAAATACGCGCCGCCGTGGCCTCGGCCGCGCCCTTTCCGCCTTCCGCCGTCCATGAACACACCTTCTTCCGCTCCCGGCGACGTGCCGCAGAGCATCGCGCGCAATCGCGGTTTCCAGCGTTTCTGGGGCGCCCGCGTGCTCGGCTCGATGTCGTTTCAGATGCTGGCCGTCGCGATGGGCTGGCACATTTACGCGCTCACCAAGAGTGCGTTCGCGCTTGGCCTGCTCGGTCTCGCGCAATTTTTGCCGATGTTCCTGCTGACGCTCGTCGTCGGCCATGTCGCCGATCGTTACGACCGCCGGCGCATCGCCGCCGTGTGCCAGAGCATCGAGTGCGTGGCCGCGCTGACGTTCGCGTGCGGCACCTTCGGCGGCTGGCTCAGCGCGCCGATGATCTACGTGCTGGCGGCCTGCGTGGGCGCGGCGCGCGCGTTCGAGTCGCCGGCCATCTCGTCGCTGCTGCCGGGCGTCGTGCCGCGCGCGCAACTGCCGAACGCGACCGCGTGGTCGACCTCGGCGACGCAGACCGCGCAGATCGTCGGACCGGCGCTCGGCGGCCTGCTCTACGGACTCGGCGCGGGGCCGGCCTTCCTGGCCTGCGCGGTGTCGTTCGCGATCGCGGCGATGCTTTCGGCGGCGATTCCGCTCAAGGCGCGGCCGCCGTCGCGCGCGCCGGTGACGCTGGAGTCGGTGTTTTCGGGCATCGCGTTCATCCGCTCGCAGCCGGTGATTCTGGGCGCGCTGTCGCTGGACCTGTTTGCGGTGCTGTTCGGCGGCGCGACCGCGTTGCTGCCGGTGTTCGCGCGCGACATCCTGCACGCGGGGCCGCTCGAACTGGGGCTGCTGCGCTCGGCGACGGCAGCGGGCGCGCTCGCCGGGACGATCTGGCTCGCGCACTTTCCGTTGCGCCGACGCCCGGGGCTCTCGATGTTCGGCGGCGTGATCGTGTTCGGCTGCGCGACGATCGTGTTCGGGCTGTCGCATAACGTGGTCGTTTCGCTGATCGCGCTAGCGGTGCTCGGTGCGTCGGACGTCGTGAGCGTGGTCGTGCGGACGTCGCTCGTGCAGTTGCGCACGCCCGACGAAAAGCTTGGCCGTGTGAGCGCGGTCAACTCGCTGTTTATCGGCACCTCTAATCAGCTCGGCGAATTCGAGTCGGGCCTGACCGCCGGCTGGTGGGGCGCGCAGCCCGCGGTGCTGGTGGGCGGCGTGGCGACCATCGGCGTGGCGCTGCTGTGGATGAAGCTCTTTCCCGCACTGCGGGATACGCGTTCGCTAGAGCGCGAGGACGCGCCCGCGACGGCGAGCGCGGCGGGGTGAGTGGCTGAGGGTGGCAACTAACGGCGGCGACCGATGGTGGCAACTAACGGCAGCGACTAACGGCGGCGACTGACGGTGGCAACTAACGGCGGCAACTAACGGCGGCAACTAACGGCGGCAACTAACGGCGGCAACTAACGGCGATCGTCGCAACTAACTGTCGTGCGCGGCTTCGGACGTCTTGGCGATGAAGGAATGCTGGCGTGATCCGCGTCGTTTGCCGCGTCATCCTGTCTCATCCGCAGCATTCGGGGCGGATTTGGGCCTGTTTTGGGCACGTTTCGACCGTTTTTCGACCTGTTTCGCCACGCCGACACCAGGCAAACTCGCCGATTCCCGGTATCCTTGGGCCGAAGTGAAAGGAAGCGCACCCGCGCCGCCACGCCCAGCTCTGTCTGGCCAAAGCCAGGCCACAACCCAATCAGCACCAGCATGTCCCAGTCATCCCGCCAGCTAACGTCGACGTCCGCCTTCCGGAGCACGCCATGCGCGTAGGCCGTCCGGTCAAGGCGCTGCCGCAGCCGCTCTGCGACTACTGCGGCGCGAAGGCGCTGCTCGCGCGTTTCGGCGACGAAGCCTATCCGTATCGCGACGATCACGGCACGCTCTGGGTCTGCCCCGCGTGCGAAGCGTGGATCGGCGTGCCCGCGCGTAGCACGCGCAACGTGCCGCTCGGCCGTCTCGCCAACGGCGCGCTGCGCGACGCCAAGAGCCGTCTGCACGACGCGCTCGAACCGCTCGTCGCGGCCAAAGTGCGGCGCGACAAGGTCAATATCTTCGAGGCGCGCGGCCGCGCGCTGCGCTGGCTCGCCGAGGAGCTGGGCTTCGATTTGCCCAATCCGTCGATCCACCATCTGACACTCGATCAGTGCGAGGCGGCGATCCGCCACGTCGAGGCCTTCATGGCCGCACGCCGCGCCAGCGGCGACGAGCGCTGACCTCCAAACCCCGCACATCGGCGCAGATCGGCACGCATTCCCGCACGTTCGCGCCGCCGCGGACACCTTTAGTTACATCCTCGCCGCAAATCGACGCTCAACCTTGGGCGCAGCGTGCCGTTATTGCACCTGAACCGATTCTTTCCTGTGACATGGCCAAGACGATCCCTTTTCCGGCGCAACACCTCCAGGCCACGCGCGCTCGACGCCACAAGGCCAAGACCGAGTTGCTGCCGATGCCGCGCGCCAGCGCGGATGAACTCGCGCTCCAGGTGCATCTGGCGCTGGCCGCGTTGCGCGCGGGCGGCTCCCAGCATGACGCCCAGGCGCTCCTGCATGCACACGTGCTCGCGCAATCGATTACGGACGCCGGTTACGGCGACCTGACGCCCGAACAGGTCGGCCCCGCCGACGAAGCGATCATCGCGTGCTTCACGCGCGGCGGCGCGCAGGGCGAATGGCGTCTCGACGAGACGCAATTCGAGGCGGTGCGCGCGGTCATCAGCGTCTACGACGTGCAGCTGCAAAGCGCGCCGATGTGGGTGCTGACCGATGCGAGCGAGCGTCTCGAGCGCATGCGCGCGGGCGAGACCGGGCAGGCGCGCAAGCGCGCGTGACGAAATTCGCGGGCACGCGGGTTGCGGATACGGCTTTCGGAGTCGACGTTGACCCGGGTATGGCCCCGTGCGATTGAAGCGCTGCCGCAACAAGCAGTCGCGACGCAGCGATATCGCAGCGTTCAGACCCCGATCGACCCTGCCGCGTGTCAGGGTAATGAAAGCGACAATCGCGGCGACAACAGCGCGAATCGGAGCATCCACCGCCATCGCGCTCAATGCGCCGTCTGGCGGCGTTGTGGCGGCATTGGCACGGGATTTGACGCGCGGCGCGAATCGTGTTGACTTCCGACAGCGTGCGTGACTAAAATTCGCCCGTCTTAACAAAAGGGGCTGACGCCTTGGACAGTAGCAGTAGTCGATCTTCGAACAGTTTCGCTGCCTGACCGGCAGGACGTCCGCGCTCCCTTTTCTCTCAGCCGCCGTCTTGCCAGCCAGGCAGATGGTGCGCGTCCAGCAGTACATTCTCGTGCACTCTTTTTAGCGTCGACCAGGCGCCGCAGCGTCGTATGCGCAGCGCGCCAGGCCGATATCGCGCCGTGAGCCCTGTTCGCTCGCGGCACGGTCCGTTCGTCACGCCGATCGTCCGCCTTGCGGCCGTCGCGCGACGCGCGGACCGCCACATGCGCCGCCTGGGACCGGTTTCCAGCGCGCCGCCGTGACGATAAGGAGTTCCGATGTCCGACAGTGACAGTTATCCGTTATGCCGCTTCCTTTTTTCGTTCCCTGAGGAAAGCGCGCAGACGTGAGCCGCTGACGCGCGTACGCCGCGCGCAGCCGGGTCTGCTGGCTTTCCTCGCAACCGCGTCCGCTCCCCGAGCGCGACGTGAGGAGATCCAGCATGAACTTCGGCCTTCTTCTGCCGCACCTGCCGCAAACGCTGCACACCCTTCATCCCGACCAGCTCGGCGCCCTCGAGCGCCCGAGCGGCACGCCGCCTTGCGCGCCGTCCCGCCTTGCCGCGCGCTGGCGCGACTTGCGCGCGCGCGTGTTCCGCGCGTCGGGGCGAGGTTGACCGGGGCTGACCCAAGTTAGGACAAGAAAGAACGGCCCCGCCCGAACGCGCTGCCGCCCGCATGGCGGCGCGCTCGACGCACGGGCCGCGCATCATCCAGATCGCCGGTGCATCAAGACATGAATCAGATCAACCGCTCCATGCGAACAACTCGCCGCGCTGCGCGCGCACGCGGCGTCGCGCATGCCATCGCCCTGGGAGGCCGCTAATGGAGTTCAGATTCAACCTGAACCGTACGGCCAACGCCTCGGCGTGGCGCGTGCTGCCCAACCGCTGGGACTTCGTGGCGTTCCCGCTCATCATCTGCCTGATCGCGATGGCAGCCGTGGGCTTCCACGAGACGATGGCGCCGATCGCCACGCTCAAGGCGCAGCCGATTTCGCTCGACGCGTCGAACCTGCCCGAGTACGCGATGCGCACGACGCTGCGCATGCTGGCGGCGATGATCGCCTCGCTGATCTTCACGCTCGTGTACGGCACGCTTGCCGCGAAAAGCCGCCGCGCCGGACTCGTGCTGGTGCCGATTCTCGACATTCTTCAGTCGGTGCCGGTGCTGGGCTACATCTCGTTCACGGTCACGTTTTTCCTCGCGCTGTTTCCCTCGCGCGTGCTCGGTGCCGAACTCGCGGCGATCTTCGCGATTTTCACGAGCCAGGCGTGGAACATGACGTTCAGCTTCTATCAGTCGCTGCGCACCGTGCCGCGCGATCTCGATGAAGTGTCGAAGGGTTTCCATCTGACCGGCTGGCAACGCTTCTGGAAACTCGAAGTGCCGTTCTCGATGCCGGGCCTCATCTGGAACATGATGATGTCGATGTCGGGTGGCTGGTTCTTCGTCGTGGCCTCCGAAGCGATCACGGTCGGCAACAACACGATCACGCTGCCGGGCATCGGCGCGTATCTGGCGCAGGCGATTTCCGAAAAGAATCTGCACGCCATCGGTTGGGTGATCCTGACGATGACGGTCGTGATCCTCGCCTACGATCAATTGTTGTTCCGTCCGCTCGTCGCGTGGGCCGACAAGTTCCGTATGGAAAACACCAGTTCCGGCGACGCGCCCGAGTCCTGGCTGCTCGACCTGATCCGCCGCACGCATCTGATTCACCGCCTGCTGGTGCCGATGGGCTTCCTGCTCGCGACGCTCGCGCGCATTCCGTTCCGCGTGCAACTGCCGAAGGCGATGCCCGCCGTGAACCTCACGCTCAGCAAGCGTTCGCGTGTCGGCGACGCCATCTGGGCCGTGTGCGTGATCGCGCTCACGCTGTTCGTGGTCTGGCGCGTGGTGGCTTACGTGCGCACCGGCGTCTCGCTCGACGAAGTGGGCCATGTGCTCGTGCTCGGCCTCATCACGCTGCTGCGCGTGATGTTGCTGATCGCGATTGCCTCGGTAATCTGGGTGCCGCTCGGTGTGCTGATCGGTCTGCGCCCAGCGCTCGCGGAAAAGTTCCAGCCGCTCGCGCAGTTTCTCGCGGCGTTCCCGGCAAACCTGCTGTTCCCGGTCTTCGTGATCGTGATCGTGCGTTTCCACCTGAACCCGGACATCTGGCTCTCGCCGCTGATCGTGCTCGGCACGCAGTGGTACATCCTGTTCAACGTGATCGCGGGTGCGAGCGCCTATCCGAACGACTACAAGGAAGCGGCGAAGAATTTCCGCATTCGCGGCTGGCAGTGGTGGCGTCAGGCGATCCTGCCGGGCATTTTCCCGTACTACATCACGGGCGCGATCACGGCCTCGGGCGGCGCGTGGAATGCGAGCATCGTTGCTGAATACGTGCAATGGGGCGATACGCGACTCGAAGCGCACGGCCTTGGCGCCTACATCGCGCAGATGACCGCCGCCGGCGATTTTCCAAAGATCATTCTGGGCATCGCGATGATGTCCCTGTTCGTGACGCTGTTCAATCGCGTGCTCTGGCGTCCGCTGTACACCTACGCCGAGTCCCGGCTGCGGCTCGATTGAGATGGAGTAAAACATCATGCTGAATCCGAAAATCGTCTCATCCGACCTGCTGCCCGTGCGGCCCACGCTTGGCGAGGAAGTGCTTTCCGTCAAGCACATGTCGCGCGGTTTCGCGAAGAAAGACGACGAGCGCCTCGTGCTCGACGACGTCAATCTCTCGCTGCGCGAAGGCGAAATCGTCGGGCTGCTCGGCCGTTCGGGCTCGGGTAAATCGACGCTGCTGCGCATCATCTCGGGCCTCATCGAAGCGAGCGCGGGCGAGGTGAACTGGCTCGGCAAGCCGCTCGAAGGCCCGGCGAAGGGCGTCTCGATGGTGTTTCAGACCTTCGCGCTGTTTCCGTGGCTCACGGTGCTGCAGAACGTGGAAGCCGGTCTCGAAGCGCAGGGCGTGCCCGCGCGCGAGCGCCGCGAACGCGCGCTGGCCGCCATCGACCTGATCGGTCTGGACGGCTTCGAAAACGCCTACCCGCGCGAACTCTCGGGCGGCATGCGTCAGCGCGTGGGCTTCGCGCGCGCGCTCGTGGTCGACCCGGCGCTGCTGCTGATGGACGAGCCGTTTTCCGCGCTCGACGTGCTGACGGCCGAGACGCTGCGTACCGACCTGCTCGATCTCTGGACGCAGGGCCGCATGCCGATCAAGTCGATGCTGATCGTCACGCACAACATCGAAGAAGCGGTGTTCATGTGCGACCGCATTCTCGTGCTCTCGTCGAATCCGGGACGCGTGGTGGCCGAAATCAAGGTGCCGTTCAAGCACCCGCGCAATCGCCTGGACCCGGCGTTCCGCAAGCTCGTGGACGAGATCTACGCGAAGATGACCGCGCGCGACGCGGCCGAAACCACCACGCGCCGTCTCGAAGTGGGCAGCCGTTTGCCCGACGTTTCGACGAACCTGATGGCCGGTCTGATCGAAACGCTGGCGGCCGCGCCGTACCATGGCCGCGCCGACATGCCGGAAATCGCGCGCTCGCTGCATCTCGAAGTGGACGACCTGTTCCCGATTGCGGAAATGCTGCAATTGCTGGGTTTTGCCGATGTGCGCGACGGCGACCTGTTGCTCACGCCGCCCGCGCGCGTGTTTGCCGAGATGGGCACGCAGGCGCGCAAGCTCATGTTCGCCGATCACCTGCTGCGCAACGTGCCGCTCGCGGCGCGGATCAAGAAGGTGCTCAACGAACGCCCGGGCCACCGCGCGCCGCGCGTGCGTTTCGAGCAGGAACTGGAGGATTTCCTCTCGGACACGGCCGCAGAAGAAACGCTGGACACGGTGATCGACTGGGGCCGTTACGGCGAGATCTTCTCGTATAACGACCAGTCGGAAATTTTCAGTCTCGAAGACGTGGAAGCTTAAAGGACGCAAGGCACGCAGCGCACGCGGCGCTCCTCCGGTTAAAAAACGCTGTGGACGATGGCTCATTGTGCCGTTGTCCGCAGCGTTTTTTTCGTCCCATCGACAGCTTCGCAGTACGAACCTCAAAGAAACACCGATTCTCCGCTGCTAGTATTTTTTCGACGCGTGCGCTGCACGGCGTACGTTATCTCGCACGCCAGATTGGCCTCGATTTAGCCTCGATTTGGCATCGTATCGGTTGCATTTTTTGCGGTCATCGGAAGGGAGAACTGAATTATGTCGACGGATCGAAAGACACTTTCCGCGGAAGCGGTCACGGCGGCGTTCAACCAGATCTGCGCGCATCTCGACGAAGACGCGGGCGATCTCGACACGGCCACGCGCAAGCGCCTCGAGCGCATCGCGAAGGAAAGCATGGACGCGCATCCGGCGCTCGCGTGGCAAACGCTCGGCATGCTGGCCGCCGAGCGCTGGGACGGCGAGGCCGTCGAAGCCTTGTTCGCGAATGCCATGCGCTGCGAGCGCGGCGCGCAGGTCGGCATCAATTTCGCCGTGGCGCTCGCGGCCTGCAACCGTTTTCGCGAAGCCGCGCAAGTCGCCGAGCGCGCGTGGGAGGCGCAGCCGTCCAGTCTGCTCGCACTGCGCGGCGCAATCGACATGGCGTGGCAGGCGGGGCGCTGGATGCGCGCGCTGGAGTTCACGCAGGTGCTGAGTTCACATTCGAACGCAACGGACCGTGAAACCGAGGGGTATCGGCGCAAGGCGGTGGCCATTCTGGATCAGTACTCGGTGCCGCTCTCTGTCGTCGAAGCGCTGCACGACGCGCTTTATGGTTTTCTCGCCACGCGTCGCGTGCGAGCGCTCGCGGCCTGCGAATTCGTCGACGACGGTCCCGGCGACGAGGCCGTTTATGTGACGGTGCAGGTCGCGAGGGAGCGCGAGGAGGTGGAGCAGCTGGATGAGGCGTTGACGGAGGTGCTGCAAGAGACGGGCGGCCTTTCCGTGCTCAGCACGTTTGCCATCAATCTCGGTGAAATGGAAACGGTCTGATGACGCCCGAGGAGTTTATCGATACGGCAGAGCGGCTGCTGTGCGAGCCCGCAAGTGAAGCGGACAGGCGGAGTGCCGTTTCTCGTTCGTACTATGGCGCCTTTCACGCCTGTATCGCAAGCATCCCTCGTGAGTACACGCCGGCGCGTGATCGGGTGATGTCTTCGGAATCGCATCGAGCGGTTGTCGACGCGTTAACCGGCTGGGGCGCGAAGCTGGTGAGCGGGCGAACGGTGGCGTCTCAGGTTTCGCGCGAGCTGGCCGTGCTCAAGCGCGCACGCCGCCATGCCGACTACGACCTCACCCGCACGCTAAACGAGCACGACGTCGGTTCATGTGTGCGGCAGTCGCGCAAGATCGTTACGCTCATTCGCTACGCACGTGAGCGCCACGATCAATCGGCGCTTGCCGGCAGTGGATGACCCCGCGTGCATTGCTACGCGCGCAAAGGTGAGCTTCTTCGGGAGCCACGGCATCGCGGTGGCTTCACGCGCGAATCGCATCGTGCGATCGCGCGCAAAGCCCCGCCGCTGCGTGAGGTCCCGTCACGTCTCGCGCGTCGCACGGCGAGCGTGCATACGCAAAGGTGAGCTTTTCCGGGATCAGGACGGTTTCCCGCGCGGCGTCGTGCGCGCGTCATCGCCGTCGCGCTCGCCGGTGCCGAACACGCGGCCTTCCACGTCGCTTTCGTGCGGTACGCCGATCACGAAATTGCGCTGCGGGTTCGCCAGTTCGATGCCGCGCTCCGTGAACAGCGCCAGCACGCGGCGGTTGAATTCGCGCTGCACGCCCCAGCGCGACGAGTCCTTGCACTGGATCTGGCCGACAAGCGTGACGCTCGCGCCGTCGACCTGATCCACGCCCCAGTAGGCGAAGTCGCTGAGTATGCCGTTCTTGAAAGCGTCGTCGGCGCGGATCGAGGCGCCGATCTCCTTGAGCGTGTCGATCGCACGTTGCAGGTCGTTGCCGTGCGCGATCACCACCTTGACCGCTGCATTGCCGATGCCGCGGTTCGTGTTGTTGACCGTCGTCACCGAGCTGAACGGGACGGTGTAGAGCGAGCCGTCGCCGCCGCGCAGGCGCACCGTGCGGATCGAGAGGAACTCCACCGTGCCGGAGACGCCCGCCACGGTCACCCAGTCGCCGACCTGCATCGCGTTTTCGGTGAGCAGGAAGATGCCGGTGATGAAGTCCTGCACGAGCTTCTGCGAGCCGAAGCCGAGCGCCACGCCGAAGATGCTCGCGCCCGCGATCAATGGCGCGGTGTTCACGCCGAGCTGCGAAAGCGCGGTGAGTCCCACGATCACGAAGATCGCGACGAACAGCGTGGTGCGGAACATCGGCAGCAGCGTGCGCAGGCGAGCGGCGCGCACGTAATCGCCGGCGTCGGTCCAGGCGTTGAGGCGGCGTTCGGCGGCACCGTTCGCGGCCTCCCAGATGACGATCGCCACGGCCACGGCTACGGCGATCGTGAGCAGCGCGGAGCCGAGCAGATGGCCGATCGGCGCGTTCATCAGCAGGCGCGAGGGACGTAGGCCCCAAACGTGCAGCAGCACGTCGAGCGTGACGATCCACAGCGCGGCAATCGCCACGCGGCGCAAGGCGGGGTAGTAGCGGTAAGCGCGGCGTTGCGAGATGGTCATGTCGGCGCGGTTGCCGAGCGGATCGAACACGCGTCCGAGCGCGCCTAGTGCAACGATGGCGGCCACGCGCGCGACCAGCAGCACCGCGAGCGAAAGGCCGCCCGCGCGCATCAGTTCGCGATAGCCGCCGCGCAGGTCGAGCGCCCATACGAACCAGAGCGCCATGACCACGAAGATCGCGGCCACGGCCCAGATGTCGGCGAACCAGTGCGCGAGCCAGGCCAGCGAGCCGCGCTGCGCGGCCACGTTACGCAGCCACGCGGCCACGGGTTTGCGGCATTGGAGGATCATCACGACGAGCGCGAGATGGCCGATCAGCGTGACGAGCTTCACGAGGGCGAGATGGGCGTCCTCGGTCATGCCGAGCGGCACCGCGCCCGCGAGCGCGCCGCCCACGCCGCCGATCACGACGATGCGCACGACCCAGCGCTGCGAGAACGCGGCCCACGTCGCGCTCATGCGCGTCAGGCGCAGCGCGTCCGAGTCGGGCGCGAACAGCAGGGCGCCCACGGCGATCACGATGCGGCAGATCACCCACGTGTCGACGAGTTCGCCCACAGCGGCGGCCGGCGCGGCATCGTCGGCGCCAAAGAGTGAGAGCACGCCTGCTGCGATCAGGCCGAAGCCCATCACGGGCACGAGGTCGAGCAGCGTCACGAGCAGCGCGGCGGGCAGGCGTTGCAGCAGGCGCCAATGATGCGCGCCGCGGCTGCGATGGCGCGCTTCGCGTGCGCGCGTGAGCGGGTCCTCGTTGGGCGCGGCGTCGCTGGCTGCGGCGGCGGTCACGGTTGCGCGCGCGGCGGCATTCGCGGCCGGGTTCGCGTTGGGGCCGGCGTTCGGATCGGCGTCGGTGGCTTTGGCGGTGCTGGTGGTGCTGGTGGAGCCGGAAGTCGATCCGGCGGTTTTTGTGTCCTTGGCGGGCGCGTCGGCGGCTTCCATGCCGGCGGCGGCGCGCAGGGCATCGTCGTCGTCGCCGGATGGCGTCTCGGCTTTGAGCGCGGTGGCCGTGCCGGTCGCTTCCGGCGTCTGCGGTTGCGCTGGCGGCGCGGCGACGGGCGCGCTGGCGTCGACGGAGTCGTCGAGCGTGGCGGCGGCGTGCGCGACGATCGAGCGATGCGGCTTGGCGAGCGCGCGTCGCAGCAGCGCCTCGATCGCCAGCGCGGGCACGAGCGTGAGCAGCAGCACGCGCAGCAGTCCGAGCAGCATCGCATGGCCCTCGGGCGTGCTCAGGCGTTCGCGCCACCAGCCGCGCGCGGACCCGGTGTCGAACAGCGCCGTGCGCGCGTGCGCGAGCCGCTCGCTGATGAGCCGCACGCTATGCGCGGCGTGATCGGCGAGTTGCAGGACGAGGCCGTTCGAGCGCAGTGCATCGGTGAGCGGCGCGGAAGCGGCGGTGGCCGCCGAGGCCGTCGCGGGCGCGCTCGCCGCCGTGGCGCTCGAC
>NZ_CAJZAR010000068.1 GCF_914484835.1 Paraburkholderia tropica
GTGAAGGCGGCATTCTGCGGAACTCGAACGGCGAGCGTTTCATGGAACGTTACGCGCCGACGCTGAAGGATCTCGCGCCGCGCGACTTTGTTTCGCGTTCGATGGGGCAAGAAATTATCGAAGGCCGCGGCGTGGGTCCGAAGCAGGATCACATTCTGCTCGACCTCTCGCATATTGGCGCCGAGACCATCATGAAGCGTCTGCCTTCGATTCGCGAGATCGCCATTCGTTTTGCGAACGTCGATCCGATCAGGGAGCCGATTCCGGTCGTGCCCACCATCCATTATCAAATGGGCGGCATTCCCACCAACGTTCATGGCCAGGTCGTGGGCACGTCGAAGGGCTTCAAGGACCCGATCAACGGTTTCTACGCCGTGGGCGAATGTTCGTGCGTCTCGGTGCACGGCGCGAATCGTCTGGGCACGAATTCACTGCTCGATCTCGTGGTGTTCGGCCGCGCAGCGGGCAATCACATCATCAATCATGTGAAGGAAATTCGCAGCCACAAGCCGCTGCCCGCCGATGCCGCCGACTTCGCGCTCTCGCGTTTGAACAAGCTGGAAAAATCGACGTCGGGCGAACCGACGCAAAACGTGGCGCGTGACATCCGCTCGACCATGCAAAACCATGCGGGCGTGTTCCGCACCGAAAGACTCATGGCTGAAGGCGTAAAAATGATCGGCGACGTGGCGCAACGCGTCGGCGATCTGCATCTGAAAGACAAGTCGAAGGTGTTCAACACGGCGCGCGTGGAAGCGCTCGAAGTGGCGAACATGATCGAAGTGGCGCGCGCCACGATGGTCTCGGCGGAAGCGCGCAAGGAAAGCCGCGGCGCGCACGCGCCGAGCGAGCACAAGGAACGCGACGATCAAAACTGGCTGCGCCACACGCTGTGGTACAGCGAGGGCGACCGCCTCGACTACAAGCCGGTGCAGATGCAGCCGATGAGCGTCGCGTCCGTGCCGCCGAAGCCGCGTACGTTCTGATCGCGCACGCCTGTCACAAGGAACTGGAAAATGGCTAAACGCATTTTTGAAGTCTATCGCTACGATCCCGACAAGGACGCCGCGCCGCGCATGCAAACCTACGAGCTGGACCTCACGCACGAGCGCATGCTGCTCGACGCGCTGGTGAAGCTCAAGGAAGTGGACGAGACGCTGTCGTTCCGCCGCTCGTGCCGTGAAGGCGTCTGCGGTTCGGACGCCATGAACATCAACGGCAAGAACGGTCTCGCGTGTCTGACGAACCTGAACGATCTGCCGCAGAAAATCGTGCTGCGTCCGTTGCCGGGACTGCCGGTCGTGCGCGACATGATCGTCGACATGACGCACTTCTTTAATCAGTATCACTCGATCAAACCGTATCTGATCAACGATACGCCGCCGCCCGAAAAAGAGCGTCTGCAAACGCCCGATCAACGCGACGAACTCGACGGCGTATACGAGTGCATTCTTTGCGCGAGCTGCTCGACGTCGTGCCCGAGCTTCTGGTGGAACCCGGATAAATTCGTCGGCCCGGCGGGCTTGTTGCAGGCGTATCGTTTTATCGCGGACAGCCGCGACGAAGCGACTGGCGAACGTCTCGACAATCTCGAAGATCCGTATCGTCTGTTCCGCTGCCACACGATCATGAATTGCGTCGACGTGTGCCCGAAGGGTTTGAATCCGACCAAGGCAATCGGCAAGATCAAGGAATTGATGGTGCGCCGCGCAGTTTAACGAAGCGGCCCATCAAGCCAAACGCCCCGGCAAGTTGAAACTGCCGGGGCGTTTTTTATGGCGAAAGAAAATTCAATCAGCGATTTCGAATACGGGAATCACCGATCGGTCGCCGTCCATCAAAAAGTTCAGCAAATGCGCGCACGACGATTCGTAACGATGCGCGGGCAGCGTCTGAAGCTGCCAGTCATGCAGGCTCAACACCGTTTTTAGCGCCTCGATTTCCGCGTCGTTCAAATGCCATGCGCCCTGATCTTCCGCGCGGCCGCTGCATCGGGTCAATGCGGCCTCGGCTTCCTGAAACACGTCGATCTCGCTGCTCTGCTCGCTGACGTCGCTCATCAAATACGTCAGGTAGACCGCGCGAAACAGAAACGTCACGTGCAGGCTCGCGCCGTGACGGCTGCGCAGCGCTTCGAGCGCGAGATGGTTTTGCAGCGACGTGGCCTGCACCATCGCAGCGGAAAGCGGCAACAGCTTGCTGCGGGTGACGCCCTGGCGACCGGCTTGGTTGAATTTGGCGTGACCCATGCGCTGACTCCGTAACTCTAAACTGATCTTTAACTGAGCCTGTATTGTAGAGAAACGGCCTTTTATCAATGCCATCGGGTTTTGAAAGGTGAATCTCAAATCGCTCAACGATCTTCGCGCGGATTGCGTACGCCACCAATTCATGAAATGACATCACATGCCGCGTTACGAATGTAATCCGCGTGCGGCCAGTCGATGGGCAATAGCGACTGCGAAAAGCAGGCCGCCGCCGAAACTCTAGTCGAGTTCATTCACGACGTGCTTCAGTTGCGCGAGTTTCCGTGGGCCTCGTTTCCGCATCAGGTCGGCCTGCACCATAGCTGCGGCACGCTGCGCGCCGCCAGCATAGGCGACGAAAGCCGCCGGTCAGGTACTCGCGCATCCGAAGCGCTATCGCGCGGCCATCAATGGCGCGGGCAAGGCAGTTGCGACATGGCCGCGCGCGGTGCTCTACAATCCGCTCAACGCCCGGGGCAAGCAGCGCGAGCTACCCGAAGCGCTGAAGCAGACCTTCCGCGACGGGTATCGGAAACACAACAAGAGGAACAAGTGATGAGTAGCCGCGACGCCATTCTTTCCCGTCTGCGCGAAGTCGGCCGCGCCGCGCGCCGCCAGCTAGTTCGACGAGGACGCGCATGATCTTTTCGATGGCCGGGCGCGCCGCGCTCCTGCGTTCCCTCTCGCATGGCCGCCACCGGCTGCCGTTTTCCGAATCGGTGCGCGGCGGCCTGATCTGCGCCGCGCCCGCCGTGCTCGCGGCGGCGTGGCACGCGCCGCTGCTGTGCTGGTCGGCGATCGCGGCGTTCTGGACCTGCCTCTGCGACGACTCCGGCACGCGGCCACGCGAGCGCATCGAACAAGGCTTGTTGTTCGCCGTGCTCGGCGCGCTCGCGGCGGGCTATGCGATTGCGGCGGGCGCGGTGCCCGGCCTCGCCATCGTGCTCGCGGGCGTGAGCGCATGGCTCGGCGCGCTGGTGCGCTGCCGGGGCGCGCTGCCCGGCCTGCGCGGCCTGCTCGTGGCGACGGCCTTCGCGGTCTGCGCGGCCTTCCCGGTGCATGGCCTGCAAGACGCGCGCGATTACGCGCTCTACTTCGTCGCCGGCGGCGTCTGGGCCACCGCCTGCAATCTCGCGCTCTGGCAATACAGCGCCGATACGCGCGTGCGTTCTGCGACCTTCGCGTGGCTCTACGCGCTCGGCTCCTACGTCGGCAAACTCGCGCAAGCGCCCGACAGCCGTCACGGCGCCGCCGCGAGCCGCGCCGAACTGCGCACTACGCTCGACACGATGAGCGCCGCGATCTCCGCCGCACCCGGCGCGGTCGCGCCCGCCTGCCGCCGCTGGCTCGCCGACGCCGAACAGGCAATGGCGCTGCTTGCGGGCATCGAAAGCCTGCTGCACAGCCGCAGCCGCGCGCCGCAAGCCGACGCCGAAGCGGCCACGCTCGAACTGATCCGCGCGGTGCTCGAACGCCTCGCCGAAGCCATCGACGCCTGCGCGGCCGACCTGCGCCGCGCCGCCAAACCAGACGCCGCCCTGACCGCCAAGCGTCTGCGCCCGTTCGCCGAGCACGCGGAATTCGCGCGCGAATCCGCCGATGCCGAAGCGCCGTCGATCGACGCCCGCGCGTGGCGCGAGTCGTTCATGACGCTGTGCGCGCGCCTCGCCACGCTGGCCGCCGACGCCGATCCCGACAGCGGCACACGCAACGCCGCCCGCGCCGCCGATGCGGCCGCGTCACACGCGAGCCAGCCGTGGCGCGACGCGCTGCGCGCCGTGGTCGCGCAAGTCCGCACGCATGGCGTGTTCGCGCGCTACGCGGCACGCCTCGCGGTCGCGGCGATGATCGCCGTATCGCTTGCGCGCTGGCGCAGCGGCGAGCAAGGCTACTGGCTCGCGCTCACGACCATGTTCATCGTGCAGCCCACGTTTTCGCAGACGGTGCGCGTGTCGAGCCTGCGCATCGGCGGCACCATGCTCGGCGCGGTGCTCGCTTCGGCGCTCGCGCTGGCGATCCACAGCCCGATCCTGCTCGCGCTGGCGATCCTGCCGCTCGCAACCGGCACCCTCGCGGCGCGCGCGGTCAGCTACGTCTCGTACATCCTGTTCCTCACCTCGCATTTCGTGCTGGTCGCGCATCTGGGCACGCCCGTGGGCGAGCCGTGGGATCTCGCGGTCTCGCGCGTGCTCAACAGTCTCGCGGGCGTGGCCGTGGGCGTCGCGGCGAGTTTTCTCGCGTGGCCCGAATGGGAGCAGCACAAGCTCGGCCCGGCCGCCGCGCACGCGCTCAAATGCGTGAGCGAGTATGTGCAGGCGGTGTTGCGCGGACACGCATCGGCAAGCGAGAGTGAAAGCGCGGACTCCGCCGATGCCGCGCAGCGCGAAGCGCAAGCCGAACGCAATGCCCGCGATATCGCCGCGCTACGCCGCCAGGCGTGCCTCGCCGTCGATGCGCTCGAATCGGTGATCTCGGCCACGCGGCTCGAATCGCTGAGTTCGAATCACCGCGCGGCGCATGCGAGCGTGCTGATGCTGCGGCTGCGCAAGCTCGTGGGCGTGGTGTCGCCGCTCGAAGGCGCCGATGCCGCGCTTGACCACGCGGACCGAGCGCGCCTCGCCGCGCTCGCGCAATCGGTGGGCGCGTTGCTGCGCGCCACGCGTGAACAGCGCGCCGGTTTGCGCGCGCAACTCCAGGCCGCCGATGACGCCGAACCAACCGCGCAGACGCGCTCGTTCTTCGCGCGCCATATCGAACATGAGGTGATCGACGGCGCGCTGGCCGTCTCGATGGTGGTGCCCGATGTGCTCGATGTGCTCGATGCTTGAGCGATACCTCAGCGCATCGAGCATGTCGAAGCAGCGTTAAAGCGTGCCGCTCCAGCCCGTCGCGTTCATGATTTTCTCGACGGGCACCGCGCACACATAACCCGCGCCGGCCGCTGGGCGGCGGCCCCGAGCGGACCACCGTCGCCCGTTTACGGGAGCGCGGTTATGGGCGGGTTTCGGGCGGCCAAGCGGCGGATGACACATGCCATCCGTGCGCCTGCCATCGCGGTTTAAAACCGCTGCAAAAGCATTCCACGCCCGCGCAACTATCCTTAGCTCGATTCGATACTTCGCATCGCGGTCCGTGCCGCTTAGATTCGTAGCGCAACGCTCCCCGCCCGCCCGGGCGGCCGCCAGAACAACGAATCGACGACGACATGAACCGCGAGACAACCCGACCCTTCGCCCTCAAACGCGCCGCCACGGCGTTCGCCCTCGCGCTCGGCGCGTTCGCCGCGATGACGGCGATCAGCCCCGCCGCGCTGGCGCAAGGCGAGGCCCAACCGAGTGCACAATCGAGTGCACCGGCGAGCGCGCTTTCAACCCCGCAAGCCAACGCCGACGTTCCGTCGCTCAAGGGCAAGCGCATCGGCATCACGGCGGCCGGGACCGATCACTACTGGGACCTGAAGGCGTATCAGGGCGCCATCGACGAAGTGAAGCGCCTCGGCGGCACGCCTATCGCGCTCGACGCGGGCCGCAACGACAACCGCCAGATCGCGCAGATCCAGACGCTGATCGCGCAAAAGCCCGACGCCATCATCGAGCAGCTCGGCACCGCGACCGTGCTGGAGCCGTGGTTGCAGAAAATCCGCCAGGCGGGCATCCCGCTGTTCACGATCGACACGGCCTCGCCGTCGAGCATCAACGACACCACCTCGGACAACTTCTTCATCGGCGAGCAACTGGCGCTCAAGCTCGTCAACGACATTCACGGCGAGGGCAATATCCTCGTGTTCAACGGTTTTTACGGCGTGCCCGTGTGCGCGATCCGCTACGACCAGTTGAAGGCCGTGCTCAAGTACTACCCGAAGGTGCATATCATTCAGCCCGAGCTGCGCGACGTGATTCCGAACACCGTGCAGAGCGCCTATGCGCAGGTCAGCCAGTTGCTCGCCAAGTATCCGAAGGGGCAAATCGCGGCGATCTGGTCGGCGTGGGACGTGCCGCAAGTCGGCGCGACCCAGGCGGTCGACGCGGCGCATCGCAGCGAGATCCGCACCTATGCCGTCGACGGCAGCCCGGACGTCGTCACGCTCGTGAAGGACCCGAAATCGAGCGCCGCCGCCGTGGTCGCGCAACAGCCCGCGCTGATCGGCAAGACCGCCGTCGACAACGTCGCGCGCTATCTGGCCGGCCAGCGCGATCTGCCGCCGTACACCTATGTGCCGTCGATTCTCGCGACCAAGGAGAACGCCGCCGAGGTGCAGAAGGCGCTCGGTCAGAGCGCGCAAACCGGCCAGCTCGCGGCGAAATGAGCACGCTCATCGACGACGCGCGCGGCGAATCGCCGACGCCTGCCGCGATCCCTCCCGATACGCAAGGCGCGCAGGCCACCCCCGCGCCCGCGCTCGAACTGCGCGGGCTCGTCAAGCAGTATGGCGGCGTGCAGGCGCTGCGCGGCGCGTCGTTGAGCGCGGCGCGCGGCACCGTGCATGGGCTGATCGGCCAGAACGGCGCGGGCAAATCGACGCTCATCAAGATCCTCGCCGGACTGGAACGCGCGGACGCGGGCGAGATTCGCGTCGATGGCGTGAAGCTCGACGGCGGCGCGCCTGGCGAGATCGCGTTCATTCATCAGGAACGTCTGCTTTCGCCGACGTTTACCGTGGCCGAAGCGCTGGCGCTCGGCGACGAAGCGACGGTGCCGCGCGGCGCGTTGCCAGGCTTCCGCGCATTACGCACGCTGCTGCCGCTCGATCTGCGCCGCATGCGCCGCCGCGCGAGCGACGCGCTCGCCGCGCATTTCGATATCGCGCTGCCGCCCGATAAATTGATCGGCGAACTGAGCGTGGCGGAACAGCAGATCGTGCAGATCACGCGCGCGCTCATGCGTGCGCCGCGCATTCTCGTCTTCGACGAACCGACCGCCGCGCTCGTGAGCCGCGAAGTCGAGCGCCTGTTGCAGATCATCGACCGACTGCGTGCGCGCGGGCTGACGATCCTGTACGTCTCGCACTATCTGAACGAAATCGCCTCGCTGTGCGACCGCGTGACGGTCTTGCGCGACGGCGTCGACGTGGCGCAGGTCGAGGCGCGCACGACGCCCGTCGAAACGCTCGTCGAAGCGATGATCGGCACGCCGCCCGCTGCACGCGCGCGACGCGCGCCGAACACCTCACCGGAAGCACAAGGCGCGGTGCTCGAAGCCCGCGATCTGCACGCGCCGGGCCGCTTCGGCCCGCTCTCGTTCACGCTGCGTCGCGGCGTAGTGCTCGGCGTGACCGGGCTGGTCGGCTCGGGCGGCAAGCCGCTCGTGCGCAGCCTGTTCGGCCTGGAGCGCGGCGTGCTCGGCGAATTGCGCGTGCACGGCAAGACCGTGCGCCTGCGCCGTCCCGCCGACGCCGTGCGCCGCGGCATCGCCTTCGTGCCCGAAGACCGCCGCCGCCAGGGCGTCGCGACCGCGCTGCCGGTGCGCGAGAATCTTTCGCTCGCGAGTCTCGCGCGCTTCAGCCGCTTCGGCCTCGTCGATACGCGCCGCGAGACGGCGGCCGCGCGTGCGCTCATCGACACGCTCGGCGTGCGCACGCCCGGCCCGCATGCGCCCGTGCGGCATCTCTCGGGCGGCAATCAGCAGAAGGTCGCGCTCGGCAAATGGCTGGGCCGCGCGCAAGGCGGCGGCGAGCGCGATAGCGGCGGCATCTACATCCTCGACGAACCGACCGTGGGCGTCGACGTGGGCGCGAAAGCCGATATCTACCGCCTCATCGATCGGCTCGTGGCGCAAGGCGCGTCGGTGCTGATCTTTTCGAGCGATCTGCATGAACTGCTCGACGTGACCGATCGCGTGCTCGTGCTCGCGCGCGGCGCGATCGTGCAGGACGTGGCATCGCACGACGCCAGCACACAGGATCTGCTCGCGTGGGCGACGCTCGCGCGCGGTGGCGCGCACGCCGCGCCGAACGACGCCGCGCCAACCCAGGAGAACGCCGCATGACCGGCAAGGTGATCGAGCGCCTCGACGCGCTGCGCGACAACAACGACGAAGCCGAAATCGAAGCCGATATCGAAGCCGCCGCCCCGCTGCGCGGCCACGCTCCAGGCGCGCAATTCTGGCTGCGCGGCGGCGCGGTGTTCGCATTCGCACTGGTTTTCGCGGTATTCGCGCTGACGTCGCCGCTGTTTCTCTCGGTGGCGAATCTCGCCAACATCGTGCAGCAATCGGCGGTGGTCGGCGTGCTCGGACTCGGGCTCACGGCCGTGCTGATCGGCGGCGGCGCGGACCCGATCAAGGGCGGCCTCGACCTCTCCATCGCCGCGAATCTGGGCCTGTGCGCCGCCGTCTATGCCGTGACGCTGCGCGCGGGCGCAACAAGCGCGCAAGCCGTGGGCCTCACACTCGCGGCGGGCGTGGCCGTGGGCGCGCTCAACGCCTTCGCCGTGCTCGGCCTGCGCATTCTGCCGCTGCTCGCGACGCTCACGACGATGAATCTCTGCGCGGGCCTCGAACTCGTGCTCACGCAAAACACGTCGGTGCCCGCGTCCTCGCCGCTGCTCGGCTGGCTGATCGACGAAGGCGCGTTCGGCATTCCGCATCTGGCGACGGCGCTCGTCGCGGTCGCGGCGCTGTTCACGCTCGTGGTCCACTACACGCCGTTCGGGCTGCGATTGCGTGCGAGCGGCGAACACGCGCAGGCCGCGCGCGCGGCGGGCCTGAACGTGCGCGCCTACGTGGCCGCGAGCTATCTGCTCGGTGGCCTCGCGGCGGGGATTGCCGCGCTCGCCTCGTCGGCGCTGTTGAGCGGCAGTTCGCCGGGCGCGGGCGAAAACCTGCTGGCCGTGGTGGCATCCGCGCTGCTCGGCGTGGTGTTTTCGCGCCGCATGGTGCCGACGATGCCCGGCACGCTGCTCGCGGTGCTGTTCATCGGCGTGGTCAGCAACGGCTTTCAGCTCGACAACGTCTCCAGCTACTGGGTCAATGGCGTGGAAGGCGCGCTGATCCTCTTCGTGGTCGCCACGACGGCGCTGCTGCGCCGCCGTCATCTCGGAACCCATGCTCATGACTGACTGGTTCGCGCGTGTTCAGCGCTTTTCGCTGCCGGGCGCGCTGGTCGCCGTCAGCGTGTTTTTCGCCGTGTGCTCGCCGGGCTTCGCGCGTCCCGCCAATCTTGCGGACGTACTCCTGAATAATTTCGCACTGCTGGCGATTGCCTCGCTCGGCATGACGCTCGCGCTTTCGATTGGCGCGGTCGATCTCTCGCTCGGCACCGCCGTCGATGTGGGCAGCCTCGTGTTCGTGCTGCTCAGCGCGCATCACGTGGGCGTGCCGCTGGCCGCGTTCGCGGGACTCGGCGCGGCCTTGCTGGTCGGCGCGTTCAACGGCGTGCTGGTGGCGGGACTCGGCATCGCGCCGTTTCTCGCGACGCTCGGCACGCTGTTCATCGGCCAGACCTTGCAGCAACTGGCCACCGATGGCGGGCAGCCCATCTATCTGCTCGGCATGAGCCTGCCGCCGCTGTTCGGCGCGCTCGCGCACGGCACCTTCGCGGGCGTGCCTGTGCCCTTGTGGATCGTCGCGGCGCTCGCGCTGGCTGTGCACTTGGCGCTCGCGCATTCGGTGTTCGGACGCTACAGCGCCGCGCTCGGCTCGCAGCCCGGCGTCGCGCGTTATTCGGGCTTGCCGGTCGGCGCCGTGGTGGTCGCGACCTTCGTGGCGGGCGCGCTGATCTATGGCGTGGTCGGCCTGCTGCTCTCGTCGATGGTGAAAGCCTATGTGCCGCAAGCGGGCAACGGCTATCTGCTCAACGCGATTGGCGCGACGTTCATCGGCACCACGCTCTCGCGCGCGCGACGGCCCAATGTGCCGGGCACGCTGCTGGGCGTGCTGCTGCTGAGTCTCGTCGCGAATGGCTTGTTGCTGATCGGCTGGAACTTCTACTGGCAGCAGGTCGCCACCGGCGTGCTGATTTTCGCGGTGCTCGCGCTGAGTTTCGCCTCGCGGCGCGCGGAATTCGCGTGATGCCGTTTTGCCGTTTGCTTACGCGAGCAGGCGCAGCGCCTCGTCGAGTGACAGCACGGTGCTGCGCGTTTCGAATGCCGTGGCAAACAGATGCTCGTGCACGACCTCATCCGGGTCGTAGCAACAGTCCTTGACTGTATAAAGGCAGAAATCCGCATCGCTCGCGTGGGAAAGCGACGAGAGCACCACGCCCGTCGATGCAATCCCCACCATGATCAGCGAATCCACGCCGTGCGCCGCGAGCCGCGCCTGCAAATCGGTGCCGGTGAACACACTCGCGCGATGCGCGGCGATCAGCAGTTCATCGGGCCGTTGCGCCAATTCCGGCGCGGTCTGGTCGTCGATAAACAAACCCAGACTTTTAATACCCTGCCCGTTCTTGTTCAACGCGCTGACTTCCCGATAATCCGCACTGAAACGCAGATTGGCGAACATCACGCGCACGCCTTTCGCGCGCGCCGCATCGCATAACGCGCGCGTATTCGCGAGCAAACCCGGCGCGACCACCGGAAAGAGCCCGAGAATATCGGTTTGATAATGCATGACGAGCAGCGCGGTACGCGCGGGCTCGAAGGCGGCCAACGGTGAATTCGCCTGAGCGCTCATGACGGCTCCGTGAGGAATCGGACCGCCACACGGTAACGCGGCTGTCCGATCCCATCAAGCGATGCAGTCGAGCGATCCCATCGAGCGCTGCCATCGCGCGCCAGGCGCGCCTGCGCTTATTGCAACGCAGCAAGCACCGCCGCGCCCACGTCCGCCGTCTTCGACGTGCCGCCCATATCGGGCGTGCGCGGACCTTCCACGAGCACCTTCTCGATCGCCTGCATGATGGCGTCGTGCGCGGCCTTGAACTGGGCGTCGCCGTTGCCGAGGAAGTCGAGCATCATCGCGCCCGACCAGATCATCGCGACCGGATTCGCAATCTGCTTGCCGAAAATATCGGGCGCGGAACCATGCACCGGCTCGAACAGCGACGGAAACTTGCGCTCGGGATTCAGATTCGCCGATGCCGCGAGGCCAATCGTGCCCGTGCAGGCGGGACCGAGATCGGAAAGAATATCGCCGAACAGATTCGAGGCCACCACCACGTCGAAACGATCGGGCTGCAACACGAAACGCGCGCACAGAATGTCGATGTGCTGCTTGTCCCATTGCACTTGCGGATACTGCTGCGCCATCTCCGCAACGCGTTCGTCCCAATACGGCATGCTGATCGAAATGCCATTCGATTTGGTGGCCGCCGTGAGTTTCTTGCGGCCGCGCTGATTCGCGAGTTCGAATGCGTATTTGAGAATGCGATCCACGCCATGACGCGTGAACACCGATTCCTGCAATACGAATTCGCGCTCGGTGCCTTCGAACATCTTGCCGCCCACCGAGCTATATTCGCCTTCGGTGTTTTCGCGCACGACGAAGAAGTCGATGTCGCCGGGCTTGCGGTTCGCGAGCGGACACGGCACGCCCGGCAGCAGACGCACGGGACGCAGATTCACGTACTGGTCGAATTCGCGGCGGAATTTGAGCAGCGAACCCCACAGCGAAATATGGTCGGGCACCTTGTCGGGCCAGCCCACCGCGCCGAAGTAAATCGCATCGAAGCCCTTGAGCGTGGCGAACCAGTCGTCGGGCATCATCTTGCCGTGCTGCAGGTAGTAATCGCAGCTGGCCCAGTCGAAATGCGTGAATTCGATCGAGAGGCCGAATTGCTTCGCGGCCGCTTCCACCACGCGCACGCCCTCGGGCATCACTTCCTGGCCAATACCGTCGCCGGCAATGGCCGCGATCCTGTATGTCTTGCTCATTGTGTCGGTTACCTGTTCGTGTGTGAAGAATTCATTGGGCCGGAATCGCGAGTGTTCATCCCGCCACGCCACAAAACCGCATCGAATATCGCCGCATTGTAGACGCGAAACGGCGAACAGCGAAGCGCTTCGAAGCACGCGGCATGCGCTGTCAAAGCCCCGGCATAAAATGCCGAATGGCCCGCAAAAAGAGCATGGCGCTGCTGTTTGCGCCGTTTTTTCCCTGCGCGGCGAGGCGCGCGCGGCGCTACCATCGAGCGGTCTTCACTGTCATTCACCGCCATTCAACGGGGCCGTCACGCCATGTCCAACTCGCCGCTCATCGAAGCCGACCGTAAGCATCTGATTCATCCTGTCATCAATTACCGCGCGCACGAAGCGCGTGGGACGACCGTGCTCGAATCGGGTCATGGCGCGTATCTGCGCGATATCGACGGCAATGAATTGCTCGATGCGTTTTCCGGTCTCTGGTGCGTGAACGTCGGTTACGGCCAGCAGAGCATCGTCGAAGCCGCCACGCGCCAGATGACGCGTCTGCCCTACGCGACCACGTATTTTCATTTTTCGTCGGAACCGGCAATCGAACTCGCGCAGAAGCTCGTCGAACTGACGCCCGCTTCGCTTCAGCATGTGTATTTCACGCTCGGCGGCTCCGATGCGGTCGATTCGGCCATCCGCTTCATCACGCATTATTTCAATGCCACGGGCCGCCCGTCGAAGAAGCAGATGATCGCGCTGGAACGCGGTTATCACGGTTCGTCGTCGGTGGGCGCGGGTCTCACGGCACTGCCCGCATTCCATCGCAACTTCGATCTGCCGCTGCCGAACCAGCATCATCTGCCCTCGCCCTATGCGTATCGTCGCGAGGACGGCGCCGACGACGCCGCGCTGATCGCCGCCTCGGTCGCGTCGCTCGAAGCGAAGGTCGCGCAGCTCGGCGCGGACAATGTGGCCGCGTTCTTCTGCGAGCCGATTCAAGGCTCGGGCGGCGTGATCGTGCCGCCGCGCGGCTGGCTCAAGGCGATGCGCGATGCGTGCCGCCGTCTCGACATTCTGTTCGTGGCCGACGAAGTCATTACGGGCTTCGGCCGCACCGGCCCGCTATTCGCCTGCGAAGCCGAGGACGTCGAACCCGACCTGATGACGGTCGCAAAGGGCCTCACCTCGGGTTATGCGCCGATGGGCGCGGTGCTCATGTCCGACGCCGTTTATCAGGGCATCGCCGGCGACAAGAACGACACGGCGATCGTGGGCCACGGCCAAACCTATTCCGCGCATCCGGTGAGCGCCGCCATCGGCCTCGAAGTGCTGCGCCTCTATCACGAAGGCGGTTTGCTCGCGAACGCTCAGGCGCTCGCGCCGCGCTTCTCCGCCGGGCTCGACGGCCTGCTCGATCATCCGCTCGTGGGCGATTCGCGTCATCGCGGCCTGCTCGGCGCGCTCGAACTCGTCGCGAACAAATCGACGCGCGCGCGTTTCGATGCGTCGCTGAAGCTCTCCGATCGCATCGCAGCGGCGGCTTATCGTCATCGTCTGGTGTTCCGCGCATTCGGCGACAACATTCTCGGCTTCGCGCCCGCGCTCTGCTATGGCGAAGCTGAATTCGAGCAGTTGTTCACGCGCCTGAAGCACACGCTCGACGACGTGCTCGAAGACCGCGACGTGCGCGCCGCCCTTTCCTGAAACTCGCGCGCCTTTAAAAAAGCGCGCGTGCTAACATCGCTTAGCTTCCTGCCGCGAGATTCGCCCTGGATCTCGCGGCTTTTTTATGGGCGAAACGATCATGATGCTTCACGGCGACAGCAAACTCGACCGCATCGACTTGCGCATTCTTTCGCAATTGCAGAAGAAGGGGCGCATGACGAACGTCGAGCTGGCCGAAGCCGTCGGGCTCTCGCCGAGTCCGTGTCTCACGCGCGTGAAAAGGCTGGAAAAAGCGGGGTATATCGCCGGTTATGGCGCGCAGATCCAGATCGAGAAACTCGGCGACGTGCAGATCGTCTTTACCGAAGTCACGCTGGCCGACCATCGGCGCGAGGACTTTGCGAAATTCGAAGCGGCGATTCGCCCCGTCGATGAAATCGTCGAATGCCATCTCGCGAGCGGCGGCTACGACTATTTGCTGAAATTCGTCACGCGCAGCGTGCACCATTACCAGAGCGTGATCGAAGGCTTGCTCGAACGCGATATTGGTATTGAGCGCTATTTCAGCTACGTGATCATGCGCACGCCGTTCGTGAAGAACGGCTGGCCGCTCGAAGCGCTGTTTAATTCAAAAGCGGATTGATATTCGTACGATTCACGCGTTCGGACTAAACGGCGCGCCCGCGTTGAGCCATTCCATCGGCGTGCGTCCGAGCACGCGCTTGAAATGGCGGCACAAATGGCTTTGATCGAAGAAGCCCACTTCGGCGGCCACCAGCGAAGGCGACACGCCACGGCGCAGCAAACGCTGCGCGTGGCGCACGCGCACGATGCGCACGTATTGCTGCGGCGAGACGCCCATTTCGCCGCTAAAACGCGCCGCGAAACGCGAAACGCTCAATCCCGCCACGTCCGCAAGCTCGGTCAAACTAATCGGCTCGGCGAAACAGGCGTCGATGAAATCGAGCGCGCGCTGTACGGCGCGTGTCGTTTCCGTGGCGCGCGCGTCCGCTGAACAATCCGCGGAGCGCGTTTCGCCGCTGCGCCGCGAAATAAGCGCGGTCTGCAAAGTCGATGCAATCAACATGGCATGCCTGCGTATCCGTTGAATCAGGTCGCAGGAACCGATTGCGGCGCGGCGTGCGGCCCGCCTTCGGGCGGCTGAAACGCGGCGAAGCGGCGAATATCGAACGGCTCGATTGGCGTGGTGGTCGCGCCCGTGTCGATCAGTTCGGCCATCGTGTCGCCCACGCCCGGCCCGAGTTGAAAACCGTGGCCGCAGAAACCGAATGCGTAGAACAGGCCACTCGTGGTGCCGCTCGCGCCCATGATCGGACGGTCGTCGGGCATATAGCCTTCCACGCCGCTCCAGACGCGAATGATATTGAGCCGCTTGAGCGCGGGCGCCACGCGCTGCGCCTGACGAAATTGCAGCAAGGTGCTTTGCGGCAGCACTTTCGCGCGACGCGCATCGAGAAACGCGGGGCCGCGCGCGCAGCCGCCAATCACGATATTGCCGCGCGCGACCTGACGGAAATACACGACCTCGGCGATCTGCGGCGACGACACGCCCACAGCCGGCGCGATGCTATACGGCACCGGCTCGGTCACGGCCATTTGCGGACCGTGCACGGCGATCGGCACCGGCTCGCCGAATTGCTCGCTCAGCGTGCTGCCCCACGCGCCCGCCGTAATCAGCAACACGGGCGCATGAAACGTGCGGCCGTCGGCGCTGGTGGCGCGAAATTCATTGCCTTCTTTTTCGACCGAGACGATATCGGTATTTTCAAAAATCTGCGCGCCGAGTTTCGCGGCGGCGCGCCCGAATGCGGGCGCGGCAAGACGCGGATTCGCATGGCCGTCGATCGGCGCATACGAACCGGCCAGCACTTCAGGTCCGATAAACGGAAAGCGCTTGCGCAAAGCATCGCCGTGCAGCATTTCCAGATCGAGGTTGTAATGCTTCGCGTCGCGCGCGTAGGTCTCGAACATGTCGGCCTGCTCCGAGCGATAGCAGACGCGCAAATGCCCCGACATCAGAAACTCCGCATCGTGACCGATCAATTCGGGCATGCGCAGCCAGATTTCGCGCGAGCGATTCGCGAGCGGCAATTGCGCGAGCAAACGCCCTTGACGGCGCACGTTGCCGAAATTGGTGCCGCTCGCCTGCTGGCCGATCAACTGGCGTTCGAGCAGAATCACCGACTTGCCGCGGCGACGCAGGAAAAACGCGGTGGCGGCGCCCATGAAGCCGCCTCCCACGATCAATACATCGGCTTGCGCGCGCTTCACTCGGTATCCTCCACAGTCGCGATCGCCAGCGGCTTCACGGGCGCCTGCCCGCGCAAGCGACCGACTTGCTCGAGCGGCACGCGCGCGGCGTCCGCGATGATTTCCGCCGCTGCATGGCCGCAATAACGGCCCTGGCAACGGCCCATGCCCACGCGGCTCAGCGCCTTCGCGCGGTTGGCTTCCTGCGCGCCCTCGTCGCGGATCACGCGGCGCAATTCGCCCGCTGTGATGCCTTCGCAGCGGCACACAATGGTTTCGTCGGGCAGCTTCGCCGCCTGCTGCGCGGGCCACACGAAGGCTTGCGCGAGCCCTTCGCGAAAGCGGTCCATGCGGCGTTGCTCGCGCTTGAGCGCATCGAGCGCGCTCGCTTGCGCGCCGCGGCCCAGATCGATCAGCGCGGCATGCGCGGCGAGACGCCCCGCGTTTTCCGCACCATCCGCGCCCAGCACGCGCACGCCGTCGCCCGCGAGATACACGCCGGGTTCGCTGCTGCGTCCGAGTTCGTCGATTTGCGGCAGCCATTGGCGCGTGAGCGTATCGAAGCGGAACGCACAGCGCGCGAGATCGGCGAGCTGCGTTTCGGGGCGCAGGTGATAACCCATGCCGATGGCGTCGCAATCGGTCTGTTCGATCTTGCCGCTCGCAGTGCGAAAGCGCACGGCGCTCACGCCTTCATTCGGTGTCCCGATGATTTCAACCGGCTCGATGCCGTTGTGAATCTGCACGCCCGCTCGCTTGAGCGACGCCACGAGCGCGCTGCCCTTGCGCAAGACATCGAAGCGCGCCAGCAGCTTCGGCAAGGCGCGAATGCGCGCGCTCGCCGCCGACGTATCGAGCACGGCGGCCACCTTCGCACCCGCCTGCACATACTGGCTAGCAACCAGATACAGCAGCGGCCCCGTGCCCATGAACACCACGCGCCGCCCGATCGAACAGGCCTGCGATTTCAGCGCAATCTGCGCCGCGCCGAGGCTATAGGTGCCCGCGAATTGCCAGCCCTTCACGGGCATCAGACGATCGGTGGCGCCCGGACACAGAATCAGCGCATCGTAATCGAGCGCGCTCGCATGGCCGTCGCGCACGATATGCAGTTTGCGGTCCCAGATATTCCACGCGAGCGTTTGCGGACGGTAATCGATCTGCGGGCGCAAACGCGCAAAAGTCTCGTGCAGATCCTGCGCACGCAGCGCCTCGGTGCCGTAGAGCTTCGCATACGGCCGCGTAAAGCCTTCAGGTTGACGCCGATAAATCTGCCCGCCGTCGCGGCGGCCTTCGTCGATCAGCGTCGGGCGAATGCCCGCGGCCAGCAGCGTCTGCGCGCAGCGCACGCCCGCCGGCCCCGCGCCGACGATCACAATGCGAGGTTCGCCCATTGCGCCTCCGGTTGAGTGGTCACGAGACGCATGCCCGCCTCGACGACGGTCGTGCAGGCGCGCAGACGTTCGCCCGCATCGGTCCAGACCCAGCAGTCCTGGCACGCGCCCATCAGGCAATAACCGGCGCGTTTTTCCTCGCCGAATTCCGACTGGCGCACGTGGCGCACGCTGCACAGCATGGCCGTGAGCAGCGTGTCGCCTTCGAGCGCGTCCACGTTGTTTCCGTCGATCACGATCGACACCTTGGCGCGCGCGGTTTCGCCGAGCCGCACGAATCGTCCGTTCATGCCGCCGCTCCCGCCGCGCCTTCGGGCGCGCTCTGCGCTTCGCCGCGATTGCCCAGCACGTGACGCAGGAATTCGCGCGTGCGGGCTTCGCGTGGCGCGCACAACACCTGCTGCGCGCTGCCTTGTTCGATGATATGGCCGCCGTGCAGGAAGCACACGCGGTCCGCGACTTCGCGCGCAAAACCCATTTCGTGCGTGACGACCAGCATCGTCATGCCTTCCTTCGCGAGCGTGCGCATCACGTTGAGCACTTCGCCGACGAGTTCGGGATCGAGCGCCGAAGTCGGCTCGTCGAACAGAATCGCCTTCGGCTTCATCGCGAGCGAACGCGCAATCGCCACGCGCTGCTGCTGACCGCCCGAAAGCTGATGCGGATAATAGTGAAGCTTGTGGCCGAGCCCGACCTTGTTGAGCAGTTCCTCGGCGTCGCGCTTCGCCACGTGCAGCGGTTCTTTCTTCACATGCACGGGCCCTTCCATCACGTTTTCGAGCGCGGTGCGATGCGGAAACAGATTGAAGCGCTGAAACACCATGCCCACTTGCGTGCGCAGATGATTGATATGACGCGAGCGCTGTTCGACACGTTGATCGAGCAATTTAATCTCGCCCGCGTCATACGATTCGAGCGCGTTGATACAGCGCAGCAGCGTCGATTTGCCGGAACCGGACGCGCCGATCAGGCACACCACTTCGCCCTGTTCGATCTTCAGCGAAATGCCGTTGAGCACGGGCGTGGCGCCGAAGCTCTTGTGGACATCGGTAATTTCGATCATCGCAACCTCACTTCTTCGCCTTGTGCTTGCCGAAACGGCGCTCGAGATGCCGCGTCATGCTCATGAGCGGCAGGCTCATCAGCAGATAACCGATCGCCACGAGCGTATAGACGGTGATGTTCTGGAACGTCGATGCCGCGATCAACTGGCCTTGCCGCGTCATTTCCGCCACCGTGATGGTGGACGCGAGCGACGAGTCCTTGAGCATCATCACCAGCGTATTGCTGTACGGCGGCAGCGCGACCTTCACCGCTTGCGGCAGGATCACGCGCACCATCGTTTTCACGCGACCCATGCCGAGCGATTGCGCGGCTTCATACTGGCCCGGATCGACGGCCTCGATACCCGAGCGGATGATTTCCGCCACATAGGTCGAATAACCGAAACTCAAGCCGATAATGCTCGCCTGCAATGCCGAGACTTCAATATGAAAGTCCGGCAAGACGAAATAAATATAGAACAGCAGGACGATCATCGGCAGGCCGCGCACCACGTTGATCATCGCGCTCACGGCCGTCACCACCGCCGGATAGCGCGACATCTTGAGCAGCGCCCACACGAGACCCAGCGCGGTGCTCAGCAGCAGGCAGCCAATCGTGATGATGATGCTCATCACCGCGCCTTGCAGCAGGATCGGGACAAAATCGACTATGTCGTTCCAACGCATGGTGTGCCTTATGCTTTCGTTCGCGAACGGGGGAATGCCCGCGAGTCATACGCCGCGCCGCAAAGGCGGGCCGGGCCGGAACACGGCGGCGGTCGAACATTCGGGCCGCGCCGCATTCCGGTCATTCAGTCGCGGATCAGCCCGCCAGGTGCCACTTCTTCAGGATCTTGTCGAGCGTGCCGTCGGCCTTCATCTTCGTGAGCGCGTCGTTCACTTTCGCGAGCAGCGCCGTGTTGCCCTTCTTCACGCCCACGGCGATATCGAACTTCTCCATCGGCACGTAATCGTCGTCCACGCGCGTGCCGGCCATCGCGCCCGCGGCTTCCTGCGCCTTGAGAATCGGATAGTCGTTGAAGCCCGCCACGATACGGCCGATCGCAACGTCACGCGTCATGTCGGCGGGGCTGTCGTACATCTTCACTTCCTTGAAGATGCCGAGCTTGACAAGCTGGTCGCCGTAATCGGTGCCCGTGGGCGCGCCCACCGACATACCCTTCATGTCCTGCACCGACTTGTAGTTGGTCTTGTTCGACTCCTTCACGATAATGCCTTCGCCGAACGCCGTGACCGGCTGCGAGAAGTCCACCACTTCGGCGCGCTTGGGCGTGGGCGTCATGCCCGCGACGATGATGTCGATCTTGCCCGAGACCACGGCCGGAATCAGCGCCGAGAACGGCACGGCCTGATACGACACGTCGAAGCCCTCGCGCTTGCCGATCTCGCGCACGACGTCGGGCATGATGCCTTCGATCTTTTGCGTCTTGACGTCGAGGAAGGTGGTCGGCGCGCTCGACGGCGGCGAGCCGGCGGTCACCGTCGGGGCATCGGCATGGGCCGCGCTGCAGAACAGCGAGAACGCGACGGAAGCGGCGGCGAATGCAAGGGTGGTACGCGACATGGTCTGGTTTCCTTGTGGAGAGTCTTGACTATTTGCGCTGCGCCGTGAAAGTGTCGGCGCTTGGCATCGGCTCAATGAAGCACATCCTGCAACCGGTAATACGCGCCGACGAGCGGCAGAAACCACGCGCGCCCGAAATGTCCGGGAATCGCAGGCCATTCGAGCGCTCGCCACGGGTTGCGCGTGGCGGCGCCGAACATCACATCGGCCATCACGCGGCCCATGTGCACCGACATCTGCACACCGTGGCCGCTGTAGCCCATCGAATAGAACAAACCTTCGTGCTCGCCCGCGCGCGGCAGCCGGTCGGCCGTCATGTCGACGAGACCGCCCCAGCAGTAATCGAGGCGCACGTCGGCGAGCTGCGGAAAATACTGGAGCATGCCGTCACGCAAGATGCGGCCGCTCTTTTCGTCGGAGCGCGGATTCGACATCGCGAAGCGCGCGCGGCCGCCGAACAGCAAACGGTCGTCGTGCGTCGGGCGAAAATAATTGCCGATCTGGCGCGTCGTCACATACGAACGGCGCGTGGGCAGCAGCGCGTCGAGCCGTTCCTTGCCCAGCGGCTCGGTCACGACGATGAAGCTGCCGACCGGCGCGATGCGGCGGCGGAACCATTGCAGCGGCCCGCTTTGCGAAGCGCCCGTGGCGAGCAGCACGCGGTCGGCGCGCAGCGTGCCGCGCTCGCATTGCACTTCGTAGGCGTGGCCGCCGAGCGGTTTGAGGCCGACCATCGGCGTGTCCTCGAAGATCTGTGCGCCGTGACGCGCCGCCGCTTCGGCCAGACCCACGCCGAACTTGCCCATATGCAGTTGCATGCCGTTGTGCTGCACGAGGCCGCCGTAAAAGCCGTCCGACGCGATCTCGTCGCGGATGCGCTCGCGCGAAATCAGTTCGACATCCTGATCGACATCGCGCTTGAGCGCTTCGAACGTCTTCGCCAGCGACGCATAGTGATGCGGCTTCGCGGCGAGCTTGATCTTGCCGCTCTTGCGCAGATCGCAGTCGATCTGTTCTTCCTCGACGATCTGCGCGACCGACTTCACGGCTTCGGCGTAAGCGCGATAGAACAGCGACGCGCGTTCCTTGCCGAGCTTCGCGGACAGCGCCGCATAGTCCTGCGCGACGCCCGTGTTGCAATGCCCGCCGTTGCGGCCCGACGCCTGGCCCGCAATGCGGCCCGCCTCCAGCACGGCCACCGAGTGCCCGCGCTTCGCGAGCGCCAGCGCCGCCGAGAGCCCCGTAAAGCCGCCGCCCACCACGACCACGTCCACGCGGCCGGCAAGCGGCCCCTGGGCGGGCTTCGTCAAGCGCGGCGCGGTATCGAGCCAGTACGAATCGAGCTTCATCGTGTTGCGTTCCTGATGACCGACGGTGAGTGCAAGGAGTTGGCTGGGCGGACAGACCGCGATTACAGGCCGAGCTGTTCCGCGAGATGCGGCAGGCTCTTGACTTCGTTGACCTGGTAATACGGCGTAAGCGGCTCGTGGCCGCGATTCACGAAGGCCTTGTGCTTGATGCCCATGTCGTAGGCCGTCATGAGGTCGTAACGGAAGCTCGACGACACGTGCAGCACGTCTTCCGGGTTGCAGTCGAGCTGGTCGAACATGTATTCGAAGGCCTTGCGCAGCGGCTTGTACGCCTGCGCCTGCTGGGCCGTGTAGACCTTGTGGAACGGCGCGCCGAGCTTGGCGACGTTGCTGTCGATCTGCTCGTCGGCGGCATTCGAAAGAATCACGAGCTTGTATTTCGACGCGAGACGCGAGAGACCTTCCGGCGCGTCCGGGTGCGGGCCCCACGTGGGCACCGCGTCGTAAATCTTCAGCGCGGTTGCTTCCTCGAACGGCACGCCCGTGCGCTCGCAGGTACGGCGAATCGAATTCACCACCACGTCGCGATACGGCTTCCATGCGCCGAGCACCTCGTCCAGACGATAGCCGCGGAAGAACTCCACGAACTCGTTCATCTTGGCGGCATCGAGCTTGTCGCCGTAGAGCTGGCGCGCGGTCTCGCCCATCTGGAAGTTGGTCAGCGTGCCGTAGCAGTCGAAGGTGATGTACTTCGGCTCGAAATCGATCATGGTCTGCATCCTGTCGTCGTGGCGAACCTGTTTTTCAGGCTCAATTCAAGTGAGAACGGCGAGCTGCGCATGAATGCCAACTAATCAGTCATGCTGACGAAATCGGCGCGGCCCGGGGTGTCGAAGTTTCCTGTGAAGCGCTGCGCGCAATCCGTGTTCACTGAAATGAACGCTGCACGGATCGTGCGCCCCTACGGCGAAGTTGAAACGAAAACTCGCGCAGATCAGGCGGTGTCGAAGTCGATCAGCACGCTCTTGTGACGCATGCTGGCCTCGAGCGCCTGGCGGCCGAGATCCTTGCCGATGCCCGACTGCTTGAAGCCACCGGTCGGAATGATCATGTCGCCGCTGCGGCCATAACGATTGATCCAGACCGTGCCCGCCGCGATGCGGCGCATCGCGCGCATGGCCTGGCCGATGTCGCTCGTATGCACGCCCGCCGCGAGACCGTAGGTCGGGTGCGCCGCCATGGCGATGCCTTCCTCTTCGTCCTCGAAGGTCTGCACCGTGAGCACCGGGCCGAACAATTCCTCGCGCACCGCGGGGGTGTCGTCGGTGACGTTGGCGAGCAGCGTCGGGCGATGAAACCAGCCGTCGTCCGTGCCTTCGAAAAAGCCGCCGCCGCACAGCACTTCCGCGCCCTGCGCGCGGCTTTCGTCGATCAGCGTGGCGATGCGTTGCGCCTGCGCGGCGCTGATGATCGGCGAATAGCGCGTCGTGCTCGACCACATCGCGCCCGGCGCGATGCCTGCGAGTTCGCGCTGCACGGCCTCGATCAGCGGCTCGGCAATCTGCTTGTGAACGATCAGGCGCGTGCCCGCCACACAGGCCTGGCCGCCGTTCGCGGTGAAGCCGCGCGCCACGCAGCGCGCCGTGTGCGCGAGGTCCGGCACCTGCGCGAACACGAGTTGCGGGCTCTTGCCGCCGAGTTCGAGCGTGACCGGCTTGGTGCCGTGAAAAGCGGCTTCGCTCATGATCGCCGCGCCGGTGCGCGTCGAGCCGGTGAAGCTCACCTTCGAAATATCGGGGTGGCGCGTGATGGCCGAACCGGTGGTTGCACCGCGTCCGTTCACGACATTGAAAATGCCGGGCGGCATGCCCGCTTCGATCGCGAGCTCCGCGAGACGCAGCGTGGAAAACGGCGTCATTTCCGAGGCTTTCAGCACGACGGCGTTGCCAGCCGCGAGTGCGGGACCGCATTTCCACGAGCACATCGAGAGCGGGAAATTCCACGGCGTGATCGCGCCGATCACACCATAGGGCTCCGATGCAACGAAGCCGAGACTGCTCTGACGCGTCGCCGCGATGTCGCCGCCGAGCTTGTCCGCGAGTTCCGCGAAGAAGCGGATCGCCTCCGCCGTGAACGGCACGTCCGACGCATACGCCTCCGCGACCGGACGCGTGGAGCTGACCGCTTCGAGCTGCGCCAGCGCGACCACGTTTTCGTCGATCAGTTGCGCCCAGCGCGTGAGCACACGGGCGCGTTCGCGCGGCGAGCGCGTGCCCCAGCCGCTCGTCTTCCAGGCCTGCAACGCGTTCGACACGGCGTAATCGACGGTCTGCGCCGACGCATCCGGCACGTAACCGAGCAGACGGCCATCCGAGGGACGATGCACGGCGATCGGCGTTTCATCGGTCTGGTAATACGCGCCGCCAATGAAATGACCTTGCGGCAGCGCGATTGCGGACGGATCGAAATCCAGCGACGGAGTAGTCATGCTCAGCCTGTTCGAAAACCGGTTAGCCCGGCGATGGCGCGCTCGCGAGTCGTTGCGTGCGCGGCGTCGCCGCTTCAGCAAGTGGGGGTTCGCTGCCTCAGCGGCAAAATGAACAACCACGCATTGAAGTTCATTATAGTGAACAGACGAGGCTTGGCTAGTGATCAAAAATAATTCTGTGAAAAGCATGCTCATGCGCTTTGCTTACGCGAGAATCGGGCCAGGGCTAACCCGTAGCGGCGATTCGACTCAACTCGATTCATGCGCGCTTAGCAGGTTAGGCACCGGCAATCGACAGAGGAATGAAAAACGATAGCGCGCGCGTTCAGCCGCTTAAAGCGGGCAGCAATCGAGCGGCAAAGAGAATGAACAGACTGAAGATCGCGCAGCGCGTGTACAGGCGCGCGTTCAGGAAGGGGAAACGAAGGGGAAAAAGAAAGAACTGCTGGGACGCGGCGCCGATACAAGCGATAAGCGGCGCCGCCAGAGAAGGCTTAAAGATGAATGACCGGCGGGCGCGTGTTCATGATCCACAACAGCCGCGCCGTCTTGCTGCTTTCATTGCGCACGCTATGCGGGACCGTGCTCTTGAACTGAAAGCTGTCGCCCGCACGCAATTCCGCGCGCTGATCGCCCACGTTCAGGATCACGGTGCCTTCCATCACGAGCCCGCACTTCTCGCCGACGCCCACGAGCACTTCCTCCGACCCCGAGCCCGCCGGCAGCATGATGACCATCATCTGCAGATCGTGCTCGCCGTGCGGCGAAAGCAGCTCTTTCTGCATGCCGTTCTTGCCCACCTCGAACAGCGGACGCTCCGCCGCGCGGCGCACGAAATCGCCCGTGAGCGGATCGGACGGCGCATCGTCTTCTTCCAGTAGCGCGCTCAAGGGCACATCGAGCGCCTGGCGCAGACGCTCCAGAATGCGCACGGACGGATTGGCCTTGTTGCGCTCGACCTGGCTCACCGTGCCGACCGAGACGCCCGCGCGCAGCGCGAGTTCATTGACGGACAGGCCGCGCGCGTTGCGCAGCGCGCGCAGCCGGGCGCCGACATCGGCGTGGCTAGGCAACACCGCAACTTTCTTGCTGGACTGGGTTCGCATGAGTTTCCTGTTGAATTCGGTGCCGGACGCGCAAAACCGGTTCGTTCCCCAACGCCGGCGCACGGTTTCGGTGCATCGCAGCGACACGGCAAGCACGCTGCGTGATAGTGAAAGCACGCACAATGTCACTCATTATATTGAAACTTTCTTGAATGCGATGAACAATAAAAAAGTCGCGCGCTGTCGCCGCTTGCGCACGCTCAAGTCAGGAAGATCATCCTATGAAGCCCGCGAGCCGCATGCGACAGTCGAATCTGAACAGGCCGTCCGCGCCGTTATACAGGAGTCCGCTGTGTCCGAATCCGCCGTCAAGCCCGACCTTCACTACCGCCGTTTCAGCGCCGACGACATCGACGCCGCCCACGGTCTCTCCGTGGCCGTGCGCTGGCCGCATCGTCCCGAAGACTGGCGCTTCGCCTACGAGGCGGGCACCGGTTTCGTCGCCGTCGATAACGGCGTCGTGATCGGCACGGCGCTGTGCTGGAAGTTCGGCGCCGACCGCGCGACGCTCGGCATGGTGATCGTCTCGCCCGATCAGCAAGGACGCGGCATCGGCCGCAAACTGATGGAACTCGTGCTCGAAGAACTCGGCGAGCGCGTGACCTTCCTGCACGCCACGCCCGCCGGTCAGCCGCTCTACGAGAAGCTCGGCTTCGCGGCGTGCGGCGGCCTCACGCAGCATCAAGGCACCGTCGAGCAGGCGCCCGCCGTCGTGCTGCCGCAAGGCGAAACGCTGCGCGCGGTCACGCCCGCCGATCTGCCGACGCTCGTCGATCTCGCCTCGCGCGGCTGCGGCCTCGACCGCAGCGCCACGCTGCCCGCCCTGCTCGCGGTCGCGCAAGGCGGCGTCGTGCTCGAACGCGACGGCGCGATCACGGGCTTCGCGCTCGCGCGCCGCTTCGGCCGCGGTCACGCCATCGGCCCGGTGGTCGCCGCGCCTTCGGACAACGACGCGCGCGCCAAGGCGCTCGTTTCGCACTGGCTCGCGCAACATGTGGGCGGTTTCGTGCGCATCGACGTGCCGGCCGGCGCGGGCATCGAAAGCTGGCTGCCGACGGTCGGCCTCGTGCCGGTGGATTCGGTCGTCAAAATGGTGCGCAACGCGAGCGCCGCGCAGCACAGCGGCGAGCCGGACGCGGCCTGGCGCGCCTACGGCATCATCAATCAGGCGATGGCCTGACGCGCCATGACGGTGCTCTACAAGGCCGATCCGGTGCGCGGCGCGCAGTGGGCGGCGCTGTTCGCGCAGCGTGCGCCCGACTTGCCGTTTCGCGTCTGGCCCGACATCGGCGATCCGGCTGCGATCCGCTATCTGGTCGCGTGGAATCCCGGCGATCTCGCGCGCACGCTGCCCAATCTCGAAGCGGTGTTTTCGGTGGGCGCGGGCGTCGATCAACTCGATCTCGCGAGCGTGCCCGCGCATCTGCCGGTCGTGCGCATGATCGAGCCGGGCATCGTCGAAGGCATGGTCGAATACGTGACCGAAGCCGTGCTGGCGATTCACCGCGATCTGTTCGATTACGCACTCGCGCAGCGCGCGCGTGAATGGAAACCGCTGCCGCTCACGCCTGCGCGCGAGCGCCGTGTGGGCGTGCTCGGTCTCGGCATGCTCGGCGTGGCCGTGCTCGAACGGCTGCGGCTGTTCGGTTTCGATTGCGCGGGCTGGAGCCGCTCCGCGCATACGCTCGACGGCGTGCGCTGCTACGCGGGCGCGGACGAATTCGACGCGTTTCTCGCGCGCACCGACGTGCTCGTCTGCCTGCTGCCGCTCACCGCGGCCACGCGCGGCCTGCTCTCGCGCCGCGTGTTCGACGCGCTCCCCGCCGGTGCGTCGCTCGTGCATGTGGGGCGCGGTCCGCAACTGATCGCCGACGATCTGCTCGATGCGCTCGCGCGCGGCCAGTTGCGCAACGCCGTCCTCGACGTGACCGACCCCGAACCGCTGCCGCCCGAACATCCGCTCTGGACCCAGCCGCGCGTGCGCATCACGCCGCATATCGCCAGCGCCACGCGGCCCGACACGGCCGTGGACAGCCTGCTCGACAACCTGCGCCGCCTGCGCGCGGGCGAGCCGATGATCGGCCTGATCGATCGCCAGCTAGGTTACTAGGCATCCTAAGTATTTTAAAAACGGAAACACGCGCATGAGTCTCGATCTCGAAGCGTCCGCCCGCGCGTTGATTCGCACGGACAATTTCATCGGCGGCCAATGGCTGGCCGCGCAAGACGGCGAGCGTTTCGCCGTCACCGATCCCGCCACGGGCCGCACGATTGCCGAGGTCGCGCAAAGCAGCGCCGCCGACGCGCGCGCAGCCGCCGACGCCGCCTCGCTCGCCTTCCCCGCGTGGCGCGCGACGCTGCCGAAAGAGCGCGCCGCGATCCTGCGCCGCTGGCACGCCGCCATCGTCGCGAACGAAGCGGCGCTCGCCGCGCTGATCTCGCTCGAACAAGGCAAGCCGCTCGCCGAAGCACGCGGCGAAGTCGCTTATGGCGCGTCGTATGTCGCGTGGTTCGCCGACGAAGCCACGCGCATCTATGGCGACGTGATTCCCATGCAGCAGCGCGGCAAACGCATGAGCGCGGTGAAAGAACCCGTGGGCGTGGTCGCCGCGATCACGCCATGGAATTTCCCGCTCGCGATGATCGCCCGCAAGATCGCGCCCGCGCTCGCCGCCGGCTGCACCGTGGTCGGCAAGCCTGCGGAAGATACGCCGCTCACCGCGCTCGCGCTCGTGCAACTCGCACACGACGCGGGCGTGCCGCCCGGCGTGCTCAATCTCGTGACGGCTTCGCGCGCCGAGACGCCGAACACCGTCGACGCCTGGCTCGCCGACTCGCGCGTGCGCAAGATCACCTTCACCGGTTCGACGCCCGTGGGCAAGCATCTCGCGCGCGAATCGGCGGGCACGCTCAAGAAGCTCTCGCTCGAACTCGGCGGCAACGCGCCCTTCATCGTGTTCGACGACGCCGATCTCGACGCCGCCGTGGAAGGCCTGCTCGCCGCCAAGTTCCGCAACGGCGGCCAGACCTGCGTGTGCCCGAACCGCGTCTACGTGCAGCGCGGCGTCTACGACGCGTTCGCCGCGCGGCTGTGCGCGCGCGTCGCCGAATTGCGCGTGGGACCGGCAAGCGATCCGGCTTCGCAGATCGGGCCGATGATCAACGCGCGCGCCGTCGACAAGATCGCGCGTCACGTAGACGACGCCGTCGAATACGGCGCGAGCGTGCTCGTGGGCGGCAAGCGCCTCGATGCGCTCGGCCCGCACTACTACGCGCCCACCGTGCTCGGCCACGCCACGCACGCGATGGCGCTGTGCGGCGAGGAAACCTTTGGTCCGGTCGTGCCGCTGTTCGCATTCGATCAGGAAAGCGAAGCAATTCAATCCGCCAACGACACGCCGTTCGGTCTCGCCGCTTACTTCTACAGCCAGGACCTGCGCCGCATCGAACGTGTGAGCGGCGCGCTCGAAGCGGGCATCGTCGGCATCAACGAAGGCGCGCTGGCGTCCGAGGCCGCGCCGTTCGGCGGCGTGAAGGAATCGGGCTATGGCCGCGAAGGCTCGAAATACGGTCTCGACGATTATCTGTCGATCAAATATCTCTGCCAGGGAGGTCTCGCATGAGCATGGACGCCTATCCGATCGAAGTCGCGTTCCCCGACATCGCCGCGCACGCCGAAGGCAACGCCGGCATCGCCTACGTGCATACGTTCGACTCCGGCGCGCCCGGCCCGCATGTGATGGTGAACGCGCTCACGCACGGCAACGAAGTGTGCGGCGCGATCGTCGTCGATGCGTTGTTGCGCGCGCAGCTACGCCCGCGCCGTGGCCGTCTCACGCTGGCGTTCGCCAACGTCGACGCCTACGCGAGCTTCGATCCCGCGCAGCCCGACAAGGCGCGATTCGTCGATCAGGACTTCAACCGCGTCTGGACCGCCGCCACGCTCGACGACACCGCGCGCCGCTCGTCCGAACTCGATCGCGCGCGCGCCATGCGCCCGGTGATCGACAGCGTCGATCTGCTGCTCGATCTGCATTCGATGCACGAAAAGAGCGCGCCGCTGATCGTCGCCGGTCCGCTCGACAAGGGCATCGCGCTGGCCGCGCAACTCGGCGTGCCCGCCACCGTGATCTGCGACGAAGGCCATCCCGAAGGCCGCCGCATGCGCGATTACGAAGGCTTCGGCGATCCGCTCAGCGCGAAGAACGCGCTGCTGATCGAGTGCGGACAGCATTGGGAAAAGCGCGCCGTCGATGTCGCGCGCGACAGCACCGCGCGCTTTCTGCTGCACGCGGGCGTGATCGACGCGAGCGATCTGCCCGATGGCTGGCTCATGCCGCTGGCCGCACAGATGACCGTCGTGCGCGTGACCGAACCGGTGGTGGCGAGCAGCATGGATTTTCGTTTCGCGGGGCCTTATACGGGCCTCGAAACCTTCGATACGGCGGGCACGATCATCGGCTGGTCGAACGGCGAACCGGTTCGCACGCCTTACGATGACTGCATGCTCGTCATGCCTTCGCTGCGCCAGTTGCGGCCCGGCGTGACCGTCGTGCGGCTCGGCCGCATCGAACAACGTCTCGATCACACTTCACGTCAACAGGAATTCATTCAGTGAAAGTTCAGCAGATCCAGCAAGCCGCGCAGGTCGCGGAACTCGAAGATTGGGGCACGGCCGGCCTGCCCGGCACGGAGCCCGCGCGCGTCACGGGCCGTCAGGTGGTGATTCCCGGCGCGGAAGCCGTCGATACCGGCGTGTTCGAATGCTCGCCCGGTACGTACCGGCGTTCGGTGAAAGAAGCGGAAGTCATGCATTTTCTTTCGGGCTCGGGCAGCTTCACGCCCGATGGCGAAACAACCCTGCATTTCAAGGGCGGCGACACGATGTTCTTCGAAGCCAATACGGAAGGTCTTTGGCAAATCGATGAAACGCTGCGCAAGATCTACGTGATTTTCTAACGTGGCATGGGGACGTGCGCGATGCTTCGCCGCACGCCCCGCTTTCCTTCATGGCGAAAGCGAATCGCAGAACCGCTCGATCGCATCGCACGCGCGCGTGAGCATGGCATCGTCGAGCGCATACGCGATGCGGATATACGGCCCGAGCCCGAACGCGCTGCCGTGCACGGCGGCCACGCCCGCTTCGTCCAGCAGCGCATTCACCACGTCCTCATCCGAGGCGAGAGGCCTTCCGCCAGCCGTCGTCTTGCCGATCAACGCCTCGCACGACGCGAACGCATAAAACGCGCCTTGCGGCACCTCGCAGCGCAACCCGCGTGTGCGATTCAAACGCTCGACCAGCAGATCGCGTCGGCGCTGAAACACCGTGCGCGATTCGCGGACGAAATCCTGCGTGCCCGTGAGCGCGGCAAGCGCCGCATATTGCGAAATCGTCGATGCGCCCGAGGTCTGCTGGCCCTGCAACTTCTCCATCGCATCGATCAGCCATTCGGGTCCCGCGCCGAAACCAATCCGCCAGCCCGTCATCGCATACGCCTTCGACACGCCGTTCATCGTCAGCACGCGTTCGCGCAGGCGCGGTTCGACCTGCGCCATCGTGAAGAACGGTTGGCCGTCGAAAATCAGGTGCTCATAGATATCGTCCGATAGCACCATCACGTGCGGATGCGCGAGCAGCACCCCGGCCAGCGCCTGCAGTTCCGCGCGGCTGTACACCGCGCCGGTCGGGTTCGACGGCGAGTTGAGTATCACCCAGCGCGTGCGCGGGCCGATGGCCTGATCGAATTGCGCGGGCGTGAGTTTGAAGCCGCTTTGCACGCCGCATTCGACGATCACCGGCCGGCCGCCGCACACTTGCACCATCTCCGGGTAGCTCACCCAATACGGCGCGGGCACGATCACTTCGTCGCCTTCGTTGAGCGTCGCGGCGAGCGCATTGAAGATCACCTGCTTGCCGCCCGTGCAGACGAGCGTCTGCCGCCAGTCATAATCGATCCCGTTCTCGCGCCGGAACTTGTCGGCCACGGCTTCGCGCAGCGCGCGCAAACCGGCGACCTGCGTATAGCGCGTCTGCCCGCAGCGGATCGCCGTCACGCCCGCCTCGCGGATAGGCGCGGGCGTGTCGAAATCGGGCTCGCCCGCGCTCAGCGAAACGATGCTCTTGCCCTCGGCGCGGCGCGCGGCCACGCGATCCATCACGCGATAGGTGGCCGATGGTTTCGCCTCGGCCAGAAAGCGGTTCAGCGTGGCGTTGATGGCTTGCATCAGGCTTGTCTCCATTGCGTGAGCCCGAGCAGATCGAGCGTGGTCGCGCCTTGCGCGAGCGCGGCCATCATGTGCGCTTCCTTGTCGGCGCGCGCCTGGCCGTTCGCGAGCGTCGCTGCCGCGTGGGCGGCGGGTATCACGATCACGCCATCGTCGTCGGCGACGACGAGATCGCCTGGCGCGACCGGCGTGCCCGCGAGATGCATCGGCAAGCCGACCGAAGGCGCGCTGTCCTTGCGCGTGCCGCGCACCGAGATGCCGCGCGCGAACACCGGAAAGCGCCGCGCCGCGAGCGCCGCGATATCGCGCACGCCGCCGTCGATCACGAGCCCGGCCACGCCCGCCGCCTGCGCCGCGACCGTGAGCACTTCGCCCCAATAGCCTGCGACGAAGCCCGCCGCCGACACCACGAGCACGCAGCCGCGCGGCGCGCGCTCCATCGCGATGTGGATGGCGAGGTTGTCGCCCGGCGCGCATTCGAGCGGATACGCGGCGCCCGCCACCGCTGCGCCCGTCCAGACCGTGCGGATCGCGGGATCGACCGACGCGGTCGCGATACCCGACGCCTCGTAGAGCGTCGACGTGCCGAGCCGCCGCGCCTGTTCGAGCGCGGCGTGATCGTATGGCGTGCTGGCGTTCGTCATCATGCCTTCCGTTGCAGGGTGTGATAGCCGAGTTCGGCGCGCGCTTCGCGTATCGTCGCGCCTTGCGCGATGCGTTCGCGGATACGGCTCTCGACGGCTTCGATCTGCCGCGCGGTGTCCGCGACTTCACGCGCGCGCTCGCGCGGCACCACGACCACGCCGTTGGCATCGGCGATCACGATATCGCGCGACGCCACGCGCGCGGTGCCGACCGAGACCGTGGCGTTCACCGCCTCCACCTGCACGCGGTCCTTGCCGGTGCGCATGAAGCGGCCCGCCGTGAACAGCGGATAGCCGTCGCCGAGCGCCTTGTTGACGTCGCGGCACACGCCGTCGATCACCGTGCCCGCGATGCCGCGCAAGCCAGCGTACTGCGTGAGGATGTCGCCCCACACGGTGCAATCGGTGCGGCCGTCGTTGTCGATCACGACGACATCGCCCTCGGCCACATCGTCGATGAAATCGCCCACGGTTCCCGCGGGCACCGTGGCGGGCACGTACTTGACCGTGAACGCGGGGCCGACGACCGGCTTCGCGTAGTCGGCGAGCGGCGCAATGCCGAGCGCCTGGCCGTGCAGGCCGAGCTTGTCCATGGCGTCGGAGACGCCGGGCGTGTCGAGACCGTCGAACAGGGCGACCAGCGCCTGGTCTTCGGCGCGGGCTTCGCGGGGATTTTTCATGGTTTGCGATCCTGGGTGTGTGTGATTCAGCGAGCGCGAATGGCTTCGAATTCCTTGTCGTGCATGACGTCCGCGACCGAGCGACCCGCGCGCACGGCGGCAACCATGCCGTCCTGGCGGCGCGCGATGCGCTCGCCGAGATCGAGCACGGCGTCGATGTGCGCGGCGGGCACGAACACCGTGCCGCAGCGGTCGGCGATCACGTAGTCGTCCTCGTGGACGGTCACGCCCGCGATCTCCACCGGCGTGCCGGACGCGATCTGCACCACGCGATTGCGCGCGCTGATCATCGTCACGCCGCGCCCGAACACCGGATAGCCGACGGCCTCGCTGCCTTCGATATCGCGGCTCACGCCGTCGATGATCGAGCCGCGAATGCGCTTCGCGACGGCCGCATTCGCGAGAATGTCGCCCCAGCACGAAATGCCCGGCAGGCCACCGCCGATCACCAGCACGCGGTCGTCGGTGCGGATGGCGTCGACGACCGGCGTGATCAGATGCACGGTGGGCGCGGCGTCGGTTTTCGGGCCCAGTTGAATGGTGCTCGCGCGGCCCACGATCTTCGGGCAGTCCCACAGCGGACGCAGACCGAATGTCGCGCCGGGCTGTTCGAGAAAATCGAGCGCGTCGGAAACCGTGTTGGAATCGAGCGAGGCGAGGCGGTCGAGCGTGCTGTTTGGCTTCATGGCGAGGTTCATCGTTGGGAGCAATGCCGCCATCGTCGCGTCGTGGTGTTGATCTGTAAATTCGCGATCCGGTATGGCTGTGATACGTTTGTCGAATTAGCCGGCGCCACGCGAACGTGGTCTATTGCCGGCCTGTCGATGAACGCGGAACCACGAGAGGCAACGCATGAGCACGATCGATTTCCGGCTGATCCGCCAGCTCTGGATGTTTCTGGCCGTCGCCGAAGAAAAGCATTTCGGCCGCGCGGCGCAGCGGCTGAACATGTCGCAGCCGCCCTTGACCGAGCAGATCAAGGTGCTGGAACAGTCGCTGAAAATGACCTTGTTCGAGCGTTCGCGGCGCGGCACGCAGCTGAGCCCGGCGGGCGCGGCCATCCTGCCCGCCGTGCGCCAGTTCGCCGATCAGGTCGAGCGGCTGGAGCGCGCGGTGCGCGAAGTGGCGTCGGGGCAGTCGGGCGTGTTGCAGATCGGCGCGATCACGTCGGCGATGCTGGATACGGTGCCCGCGCTGCAAGGCGCACTCAGGCGCGACTATCCGCATCTGAGCGTGTTCGTGCGCGAGATCGACAGCGCGGAGGCGATTCCCGCGCTCGAAAACGGCGAACTCGACGTGGCCTTCGTGCGGCTCGACGGCCCGGTCGGTCAAGGTATCGAGAGCCTGCCGCTGGCCGAGGACCGGCTCGCCGTCGCGGTGCCGCGCGGACATGCGCTCGCGGATCAGGCGCGCGTGCGTCTGCGCTCGCTCGCGGGCGAGCCGCTCGTGATGTCGTCGCGTCAGGTGAGTCCGGCCTACTTCGATCTGCTGACCGCGATTTGCCGCTCGAACGGTTTCAGCCCGCGCGTGATGCACGAAGTGCGTTCGGTGACGTCGCAGATCGCCTATGTCGGCTGCGGGCAAGGCGTGGCGCTCGTGCCCGCGTCGATGCGCAAGCTCGCCTCGGAGAACGTGGTGTTCCGCCCGCTCAAGGAGCGCGTGATGGTGGTGACGGCGGCGCTCGCGTGGAACGCCAGGCGGCATCATCCGATGGTGGACGCCGTGGTCGAATGGGCGCGTGGCGTGGGCACGCGCAAGAGTTCACGCGGCTGAACGGCCGCGCGTGGGCGCTCAATCCGCGCCGATGAACGCGGCGATCTCGTCCCACATCTGCACGGGGTTCGAATACATCGGGAAGTGGCCGGAGCGCGCGATGCGCGCCAGCGTCACGCCCGCCGCCTCCAGCTGCGGCAGATAGGAAAGGTGCGCGTTCTGCTCGCCGAGCATGAACATCGTCCTGCACGGCAGACCGAGGAAGCGCGCCATCAGGCCGCCGTGATCGGAGAGTTCGACCATCGACGTGAAGATGCCGCGCACCGCCTCCGCGCGCACCTTGTGCTTCAGACTCGCGGCGTAAAGCGAACTCGAATATTCCGGCGACTGGCGCGCTCGCTCGATGAAATCGGCGAAGAACGCGTGCGGGTCGTCGCCCGGATGCGTGTAGATCTGGCGGCTCAGAAAGCAGTCTTCCGGCGCGACGTTGCCTTCGATATCGACGAAGCTCAGCACGCGGTGCGGCTCGGCGTCGGCGAGCATGAGCGCGGTGAGGCCGCCCATCGAATGACCGACAAGATGGAAGCGCTCGATGCCGTGACGCGCGAGCACGGCGCGCGCCGTATCGACCAGCAGCGGAATATCGACTGACGAAAGATCGCTGCACGCGCTGGCTCCGCAGCCCGGCGCGTCCCAGGCCACGAACGGCCGCCCCGCAAACGCCGCGAGCCGCGCGACATCCGCGTAATCCTCCTTGGTCGAGCCGAAACCGTGCAGGAACACGATCGGCGCGCCCGTGCCGGTGCGCGAGATCGTCGGGAGACGGAGGTCGACATCGTGGACACGGAGTTCGATCGTTGCGTCGATCGTTTCGTTTTTCACGGGGCTCATGCTCATGGCAGTGACTCGGATGGCGGACGGCGGAAGAAGATCGCGCCATCTTGGGACCGCTGCGGGAGGCTGTCTATTCTGGATTGCGTATCAGGGTGATACGCGATGCACGCATAAAAAGGGCTTCATCACGCGCGACAGCGGACGCCCACGTTTTTTTGTCACCTGCTAGATTGCACGAACGCTCAGCTAAGGAGACCGTGCAATGGCTGGCAATAACTCCACCCCACCCTCGAATCCGCCTCCCCTCGGCGCGCTGGCGCTGATCGCCGTCGTGGTGCTGGCGCTGGCCGCCGCGTTCGCGTGGACGGCCGGCTGGCTGTCGCCGCATCGGCTCACGCCCGCGAAGCTGGTCGACCGCTTCGCGCCGCCAGGCGGCCCCGCGCTCGGATTCCGCCGCAATCACGCCAAGGGCATCTGCTTCACGGGGCGCTTCGAATCGAACGGCGCGGGCGCGCAACTGTCGAGCGCGCCGATGCTCGCCGCCGGCACCTTCGCCGCGACGGGCCGCTTCAACCTCGCGACCGCCGATCCGCACGCGCCCGACCCGAGCGTTCACGTGCGCGGCCTCGGCTTGCGCATCGGCACGCCCGGCCGCAGCGAGTGGCGCTCGGCGATGATCGACGCGCCCTTCTTCGCCGTCGCCACGCCGCAGGCGTTCTATGAACTGCTCGGCGCGGCGGGCAACAAGAGCGATCCCGACGCGATGAAGCACTTCATCGCCGCCCATCCCGAGTTCGCGGCCTTCGGCGCGTGGGCATCGAAGACGCCGCTGACCGCGTCGTTCGCGCAGGACCGCTACAACAGCCTGAACAGCTTCATCTTCACGAACGAGGCGGGCGAGTCGCATGCCGTGCGCTGGTCCTTCGTGCCCGCAGCGGCGCCGCAAACGCTGTCCGCCGCCGACGCCGGACAGCTCGCGCCCAACTTCCTCGAAACCGATATCGTCGAGCGCGTGAAGGCCGCGCCGCAACGCTGGACGCTGCGCATCACGGTCGCCAATCCCGGCGATCCGACCGCCGATCCGAGCCAGGCGTGGCCCGCCGACCGGCGCACCGTGGACGCGGGCACGCTCATCGTGACCGCCATCGAGCCCGAAGCGGACGGCCCCTGCCGCGACCTCAACTTCGACCCGACGGTGCTGCCCTCGGGCATGCACGTCTCGGACGATCCGTTCCCGGCCGCGCGCTCGGCGGCCTACTCGGTGTCGTTCAACCGCCGCACCGCCGAAGACAAGGACTACCCGCGCGGCAGCGCGCAAGGAGTCGCGCCATGACCGCCGCACACGACCGCTTCAGTCCCGCACAGCGCGCCCTGCACTGGCTCATGGCGATCTGCATCCTCGCGATGCTGTTTATCGGCGTGGGCATGGTGTCGACGGTGCGCCCCGACTACCTCACGCTCGTCTCGATCCACAAGCCGCTCGGCATCGCGATTCTCGTGCTCGCGCTGATCCGCCTCGTGCTGCGGCTCGTGCGCGGCGCGCCGCCGCTGCCCGCCGCCATGCCCGAACCGATGAAGCTCGCCGCCCGTCTCTCGCACGTCGTGCTCTACGCGCTGATGATCGCGCTGCCGTTGATCGGCTGGGGCATGCTTTCGGCCGCCGATTATCCGGTGATGATCTTCGGCGTGCGCCTGCCCGCGTTCCTGCCGCACAGCAACGCGCTGCATTCGGCGCTCTGGAACGCGCATCGCTTTCTCGCGCTGTGCTTCTTCGCGCTGATCCTGCTGCATCTCGCGGCGGCGCTCCTGCATGCGCTGGTGCGCCGCGACGGCGTGTTCGAGTCGATGGCGTCGTGGCGCTGACACACGCCCAGGCGCCTTTCGCCCTCACGCGTGCAGAACCAGCTTCTGCACGCGCCAGTTCAGCAGCTCGGCCACGTAAAGCACGTTCTCGGCGGGACACGCCATCTGGTGAATCCAGCCGAACTGCTTGAGCTGCTTGCCCGACTGCCCGAGCACGCCGAGCAGTTGCCCGTCGAGCGTGAGCTTGTAGATGCGGCCCGGCCACGCATCGGCGCTATAGAGCACGGGATTCGGCCCCGGCGAAATGCAGATCGCCCACGGCGAGCCCGGCGCGAAGGTGCCCGCGGCCAGCGCCGCTTCGTCGGGAATATTGCCGATCGCGGGACGCGCGCCCGGCGGCACCGGCACGTCGATGGTGAACTGGCGCAGGAACCGGCCGTCGGTATCGAAGACCTGAATGCGCCGGTTGCTGCGGTCCGCCACGTAGACGCGATTCTGCGCATCGACGGCGATGCTGTGCGGCGTATGGAACTGCCCCGGTCCCGTGCCGCGATCGCCCCACGACTTCAGCCAGTTGCCGTCCTTGTCCACCTTCGCGACGCGCGAGTTGATATAGCCGTCGCTGATATAGGCGTTGTCGTCGCTGTCCCAGGCGACGTCGGTGACCTGGCGGAAACGCCCCGGCTCGGCGGGCAGCGGCGGATTCGGATGCTTGAGCGGCGCGGTCTCCTCGTCGGCGGCTTCCTGCTTGCGGCCGAACACCATCTCCACGCGTCCTTGCGGCGTGAACTTGATCACCATGTCCGAGCCTTTATCGGTGACCCAGATATGGTCGTGACGGTCGATCTTGACCGTGTGCGCGAACGACCACGCATAGAGATGCTGGCCGATCTCGCGCACGAAGCGTCCGTCCGGCGCGAACTCGAACAGTTGCGCGGCGGCCGCGCCATAGGCCGGGCCGCTGGTGTTGCCGCGCGAGAGCACGAACACGTGGCCGTGCGAGTTGACGGCCACGCCCGAGCATTCGCCGAAGTATTGATCGACGGGCAGGCGCACCGGATCGGGCACGGACTCATAGGCAATCGACGGCACGTTCGCGGCGCTGCTTTGCGCGTGCGCGAGCGCGGGCATGGCGGCCCACGCCGCAGCGGCGGCGAGAAAACGGCGGCGCGGCCAGGCGCCGCTACAGCACGGACACTGCAAATCATGTTGTTGCGGACTCACGTGATTTTCCCCCTCGACATGGAACATGGATGAAGGCGGCAGACATCGCTCGAAGCAAAAAACATGGCAGGCCGGGCGCGCATGAGCGCGAGGCTCGCGCAACCGTGGAGCGACTGAACCAGTCTAGGCGAAAGAATCCTGTACCCTTGCCGGCTCGGCACATGATTCGTACACATCATTCGGCATTTGATTCGGCATTTCAGGCCCGGAGGGCGATTGGCATGAACCAGGCAGTGGCAGCATCAGTGGCTTCACAGCAGGCAGCGGTAACAACAGCGGGCGTGGTCGGCTCGGGCCTGATGGGCGTGGGCATCGCGACGCAATGCGCGCTGCACGGCCTTCGCACCATCGTCCACGATGTCGATCCCGCGCGCCTCGCGGGCGTGACGGCGAAGGCCGAAGCCGTGCTCGACGAACTGATCGACGCGGGCCGCATCGACGCCACGCAGCGCGCCGCCGCCCTCTCTCGCATTGAAACGAGCGCATCGCTCGACGTCATGGCGCAGGCGCAATTCGTCTTCGAGGCCGTGCCCGAAGTGCTCGAACTCAAGCACGCGCTTTACGCGCGGCTCGGCGCGGTGCTCGCGCCCGAGGCGATCCTCGCGAGCAACACCAGCGGCTTCGAGCCCGATCTGCTCGCGAGCGCGCTGCCCGCGCCCGAGCGCTTCGTGATCGCGCATTTCTGGAATCCGCCGCACATGATCCCGCTCGTCGAAGTGGTGCCCGGCAGCGCCACGCTCGCCGACGTCACGGCGCGCACCGAGTCGCTGATGAGCGCCATCGGCATGGAACCGGTCGTGCTCGCGAAGTCGATTCCCGGCTTCGTCGGCAACCGCCTGCAATTCGCGGTGCTGCGCGAGGCGCTCAATATCGTGCGTTCGGGCGCGGCGAGCCCCGAGGTGGTCGACCGCGTGATGAAGGCGTCGCTGGGTCGGCGCTGGGGCATCGTCGGCCCCTTCGAGGGCGCGGACATGGGCGGGCTCGACACCTTCGTCGATATCTCCTCGCATCTGATGCCCGAACTCGCCAAGGACGAAGGCGTGATCGACGTGCTGCGCGAGCAGGTGGCCGCCGGGCGCGTGGGCGTGCGCAGCGGCGCGGGCTTCTACGACTGGGACGACGCGCGGCTCGCGCGCGTGAAGGCCGCACGGCGCAAGCTGATCGCGGGCGGATAACGGACGATCGACGCGATCAAGACGATCAAGACGAACAAGCGGCTGACGGTCAGCTTACGATGGCCGTTCAATCGCCTCGCCGGAACCTCACGAACGCGTCAATCCGCGCACCTCGACATCGAAAACGACCCGAATTACCGCGCTTTTCGTCGGATTTAAATCATCGCGCATCGCGGACAATACCCGTCATAGCCCAAAAAGCGGCTACTTCAGGGGGCGCCTCACCGCGTCGACCCGAAGTTCGATGTCAATAAAAAAGGGGTGACCGCCGTGTTCGTTCGGATCGTGCTGCTATCGATTGCGTCGCTGATGCTGGTGCAGGTCGGCTTGCGCCAGTTCGATGCGGGCGCGCCGTTCATGTCCGGCGACGCCGCCTTCGATCACGCGTACAGCGCGTCCTCCGCCTGGCAGGACGACCTCGGCGCCGATCTTTCCGCCTCCGCCGAATCCACGGGCATCGCGCCGCGCGTGTCGATCCGTCCGCATATCGTCGATTTGCGCGCGAGCGTGAAGCCGCGTCTGCGCGACGCCGTGTGGGAAGCCGACGCCGCCCTCGCCGCAGCCAGCCGCGACGCAACCGCGCATTGCACCACGGCCCTCTCGTGCATGCAGGCGTTCGCGCGCTCGATCGACGCGCGCCTCAACGCGGACTTCGCCGCGCGCTTCGCCGCGCTCGCGCTGGCCGTCGGCGCGTTTCTGTTCGCGCTGCGCGCCTGGTGGCTGCGCCGCATCCGCGACGATCTGCGCGAATTGACGGCGGCCTTGCGCGCGTCGACGTGCTGCGCGGCGTCCGCAACTTCCACGACTTCATCGGCGTCCGCGCCTTCGGCCCCGCCCGCGTTCGACAGCCTGCGCGAACTGCACGGCCTGGCCCGCGCGCTCGGCGATCTGCTGTGCCGCCGCAGCGGCGCGGCTCAGGATCGCTCGACGACCTTCCCCGCGTTTCTGCGCCAGATCGAAACGCACGCGGCGCGGCTGCGCGCCTATGCGATGAATGGCGCGCGCTGGAATCTGCGCGTCGCGCTCGTCGAGGACATCGATCTCTTTCAGGACCTCGCGCGCCAGTTCGCCGATACGGCGGGCGGCGGCGCGAATCATGCGCCCGTGGGCGTCGAAGCCTATTTGAAGGACCGCTTCATCTACGGCGCGAACGCCAGCGATGCGCGCATCGTGCTGCATCTCGAAGCGGGCGACGCGTTCGAATTGCCGCGCACGGCGCTCGTGCGTCTCGTCGATAACCTCGTGGGCAACGCGCTCGCGCACGGCGCGCCGCCGGTCGAAATCTGCACGGCGCGCGGCCCGCGCTCGTGGACCTTGAGCGTGCGCGATCACGGCACGGGCGTCGGCGCGAATCTGCCCGACGAGGGCGCGCTGGCCGCACCGTCGCTCGCCGCGCGCGCCGCGAGTCTCGGCCTCGGCAAGCACTGGGGCATGGGCATGTCGATCGTGCGCCGCCTCGCGCGCCTGTGCAACGCGAAGCTCAAGATCGGCGATCACCCGGAAGGCGGTTTGTGGGTGCGCGTGATCGTGCCGATGGACAAGGCGCAGCGCGCGTAAAAGAACAACGCAAACACAGCGGGCCGGTCGAAGCATCAAGCTCGACCGGCCCGCTGCGCATTGCGCGAACGTTCAGCGAACGCTCAGTTAACGCTCAGTTAGCGTTCAATACCCGCGCGCCGCATCCACGCAAGGCGGAATCGCCCCGCTTTCACGATACGCCGCGATATTGGCCGCCACGATGCGCGAGGCCGTCGAGCGGTCGGTCGGCGCGGAAATATGCGGCAGCACCGTCACGCGCGGATGCGCCCAGTGCCAGCTCTGGGCGGGCAGAGGTTCGGTGGCGAACACATCGAGCACCGCATGCGTGAGCGCCTCGCGATCGAGCGCCGCGCGCAAGGCCGTATCGTCGACGATCGGGCCGCGCGCGAAGTTGATCAGCGACGCGTGTGCGGGCAATTGCGCCAGCCGTTTCGCATCGACGATCCCCGCCGTCTGCGGCGTGAGCGGCAGCAGGCACACGAGGATATCGGTCTCCCCGAGCATCGCCGCCAGTTCGTCCTCGCCCGCATGACACTGCACGCCGTCGATCGCCTTGCGCGTGCGGCTCCAGCCGCGCACCTTGAAACCCGCCGCGAGCAGACGCCGCGCCGCCGCCTCGCCCAGCGCGCCCAAGCCCAATAGCGACACCGTCTTGTCCTGCGCCCGCACGTAATCCTGCGCGCGCCACGTGCGCGCCGCCTGCTGCGCCGCGTAGCGCGGCATGTCGCGATGCAGATAGTAGGTCCACGCGAGCACGGCTTCGGCCATCGTGTCCGCGAGTTGCGGATCGACGAGGCGCACGATCTGCAACTGCATGTCGGCGAGATCGGCGACGAGGCGCTCGACGCCCGCCCACACGCTATGCACCCAGCGCAGATTCGGCAGCCGACGCAAGTCCTCGGGACGCGGATTCGCGACGATCGCGACCGTGCATTGCGCGCGCTCGGCCTCGCTCATGTCGTCGAGCGCGACGAGCGTTTCCTGCGGCATCGCCGCCTGCAACGCGGCCCGCCACTGCGCCGTGAACGCGTAATCGGGATGCGTGATGAACGGCAGCACGCGCCTCATTTCGCGTACACCTTGCCGAGATTCGCGAAGCCCTTCACCTCGATGGGATTGCCGCACGGATCGAGAAAGAACATCGTGGCCTGCTCGCCGGGCTGGCCTTCGAAACGCATCGTCGGCTCGATCACGAATTCGAGTCCGCTCGCGCTCAGGCGGTCGGCCAGCGCGCGCCAGTCAGGCATGTCCATCACGAGGCCGAGATGCGGCATCGGCACCCAGCGGTCGCCGACGCGCCCCGTGTTCGTGACCGGAAACGGCTCGCCCAGATGCAGCGAGATCTGATGGCCGAAGAAGTCGAAATCGACCCACGTGTCGGTGCTGCGGCCTTCCTGGCAGCCGAGCAGATCGCCGTAGAAGGCGCGCGAGGCGTCGAGATCGCGGACGTGGTAAGCGAGGTGAAAAGCGGTGTGCATGAGCGTTCCAGTAGCAGAAGGAAGCGGGACGGAAGCGGGACGAAAGCAGCGGAAGAATGGAAGCGAGCGTAGCAGCGCGACTTCAAAAGAGATAGCATGGATTTTTTTATGCATCGAAAGGAAAACTTTTGGAAACGCGCTATCTCAAGAGCCTGATCGCCATCGTCGATTGCGGGTCGATCGCCGACGCGGCGCGCACCGAGCACGTCACGGCGGCCGCGATGGGCCAGCGCGTGCAGGCGCTCGAACGCGAACTCGGCTTTGCGCTGCTGTCGCGGCGCGGTCACACGGCGCAGCCCACGCCCGCGTGTCTCGCGCTGCTGCCGCGCGCGCGCCGTCTGGTGCGCGACGCGGCCCTGCTCGGCGGCGACGCCGACCGCGACGGCCTGAGCGGCACGCTGCGGGTCGGTGCGATTTCCACGGCGCTCACCGGCATGCTGCCCGCCGCGCTGCGCGCGCTCACGCGCGACGCGCCGAAGGCCCGGCTCGCGATTGCGCCCGGCACCTCGCAGAGCCTGTTCCAGCAGTTGCAGGCGGGCCAGATCGATGCGGCCATCACGGTCGCGCCGCCGTTCGACTTGCCGAAAACGCTGCGCGCCACCGCGCTGCGCCGCGAACCACTCGTCATGCTCGCGCCCAAGAAAGCGCGCGGCACGCCGCTCACGCTGCTGGCCGAGCGGCCCTATATCCGCTACGACCCGAACGCGTGGGGCGGCCGCTTCGCCACGCGCTGGCTCGCCGATCAGGGCACGGAACCGGCCGTGCTCTGCGACCTCGACGCGCTCGAAGCCATCGCGATGCTGGTCGCGGACGGCATGGGCGTCGGGCTCGTGCCGCGCTGGTCGGGCATCGAGCGTTTCGCGGGCGATTGCCGCGTGATCGCGCTGCCGGGCGCGGCCTACGAGCGCGAGATCGTGCTGCTCGCCGACGCCGATCCCGAGCGTCCGAATCTGCTCGCCGCGCTGGCCAACACGCTCGCGCAGTAAGCGGCGCGGTTTATGTGCGCCTGCACGCGATTGTTCTTTTCTGCGGCCCGCTATGTACAACTGTGCGATAAAAATACAAACAGCCGCGCGCGCCGCGCATAAAAAATTCATGTGATTTCAAGGCCACACGAGGACGGGTTTTTAAATTCTCGCTTGACGTGCATTTTTCACGTTTGTATAAATTTGTACAACTCAAGCAAAACACGATTCCCGCCAACAGGACCCGCCATGAACGCACGCTTGCCCTTTTCCTCTTTTTCCGCCCTTTCCGCTGTCCGCGCCGTTCCCGTTCTTCCGGCCCTCGTGGCCTCCGCCGCGCTGTGCTGCGCGCTCGCCGCGCCCGCCGCCTCGGCGGCCGACGCTGTCAAAACGCTCGATTCGGGCAAGCTGACCTACGGCGTCGCGGCCACCTTCGCGCCGTTCGAATTCACGCGCAGCGGCGCGCTGACCGGCTTCGACATCGACCTCGCGCAAGCCGTCGCCAAGGAGATGAAGCTCGAACCCGCGCCGCAGAACATGCAGTTCAGCGGCCTGATTCCGGCGCTGCAAGGCGGCCGCATCGACCTGATCAATTCGGCGATGTACATCACGCCGGCCCGCAGCGCGCAGGTCGATTTCGTGCCCTATCTGCGCGTGGGCGACCGCATCATCGTGCAGCAGAGCAATCCCGCGAAGATCACGGGCCGCGACGACTCGCTGTGCGGCAAGAACGTGGCCGTCACGCTCGGCGGCATCGAGGAAACCTACGCGCGCGCCGACGCCAAACGCTGCACGGCGGAAGGCAAGACCGCGCCGAACGTCATGACGCTCCCGACCGCGCAGGACGCCGCGCTGAGCCTGCGCCAGGGCCGCGCCGACGCGATCTACAACTCCACGCCCGGCACCGTGCAATTGCTCGCCGAAGTGCCCGACACGTACAAGGCCGTCGGCCCCGAATTCGAACAGACCACCACGATCGGCTTCGCCGTCGCGAAGGGCAACACGGCGATGGCGGGCGCGCTCAAGGACGCGCTCGCGAAAGTGGTCGCGCAAGGCACCTATCGCCAGTTGATCGCGAAGTGGAAGCTGCCTGCTTCCGTGTCGATTTTCGACGGCGCGAGCAACGTCGCGAAGGCCGACTGACCGACGCGCCTCGCGCGCGCTGCGTCTCCTTTCTGTTTCGTTTCGCTGGTTTGCGTTGACGGTTCCGGGGCGGCCTCGCCGCTCCGGCGGGCGCGCTCGCGCCTGCTCGCCCTGACACCACGACGTTCGCTTTATCGCATCTCTCGCTTTTATCCGCCGCACGCTTCTCGCTCACGACCTCAATCACAATTATTTCGTACAACAGATGAACCTCATGAAAGCACGACTCGCACTCACCGGCGCGGTACTCGCCGGCGCCAGCATCGGCAGCGCACACGCGCAAAGCAGCATCACGCTCTACGGCATCGTCGATGCGGGCATCAGCTATCTCAAGACGAACAACGGCAACCGCTTCAGCCTGCTGAGCGGCGGCCTCTCGGGCAATCGCTGGGGTCTCAAGGGCAGCGAGGATCTCGGCGGCGGGATGAAGGCGATCTTCCAGCTCGAATCCGGCTTCGCGATCGGCACCGGCAAGTCGCTGCAAGGCAGCCGCGAATTCGGCCGTCAATCGTTCGTGGGGCTTTCGGGCGACCGTTGGGGCTCGCTCGTCGCGGGCCGCATGTACGATCCGATCGTCGATCTCGTGCAGCCGCTCACCGCCGACGGCGCAGGCGGCAGCGTGCCCTTCGCCACGCCCGGCGACGTCGACAACAACGACTTCAGCGCGCGCGTCTCGAACGCCGTGAAGTACACCTCGCCGAACTTCGGCGGGCTCCAGTTCGAAGCGCTCGCCGCGCCCGGCGGCGTGGCCGGTTCGCTCGGCCAGGGCTACACGCTCAGCGCCGCCGCGCTCTACGCGAACGGCCCGCTCAAGCTCGCGGCGGGCTACTTCCAGGCCGCCAACGCGAACGCGTCGACGGGCGCGCGCACGGGCTGGACCAGCGCCACCACCGACGCCCTCTTCGAAGGCGGCTCGATCAACACCGCCTACCAGAGCGCCCACGTGCTCGGCATCGCCCAGGCGGCGGCGCAGTACCAGCTCGGCGCCTTCCTGCTCGGCGCGGGCTACAGCAACGCGCGCTACACCGCCGACGGCGAATCGACCTTCGCGCACACGCAGCACTACAACACCGGCCGCGTGTACGCGTTCTACCGCGTCTCGCCCGCGCTGCGCTTCGGCCTCGGCTACATCTTCACCGACGCGAGCGGCGACGCCTCCGCGCGCTACAACCAGGTGAGCACGGGCGCGTTCTACACGCTCTCCAAATCCACCGACGTCTACGCCACCGCCGCCTTCCAGCACGCGAGCGGCGAGCAGCGCACGAGTTCGGGCGCGCTCCAGGACGCGCGCGCAACGATCTCGTCGTATGGCGTGGACGGCACCAGCACGCAGGCGATCGTGACGGTCGGTCTGCGGCATCGTTTCTGATCCGGCTCACGCCGGATCGCCTGGCGCGGCGGACCGCATGCGTTCGCCGCGCGTTCATCGAGGATCGCAACATGTTGTCTTTTCAGACCCCCGCCGCCCGCGACGTACTCGACGCCGCCGCGCGCCTGCACAACGTCGCCGTCGACACGCCGCTCGTGCGGTCGGATCTGCTCGACGCGCTCACGGGCGCGCGCGTGGTCGTCAAGCTCGAATCGCTGCAACACACGGGCGCGTTCAAGTTTCGCGGCGCCTATAACTGCCTCTCGCGGCTCGACCGCGCGCTCTGTCCCGACGGCGTGGTCGCCTACTCGACCGGCAATCACGGCCAGGCGATCGCCACGGTCGGGCGCATGCTCGGCCTGCCGACCACGGTCGTGATGCCGTCGAATGCGCCTGAAAACAAGGTCGAAAAAGCGCGGCTCGCGGGCGCGCGCATCGTGCGCTACGACCGCGAGCGGCAAAGCCGCGAAGAAGTGGCCGCTGAACTCGCGCGCGAAGGCCGCTACACGGTCGTGCCGCCCGGCGATCATCATCATGTGATCGCGGGCCAGGGCACGGTCGCGCTCGAATCGCTGGAGCGACTGGGCGCGGCGGAAGTCGATGCGATCGTCGTGCCCTGCGGCGGCGGCGGACTCGCGGCGGGCACCTGTCTCGCGGTCGAGGCGGCGGGCTCGCACGCCGAAGTCTGGGCCGCCGAACCGGCGAGCTTCGACGACACGCGCCGCTCGCTCGCCTCGGGCGCGCGCGAAACGAATCCGGCCGGACGCGTGTCGATCTGCGACGCGCTGCTCGCGCCCGTGCCCGCCGAACTGCCGTTCTCGATCAACCGTTCGCGCCTCACGGGCGCGCTCGTCGCCGACGACGAGGCCGTGCGCCGCGCAATGGCGTTCTGTTTCGAAGCGTTCCGCGTGGTGGTGGAGCCGGGCGGCGCAACGGCGCTCGCCGCGATGATGGCCGATCCGGCCGCGTCGGCGCTGCGCGGCAAGCGTGTGCTGGTGGTCGCGTCGGGCGGCAATGTCGATGCCGAATTGTTTGCGTCGGCGCTTGCATCGCAGGTCGCGTAAGCGCTGAGTCGTCGCAGAATGTGAAAACGGCGCGCCAACGTGGCGCGCCGATTTTGCCTGCGATAACTGAAATGCGTTCAGCGCTCTCGCGCCGCCTTCAACCACGCAAGCAGCAACGGATGCGCCGCGCCCTCGCGCGACGACAATTCCGGGTGCCCCTGCATGCCCGCGAAGAACGGATGATCGCGCGCCTCGATCGCATCGGCGATTTCGCCGCTCGCATCGCGCGCGGCAATCGTCACGCCGACACGCGCCAATGGCGCTTCCAGCGAACCTTCAAGCCGATAGCGATGATTGCAGCGGATCGCCGCTTGCGTGCCAGCGAGCCAATGCACGAACCGCGAATCGTGGGCGAGCGCTATGGGCTGCACGCCCGCGCGATGCACGAGTACGCCATCGCTGGATTCGCGGATCGGCACGAAGCTCGCCACGCGCGCATGCGGTTCGGCTTCGAGCATGCCGATGTCGTCGCGTTCGAGCGCCACGCGGGCGAGCGCCGTCGCCATCGACTGCATGCCGAGACAGAGCCCGACGATCGGCACGCGCGCGGCCCACGCGAAGCGCGCCGCCGCGATCTGCCCGGCGACGCGCGACATGTCCGCGCCTCCCGGCAGCAAGACGGCGTGCGCGCCGCGCAACGGCTCCGCCACATTCGACGCATCGAGCGATTGCGCCGCGACGAAGCGAACATCGATGTCGAGCGCGAGCGCATCGGCGGCGTCGCCGAGCGCGGCGAGGGTTGCCGGATATTGCTCGCGTTGCTCGCTTTCGCTGCCGATCAACGCGATCACAAGCGAAGCACTCGCCACGTGCGAAGGCGCTTGCGCTTGCATATCGGCATCGGCGTCGCGCCATCGGCCGAAGCGGTCTTGCATGGCGGCATCGTGCAGCGTCTGATGCTGATCGATCACGCACGCAACAGACGACGCGCGCGCGACCGCGTAGCGCATCAACGCCACGCCTTCGCGTTCGGCGCGCGTCGCGAACGCCTCGCGCAACGCCGCAAACTCGCCGTTCGCCGGATGCACGGGCACGACCACGTCGCCGTGCCGCGCGTGCATCACGATCTCATCGATATCGAGTTCGCCCTGCACGCCGCCAAGACACGCGCGGTCGCGCCAGAGCAAGCCGCTCGCGACCAGCGCGCCCTGCGTGCAAACGTGCTGCACGGCGTCGGGAAAGCGCGCAGTATCGAAACGCGCGGGCAGATGCGCGAACCTCACCTCGCGCGCCGCCGAGCCCGCGCCCGCGGTCAGCCGCTCCGCGAGTTGAGTCGCCAGCCGCGCCGCGAGCGCACCATACTGCGCGGGCTCGCTCGCGGCATCCTCGATCAGATGCAGCATCGCTCGCCGCCTGAAGTCGCGTGGTGACGGCGCGCGCTCATGCGCCCGCTTCCAGCGGCGCGAGCGTGAGCGTCGCGCACGCGGCTTCGATCCGGCGGCACGCTTCCTTCAGCGTCTCCACCGGCACCGCATACGCGATGCGCACGTGGTCCTCCACGCCGAACGCGCTGCCGTGCACCACGCCCACATGCGCCGATTCGAGCAGCCACGTCGCCACCGCGAGATCGTCGCGCAGGATCGTGCCGTCGGGCGTGGTCGCGCCGATCAGGCCCGCGCAGTTCACGAACGCATAGAACGCGCCGTCGGCGGGCTCGCAATGCAGCCCCGCGCAGCGCGCGATGGTCGCGTTCACGAGATCGCGATTCGCGCGCAGCTCCACGAGCCAGTCGTCGAGAAAGCTCAAGCCGCCGCGCAAGGCCGCGACGGTCGCCGCCTGCGAAATCGTGCTCGGATTCGAGGTGCTTTGCGATTGCAGGATCTGCATCGCGCGCACGAGCCACGCCGGGCCGCCCGCGTAACCAATGCGCCAGCCCGTCATCGAATAACCCTTCGAGACGCCGTTCACCGTGAGCGTGCGCTCGCGCAGACGCGGCTCGACTTCGGCCGGCGTGCTGAACGGGCCGCTGAAACGCACGTGCTCGTAGATGTCGTCGGCCATCAGCAGCACGTGCTCGTGATCGAGCAGCACGTCGGCGAGCGCGCGCAACTCCTCGCGCGTGTAAACCGCGCCCGTGGGATTGTTCGGCGAGTTCAGGATCAGCCAGCGCGTTTTCGGCGTGATGGCCGCGCGCAGCGTCTGCGCGTCGAGCTTCCAGCCATTCGCGGGGTCGCCGCTCAGCACGCGCGCGCGGCCTTCAGCGAGCGCCACCATGTCGGGATACGACACCCAGTACGGCGCGCAGATCAGCACCTCGTCGCCGGGCGCGAGCGTCGCGAGCAGCGCGTTGAAGATCAACTGCTTCGCGCCCGTGCCCGCGATCACCTCATCCATGCCGTAACGCACGCCGTTCTCGCGCGCGAACTTCTCGACGATGGCCGCGAGCAGTTCGCTCGTGCCCGCCACGGCGGTGTATTTCGTGTCGCCGCGCTCGATGGCTTCGATGCCTGCGCGCTTGATATGCGCGGGCGTGTCGAAGTGCAATTCGCCTTCGCCGAGATTGATGACGGATTGCCCGGCGGCGAGCAGCTCGCGCACCTTGTCGGAGATCGCGGCCGTGGGCGAGGGACGCACGCGGCTCATGCGCGGCGCCAGTTGGGAAAAAGACATAGACACCTCTTGATACTTTGGACTGCGCACTAAACCGCGCGCGTAATCAGGCCGCGACGCGCAACAGCGGGCGCGCGATATGGCCGAGCGCGCGATAACCGGTCTCGGTCACCACCACGGTTTCGCTCACGCCCACGGTGAACTCGCCGTAGATGCGCAGCGCGGGCGGAATATGGAACGTCATGCCGGGGCGCAGCGGCGTGGTCACGCCCGTGTAGAGACTCAGGATCGAGCCTTCGCCCCAGTCCGGCGCGAACGAAATGCCGACCGAGTAGCCGGTTCGCTTCTTGAAGTTGTCGGTGTAGCCCGCGCGGTCGATCACGGCCTGGCACGCGAGGTGCGGCGCTTCGCACGGCGCGCCCGGCACGATGGCGTCGAGCGCCGCCTGCAAGGCTTCCTGGCAGACCTTTTCCATGTCGAGCGCTTCGGGGCGCACTTCGCCGATCCACGCCGAACGCATCAGCGCCGCGTGATAGCGGTCATGGCACGCGGCCATTTCGAGGAACGCGGGCGCGTTCGCTTCGAGCGCGCGGCGACGCCACGTGCCGTGCGGCACGCCGGTGCGCGGACCGGCCGAGACCAGCGGCTCCATGCCCACGTATTCCGAACCGGCTGCGATGGCCGCGCCCATCATCGCCGCGACCAGGGTGTTTTCGGTGTTGCCCACATGCACCGCGTCGAGACCCGCGCGCATGCCCGCATCGACATAGCTCGCGGCTTTTTCGAGCTTCGCGATTTCGGCGGGCGACTTCACCGCGCGCAGTTGTTCGACCACGCCCGCCGCGTCGGCGATGGTGCCGAGCTTCGCGCCCAGCGCCTCGTAGACCGCAATCGGCAGGAACCAGCCGCGCTTGTCGATCGCCACGCGCTTGCCCGCGAGACCCTTCTGCTGGATCACGCGCACGAGCACGTCGACGGGATTGTCGCCGTCGCCATAAACCTTGGCATCCGAAATAAATGTGTTGGCGATGAAGTTGAAATATTCGAGCTGGCGAATCACGAACACCGGATCGCCCTCGACCGGCAGCACGAGCGCCTGGAACGTGTAGTAACCCGGCGTCTGCTGGCCCGTGAGATAGAAGATGTTTTCGGGGCCGGTCACGACCATCGCGTCGATCTGGTTGCGCGCGAGCAGTTCGCGGGCGCGCGCAACGCGATGCGCGTATTCGGCGGCCGTGAAGGCCGATTCGCTGCCCTGTGCGGGGCCCTGGTTGGCTTGCATGCTGTGTGTCCTTGTGTCGTTCAAAGTGTCGTGGTGAGGGCGGCGTCGAAGCTCACGCCCAGTCCGTGCGGGTCGGTGACGTTCACGCCGCCGTCGCGGTAGACGATGCCGCGCGCGGGATCGTCGAGCAGGCCGTCCGCGCCGTAGAGTTCCGCCCAGCGCGGGCCGCATGCGCTGCACGCCTGGAGCGCGGCGGCCGTGGCAAGCGCGCCTTCGTTCATCTGGCCGATCATGAGCGCCACGCCTGCCGCCTGGAGCTTGCGCGCCGCGGCCACCGTCGCCGCGATGCCGCCGAGCTTGAGCAGCTTCAGATGCGCGGCGACCGGCAAGCCCGCAAGCGCGCAAAGCGCGTCGATATCGGCGGACGATTGCAGGCTCTCGTCGAGCATCAGCGTGATCGGGCTCGCTCGCGCGACGTCGCGCAGCGCGTCCCAGTCGCCGGCCGCGATGGGCTGCTCGACGTACTCCACGCCGCGCGCAGCGAGCGCCGCGAAACGCGTCGCGCAATCTTCGGGCCGCCACTGCCCGTTCGCATCGACGGAGAGCGTGATGCGTGCGCCGAAACGCGAATGCAGCAGGTCGATGCGGCGCAGGTCGTCGTCGAAATCCGCGACACCCACGCGCAGCTTCAGTTCGCGAAAGCCGCGTTCGAGATACTGCGCGGCGCGTGCGAGCATGGCCTCGTCGCTGGACCAGAACAGCGTCTGGTTGCTGCGCCACGACGGCGCCTGCGCGCTCGCCGCCGCGCCATACAGCGCGGCCACGCTGATGCCGAGTTGACGCGCGCGCAAGTCGTGCAAAGCGCTGTCGATCAGCGTGCGGACCGGCGCGCTATAAGGCGCGATCACTTCGCCGAGCGAAGCGAACAAGGCGTGCGCGCCGCGCGACCAGTCGATCTGCGCGAGCGCCGTACGCGCTTCGTCGACGATCTGCTCCGCCGTGTAACCGTTGAGATACGCGCAGTTGATGCGCACCTCGCCAGTGCCGCACCGCCCCGCTTCGTCGAGCCGCAGATAGAGCGCGTCGAGACTCGCCACGCTGCCCGACGACGCCGTATGCAGCACGAGGCCGCCGCCGTAATGCAGCGCCGCGCGGCGCAGGCTCGCGTGGATTGCGCCGAGCGCGGCGTCGCTCATTGCTCCGCCTTGAGCATGTCCAGCGCGACGTCGCGATAGATCAGGCTCGACGCGAGGAATTCGTCGATCGGCACGAACTCGTCGGGCTTGTGCGCGACTTCGAGCGTGCCCGGGCCGATCACCACGCCCGCCGCGCCCACGCTGCGGAAATGCACGAGATCGCAGCCGCCCTGAAAACCGAACGGACCCGGCTCGCTGTTGCCGTGCGCGCGGCACGCGGCGAGGCTCGCCTGCACGATGCGCGAGTCGGCGGCGGTTTCGGTCGCGCCGCCCGTGGTCGGCTTGTATTCGAGCACTTCCGCGCGCACGCCGAAGCGTTCGCGCGCCGTTTCCAGCAGTTGCTCGATTTCGCGCTTGACGTCCTCTTCGAGTTCGCCGGGCACCATGCGGCGATCGAGCAGCAGATCGCAGGCGCCGGGCACGACGTTATCGGCGTGACCGCCGAACGCGCGCGTGACCGTGAGACTCGCCGAACCGACGAGCGGATGGCAGCGGCAACGCACTTCGTTTTCGTGATGGCCTTCGACGAGCTTGAGCAGTTGCGCCGCGCGATAGATCGCGTTGTCGCCGAGATGCGGCGTACCCGAATGCGCCGTCACGCCGTGCACGCGCACGAGCGGACGCAGACTGCCCTTGTGCGCCGAGAACGTGGCGTTCGAAGTCGGTTCGCCGACCACCACGAAATCGACATGCGGACGGCTCGCCGCGTAGAACTTCGCACCTTCGCTGGCGATTTCCTCGTCGGCGGTGAACACGCCGAGCAGCGTGCCCGACCAGCGCGAGCGGTCGGCGGCGAGCATGCGCATCGCTTCGAGCATGGCCGCGAGCGGGCCTTTCGCGTCGCACGAACCGCGTCCGTAGAGACGGCCATCGGCTTCGCGCAGCACGAACGGATCGGACTGCCAGCCCGTGCCGGCGGGCACCACGTCGAGGTGCGTGTTGAACGCGAAGGTCGGGCCCGGCCCGTTTTCGAGGCGCGCCATCACGTTGGCGCGGCCCGGCTTGTATTCGCTCAGCGAGAGATCGAAGCCCGCTTCCTCAAGCAGACGATGCACGAGTTGCGCAGCCTCGATCTCGCGCCCCGGCGGGTTCTCGGTATTGATGCCGACGAGCGCGGCGAGATCGCGCTTCATGCGCGCGAGATCGGGTTGTGTGGCGGATGTAGCGGAAGACGGCGTGGAAAGAATCGCGGACATGCAGGGGGCTCCGGTCAATGCAGGATCTGGTCGAGAAAGCGGCGCGCGCGCTCGTGCGTCGCGCCGCCGAAGAACTGTTCGGTGGACTCGGTGAGAATCACCTCGCCCGCTTCCATGAAAACGATGCGGTCCGCCGCGCGGCGCGCGAAACCCATCTCGTGCGTGACGACGAGACTCGTCATGCCTTCGGCGCTGAGTTCGGCCATCACCTCGGTGACTTCGCTCACCATCTCGGGATCGAGCGCCGACGTCGGCTCGTCGTAGAGCATGACCTTGGGCTTCATCGCCAGCGCGCGCGCAATCGCCACGCGCTGCTGCTGACCGCCCGAAAGCTGGTCGGGATAGTGATCGGCGCGCTCGCGCAGATGCACCTTGTTGAGCAGTGCGAGCGCGAGATCGTGCGCGTCGAGCCGCGAGACGCCCGCCACCGACATCGGCGCGAGCATGATGTTTTCGATCGCCGAAAGATGCGAGAACAGTTCGAAGTTCTGGAACACCATGCCGATCTGCTGGCGCACCTGATGCACGCGTTTGAGTTCGCGCGTGAGGTCGCGGCCTTCGAACAGGATGTTGCCGGCGTCGACGCTTTCGAGCAGGTTCACGCAGCGCAGCAGCGTGGATTTACCCGAGCCCGACGGCCCGACGATCACGATGGTTTCCTTCGGTGCGACTTCGAGCGAACAGCTTTTGAGCACCTGGGTGCCGCCATAGCTCTTGTCGATGCGGTGAATCTTGAGAAGCGGCGAAGCGGGTACGGTCGACATGAACAAGCCTTTAGCGGACGACGGGTTGCGAGACACCGAGCAGACGTTCGGCGAAGGACGTGCGGCGCACGCTGGTCTTGCGGCGGCGGTTCAGCGCGCGCTCCATCCAGCCTTGCAGCAGCATGAACAGCGTCGTGAACGCGAGGTAATAGACGCCGGCGGCGCTCAGCGCCTCCAGATAGCGGAAGTTCGCGCTGGCCGCCTGATTCGCGACGAGCAGCAGTTCCTGCACGGCGATCACCGAGACCAGCGCGCTCAGCTTGAGCATGCCGATCATCTGGTTGCCGATGGGCGGCAGCACCACGCGCAGCGCCTGCGGCAGCACGATATGGCGGAACACCTTCGCGCCGCTCATGCCGAGCGCGAAGCCCGCCGTGCGCTGGCCCTGCTTCACCGCGTGCAGGCCCGAGCGGAAGATCTCGGACATGAACGCGCCTTCGTTGAGCGAGAGCGCGAGCACGGCGCACACGAAGGCGCTGAAGCGGATGCCGAACGACGGCAGCACGTTGTAGATGAAGATGATCTGGAATAGCACCGGCGTGCCGCGGAACAGCCACAGATAGAGGAACGTGAAGGTCCGCGCGACGCGATTGCGCGTGCCTTGCAGCAGCGCCAGCACGAGGCCGATCAGCATCCCGCACAGCAGGGAAACGACGGTGATCGCCAGCGTCATGGCCGCGCCGCGCACGAAATCGGCCGAGATGAGGTAGTCGAACAACAGGGATAGAGACATTCGCAAACTCCGTTCTTTGCATCACGTTTGTTTCAATTGTCTCAATTTATACAAACGACAAAAACACGGGTCAAGCGATAAAAAAGCCCTCTTGCATGGTTTTTTTTGGCGAGCGAGGATGTTTGCGCCCTCTTTGTGGCACCCAGAATTTGTATTTTTTGTTATTCTTCCGCCATCGATTGGAGGAATGCGGAAATGATCAAGCGCCCGGGCAAAGCCGCCCATGTGCTGGCCAAACAGATCATCGACTTGATTCAGGAAGCGCACTTCGAGGTCGGGCATCATCTGCGTGAGCAACAGCTCGCGGATCTGCTCGGCGTCTCGCGCACGCCCGTGCGCGCGGCCATGGCGCTGCTCGAATCGTTCGGCGTGATCGAGTCGCGCGAGAACCGCGGTTTCTTTCTCGCGAAGCCCGCCGACGGGCTGCATCGCATCGAACTCGAACTGCCCACCTCGGGCGACGAAGACCTGTACAACCGCCTCGTCACCGACCGGCTCGCGGGCACGCTGCCCGCCTCGCTCACGCAGACCGACATCTGCCAGCGCTACGGCGTCGACCGCATGACGATGACGCGCGCGCTCTCGCGGCTCTCCGAAGACGGCCTCATCGTGCGCAACAAGGGGCATGGCTGGAGCTTTCAGCCGTCGCTCGATACCGCGCTCACGCTCAAGAGCAGTTACGACTTCCGTCTCACGATGGAACCGGCGGGCCTGATGCTCGCCACCTTCTCCGCCGACCGCTCGGCGCTGGAGCGCTGCAAGCGCGAGCATCTGTTTCTGCTCTCGCAACTGGGCGGTGAAAACGTCACGCCGCGCCAGGTGTTCGACACCGACGCGAACTTTCACGAAATGCTCGCGGAGTACAGCGGCAACGTGTTCATGCATCAGTCGATGCAGCAGCAGAACCGCTTGCGCCGCCTGCTGGAATTTCAGGGCTATGTGAACCGCAAGCGCATTCGCGAGTGGTGCAACGAGCACATCGAGATCATCGACGCGATTCTCTCGGGCGATATGGAAGCCGCCGCGTCGCGCATGCACGAGCATCTGCGCCACGCGTATCACACAACGGGCGCGGCCGATGCGAACGTGAAGCCTGCAACGAAGGCGGCGGCCAAACCCGCGGCCAAGGCGGCGCGCGCGAAGAAACCCGTGACGGCCTGAGCACGCGCGCGGGCTTCAGGCGCCACGCGGGCAATGCGTGCAATGCGCCTGAAAGCCTCAGATTACAGTTCTGAATATTACTGAAAGCCTGCGGAAATCCACATCCGCGAAATTGGCGTACGTTTGCCCCTTTGCTCCGCTCCTCGTCGCGGCGTCATGCTTGTTAGGCTTGAGCGTCACTGAAACCGGCGTCTGAAGCGCACCTCCGCGCTTTAACGCGCCGCTGAACACACGCTCCGACGCCCCGACGCCCGATGAAGTCCAACGCTCTCAATTTTTCCGGCGGTCCCGGCGCCTTGCCGGCCGCCGTGCTCGACGCCACGCAGACCGCCATCGCCGCCTTGCCCGAAACGGGCCTGTCCGTGCTCGGCATGAGCCATCGCTCGGACTGGTTCGTGCAGATCGTCGACGAAGCCGAACGCAATCTGCGCGCCCTGCTCGGTTTGCCCGACCGCTACGAGATCTCGTTTCTGCAAGGCGGCAGCAGCCTGCTGTTCGCGACGATTCCGCTGAACTTCGCGACGCGCGCGTTCGCGCCGCCCGACTACGTCAATTCCGGCTACTGGAGCCGCCGCGCGAGCAGCGAAGCGAAGCGCGTAGGCGCGTGCCGCGTGGTGTGGGACGGCGCGCCGTCGAGCTTTCGCGAGTTGCCGTCGCTCGACCGGCTCGCCGTCGCGCCGAGCGCCGCGTATCTGCATTACGTGTCGAACGAAACCGTCGAAGGCTTGCAGTTCGCCGCGCCCGACACCACGCCGCGCGTGCCACTGATCGCCGATATGTCGTCGGACTTTCTCTCGCGTCCCATCGACGCGGGGCGCTACGGCATGATCTACGCGCACGCGCAAAAGAATCTCGGCCCGGCAGGCGTGACGGTCGCGCTGATCGACCGCGAACTGCTCGCGCGCATTCCCGACGGCCTGCCGCAGATTCTCGACTTGCGCACGCAGATCGAGCATCGCTCGAACTACAACACGCCGCCCGTGTTCGCGATCTACGTGCTCACGCTGGTCACGCGCTGGCTGCGCGAGACCGTTGGCGGACTCGATGCGATGCAGCGCATCAACGAGGCGAAGTCGACGCGGCTCTACGACACGCTCGACGCAATGCACGACGTGGTCGACGTGCACGCGCTCAAGCCGTGGCGTTCGCAGATGAACGCGGCCTTCACGTTCCGCGATGCGCGTCTCGATCGCGCGTTCCTCGACTTCGCGGGCGAACGCGGCATGGTGGGACTGGAAGGCCATCGCTCGATTGGCGGACTGCGCGCGTCGATCTACAACGCGGTCACGCTGGAAGCGGTCGAAACGCTTTGCGACGCGCTGCGCGAATTCGGAGCGCGTCATGGCTGATGTGCTCATCGCGACGGAAGCGGATTCGATTGAAGCGCTCTCGCAAGCGCTCGACGCCGCGCCGCTCGATATCGGCCTGCATACGCGCATGCTCGCGGCCCTGCGCGCGGCGCACGATCTCGCGGGCAGCGCGGCGCATGAACTGGCGCTCGCGGCCTTTGGCCTCCTCGGTGCGACGCACGGCGATCAGCCCACGGATCAGCACGCCCTGGTGCTCTACAACATCGCGACGGTCTACGCGATGAACGGACGGCGCAAGGACGCGATCCGCTGGTACCGGCATGCGCTGCGAGTCGATCCTGCGCTCGCCATCGCGCATCAGAATCTGGCCGCGACGCTCGACCGCGAAGGACTCGCCGATGAAGCGCGCGTGCATCGCGAACGCGCGTATCGGCTGCAACGCGTGTTCGTCGATCCGGCGATCAGGGCGGAGCAATTGCGCGTGCTGATATTGGGCGTGGGCCAAGGCACCGGCAACGTGCCGATCGACGCGCTGCTCGACGCGCAAACGACCACGCGCATCCGCTACGCGATCGATTGCGCCGACGAAGCGGAAGACGCGCAGTTGCCGCCGCATGACGTGGTGTTCAATGGCATCGGCGACGCCGACGTGGCCGCACGCACGCCCGAACTCGCCGCGCGTCTCACGCGTTTCGCGGCGCGTTGCGAACGGCCGCTGCTCAATGCGCCGGAAGCGATTGGGCGCACGCATCGTCATCGGCTGGAGACGTTGCTCGACGGCGTGCCCGATGTGATCGTGCCGCGCTGCGTGCGCTTCGATGAACGCCCGTCGAACGTGGATGAACTCGCGGCGCACCTCGCGCAAGCGAAGCTCACGCTACCGCTCTTGCTGCGCCCGCTCGCCGCGCACGGCGGCGAAGGCGTGACGCTGCACGCGTCGATCGAGTCGCTGTGGCATGCGCTCGCCGATGTCGATGCGCCCTGCTATCTCACGGCCTTTCACGATTTCCGCGCCGCCGACGGGCATTACCGCAAATACCGCACGCTATTCGTGGCAGGCGAGCCGTATCCCTACCATCTCGCCATTTCGCGTCACTGGATGGTCCACTACTTTTCCGCCGAAATGGCCGGGAATCCGTGGAAGCTCAACGAGGAACAGCACTTTCTCGCCGACCCGCGCGCAGCGCTCGGCGAGCGCGCGAACGACGCGATCCGCGCGATCGGCGAGCGGCTCGGGCTCGCTTATGGCGGTGTCGATTTCACGCTCACGGCCGATGGACGCGTGCTCGTGTTCGAAGCGAACGCGACCATGCTCGCGCATCGCGAAACGCCGCACGGCCCGTTCGCGCACAAGAACCACACCATCGAGCGGATCATCGACGCCTTCGGGCGCATGCTGCGCGACGCGGGCGCGCGTTAATGCGCTAACGCACCAAAGCATTAACGCATTGACGCATTAACGACGCCGCCTCACCAGAATTGCGGCAGCACGAGCGCGCTCGTCTTCGGCGCGCTCTTGCGGCGGCGGTGCAGTTTCACCTGCGTCTGCGCGATGCCGCTCCACGCCTGCTCCGCGCGGCGCACGGCGCAATCGAACGATTCGTCCTCGACCGTGCAACGGTTATCGACCGTAATCTGCCAGCCCTGACGCGTGCGCGTGCAGCGCACGCGGTCGTCCTCCATCAGATCGGCGTACCAGCGCCAGACGCGTGCGTCATCGGCGTTTGCGCGCGCGGCGGCGGACAGCCGCGCGACTTCGAGATTATGCGTCGACATGACCATCTCGTTCCCCTGTTTTCATTACGCTCAACGGTTCCATCGTCAATCCGTCACCAGCCGAATTTCGCTTCGACGCCGACATAATCGGCATTGCGCGCGCCCAAGGCGCGCAGCGAATCGCCTACGTTGAAATGCACGGCTTCGAGCGCGAGCGCCACGTTGTCGTTGACGATCCAGTCCGCGCGCACCTGCGCATACATGCCGGTCCAGCTATTGCCCTTGCCCGCCGTGCCCGGCACCGTCGCCATGCCCTGACCGTAGACCGCGTCGGCAGTCGTTTCGCGCCACTGGAAACCGAGCGCGGTCAGCAGCGTGAGCTTCGGCGTGATCTTGAAGGTCAGCGAAGGCTTCACATGAATCAGGTTGCTATAGCCGGTGTAGCCCGCGAGCGTGAAGTAATAGCCGTTCGGAAACAGCGGATTGAACGTGCCCACGTGGCCGTCGCCGGGATGCCGGTCGCCGGATGCGCCATCGACCTGCAAGCCCACGCGCGGCGTGCCCGGCAGCGCCGCGAGCGTATAGCCGCCCAGCGCGCCGAACGCCCACGCGCTGACCGCGCTCGCGCCCACGTGACCGGTCTGGAACATCGTTTCCACGTCCCAGTCGAATGGCGCCGATTTGCCCGCGTAGCGCGCATCGAACACATCGCGCCGCTCGTTGCCGCTCGCGTCGATGAAGCGCGCGTTGTCGCGCTCGTAGCGCGACCAGTACGCCGAGAGATCGCCGGGACCGAGACTCGCGCGCTCGACACGCACGCCGTCGAAAGTCAGATGACCGTTGGAGACATCGTCGAAAGTCGAATCGTCGCGATACTGCACCGGCTGCGTCAGATAGCCGATGAAGCGCCATTTGCCGATCTCGTAGTCGGCCCAGAGCGCGTCGAAGGCCTGGCGCACGTTCGGGCCGTCGCGCACGGACACGAAGCGCTGCAAGTCGAACGCCATTTCCTGACGCCCGACGCGCGCCTTGAACGTGCCGCCGCCCACGCCGTAGACGAACGCGACGAACGCCTGTTCGATGTCGAGCGGGTTCTTGTCGACGGGCGTGACGGAGTCCTTACCATAGGGACGCGCGTCTTCAAGCTGAAAAAACGCCTGGACGTGTTCGCCGAAACGCGCATCGGCATGCACTTCGGCGCGCTGGATCAGCCAGCTATCCGGTTTGTTCGCACCGAGGCCGAACAGCGGCGTGTTGTTCAGTTCGAAGCGCTCGCGCAGATTCGCGCCGAGCGAGAGATACCACGACGGGTCGCTCGACAGCGGAATGTACTTGAGCGCATCGAGCGGCTTGCGCGGCACGCACGGATTCGCGAGCGCGCCCCAGTCTTCCTGCCAGCGGTTGAACGACGGGATCGGGCGCTGCGCGTTGCAGGCCGCAGCGGTCGAAGCCGATGCAGAAGCAGAAGCCGCCTGCGCGTCCGTACTCGCCGTACTCGCCGCATTCGCCGCGCCCGCGTGCAGCCCGGCGAACGCGGCACCCGCGAGCGCCGCGCGCCGCCATCCCTGCGCCTCGCGGCGCGATCTCTTGCTCGTGCGCATGCTGCTTACTTCGCGCGTTGATGCAGTTCGGCCACGTAGCCGCCGGGGAACTCGACCATCGCCGTGCGCCCTTCCACGTTCTGCGCGACGGGCACCAGCACCTTCACGCCGGCGGCCTGCGCCTTGGCGAGCGTGGCGTCCAGATCGGGCACGTCGTAGCCGGTGGTTTCGCGGCCATACGGGAACGGCAGCTTGCCGTCCGTCACGAACACGAGCATGTTGCCGAAGCCCGATTGCAGACGCACGCGGCGAATCGTTTCGCCCGGCTTGCCGATCTCGCCGCCGTCCGCGCGATGGTTATCGGAGATGATCTTGCCGTGCGAGAAGCGCAGGAATCGCTTGATGAAGTTCTGCGCTTCGTACTTCGAAACATACACGCGGTTGTCCGGCACGTATTCGAGCGGCGCATACGACGGCGCTTTCGTGTGCCAGTAAAGCTGCATCGTCAGACCGCCAGGCCACTGGATGACGGCGTCCTTGCCGATCGGATCGTCGAACGATTCGACCAGCACGTCGGCGCCCGCCGCGCGTGCGGCGCGCACGGCCTTGTCGATATCGGTGACCAGATAGCCGGTGCGCTCGTTGCCGAACGGGTAGGGAACCGGCGTCTGGAACGCGAACACCGAGAGCATGCCGACCGGCGTCTGCACGTATTGCGACGCGGTCTTGCTCGGCGTCGGCGTGACCGTGAAGACGGCGCGCGGCGACGCCTTGCCGCCGAAGGTCGCGAGGAAACTGTTCACGAACGCGTCGATGTCGTCGTTGGCGACGTAGACGTGCGTGGTGTCGTATTGCGGACCGACCGAGACGACCGGCGACTGCGCGGCTTGCGCGGATTGCGGATATTGCGCGTCGTCGGCGAAGGCGCTCGACGCGGGCAGCATGACGCCCAGCGCCGCAAGCGCGACGACGAGCGTGCGCAGGGGTCGTTGAAATGCGGAAAGATTCACGTAGTGCTCCTGATGAAAAAGCGAAACGATAAGACGTAGAGAGTCAGGCGGCGGATTCGACAGGCTCCGCGCGCCACGCCGAGGCGGCCAGCGCGGCGAGCAGCGCGAGCGGCACGATCAGCGCCCAGAACGAGGCGCTGAGCCAGCCGAGCGCTCCGCCGCCCGCGCCCAGCGCGAACGCGAGCACCGGCGGCAGCGTGCGGGCGAGCCGCTCGCGCGTGTCGGCGCGATCCACCTGCGCGCGGCCCGGAAACAGCAGATCGAATACGTCGATCACGGCCTGCGTGACGTTGCCGGTCATCACCGTGTTGGCGACCACGCTGCGCGACGCGAGCCGCGCATGCGCGTTCTGCACGCCCATGCCCGCCGCGCCGAGCAGGCCGCAGACGATCGTGAGCGGCGCGTCCGCATTCGTGATCGGCGCGGCCAGCACGCCCGCGATCATGAACGCGGCGAGCAGCGCGATCTGCAAGGTGTACAGGCCGCCCGCGCGCGTGCCGTGCGCCGCATCGCGCAGCGCGTTGTCGAGCACGCGCGCCGCCACGATGCCCGCAATAAAGGCCGGAAACGCGAGCCACTTGATCAGCAGCCCGCTGCCCGCGCCCGCGAGCCCCGAGCCGATCAGAATGAAATTGCCGGTGACGTGCGCTGTGAACAGCCCGAACAGCGCGACGAAGCCGAGCGTATCGACATAGCCCGCGACGAAGGCGAGCGCGACATTCTCGCCGCGCAACGGCGCGAGCATGGCGGCGGGATTCAAGGCTCGTTGCTGCATGACGTTTGCGCCGTGGCGACGGTGGTGGTCGGGTTGACTGGCTGCGATTGTGATTGCGTCTGCGATTGCGTCTGCGCCACGGGCTGTTTCAGTTGCGCCTGCACGAACGGAATCGCGTGCTCGCCGATCACGATGCCGAGCAGGCCCGCGAGCGCGATCAGCGGCGGCGCGGGCGACTGCACCCGCGAAAAGTAATAGAGGAGACCGACCACGAGGCCCGCTCCCAACGAAATCAGATACGACATGATTGCTTCTCCTTGCTGTGCTGCTGCACCGACCCGCAACGGCGCGGCGCGCTTACCGGGAATGAAGGCGCACGCGCCCATCCGCTGCGTGTGCGTTTCGCCAGCGCGAGCCCAGAATCTGCCCGCAAAAATTCGTGCGGCAATAGTCGGGGTCGACGCGGTCGAGCACGTCGGCGCTCGCGGTGCCGAAAGTCGTGTGCGGCCGGTGCGCCACGCCGCGCCCAATCGCGCCAATGATCTCTTCCTCGAAGCCCTTGCCGCGCGGATACGCGGCCAGCACGCCCGAGCGCTCGCCGCACGTGTAATCGTCGAACTGCGCCGCGACGAGATCCGTGCGCACCGCCGCCGCGAGCACCTCCGCGAGCGGCGAAACACGCGCGGGCACGCCCGGCGTGGTGTGCAGCGCGATCGCGAGCCACGCCTCGTCCTGATCGCGCACGCTCGCGCCGTAGTGACGCAACAGGCGGCGCGCGGCATCGGCGCTGTCGAGTTCGTAGCGCGCCGTCGAATGCGCGTAGGCTGCGCTCAAACCCATGTTCGCGTACATCGAACTGACGTAGAGCGTGCCCTCGTCGCAGGCGAGCCCGCCGCGCCGCGCGTTGAGCGCCGCGAATACGAACACGCGGCTCGCGTGACCGAGCAGGACGGGCGGCAGCGCCGCGTGCGCGCTCTCCGCTGCGGCGATGGCGACCGGCGTGCACGGAATATGCACGCCCGCCACTTCTCCGCCCGCCCTCCATGACGCTGTTCGCATGCCCCGTTTCCCGTCTCTTGTTCTGATTGATTGTCGATGGCGAGCGCTCACGCGCGCCGCCATCAGGCGCGATGCGTCCGCGCGGCGAGCGGCCCCTTCAGCCGGAAACGGCCCGCGCCGCCGATCGCCACGGTGCCGAACAGGATCAGCAGCATCCACGCGAACTGCCCTTGTTCGAGCGTCCAGTCGGGATGCACGAGCCCGAGCGCGACCAGCGTGACGACGAGAATCGGCACCGACGCAAGCCGCGTGTAGAGGCCGAGGATCATCAGCACGGGGCACACGACTTCGGCGAAGATCGCAAAGGCGAGCGTGAAGCCGCTGCCCAGATGCAGCGGATCTTCGATCGCGCCCAGTTGCGCATGCACGTGCAGCGCCTTCGGCAAACCATGCACGAACAGCACGAGCAGGCTCGCGGCCACGCGCAGGAACAGCAGCGCGGCGTCGGTGGTATCGATGCGTTTCATGGCGGCGCGCTCCCGTTCAGAACGCGAAGCAGCTACAGCCGAGCGCGCCCCAGAAACCGTTCTGGTCCGAGACCGGCGCGTTGCTGCGCCACGCGCGGCCGTGTGCGTGCTGATGCACGCCGCACAGATTCACGCAGGCGTCGCTGCACGATTGCGCGAGCGTGGCCGCGTTCGCGGAATTCGCCACCGAATTGGCGACTGAATTTGCGACCACCGGCCGATAGCGCGCATAGCCGCCGAACTCCGCGACCGGCGACCACGTCGGGCTCACCGGCAGCGCGGGCGGTGCGAGCGTATCGAATTCCTCAACGGCGTAGACCACGCGGCCGTTCACCACGGTCAGCACCGAAGTCAGATGCTTGATCGACTCTTCCTCGATCGTGAAGAAGTCGTCGCTGAGCACGGCGAAGTCGGCGTACTGGCCCGGCACGAGCGCGCCCTTCTTCGTCTCGTCGTTCGAGAACCACGCGCTGCCCACGGTGTAGCGGCGCAGCGCTTCCATGCGGTCGAGACGGTCGCGTTGCGCGTACATCGGCGTGCCGCCCACGGTGCGGCCCGAAGCCAGCCAGTAGAGCGAAACGAACGGGTTGTAGCTCGCGACGCGCGTGGCGTCGGTGCCAGCGCCCACGGGCAGGCCCGCTTCGAGCATCTTGCGCACGGGCGGCGTCTGCGCGGCGGCTTCGGCACCGTAGCGCGCGATGAAGTATTCGCCCTGATACGCCATGCGATGCTGCACGGCGATGCCGCCGCCGAGCGCCGCGATACGCTCGATATTGCGTTCGGAAATCGTCTCGCAGTGATCGAAGAACCAGCGCAGGCCGTTGAACGGCGTGTCGGCGTTCACACGCTCGAACACGTTCAGGAAGCGGTCGATCGATTCGTCGTAGGTCGCGTGCAGACGCCACGGCCAGCGGTTCTGCACCAGCAGGCGCACGACGTCTTCGAGTTCCTTCTCCATGCCTTCGGGCAGGTCGGGACGCGGCTCCAGGAAGTCCTCGAAGTCGGCGGCCGAGAACACCAGCATTTCGCCCGCGCCGTTGACCTTGAGGAAGTCGTCGCCGTCGCCGGGACGCGTGGCCTTCACCCACTTCGCGAAGTCTTCCACCTCGCGCTTGGCGTTCTGCGTGAACAGGTTGTACGCGATGCGGATGCTCAGCTGATCGCGCTTCGCCAGTTCCATGATGACGGCGTAATCGTCGGGATAGGCCTGATAACCGCCGCCCGCGTCGATGGCGCTCGTTACGCCGAGGCGATTCAGTTCGCGCATGAACTGGCGCGAAGAATTCATCTGGTCGTCGAGTGCGAGCTTCGGACCTTTCGCGAGCGTGGCGTAAAGCAGGCCCGCGTTCGGACGCGCGATCAGCATGCCGGTGGGATTGCCGCGCCGGTCGCGCTGGATTTCGCCGCCCGGCGGATTGGGCGTGTCGCGGTCGTAGCCCACCGCGCGCAGCGCCGCCGCGTTGAGCAGCGCGCTGTCGTAGAGGTGCAGGATGAAGACCGGCGTGTCGGGCGCGATCGCGTTGATTTCTTCGAGCGTCGGGCCGCGCTTTTCCGCGAACTGGAATTCGTTCCAGCCGCCCACCACGCGCACCCATTGCGGCGCGGGCGTGCGCGCGACCTGCTCGCGCAGCATGTTGAGCGCATCGGCCAGCGACGGCACGCCGTCCCAGCGCAATTCCATGTTGAAGTTCAGACCGCCGCGAATCACGTGCAGATGCGAGTCGTTGAGACCCGGAATCACGGTGCGGCCGTTCAGGTCGATGCGGCGGGCGTCGTCGCGCGCCCATTGCATGACGTCGCGCTCGGTGCCGGTCGCCACGACCTTGCCGTTCGATACGGCCAGCGCGGTGACGAACGAGCGGCGCTCGTCCTGGGTTGCAATCTTGCCGTTGTAGATCACCAGGTCGGCGACGCGGGCAGGTTGATCGGGTGCGCTCATCGACGCTCTCCTGTGTTCTCGATGCGATGGATTGATGCGGCTAATTCGGTGTGCTGCTGCGCGCGCGAAGCCGGCCTTCAGTTTTTTTCAGGCCGCTTCGCGCGCTTCATCCAGCGAGGGCTCGCGCAAGCGCGAGCGTTCAGCTTCAGCCCGCCTCGCTCGCGTGCTCGCCGAGGATCTGCTTGGCGTAACGCACGCCGATGCCGTAGGCGCTGTGCGCCTTGAAGATGTCCATGCAGCCTTCGTAGGTCTCGCCGCGCGCCCAGTCGCGTTGCAGTTCGCACATGAATTGCAGCGAGTTCATCGGCACTGCGCCCGCCTGAACGATGCGCTGCACGGCGCGCTCGTGCGCTTCTTCCGTGATGTCGCCGCACGCGTCGGTCGGCACGTAGATCTCGAAGCCTTCGTTGAGCATCTGGATCGTCGGGAACGTCACGCAGACTTCGGTCCACAGACCGGCGATGACGATCTTCTTGCGGCCCGTAGCCTTGATCGCTTCGCGGAAGCCCGCGTCTTCCCACGAGTTCATCGACGTGCGGTCGATGGGCTTTTGCTGCGGAAACACGGCTTGAACTTCCGGCAGCAGATGGCCGCTGAACGAGTCGGCGGCGATGGTCGTGAGGACCGTCGGCACCTTGAAGAGCTTCGCGGCTTTCGCGAGGATCTGCACGTTGTGCAGCACCGTGGTGCGCTCGTGCGAATGCGTGCCGAAGAACATCTGCGGCTGGTGGTCGATCAGCGCGAGCGCGCAGGTGTCGGGGGTCAACAGTTCTTTTGCCATGAGAGGCTCCGTGTAGAGGTTGAGTCGGCGACGGTGAGATTAGGGCTCACGCGCCGCCGTGTCCTTGTCCGTATCTGAAATGTCCTGAATCGCTCAGGATCGCTTACGACTTCAGGAAAGCCAGCAGATCGGCGTTGACCTTGTCGACGTGCGTGCTGCACATGCCGTGCGGCGCGCCTTCGTAGATCTTCAGCGTGGCGTTCTTGACGATCTTCGCCGAGAGCTTCGCCGAGTCGTCGATCGGCACGATCTGGTCGTCGTCGCCGTGCAGGATCAGCGTGGGCACGCTGATCTTCTTCAGGTCGTCGGTGTAATCGACTTCCGAGAACTGCTTGATGCACTCGTACTGGCCTTTGATCGAACCGGCCATGCCCTGACGCCAGAAGTCCTGCACCAGACCTTGCGAGACCTTCGCGTTCGGGCGGTTGAAGCCGTAGAACGGCAGCGCCAGATCCAGATAGAACTGCGAACGGTTCGCGGCGACGCCCGCGCGGATGTTGTCGAACACCTGCATCGGCAGGCCGTTCGGGTTGGTCGGCGACTTGACCATTTGCGGCGGCACCGCGCCGATCAGCACGGCCTTGGCCACGCGCTTTTCACCGTGACGGCCGATGTAATGCGCCACTTCGCCGCCGCCCGTGGAATGGCCCACGAGCATCGCGCCCTTCACGTCGAGCGCGTCGAGCACGGCGGCCAGATCGTCGGCGTAGGTGTCCATGTCGTTGCCCTCGGACGGCTGGCCCGAGCGGCCATGACCGCGGCGGTCGTGCGCGATCACGCGATAGCCCTGGTTCACGAGGAACAGCATCTGCGCGTCCCACGCATCGGCGCACAGCGGCCAGCCGTGCGAGAACACCACCGGCGTGCCCGTGCCCCAGTCCTTGAAGTAGATCTGCGTGCCGTCCTTCGCGCTCACGTAGCCGCCGCCGTGATGGTGGCCCGTGCCGTGCGCGTGGGGCGCGGCGCCTGCCGGGGTGGCTGCGTTCGCGGCCAGGCTCGACATGGCGGCCATGGCGCCGGCCATGCCCGCGCTGGCCGAAAGCATCCGGCGACGCGAGGCCGAAGGAATGGTCGTGTCGATTTGCTGCGTGTTCATGCTGGATCTCCGTCGTTGCATCGCTGCGTGTGCAGGGGCGATGAGGTTGCGCGTGTCGGCGTGTCGTTGAAGCGCAGTGCGGCGAGCGAGAAGTGATGAAGTGGGCGCCGCATGCGTGAGCGCAGATTACGGAGACGGACCTGCAAAGTCCTTGTCGCGATCTGAAAAGTCCTGAATTCAGAAACGCACGGTTGGACGGAAAACGGACGAGCGGCATCGGCGGCCCAGGCGGGGCCGCGATGTTTCGAGGAATCGGAGGGTGAATCGGAGGGAGAAAAGACGTGCCGCGCGTGCGTTCACGCGCGACGGAGTCAGCGCACGTTCAGGTGTGCTTCGAGAAAGCGCAGCAGCGCGCGCACCTTCGTGGAGTGACGCCGATTCGGCAGATACGCGGCATGCACGACCGCATCACCGCCTTGCGGACTCACCTGCCATCCGTCGAACACGCGCACGAGCCGACCGGCAGCGATCGGCTCGCACACGAGCCATTCGGGCAGCAGCGCGAAGCCCTGCCCCGCGAGCACGGCGGCGAACAGCATGTCGATGCTGTCCGAGACGAGGCGGCCGCGCACGTTCACCGGCTCCTGCGTCTCGCCGCGCGTGAAAGTCCAGATCTGGCGCGCACGATAGCCGCCGCCATAACTCACACGCAGACATTCGCGCTGCGCGAGTCCGGCGGGCTCGTCGGGTACGCCCTCACGATCGAGATAGTCCGCGCTTGCCACCACGACGCGCGCATTCTCCGCGAGCGTCTTCACGACGAGTTGCGGATTCGAATCGGGCAGGCCGATGCGCACCGCGAGATCGATGCGCTCCAGCGCGAGATCGACATAGCGGTCGGCGGCCACCACGTCGAGCGTCATACGCGGATGCGCTTGCAAAAACGCGGCCAGATGCGGCGCGAGCACCACGCGGTTATAGGTGGACGGCACCGCGATGCGCAACATGCCCGCCGGTTCCGCGCCGCTGTCGAGCACGCTTTCGTCGGCTTCCGCGAGATCGTCGAGCACCTTGGCGATCTGCTCGACATAAGTCGCGCCCGCGTCGGTCAGGCTGACGCGGCGCGGCGTGCGCGTGAGCAGCACGGCGCCCACGTCCTGTTCGAGCGCATCCATCAGCCGCGTGACCGACGAGGTGGCGACGCCGAGCCGTTGCGCGGCCTTGGCGAAACCGCCGGCGTCCGACACTTCGAGCAGGGTCTTGAGGGCGAGTAGCTTGTCCATGGCGGGCATTATGCCAGCGCGCAAACTGCGCGGATTTCAGGCGCTCTCGGGCGTTTTCAGGCGTCGCCGGTTTCAGCCGCGCGCGCGGCGCTTACTGCGGTTGAAGCCGTTCCGCGTGCTGCGCGCGCGCCGCTTGCAGCGCCTGCCTGAGCGCCGCGAGACGCTGAAAGTCGGGTGCGTTCGAGGTCAGATCCCAACCCGACGCATTCAAGCCCTCGATCAAGGCCGCCGCGCGCGTCGTCTCGCCCTTGTCCCGCTCATACGCCGCGAGATCCAGCGTGGCGCGCAGCGCCCACAGCGGCGCGCCATCCGCGTGCGCCATCGAGATCGCTTCGTCGAGCAGACGCCGCCCCGCTTCCTCGCGCCGCGCCGCGTCGTCGGGCGGCGTGCCGCGCTGCGCCGCCCGACGCAACTCCAGCCAGCCGCGCGCGCGCTGCAACTCGGGCGCGAAGTAACGTTCGCCATTCGCGCGCGCATTCACAAGCGCCTCGTCGAGCCGCGTGCGCGCTTCGTCGAAGCGGCCCGCGTGCGCGAGCGCCTGCGCGTGCAGCACGACGAACGGCGTGACCACGCGCCGGAAGCCGCGCGATGCAAGACGCGGCAACGCGTTTTCCAGCCGTTCGAGCGCGACGTCGGCGTGGCCCGCGAGCATGTCGCGCTTCGCTGCCAGGCATTCGGCGTAATCGAGCCAGATGCCCAGCCGATGACTCGCCGACTGTGAACGCAGCAGCGACAGATAATTGGCCGCCGCCTGCTTCTCGCCGCAGTCGAGCGCAATCGGCACGGCCACGCAGGCCAGCACATGACTCAGCGACGGCTCCAGCGCATCGCCATGAATCAGGTCGAGCGTGCTCTCCACCAGTTGCATCGCCTTCGCGGGCTGGCATTGCAGCAGCGCGATGCGCGCGAGCGTGCCGCGCGCGTAGATCAGCGGATACACCGTGAGCCAGCCGCGCGACGGCATCGTCGCGCCGAGCGTCGTGAAGGCTTCGACGGTGCGTTCGAGCCGTTCGCGCGCCTGATCGTGCTCGCCGAAACAGTGCAGCGAAATCGCGAGCGTCTGCTCCGCGAGCCAGCGCCGCCACGGCGAATCGCCACTCGCCACCGCCTGCTGAAAACGCGTGGCGTAACGCAGCGACGTGTGGATGTCGCCGCTCGATTGCATCGCGTTCCAGAGGCCCCAGAGCGCGTCGGCGGCAAAGTCGGCATCGTCGGCGGCGCGCGCGAGACGCAGCACGCGCTCCCACAACGCGACGGCCTGGCCCATGTCGTCGCCCACGTGCAGCAGCGAGGTCGCGTAGGCGGCGCACAGCTTCATCTCGCAGACGACGTCGACGGAACCCGCCGGCAGCGCGTCGAGCACCGCGAGCGCGCGTTGCGCGCGCTGGCAGCACTCCTGCACGTGCGAAGTGCTGAGCAAGGTGCCGACGAGCGCGCCCGCGAGCGCCACGCCGAGCACCTTGTCGCCGTCGTCGGAGAAGGCCCAGTCGTAGGCGCTGCGTGCGTCGTCGAGCGAGAGACGCGTGCTCACATCGGCGCCATCGTGTTCCGGCTGCCCGACAAGCGGTCCGCTCTCTTCGATACGCTTGCGCATATAGCGCACGTGGCGCGTGGCGATGATCTGCGATTCGCCTTCGTCGCGCAGCTTTTCGAGCGCATAGGCGCGCGTGCTTTCGGTAAGCCGATAGACGGCGATCGCGCCGCGAAACTCCACATTGAGCAGCGACTTGGTCGCGAGTTCCGAGAGGCTCGACACGATCACCGCGATCGACATGCCGGGCTCGGCCGTCACCGCGCAAACGGCCTCGAACGTGAAGGCGCCCGCAAAACAGCCCGCGCGGCGAAACAGAATGCGCGACGCGCCGTCGAGCAGCATGTAGCTCCACTCGAAGGTTGCGCGCAAGGTTTGGTGGCGCGGCAAGGTCGAGCGCAAGCCGCCCGTGAGCAGATTGAGGCGGTCGTCCAGGCGCGAGGCCACGCCTTCCACGCCGAGCGTGGCGACGCGCGCGGCGGCCAGTTCGATCGCGAGCGGCAGACCTTCGAGGCGGCGGCAGATTTCGGCGACCAACGCGATGCTCGCCTGATCGCGCGCGCAATCGGGCGCGAGCGCGCGGGCGCGGCACAGAAACAGCGCGACGGCGGAATGCGCGAGGATCGCCTCAGTGGACACGCCGTTGGCGGGCACCGCGAGCGGTTCGAGGCGCAGCACGGATTCGGCCCAGATATGCAGCGGCTCGCGGCTCGTCACGAGCAGGCGTGCGCCATGATGGCGCGCGACCAGCGTATCGACGAAACCGGCCACCACGTCGATCACATGCTCGGCGTTATCGAGCACGAGCAGACAATTCGACGCCGCCACGGCCTGGCAGATCGCGTCCTCGCGCGACACGCCCGGCTCGCCGGGCAGATCGAGCGCTTCAGCCAGCGCGGCAAGCACGGTCTCGCGCGAGCTGGCCTTGTTCAGTTCGACGAAGCAGACGGCGCGGCCCTGGCGGCGCTGCATTTCGCGCGCCGCGTGACGCGCGAGACAGGTCTTGCCGATGCCGCCCGCGCCCACCACCGTGGTCACCGGCACGTGCTCGAACTGCTCGACGATGCGCGCGATTTCGGCTTCGCGGCCGATCAGCGGCGCGGTGCGAAGCGGCGGCAACGAAGGCACGGAAGCCGCTTGCAGCTGCGAAGGCGACAGTGGCGGCTGTGGCGGCTGTGGCGGCTGTGGCGGCTGTAGCGTCGAAGGCGGCGCGCTATCACGCACGCTGTGATGCACTTTCGGCACGACGAGCACATAGCCGCGCCCCGCCACCGTCTTGATGAGGTCGCGCTCGACGCCGAGCAGCTTGCGCAGCGCGGCCACGTGCACTTGCAGGCGGTTCTCTTCGACGATCGCGCCGGGCCACACGGCGTCCATGATCGCGTCCTTCGAGAGCATCGAGCCATTCGCGCGATACAGCACTTCAAGCACGTCGAATGCGCGCGCGCCGATGCGCATCACGAGCCCGTTGCGCCGGATCTCGCGTTGCTCGAAACTGACCCGCAATGTGCCAATCTGAATCATGGTCATCTCCAGGACATATTTGCGTGTTTGCACGTGACCTGACACGCACCTGGTTGAACACCGTCATTCGAAACAGCGTGACCGCCCGGTTTCGAACCCAATATCGCGCCTCCTCTCATTGACCTTCGGCTGTCCCCTCTATTTCGTGCCGCGAAGTGTAATGATTGGCAATAAATCCGTCTTGAACAATAATTCGCGTTATGCGCGGCGAGGCGCGCCAAATGGGCCGCACGCATCGCGCGAGGCGATTATTTTTCAAGTCATTTCGGGTTCGAAATTGTTAGCAATCGGCAGCTGATTCACTGCCGAACCGGCATTCAGCGGGCATTCGGCCGGCATTCAGACCGATAAGCGCAAGGCATGGCGCGCGTTGCCGCTGTTTCTGACCAATGGTATAAATGTCACCTCGAATCTGGCGAACCGGTTACAGCGCAGTGTTGTCCGCGCCGTCCAATACATCCGGGCAATCCGGCACGAGGTCACCGTTCATGATTTCGCGAGTCATTTCCGCGCCGGTTGCGGCCACGCCCAAAGACAATCTGGGCTGTGTTTCCAGCAAATTGCGAAAAGATATCCATGTGGACAGCGGGGATATCACGTTCTATCGAAAATGCATGGAAGAAGCGGATCTCAGCCGCGTGACCATGCCCGCCTGCGAACGCGGATTTTTGACGGGCATTTCATTAGGCCATGCGCACCGCCGGAAAATATTTACGGGTGCACGCACGTTAGATCGGCATTTCGATACCGATTCGATCTATATCCGCGATTTTTCTGAAGATTATCAGGCGGATATGTATGGCAATTTCGATTTCGTATTGATCGAATTGTCACGGCCCTTTCTGGACCGCCTCGCCGACGAGCAGGACCTGCCCGCCATCAGCGGCCTGACCTGCGACGTGCAGCAGAAGGATGCGGTGCTCGGCCATCTGGCCCGCGCGCTCGCCGCGAATCTGGAACTCGCGGGCTCGATCAATACCTTGTTCGTCGAGCAGATCGGTCTCGCGATCGGCTCGCATGTCGCGCGCCAGTACGGCAGTTTCAATGCCGCGAACGAACGCGCCAAGGGCGCGCTCTCGGCGGCCAACGAAGCACGCGCGAAGGAACTGCTGCTGGAGCGTTCGCGCGACGGCGTGTCGATTGCCGACATCGCGCGCGAGTGCAATCTGTCGCGCGGCTATTTCATCCGCGCATTTTCGAAGTCGACGGGGCGCACGCCCCATCAGTGGCTGCTAGAACAGCGCACCGACGAGGCGCGCCAGCTTGTCGAACGCACCGACATGACGCTCTCGGAGATCGCCGCGCAATGCGGTTTCGCCGATCAGAGTCACTTGAGCCGCGTGTTCCTCAAACTGGTGGGCGTGTCGCCAGGCGCCTGGCGGCGGCACGCCCTGCGCGCCGCACTGTCTCGACAGGATTAACGCACCGCGGTCGCGGCGCTCGCCGGCACGGCCGCGCGCGACGTTTCCATCGCCGTGCGGTCCGAATCGGCGTTGCGCGGTGCGTCGCCGGTCTGTGCGACCCAGCCGCCGCCCAGATACTGGTAGAGATCCACGAGATTCGTGAGACGGCTCAGATTCGCGCTGATCAGCGATTGCTGCGCGGAATACAGATCGGTCTGCGCGCTCAGCACCGAGAGGTAGCTGTCCACGCCGTTGCGATAACGCAGATCCGAAAGCGTGTAGCGGCGCTGCTCGCTTTCGGTGTACGCGCGCAGATCGCTGATCTGCGAGTCGTAGGTGCCGCGCGCGGCGAGACCGTCCGCCACTTCGCGGAACGCCGTCTGAATCGCCTTCTCGTACGACGCCACGTCCTCGTCTTTTTCGAGCTTCGCCACGTCGAGGCTGGCCTTGTTCGCGCCGCCCTCGAAAATCGGCATCGTGATCGTCGGACCGAAATCCCACGCGAGTTGACCCGGCTTGAACAGCGAGCCGAGGCTCGCGCTCGCATAGCCGAACTGGCCCGTCAGGCTGATGCTCGGGAAGAACGCCGCGCGCGCCGCGCCGATATTGGCGTTGGCGGCCTTGAGCGTTTCCTCGGCTTCGAGAATGTCGGGACGGCGCGTGAGCAGATCGCTGGGCAGGCCCGCCGGAATATCGGCGAGCAGCTCCTGCGAATCGAGCGGCAAGCCCTCGGGCAGATCGGCGGGCAACGGCGCGCCCACCAGCAGCACGAGCGCGTTTTCGGCCTGCGCGCGCAGACGCACTTCGCTCTCGTAGTTCGCGTGCGCCTGCTGCACCACGCCCGCTGCTTCACGCAGATCGAGTTCCGAGCCGGTGCCGGTGTCGAATTCCGTCTTCGTCAGTTCGTACGATTTCTGCGCGGCGTCGAGCGTCTCCTGCGTGACCTTCATCGTGTCGTCGTAGGCGAGCATCGTCAGGTACTGGTCGGCGACTTCGGAGATCAGCGTGAGCTCCGCCGCCTTGCGCGCCTGCGCCGTCGACAGATAGGTGTGCAGCGCCTCGTTCGAGAGGCTGCGCACCTTGCCGAAGAAGTCGAGTTCCCACGACGCGCCCGCAGCCGCGTCGTAGTCGCTCGCGACCGTCGCGCGGCCCACGTACGAGAGGTCGGCCGGCGTGCGCGTGCGCGTGCCGGTGCCGGTCACGGAAACCGTCGGCATCAGGTTGGCGCGCTCGATGCGGTACTGCGCGCGCGCCTGCGCCACCTTGAGCACGGAGACACGCAGATCGCGGTTGTTCTGCAACGCCAGCTCGATGAGCTTTTGCAGGCGCGGGTCCTTGAAGAAGTCGCGCCAGCCGATATCGGCGGCCGAGTGACCTTGCGCGCTGCGCGCGCCGGCACCCGGCTGGCTTTCATAAGCCGGACCCGTGGGATAGGCCGCCGAAACCGGCGCGGCCGGTTGCGTGTAGTGCGGCTCCAGCGTGCAGGCGGCGCTGAGGAACGCCGCCGCCACGCCGAGCGCGGTCAGCGAGAGCTTATTCATCGTGGCTCTCCTGCGTGCCGTGGGCCGCATCGGTGCCGCTCTGCGCGTTGTCTTCGGAGCGGCTGAATTTCGATCGAATGACCACATAGAACATCGGAATCATGAAAATGGCGAGGAACGTGGCCGTGAACATGCCGCCGATCACGCCGGTGCCGATCGCGTGCTGGCTCGCCGAACCCGCGCCGTTGCTGATCGACAGCGGCAGCACGCCGAGCACGAAGGCCATCGACGTCATCAGGATCGGGCGCAGACGCAGGCGTGCAGCTTCCAGCGCCGCCGCGACCGCGGTCATGCCGTGCTGCTCCTGCAGTTCGCGCGCGAACTCCACGATCAGAATGGCGTTCTTCGCCGAGAGACCCACGGTGGTCAACAGCCCCACCTGGAAGAACACGTCGTTTTCGAGGCCGCGCAGCGTCACCGCGAGCAGTGCGCCGATCACGCCGAGCGGCACCACCAGAATCACCGCGAACGGAATCGACCAGCTTTCATACAGCGCCGCGAGACACAGGAACACCACGATGATCGAGATCGCGTAGAGCAGCGGCGCCTGCGAACCCGATTGCAGTTCCTGGAACGAGAGACCCGTCCACGAATAGCCGATGCCTGCCGGCAGCTTCGCCGCCAGTTGCTCCATCGCGCTCATCGCCTGGCCCGTCGACTTGCCTGCCGCCGCCTGGCCCTGGATTTCGAGCGACGAAATCCCGTTGTAGCGTTCGAGCTTCGGCGAGCCGAAAGTCCACTTGCCTGTGGCGAACGAGGTGAACGGCACCATCGTGCCGCTCGTGCCGCGCACGTACCACTTGGCCAGATCGTCCGGGTTCATGCGGAACGGACCGTCGGCCTGCACGTAGACGCGCTTGATCCGGCCATCGGTGTCGAGGAAGTTGTTGATGTACTTCGAGCCCCACGCGATCGAGAACGTATCGTCGATGTCGGCGGCGGCGACACCCATCGCCTGGGCCTTCTCGCGATCGATATCGACCTTGTATTGCGGCGTGTCGTTCAGGCCGTTCGGACGCACGAGCGCAAGGTTCGGATCCTTCGCGGCCATACCGAGCAGTTGATTGCGCGCGGCCATCAGCTTCTCGTGACCGAGCGAAGCGTTGTCGGTCAGTTCGAAGTCGAAGCCCGATGCGGTGCCGAGTTCAGGAATCGAAGGCGGATTGATCGGGATGATCATCGCGTCCTTGTCGCCCGCGAAGTGCGCGAACACGCGGCCCACCAGCGCCTGCACCTTCTCGTTCGACGCGCGGCGCTTCTCGAAGTCCTTCATCTGCACGAACACCATGCCGGAGTTCTGGCCACGGCCCGCGAAGTTGAAGCCGTTCACCGTGAACACCGACTCGACGATGTTCTTCTCGTCGGTCAGCAGATAGTCGGTGACCGCCTTGAGCGAGCGCGCCGTGGTTTCCTGGGTCGAGCCCGGCGGCGTCTGCACCTGCACGTACATCGTGCCCTGGTCTTCATCCGGCAGGAACGACTTCGGCAGACGCACGAACAGGAAGCCCACCGCGACGATCACGCCGAGATAGATCACGAACCAGCGCGACGAACGGCGAATGACATGCTGCACGCCGCTGTGATACTTGTCGCGGCTCTTGTCGAAGTTGCGGTTGAACCAGCCGAAGAAGCCCTTCTTCTCTTCGTGATGGCCCTGCGGAATCGGCTTGAGAATGGTCGCGCACAGTGCGGGCGTGAGAATCAGCGCGCAGAGCACCGAGAGCACCATCGCGGCCACGATCGTCAGCGAGAACTGACGATAGATCGCGCCCACCGAGCCGCCCGAGAACGCCACCGGCACGAACACGGCCGAGAGCACGAGCGCCACGCCCACGAGTGCGCCGGTGATCTGGCCCATCGCCTTGCGCGTGGCTTCCTTCGGCGGCAAGCCTTCTTCCGCCATCACGCGCTCGACGTTTTCGACCACCACGATCGCATCGTCCACGAGCAGGCCGATTGCAAGCACGAGCCCGAACATCGAGAGCGTGTTGATCGAGAAGCCCGCCGCCGACATCACCGCGAACGTGCCCAGCAGCACCACGGGCACCGCGATCGTCGGGATCAGCGTGGCGCGCAGGTTCTGCAGGAACAGATACATCACGAGGAACACCAGCACGATGCCTTCGAGCAGCGTCTTGACCACTTCCTCGATCGACAGACGCACGAACGGCGTGGTGTCGTACGGATACTTCACGACGAGGCCGTGCGGGAAGTTCTTCGACAGTTCCGCGAGCTTCGCGCGAACGAGTTGCTCGGTTTGCAGCGCGTTCGCGCCGGTCGCGAGCTGAATGCCGAAGCCCGCCGCGGGCGCACCGTTGTACTTGGTGTCGAAGTTGTAGTTTTCGCCGCCCAGTTCGATACGCGCCACATCGCGCAGACGCACCTGCGAACCGTCCTGGTTCACCTTGAGCAGCACGTTGCCGAATTCTTCAGGTGTCCGGAGGAACGAGGCTTCCGTGATGGTCGCCTGCATCGCCTGGCCCTTCACGGACGGCGTGCCGCCGATCGAACCGGCCGCCACCTGCACGTTCTGGTTCGTGATGGCCGTTTCCACGTCCACCGGCGTCAGCGCGTACTGGTTGAGCTTGTCGGCGTTGAGCCACACACGCATCGAGAACTGCGTGCCGAACAGCGTGACCGTGCCGACGCCGTCGACGCGGCTCAGCGGATCTTCGATGTGCGACGCCACGTAGTTCGAGAGGTCGTAGCGGTCCATGCTGCCGTCTTGCGAGACGAACGCCATCACCATCAGGAAGCTGTTGCTGGACTTCGTGACCTTGATGCCCGCTTCCTGCACGACGGTCGGCAGCACGGGCGTGGCGAGTTGCAGCTTGTTCTGCACCTGCACCTGCGCGATGTCGGGATTCGTGCCCGCCGCGAAGGTCAGCGTGATGGTGGCCGCGCCCGAGTCGTCCGACGTCGACGACATGTACAGCAGATGGTCGAGGCCGCTCATCTGCTGCTCGATCACCTGGGTCACGGTGTCTTCGACGGTCTTGGCCGACGCGCCCGCGTAACTCGCGCTGATCTGGATGGAAGGCGGCGCGATGGTCGGATACTGCGCCACCGGCAAGGAGAAGATGGAGGCCACCCCCGCCATCATCAGGATGATCGCGATCACCCAGGCGAAGATGGGCCTGTCAATAAAAAATCGAGCCATTTAACGCGTCACCTCACACTGCGCCAGCGGACGCCGCGGCGGGCGAGGAAGCGGAAGCGGCCGCAGCCGCATCCGTTGCTGATACCGGCGTTGCGCCCTGATCGACGGCGTGCACGGTCTCGCCCGGCTGCACCTTCATGCCGCCCGAGATCACCACGCGGTCGCCCACGTCGAGACCCTTCTCGATGATCCAGTTGTTGTTCGTCACGCCGCCCGTGGTGAGCTGGCGCAGTTCGACCTGGTCCTTCGCGTTGACGACGAGCGCGGTCGGGTTGCCCTTCTGGTCGTGCTGAACGGCGGCTTCGGGCAGCAGCACGGCCTGCTCGTTGTAGCCTTCGTCGATACGCGCGCGCACATACATGCCCGGCAGCAGCACGTCGTGCGGATTGTCGAAGGTCGCGCGCACGGTGACCGAGCCGGTCGTCTGATCGACGGTGACGTCGGAGAATTCGAGGTGGCCCGTGCCCTTGTACGGCTGGCCGTCTTCGAGCGTCAGCTGCACCTTCGCGGCGTGCGGGCCGGTCAGCGTGACCTTGCCGTCGGCGGCGGCGCGGCGCAGCTTCAGACCGTCGACGCTCGATTGCGTGAGGTCCACGTACACCGGGTCCATCTGCTGCACGGTGGCGAGTTCGGTCGCGCCGCTCGACTGTACGTACGCGCCCGGCGTCACCGACGACTTGCCGATGCGGCCCGTGATCGGCGAATAGACCGTCGTGTAGCTCAGGTTGATCTTCGCGGTTTCCACGCTCGCGGCGTCGGCTTCGACATCGGCTTGCGCTTCGTCGGTGGCGGCCACGGCGTTGTCGTAGTCCTGCTTGCTGACCGCGTTGGCCGCGACCAGCACCTTATAGCGGTCCGATTGCGCCTTCGCGGCGATCAGCGTCGCGCGCGCTTTCGCGAGCGCGGCCTTGGCGTTGTCGAGCGTCGCCACATAGGGCGCCGGATCGATCTGATAGAGCAACTGCCCGGCCTTCACTTCGCTGCCTTCGACGAAGGTGCGCTTGAGCACGATGCCGGTCGCGCGCGCCTGCACCTCGGCGACGAGATGCGCGCTCACGCGGCCCGGCAGATCGACGGTCACGGGCACGGCAGTGGTCTGCACGCGCATGACGTTGACTTCCGGCGTGGCGGCGGCGGTGTGTTGCGGTTTGTCCGAGCAGCCTGCAAGGCCGATGGCGGCGCAAATCACCGCGCAGTGCGCGGCGAGCGTACGGAGTGACGGCGTTCCCGGTGTGATGGCGTAATTTCCTGAGTGTCTTGTCATATTCGCTAGAGGCGCGCCGGGCCCCTGCCCGGCTAACTTACCAATCCCTTAACCATTGCTTCACGCGGAGGTTACGCAAACTACACATACGCCGCGTTACGTAAAAAACGCTCCGTAAGATTCACTAAGCAAACGCGGCGCGAGCGTTGATAAGATCGGCGCGAGTCGATGTTCCACTCGCGTTCGCGCACCGTTTCGTCACGTCGTCGCGTGGTGGGGCCGGATGCCATGACGGTGTGGGACGCACGGAATTTGAAGGGCCGAGTGATATGAGAAGGACGAGGGAGCAATCGCTCGCGCAGCGTCAGACGCTGCTCGATTGCGCGGAGCAGATCTTCTACAAGAAGGGATTTGCGGCCGCCACGCTTGAGGAAATCGCCAGCAAGGCAGGCGTGACGCGGGGCGCGATCTACGTGCATTTCCGCAGCAAGGCGGCGATTTTCGAGGCGCTGTTCGAGCGCCCCGATCTCTCGCTCGCGCCATTCGATCTGCCCGTGCGGCCGGCGTCGGCGCGGCCGATGGCCTGGCTCGCGCAGGAATTGCGCGCGCGTCTCAAGCGCATGCTGGGCAACCGCTCGGCGCGCCGTCTCTACGGCATCGCGCTCGCGGACGCCGAATCGGTCCGCCGCAACGCGCCGCTCGCCGCACGCATGCAAAGCGCGGCCACGCACGCCGAAACGACCATCGCCGCCGTACTCGACGACGCCGCGCATCTCGGCGAAATCGACGGGCCGCTCGATGCGCTCGGGTCCGCGCGTTTCATCTATTCGGCGCTCACGGGATTTTTCTGCCGCCAGCTATCGAGCGGCCAGCCCGCCGCCGACGATCTACTCGTCGCGCGCGTGGTGGAGACGGTGCTGTGCTGCGTGCAGTTGAGCGTCTCCGATCATGTACATCAACCGGCGGCGATGCGCGAGACACCGGCGCGCGTAACCAGCGCGCCGACGCCCGCCAGCAGCGCCGATCAACCCGCCTTGCGCGGATAAGGAAAGCTCATCGTCACGGCGAAGCCGCCTTGCGGATCGTTGGCGACCTCCATCGCGCCGCCGTGATGACGCACGAGACGGCGCACGATCGCAAGACCGAGGCCGCAATGCGCATCGCCGCTGCGGGCCGCGTCGAGACGCACGAACGGACGCTGCACGCGATGCAGATCCGCTTCGGGCACGCCCGCGCCGTGATCGCGCACGTGCAGCACGTAACGGCCATCGGCGAGCGCGGTCGAGACTTCCACGGGCGGCTCGCCATACGTGAGCGCGTTTTCGATCAGGTTCGAAAGGATGCGGTCGAGATCGACGGCGGGCAGCATGAAGCCCTCGCCCGCCTGGAGATCGAGCTTCACGAGCGCGTCGTCTCCCGCTTCGCCGGATTCGCCCGATTCGCCCGCTTGCGCGCCGTAATCGCGACGGCAATGCTCGTCGACGCTCACGAACACCGAGTCGGTCACGTTCTCGCGCGCGAAGTCGAGAAACTGCGTGACGATGCGCGACATCGATTCGGTCTCGCGCAAAAACGCGGCGCGGTCGGCGGGCGTGGCGAGCAGATCGGCGCGTAGCTGCATGCGCGTGATCGGCGTGCGCAGATCGTGCGCGATGCCCGCGAGCATGATCGAGCGCTCGCGCTCGCTTTCCGCGAGTTCGCTCACCATGTCGTTGAAATCGCTGACCAGTTCGCGCACTTCGTGCGGTCCCGCCTGCCTCACGCGATGCACGCCGCGCCCGATGCGATATTCACGCGCCGCGCGCGCGAGTTCGCGCACGGGCCGCTGCACCTGCCACGCGAAAATCACCGCCGTGACGATCGCGAACACGAGCGTGAGCGCCGAAAAACCCATGAAGCGGCTGAACGGCGGCATGTAGCCCGGCATCACGATCCAGTATGGCGCGTCGCGCTTGCGCACCCACACGCTGCTGGTTTGCGGCTCGACCACCACGTGACTGCCCTCGCCCAGACGCGGACGCAAACTCTCTTCGAGCGGACCGTCCGTGTCCGTGCACGGCGCGGGACAGCCGGTCGCGATCGCGTGCTCCGCGCTCACGTAGCGAATGCCGAGCGTCTGCGCCACGTGATCGGCGAGCACCGGATCGCGCTCGCGCACCTGCGCCGCCACGACGAGATTGTTGAGCGAGCGCTGTGCGTCGATCTTCGCGCGCTCCTTGTCGATCAGCAGCAGCGCCATGACATGCACCATGATCACGAGCCCGACGATCATCAGCGAAAGCCGGCCGAACAGCGTGTCAAGCGGGCGGAAGGGATGCATCATCGGCGTCATCGTCGGGAACGAACATGTAGCCCACGCCGCGCATCGTCTGCAGACGGCGCGGGTTGGATGGATCGACTTCGATCAGGCGGCGCAGCCGCCACACCGGCACGTCGATGCCGCGCTCGGTCACGGCCGCGCCCGGCCCGTGCAGCAGGTCGAGCAGCTTCGCGCGCGAAAGCGTTTCCATCGGATGCTGGGCGAAGATTTCGAGCATCGCGTACTCGCTGCCGGTGAGCTTGACCGGCTCGCCGTCACGCAGCAGCGTGCGCGTCGCGAAGTTCAGTTCGAACGGCCCGAAGCGGCACGGCGCGCGGCGCTCGGGCGCGCCGCGATCCGGTTCGCCCTGGCGGCGCAGCACGGCGCGAATGCGCGCGAGCAGTTCCTGCGGCATGAACGGCTTGCCGAGATAGTCGTCGGCGCCGAGTTCGAGGCCGACCACGCGGTCGGCGCCATCGGCGCGCGCGGTGAGCATGATGACCGGAATGCGGTCGCCGCTCGCGCGCAATTGTTTGAGCGCCGTGAGGCCGTCGACGCCCGGCATCATCACGTCGAGCACGATGACCGAGGGACGCTCGCGTTCGAGGCGGCGTTCGATCTGCGTGGCGTCGTGCAGCACCGAAAACGCGATGTTGCGCTGCTGGAAGAATTCGCGCAGGAGGTCACGCAGCGATTCGTCGTCGTCGACGAGGAGAACCTGGAACTCAGGATCGGACATCGTGGACGCCTCCGGGGAAAGGGCAACGACGGTCGGCGGGAGGATGGCGCTGGATCACGGAAAATCTTTGTCAATCAGGGTGTTGCGGCTCGCAGGGCGAGACATGGCGAGTCGGGGCGGCACGGGGTCGAAGCGGATCGACCGGCGCGCGCTGGGGCTATTGTGCCTGTGTTGGCGGGGATGTGGCGGCGAGGGATGCTGCGGAGAATGAATGCGGGGCGGACTGCGTGAGTCGCAATGGCAGATTCGCAACAGCCTCTGCCTGGCGCATAACCAGGCAAAGGCCGCGCGCATTTCACGATCTAACGATCTAACGATCAGCGCAATTTAATACAAGTCAGCCCTTTCTGGCGCGGGCTGACCTTTCGCAGTTTCACGGGCGTGGCCGGATGGCCGTCGTTATCGACTTCGATCGCGGCCATGATGCACTGGTAGTCGTTCACATGCCCTAACGCGCTGAGCCACGAGCGGTTCGGATCGCTGGGCGCGCGCCCTTCCTGCGCGACCATTAGATAATGCGTGCCTTGGCGCGGCGTGAATTTCGCCTGCATCATGCAGCCGTCGCCCTCGTAGGAGATGACCAGCGGCTTGTCCGGTACGATTTTCACCGGCGCGGCGTCCGAATTGCCATCGACGAGCGTTTTGCCCGCATAGCAATCCTTTTCGTTAAAGGAAAGCAGATAAACCCCGGCGCCGCTCACGCGTAAATCTGCCGATGGCTCCGAGTCTTTCGGGAAAGGATACGGCTTGCCGAGCGTGGTGCAGCCCGCCAGGAGCGCACCCAGGCAGGCGATAATGATGGTCGACTTCACGGTGTATTTTCTTCTAATGTCGTTACGCGAATGGCGAGGCGCGCTTCATTCGAAGCTGAAACGCAGATCCTTGACGATCGGCTCGTTGCCCCATTTGAACGAACACATGCGCGCGACTTCGACGCCCACCGTGCCCGAGCCGGAACTCGACGGCTGCTTTTCGCTGACCGGCACGCATCCGCCTGCGATGGTCACCGTCGGCGTGCCCTGCTTCGAGAGCGGGAATTCAATGCCGGCGTCTTCGGGAATCGTGTGCGTGAGCGAGACGTTTTCGATGTAATCGTCCGGCGCGGTGAGGATCAGCGCCTTGTCGACCACGAGCGAGTAATAGTCGTGCTGGAACGGCACTTCAGTGATGCACACCGTTGCGGTGTGTTGCCCGAGCGTTTGCGATTCGCAGCGCGGAGCCGGTGCAGCAGCCAATGCTGATACTGCGCCGAACAACAGGGGAAGCGTAACGAGTGATTTCATTCAAGTCGAATATCGTGGATATTGTGTCCGTTATTTCGACCGTTTCAATGAAATCTTGAGTCATTTATTACGCCGTGCTTTTATTCATGTTTAAAAAGAAATACACCATTGCGCCATTTATTCGATAAAACAACCCGATAGCGCATGGCAAAAGCCGCTCAATCAACCGGCGCTCAGTAATTCGGCGAATTTATCCGCGAGCGCGGGACGCGAACGATGCGGCCAGATCGCGCTGAGTTCGAAAAACGGCAGCACGTCGCCTTCGCGGACCTCGCACACGCGCACGCCCGCGAACTGAATTGCCTTGACCGACTGCGGCAGCAGCGAAGCCCCGCATCCCGCCGCCACGCAGGCGAGCACGGTGAGCGAGCGATTCGCGTCCTGCACGATATTGGCCTCGCACCCGAACGTGCGAAACGCGCTGAGAATGCCCGCGCGCACCACCGGCAATTGGCCGTGCGGAAACCACACGAGCCCCATGCGCGCGAGTTCCGCGAGGCCGATCTTGCCGTCCTCGCCAAGCGGATGCGACACGGGTACGACCGCCTGCAGGCGCTCACGCACGATCAGCTTTTCGCGCATGCGTCCACGCACGGCAACCGGCGTATGCAGCAGCCCGATATCGATCTCGCCCGACTCCAGCGCGCTCGCCTGCTCCGCGTTGCTCATCTCGCGCAGCGTCAGTTCGACATTGGGCACGGCCGCGCGCAAGGCCGCGATCGCCTTGGGCATCACCTCGAACAGCGCCGCCGAGGCAAAGCCGATGGCGAGCCGCCCGCCGCGTTGCGCACCGATATCACGCGCCCGCTTCTCCGCCGCCTCGATGCGCGCAACGCTCAGACGAATGTCCTCGACCACCGCCTCGCCCGCCGCCGTGAGCGCCGCGCCCCGGCGCGTGCGCGCCAGCAGTTTCACGCCCAGATCCTGCTCCAGCCGCGTGACGGCCTGGCTGAGCGCGGGCTGCGCCATGCCGAGCTGGGCGGCCGCGCCGGTGACGCTGCCCGCGTCGACGATAGCCAGAAAATACTTAAGCGTGCGGATCGATTCCATCGACGGTTTTCCATATCGCGATGCTATGAAAGAACAACATTTCCATAGTATGCACGTGATCCACGCTTTTCTAGAATGGCGTCCAATTATTCAACAGCGAACCAACAGCGGCTGCCCGGCCAACGGCGCGGCACGCACAGGAGACGACCATGCGCTGGTACCGCGACATCACGCCCATCGAAAAACGCACCTTATGGAGCTGCTTTGGCGGCTGGGCGCTCGACGCCGTCGACACGCAGGTTTTCTCCCTCGTCATTCCGTCGCTGCTCGCGACCTGGGGCATCAGCAAGGGCCAGGCGGGTCTGATCGGCGGCGCCACGCTCGTCGCGGGCGCGCTCGGCGGCCTGCTCGCGGGCATTCTGTCCGACCGCGTCGGCCGCGTGCGCGCCTTGCAGATCACCGTCATCTGGTTCTCGCTGTTCACCTTCCTGAGCGCATTCGCGCAGAGCTTCGACCAGTTGCTGGTGCTGAAGGCGCTGCAAGGCATCGGCTTCGGCGGCGAATGGACGGCGGGCGCGGTCCTGCTCAGCGAAACCATGAACCCCAAACATCGCGGCAAGGCGATGGGCATCGTGCAAAGCGCGTGGGGCTTCGGCTGGGGCGCCGCCGTGCTGCTCTACATGGCGGTGTTTTCGTTCGTCTCGCCGCAATGGGCGTGGCGCGTGCTGTTCGCCATCGGCCTTGTGCCCGCGCTGCTCGTGCTTTACATGCGCCGCAACGTGGTCGAGCCGCCGCGCGAAGCGCAGCCCGCGCGTGACGTACATGGCGATCAAACCGGGCGCGGCGTGTTCCGCATCGCCGCCGGCATCTTCGATCCCGCCGTGATCCGCACCACGCTCGTTGGCGGCCTGATCGGGCTGGGCGCGCACGGCGGCTATCACGCCATCACCACGTGGCTGCCGACCTACCTCAAGACCGAGCGCCATCTTTCGGTGCTGGGCACGGGCGGTTATCTCGCGGTGGTGATCGTCGCGTTCATCGTGGGCTGCTTCGTGAGCGCGTGGTTGCAGGATCGCATCGGACGGCGCTGGAACGTGATTTTCTTCGCGGTCTGCTGTGCGGTGATGGTGAACATCTACACGTTCCTGCCGATCGGCGACACCACCATGCTGATCCTGAGCTTCCCGCTCGGCCTCTTCTCCGCCGGCATTCCGGCGACGCTCGGCGCACTGTTCAACGAGCTTTATCCGCAAGGCGTGCGCGGTACGGGCGTGGGCTTTTGCTACAACTTCGGGCGCATCGTCTCGGCGGGCTTTCCGGTGCTGATCGGCCATATGAGCGCGTCGATGTCGCTGGGCGCGGCGCTCGGCATCGACGCGGGCGTGGCCTATGGTCTCGTCGTGGTCGCGGCGCTGATGCTGCCCAACACGCGCCGCCAGCGCAGCGCAACGGCCGCACAAGACGCCACGCATGGCGAGACGGCGATGGCCTCGCGGCACTGAGCGCATCCGAGATGCCGCTGAGCGCAGCTCGCACATCGTCAACCGACTCACAGGGATTCCCCACGATGGACCTCTCCTTGCCCGGCACCCCGGCCGATCCGTTCGACGGTCTTTCCCCGGCGTCTTCCGACTGGCTCGCGGACACCCGCGCGCCCATCACGGGCATCGACTCGCACGCGCACATCTTCGTGCGAGGACTGCCGCTCGCGGCGCAGCGCCGTCACGCGCCCGACTACGATGCCACGCTCGATCAGTACATCGAACGACTTTCCGCGCACGGCATGTCGCAAGGCGTGCTGGTGCAGCCGAGCTTTCTGGGCTTCGACAATACGTTTCTGGCGAGCGTCTGCGCGCGCTATCCGCAGCGCTTTCGCGGCGTGGCCGTGGTCGCGCCCGAGATTTCCGATGCCGAACTCGCGGCGCTGAACGCCGCGCATATCGTCGGCGCGCGCCTGAATCTGATTGGCCTGCCGCTGCCCGACTTTAGCGAGCGCCGCTGGCAGGCGCTGCTGGCGCGGCTCAATGCGCTGCGCTGGCATGTGGAAGTGCAGGCGAATGCCGCCGATCTGCCGGTCGTGCTCGATGCGCTGCTCGCACAAGGCTGCACGGTCGTCGTCGATCATTTCGGGCGGCCCGATGCGCAACTCGGCGCGCGCGACGCGGGCTTTCGCGATCTGCTGTCGCACGCGGCGAGCGGCAAGGTGTGGGTGAAACTCTCGGCGGCCTATCGCAGCGCGCAAGAGACGGACGGCACGGAAAACGCCAACGCCCTCGCCGACGCGCTGCTCGCCGCGTATGGCCCGCAGCGGCTCGTCTGGGGCAGCGACTGGCCGCATACGCAGCATCGTCATCGGATCGATTACGACGGCGCAGTCAACGCACTGCATGCGTGGGTCCGCGACGACGCCGCGAGACAAACGATCCTCACGACGTCGGCGGCCGAACTGTTCCGCTTCGAGGTTCAGACCGCCAGCGCGGCATCGAGCGTCGGATAGTCGGTATAGAACTGCGCGGTGCCGCCAAAGAAGCCTTCGCGGCGCGGCGCGTTCATCGGCGCATTCGTCTTGATGCGCTCGACGAAATCGGGATTCGCCAGCACCATCGCGCCATACGATTCCAGATCGGCCACGCCCGACGCGACATCGTCGCCCACCTGATCGCGCGGACGCCCCGCGCGGTTCAGCATCAGCGTGCCATTCCAGCGCGCGCGAATCTCGGCCAGCAGCGGCTCGTCGCCCTGATGCGCGAGATGCAGATACGCCAGCCCGAGTTTGTCGAGTTCGCTCACCAGGTAGCGGTGCAGCGCCGGACCTTCCGCGCCCTCGTCGATGCCCCACAGCGACATGCCCGGCGACAAACGAATCGCGGTGCGGTCCGCGCCGATCTCCTTCGCGATGGCCGTCGCCACCTCGATCGCAAAGCGCGCGCGATTCTCGATCGGGCCGCCGTATTCGTCGGTGCGCTGATTGGCGCTCGGCGCGAAGAACTGCTGCACGAGATAGGCATTCGCACCGTGAATCTCGACGCCATCCGCGCCCGCTTCGATCGCGCGGCGCGCCGCCTGCGCGAAGTCGTCGACCGTGCGGCGGACTTCGTCGGTCGAGAGCGCGCGCGGCACCGGAATGTCCTGCATGCCCTTCGCGGTGAACATGCCCGAGCCCGGCGCGATCGCCGACGGCGCGACACCGGCGCGATGATGCGGCGTGTTATCGGGATGCGACATACGCCCCGCATGCATCAGCTGAATGAACAGGCGGCCGCCCTGCGCATGCACGGCGTCCGCGACCGGCTTCCAGCCCGCCACGTGCGCGTCGGTGTAGATGCCCGGCGTGCTCATATAGCCCTGACCATCGGCGGACGGCTGCGTGCCCTCCGTGACGATCAGGCCCACGCTCGCGCGCTGCGCATAGTAAGTCGCGGCGAGTTCGCCGGGCGTGCCGTCGAACTGGGCGCGCGAGCGCGTCATCGGCGCCATGACCAGGCGGTTGCGCAGCGCATGACGGCCGACGCGGACGGAATCGAACAATGTATTCACGGCGAACTCCTCGAATGGGTTGAACGCAGGCGATATCGGCCTGCGATGGAGCCATGATCGTCTGCTTCATGAGGAAGATAAAGACGGGTAATCGGATATCATTGATCCACTGATGGAGCAATGACGATGGACGATTACCTCAATGACATGGCGCTGTTCGTGGAAGTCGTGAAGGCGAAGGGCTTTCGCCACGCCGCCGACGCGCTGGGCATGCCGAACTCCACGCTCTCGCGGCGCATCAGTGCGCTGGAGAAGCACATCGGGCTGCGCCTGCTGCATCGCACGACGCGCAAGATCGAGCTGACCGAAGCCGGGCAGATTTATTTCGAGCGCTGCAAACGCATCGTCGACGAGGCGCGGCTCGCGCACGCCCAGCTCGGCTCGTTGCTCGCGCAGCCCAGCGGGACGCTGCGCGTGTCGCTGCCGGTGGATTTCGCGCTCACGTATCTCGCGCCGCTGATCGTGGAATTCGGCGAGCGTTATCCGGGCATCCGCTTCGATCTCGATCTCACGCCGCGCCGCGTCGATCTGGTGAGCGAGCCGTTCGACGTGGCGATCCGTATCGGCGAATCGGAAAACTCGCAGTTGATCGCGCGTTGGCTCGCGTCGCTCACGCCGTCGCTCTATGCGTCGCCCGGCTATCTGAAACGTTCAGGCGTCCCGGAGAAGCCCGCCGATCTCGAACGGCACGCATGCCTGACGATCCTGAAGGCCAGCGCGTGGACGCTGCACGACAGCCAGCGCAAACGCTCGGTCACGGTGCCGGTGAGCGGCCGCTACACGCTCAACAGCGTGGGCATGATCCGGCGCCTCGCGACGCTCGACGGCGGCATCGTGCTGGTGCCGCGCGAAGTGGTCACCGACGATCTCGCGAGCGGCGCGCTCGTGCCCGTCATGCCGCACTGGCACGGCACGCCCACGCCGATCTACGCGATGACGGAAACGCGCTTGCTGCCCGCCAAGACCCAGCGCTTCATCGAGTTTGTGCAGGAGCGTCTCGCGGAACGCACGTAGCGCACACAAACGTCGCGCACCGTTCCGCGCCGTTTCATGCCCCGCGCCGCAACGCCTCGGCCACGACCGTAAAGGCCGGCGTCGGCTGTCGTCGACTCGGGTAATACAGATAAAAACCGGGAAACGGCGCGCACCACTCGCTGAGCACGCGAATCAATTCGCCGCGCTCGATATAGGGCAGCACGCGCGCCTCGGGCACACAGGCGAGCCCCGCGCCCGCGAGCGCGGCCTGCACCGCCAGCGTCGCCGTATTGAAGATCAGCCGCCCTTCCACGCGCACCTTGAGCGCGCGCCCGCCCTTTTCGAATTCCCACGCGTAGAGGCTCCCGGCGCTCGGCAGCCGGATATTGACGCAGTTATGCGCGGTCAGATCCTGCGGCGTTTTCGGCTTCGGATAACGCGCGAAATACGCGGGCGTGCCGACCACCGCCATGCGCATCTCGGGCCCGATGCGCACGGCCACCATATCGCGCGCGACCTGCTCGCCGAGCCGCACGCCCGCATCGAGCCGCTGCTCGACGATATCGGTCAGCCCGTTGTCGATCACGAGTTCGATCGTGATGTCGGGATACGCAGGCAGCAGCTTTTCGATAGCGGGCCAGAGCAGCAATTCCGCCGCGTGCTCGCCCGCCGCGATGCGCACGGTGCCCGCCGGTTTGTCGCGCAGCGCCGTCAACGCGGCCAGTTCGGCCTCGACTTCGTCCAGCCGGGGACCGACCGACTGGATCAGCCGCTCGCCCGCCTCGGTGGGCGAGACGTTGCGCGTCGTGCGCGCGAGCAGCCGCAAGCCCAGACGCGCCTCCAGATTGCGCACGGTCTGGCTCAGCGCCGACTGCGACACGCCCAGCTGCGCGGCGGCTTTCGTGAAGCTGCCCTCGCGCGCCACGGCGAGAAAAGCGGTGATATCGGAAAGATCGGATCGCGCCATTGATAAGCCCAGCTTCTAACTTCATCCCGATTCTAGCGCTTAATCGCAAGGCGACACGCTGCTAAATTGATCGTCGTGCCGCAGTCGAAGGGAAATCGCAGCGCGGGTCTCGCGCGCCACGCGCATTCGCTGCATCCGGCAATGGGCAACAGGCCGCCACGGCCGCCAACGCATAAGGAGTCGATGATGAAAAAACGTGTTCTCGGTAACAGCGGTCTCGAAGTGTCCGCGATCGGTCTGGGCTGCATGGGCCTGAGCTACGGCTACGGCCCGGCCACCGACAAGGCCGACGCCATCAAGCTGATCCGCACCGCGTTCGAGCGCGGCGTGACCTTCTTCGACAGCGCCGAAGCCTACGCGCAAGGCGCGAACGAGGCACTGCTCGGCGAGGCGCTCGCGCCGTTCCGCGACGAGGTGGTGATCGCGACCAAATTCGGCTTCGAGGGCGGCGACGTGCAGAAAGGCGTCAACAGCAAGCCCGACAACATCCGCGCCGTCACCGACGCCGCACTCAAGCGGCTGCGCACGGACCGCATCGACCTGCTCTATCAGCATCGCGTCGATCCCGAGGTGCCGATGGAAGACGTCGCGGGCGCGGTCAAGGACCTGATCGCGCAAGGCAAGGTCAAGCATTTCGGCCTGTCGGAAGCGGGCGCGCAGTCGATTCGCCGCGCGCACGCCGTGCAGCCGGTCGCCGCGCTGCAAAGCGAATACTCGATGTGGTGGCGCGAGCCCGAGAAGGAAATCCTGCCGCTGCTCGAAGAACTCGGCATCGGTTTCGTGCCGTTCAGCCCGCTCGGCAAGGGCTTTCTGACCGGCGCGATCGACGCCACGACGAACTTCGACAAGACGGATTTCCGTAACGTCGTGCCGCGCTTTTCGGAAGAAAACCGCAAGGCCAATCAGCGTCTCGTCGATGTGCTCAAGCAGATCGCGGCGGGCATGAACGCGACGCCCGCGCAAATCGCGCTCGCCTGGCTGCTCGCGCAAAAGCCCTGGATTGCGCCGATTCCGGGCACGACCAAGCTGCATCGGCTGGAAGAAAACGTCGGCGCGGCGGCGGTCGAATTGACGGCGCAGAATCTGCGCGACATCGAAGCGGCGCTCGCAAGCATCGCCGTGCAGGGCGACCGCTATCCGGCGCATTTGCAGGCGCGCGTCGGCAAATAAGCGACGCAAGCCGCACACCCATCCGCACGCACATTTCCGGGCGCGATGCGCACGCGCGCTCGCGCCCGGCTCCGCTCAAGGAATCACCATGTCAGCGAATATCGCGGGAAAAGTCATCGTCATCACGGGCGCGAGCAGCGGACTCGGCGAGGCCGCCGTGCGCCGTCTCGCCGCCAGCGGCGCGAAGCTCGTGCTCGGCGCGCGGCGCGTCGAGCGCCTTAAAACGCTGGCCGCCGAACTCAGCCTGCCCGAGAACGCCGCCGTCGAAACCGACGTCACCGACGCCAGCCAGGTTCTGGCGCTCGTCGATCACGCGGTCGCCGTGCATGGCCGCATCGACGTCATGATCAACAACGCCGGCCTCATGCCGCACTCGCCGCTGGAGCGCGGCAAGATCGCGGACTGGGACCGCATGATCGACGTGAACATCAAGGGCGTGCTGTACGGCATCGCCGCCGCGCTGCCGCACATGACGCGCCAAAAGAGCGGCCATATCATCAACGTGTCGTCGGTCGCGGGGCACAAGGTCGGCAAGAACAACGCCGTGTATTGCGCGACCAAAACGGCGGTGCGCGTGCTCTCCGAAGGGCTGCGCCAGGAAGTGAAGCCGCACAACATCCGCACGACGATCATTTCGCCGGGCGCGGTGCAGTCGGAACTGCCGCAGAGCGTGACCGAAGCCGATGTGGCCGCCGGTATCGCCGACTTCTACGAGAAGTTCGCGATTCCCGCCGACAGTTTCGCGCGCATGGTCGCCTTCGCGATCGAGCAGCCCGACGATGTGGACGTCAACGAAATCCTGTTCCGGCCCACGGCGCAGGAGCTTTAATCGACTGCGTGGCGCGCGTCAGTGCACGACGAGGCCGTTGGACTGCGCGTTGCCCGCGCCCGCCGCGATATTGATGCCGATATTGCCGCTCGCGTTGGCGAGCGCGCCCGCGCCGAGTTCGGCCGTGCCGCTGCCCGTCATGTGCGCGACGCCCTGCACGGTCTGTTGCGTGACGATTTCCGCGCGCGGCGTGTTCACCAGCGCGATCTGGTTGGCCTGCGCGTTGAACGCGCCCGCGGCGAGGTTCACGCCCGCGTTGCCGGTCGCACCGCGCAGCACGTCGGCGCCCACGGTGGCCGATTGCGCGTCGAGATCCGCGCGGCCTGCCGTGTTTTGCAGCGTGGTCAGTTTCACCGGAGCGAACACGGCGGCGCTTTCGTCGGCGGACAGTTCCATCGCACTATCCGCGAACGCCGATGCCGCGCTCGCGCACGCGGCCGCGCAGATCGTCGCGGCAATCCACAAACGCAGTTTCATCGGCGGCTCTCCGGTGTGGGTGAATGATTTGGATAGCTGCGATATCGGCCATCGGCGGCGCGCTTGAAGGGCGGGTTTTCCCGGCACGCGCACGCCGTGCGATCGCATGCGATCACATCACCTTCGTCATCGCTTCCGTCCCTTTCACCGGCAGCAGCACGATCACCAGCACCGCCAGCGCCGCGACCGCCGCGCCCGCGACGTAATTCGCGCCCAGACCGGCCGCATCGACGAGATAACCCGCCAGCACGGTCCCGCAGCCGATGCCCACTTGCGTCGTGAGCGTGAACATCGCCGACACCGTTTCGTCCTCAATTTCGCGGATCTGCCGATGCCACATGTTCAGCGCCAGCGGCAGCGCGCCCCACGACACGCCCCAGAGCGCCACCAGCGCGAGCACCACGCCGCGCAGGCCCGTCACCGCGGGCAGCGTCAGCAAGACGACGGCCATCAGCGCGGTTGCGCCGAGCAGCGTGTTGCGCAAGGTCTTCGCCACGTAGCGGCTCGCGAGCGCGTTCGAGAGGAAGCCGAACGCGCCGTAGGCGAGCAGCACCCAGGTGGCGTCCTTGCCCGCGAAACCGGCCTCGTTGAGCAGCGGCACAAGGAACGTGTAGGTGCCGAAATGCGCGGCGAACAGCAGCGTGATCGTCGCCATGCTGCGCTGGGCCATGCGGTTGCGCGCGAACGCGAGCAGGCGCGCCGCGCCGGGCGTGGCCGCCGCCGTCGCGGGAATCGCGGGCAGCGCGACGATCTGCACGATCAAGGCGATGGCCGAGAGCGCCGCCGCCGCGAGAAACGCGCCGCGCCACGACGTCAGGTCCGCGACGAAGGTTCCGAACGGCACGCCGACGATCATCGCCGTCGTCGCGCCGCCGAACACGGCCGCCGCCGCGTAATGGACGTGATCCGCGCGCACCAGCCGTCCGGCGACCGCCAGCGCCATCGCCCAGAACGCGCCGAGACTGGCGCCGACCATCGCGCGTCCGAGCAGCATCCAGCCGAACTGCGTCGACACCGCCGAGGTGAGCGCCGACGCGAGCAGCAGCACCGAAAGCGCGAGCAGCAGCGTGCGCCGGTCGATACGCTTGCCGACGAGCAGCACGCCCGGCGCGGCGATGGCGGCGAACACGCCGGGCAGCGTCATCATGAGGCCGCCGTGTCCGGCGGTGACGCCGAACGACTTCACCACGTCCGGCAGCACGCCGACCGGCAGAAACTCCGTGGTCACCGATGCGAACGAGCCGAGCGCCAGGGAGGCGACGGCGGGCCATGCGTCGCGCGGCGCTGCGGCGATGGAATCGGTGACGGAATCAGAAACGGAATCGGTGACAGAACAGCAGACTCGGGGATCGATTTCAGACATAAAACGCCAGCCGGCCGAACGAACCGCATTCAGCCGACGATTGAAGAAGGGAGCGGGAGGCGAACGCCTCGCAATGAATGGCGCACAAGTGCAAGCGCCAGCGCAACAACGCGTCAGGGACACATCGCGCGATGCCGCGCCAACCTGATCCGCAAGAAGCGAATGGTAGCGCGACTCGATCGTGACTGGAAGCCGCGCGTAAGCTGCGTGCACCTGGATTGCGCCTGACTTGCGCCTGCGTTCAGCGCTTCGCCCTGCCCGCTTTCTTGCGCTCCGGCGTCGCCTGGCTCACGTCGACCGGCACGAACGGCGCCTCGAAATGCTTGACCAGAAAATCGATGAAGGCCCGCGCGCGCGGCGACTCGTTACGCTGGCCAGGATAGTAGACATACAGATCGGCGGACGGCAGCACGACCTCAGGCAGCACGAGCTTGAGCCTGCCGCTCTGGATATATTTCGCGAGATCCCATTCCGAGCGGATCAGAATGCCGTGGCCGTCCAGCGCCCATCGCAGCACGATATCGCCGTCGTTGCTCGCGAGCGCGCCGCTCACCTTCAAGGCCTCCAGATGATCGGCCTGCATGAAGCGCCAGACGCCCGACGCGTCGTCGTTCTGCGTGTGAATGATGCAGCGGTGATCGACCAGATCTTCCTTGCGCTGCGGCACGCCATGCCGCTCCAGATATTTCGGCGACGCGCACAGAAAGCGCCGGTTGCTCATCAAGCGGCGCGCACGCAGGCGCTGATCGGGCAACTCGCCGAAACGGATCGCCATATCGAACGCGCCTTCGACGAGATCGACGGGCCGGTCGGTGACTTCGAACTGAATATCGACACGCGGATAACGCCGCGCGAACTCCGACACCAGCGGCGCGATCGTGGTGCGCCCGAAGCCGAGCGTCGCGTTGATGCGCAGGCGACCGTGCGGATCGGCGGGCGAACCGGCGATCGCGTCTTCCATCTCGCGCACCTGTTCGAGAATCTGCGCGGCGTAGCGCGCGAAGGTCTCGCCTTCCGGCGTCAGGCTCACGCTGCGCGTCGTGCGGTTGACGAGCCGCGTGCCGAAGCGTTCTTCGAGTATCCCGAGCCGCTTGGTCGCCGCGGGCGGCGTGATGCCCAGCGAGCGCGCCGCGCCGGACAGGCTCTTGAGCCGCGCGAGCTGCACGAAGAATTCGAAGTCGGACGTCGAGTCAGTTCTCACTTTTGGTAAAGAATGAAATGAATTAGGGTGAAGTATAGGGCGCGCCGCGGCGGCTATGCTACGTCCCATTGCGACATCGCACCAACGCCTTATTCCAGGAGACCGCCTCATGAGAATCGTCGAGATTCGCGAGCAAACGCTGCCGATCAGTTCGCCGATCCGCAACGCCTATATCGACTTCAGCAAGATGACGCTGAGCCTCGTCGCCGTGATCACCGATGTGATTCGCGACGGCAAGCCGGTCGTCGGCTACGGCTTCAATTCGAATGGCCGCTACGGTCAGGGCAAGCTCATGCGCGAGCGCTTCATTCCGCGCCTGCTCGAAGCCGATCCGGCCTCGCTCGTCAACGACGCCGGCGACAATCTCGACCCGCACAAGATCTGGGCGACGATGTTCACGAACGAGAAGCCCGGCGGCCACGGCGAGCGCTCGGTCGCCATCGGCACGATCGACATGGCCGTGTGGGACGCCGTGGCGAAGATCGAAGGCAAGCCGCTGTTTCAACTGCTCGCCGAGCGCTACGGCAACGGCGAGCCGAACCGCAAGGTCTTCGTTTACGCGGCGGGCGGCTATTACTATCCGGGCCAGAATCACGACAAGCTCAAGGACGAGATGCGCAGCTATCTCGACCGCGGCTATACGGTCGTGAAGAAGAAGATCGGCGGCGCGTCGCTCGACGAGGATCTGCGCCGTATCGACTCGATTCTGAGCGTGCTCGGCGACGGCCAGAAACTCGCGGTCGATGCGAATGGCCGCTTCGATCTCGACACCGCGATCCAATACGCGAAGGCGCTCTCGCAATACGACCTGTTCTGGTACGAGGAAGCGGGCGATCCGCTCGACTTCGAATTGCAGGCCACACTGCGCAACTACTACGACAAGCCGATGGCGACCGGCGAGAATCTGTTCTCGATGCAGGACGCGCGCAACCTGATCCGCTACGGCGGCATGCGCGCGGATCGCGACTGGCTGCAATTTGATTGCGCGCTGAGCTATGGCCTCGTCGAGTATCTGCGCACGCTGGACATGCTGCATCAGCACGGCTGGTCGCGCAGCCGCTGCATTCCGCACGGTGGCCATCAGATGTCGCTGAATATCGCGGCGGGCCTCGGGCTCGGCGGCAACGAGTCGTATCCGGATCTGTTCCAGCCGTATGGCGGCTTCCCCGATGGCGTGAAGGTCGAGAACGGTTTCATTACGATGCCGGATCTGCCGGGCATTGGCTTCGAGGGTAAGGCGGATTTGATTGCGGAGATGCGGAAGGTTTCGGGTTGAGGTTTCGTCGTTCGCTAACGTAAAAAGGCCTCACGGATGTGAGGCCTTTTTATCGCGTGAATCGCCCGCTCACGACACCGCACGCACCGGCAGCAACTTCCCTTCCCAGAGCAACGCCGCAGTCTTGACGATCAACAACCCGATCACGAGGTTCGCCGCCACGAACAGCACGAACGCCAGTTCATGCTCCCACTGCGGTGCGCCGCGTTGCGCGATCAGCATCGCGAGCGTGGGCAGCGCGGCCGTGCCGAAGCTGAAGGCCCAGTACGAAGGCGCGAAAGCTTGCGCACGGATCCACGGCAGCAGACGCAGCAGCAACAGCGCCTGATACAGTCCATAGCCAAGCAGCGCGTAAGCGATCAGGTTCGTCGTACCACTCGAACCCAAAGTCAAGCCTGTATGCGCGGCCGCTCCCGTGATCGCCATCCACGCCACGCCGCCCACCACCGGCGGCGCGAGTTGCACGCCGAAGCCGGGACGCAGCGCGGGCGCGGTCGGCGCGGCATGCGCGGCGCGATTGAGCAGCATCGATTCGATCGCGAGCCACGAGAGCACGCCCGCGCCGAAGAACAGCATCGCCAGTTCCGGCAGACCGAACGCGGCGGCCGTGGTCGCGGCGACGAAACCCGGCGCGACAGTCGGCAGATAGATCGCCGGGGTCACGAGTTCGGCGTTGCGCGCGCCTTGCCAGAGCCGTCCGTGCAGCATCACGCCGACGCCCAGTTGCGCGACCGCGCCCGCCGCAAACACCGCCAGCGCGAGGTCGTGCGACCAGAGCTTGAGCGCCTGCGCGGCCAGCATCGTCGAGACCGGGCCGAGCGCCACGAACGACGACTGCACTTCGTGCTGCCACTCCTTGCGCGCGGCCTCGCGATGCGCGATCCACTTCAGCGCGTACATCGCCATGATCGCGCCCCACACCACGAGCGCCGCGACCGTCAACGCCTGCGCCGCGACTTCCGGCACCTGCCACAGCTTCGCCGCGACGCGCCACGCGCCCGCCAGCGCCAGCGCGCCCACTGCGATGCCGAAGAAGCCCGCCGGCATCGGTTCATGCTTTGCCATCCATGCGTTCATGACCCACTCCCAGACTTGAGACGGCGGAAGCCGTCGTTCGATGGAGTGACTCTAGGCGCACGCACGCGCCGCGCGAATGCCGCGCGCGCTCAGGAATATGCCCGATCGTCTCAAGCGGCCCGAACGCGCGCGAACGTGCCTAAAAGTGCCGGAAAGCACCGGACAGCGCCCGCCAGGCCTTGTCAGGAAGCCGTCTGCGCGAAATCCATCACGGCCTTGAACCAGCCCGAGGTGGTGTCGATCACGAGCAGCGCGCCCGTCGACGGATCGGTCTGACTGCTCGAAATCCACAGGATGCAGCCGTCCGCGCCTGCCGCGCGCAGCGCATCGAGACGGTAAGTTATCTGGTCGTAGGTCAGCAGGTGCTCCGTGCCCGCGCTGTCGGTCCAGACCGGCGTGATGTACGGCAGCACTTTTTTCGAGGTGCCGTTGAGCGTGTCGAACGCGCGCGACTGCGCGACAGCGAAGGTCGCGGCCGAATTCCAGGTCGTGTCGCCGGTCGAGGTGCCGTCGTAGCTGTAGTTGTAGAGCGACGGGCTGTAGTAATCGACCAGCGCGGCCACGCTCGCGTACTGCGGGTTGAGCGCGCTATAGGTGGCCTCGGTCGACGAACTCCAGCCGAAGGTGTTTTGCGGCACTTCCCCGTAAAGCCCGACCACGGCGCCAGGATTGTCGGCCTTGAAAAGCTGGAGCGCCTCGCTCAGATTCTCGACGATGGTCTGGCCGTTGCCGGTCGCCACGGTCGGATAGAAGCGCTTCGTGTCCCACACTTCCAGGTCGAGCGAGACCGGCGTTTTACCGGTACTGTCGGCGGCCTCGGCGGCGGTCGCGATCTTCGTGCTGTCGACGACGTATTCGTCGGTGCAGCTGGACAGCGGGCAGGTCACGAGATTGCTCGAATAGATCAGATTGAGCGGCTCGACGCTCTCGCTCTCGAACCACGCGTCGCTGATCGAGTGCGTGCCGCTCGCGTCCTGATACTGCTTCAGCTTCAGGAACTCGTAGACGGAAAACGGCTTCGCGCAGGTGACGGCGATCGTCGCCGTGTGGCCGTCCGCCGTGCTCACGCTGATGGTGGCCGAGCCCGCCGCCACGCAGCTCACCGCGCCCTCCGACGAGACCGTGGCGATCGATGAATCGCTGCTCGACCACGTCAGCGCGCTGCTCGCGGGCAGCACGGTCGCCTGCGCCGCCGCCGATTTGCCGACCACCAGCGCGAGCGTGGTGGGCGTCACGCTGACGCTGGATGTCGTGGTGTCGCTGGGCGTGCCGCCGCCGCACGCGTTCAGGGAAACGATCGCGGCGCCCAACAGCACCGCGCGAAAACACTGGAGAGAAATCTGGCGCGAAATTTGCCCCGAAAATTGCCGCCCAATGCGGCTCGAAAACGTCATGTACAACCTTTTATGCGATGGCAGGAAGAATCCGGCGGCGCGCGCGTGGGCGCGTCGCCTTTATCCTTGTCGGCAAAAATGGGGCATGACTTGAGGTCGCGGCGCTCACGATGCGCACGCAGCGACGCGCTCAGCGCGCGAATTCGCTGTCGCGCACGGCCTCGATCAGATAATCGACGAAGGACGCGATGCGCGCCGAAATCGCCGTATTGCGGTAGTAGACCGCGTTAATCGGCTGAAGCACTTCGAGCGTCTGCGCCGCGAAAAGCTGCACGAGCGCGCCTTCGCGGCGGTCGCGCGCGGTCATGAAATCCGAGAGACAGACGATGCCCTCGCCCGCCAGCGCGAGTTGCCGCAGCGTCTCGCCGCTCGACGAACGGATGCCCGGCGCGATGCGGTACGGCTCGTTATCCGGCCCCGCGAGCGGCCAGACGTTGAGCGCCTCGGGCTCGGTGAAGCCCAGCAGCGTGTGCTTCGCAAGGTCCGCCACGCGACGCGGCTGGCCGTGCGCCTTCAGATACGCGGGACTCGCGAGCACGCGCACGCGGCTGCGCCCGACCGGCTTGCTGTGCAGCGTGGAATCCTTCAACTGGCCGATGCGGATCGCCACGTCGGTGCGCCGCTCCAGCAAATCGATGATCCCTTCGTTGCTGTTCAGCTCCAGCTCGATCTGCGGATAGCGCGCGCGATAACCCTGCACGAGCGGCACGATCACATGCAGCATGAACGGCGTGGCCGCATCCACGCGCAGACGGCCCGACGGCCGCTCGCGCCGCGCGGCCATCTGCTCCTCCGCGCCCTCCACCGACGCGATGATCGCCCGCGCGTCGCGCAGGAACGCGCTGCCCTCCTCGGTCAGTTCGAGCCGCCGCGTCGTGCGCCGCAGCAGCGTGGTCTTGAGCTTGTCCTCCAGCCGCCCCAGCGTGCGGCTGGTGGCCGAGATCGTGAGCCCGAGCTGATGCGCGGCCGCCGTGATCGAGCCCGTATCGACCACGCTCACGAAGGCCTGCAATTCGTCCAGTGTGACTTTCATTCTTGATTTGAAATCAAAACTCTTTCGTTTATAGACGACTTTTTCAGCAAAAGTAAAGCGGGCACACTGCGTCCTGTTCAAAAACCGCTGGAGCCTTTCCGCCATGACCCCGCCCCTCACTGCCACGCCCGAACGCCCGGGCCACGCCTGGCTTTCGCTGCTGGCGCTCGCCATCGGCGCATTCAGCATCGGCACGACCGAGTTCTCGCCGATGGGCCTGCTGCCCGTGATCGCCGAGGGCGTGCACGTGTCGATTCCCACCGCCGGCATGCTGATCACCACCTACGCGATCGGCGTGATGGCCGGCGCGCCGCTGATGACGCTCGCGCTTTCGCGCTGGTCGCGGCGCGGCGCGCTGATCCTGCTGATGAGCCTGTTTACGATCGGCAACCTGCTGTCGGCGTTTTCGTCGGACTACACGACGCTGCTGCTCGCGCGCCTCGTCACCAGCCTCAATCACGGCGCGTTCTTCGGCCTCGGCTCGCTGGTCGCGGCGAGCGTGGTGCCGCGCCACAAGCAGGCCAGCGCCGTCGCCACCATGTTCATGGGCCTGACGATCGCCAATATCGGCGGCGTGCCCGCGGCGACCTGGCTCGGCCAGACCATCGGCTGGCGCATGGCGTTCGCGGCGACCGCCGGGCTCGGCGTGCTGACGATGCTGATCCTGCGCGTGGCGCTGCCCAAGGGCGAAGCGGGCCAGGCGCCGAACCTGCGCGGCGAGTTGAAGGTGCTCACGCGCCCCGCCGTGCTCACGGCGATGGCGACCACCGTGCTCGGCGCGGGCGGGATGTTCACGCTCTACACCTATATCGCGCCGACGCTCGAACAGATCACGGGCGCTTCGCCGACCTTCGTGACGGCCATGCTCGTGCTGGTGGGCGTGGGCTTCTCGATCGGCAACGCAGCGGGCGGCAAGCTCGCGGACCGCTCGCTCAACGGCAGCCTCGTCGTGTTCCTGACGCTGCTGGTCGCGATCATGCTGGCCTTCCCACTGCTCGCGAAAACCCATCTGGGCGCGGCGTTCGCGGTGGTCGTCTGGGGCCTCGCCACTTTCGCCGTGGTGCCGCCGCTGCAAATGCGCGTGATGCGCGCCGCCGCCGAAGCGCCGGGCCTCGCCTCCTCGGTCAACGTGGGCGCCTTCAATCTCGGCAACGCCGTGGGCGCGGCGGCGGGCGGCGCGGCGATTTCGGCGGGCTTCAGCTACGCCGCGGTGCCGGTGGTCGGCGCACTGATCGCCGTCTCGGGCCTCGCGCTGGTGCTCGTGCAGATCGCCCAGCAACGCCAGCCCGCGCCGAGCGCCGCGCGCTGATTTCCCTCTTCACGCTTTTCAATCGCATTCTTTTACGGAGCCCAATATGAGCCACATTCCCGCATTCGGTCTCGGCACGTTTCGCCTGCAAGGCCAGGTGGTCATCGACTCGGTGCGCAACGGCCTCGAACTCGGCTATCGCGCCATCGACACCGCGCAGATCTACGGCAACGAAGCCGAAGTCGGCGAAGCCATCGCGGCCTCAGGTGTCGCGCGCGACGAACTGTTTCTGACCACCAAGATCTGGGTCGACCACTACGCGCGCACGAAGCTGATTCCGAGCCTCAAGGACAGCCTCCACAAGCTGCGCACCGACGTCGTCGATCTCACGCTGATCCACTGGCCCGCGCCGAATAACGGCGTCTCGCTCGACGAATTCATGAGCGCGCTCGCCGAAGCGAAACAGCAAGGTCTGACGAAACAGATCGGCGTGTCGAACTTCAATATCGAACTGACGAAGCAGGCCATCGCTGTGGTCGGCAAGGACAACATCGCGACGAATCAGATCGAATTGAGCCCGTACCTGCAAAACCGCAAGCTCGTCGATTATTTGCAGCAGGAAGGCATTCACGTGACCTCGTACATGACGCTCGCATATGGCAAGGTGCTCGGCGATCCGGTGATCCGCGCGATTGCCGAACGCCGTCACGCGACGCCCGCCCAGGTCGCGCTCGCATGGGCGCTGCGGCTCGGTTACTCGGTGATTCCTTCGTCGACGAAGCGCGAAAACCTCGCGAGCAACCTGCTCGCGCAGACGCTCGAACTCAGCGACGACGACATGGCGCAGATCGCCGCGCTCGAACGCAATGGCCGCGAAGTGAGCCCGGAAGGTCTCGCCGCGCAATGGGATTAACGCAATGACGATGGCAAGCGTAAGCGTCTCCGTCGATATCGACGCGCCCGTGGAATCGGTCTGGGCCGTGCTCGGCGACTTCGACGGCCTGCCCGCGTGGCTCGAATTCGTGCGTTCGTCGCGGCTTTCGGATGGCGGCCGCCTGCGCCACCTCGAAGCGATCGGCGGCGCGATCATCGTCGAGGCGCTGCTCGAACACAGCGACACGCAACGGTTTTATCGCTATTCGATCGTGGAAGGCCCGGACCCGGTGTCGGGTTATGAGGCGAAGGTGTCCGCGCAGCGCCTCGACGCGAATCGCACGACCGTCACGTGGGCGAGCCGCTTCGAGCCGCTCGACGCGCAAAACGGCGCTTCACTCATCGGGCATTACGAGGTGTTGTATCGTGCGGGGCTGAACGGCCTGAAAACGCTGGCCGAGCGTTGAAACCCGGGCGGGCGCGCGCAGATCGCACCGCGCCATCGCCGCCCGCCTGGGGACGCGCTATTTCCCTTAGAATGGACGTCCACCCACCCTGCAAGGCGACGCGCCGATGGAACAAGAGCGATACAAGGGCTATGTCCTCTGGGGACATGCCATCGCGCAGCAGGAAGAACTGCTCGCGCCCGAGCGCTATGCTTCGAGCGGCACCATCACGCTCGACCTCAAACTGATCGAAGCCTCCGGCATACTCGGCATTTTCGACACCGAGCTGGAAGCGCAGGACGTCGGGCTCTCGTGGGCGCGCGCGTGGGTGGATTCGCACGGGTAAGGGCCGGCGGCACGCTCATGCCGCCGCTTTCCTCGCCTCCGGTTGCCGATAGTAGCGCCGATAATATCGGCCCAGCACATAGCCCGCCGTCGATCCATGCAGCAGCACGGAGATCACGATCGCGTCGAGCGCCGCGGGCAACACGGGCCGTAACACGTCGCCCGCTTCGGCCAGCCCCCAGACCGCGTAATAGAACGCGCCCACGCCGCGTATCCCCATCCACGCCATCAGGCCGCGCTGCCGCGCATCGGCGCGCGCGCCCGCCATCGACGCGAACACCGCCAGCGGACGCACCACGAACACCAGCACGAGCGCGAACGAGACGGCGCGCCAGTCGAGCATCTCGCGCCAGTGCGCCGACACCACGCAGCCGATCATCAGCAGTACGGAGAACTCCGCGAAGCGCTCGATTTCCAGCGTGAAGCCCGTCATGCTTTCGGCCAGCAGCGCATGCGCGCGCTGCGGATCCTTCGCCGCCTCCACCTGCTCGCCGAGCTGCACGGTTTCCAGCGCCTCGGCGGGCAGGCGCTCCCCGGTCGCACGCAATTCCTCGTGGCGCAGCGCGACGCCCGCCGCAAACACGGCCACGAACGCATACGCGTGCAGCAGCAGCGCCGCGCCATAGGTCACGGACATCAGCCCGATCGCGATGAAGCCGTCGAGGCCCACGGCTTCGCCATAATGCGTGCGCAGATGAAACACGAGGCGCACGCAGAGCGTTGCCAGCGCCGCGCCGATCAGCAACGCGCCCGCGACGCCCCACGCGAGCGAAAGCGCGAACGCGGGCACGCTCGCCATGCCAGCGACGTGCACGCCGCTGAGCGCGAGGCCGAGCAAGGCGAACGGCAGGGCCGCGCCGTCGTTGAGCCCGCCTTCGCCGGATAGCGCGAAGCGCACGGGCTCCGCGTCGCCGGCCGCCTGCACGCGCAATTCGTTGGCGAGCACCGGATCGGTCGGCGCGAGCGCGGCGGCGAGAAAGAGCGCGACGCCTGGCGCTGCGCCCATCGCCAGCCCGAAGGCGAACATCAGCGCAACGCTGATCGCCATCGCGATCACGCCGAGCCGCAGCGGCAAGATCCAGAGCCGGTCGAGCAAGCGCACGCGCAAATGCATGCCGACCGAGAACAGCGAGACCACCAGCCCGGCTTCGGCGAGCACGGCGAGCGTGCGCGCGTTTTCGGCCAGATCGGTATGAACGAGACCCAGCACGCCCGGCCCGGCGACCACGCCGACCGCCAGATAAATCATCGCACCCGTGAGCGGCAGACGCGCAATCGGCCCGCGCGCGAGCGCCACGAACATCAGCAGCACGCCGACCAGCAAGAACCACAGTGCTTCCTCAGGCATCGTCCAGACCTTCTCCTTTTTTTGGCTGCGGCGCTTTGTGCAATCCATCGCGCAATCGAAGGATGATCGAAGGATGATCGCAACGGGCGTGCCACGCGCGTGATCGCGCCCGGACGCCGACGCGGCACGCGCGTTGCGCGCCGTATCGGCAGATCCTCCCGTCCGATGGAGCGCACCATGAACACTTACGATTTCGAGCAGCGCATCGAAGAAATCCAGCTGTCGCTCGCGCAGATTTTCGACTCGCCGAAACAGCCCGCCGTCAGTCTCGTCGACGAAGGCGACGTGCTCGTGCTGCATCTGAGCTGGGTGACGCAATCGGAGCGCGATACGACGCTCGACGCGCGTTGCGCCGCCACGCTACGCGCCACGCGCGCGCAGATCGAGCGATACGCCGGGCTCGACACCGCGCAGCGGCGCACGATCCAGCAGCGTATCGGCGCGCTCGTGCGCGGGCGTTATGAACTCATGCGCGAGTCCTCCGCGCAAAGCGATGACTGCGCGATCGAACTCGTGCTCGACGACGTCCTGTTCGATACCGAAAGCGATCTCGACTATCGTCCGACGCTCTGAGCGCGATGAACACGATGCCGCTCACCGTCACCTGGCTGGATTTCGCGGGCCGCCTCGCGCTCGCGATGCTCGCGGGTGCGCTTATCGGCCTGAATCGCGGCGAATCGGGCAATGCGGCCGGATTGCGCACGACCTTGCTCGTGTGCCTCGCTGCGTGCCTCGCGATGCTGCAAGTGAATGTGCTGCTTCTTCAGCATGGCAAAGATCAGGATTCCTTTGTGATGCTCGACCTGATGCGGCTTCCGTTGGGCATTCTGTCCGGCGTCGGCTTTATCGGCGCGGGCTCGATCCTGCGCAAGGACGGTCTCGTGCAAGGCGTCACCACGGCGGCGACGATGTGGTACGTCACGGTGATCGGGCTATGCGCGGGCGGTGGACAATACGCGCTTGCGATTGCCGGAACCGCACTCGGCCTCGTCGTGCTGCAGGCGCTTCAACTGCTCGAACACCGCTTGCCGCGCGGCCGCCGCGCGCGCGTGGCGCTCGGCCACGACGCAGGCGACGACGTGCGCCCCCTGCTCGACGAAGCGCTGCGCGATTGCCGCGATTGCCATTGCCGCGTGCTCGCGCTCGGCGTCTCGCATCGGCTCTCGGAAAGCATTGCGCATGGACGGCTCAAGGCGTCTTACGAGGTGCGCTGGCAAGCGCGTCCAGGCGACGAAACGGTCGAGTGCGCGCTCTCCGCGCTCGTCGCGCGTCTGCACGACGAGGCGTCGTGGTCCCTGGAAAAATGAATCGATAGTGAACTACAGGTCTTCCGGCCCTTCGATGCGGTCGGGCAAGATATCGTCGTCGGGGCGCAGCGTTTCGTCGCCGTCCGCCGCCGCGCGCTCGCCGGTGCCGCTGCGGTCGGTGTCGCTATGTTCCTCCTCTTCGCCGGCTTCGAGCGCGTGATTGTCGAGTTCCGTGTCGCGGTCGAATTCGTGGCGCTTCGCGCCGAGCGTGTCGCTGCCGCTATCCGACGAGTCGCCGGGACCGAGCGATTCGATATCGTGTCCGGGCGCGGCCGGTTGCGCCGTGTCGCCTGCGTCGTCATTGTCGGGGTCGAGTGTGCTGGTCATGATGATGTCCTCCGTGCGGTTGGGCGTGCGATGCAATCGCGTCACGCGCGCGCATCGTCACGCCTTTAGCACGCAATCGTCGAACCCGGCAACAGCGGACGTGACGCAACATCCGTGACGCAACATCACGCGCCGATCAACTTCGCCGCGCGGCGCATCCGGCGTTTGCGCGTGCGTGCCAGCGCGGCGAGCGTGGCATCGGCGCTCGCCGTGTCGGCAAACACTTCGCGATGCGCGTCAAACAGCTGCGCAACCGACACCGCATCGTTGAGCGCGCCGAACCGGTTCTGCAATCTCTTGAGCGGCTTCAGGCGCTTCACCTCGCGGCGCGGTAAATCGGCAGAAAAAAACTCCAGCACGTAACGCAATTTTTTCGCCGCTTTGCGCACGTCGTGCCACGCGGCGTAATCGCTTCGCTTCGCTCGTTTCGCGCGGCGCTCGCGTTTTTTCAGGGCGCGTTGCGCCGCACGCAAACGCTCGCGCGCGAAGCGTTTGACGGGCACGCGGCGGTGCGCCGTATTCAACTCGCGATTCATCGCATGCAGCATCTCGCGCAACGCGGATTTGAGGCCGGTGGCCGCCAGCGTCGCGCGCGCCCGTTCGCGCGCCTCGGTGCGCGCCGCCTGCATGCGCTCGCCGACGATGGCGGCGGCGTCGGCGTACTCATGCACCAGCGTCATGGCGATATCCCAATCGCGCGCACTGCCCGCCGCCATGCCCGCGCGCTTCAGATACGCGCGCTCGATCTTCACCGCTTCCCGATCCAGCAGCGGACGCCACGCCCACAACAGCGTGCGCAACCGACGCAATGCGACACGCAGTTTGTGCAACGTGTCCGCGCCAGCGTCGAGATGCGCGGCGTGCTGGAGCGCCTCATCCACAAGCGGCTTCGAACAGGTGGAAAAGCGCGTCTGGGCATTGTCGCGCGGCCTGGGTTTCTTGCGACTTCGCGTTGTCATCGTCACCTCGCCTGATGCGGCCCGCGATCACGCGGGCACCGATTCGGCCTGCGCCGCGCGGGTCCAGACACGATGCTGTCCGGCGGCTTCGATAAACGCCTTCAGCACGGCCTTGAGGTCGGACGCGTCGCCTTGCGCCACGCCATCCGCCGGATCGGGCAACCGCGCGGCGCCCAGCAGCAAACGACCCGTGTCGATCGCGGCGAGCGCCTTCAGATGCCGGAACGCTTCGGCCACGAAGTGACGCGCGTCGCCCGACTGCACGAGCGTTTGCGACGCGATCTCGCCGCCCGTCACGAACACCGCGTCGAACATCACCGACGGCATGCCCGCGAGCGTGGCGTCCGGCACGAGACCGTCGATGGGCGCGAGCGTGGGCGCGACGATCAGCGCCGTCGCGCCTTCCTTCGCGAGCGCATCGCGCACGGTCTTGAGCGTGGCCGCGTCCGCGCCCGGCGCCGCCAGCAGCGCGATCTTGCGCGTCTTGATCCCGGGCTTCACGCGATTGAGCAAGCTGAGCGCGGGCGAGGCGGCGGGATTCGGCTTGCCCGGTTTCGCGCCCGTCTTCGCCTTGGGCAAACCGAGCGCGAGCGCGACGCGCGCCGCGAGATCGGCATCGATATTCGCCAGAATGTCGTTGACGGTGCGCTCGCGAATCTCGGGCTTCGTGACCTTGCCGAGCTCGAACGTATACGCCGCCACGATGTGTTCCTTTTCGGGCGTCGACATGCTGTTATAGAACATCGCCGCCTGCGAAAAGTGATCGGCGAATGAATCGCTGCGCACGCGAATTTTCGTGCCTTCCACGCGTTCCTGATAACTCTCGAAACCGCCATCGGCGGGCGCGGTTTCCTTCGGCCAGCCGTCGCTCACCGTATTCGGCTCATACGACGCCTGCCCCACGTTGATGGTCTGCCGGTGCATGGCATCGCGCTGATTATTCACATACGGGCAGACCGGTCGATTGATCGGAATCTCGTGAAAATTCGGCCCGCCCAGACGACTGATCTGCGTGTCGGTGTACGAGAACAAACGCCCTTGCAATAGCGGGTCGTTCGTGAAGTCGATACCCGGCACGATATGGCCAGGGTGAAATGCCACCTGCTCCGTTTCGGCGAAGAAATTGTCGGGATTGCGATTGAGCGTCATCTTGCCGATGATCTTGACCGGCACGATTTCTTCCGGCACGAGTTTGGTCGGATCGAGCAGATCGAAGCCGAATTGATGTTCATCGGCCTCCTCAATAATCTGCACGCCTAATTCATACTCGGGATAATCGCCTCGCTCGATGGCTTCCCACAAATCGCGCCGATGAAAATCGGGGTCCTTGCCGGCGATCTTTTGCGCTTCGTCCCAGATCAGCGAATACGAGCCCAGCACCGGCCGCCAATGCCACTTGATAAAGCGCGCCTTGCCCTTCGCATTGACGAAGCGGAACGTATGTACGCCAAAGCCTTCCATCGTGCGCAGGCTGCGTGGAATCGCACGATCCGACATCGCCCAGATCACGGTATGCGCGCTCTCCGGCACGAGCGAAACGAAGTCCCAGAACGTATCGTGCGCGGTGCCGCCCGTGGGCATTTCATCGGGTGCCTCGGGTTTCACCGCGTGGACGAAATCGGGAAATTTGATCGCGTCCTGAATGAAAAATACCGGCACGTTATTGCCGACGAGGTCGAAATTACCTTCATCGGTATAAAACTTTGTCGCGAAGCCGCGCACATCGCGCACCGTATCGGCGGAACCGCGCGGACCTTGCACAGTCGAAAATCTCACGTACACGGGCGTGGTTTTCGCCGGGTCCTGCAGAAAAGACGCGCGCGTCATATCGGCCTGCGATTCGTAGACCTGAAAGACGCCGTGCGCAGCTGAGCCGCGTGCGTGCACGATCCGCTCGGGAATACGCTCGTGGTCGAAATGCGTGATTTTCTCGCGCATAATGAAATCTTCCAGCAGAGAAGGACCACGCGGACCGGCGCGCAGGGTATTCTGGTTATCGGCGATCTTCACACCTTGATTCGTGCGCAGCGCTTCACCGTCGGCGCGCGAGCGAAACGATTCGAGGCTTTCCGACTTCGCATCGGTTTGGCCCTGGACATGGGTGGCTTTGCCGTGGGATCGGTTGCGAGATGACATGGGACAGCTCCTCATCAGCGTTGGACCCAATCAACTGCGCAATCGATGTGCCGATTGAATGGAATAGGCGCACGGCTGTCACCGCACTTCGAGCGCAACGAGGCAGCAGGTCTGCACCTTGCTGCGCACGACAGGCCCGCCAGATCCGCAAGGATTTTGCGCCGGGCCCTATTTACTACGCCAACTTCACGGAGGATCGAGATGAGAATCGAGTTTACGAATCGGCGTCATAGCGTGGCGGCTTCACGCATTGCCTTCGAAGCCCACGTCGACGACCGGCCCGTCTGGTGCAGCGTGTCGATGGACGCGCTCAATGCGCGCTTCGGCAACGAAGGCACGTCATCGCATGCGCTGCTGAGTGCGTTCGACGCCAACCGGCCGACCATCGAGCGCGCGGCACGACACGCGCTCACGAAGAACGGCGGCCAGTCGCTCGAACTCGAACCCGGCGACTTCTCATGAATAGCGGCGCATGAATCACCGCACGTGAATCACCACGCCGCGCGTCAGGAAGCGCGCGGCGCATCGGTTTAAACCATCACCCCGTTTCAATAAAAATCGCGCGCAAACAGCGGACAGCGTCCCGCTATCGCGCGATGCGGAATGACGCGCTGCGCCACCGCTTCGATACGGCTGCGATGCCGGTCGAACGCGGCGATCAGGCTGTCGCGGCGCGAACGGTTCGCGCCGAAATGATCTTCTATGGCTTCGAGCGACAACTCGCAAATAATCTCGACGCCATCGACGAAAGCCGGAAAGGCGAGCGTGCGATTCGGCGTCCAGGATGCGGGGCCGGATGTGAAGTTTATTAACAACGTCGTTCTCCCACGGAAGCGCGCCCTATGCGCGCTGGGTGGAAGCGCAATTCCCGCTCCCGACATCGCCACACCGCGGCATCGAATCAATAAATATCAGTCGCCGATCATCTCGGGAATCCGCGCCTTCAACGCGTCGATCGCCACGCGCGTCTTCGCGCGTAAATGGCGCGCCTGCGGCCACACCGCGTAAATCTCCTGCGAACGCACGCGATAGCTGTCGAGCACCGGCACGAGCGCGCCGCTCTCCACATGGCGCGCGATCAGCCAGCACGGCAGCCACGCCAGCCCGTGACCGTCGATGGCGGCGGACGCGATCGCCTGAATATCGTCCATGCTGATCTGCGTGCGGATGCGCACCGGACGCGGCTCGGCATCGGCCCCGCGCGCGTCCCACGGTGCGATGGCGCCGCCGCGCGAATAAGCGATGCCCGCGTGATCGGCGAGATCGGCGAGACTCGCGGGCGTGCCGTGTTGCGCGAGATACGCAGGCGACGCGGCAATCACGATGTGCTGCGTGCCGAGATGGCGCGCCGCCAGCGTGGTGCTGTCGCGCAACGCGCCGATGCGCACCGCGAGATCCAGCCCTTCCTCGATCAGATCCGTGTAGCGGTCGGTGAACGACAGATCGATCTGCAACTGCGGATACGCCTTCGCGAGATCGAGCAGCACGGGCGCGACGCACCAATGGCCGAAGGCCTCGGGCACGCTCACGCGCAGCCGCCCGGCGGGCTCCACGCGGCTCGTGTCGAGCGCGGCCTCGGCGCTGTCGAGTTCCGCGAGCGCGCGCACACAACGCTCGTAATAGCCCTGGCCCTCGGTCGTCAGCGTCTGGCTGCGCGTACTGCGATGAAGCAGGCGCACGCCCAGCCGCGCCTCCAGCCGCGTGATCGCCTTGCCGACCGCCGAACGCGTGAGATTCAACCGCTCGGCCGCCAGCGCGAAGCTGCCCGCCTCCACGACCTGCACGAAGGTCGCGACGCCATCCAGTTTGTCGTTCATTGGTGCCTTAGGGGAATCTGCAAAGGGACGCAAACGCGTCAATACGGGAATTCTATTCCCATAAACTGACTGTAGCCGATTCAACTACGCCGCCACAACCCGGCGGCGCACTCTCCCTGGAGTCCCCATGCAGTTATCCGAACTCGGGCGCGACCTCGCCCAAGACGAGCGGCGCCCCGCGCAAACGCGCCAGAACACGCTCGCGCTGATCGCCGTCTGCCTCGCCGCCATGATGTTCTCGCTCGAAATCTCCAGCGTGCCGATGATCCTGCCGACGCTCGAAGTCGTGCTGCACGGCGACTTCAAGCAGATGCAATGGATCATGAACGCCTACACGCTCGCCTGCACGACCGTGCTGATGGCGACCGGCACGCTCGCCGACCGCTTCGGCCGCAAGCGCGTGTTCGTCGTCACCATCGTCCTGTTCGGCGCGGCGTCGTGGCTGTGCGGACTGGCATCGAGCACGACGGCGCTGATCGCCAGCCGCTTCGTGCAAGGCGCGAGCGGCGGCGCGATGCTGATTTGCCTCGTCGCCGTGCTCTCGCATCAATTCCCGCAAGGCGCGCCGCGCGCGCGGGCATTCAGTGCGTGGGGCATCGTGCTCGGCATCGGCCTCGGATTCGGGCCGCTGGTGGGCGGCGCGATCGTCGCGCTGTCGAGCTGGAAATGGGTGTTCTGGGTCCACGTGCTGATCGCCGTCGCGACGCTCGGCCTCGCGCTCGCGGGCGTGCGCGAATCGCGCGATCCGCAGGCGCGCAAGCTCGACGTGGCCGGCATGATCACGCTCTCGGCCTCGGTGTTCGGCTTCGTCTGGACCATCACGCAGGGCGCGGACAGCGGCTTCTTCAGCGCGTCGAGCTTGAGCGTGCTCGCCGCGAGCGCGGCCAGTTTCGCAGCCTTCGTCGCGATCGAATTGCGCGTCGCGCATCCGATGTTCGACTTCTCCGTGTTCAAGGTGCGCCGCTTTTCGGGCGCGCTGCTCGGCTCGGTCGGCATGAACTTCAGCTTCTGGCCGTTCATCATTTATTTGCCGATCTATTTCCAGAGCGTGCTGCGCGAAGGCCCGCTCGCCTCGGGGCTGTCGCTGCTCGCCTACACGCTGCCGACGCTCGTGTTCCCGCCGATCGGCGAACGCCTCGCGCTGCGCTACCGGCCCGCGCTGGCGATTCCGGCGGGCCTGTTCACGATTGGGCTCGGCTTCCTGCTGATGCGCGCGGGCAGCGCGCTCGGCCACGGCGACGCGCTGGCCGTGCTGCCCGGCTGCCTCGTGGCGGGCGCGGGGCTCGGCATGACCAACACGCCGGTCACGAACACGACGACCGGCTCCGTGTCGGCGGATCGCGCGGGCATGGCTTCGGGCATCGACATGAGCGCGCGCATGGTCACGCTCGCCATCAATATCGCGCTGATGGGGGCGCTGCTCGTGGCGGGCGTTGCGCATCGTCTGCAAGATGCGTTGGGCCGCAATGTGGAGGGCGTGTCGTGGCAAGCGCTGGCCGCGCGCGTGGCGGCGGGCAATCTCACGCCCGGCGATGCGTTGAGCGCGCACGCGGGCTTCGATGCCGCGAGCGTTGACGCACACGCCTTCGAAGCGCATTTCGAACCGATCGCGCGCGCCGCGCTCGAAGCCGGTTTCCACGCACTGATGCTTTATGGCGGCCTCGCGGTCTGCACGCTCGCGGTGCTGAGCTACCTGATGTTCTCGCGCGGCGAATCGCGCTGAATCAGGATGCTTTTTGGGCAAGCGAGCCGCCGATCTATGTCATATTGGCGGTCTCGCGCGCGGCCCTCGTGCCGCCGCCTTCCCATTCGACTCAACCGCCCTATGGAGCGATGAAAGCACACCGGCCGTTCGCGCGTAGCATTCGATTCCACGCGGCCGCCGGCGCGGCGCTCACGTTCCTCGCGAGCGGCGTCGCGCACGCGCAGCGCGCGCCCGACCTGCCGCTGCATTGCACCGATCTCGCGGGCGTGCTGCTGCCGCCCGCCGCCATCGCCCTGCCAACCGACGGCGCGCTCGTGCAGACCGCCACGATGATCGCCGCCACGGCCACCGGCAATCTGAACGGCGACTTCTGCCGCCTGACCGGCGTGATCCGCGCGCAGACGGCGGGCGCGCCGGATATCCGCTTCGAAGTGAATCTGCCGAGCCGCTGGAATGGCCGCGCGCTGCAATTCGGCGGCGGCGGCTATAGCGGCGTGGTGGTGACCGGCACCGGACCGATGCCGTTCTCGCCCGACCGCGCGCCGCTCGCGCGCGGCTACGCCACCTTCGGCGACGACTCGGGCCACAACGGCGACTCGTCGGTCGCCACCTTCGGCCTGCTCGACGAAGCCGTGACGAACTTCGGCTACGCGCATCTGAAGAAAACCCACGACGTGGCGCTCGCGCTGATCGAACGCGGCTACGGACGCGTGCCCGAACACATGTATTTCGCAGGCGGCTCGACCGGCGGGCGCGAAGGCTACACGGTCATCCAGCGCTATCCCGACGACTACGACGGCGTGATCGCCAATTCGCCCGCGCTGAATTTTTCCGGCGTGCGATTGATCGGCGTGGAAATCGGCCGGCTCGAATATCGCGTGCCGGGCGGCTATGTGCCGCCCGCGCTGCTCGAACGCGTCTACGCGCGCACGATGCAGGCGTGCGACAAGCTCGACGGCACGGCGGACGGCATCATCAGCAATGTCGTGGCCTGCCGCGCGCTGGAACCGCAGATCATCGATTCGCTGCGCTGTCCCGCCGATGCCACCGATCACAACGCCTCACACGATGCCCACGACGATTGCCTCACGCCGCCGCAACTCGCGACGCTGCAAAAGCTGCGCGACGGTCTGCATCTGCCCTACGCGCTCGCCTGGAACGTCGACCGTTATCGCGGCTACAACGTCTTTCAGGGCACGCGCTTCACGAGCACGCTCGGTCTCGCGCATGTGCCCGACCGTTCGCCGCAACTCACCTTCCGCGCGAACGGCTATCTCTACGCGCAGGGCGACGCGTACATCAAATACTTCATCACGCACGACCCGACCTTCGATTCGTCGAATTTCGACGTGATGCATCCGGGCCGCTATCAGCAGCGGCTCGCCATGCTTTCGGCGACCATCGGCGCGATGAATCCCGATGTCGCGCATTACATCGCGCGCGGCGGCAAGCTCATCACACTGCATGGTCTCGCCGATGAAGTGATCAGCCCGAATCAGACCATCGCCTGGTATGAGAACCTCGTCGCGCGTTACGGCGAGCCGCGCGTGGACAGCTTCATGCGGCTCTATATGGTGCCCGGTTATCAGCACGGCAACGGCGTGTTCATTCCGTCCGTCGATCTGATCGGCGCGCTCGACGATTGGGTGTCGCGCGGCATTGCGCCGGACGCGCTCGTGACCACCGATATCGCACAGGACACCAATGGCCGCACGCGGCCCTTGTGCCGCTATCCCGCGTATCCGCGTTATCTCGGCAAGGGAAATCCCGATCGCGCGAGCAATTACGCGTGCGCGACGCCGTGAATCGCTCGCACGCCGCGAACGTGTCGATGAGCAACGCTCAATGCCTCGCGATTTCGTAATGAATCGAAAGGGAAAGCCTTACACGGAGGAAGAACGGCTTGCGGCCCGTTGCGGAATCAACGCAACGCTCAGCACCATGAAAATCAGCAAAATGCCCGAGGCGTAAAAGCGGCTGACATCGAGACCGCCCTGCGCAACCGGCTTATCGAGCAAGTCGCCGAGCGTCGCGCCAAGCGGCCGCGTCAGCACGAAGGCCGCCCAGAACAGCGCCGTGCGCGAGACACCGCGCCACAGCCACAGCAGCCCCACGACCACGAGGCCCGCGCCGAAAATCGCCGCGCCCATTTCGAAACCCAGACCGAGGCCGCCGCGATCGTCGCCCGCGACCCAGTCGCCGAGCGCGGTACCGAGCGTTTGCGAAAAGAGAATCGTGGCCCAATAAAACCATTCGACGCGCGGCGTGCTTACGCTCTCGATCGACACGGTGCCTTCGCTGCGATACCAGATCGCGAGACTCAGCACGAGCAGCGCGACGATGATCGCCACGCCACCTGGATAACCGATTCCGAGCGAGCGGTCGCAGAAGTCGGCGAGCGTCGTGCCGAGCGTGGTGGTGGCGACGATCGTCGCCCAATAGAGCGCGGCGTTGAAATTTTGCGCGCGCACCTGAGCGGCGACGAGCACGACAAAAGCCGCGAAAAAGATTAGCGTGCCGACGAGATAACCCAGATTCAACGACATGGTGACCCAGTCGCCGCCGGTTTCGCCCAGCGTGGTCGCGGCAATCTTGATGATCCAGAATCCGAGCGTGAGGGCGGGCACTTTCGTGGCCGCATCCAGCAAGGTTTTTTCCGTGGTGGTATTCAAGGGCAGCCTCCAGAAGGACGCAACGTCCATGAAAACTGCCCACGCTATACGCAGGTGACTTAAGAGAACCTTACGGCGACGCAAAAACAGGATCGGGACCTTGATTCCTCAAGTTTCCAATTTATTTGCCGATACGTCGAGAATGAATACAACTATCGCCCACGCACAAGCAGGCAGCATCATCCGCACCGCGACGAAACTCTTCGATCTCGTGCTGGAGGCCAGGCAGATCGATGCGCGCTCACCCGAAGCCATCGAGCTTTATAGCGAGATTGTGCACGGTGCACTGTGGCGCGCCGCGCCGCGCGCGACCATGACGGAACTGCTCGAACTGTTTGACGAGCCGGTTAGCGCGGTGGCTTAAAAGCCGCTCGATCGCGCAAGGCGGCCTCGAAACATCGCGACGCCGACGCTCAATGCCGGGCGTCGCGCGCGCTTTGCTCCTGCACGGTCAACACCGCTTCGGGCAATGCTTTCAGGCGTTCGATGGGAATGGGATCGCCGCTCTGATCGGAAAAACCGTAAGTACCATCGGCGATTTTTTCTAGCGCGCGCTGAATATCGGCAATGCGCTGCACATTCATATTGCGCAGCGCCTGATTCGCAATATCCTGCTCCATTCTCTGCGCGTCGTCTTCGTATTCCTGGGCTTCCGAGCCGGTGGATTCTTCGTCGTTACGCTCCGCGCCTATCGTGTTTTCCTCGCTGCCCAGCACGTCGCGCTGCATCGCGAGCAAGCGCTGACGCTGTTCCTCGATGAACGCTGCGCTCAATGTCTGTCCGGTCATGTCGATTCTCCGAAGAACAGGCCGCGCGTTCATGCGCCAGGCCCTGGAGCCAATTCACAGCGTCCAAGCAGCGTCCAAGCAGTGTCCAAGCGCGCTCGCATTCAATCCGACAAATCGTTTACATCCGATGAAAGCACCGGCCGCGCGCCGCCGGATTGGCTTATCGAGAATAGCACTCGCCCTGCGCAGCCCGATGCCTGGGCGGAAGACACCGCCACTCAAACTGTACTCTCATCAACCGCGCCGATTTGTGCATTCTGCGACTCACTGTGTCCTTTTAATCTGTGACTCATGATGGCGTCGCATTCCTTCCACGCGACGCTTCGGATCAGGAGCGCAAAGCATGCAAGGAGTCGCAGACAGATGGACGGCGCGCACGTACGCGTTATTGCCGCGAACGGCAAGGAGCGGCGCATGAACCTGCTCGAAGCCATGCGGATTTACGTGAGAGTGGTCGAGCGCGGCAGTATTTCAGGCGCCGCGCGCGATCTGGGCATCGGCCAGCCTGCCGTGAGCGAGCGGATCGAACGGCTGGAAAAATTTCTCGGCTGCCAATTGCTGCTGCGCAACGCGCGCACCTTCAAATGCACGCCAGAAGGCATCATCTTCCACGAACGCAGCAAGTCCGTGCTGGGCGCGGTCGAGCAGGCACTCGCGGAAGTGGCCAACGACGAGCAGATCGTCAAAGGCACGATCCGTATTGCCGCGCCGCACTGCTTTGGTGAAACGATCCTGCCGGAAGGTTTGAAGCGCGTGCGCGAGACCTATCCGCGGCTCGATATCGAACTCGTCTTGAACGACAAGATCGCCGATCTCGTGACTGAAGGCGTCGATATTTCGTTTCGCCTCGGCCCGCTCGGTGACGGCGCGTATATTGCCTGGCCGCTCGGGCAGGTCCGTCGCCTGCTGGTGGCGTCGCCCGATTATCTGCTGCGCCACGCGGCCATCGATACCCCTTCGCAACTCGCGGAGCACAACTTCATTCGCGTGAAAGGCACGTTCGACGCGAACCAGTTGCCGCTCGCGCTCGACAGCGCCATCGTCGACAGCGTGCCGATCCGCACGACCATCAAAACCACGCACTGGCGGCCGATGTACGAGATGGTGATCGCGGGCGTCGGCATGGGCGTGCTGGAGGAACCGGCCGCGACCGCCGCCATCGAAGCGGGACGTCTCGTGCGTGTGCTGCCCGACTACGAGGTGCCCGCGCTGGCGCTGAATCTGCTGATCCGTCCGCAACGGCCCGTGCCCGCGCGCGTGCGCAAGATCGTCGAAACCTTGAAGATGTTTGTGGCCGAGACTTTCGAACACCGCGAGAACGCCGAAGTCTGAATAAACGCTGCATCCTGAAGCGCGTCACGCAATACATTAATCAGGAATGCCATCGATTTTGTCGAACGATTTCGTTGGCCGTCTTTCGCGCCACTTCCGCTATCCCGCATCGCCTGCGCCACGTATTGATCGCCGGCGCAAGGCGATGCCATAATGCCCCAGCAGACCTTCAACAGGAGTCGGCCATGAAACGTGAGTCGGGGAATCGCCGCCAGCGCTTTCTGCACGATCTGAAGTGGATTGCCATTCTCTGGTGCGTCGGTTTTGGCGCCACCGTGCTGCTGACCCTGCCGTTTCACTTCCTCGTCATGGCGATGATTCACAAATAGCGCATCGCGCACCGAATTTCATCATACGAATCAGCGCGAATTTATTCCGCTGTTTCCGGCGCCTGGCACTCAAGTTCGCGCGGAAAATGCCGTTGACCTGTGCTCGACGGCAACCCACGGACTCCGCATTGGCCTTTTCCCCTGACGATCGCCTCCCTTCCGCCTTTCATGGCGCGGAAGTCCATGGCGCCCGCGAGTCCGGCGACTCGCCGATCATCGAATGGCTGCTGCACGACGATCAGGTCATGCGCGAGTGCTTCCGCCACGCCGCCGCCATTCTCAAGACCGTCACGGGCGCGTCGATCACGGCCGTGCTGCTGCTCGACGCCGAACATCAGCACTATCGCGCCGAGGCCGGCGCCGTCTTGCATCCGGTCCCGCGCAAACAGTCGCTGAGCAATTACGTGATCGAAAGCGACGAGCTTTTCGTGGTGGAAGACACGCGCGGCGATCCGCGCTTCACGCAATGCCTGCTGGTGACCCACGCGCCCCACGTGCGCTTCTACGCGGCCATTCCGCTGCACGCGCCCGACGGCGAGCGCGTGGGCGCGCTCTGCGCGATGGACCCGGAACCGCGCGTGCTGACCGCGGCGCATCGCGATGTGTTCGAGCATCTGCGCGCCATGATCGAGAATGATCTGAAGCTGCGCTGCGCGACCGCCACCGACCCCGTAACGCGCCTGTTCAACCGCCGCTTCATGCTCGAAAGCGTGCGCCAGAAATGGCACGACGCGCAGCCCGGCGACTGGCTCACCGCCGTCATGGTCGATATCGACTGGTTCAAGCAATACAACGACACCTATGGTCATCCGGCCGGCGACGTCTGTTTGCAAAAGGTCGCCGCGGTTTTGCAGGAAGTGGCCGACGAATATCAGGTGATCGCGGGACGCATGGGCGGCGAGGAATTCGGCATGCTGCTCAGCGGCCAGCCTCGCGGCGAAGTGCCCACCATCCTCGAAAAGCTGCGGCGCGGCGTGATGCAGCTCGACATCGCGCATCGGCATTCCAAGGCGGGCGTGGTGACGGTGAGTGTCGGCGCGGCGCTCACGCAACGCTCCGCACTCGACGCCGCGAGCAGCCAGGCTGCCTTCGCCGCCGCCGATCTCGCGCTGTACCGCGCGAAGCACGCGGGCCGCAACGCGGTCGTGATTCACTAGCCCCAAGGCGCGCCGCGCCCGTTCGCATTTCAATCCGGGACGTCAAAACTGTACTCTTCGGATCGGCGATGAAGTGTGCGTACTCGTGCAAATCGAGCCCGCGTACGCTTCGACTATTCCTGATCGTGCGCACCGTATTCCGCACGATGGTGAATGCGCCCTTCGACGAAACTCCTGACGTCCCTTCTATGATCATCCGCCCCGCGCCGAACTGGTTTCGCATGCTTTTTGTCTGGCATGGCTCCGTCCTCAAGGCGATCATTCCGCAACTTGCGTTTATGACGCTCGTGAGCGTGCTCGCGATGTGCACGCACGGCCGCATTCTCGGCGAAAAGATTCCGCTCAATACCACGCCATTCACGCTGTGCGGCGTGGCGCTGACGATCTTTCTCGCGTTCCGCAATAACGCGAGTTACGAACGCTATTGGGAAGCGCGCCGCTTGTGGGGCAATGTGCTGATTTCCGCGCGCGCGCTCATTTCGCAATTCCGCAACTACGTGCCGGCCAGCGCCGCGCCATTCGAAAATCGCCGCGTGCCGCGTTTGCTGATTGCTTTCTCCTACGCGCTCAAACACGAATTGCGCCATTCCGATCCCAGCGCCGATTTCACGCGCCTGCTGGGCGCGGAGCAAGCGGCCGCGTTGGGCACACGCGTCTTTCGGCCGATCGTCCTGCTCGACGAAGTACGCCGTCACCTTGCCGCGCTCAAGCGCGCGGGCGCGCTTTCCGACACGCAACTGTGGATGATGGATCAGCAGATCAACGATCTCGGCGCGGCCGTGGGCGGCTGCGAACGCATTCTCGCCACGCCGATTCCGTTCGCTTACGGCGTACTCCTGCATCGCACGGTCTACGCCTATTGCGCGCTGCTGCCTTTCGGCCTGATCGATTCGATTGGCTTTGCCACGCCGCTGATCTGCGTGTTCGTTTCCTATACGCTGCTCGCGCTGGAAGCGATTGCCAGCGAAATCTCCGATCCGTTCGGGCTTGCGCCCAACAATCTCGCGCTCGACGCCATGACCTGCACGATCGAACGCGCGGTGCTCGAACTGTGCGACGAAGCCTTGCCGCCCGCCACGCAGCCCGGCCCGCACTATCAGCTCACCTAGAGCCGCGCGGCGCGCACGATGTACTCGCGCGCGCCGCCACGCTCAACGCGCACAAGACGCCGCGAGCTTGCCCACCGTGATAATCGCCTGTTCGATTTCCGGCGACCACGGGCTGCTGTAATTGAGGCGAATGAAGTTCCGGTAATTGTCCGAAACCGAAAACATATAGCCCGGCCCGATCGTAATGCCGCGCGCCAGCGCAAGCTGGTAGAGCTTCATCGAATCGACCTTTGCAGGCAGTTCGATCCACAGCACATAGCCGCCCGCAGGACTCGACATGCGCGTGCCCGCCGGAAAGAAACGCGTGACCATCGCCTTCATCAGATTGGCCTGCTGCGCGTAATTCTTTCGAATGCGTCGCAGATGATGCTCGTAGCCGTCGCGTTCGAGATATTCGGCAATGGCCAATTGCGGAACGACCGAGGTCGTGAGCGTATTCAGAAACTTCAGTTTCTCGACCTGATCGCGGTAACGCCCCGGCAAAGCCCAGCCGATGCGATACGCGGCCGTCAGGCTTTTCGAAAACGATCCGCAGTGCAGCACCATGCCGTTTTTATCATACGATTTAAGCGTGGTCGGATGCGAATCGCCAAAATACAGCTCGTTATAGACGCCGTTTTCAATCACCGGAATCTCCGCTTTCGCGAGCAGATCGACGAGTTCGCGCTTGCGTTCGTCGGGCATCAAAAAGCCGAGCGGATTCTGGAAATTCGGCATCACCATGCAGGCCGCCACCTTTTCCGTTTCGATGATCTTCGCGAGCGCGCCCACATCCATGCCGTATTCGGGATGCGTCGCCACTTCGATGGCCTTCATGCCCGAACGCTCGATGGCGTGCAGCATCGCGTAGAACGTGGGTGATTCCACGGCAATCACGTCGCCCGGTTTCGCCACGGCCTGCAAGCACAAATTCATGGCTTCGGTCGCGCCCACGGTCACGATGATCTCGTTGGGGTCCACGGCCATGCCGTTCTCCAGATAGCGGCGGGCAATTTGCCGCAGCAATTCCGGGTTACCCGGCGGCAAGGCGTTGTTCACACCCCACAGCGATTTCTTGCGCCCCACCGCCGACGCATAGCGATTGATCTTTTCATACGGAAACAATTGCGGATCGGGATACGGCGAGCCGAGCGGCACCGCGTCGTCGGTGCCGATGGAACGTAACGTCGACAACACGAGCCGACTCACGTCCACTGTGGCCGATACGGCAATCGGCTGACTCGGGCGCAATTCATCGGATTGCACACTGCCTTCGCTCACGCGCACGCTCACGAAATAACCCGATTGCGGGCGGCTTTCGAGCACGCCACGGCTTTCCAGCAGCAAATACGCACGAATCACCGTCGTAATACTGATGCGGTGCTGCTGGCTCGCCTGGCGCACCGACGGCACGCGGTCGCCCGGGCGGTACACGCCCTTGCGGATCAACGTTTCAATGTCGTCCGCGAGCTTTTCATAGAGTTTCACTGCGTTCTCCCTTCAGTCGCTCACAGCATGGCTCGCGCAGTGTACTGCGGTGGCGCGGCGCAACTGTACTCTAAGTTGCGAACGGATTTTGTGTGTCATGCACGCCGTCCTTACCTTTTACGCTTTCACCTAAGCAGATACAGCGCTTTACGCCTCGCGGATCGACCCGGGGCCGCGCAACGTCAACGGAGCCAAGGGTAATGGACAAGGCCAAGCCAAAGGGAAAAATCGAGGCGTATCACCACCCCGCCGCGGGCTGGGGCGCACTCAAATATGTCGCCATCAATCTGATCAAGGAGCGCGTGTCGGGCGGCAATTACCGCACGCTGTTCAAACAGAATCAGCCGGACGGTTTCGACTGCCCCGGCTGCGCATGGCCCGACCGCCAGCATGCATCGACGTTCGAGTTCTGCGAAAACGGCGTGAAAGCCGTGGCCGCCGAAGCGACCACCAAGCGCGTCACGCCGGACTTTTTCGAAACGCATACCGTCGAGTCGCTGATGAAGCAGACCGACTACGAACTCGAACAACACGGCCGCCTCACCGACCCGATGGTCTACGACGCGATCACCGACCGTTATCAACCGATCGCCTGGCACGACGCCTTCGCGCTGATCGCGAAGCACCTGAACGAACTCGATTCGCCCGACGAAGCCGCGTTCTACACCTCGGGCCGCGCGAGCAACGAAGCCGCGTTCGTCTATCAGTTGTTCGTGCGGATGTTCGGCACCAACAATTTCCCCGACTGCTCGAACATGTGTCACGAAGCCACCAGCCGCGGCCTGCCGTCGACGGTCGGCATCGGCAAAGGCACGGTCACGCTCGACGACTTCGAAGCCGCCGACACCATCATTATCTTCGGCCAGAATCCGGCGACGAATCACCCGCGCATGCTCGGCGAATTGCGCGAGGCGTCGCGCCGCGGCGCGACGATCGTCTCGGTGAATCCGCTGCGCGAGCGTGGGCTCGAACGCTTCACGAGCCCGCAGCATCCGATGGAAATGATCACGTTCGGCAGCACGAAAATCGCCTCGATGTTTATTCAGCCGAAACTCGGCGGCGATTTCGCGCTGATTAAAGGCGTCGCCAAACGCCTGATCGAACTCGACGACGAAGCGCTCGAAAACGGCACGGAGCGCGTGCTCGATATCGACTTCATTCAGCAGCACACGCTCGGCTTCGCGGCCTTCGCCGAAGATCTGCGCAACGAAAGCTGGCCGCTGCTCGAAGCGGAATCCGGCGTGGCGCGTGAAGATATCGAAGGACTCGCGCGCGTCTATGCGAACGGCAAGCGCGTGATCGCCACGTGGGGCATGGGCATCACGCAGCACAAGCATTCGGTGCAGACCGTGCATCTGCTGTCCAATCTGCTGATGATGCGCGGCAATATCGGCCGCGAAGGCGCGGGGCTGTGCCCCGTGCGCGGCCATTCGAACGTGCAGGGCAATCGCACCGTGGGCATCGAGGAGAAACCTTCGCAAGCGTTTCTCGATCGACTCGGCACGGTATTCGATTTCGCGCCGCCGCGCGAACATGGGCTCGACGTGGTGGAAACGGTCGAGCACATGATCGAAGGCCACCTGAAAGTGTTTATCGGACTCGGCGGCAACTTCGCCATGGCGACGCCCGATACGTTGCGCACATTCGACGGCCTGCGTTCGTGCAAGCTCACCGTGCATATCACCACGAAGCTCAATCGCAGTCACCTCGTCCACGGCGAAAACGCATTGATTCTGCCGACGCTCGGGCGCACCGAAATCGACGTGCAGAACGGCATCGCACAAGGCGTGACGGTCGAGGACTCGATGAGCATGGTGCACATCTCGTACGGCATGAACAAGCCGGCGTCGCCGAATCTGATGTCGGAAACGGCGATCGTGGCGAACATCGCGCACGCGACGCTCGGCGACGCGAAAGTGGACTGGCTCGGCTTCGCGGGCGATTATGCGAAAGTGCGCGACGCCATCGAGCAAACCGTCGAAGGTTTCGACCGCTACAACGAGCGCATCCAGCATCCGGGCGGCTTTCATCTGCGCGTGGCCTCGCGCGAGCGCGACTGGAAAACCGACACGGGCAAAGCGAATTTCATCGTGCACGCCGTGCAGCAGGACACGCCGATCGCACGCGCGAAAGCGCAGCACGGCGACCGCCTGATGACGCTCATGACAACGCGCTCGCACGATCAATACAACACCACGATCTACGCGCTCGACGACCGGTATCGCGGCGTGTTCGGCCAGCGCCGCGTGGTGTTCATCAACCCCGCCGACATCGCCATGCTGGGTTTCAGGAATGGCGACTGGGTCGATATGAGCACGGTCTGGGACGATGGCATCGTGCGCCGCGCCGATCATTTCCGTCTCGTGGAATACGACATTCCGCGCGGCTGCATCGGCGCCTATTACCCCGAGACCAATCCGCTCGTGCCGCTCGCGAGTGTGGGCGACGTTTGCAACACGCCGACTTCCAAGTCGATTCCCGTGCTGTTGCACGCGTCCTCCGAGCCTGCGGCCATGCCCGCGTTTTAAAGCGCTTTTCAAGCTGCTTTTCGAAGTTTTCATGACGCGCGCCGCGCCCGATACGGGCGCACGCGCCGTTCAATCTGCCTGGTGACCCTCATGTCTGTCGAAGCCCTGAATCTGGCGCGCGGCCAGTTTGCCCTGACCGCGATCTTCCACATACTCTGGCCGATTCTCACGATCAGCCTGTCCGCTTTTCTGCTCGTCGTCGAAACGCTCTGGGTGAAAACCAGCGACGTGGTCTGGTATCGACACGCGCGCTTCTGGAGCAAGCTGCTGATACTCAATTTCGCCGTGGGCGTGGTGAGCGGCATTCCGATGGAGTTTCAATTCGGCACCAACTGGGGACCGTTCTCGCAATACACGGGCCAGTTCTTCGGCAATATTCTCGGCTTCGAAGGCGCGATGGCGTTCATGCTCGAAGCGGGCTTCGTCGGCATCATGATGCTTGGCTGGGGCCGCGTGCCCAAGGGCGTGCATCTGTTCGCCACCGCGATGGTCGCGCTCGGCTCCTCGCTTTCCGCGTTCTGGATCATGGTCGCGAACTCGTGGCTGCAAACGCCGCGCGGCGTGGCGCTGGTGGACGGCAAACTCGTGGTCATCGATTACGTGAAAGCCATTTTCAATCCCGACATGGCCTGGGGCGTCTCGCACATGTGGTTCGCCGCGCTCGAAACTGGCCTCGTGGTGATCGCGGGCATCTCGGCCTATTACCTGTTCAAACGCCGCAATCCGACGTTCTTTGTGCGTTCGTTCAAACTCGCGCTGCTGTTGCTCGCCTTCGTTGCCCCCGTGCAGATCTGGCTCGGCGATTCGAGCGGCGTGGACGTGTTCGAAACGCAGCCCGCCAAGGGCGCGGCGATCGAAGGCCACTGGCAAACCAATGCGCCGGGCACGGGCGCGAGCTGGTCGTTGCTCGCGTGGCCCGACGCCGCGAAGCAGGACAACGACTGGTCGCTCGAAGTGCCGGGCATGCTGAGCATTCTCGGCACGCATAGCCTGCACGGCAAGGTCACGGGCATGCGCGACATTGCGCGCGCCGATCAACCGCCCATGCTGCCGCTGCTTTACTACGCGTTCCGCGCGATGGCGGGCATCGGTTTCCTGTTCATGGTGCTCGCGTTCTGGACGCTCTATGCGCTGCGTAAATCGCGCGGCCATCTCGACGCGCTGCTCGCACAACGCAAGCTGCTGCTCGCGTGGGTACTCGCGATTCCGCTGCCGTATATCGCCGTGGAATGCGGCTGGATCGTGCGCGAAGTGGGCCGCCAGCCGTGGGTCGTCTACGGTCTGCTGCGCACCGATCACGCGGCCTCCGCGATTCCGGCGGGCGCGATCACGGGGAGCATGATCATGTTCACCGCATTCTTCGTTGTGCTCATCACGTCCTTCTTCGTGTTCGCGCGCCGCTGGCTGCGCAACGGCCCCGACCTCGCGCTGATGCCGCCCGTCGAACCGGTGCGCCAGGCGGTGCCGCACGCCGTCGACTATTGAACGCCGCCACGTCTTCAAGAACCGCATTCATCGCACAGGAAGTCACATGACCCCCGCTTCAACTCAGGACCTCTTGAACCACGCGTGGTTCGGACTCATCGGCCTGATGCTCGTGCTCTATGTCGTCACCGACGGCTTCGATCTCGGCGTCGGCATCCTCACGCTGCTGCGCCGACGCGAAGCCGACCGCGACCTCATGATCCAGTCCATCGGCCACGTCTGGGACGCCAATGAAACGTGGCTCGTCGCGCTCGGCGGCGCGCTGTTCGGCGCGTTCCCCGCCGCCTACGCGATGATCCTCTCGGACCTCTACGTGCCCGTGATGGTGCTGATCGCGAGTTTCATCATGCGCGGCGCGGCCATCGAATTCCGCCACGCCGCCCACACCAGCAAACTCGTGTGGGACCGTGTGTTCGGTCTCGGCAGCCTGCTTGCGGCGATCTCACAGGGCATCGTGCTCGGCAAGATCCTCACCGGCTTCGTGCCGGGCCTCGCGAGCGCCGGATTCGTGGCCGCGACCGCCGTGGGTGTGGTGTCCGGCTATTGCCTGCTCGGCGCGACCTGGCTCGTGAAGAAGACCACCGGCGACATTGAAAGCCGCTCGCGCCGCCATGCAATCGTGGCCGTGTTCACGACCGTGGCCGCCGCGCTCGTGGTCTCGTTCGCGACGCTCAAGCTGAGCCCCGTGGGCATCACGCGCTGGCAGGAGCAAGGCGTGTTCCATCTGCTGATCGCGCTCGCGGTGCTCGCCGCGCTGACCTTCGCCTACGTGCTCTACGCGATACACATGCGCGGCGAACACGGTCCGTTCGCGGGCGCGACGCTGCTGTTCGTGTTCTCGTTCGCGGGCCTCGCGATCAGCATGTTCCCGTATATCGTGCCCGGCCAGTTGACGGTGGCGGCCGCCGCTTCGGACAGCACGACGCTCACCTTCATGCTGTTTGGCATCGGTATCGTCTTTCCGATCATGATTGGCTACAACCTTTATCAGTATCACCTGTTTCGTGGCAAAGTCGTACCGGTAAAACACTAATGCCATTCACGCCGCCGCCGATAGCTCATATCGGATCGGCGGTAGTTCACGCGCTGAACGCGCGTCCCTAGAATGGGCTGGCACGCTTCAATTCCGCCCTGTTCGCAAGCCGCTTCGGCGGCATTGCGCATTTCGAAGCGCGTTATTTGTCTTGGGAAATCGATATATTCAATTAAACACAACGTGGACCTATCCGCGGAAACATGCGATGGCGAATCGGGGTATTTCATTCTTGTCTCCATATCGGGATTTCCTAAACTGAATCCTGACAACAGGGACTGGATTTCATCCGCTATGCGGAACACCGAATGGAGTTTCCTATGACGAAACTACGTGATGTGCCAGGCGTCCATCCCTACACCGGTCCCGCAGGCGGATGGGGCGCGCTCAAAGCGACCGCGCAGGCGATTCACGATCAGATGGAAAGCATCGAGGCGCCCATCACGCTGATGCGCACCAATCAGCCCGACGGCTTCGATTGCCCCGGCTGCGCGTGGCCCGACAAGGAACATCGATCCACATTCCAGTTCTGCGAAAACGGCGCAAAGGCCGTCACCTGGGAAGCCACCACCAAACGCGTCACGCCGAAATTCTTCGCGGCGAATACCGTCACGTCGCTGCTGCAAAAGACCGATTACGAACTTGAGGACATGGGGCGGCTCACGCACCCGCTCGTCTACGACCGCGCGACCGATACGTTTCGCCCTGTCGACTGGGAAGACGCCTTTGCGCGCATCGGCGAAATTCTGCGTTCGCTTTCGCCGGATCAGGTCGAGTTCTATACGTCGGGGCGTGCATCGAACGAAGCCGCGTTTCTTTATCAGTTATTCGCGCGTGAATTCGGTACCAATAATTTTCCCGATTGCTCGAATATGTGCCATGAGCCGACCAGCGTCGGCCTGCCGCAATCGATCGGCATCGGCAAAGGCACGGTTTCGCTCGACGATTTCGACTCGACGGAATTGATTATCGCCATCGGCCATAATCCCGGCACGAATCATCCGCGCATGATGGGCACGCTGCACGAAGCCGCGCGGCGCAATGTGCCGATCATCGTGTTCAATCCGCTGCGCGAGCGCGCGCTCGAACGTTTCGCCGATCCGCAAAGCATGTTCGAAATGGCGACGTTCGGCTCGACGCGCATCGCCTCCACCTATTTTCAGGTCGATGCGGGCGGCGACGCCGCCGCGCTCAAAGGCGTGATGAAAGCGCTGCTGCAAATGGAAGCGGAACAAGGCGGCGTGCTCGACAAGGCATTCATCGCGCAGCACACCTCCGGCTTCGACGCCTTCGCAGCCGATCTCGACGCCACCTCGTGGGACGACATCGAGAAAGCCAGCGGCCTCGCGCGCCCCGACCTCGAACACGTGGCCCTCGCCTACGCGAAATCGAACGCGACCATCGTCACCTACGGCATGGGCGTCACGCAGCACAACAAAGGCACGGCCAACGTGCGCCTGATCGCCGACCTGCTGCTGATGCGCGGCAATTTCGGCAAGCCCGGTGCGGGCATTTGCCCGCTGCGCGGCCATTCGAACGTGCAAGGCAATCGTACGGTAGGCATTACCGAAAAGCCGTCGAAAGCTTTTCTTAAACTGATCGAGGACGCGTGCGGCTTCACACCGCCCGCCGGCCACGGCCACGACGCGGTGCAGGCCATGCAGGCGATGATCGACGGCACAGCCAAGGCGCTGCTGTGCCTCGGCGGCAATTTCGCGGTGGCGCTGCCCGACTCCGAGCAATCGTTTCCCGCGATGGCCGCACTCGATCTCGGCGTGCATATCGGCACCAAACTCAATCGCACGCACTTGCTGGTGTCGAAGGAAACTTACTTGTTTCCGTGCCTCGGCCGCACGGAACTCGACCTGCAAAGCAGCGGACGGCAATCGATCACCGTGGAAGATTCGATGTCTATGGTGCATGCGTCGGCGGGCAAGCTCACGCCCGCGTCCGACCAGTTGCGCTCCGAACCCGCGATCGTCGCGGGCATGGCGCGCGCGACGCTGCCGAATACCAAAGTGCCGTGGATGGAATTGATCGCCGATTACGACAAGATCCGCGATCTGATCGAACGCACCGTGCCCGGCTTCGAGGACTTCAACCGGCGCATTCGCGTGCCGGGCGGCTTCCGTCTGCCGCTGCCGCCCACCGAACGGCACTGGCACACGCCCTCGGGCAAGGCCGAATTCTCCGTCTACGGCGGCGTGAAAGAAGACGCCGATGTGCTGGGCGCGCAAAACGTGCTGCGGCTCATTACGATTCGCAGCCACGACCAGTACAACACGACGATCTACGCGATGGACGACCGCTATCGCGGTGTGTTCGGCCGCCGCGACGTGCTGTTCATGAACGCCGACGACATGGCGGCCTATGGCATCGAACATGGCGATCTCGTCGATATCGAAACGGTGACGTCGTCGGGGCGCACGCTTCGTCTGAAGAACATTACGGCGATCGTGTACAGCATCGCGCGCGGTTCTGTCGCTGCGTATTATCCTGAAGCTAATGTGCTCGTTCCGCTCGACTATATCGACAAGGAGAGCGGCACGCCCTCGTATAAATCCGTGCCAGTACACGTCATGCGTGCGGCGGGGAATTAGGCGCGGCGAATCAGGCACAGGCATGGCCGCGAGCTGGGCCGGGTACCGCGCGGTCCCGGCACGCGGCCGTGGGCATGCGCATGCAGTCGTTAAGGGAGTGCAAAAGAATCATGGATATCTTCGACGCATTTCATCTCGCCAGGCTGCAATTCGCTTTCACGGTCTCGTTTCATATTGTCTTTCCGGCGATCAGCATCGGTATGGCGAGTTTTCTGGCCGTGCTCGAATGGCGATTGCTGCTGACCGGCGACCCCGCCTATAAAGACATGTACCGCTTCTGGGTGAAAATCTTCGCGGTGGGCTTTGGCATGGGCGTGGTCTCCGGTGTCGTGATGGCGTACGAATTCGGCACGAACTGGAGCGGCTTTTCGACCATAGCGGGCAATATTACCGGTCCGCTGCTGACCTATGAAGTCTTGACCGCTTTCTTTCTCGAAGCCGGTTTTCTTGGCGTGATGCTGTTCGGCTGGAGTCGCGTGAGTCCCAAAGCGCATTTCTTTTCGACGGTGATGGTGGCGGTCGGCACGCTCATTTCCACATTCTGGATTCTTTCGTCGAATAGCTTCATGCAGACGCCGCAAGGCTATGCGATCGAGAACGGCCGCATCGTGCCGGTGGACTGGTGGAAAGTGATTTTCAATCCGTCCTTTCCTTTCCGTCTCGCGCATATGACGATCGCGGCATTTATCGTGGCCGCGTTTATCGTGGCCGCGTGCGGCGCATGGCATTTGCTGCATGGCCGCCGCGACGTGCCGGTCAAGCGCAGTTTCTCGATGGCGCTCTGGATGCTGCTCGTGCTCGCGCCCGTGCAGATTTTCGTCGGCGACGCGCACGGCCTTAATACGCGCGAATATCAGCCCGCGAAAATAGCGGCAATCGAAGGCCTTTGGGAAACCGAACACGGCGGCACCGCGCTCAATCTCATCGGCTTTCCCGATATGGATGCCGAAGTCACGCGCTACGCCATCCAGGTACCGCATTTAGGCAGCCTGATTCTCACGCATAGCTGGAATGGCGAAATTCGCGGCCTCAAGGAATTTGCGCCGCAAGACCGTCCCTATTCGCCCATCGTATTCTGGACGTTCCGCATCATGGCGGGACTCGGCATGCTGATGCTGCTGACCGCCGTGCTCGGCCTGCTGCTGCGATCAGGCGGACGGCTTTATGAATCGCGCTGGTTTCAGCGGCTGGTGCTGTGCATGGGGCCATCGGGCATTCTGGCGCTACTCGCGGGCTGGATCACCACCGAAGTCGGCCGCCAGCCGTGGACCGTCTATGGCGTGGTCCGCACCATCGATTCGGTTTCGCCCATCGGCGCGCAACAAGCGGGCGTATCGCTGCTGATCTTCGTGATCGTCTATTTCCTCGTCTTCGGCACGGGCGTGTATTACATGCTCAAGATGATGAAGAAAGGTCCGGCGACCGGCGTGGAAACAAACGAATCGCTCAAATATCCGGGACTGCACAATCGCGCGCTCGACGCCGTGGTGGGAGAGTAAGGCCATGCAAATCGACCTTCCTGTGATCTGGGCCGCCATTATCGGACTCGGCGTCTTTATCTATGTGATGCTCGACGGTTTCGATCTCGGCATCGGCCTGCTCTTTCCGTTTTTCGAAGGCAAGGGCGAACGCGAGGTGATGCTCAATACCGTCGCGCCCGTCTGGGACGGCAACGAAACCTTTCTCGTGCTCGGCGGCGCCGGATTATACGGCGCCTTTCCCGTGGTTTATTCGACCTTGCTGCCCGCCAATTACATGCCGCTGATGCTGATGCTGGTGGGTCTGATTTTTCGCGGCGCGGCATTCGAATTGCGCGCGAAAGCCACGCGCACGCAGCATGCGTGGGATCTCGCGTTTATCGGCGGCTCGGCGCTCGCCGCCATGTGCCAGGGCATCACGCTCGGCTCGCTGTTGCAAGGCATCAAGATCGTCGACGCTAAATTCGCCGGCGATCCGTTCGACTGGTTCTCGCCATTCAGCGTGTTCTGCGGTTTCGGCGTGCTGCTCACCTACGCGACGCTCGGCTGCGGCTGGCTCATCATGAAAACGGACGGCGAACTACAGCGCAAAATGCGCGAAATCATGCGCCCGCTCGTGGCGGTACTGCTGCTCGCCATCACCGTGGTCAGCCTGTGGACCGTGCTCGGCTTGCCTTCGGTGAGACAGCGCTGGTTCTTTAGCGGCAATCTCGGCTGGTTCCTGCCGGTGCCGATTCTGGTCGTTGCCAGCGTGTTGGGTATTTTCCATTCGCTGCGCGCGCGCCACGAAACCACGCCATTCGTGCTTTCGCTGCTCATCTGCTTTCTCGGCTATACGGGGCTCATTATCAGCATCTGGCCGTATATCATTCCGCCTTCGCTGACGATCTGGGAAGCCTCGTCCACGCATTCGAGCCAGCTTTTCGCGCTCGTCGGCACCGTGATCGTGCTGCCGATCATTCTCGTCTATAACGCGATGCAATATCGCGTATTCCGGGGCAAGGTGCGCGAGGGCGACCCGGGTTATCACTGATCCCATGACGCCGCGCGTCGCCCGTTTTACACGGGCGCGCGCTGGCCGTATCTGAATTGACCCGAGCGAATTGAGCCGGGTGATTCGATCTCGCGTCGCCCCGCAGACCGCAACTGTACTGCTGTGTTCCGTCGCCGACTGTGCACCAGTCTCGGGCGCTCGCGGCACTATGCTCCTTACACGCTCGCGACATCGCGCGATCCGGCCGCCACCAGGCGCCGCAATAGCGCGATGCCGCCGTTTTTCAAACGCTATTTCGCCAGACCACACCGATCGTGAACGCCATCGCCGAAGACGTTATTGTTGAACCCGCCGTGCCCGACCGCGCCGTGGCTTCGCCCGTCGCCGCGGTGCGCGACGGTCGCGACCGGCCGCTGCGCGATTTGCGCCTCTCCGTCATCGATCAGTGCAATTTCCGCTGCACCTACTGCATGCCGCGCGAGGTCTTCGACGAGCACTATCGCTTTCTGCGCGCATCGGAGCGGATCTCGTTCGACGAAATGATGAAGATCGCGCACGCATTCGTCGCGCTCGGCGTCGAGAAAATCCGCATCACCGGCGGCGAGCCGCTGTTGCGGCGCGGACTTGAAACGTTGATCGAACGCCTCGCGCGTATGACCACGCTGAAGGGCAAACCGCTCGACATCGCGCTCACCACGAATGGCTCGCTGCTGGGCGCGCGTGCGCGAGGTTTGCGCGATGCGGGTCTCTCGCGCGTGACGGTCAGTCTCGACGCGCTCGACGACGCCGTATTCCGCCGCATGAGCGATGTGGATCTGCCGGTCGCGCGCATTCTCGACGGCATCGAACAGGCGCAGGCCGTGGGCCTCGCACCCGTGAAAGTCAACACGGTGATCGAGCGCGGCGTGAACGACCATCAGATTCTGCCGCTCGTGCGCCATTTCAAAGGCAGCGAGATTGCGCTGCGCTTTATCGAATTCATGGATGTGGGCGGCGCGGCCGGCTGGTCGAATTCCACGGTATTGAAAGCGCGCGATATTCGCGCAATCGTCGAAAAGGAATTTCCGCTCATTGCCGCCGATCACGCGGATAGCGGCGCCACCTCGGTGAATTATCGTCACGCGGACGGAAAAGGCACGGTCGGTTTTATCGCCAGCGTTTCCGAACCCTTTTGCGGGGAATGCTCACGCGCACGCGTTTCCGCCGACGGCCAGCTCTACACCTGCCTGTTCGCGACACAAGGCGCGGATCTGAAACCGTGGCTCGGCGAAGCCGTGCCCGGCGAGCAATTGATGGACGCCATTCACGCGCGATGGAATGCGCGCGACGACCGCTATTCGGAATTGAATGCAGACCGCCGCCGCGCCGGTACCGGTAAAACCTGGCCCACCGTGCGCATGTCGCTGGTGGGCGGCTGAACCGCTCGCGCGGCTTTGCACCTCACGAATCCCGCGCTGCGGACCTTCGAGGACATCACGCAATGACACAGCACTCCGCCCAGGACGAGCGGCAAGCCAGCGATACGCCACTCGTGCCAGACACCCCGACGCCAGCCGGCGGCATTGCGGCGGGCTTCGAAGTGCGCGTGCAACACGCCCCTATCGACGTCGTCGCCGAGGTCTCGCCGATCATGCGCAATCCCAACGTGGGCGCCGTGGTGGATTTCATCGGCATCGTGCGCAATAACGGCGACTGCGACGACATCGTCGCGCTCGAACTCGAACACTATCCGGGCATGACCGAGCATTCGCTCTGGGGCATCGTCGAGGAAGCGGCGGCGCGCTGGTCGCTGGATGCGGTGAAGATCGTGCACCGGGTCGGGCGCATCGCGCTCGGTCACGCCGTGGTGTTCGTCGTGGTGGCATCACCGCATCGCGCGGCCGCCTTCGAGGCCTGCGAATTCATCATGGACTTTCTGAAGACGCACGCGCCATTCTGGAAGAAAGAAATCAACCGCGACGGCAACGCGCATTGGGTCGAAGCCAAAACGCGCGACGAGCAGGCCATGCTTCGCTGGGGTTAAAAAACGCTTATGAAAATACGGCTGCCGTACTTCGCATCAGGAACGCTTTCATGAAACTCACCATTAAATATTTCGCGAGCATTCGCGAGAAACTCGGCATGGCGCAGGAAATCGTCGATATCGACGCCACGCAGATCACGATAGACGGGCTGCGCAATCGGCTCATGGAACGCGGCCCAAATGCCGCCGAGGCACTCGATATCCAACGGCCCGTGCGCGTGGCCGTGAATCACGAAATGGTGGCCAATAATTTCGTGGTCCGGCAGGACAGCGAGATTGCGTTTTTCCCGCCGGTGACCGGTGGATAAGAAGCGCCGCCGATAATCGACATCGGCGGCGCTCGCGATCTCCGAAGTCAGACCTTCTCACTCCCCAAGGCGCGCCGCTTTGGGGAGTTTTTTATGCCTTCGCGCGCGGCTCCAATGCGGAGGCCAGCACGGCCCAGTCCGCGTTGATCGGCGCCACGCCGCGCGTAAAAGGCCGATAGATCTTGTCGCCGCGCTGAATATCCGCGCCCGTGAGCGCGCACAGACCGCGCTTTCTCGCGATGCACAGACGCCACGGCTGCTCCGCATAGCGCCCGCTGGTGGGATCGCTCCACGATACCGAAATGAGGTTGTCCGACCACGCCTCGACGAAGGCAAGATGCGCGCGCAGCGCGGGTACGGACCTGGGCACGGAAGGATCGGCCATCGCGGCACGACTGGCGCACGCGCGGCGCGGATTGCGGCCCGCATGGGCATGAAGCACCGAGCCGCCACCGAGCAGATTGAGCGTGTATTGCCACGCATTGCCGCCACTGAGTTGTCGCATCGTGCGCCTCTCCTTGAAGATCGGGATCATCTTGTTCGATTCATACCGTATGACGATTCTTTTATTGATGACGGAATGAACCCCGATTCATTTCCATGCTAGCACCCGAAACGGGGAAATGATCTATTTCATTCCGATACGATGAATCGGTCAATATCCCTTGAGCACGATTCAGCACGGGAGCCGGCCAGTGAATACCATTGCGAGCAGGATTGAAGCGAGCTATCACCAACGCGACCTGCTCGATAAGCGGCCGCCCCGCGGTGGAACCGCGGGCCGCGCATGTGTACGATGGCAGAATCGTGACGTACCGAACGAGCGCATGTCACACCGTCAAAGTGCCTTGTGTAGTCTCCATGTCACTTTTCGCCCGTCGATCTCAGGCATGGGTACGCCATGAGCGATAGTCTGCGGGCCAAGGTGTTCAACTTCATCGCATAGCCATACTCCCGGCCAGGGACAGGGTGTGCCCGACGCTACACGAAGAAAGCCGCGAGCTTCTCCCTTGACAGTCGCTGGATCACCCGTAGGCGTGACAGGATCATCAGTAGTTACTGGCGACGGCGAATCAAAGCGCCGTAGCCACAAATTGCTGGTGCGCTTGTTAAAGCGCACTTCGCCACCCACGGAGCCGTAGTGCAATGAGCCTATGTCCTCCACCCGCAAAGTTTTAATGGCTTCGTTGACCTTCACATATAGCTCAGGTTTCGGATTGATGTCGGTCTTGCCTAGTTGCGGCCAATCGCCCGCGCGAATCATACTGCCCCATTCGTAGGGGATAACAGCGATGCGCTCGTCGTCTAACTGGGCTTTCAGCTCTTGGGGTGTGCCGAGTTTGGCCAGCCAATGATGGGCGATGAAGGTGTACCAGTTAAGATTGGTGTATCCCTCACGCCATGTTTTGTTATCACTCGGTATACAGACGTCAACACCGCGATATGCCCAGGCGGTCTCATACTCTATATGCTGAAAATCTTCCCAAGTATGGCATTCCTGTATGGCGAATCCCGCGGAACCGTGCAGCGGCCTTAGCAGCCGGCACAAGTCCGCCAGCATTTCTTCGAGACGCAAGCGGCCACCATTCCGCAATTCGTCTATGGGAAGGTAAATGCGTATTTTTGTAAGTGATCCGTGAATTTTTTCATACCAGCCCTCGGGAGAATACACTCCAAACATGTAATCACTGACGAGCTCGAAGCTCGAACGCGACATCCATTTGAATTCTACTGCGTCATTCGAACCTATGGTTTCAATGTACTTGATGCAATCGAGAAATTCATTGCGACCATAAGGGATAATCTTCATTCCTATATCCTCCCTATAGCCTGCGACTAGCTTTTCTCCAAAATAATTATTATAGATAGTGAACGCTTCGGCGATATTTTTTCGTCTGAAAGGTAAATATGCGTCCACGAGATGAAAGACAGCGACGATTCCGACCTGCTGCACGGGCTTAGTCGTGTCTGCTTCATCCATAAAGGTGAAATTCCAGCGCTCAGCTTCGAACGCGTCGAAGAATTCTTTTTCGTTCATCGTGTGTTCCCCGGCGCGTCGGGCCAAAAAAGGTAATGCCTTTCATTTTGCTGTTGAGATTGCTGCTGACTATCCCAAGCCGAGTAGGCATCCCACTGACGATACTGCTCAGAGGATGCCGCTGCTGCGGTTGGTTGCTGCACGCTTGCTGGCTGCGCCGCCAACTTGTCGGCGGCGGTTGCCGCCACCCCAGCGGTGGTAGCCGCGCGGGCTACACGGGCTGCACGTAAATAACGATCAAAGTGAATAACCTTGGCACCGGCATTCGCGGCAACGGTGGCTTCCTCTATGACAACAGCGACACCAGCCTCCAAGCTGGTTGCAATCGCGAGTATGGAAGTGCCAACCAGCACAAACGGCGCAGCCAGCGTCATTTCGATCTGCGCTACACCTTGACGGCGGTTTGCTTCGGCTTCTCCGGCATCGGGCAAAGCACTCATTACGTGAGTACCTGGTGGTGGCGGTCTGACTTCGAGTCGCCTCCGTGCTAACTCGTGTTCCGCGTCGATCATGCCAACCAGTAACTGATAAGGATCGGCCATCGAGCGCATTGGCAAGCTCATAGGCTTGCTAACGGGCTTATAGACTGGTTCCTTTTGTGCCGCCCGCATCCAGTCTCGTCGAAGGCGCTTGTCCGCCAGTTCACATCGACTTGTTTCTAGCAACCGAAAATTGCTCTTCAAACCGGCTATATTTTCGTAGGCGCGCTGCTGCCTTTCCGAGAGCCTATCCCCCGGAAATTTCATCTCGATCACGCAAGCCAAATTCGGTTGGCTGTACTGCGCCGTGCTTGGATTAGTGAAGCTATGAAGTCGCAGCACGTCGGGAATGCGCAGCAGGCCGCGCATGCCGCCCTGTATATCAGTCCATACGCCACGCGTCTCCACATCATCAGGTAGCGGGAGCGCAATGGCAGCTTCAAGTTCGTCTTTTCCCAAAAGATCGCGATCGATTTCCAGCGTCGTGTAACCGGGTAGTGTCTTGCTGCTAATCTGGCTGTAAAACGAAAGTGGAAAACGACTAGGCCGCCACTTGTCCTTCCGGCTCATCAATGGCTTGGGTGGTGAAGCGGTCATGTCAAAGCCAACTTCACCGCAGTAAGGAAAATGATACTCAAAGAGCTCGTTGTCGGCGCGTACCAGCGTAGTGACTGTACGCTGGTACATAGGCCGGTTGTCTTTCGCTCGCCGGTACGGGTTGCGCTTGGCATAGACTGCCTTTTCGCAGAGATACCAGAGATCCAGCGGGTTGACCACGGGTAGTGCTGTTCCCGTGGCTTTGGTTTTGGTTGTGGTTCTGGCGCTACCGCCTGGCGCACGCGAAGCGGTGCGCGGCATATTGCCTGCCATGATTTAGTCTCCCTCCGGGACAGGATGGCGGCGAAAGTCGATCTGAAAATCAGCGGACTGATCCCAGTATGACGTGTCGAGCATCAGTTGTTGTGCAGGATCGGGTTGCGCCTCTGCGTCCAGCAATTCGCTGATTTCCGTGTTGACCGCCTGTGTCCGGCCCAGCGCGTCCGTGCGACTCTCCATGGCGCCCTTTCCCCAGCGTCGCAAACGGTAGGGATGATCGGGCATCGGTTTCCCGGTGAGCGCGTCCTGCAGAACGAAGAACTCCTGATAGGGGCCATCCGGTAGGCCGTCCACAGGATTTCCCTCGACCGTCGTGGCATGGCCAACGCCGCTATTGCTTTGCGCCATTGGCCCCTTGAACTTGATGGCAATTCCTTCAATAGTGACGCCACTATCGTCCACCGTGATGGACCCACCCGGCCCACGAAACACCGCACGCTCCCCCGCCTTCAGTTCGAAGTGCTGTGTCTGCTCCTGAATGCTCTGGCCGGCCGTCAGCCTGTCGTGGCCCTGGACGGACTGCTCAACGTGCCCGCCCACGTCGATGATGTGATTGGCGGTCGTCTGGTCCTTACGATGGTTGCCTACCTGTTCAATGCGATCCTTGCCCACGTTGATCGTGTGATTACGCTCGATCGCAAGCAAGGCATCCTGGCCAACGCAGTGCGTGCGGTTGTGCCCGATGCTCACCCGTTCGTCGTTACCGACGCTCTCGGTGCGATCGTGGCCAATATCGATGGTTTCATCGCGCTCGACGTTTTCCCTACGATCGTTGCCGACGAACGTGCTTTCATCGTGGTTGACGTGAATGTTCTGATCCTTCTGCGCGTGAACGTAGATTTCCTCCTGTCCGGCCTCGTCTTCGAAGCGCAGTTCGTTGTAACCGTCGCCCTTGTGTGCCTGGCTCTTGATGGTCATGCGCGTCTTGTGACGCGGCAGTTCGTAGGGCGGCAGGTTTAGCGCATCGTATACGCGGCCAATGATGATCGGTTGGTCGCAATCGCCATCCAGATACGAGACGATCACCTCTTGGCCAATGCGCGGTATCGCCATGTGCCCCCAGGTCGCTCCAGCCCAGTTTTGCGCCACGCGTATCCAGCAGGTGCTGTGCTCGTCGTTGTTGCCCTGACGGTCCCACGGGAGTTGCACCTTCACCCGCCCGAACTGCTCGCAAAAAATTTCCTCGCCAGCGGGGCCGGTGACGAACGCGGTCTGCGGGCCGTCGATCACCGGCTTGGGCAGCAGTGCCGGTTTCCATTCCATGTCGTCGGGAATGATGTCGGCCTCGTAGCTGTAGCTGGTGCCCTGGTTGGTATCGGCGGCGTCTTCTTCCTGGCTCGTATGCTGTACGCCGTGGTGCTTCATGCGCACAGTACGCCAGTTGCGGCCCCACTCCTCGCGAGGATGGCCCTCCAGTTTGAAGGCCATGCCGGGGATCAGACGTGCGTCGTCGCCCTCGACCGTGGCAACCTGCGCGTCGTTTCTCATCGCCAGCAAGCGCGTCTGGTTAAACGGCTTTCCCGCGGCATCTTCCTTGTATCGGCCCGGGTAGTGAAATTTTTCGTAGTCGCGTCCCTGCCGGTCGAAGCTCGCCGCTTCGCTGAGGTGCTCCTGTGAATAACGCGGATTCCGGTATGTGTAATCACGTGACACGCTGCGGGCGGTTCTCACACTCTCGGCATACTGGAAGGTCCACAGGCACGGCTCGGTCTGATCGCCCCCTGGCGTGGGGTTGTAGATGACCGGCTCACCGCCAATGGCTCCATGCACGATGATGCGGTCGCCGTGAATGAGTCGATGGCCAGTACGCGAAAATTCATACGCCGCGTAGATTCCCTCCTCCGCCGCCACGCGATTTATAAAATGCTCCGTGGTTTCACCCGGCTGCACGCAGTATTCTCGGATCAGGTGTTCGGCGTAGATGCACTGCTCGTACTCGGTGATGCCAAGTTCCCTGATCCGGGCGGCCAACAACTGCGGAATGGACACATGCTGATGGATGCGCCAGTCGCTACACAATTCGGCGCGCTTGAGCAGCGGCTCGATCACGACACGGTAGCGTGTGCGCCTGAAGCCGGTCAGGCCTTGCTCGAAGAGGCTGACGACCCCATTAACGTGGCGTAACGGTCTTTCGCCACGCCGGATGGTCAATGTCGCGGACTGGTCAAGAATCTGGCCGAAATCGACAGCAGCGTTGTCACTGGAAAGTTCCGCGGTGAGTTTGAAGGACTCGGAAAGGCCTTCAGTGAGATCAAATTCCACGACTTCGAAATGGGCGGAGCTCGTGCTTTCGAAGGTAAAACGCATATCGCTCTGTCTTGGCATAGGCGCTTGCTGGCTGGACAAGGGGAAGTGTCCGAAGCAACGTGCTTTTCCCGGCTTCGGGTTGTTTCGCCATCGAGTGCGCGAACAACTGATCGAGATTACCGGCGCCCGGTAGAACACGAATTCAGAAGAATCTGATTTTGATGCAGCTGGCGGATTCTTTTTGATCTATTTGCTTATGTGCCAAATGCGCTACGTGATCCGGTAGTAGCAGCGCTACAACGCAGAGGCATATCGCCTGTCCGTGTCTGCCTGCCGGTCGAGTACACGCGTATCCATCGTATTCGCGCCGCACAATACTAGCGCCGCGCATCGCGCAGAGACCATCACACTCCGGCACCGCACCAAAGAGCACAGTTCCGCGCTTCCTTTTCCCCACACGCACCCGTCTGAACCCGCATCCCCATCACGGTGCATCGTGCCTTTTATGCGGTGCACATCGCCGCACCACTCACACTCGCGGTGCACGCCGCGCCGTGCTCATCGACGGCTCTCCCTTGTGCAGCGGCGTTTCCCGCCGCTGGCACGCATCATGCTAATTGAACATCATTCAAGTTACTTGAATACGATTCCTGTCACTTTCACCACTCGCCACGGTTTTCCAGGGAACATCATGCACAAGTCAGTCCGCCGTTTCGTCCTCGCCCTGAGCGGCGTCTTCACGCTCGCCGCCGCCGCGCCCGTGCTCGCACAGGACGATCTGCTCGCGCGCATCAAATCGAACAAGGAAATCACGGTCGCCACCGAAGCGCGCTACGCGCCGTTCGAATATGTCGACAACGGCAAGATCGTCGGTTACGACGCCGACCTCATGGCCTACGTGCTCAAGTCGTTGCCGGACGTGAAAGTGAAGCAGCTCGATCTGCCGTTTCAGGGCCTGCTGCCGGGCCTCGATGCGAAGCGCTTCGACATCGTCGTGACCGCCGTCACCGTGAACAAAGACCGCGCCGATCACTTCGCCTTCACGCTGCCCGTGGCCGACGCTACGACCGGCGTGCTGCTGCGCGCGAACGAAAGCGCCATCAAGTCGCCGAGCGATCTGAACGGCAAGGTCGTCGGCTCGCAAACGGGTTCCGCGCAACTGCAGGCGCTCATCGCGCTCGACAAGAAGCTCAAGGAAGCGGGCGGCCCCGGCATCAAGCAGATCAAGCAGTACGTGTCGTTCGACGAAGCGTATGCGGACCTCGCGGTCGGCCGTCTCGACGCCGTCGCGCAATCGGTCGCCAATCTCGGGCCGCTCATGAAGTCGCGTCCAGGCGTGTTCACGCTGCTGCCGCAAACCATCGGCCCGAAGAGCTACTTCGCATGGGTCGCGCGCAAGGACGCGGACAGCGCCGCGCTGCTCAAGCTCTTTAGCGACGGCATCGCCCGCGCGAACAAGGACGGCACCATGAAGAAGCTGCAGGAAAAGTGGTTCGGTTCGACCATGGACGTGCCCGCCGACGCCCTGCCCGCACCGACGCTTTAATCCACGCACTCACTCACGTTTCATCGGACCTCGCGCAACATGAACGCACCCGATCTGCTCACGCGCTGCGCCGGCTATCTGCCGCAGCTTCTCGACGGCGCGCTGACGACGCTCTGGCTGTCGGCCGTCGCCGTGGGCTGCGGCTTCTTCGTCGGCGTGTTCGTTCACACCATGTCGGTCAGCCACAGCCGCCTGTTGCGCGGCGCCGCACGCGTCTATGTGAGCGTGCTGCGCGGCACGCCGGTCCTCGCGCAATTGCTGGTGTTCTACTACCTGCCCTCGGCGCTCGGCATTGAATTGCCGGGCGTCGTGGCCGCCGCGATCGGGCTCTCGCTGAACACGGGCGCCTATCAATCGCAGATTCTCGGCGCGGGTTTTCGCGCCATCGCGCCCGGCCAGATCGAGGCCGCGCTCACCTTCAATCTCACGCGCCGCCAGGTGCTCTGGCATATCGAGGTACCGCAGGTCGTGCGCGCCACGCTGCCCGCGCTGGTGTCCGAAATGATCGACATCGTCAAGGCATCGGCGGTGGTCTCGGTGATCTCGGTGACCGACCTGATGCGCGTGGGTCAGCAACTCTCGTCGTCGAGCTACCGGCCGCTGGAGGTCTATTCGCTCGCGGCGGTCTTTTATCTCGCGATCACTTCGCTGCTCGCCTGCGCCGGCCACGTCTTCGCGCGACGCACGGCGCGGCGCGCCTGATTCGGCACGGATAGCCCGCACGGATGCCCTCATGGACTCGCTGATTGCCCTCATTCCCCGCTTCGCCGCCGCCACGGCCGTCACGCTCGAAGTGAGCGTGCTCGCCGCGCTTATCGGCATGGTGGCGGGCTTCGCGCTCAACGCGCTGCGCCTCGCATTCGGACGCGCCTTCGCGCTGCCGTATGGCGCATTCATCTGGCTGATTCGCGGCACGCCGTATCTCTCGCAGCTCGTCATCGTTTACTTCGGATTACCGATGATTGGCGTGACGATGAGCGCCGTGGAAGCCACCGTCGTCTCGCTCGCGCTCTACGCCAGCGCCTATTTCGCGGAGATCTTCCGCGCCGCGTGGGCCAGCGTGCCGCGCGGCCAGCTCGAAGCGGCCGCCGCATTCGGCGTGAGCCGGCGCGCGACGTTCCGCGCGATCGAACTGCCGCAGGCGCTCGCTTTCGCGCTGCCGCTCGTCGCCAATCAAACGATTCTCGTGATCAAGGAAAGCGCGGTGGCGTCGATCATCACCGTGCCCGAACTGACGATGACGGCGAGCGACGTAGTCGCCTCGACCTATACGTATATCGGCCCGTACGCGCTGCTGATCGCGTGTTACTGGCTGTTGACCCAGGCCGTCTCGCTGCTCGCGCAGCACGCGACGGCACGCATTCCCTTTCTGCGAAAGACCTCATGAGCGCCCTCCCGATTCTCCAGCTGCGCGCCGTCGGCAAGTCATACGGCGCAAACCGCGTGCTCAAGGGCATCGACCTCGACATCATGCGCGGTGAAATCGTCACGCTGATCGGGCCGTCCGGCTCGGGCAAGACGACCGCCCTGCGCTGCATGAATTTTCTCGAGGCCTACGACGAAGGCGAAGTGTGGATCAAGGGCCAACTCCTCGGCTATCGCTCCACCGGACGCACGCCGCGCGATCGCGACAGTGAAGCGAGCATTGCCGAAGTGCGCCGCCCTGTTGCGATGGTGTTCCAGCAATTCAATCTGTGGCCGCACATGAGCGTGCTCGACAACGTCGCCGCGCCGCTCGTGCTCGCCAAGCACATGCCGAAGCGCGAGGCGCGCGAGAAAGCGCAGAAGGCGCTCGAACGCGTCGGCATGGGTCACAAGGCCGACGCCTGGCCCGCGAGTCTCTCGGGCGGCCAGCAGCAACGCGTGGGCATTGCGCGCGCGCTCGCCATCGAGCCCGAGGTGATGCTGCTCGACGAACCCACGTCCGCGCTCGATCCCGAACTCGTGGAAGAAGTGCTCAACGTAATCCGCTCGCTCGCGCAGGACGGCATGACGATGGTGATGGTCACGCACGAAATGAGCTTCGCCGCAAAGATCTCCGACAAGGTCGTGTTCATGGAAGCGGGCAGCATCGTCGAAGCGGGACCGCCCGCGCAATTGTTCGGCAACACGCGCACGCCGCGTCTGCAGCAGTTTCTCAAACCGTGGCTCGAACGCAGCCTGACGTTCGCCGCCGAACCCGCGCTCGCCGCGCAAGGAGCCGCATCGTGAACGCGCCGCTTGAACTCGCGAACCGCATCGCGCAGCACGTCGATGCCGAGCGTTTGCTCGCTTCCGTCGAGACGCTCGCATCGTTCGGCGCTCGCGACGACGGCGGCGTGAACCGCCCCGCCCTCAGCGCCGACGATCTCGACGCGCGCCGCTACCTGATCGAGCGTGCTCACGCACTCGGCTGCACCGTTTCCGTCGATGCGTGCGCAAACCTGTTCATCCGCCGCGCGGGCACTGAAGCGCTCGCGCCGGTCGTGACCGGCAGCCATATCGACACGCAGCCTTCAGGCGGCAAGCTCGACGGCTGCTATGGCGTGCTCGCGGGCTTCGAAGTGCTCGAAGCGCTCAACGACGCCAACGTGCAAACGCGCCGCCCGCTCGAAGTGGCGATCTGGACCAACGAGGAAGGCACGCGTTTCGCGCCGGGCGCGATGGGGTCGAGCGCCTTCGTCGAACCGCAGCGCATGGCGCGTTATCTCGATGCGCGCGACGCGCAAGGCGTGACGCTGCGCGAAGCGCTCGACGCACACCGCAAGGCATTTCCCGAACTCGACGCGCGTGCCAGCGATGAACGCAGCGAAGCCGCACACGCCTTCGTCGAATTGCATATCGAGCAAGGCCCGCAACTCGAAAACGCCGACCTGCCGCTCGCGGTCGTGAGCGGCATTCAAGGCGTGCGCTGGTACGCGTTCCATTGCACCGGCGTGGCGGCCCACGCGGGCACCACGCCCATGCCGCTGCGCCGCGATGCGATGACGCTCGCGCTCGCGCTGCACGCCGAACTCGACGGCATCGCGCAGCGTCTGGGCGCGGAGCACACGCGCGTCACCTTCGGGCGCTGGAGCGTCGAGCCGAATTCGATCAACACGATTCCGTCGAACGTGAGCTTCACGGTGGATTTCCGCCATCCCGACTCTGCCGTGCTCGACGCCTTCGACGACGCCGTACACGCGCTCGCGAAACGCCACGAGGCCCGCCTCGAAGCGCTGTTCGCACACGCGCCGGTGGCTTTCGACGATACGGTGCTCGCGACGCTCGACGACGCCTGCGAGGCGCTCGGCGCGCCGGCCACGCGACTGACCTCGGGCGCCTTTCACGACGCCATGTATCTCGCCGGGCATTGCCCGAGCGCGATGCTGTTCGTGCCGAGCATCGGCGGCATCAGCCATAACCCGGTCGAAGCCACGCATCCGCATCATCTCGTGCTGGGCGCACGCGCGCTCGCTCACAGTCTCGTCACGCTCTGCAACGCCTGAGCGATTCACCCACTTCACCCGCACCACATCAGGAGTACAAATGAATTTCCCCGCCGCCACCGCCACGATCGCCGAAGACAACGGCACCGAAAACGGCATCAACGCCACGCTGCATGAGCCGATTTCCGCAGACGGCACGCCCGAACTGGGCAAGACCTACACGGTGCCCGCGCGTTGCGGCCGCGCCGTGCGCGTGAAGGCCGGCCAGACCATCCGCATTGCGAATCCGCACGGCACGCAGGTCTGCGATACGTGGATCTTCAACGCGCAGCATCTGAACGAGTTCCTGTCGTTCGAACACACGCGCGCGTACCTCGACAAGATCATTCCGCAGCCGGGCGATCCGCTCGTGACCAACCAGCGCCGCCCGATCGCCGAACTCGTGACCGATACTTCGCCCGGCGTGCACGACACGCTGATCGCCGCGTGCGATCTGTATCGCTATCGCAATCTCGGCGTGGAGGGGTATCACGACAATTGCGCCGACAATCTGCGTCTCGCGCTCAAGGCCATCGGCCTGCGCACGCGTGAAGTGCCGCAGCCGTTCAACCTGTGGATGAACATTCCCGTGAAGCCCGATTATTCGATCGACTGGCTGCCGCCCGTTTCGAAGGCTGGCGATTACGTGGAAATCAAGGCGGTGATGGACTGCGTGGTGGCGATGTCGGCGTGCCCGCAGGATATCATTCCGATCAACGCGCTCAACCCGCTCGAAGTCGAGTTCACGGTGTTCGCGTAACACGCGCAATACCGGCGAGGGCGGCAACCAATACGATGCCGCCTTCGCCCTGATCTCTCCGATCGACGGAAACACACACGTGGCCAACGACAAACGTTCTTCCTCGACGGGCGCCGCCCGTCCTCAACGCGCGGGTACGGGCACGCGCGCCGCCGCTTCCGGCACCCCGAAGGCGGAGCCAAAAGCCGCCGTGAAGGTCGCGCGAAAGGTTGCCGCAAAACCGGCGCCGAAATCCGCCACGCGCGCGGCAAGCGGCGCGCACGCCGCCGCGTCCAATGGCTCCGACGGCCTCGGCACGCGCCTGCGCCACGCGCGCATGGTGCAGCAGATGACGCTCAAGGCGCTCGCCGAACAGGCGGGCTGCTCGGAGAGTCTGCTGTCGAAGGTCGAAGGCGGCCACGCCACGCCCTCGCTTGCCACGCTGCACCGGCTCGCGCTGGCGCTCGATACCAATGTCGCGGCGCTCGTCTCGGGGCCGGTTGCGTCGGCTTCGCCGGTGCAGCGCGCGAGCGAGCGTCCCGCCGTGCGCTTTCCGGCGGCACAGGGCGCGCGCGGTCGTTCGGCGCAACACACGATCGTGCTCGAACGCCTCGTCGTGCCTGGGCCGGGACGCCTGCTGCAAGGCGACATCCACGTGCTCGAACCGCAGGCGCGCAGCGACGAACAGATCAGCCACGCGGGCGAAGAACTCGGCTACGTGCTCGAAGGCGAACTCGAACTCACGCTCGGCGACGAGAGCTGGCGTTTGCAGGCCGGCGACTCGTTCTATTTTCCGAGCACCGAGCCGCACAGCTATCGCAATCCCGGCGACACCGTCACGCGCGTTTTGTGGATCAACACGCCGCCGACTTTCTGAGTGCACCCGCAGATGACCCAGACCGACCTCTCGCAAATGCAGATGCCGCGTTTCGCCGGCATCCCCACGTTCATGCGCGTGCCGTTCGCGCGCGACCCGCAGGACTACGACATCGCGCTCGCAGGCGTGCCCTACGACGGCGGCGTGACCGCACGGCCCGGCGCGCGCTTCGGCCCGCGCGAGATCCGCAATATGTCGACGATGATGCGCGCGATTCATCACGTCACGCGTTTCAATCCGTTCGAAGCGTGCCGCGTGGCCGATATCGGCGACGTGCCGTTCGAACATCTCTACGACATCGAGCGCGCGCACGCCGATATCCGCGCGTTCTTCGAGCCCGTGTTTCGTGCCGGAAAACGCGCGTTGATCGCGGGCGGCGACCATTCGATTACCTTTCCGATTTTTCAGGCGATGGCCGCGGCGAAGGCGGCGAATGGCACACACACGCCGTTCGCGCTCGTGCACATCGACGCGCACACCGACACCTGGGACGCGTATAAAGGCTCGAAATTCACGCACGGCGCGCCCTTCCGGCGCGCGGTGGAAGCGGGTCTGCTCGACCCCACGCGCACGATCCAGATCGGCATACGCGGCGCGCAAAACACCGACGAAGGCTGGCGCTACTCGCTCGATCACGGCATGCGCGTGGTGTTCATCGAGGAATTCGAGGCGCTCGGTCCCGCCGCCATCGCGGCCGAAGCGCGACGGATCGTGGGCGACATGCCCGTCTATCTCTCGCTCGACGTGGACGGACTGGACCCGGTCTTCACGCCCGGCACCGGCACGCCGGAAATCGGCGGTCTGACGACGCGCGAAACGCTTGCGCTGCTGCGCGGACTCGATGGCCTGAACTGGCTAGGCGGCGACGTGGTGGAGGTCTCGCCGCCTTACGATCCGTCAGGTAATACCGCGCTGGTTGCGGCCACACTGATGTACGAAATGCTCTGCTTATTCGCTCGCAACCACGGTATTTCAGGCGACCAACACAGATGATTGATATCGGCCACTTCAATTTGTGAACGAATCTATTGCTGAATCCGCACTAATTACGATTTCTTGATGCCATACAATGGCGCCAACTGTTTTGAGTTTCAAACAGTTATCCACGCTTGATAGCCTCGCCTGAACGGCGGGGCTTTTTTTCTGGCGCGAAGGTTCTCTTCTGCGGCTAAAACCCCTTGAAATGCGGCATTAAATCACTTGCGCAACGCGCCGCACGCCATCATTCATTACCATTTATTTCACCGCTTTCAATACGTTGGCGCAATCCGCGTTGTGACGGCGTGCAGGCATTTAGCTGATTTTTCTCTCCGTGTTGTCACAAATTTGCTACGGCTTTTTTAATTGCTTGCGCATCAATGAGGGCACGCGATAGCCTTCGCCTCTCGTTTCAAACGACACACTACAACAACGGAGTTACAGATGAAATCACGCGCCCTTACGCTTGCAGCACTGGCTACGTTCGGCATCGCCGGCGCCGCCCACGCACAATCGAGCGTCTCGCTCTACGGTGTGATCGACACGTCGATCACCTACGTCAACAACGCACAAGGCAGCCAGAATCTGTGGGCCCTCGGTAACAGCAGCGCCGGCAACCTGTCGGGTTCGCGCTGGGGCGTGAAGGGTTCGGAAGATCTGGGCAACGGCCTGAAGGCAATCTTCCAGCTCGAAAACGGTTTTAACCCGTCGACGGGCGGCCTCGGCCAAGGCAGCAAGATGTTCGGCCGCCAGGCATTCGTCGGCCTCGCAAGCGACCGCTTCGGTACGGTTACGCTCGGCCGCCAATACGACCCGCTGGTCGACCTGGTTCAAGGCATCACGGAAGACAACTACTTCGGTTCGGCATTCGCAACCGCTGGCGACGTCGACAACTACGACAACAGCTTCCGCGTGAACAACGCCGTCAAGTACACCTCGCCGATCTATCGCGGCCTGCAAGTGGAAACGATGTACTCGTTCGGCGGCGTTGCCGGCTCGACGGGTTCGGAGCAGTCGTACTCGGCCGCCGTGTCGTACAACAACGGCCCGCTGGCAATCGCAGGCGGCTACTTCTACGCAGCGAACAGCGCAGGCGATCGCGCGTCGACGGGCTGGACGAGCACGTCGGACGGCGGCACGTTCGACAGCGCGGTCAACACCGGCTACGAAACCGCGCACTCGCTGCAAATCGCACGCCTCGCAGCGCAGTACACGGTGGGTTCGTACAACCTGGGCCTCGCTTACAGCAACGCGCAATACGCGGCTGACGCTGACTCGGCGTTCAACACGACGCAGAAGTACAACACGGCGCAAGCGTTCGTGAACTACCAGGTGAACCCGGCACTGCTGCTGGGCGTGGGCTACAGCTACACGCACGCAAGCGGCGACACGTCGGCGAACTACCACCAGATCTCGCTGGGCGGCGACTACAACCTCTCGAAGCGTACCGACGTGTACCTGACGGCGGCTTACCAGCACGCAAGCGGCACGACGCGTGACGGCGACAACGGCGTCGTCGCGGCGCAAGCTTCGATCGGCTCGTACGGCTACAACGGCACGGCTTCGCAGACGATGGTCAACCTCGGCATCCGTCACCGCTTCTAAGCAATACCTCACGAATGCGCCGGCTCCGCCGGCCACTCGCGTCGTACCCGAACCGCCCGAAACGCCCTGCGTTCCGGGCGGTTTTGCATGATGGGCCATGATGGCGCAAGCCGATGCGGGCTATACTCGACCGCTCGATGCCGCCGACCTTCGCCCGCCCGTTATGAGACTCGCCCTCGACCGCCGCACCGCGACCGCCCTGCTCGTCGCCGCCGTGTTCTTCATGGAGAACCTCGACGCCACCGTGATCGGCACCGCGCTGCCCACGATGGCGCGCGACTTCGGCACTGCCGCCGCGCATCTCTCGATCGGCGTCTCCGCGTACCTCGTCGCGCTCACGGTATTCATTCCGATCAGCGGATGGATGGCCGACCGCTTCGGCGCACGCAACGTGTTCTGCGCCGCCATCGTCATCTTCACGCTCGCCTCGCTGCTCTGCGCCGCGAGCGGCGATCTGACCGCGTTCACCGCGGCACGCACGCTGCAAGGCGTGGGCGGCGCAATGATGGTGCCGGTCGGACGGCTCGTCGTGCTGCGCCATACACCGAAAGAAGAGATCGTGCGCGCCATCGCGATCCTCACGTGGCCCGCGCTCGTCGCGCCCGTGCTCGGCCCGCCCGTGGGCGGCTGGATCAGCACGCACTGGAGCTGGCACTGGATCTTTCTGCTGAATCTGCCGCTCGGCATCGCAGCGCTGATCGCGGCCATCGCGCTCGTCGACAATGAGAACGCACGCCGCGCGCCCTTCGACGTGACCGGCTTCATCTTGACGGGCGCGGGCTTCGGCCTCTTCATGTCGGGACTCGAAGCGGCAAGCCGCGCAGACGTCTCGCGCTGGCTCGCACTCGCGATGCTCGCGGCGGGCCTCGCGCTGCTGGCGATTTCCGCATTCCACCTCAAGCGCGCCGCGAATCCGCTATTCGGCCTCGCACCGCTTTCCATCGCCACGTTTCGCGTGACGGCGCTCGGCGGCTCGCTGTTTCGCGTCGCCATCGGCACCGCGCCGTTTCTGCTGCCGCTGATGTTCCAGCTCGCGTTTGGTTATAGCGCGGTCGAAGCGGGCACGCTGCTGCTCTGGCTATTCGCGGGCAATCTGGCGATGAAGCCGGCCACCACGCGCATCATGCATGCGTTCGGTTTTCGTCAGGTGCTGATCGGCAATGGCGTGCTGGTCGCGCTAGGCTTCGCGGCCTTCACGCTGCTGAATGCGGATACGCCGCGCTGGATCGTTTGCGCGCTGCTGTTCGTGAGCGGCATGACGCGCTCGATGCAGTTCACGGCGATGAACACCATCGGTTTCGCCGACGTGCCGCAAGCGCAGATGAGCCACGCCACCACGCTCTTTTCGGTCCTGCAGCAGATGAATGCAGGGATGGGCATTGCGATTGGCGCGCTCGCGTTGTCGATTGCGCAATTGCTGCGCGGCACGCCTGCGAGCACGCCGGGCGCGAGCGATTTTCATCTGGCGTTCGGCATGATCGCGGCCGTCGCGGCGCTGGCGATCGTCGACAGCCTGATGCTCGCGCACGATGCGGGCGAACGCGTGCTTGCGCGCGAACGGTCCTAGTTTTTAGGCATGAGGCCATGCCTCATGCCCGAACGCCCTACACAGAAGGCTTCAAATACGGGTTGCCGTCCGCCGTTTCGCGACGCAGCGCCTTCACTTCCATGCGCGCAATGCTTTGCAGATGCACTTCGTCCGGGCCATCGGCGAAACGCAGCGCGCGTCCCCAGGTCCAGCTATCCGCGAGCGGCGTGTCGGGACTCAGCCCCATCGCGCCGAACACCTGCATCGCGCGATCGCACACAGCGGTGTGCACGCCCGGCACGAGCGCCTTGATCATCGAGATTTCCTTGCGCGCGTCTTTCGCGCCCACGTTGTCGATCATCCACGCGGTTTTCAGCACGAACAGCCGTGCCTGATCGATTTCGATACGCGACTTGGCGATCCCTTCGGCGACCGTGCCGTGCTCGAACAGCGTCTTGCCGAATGCCGTGCGCGTCTGCGCGCGTTCGATCATCAGTTCGAGCGCGAGTTCGGCGGCGCCAATCGAGCGCATGCAGTGATGAATGCGGCCCGGACCGAGACGCGCCTGAGCCAGCGCGAACCCGCTGCCTTCCTCGCCGAGCAGATTCTCGCGCGGCACGCGCACGCCCTTGAATTCGATCTCGCAGTGCCCCTCGGGCGCAACGTGATTGAGCACCGAAATATTGCGGATGATCTTTACGCCCGGCGTATCGCGCGGTACGAGAATCATGCTTTGCTGACGATGCGCGGGCGCATCGACATCGGTCTTGCCCATCACGATAAACAGCTGGCAATTCGGATGCGCCGCGTTCGTAATAAACCATTTGCGGCCATCGATCACATAATCGTTGCCGTCTCGCCGGATCGACGTGGTGATATTGGTGGCATCCGACGACGCCACCGCGGGCTCCGTCATCGCGAACGCCGAGCGGATCTTGCCGTCCAGCAGCGGATCGAGCCATTGCGCGCGCTGTGCGGGCGTGGCGAACATATGGAGTAATTCCAAATTGCCCGTATCCGGCGCGTTGCAATTGAACACTTCCGACGCCCACGACACGCGCCCCATGATTTCCGCGAGCGGCGCATAGTCCAGATTTGTCAGCCGCGTGCCGGGTTCGTCGTCGTGCAGATGCGGCAGGAACAGATTCCAGAGACCTTCCGAACGCGCCTTGTCCTTGAGCGCTTCCATGAACGAAACCGGATAGATTCCGGCATTCACTTCCTCGTGCCATTGATGAATGCGCGGCACGATATGCGCGTCCATGAACGCGCGCAATTGCGTGCGCAGCGCCTCGACTTTGGGGCTAAACGCAAAATCCATTTCATTCTCCCTGAAGGGGATTCATTCAACCGCGCACGGTGCGCGCACTCAGATCGTCTGTCCGCCGTCGACGACAATACATTCGCCAGTCGTAAAACTCGCAGCATCGGAAACCAGATACAGCACGGTGCCGGCCATTTCGCGCGGCTCGGCGTGACGACGCAGCGGAATCGTCTTCATCCAGCCGTCATAGAGCGCTTGATCGTCGAACAGCGCCCCCGCGAAGCGCGTCTTCGTGAGACCGGGCAGCAAGGCATTCACGCGAATGCCGAGCGGCCCGCATTCCTTGGCAAATGCGCGCGTCATATTGACGATGGCGGCTTTCGTGATCGAATAAACAGCCTGTTTGTCGCCCGGTTGCAGCGCATTCACCGACGCCGTATTGACGATGGCCCCGCCGCCCTTTTCGCGCATCATCTTTCCGGCTTCGACCGACATGAAGAAATAGCCGCGCAGATTGACTTCGACGGTTTTCTCGAACGACGCGAGATCGGTATCGAGAATATGGCCGTAATACGGATTGGTCGCGGCGTTATTGACGAGAATATCGAGGCGGCCGTGCTTTGCGCGAATATGCTCGAAGATCGCCTGAATATCCTCCATGCGGCCCACGTGGCATGGATACGCCTCGGCGCTGCCGCCCGTATCGCGAATCGCACTAGCTACGCTTTCACAGTCGTCGCGCTTGCGGCTCGACACGATCACATGCGCGCCCTGTTGCGCGAACAGCCGCGCGATTTCCTCGCCGATTCCCCGGCTCGCGCCGGTCACCAAAGCGATTTTTCCCGTCAAGTCGAATAGATTCGTCGTCACATTCCACCTCCTTGATTGTCGATTGATACGTGCCGTCGCGCGCGCGTCAGCCGTAAGTGACGAATTCGCGCCGATCGGCGTGATCGAGATGCGGCAAGGCGTTGAAGCTCACCAGCGACATCGCCTGCTCGTTGAAAACATAATGGCTCACGCTGCTATTGCGAATCTGCATGTTTAGCGCGATCGACGCCGCGGCGGGCGCCTGCAAGATCTGCTGCGTGAAAACGGAAATCGGGCCGCCCGAACTGACCACCAGCACGCGCTTGCGCCCCATGCGCTGAATGGCGTGGCGCGCGCGTTCGACGCGCGTCTGAAACTGCGCCCAGCTTTCCGGCAAGTCGCCGGGCAAGCGGTCCTCGGACCACAGTTGCAGCGTTTGTTTGAGGACCTTGTAGAAGTGTTTGGGCGAGCTTTCTGGCGCGATGCCGGACGCGAATTCCTGCTCGCCGCACTCGCCGCGCGCCGCGAACAGCGCACGAAAATCGTATTCGTTGAGATCGGCGTCCCGCACGACGTCGATACGCAAACCGCGCATGGCCCAGAGAATGGCGTCGGCGGTCTGTTCGTGACGACGCATCGTGCCGATCACCACGCAGTCGAATTCGAGCGCCTGCTGCGCGAAATATTCGCCGAGCCAGCGCGATTGCGTGCGCCCCGAAGGCGAAAGCTCGTCGTAGTTCTCAGCGCCGAACGACGCCTGACCGTGCCGTACCAGATAGAGTTCCGCCATGCCATCCTCGCCTGAACATGGCAGTCACGATACCTGGCCGCGAGGCATTCAGGAAATTTATTCTTTTGATACCCGGTCATAACGAATGGTGATTACCCATCGCTGCCGTGGCACACGCGGAAATTCAGTGCTTGCGCGAACGCATGAGACGCCCGATCTGCTCGCGCAGCCAGCGATGCGCGGGGTCGCCCGACACACTGCGATGCCAGTATCCATGCGTTTCGAGTTCGGGCAACGCGAACGGCAGCGCGAGGATGCGCGCGTCGTAGCGGCGCACGAGCGCGAGCGGCGCGGTCAGCACGAGATCGGTGCGCATGGCGATCAGCGGCGCAACCAGATAATGCTGCACGCGTGTCTGAATCGTGCGCCGCAAGCCGAGCTTGTTCAATTCGGTATCGACGAGACCGGGCCCCTGCCTGCGGCTCGACACGTGAATATGACCAAGCCGCAAATAATCATCGAGCGTGAGTTTCTTTTTCGTGAACGGATGATCCTTGCGCAGCAGGCACGCATAGCGGTCGCGGCCCAGCGCCTGCTGTTCGAGTTGCGGATCGTCGATCAGCGGCGCGTCGATGGCGAGATTCACCGCGCCGCTCGCCAGCGCCTCGGGCACTTCGCGACGCGTGGTGAAGTAGCTTTCGATGCGAATGCCGGGTGCCTGACGTTGCAGCACTTCTTCGAGCGCGGGCAGCAGCAGGGCCTCGGTGAGATCGTTCATGCTGAGCCGGAAGGTGCGCTGCGACGTGGCCGGATCGAATTGCTCGCCCGCGTGCGTGCTCGAATCGAGCAACTGAAGCGCCTCGCGCACGCGGCCGATGATGTTCTCGGAAACGGGCGTCGGCATCATGCCCGCGGCCGTGCTCACGAACAAGGGATCGCCGAACGATTTGCGCATGCGCGCGAGCGCATTGCTCACGGCAGGTTGCGTGATGAAAAGCAGTTCCGCCGCGCGCGTGAGATTGCGCGTGCGATACACGGCTTCAAAAACCACAAAGAGATTGAGATCGATCTTCGTCAGGCTCATGGGCGAATTCCTTACCGGCTCGCGCGAGACTAACCGGCGCGGCACCGCGCCGTCAATCGGCTATTCAACCGTTTCATGCGGAATTCAATGCCGCATTCCATGCCGCTTCAATGCGGATAAGCCGGCCACAGCAACGGCACAAGCAACACGTTGATGACCAGCGCCGCCAGCGAAGCAGGCAGACCGACACGAAAGAACTCGCCGAAACGATAGCCGCCCGCCGTGCTCACGAGCGAATTCACGGGCGTAGACACCGGCGACATATACGCCGCCGACGCGGCCACCGCCACCGTCATCGCGAACGGATACGGCGAGGCCTGCAAATGCGCGGCCATCGCGATCACCACCGGTGCCATCAACACCGCCGTGGCCGTGCTCGATATGACGATGCCGACCACCAGCGTCAGCACGAACATCGCCGCCAGCAGACCGTGCACGCCCCAGCCGCCCGCAACACGCAACACCGCGTCCGCCGCGATATCGATGCCGCCCGTGCGTTGCAGTGCGATCGAAAACGGCAGCATGCCGACGATCAGCACGAGGCTGCGCCAATGAATCGCGCGATAGGCGCTATCGAGATTCACGCAGCCGAGCGCGCCCATCAGCAGGCAGCCGATCAGGCCCGCGAGCACGTTCGGCACCCACGGCGTGAGCAGCATCGCGATCACCAGCGCCATGCAGGCGAGCGCGTGCGGGGCCTTGTGCGGCGCGGGCACGAAAGCCTCGCTTTCGACCGGCATCGCGAGACAGACGATATCGTGCTCGACCGAGTCCATCGTAAAGAGACTGAGCCACGGACCGACCACGAGCAGCGTGTCGCCGACCTTGATTTTGGTGTCCTGCAGGCTGCGCGCGAGCGGCGCGTCGCCGCGTCGCAAACCCACCACCGTCACGCCATGACGACGCAGCGCCACCGAGCTGCGCGGCTCGCTGCCGACGAGCTTCGAATCGGGCGGCACGATCACCTCGGCCATGCCCACATCGTGCGTTTGATCCGTGAAATACGCGCCCGACATGCGCATCCGCACGAGCGCGAAACGCGTGCAGAACGCCTGCACGTCGAAGCCTTCTTTTTCGACATCGAGCAGCAGCACATCGTTGGGCGCGACGTTGCTGTCCGATGTCGCGAGCAGCACCGTCGTACCCATGCGCGCGCGGCGCTCGATGGCGACCACGTGCGCGTCGGGATCGTCGTCGAGTCCGCATTCGCCGAGCGTCTGGCCCACCAGCACCGAATGCGCGCGCACGCGCAAACGGAACGCGCGCCCTTCGAGCGAATAATGCTGCACCCAGTCGTTGATCGAGGGACGCACGGCCGTCGCGCCTCGTTCGGCGCCCCGCAAATGACGCTTCGCGAACAGCATCCACGCAATGCAGGCGAGCAGAATCGGCACGCCGATGGGCGTGATTTCGAAGAAGCCGAAGCCGCGATGGCCGCGATGCACGAGCGCGCTGTTGACCACCAGATTCGACGTGGTCGCGACCAGCGTGAGCATGCCGCTCGTGAGCGCGGCCATGCTCATCGGCATGAGCAGGCGCGCGCGAGAAACGCCCGACTGACGCGCGATGCGCAGCACGATCGGAATGAAGATCGCGACGATGGCGGTCGAACTCATCACCGAACCCATCAGGCCCACCACCGCCATGATCAGCACCACGAGCCGCCCTTCGTTCGAGCCGCCGCGCGCGATCAGATAGTCGCCCACGCGCTGCGCGACGCCGGTGCGCACGAGTCCGTCGCCGAGCACGAACAGCGCCGCGATCAGCACGATGTTGGCGTCGGAGAAACCGGCCAGCGCCTCGGGCACGGTGATCACGCCCGCGAGCGGCAGCGCGACGATCATGATGAGCGCCACGGCATCGGCGCGCGGGCGGCCGATCAGGAACATCGCGATGGCGCTCGCGAGACAGCCAACGGTAATCAGGAGGTCGGTGGACACGATAAACGCCTGGCGAGTCGGTTGGCCGGGTTGCTTCGCGGAGTGTGCCGGATTATCGCCGCGCGTGAATCGAGTGGCAGTAAGCCACTGTTTTGTCGGGATAATTCAGTCGATTATAAAGTCTAAAGAAAAGCCGCCCGCCAGAAAGATTTCGCGCCGCGAGCGCCTCAATACCACGGCACATCCTTCAACGTCGCGCCGGTCATCTTGACGATAAAGTCGAGAAACGCCCGCACTTTCGCCGACGGCAAACGCCGCGACGGATAAAGCGCGTAAAGCGGAAAACGCTCGTCGGGCCAATCGGGAAAGAGATCGACGAGCTTGCCGCTGTCGAATAACGGCTGTGTGCCGAGCGCCATGATCTGCGCGATGCCGTGGCCCGCGAGACACGCGCCATGCATCGTCGAGACGTCGTTCACCATCAGCCGCCCGCGCGCCGCGATCGTCACTTTCTTGCGCGGCCGATGAAATTCCCACACGAATGGCCGCCCCGTTTCCGGGTCGCGATACTGAATGCACTGATGCGGCTCGCGTTCGAGATCGGCGGGTTTGAGCGGGCGTCCGTGCTTCTTCAAATAGGCCGGCGACGCCGCCGTGACGATGCGCGTATCGAGCAGTTTGCGCGCGATAAGCGTCGAAGGACGCGGCACGCCGAAGCGCACCGCGAGATCGAAGCCGTCGGCGACCATATCGCCAAGTTCGTCGCGCGTGATGAGATCGACATCGAGTTCGGGATGACGCTCGATGAATTGCCCAATACGCGGGCTCAACACGATCTTCGAGAAGAACGGATCGACGTTCACGCGCAAACGCCCACGCACCGCGCTCGCGCCGCCTGCCGCCGATGCCGCGGCTTCTTCGAGCCCGTCGAGCAGCGGCACGATTTGCGCGTGGAAACGCCGGCCCTCGTCGGTGAGCGTGACGGTACGCGTGGTGCGATCGAACAGGCGAATGCCGAGCCGCGCCTCCAGCCGAGCGACCGAACGGCTCACGCCCGATTGCGTCATGTCGAGCCGCTCCGCCGCCGCCGCGAAACTGCCGCTGTCGACGATGGCCGTCATCACGCCCATGCCGTTGAGAATGCGTTCGTCGAAGGACATCGTGAGTCTCCTGTAGCGTCAATCACGCCCATCGCTTGGTCATGCCATTGTGTCATGAGTCCAATGCCGTTCATGTCATGGTGTAACGCGCAACCCGCACCCAGAATGACGAGCGTCGAACACTTTCCTCGAACCATTGAACGGGAGCATGACGATGTACGCCATTACGGGAATCACGGGTCAGGTCGGCGGCGCGCTCGCGCATACGCTGATCGAACAGCAACTGCCAGTGCGCGCAGTCGTACGCAGCGCGGAAAAAGGCGCGCCGTGGGCGGCGCGCGGTTGCGAGGTCGCGCTCGCCGACATCAACGACGCCGACGCGCTGCGCCGCGCATTCGACGGCGCGCTTGGCGCGTTTGTCTTGCTGCCGCCGGTATTCGATCCGTCGCCGGATTTCGCGGAATCGCGGCGCGCGATCGAGGCGCTGCATACCGCGTTGAGCGCGGCACGGCCGGAACGCGTGGTCGTGCTCTCGACCATCGGCGCACAGGCGCGCGAACCGAATCTGCTCACACAGCTCGGCATGATGGAAACCGCGCTGCGCACGCTGCCTTCGCCGGTCGCCTTTCTGCGTGCGGCGTGGTTCTTCGACAATGCCGCGTGGGACGCGCAGCCCGCACGCGACTCGGGCGCGATCGCGAGCTTTTTGCAGCCGCTGGACAAGCCCGTGCCGATGGTCGCCACCGACGACATCGGCCGCGTGGCGGCGCAATTGCTTCAGGAAACCTGGCAAGGCGCGCGCGTCGTCGAACTCGAAGGACCGCGCCGCGTGACGCCCAACGAGATCGCCGCCGCTTTCGCGCAGGCGCTCGGCCAGCCCGTGCACGCGCACAGCGTGCCGCGCGAGGTCTGGGAGGCGCAATTCCGCGCGCAAGGCATGCGCAATCCCTTGCCGCGCATGCGCATGCTCGACGGTTTCAACGAGAGCTGGATCGAATTCGAAACGCCCGCCGAGTCCTGGAAAGGCCGTGTGACGCTGGAAACGGCGATTCGCCGGATCTGTGAGCGCAGTGAAATGGCGTGAATCGTATGACGCTTACATTTCTATAATGCCCGCCATTCAGTGCAATATTGCCATTCAACCCTCAATTCTTGCACCAATAGAAATAATCAGAGGAATTAGCGTGCATTCATGTAGCGGAAAACACCAATTGCAAACGTCAATGCGGCATTGCGCCCAAATTTGATACGATGCGCGTGAGGCGGATGGCGCGCGTGTACGCTCACCCGGCGTCCGCCTGATCAACCTGTTTTAATGAAAGGAGTTCCGCCATGTGGACCAAGCCCGCTTATACCGATCTGCGTCTCGGTTTTGAAATCACGATGTACATCTCGAACCGTTAATTCGCAGCATCGACGGTCACGATAGCCCCGGCCCGCCGGGGCTTTTTCACTTGACGCGCGCCACGGCGTCGCCTTTCATCAAGCATGCATATTCAAATTCTCGGCTCAGCGGCCGGCGGCGGCTTTCCGCAATGGAACTGCAATTGCGCCAATTGCGCGGGCTTTCGCAGCGGCCGCATTCGCGCCCAGGCGCGCACGCAATCGTCGATCGCCGTCTCGGACGACGGCGTCTCGTGGGTCCTGTGCAACGCCTCGCCGGACATCCGCGCGCAATTGCAGGGCTTCGCGCCGATGCAGCCGAACCGCGCGCTGCGCGACACCGGCATCGCCGCCATCGTGCTGATGGACAGCCAGATCGACCATACGACCGGGCTGCTGAGCCTGCGCGAAGGCTGCCCGCACGAGGTCTGGTGCACGGACATGGTCCACGAGGATCTGAGCACGGGCTTTCCGCTTTTCACCATGCTGCAGCACTGGAACGGCGGCTTGCGCTGGAACCCGATCGTCTCGGGCGAGGCGTTCCAGATTCCCGCCTGCCCCAATCTGCGTTTCTCGCCGTTCGCGCTGCGCAGCGCCGCGCCGCCGTATTCGCCGCATCGCCACGATCCGCACGAAGGCGATAACATCGGTCTCGTGATCGAAGATCTGCGCACCGGCGGCAAACTGTTCTACGCGCCCGGACTCGGCGAAGTCGATGCGGCCTTGCTCGAACGCATGCATGCCGCCGACTGCCTGCTCGTGGACGGCACGCTCTGGACCGACGACGAAATGCAGCAACGCGGCGTGGGCACGCGCACGGGACGCCAGATGGGCCATCTCGCGCAAAGCGGCGCGGGCGGTATGCTGGAAGTACTCGAACAGTTTCCGCGCGCGCGCAAGATTCTCACGCACGTCAATAATACGAATCCGATTCTCGATGAGGATTCGCCCGAGCGTGCGGAACTTGCGCGACGCAACGTGGAAGTCGCGTTCGACGGCATGAGCATCGAGATTTAACGAACACGCTTCCGACATCACGCACGCCGCCATCCACCGCGCGCCGGGCGCGATTTCCGAAGCCCCCGCGCGCGAATTCGCCGCGCAGCCACAGGACCGAGTCATGAGCCAAACCGCCCTCACTCCCGAACAATTCGAACAGGCCCTGCGCGCGAAAGGCGCGTTCTACCACATTCATCATCCGTATCACGTGGCGATGTACGAGGGCCGCGCGACCCGCGAGCAGATCCAGGGCTGGGTGGCGAACCGCTTCTATTACCAGGTCAACATTCCGATGAAGGACGCGGCGATTCTCGCCAATTGTCCCGACCGCGAAGTGCGCCGCCAATGGATCCAGCGCCTGCTCGACCACGACGGCGCGCCGGGCGAAGACGGCGGCATCGAAGCGTGGCTGCGTCTGGGCGAAGCCGTCGGGCTCGATCCCGAGCAATTGCGCTCGCAGGAACTCGTGCTGCCCGGCGTGCGTTTCGCAGTGGATGCTTACGTGAATTTCGCGCGCCGCGCGAGCTGGCAGGAAGCGGCGAGCAGTTCGCTCACGGAATTGTTCGCGCCGCAGATTCATCAGTCGCGTCTGGATACGTGGCCCGCGCATTATCCGTGGATCGATCCGCGCGGCTACGAGTATTTCCGCTCGCGTCTGAGCCAGGCGCGCCGCGATGTCGAGCATGGTTTGCAGATCACGTTGCAGCATTACACGACGTATGAAAGCCAGCAGCGTATGCTGGAGATTCTGCAATTCAAACTCGATATTCTGTGGACCATGCTCGACGCGATGTCGATGGCCTACGAACTCGGCCGCCCGCCCTATCATTCGGTCACGAACGAGCGCGTCTGGCATAAAGGTCTTTAAAAGACCGCTAAAGGAACACACTGTGAATTTCGACCGCAATCTGAAACCGGTCTGGCGCCGGGGTTATCGCTTTCAGTTCGAGCCCGCGCAAGACGCGCACGTGCTGCTCTATCCCGAGGGCATGGTGAAGCTCAATGAAAGCGCCTCAGCCATCGGCTCGCTGATCGACGGCGAGCGCAGCGTCGCGGCCATCATCGACCAGTTGAACACGCAATTCCCCGGCGTGCCCGAACTGGCCGAAGACGTCGAGCAGTTCATGCTCGTCGCGCGTGAAAAGCACTGGATCGATCTTGTCTGAACTGAAACCCTCGCCCGCTGCCCCGAGCGTCGGCCTGCCGCTGTGGCTGCTCGCGGAAGTCACCTACCGCTGCCCGCTGCAATGCCCATACTGTTCGAATCCCGTGGATTTCGCACGTCAGGGCAACGAGTTGAGCACGCAGGACTGGATTCGCGTAATGACCGAAGCGCGCGCGATGGGCGCGGCGCAAATCGGTTTTTCCGGCGGCGAGCCGCTGGTGCGCCAGGACCTCGCCGAATTGATCGGCGAGGCGCGCAAACTCGGCTATTACACCAATCTGATCACGTCGGGCATTGGTCTGACCGAGCAGAAGATTGCCGATTTTCAGCGCGCGGGCCTCGATCATATTCAGATCAGTTTTCAGTCGAGCGACGAGCAGGTGAACAACATGCTCGCCGGTTCGAGCAAGGCGTTCGCGCAGAAACTCGCGATGGCGCGCGCCGTGAAGGCGCACGGTTATCCGATGGTGCTGAACTTCGTCACGCACCGCTATAACATCGACGATATCGATCGCATCATCGAATTGTGCATTGCGCTCGAAGCCGATTTCGTCGAACTCGCGACCTGCCAGTTTTACGGCTGGGCCAAGCTCAATCGCGCGCAATTGCTGCCCACGCGCGAGCAGCTCGAACGCGCCGAACGCATCACCAACGAATACCGCGAAAAACTCGAAGCGAGCGGCAATCCGTGCAAGCTCATTTTCGTGACGCCCGATTATTACGAGGAGCGTCCGAAGGCCTGCATGGGCGGCTGGGGCGCGATTTTCCTCACCGTCACGCCCGACGGCACCGCGCTGCCGTGCCACGGCGCGCGCCAGTTGCCAATTCAGTTTCCCAACGTGCGCGATCACGATCTGCGCCACATCTGGTACGACTCGTTCGGCTTCAACCGCTTTCGCGGCGACGCATGGATGCCCGAGCCATGCCGCTCGTGCGACGAGAAACAGAAGGACTTCGGCGGCTGCCGCTGCCAGGCGTTCATGCTGACCGGCGACGCGGCGAACGCGGACCCCGTGTGCGGAAAATCGCCCGAGCACCGCATCATCGTGCAGGCGCGCAGCGAGGCGGCGCAGCCGGTGCCCACGACCCAACCGCTCATTTTCCGCAATGACCGAAACTCCCGCACGCTCGGCAATCCCTGAGCGCATTACCGCCGAGCAGGCCGTCGCGGCCGGCAAGGATTTCATCGAACTGGCCGCGAGCGATCGCGGAGTCTTCTGGACTGCGTACGATCCCGCCGATGCGGCCTGCCGCATCTGGCGCGCCGTGCCTCATGAAGAAGGCCATGCGCCGCGCTGCCTCACGCCCGATGGCTTCAGCGTGCGCGGACGCGTCTACGAATACGGCGGCGGCTCGTTCTGCATCGCTGGCGACGCGCTGGTGTTCGTCAACGAGAAGGATCAGCAGCTTTATCGGCAGCCGATTGAAGGCGATGCCGCGCCCGTCGCGCTCACGCAGGGCACGCGGCGTTATGGCGATCTGCGTTTCAGCCACGGCGCGATTCTCGCGGTCGAAGAGGAAGGCGGCACGCATCGCATCGTCTCGATCGCGCTCGACGATGGCGCGCGCACGGTGCTCGCCGAAGGCGGCGATTTTTACGCCGCGCCCGGCATCAGCCCCGATGGCTCACGGCTCGCGTGGATCGAATGGCAGCGCCCGCATCAGCCGTGGACGTCGACGCAATTGCGCGTCAGCGAACGCGCCGCGCAAGGCTGGAGCGCGCCGCGCACGCTTGCGGGCGACGCACGCGAGGAAGCGCTGCAACAGGCGCATTTCGACGCGCACGGCCACCTGTATTGCCTCAGCGATCGCGCGGGCTTCTGGCAGCCCTGGCGCGAAGCCAACGGCGCGCTCGAAGCGCTGCCGGGCACGCCCGCCGATCATGCGGCCGCGCCCTGGCAACTCGGCGGACGCAGCTGGATCGCGCTCGACGACGGCACGAATCTGGGCGCGTGGATGGAGAACGGCTGGGGCAAGCTCGGTCATCGCGATGCGCATGGCGCGTGTCATGAACTCGCCGCCGGCTACAGCCGCTTTCGCAATCTCGCCGCCGACGCCGACCATCTTTACTGCATCGCCGCGTCGCCGACCTGCCCCGCCGCCGTGCTCGCGATCGGACGGCGCGATCATCGCGTGCGCGTGCTGGCCGAGGTCTCGCCGATGATGCCAGACGCACGCATTCCGCAGCCGGAGATCCTGCGTTTTCCGAGCGGCGATCAGCACGCGCACGGCTATTTCTACGCGCCCGAAGGCGATATCGACGCGCCGCCCGTCGTGCTGTTCATTCACGGCGGCCCGACCTCGGCCTGCTACCCCGTGTTCGATCCGCGCATTCCGTACTGGACGCAGCGCGGCTTTGCCGTCGTCAATCTGAACTATCGCGGCAGCACTGGTTACGGCCGCGCGTTCCGCGAAGCGCTGCGCGACAACTGGGGCGTGGCCGACGTCGACGACGCCTGCAACGCCGTTGCCTGGCTCGCCGCGCAGCACCGCATCGACCCCGCGCGCGCCTTCATTCGCGGCGGCAGCGCGGGCGGCTACACGGCGCTCTGCGCGCTGGCGTTCCGCGACGTGTTTCGCGGTGGCGGCAGCCTGTATGGCGTGAGTGATCCGCTCACGCTCGGCGAGCACACGCATAAATTCGAAGCCGATTATCTCGACTGGCTGATCGGCGACCCGGTTGCCGATCTCGAACGTTATCGCGCGCGCACGCCGCTGCTGCATGCAAGCCAAATCCACGTGCCGGTGATTTTCTTCCAGGGTGAACTCGACGCCGTGGTCACGCCCGATCAAACGCGCAGCATGGTGACCGCGCTGGAACAAAACGGCGTGCGCGTGGAAGCGCATTATTACGCCGACGAGCGTCACGGTTTTCGCAAGGCGGCCAATCAGGCACACGCGCTCAAGGCCGAATATGCGTTTTACTGCGCAATTCTCGGCTTGCCTGTGGAATAACGCCCGGCGGCGCGCCCTGGATATCGATTTCAGATTTATCGACTTCAGATTTCGAGCAGGATGCGCCCGCCCTCCACTTTCGCGGGCCACGTCTTGAGTTTTTCGCAGACAGGCGCGCACAGCGGGCGTCCGTCGCGCACATCGAATCGGCCATTGTGTTTGGGACATTCGATCACGTGGCCCATCACGAGTCCATCGCTTAGATGCACCTGCTCATGCGTGCAGAGTCCATCGCTCGCATACACATCCTCGCCGATGCGATAAATCGCGTAAGTATGGCCCGCGTGATCGAAGCGCATCACGTCTTCGTCTTCGATATCGTCGAGCGCGGCGGCGTCGATCCATTGCGTCATGTTCGTCTCCTGATTGTCGTGTCGTGTTTTCGCGTTACGTTGTTGCGCGCGTCATGCCTGCGCGACGCCCGCGCCCGGAATCGGCCGCGCGACCGCATAGGAAGGATCGCGCGTCTGGCGCACCAGCGCCGGAATGATTTCCGCATACGCCGCAATCGTGCTGGAATACGGCGTGGGCATATCGTCTTTCACCACCTCGTGCAATTTCGGCAAGGCATGAAACGGCACCATCGGAAACATATGATGTTCGACGTGGTAATTCATGTTCCAGTAAAGAAAACGAAATAGCGGATTCATCCTCACCGTGCGGCAATTGCGGCGATGATCGAGCACGTTCTCGGGCATGCCCGCGTGTTGTGTGAGTCCGAAATACAGATACAGCCACGCGCCATACAAACTCGGCAAGCCGATATACAGCAGCGGCAAAATCGAGCGAAAGCCAATGCACGCGGCAATCACGAGCGCATAAACCGCCAGCGCGATACGCGCCTCGCGAATCACCTTCGGCCATTCCGAAGCCGGAATAAAGGTCTCTTCTTCCGCGCCGATACGGCCGAACGCTGCGCTCACCATGCGTGGCAGTTCGTGCGCCACATGTTTGATCGCGAAGATATTGAGCCCGAGCGCAAGCCAGTCGGTGGGACGCTGCGCGCCGATTTCCGGGTCGCGCCCGACCACGAGCGTATCGGTATGGTGACGCGCGTGGCTCCAGCGCCAGACCGTCGCGCGCCGGAATACCTGAAACGACGCGACCTGATACAACGCGTCGTTCATCCAGCGCGTTTTAAACGCGGTGCCGTGACCGGATTCATGCCAGCGCGAATCCGCGGGGCTGCAATAGAGCGTGCCGTAAAGCAGAAAGGCGGGAATCGCCCAAAAAGAATGCCAATGCCACGCGTAACCGGCCAGCGCGCCGCTCGCGATAATCGACGCGTACCAGAGCAAGGTGTCGCGAATCGCGCGGCCGTCGCTGCGCTGCATCAATTGCTTCATCGTCGCGCGCGGAACCGCGCATTTGTACCAGTCCGCGTTGACGAGGCCGGCCGCCTGCGCGCGCTCGCCCGCGCCGCCGATCAGCCGATATGCCTCGCGCGCCGAGGCACCGGCCGTTTCCGCAGTCTCCGTATGCGCCACTTGTGTCTCCTTGTCGGAAGGCGCCGCATCGTGTGCGCGGCGCTCATGTGACGAACATAGGTGAGCGCGCGGCGCGCCTCAATGCCAGGATTGACGAAATTTCGTCTTTCTTCTAGCGTTAGCACGACGCGCGCACCTCACCGTGCAGCGCAACATCGCCACCAGGAGACGCCACGTGTCGAAAACAACGCCGCCGCATTGGCGCAAGCGCACGGCCCGCTTCATCGAAATTGCGGAACTCGCGGGCGTCAGCACGACGACCGTCGACCGTGTGCTCAACGAGCGCGGCAGTGTTTCCGCGCAGGCGCGCGAGCGCGTGGTGGCCGCCGCGAAGCAGCTTGGCGTGCCGCGTTCGATGCCGGACACGCAGCACGGCCTCGTCCATATCGACGTCTTGCTGCCGGACAGCGACCTGCCGTTCTTCAGCCGATTGCGCGAGGCGTTGCAGCGCGCGATGCAAATGCTCGACCGCCGCGTGGTTGTGCATCGCACGCTATTGAGCGCCGCTGACGAAGCGCGTCTGCCGGAATCGATCGGTCACACGCGCCATCGCCGCGCCGCGCTCATCGTCACCGCGCAGGACACGCCCGACGTGCGCGCCGCGCTCGCCGCCGCCATCGCGCGCGGCGAAACCGTCGTGACGATGGTGACCGATATCGGCGGCATCGAGCGGCGGCATTTCGCGGGTATCGACAATCTGCGCGCGGGCCGCACAGCGGGCTATTTTCTCGGCCGACTCGCGAAGCCCGGCCGCGTGCTGCTCTTGCCCGCACGCCTCGACTATCGCGCGCACGCCGACCGCATCGCGGGCTGCCGCGAACAGATCGCGGAGCATTTCCCCGCCCTGGCGTGCGAAGTCTCGCCGAGCGAATCGCACGACGCCGACGACCGCTGCTATCGCGCCGTGAACGCCGCGCTGCGGCGCGGCCCGCTCGCGGGCATCTACAACACCGGTTATGGATCGGCGGGCATCGAAGCGGCGCTGCGCAAAGCGGGACTCGCGGGCGAGGTCGTGTGGATCGGCCACGAGATGCTCGACATTCATCGGCACTATATCGACGCGGGCATCATGGATATCGCCATCGATCAGGACCCGGACGGTCAGGTCATCGCGGCGCTTCAACATGCGCTGCACGCGGGCGGCATCGTCGCCGATACGCCCGCCGCCGAGCCCGTGGAGTTTCGCGTGTTCTGTCCGGCAAACGTGAGGCGCAGCGCGTATCTGGTCAACGCCTAGCGCACCGGAAAGTTTTGGGAATGTTATGTAAGCACCCATGCGAATCACGCGAATCGATTATCGATTTCATTAAGGTGATTCTGCGAATTCGTTGCATGCGGGAATAGTTTCAGCACGCATATTGCGCGCGTTGAGCATATCGTGCAGATCGCGACATAAAGCCGACACACGGGTGTCTCAATTGGTTTGCTATCCTGATCGCTGACAAAAAGCTTTCCATTAGCACACGTTGGCATTGATAAAACATTAATAGCGCAAGCGCTGTAACGATCCGTCAAGAAATAGGCCGCGCGAATCATCGTGGCCTTAAGCAAGCCTTCAGCTAACGGCTCGTACGATCACAGGATCTCGATCTGCAGCGCGTTAAAAGACGCACGTTTTACCGCAATCGAAATGCATGGTTCCGCATGGAATTTGAAATCCACTCATGCCTGTCGCGGTACGCACCGCTGGAGTCGCATTCGTGAAATTCTGGACGATTCGCCAGTGGCAAGCGCATATTCTCGTCGCCGCTCTCGCCGCCCTCAGTATTCAAGGCATGGTCTTTATTGACGTGCTGATAATGGGCGCACCGGCCGAGCGTTTCGACACGCCAACCTTTCATCTGACGGCAGCAGTGTCGGTCGCATTGATCGTTCTGATCGTGCGCGTGATCGCGCATGCCGCTTATCGTCACGCGGCCAGCCGCGGCATGCTGCGCAATGCATGCGGCCCGCAGGAAATAATGGGGCTGCCACACGATTGCCCTCATCGTGTGCTGATCACCTTGCATTGCCTGCTCTGCGAGCCGAGACTCGACGATGTCCACGGCGCATTCGCAGGCCGTCGCGATGCGCCCCGTTATTCGGACCCGAAGTTCTGACTTCGCTGCGTCACCTGACTCACCGACACTATGACCAGGCATGGACTGATGCAGGGCGACACTCGACTTATGACAACGCTGTTCTGGCTGATTCCGTCGAACGAGACATTCGACGGCAGCGCGCGCTCGCGCATCCGGGTGCGCGCCGCATGATGCGCCCGCCTCGCTCCTACGACGACCTCTCGCTGAAGGCGCTGGCCATGGCGAGCGTGGGCCTTTCGCTGCTGGCGATGCTCGCCCTCGACGATACCGCGACGCATACTGTCGCGCATTTCGCGGCGTGGCTCGCGACCGTGACGTGTTCCGTTTTCGCGGCCATCGGCGTGGCATACACCCTGTTCGCCGCCGTTCTGGTCGATCGCTTTTTCAAGCGCAAAGCCGCGGCGCCCACGCATTTTCCGGGCATCACGCTCGTGAAGCCGCTGCATGGCACCGAATGGCGGCTCGAAGAACATCTGGCGAGTTTTTTCGATCAGGATTATCCGGGGCCGGTTCAGCACGTGTTCGGCGTGCACGACGCCAACGACGCCGCGCTCGACATCGTGAACGCGTTGCGCGCGCGCTTTCCCGCTGCGGACATCGACGTGGTTGTCGATTCGCGCCTTTATGGCCCCAATCGCAAGGTCGCGAATCTCGTCAACATGCTCGATCATGTGCACCACGACGTGCTGTGTTTCGCCGATAGCGACGTGAGCGTCGAGCGCGGCTATCTGCGTGCGATCGCGGGCGAACTCGAACAGCCCGGCGTCGGCATCGTCACCTGCGCCTATCGCGGCGTCGCCGCGCCCGGTTTCTGGACACGCGGATCGGTCGCCGCCACCCACTATCAGTTCCTGCCCGGCGTGATCACCGGACTCGCGATTGGCCGCGCGCGCCCATGCTTTGGCCAGACGATTGCGATGACGCGCGCCACGCTCGACGCCATCGGCGGCCTGGCGCAGTTCTCGCATCATCTCGCCGAAGATCACGCGCTCGGCGAAGCGGCGCGCCACATCGGCACGACCGTCGCGGTGCCCGCGCATCTGGTCAATCACGCCTGCACCGAGGCCACGTTTAGCGCGCTGTTCACGCACGAATTACGCTGGAGCCGCACGATCCGCGCCGCCGACCGGCTCGGCCATCTCGGCTCATGCCTGATGCATCCGGTGCCGTTCGCACTGCTGGCGCTGCTCGCGTCGGGCGGTACACTCGCTGCCTCGGGCTTGCTGCTGCTCGCCCTCGCGGCGCGGCAACTGCTGCGCTGGCGCGTCGACCGCGCGACGGCCCAATCCGCGCGAGGCTGGTGGCTGCTGCCGATGTGGGATATCGTGCAATTCACGGTGTATCTCTGCAGTTTTCTTTCCTCGCATGTCATGTGGCGGGGCCACCGCTTCCGCGTCAACCGCGCGGGCATGCTGACGCTTTCATCGGATGAATGAGCCGTTGGCCGCATCGGATAAGCGTGTTCTTCCTTATATAAGCTGGACCAGAATGAATATGAAGCATGTCGGTCGCGTCGCCGCACTCTGCGGTTTGCTATTCGCGATCTGGCTCGTTTGGCGAGACAACCCTGCAACCATCGTCGATTTGATGCGCAAGGCCGGCGTCGGCCTCGTGATCGCGGCGCTCGTGCACGTGCTGCCGATGCTCGCGAACGCGTGGGACTGGCGCCTGCTGATCCGGCGCGCGCAGCGCCCGACGTTTGCGTTCATGCTCAAACTCGTGTGGATACGCGAATCGGTTAACGGCCTGCTGCCGGTCGCGCGCATCGGCGGCGAACTGGTGTCGTTCCGGCTGCTCGGCCGCGAAGGCGTGCGGCCCGCCGCGATCGTCGCGAGCCTCGTCACCGACATGCAGCTCACGCTGATCAGCCAGGTGATTTTCGCGCTGCTCGCAATTGCGTACCTGCTCGCTCAGGCGAGCAGCATGGGCGCGCGCGTCGCCGCGCATTTCGCGCTCGGCATTGCGCTCTTTACGCCGATTCTTTTGCTGTTTGCGCTCGTGCAGCACGCACGTCCGTTCGAGCGCGCGGCGAATCTCGTCAATCGCGTAACGGGCGGTAAGGTTTATGGGCTGATTGGTAATTCGCGGCGTATCGACGATTCGATTAAATCAGTCTGGCGTCAGACTTCCGTGGTGATGCAATACCTCGTGATCTGGCAAACGCTGCAATGCCTCGGCCTCGCGCTCGAAATCTGGGTCGCGCTGCACGCATTAGGTGTGGACGCAACGTTCGCCGAGGCCTTCGTATTCGAAGCGCTCATTCAACTCGCGAGCAGCATCGCGTTTCTGGTGCCCGGCAGTCTGGGCGTGCAGGAAGGCGGCTTCGTGCTGATCGGCTCCGTGCTGGGCATCGACGCGCCCACCTGCCTCGCGCTCGCGGGCGCGCGCCGCGTGCGCGATCTGCTGTTCTATCTGCCCGGACTCGTGGCCTGGCAGATCGCGGAGAACGCGACTCCGGCACCTGAACCCGCGATTGCAGCATGCACGAGCGATCATGCAAACGGCGCGCCTGCAAGCGAAGCTGCACCCAATCGGCTGGATTCGCGATAATACGCAGCGTTAGATTCTCCGCTTCGTTGGCAGGCCCCTTATGCGTATTCAGATCGCTTCCGATCTGCACCTCGACGCGCTCGATGCGCGCTTTGCCGAGGCGCCCCCTTTTCCGCCCGCCCCGGACGCCGACGTGCTCGTGCTCGCCGGCGACATTCATCGCGGCACACACGCCATCGACACCTTCGCGAACTGGCCCGTGCCGGTGGTCTACGTCAGCGGCAACCACGAAGCCTATGGCGGCGCGTGGCCCGACGTGACCGCCGCGCTGCACGCGAAGGCCGAAGGCACGTCGATCCACTTTCTGGAGCGCAGCGCGGCCGTGATCGGCAACGTGCGTTTTCTGGGCTGCTGCCTGTGGACCGATTACGCGCTCTACGGCAATCGCGCGCGCGACATGCAATATGCGCTCGACACCAATTCGGATCACAGCGCGATCACGCTCGACGGCCGCGCGCCATTCAGCCCCGCTGACGCCTTGCTCGAACATCAGCGTTCGGTGGCCTGGCTCGTGCGCGAACTGGCGACGCCATTCAAGGGCAAAACGATCGTGGTCACGCATCACGGCATTTCGCCCGATTCGATTCACGACCGCTTCGCCACACATCCCGACAATCCCGCCTTTCTCAGCGATCTGCGTTATTTGCTGCCCTACGCGGATCTCTGGATTCACGGCCACGTGCACGATTCGTTCGACTATCGCGCGAATGGCGCGCGCGTCGTGACCAATCCGCGCGGCTATCCGCTCAATGCCGGCGAGGCGCATCGCGCCGGCGAACTGGTCTGGGAAAACCGCGCCTTCGATCCGCTGCGCACCCTCGAGGTCTGATCCGCCTCGCCACATGACGATTTTGTAATCCGACGGTCACCCTGCGGCAAAGCCCCCGACGTCAGACTGCCGACTTCTGCCCGCATTGCGCGCGCGTTGTCCTGCACGCCGCGCGCGCTCACCGTCAAACAGGTTCGTCATGTGGATTGTCCGGCTCGCCCTGCGCCGCCCTTATACGTTCGCCGTTCTCGCGATTCTCATTCTGATCGCGGGACCGCTCGCGATTCTGCGCACGCCCACCGATATCTTTCCGAACATCGATATTCCGGTGGTCAGCATCGTCTGGTCGTATAACGGCTTTTCGGCGCAGGACATGGCGCAGCGCATCACTTCGAATTACGAACGCGCGCTGACTTCCGATGTGGACGATATCGAGCATATCGAATCGCAATCGCTGAACGGCGTGTCGGTCATCAAGGTGTTCTTTCATCCGGGCGCCGATATCAATCGCGCCATCGCGCAGGCCGCGAGCAATTCGGCGTCGATTCTGCGCGTGCTGCCGCCCGGCACGCTGCCGCCGAACATCATCACCTATAACGCCTCGACGGTGCCGATCCTGCAACTGGGCCTGTCGAGCGCCACGCTCGCCGAACAGCAGCTTTACGACCTCGGCAACAGCTTCATCCGCACGCAGCTCGCGACGGTGCAAGGCGCGTCGGTGCCGCTGCCGTTCGGCGGCAAGGTACGCCAGATCGTGGTCGATATCGACCCGCACGCGTTGCAGGCGAAAGGTCTCGCGCCGCTCGACGTGGTGAATGCGATCAACGCGCAGAACCTGATCTTGCCGGGCGGCACCGCGAAAATCGGCGCGCGCGAATACAACGTGCAAATGAACGGCAGCACCGACAGCATCGCCGCGCTCAACAATCTGCCGATCAAGACCGTGAATGGCAGCGTGATTTATGTGCGCGATGTTGCTCACGTGCGCGACGGCTACGCGCCGCAAACCAATATCGTGCGCAGCGACGGCAAGCGCGCGGCGCTGCTCACGGTCGAAAAGACCGGCAGTACCTCCACGCTCACGATCATCGATCAGGTGCGCGCGCTGCTGCCGCATATCGCCGCGGGCCTGCCGAAAGCGCTGAAGATCACGCCGCTCGGCGACCAGTCGGTATTCGTGAAGGCCGCGATTGGCGGCGTGGTGCGCGAAGCGCTGATCGCCGCCGCGCTCACCGCGCTGATGATCCTGCTGTTTCTCGGCAGCTGGCGCGCGACGCTCATCATCGCCGTGTCGATTCCGCTCGCGGTGCTCACGTCGATACTCGCGCTTTCCGCGCTCGGCCAGACCATCAACATCATGACGCTCGGCGGCCTCGCGCTGGCCGTGGGTATCCTCGTGGACGACGCGACGGTCGCCATCGAAAACATCACGCATCACCTCGAAAACGGCGAACCGCTCTACGACGCCATTCTCAATGGCTCGGGCGAAATCGCCGTGCCGACATTCGTTTCCACGCTGTCGATCTGCATCGTATTCGCGCCGATGTTTCTGCTCACCGGCGTCGCGCATTATCTGTTCGTGCCGATGGCGGAAGCGGTGATATTCGCCATGTGCGCGTCGTATTTCTTTTCGCGCACGGTGGTGCCCACGCTCGCGCTCTATTTGCTCAAGCAACGTGCGCCGGGCAAGACGCGCGCAAATGCGTTCGTCACGCGCATCACGCAATTTCAGGCCGCGTTTGAAGCCCGTTTCGAAGCGTTGCGTTTGCGCTATCGCGCAGCGCTCGTAGGCGCCATCGCCAATCGCCGCCGCTTTATTCCGGTCTTTCTCGGCTGTTGTTTCGCCTCGCTCGCACTGCTCGCCTTCACGGGCCGCGACTTCTTTCCGAGCGTCGATACCGGCGAAATCCGCCTGCATCTGCGCGCGCCCACCGGCACGCGAATCGAACAAACCGCGCGTCTCACCGACGAAGTGGAAGCGCACATTCGCAGCGTGATTCCCGCCGCCGATCAGGGCGCGATCCTCGACAATATCGGCGTGCCCGTCAGCGGCATCAATCTCACTTACGATTCCTCGGACCCGATCGGCACCGAAGACGCGGACGTGATGGTGTCGCTCAAACCAGGCCATCGACCGACTGCGCAATACGTCGCGCAATTGCGCGCGGCGCTGCCGAAGGCGTTTCCCGGCGTGACCTTCGCGTTCCTGCCCGCCGACATCGTGAGCCAGATTCTCAACTTCGGCTTGCCCGCGCCGATCGATATTCAAATCGTCGGCAACAAGCTCGCGGCGAATCGCGTCGTCGCCAACGATCTGCTCACGAAGCTGCGCGGCGTGCACGGTCTCGTCGATGCGCGCCTGCAGCAACCGGGCGACGCACCCGCCATCAATGTCGACGTGGATCGCACCAAGGCGATGCAATCGGGCCTCCTGCAACGCGACGTCGCGCAGAATCTGCTGATCGCGCTTTCGGGCAGCTCGCAGACCACGCCGAATTTCTGGCTCGATCCGAAGAACGGCGTGAGCTATCCGCTGCTGGTGATGATGCCGCAGTACGACGTGAATTCGCTGCAAGCGCTCGCGAATCTGCCGCTCACCGGTTCGAGCGCGAGCAACGTGAACGGCCCGCAAAACGCGGCGCAAAATGCGAACGGCGCGCCGCCCGTGCAGAATCTGCTCGGCTCGCTCGGCAGCTTTACGCGCGCCACGCAGCAGGCCGTGGTCTCGCATTACAACGTGCAGCCCGTGCTCGATATTTTCGGCTCGGTGCAGGGCCGCGATCTCGGCGGCGTGGCGAACGATGTGGCCGCCATCGTGCACAGCGAGGAAGCCAAGCTGCCGCCCGGTTCGTCCATCGTGATTCGCGGCCAGGTCCAGGCCATGCACGAAGCTTTCTCAGGCCTCCTGACCGGTCTCGTGTTCGCCGTCGCGCTCGTCTATTTGCTGATGGTCGTGAACTTCCAGTCGTGGCTCGATCCGCTCATCATCCTGAGCGGCCTGCCCGCCTCGCTCGCGGGCATCGCGTGGATGCTGTTCGCCACCGACACGACGATCAGCGTGCCCGCGCTCACCGGCACGATCCTCTGCATCGGCATCGCCACCGCGAATAGCATTCTGGTAATCACCGCCGCGCGCGAGCGTCTGGCCGAAGGGCTCTCGCCCGCCGACGCCGCCGAACAAGCGGGCTTCACGCGCTTTCGCCCGGTGATGATGACCGCGCTCGCAATGCTGATCGGCATGTTGCCGATGGCGCTCGGGCTCGGCGACGGCGGCGAGCAGAACGCGCCGCTCGGCCGCGCCGTGATCGGCGGGCTCGCGTGCGGCACGCTGTCCACGCTGATGTTCGTGCCGGTGGTGTTCAGCATCGTGCATGGCTGGCTCGCCCGCCGCAAGGCGCGCGCCGAAGCGCGGGACGCTGAGCAAGCGCAGGACGCCGCCGCGCTCGACGTGCAAGCCGCCGACGCCGACCAATAACACCACGCGCTTCGCATTCCGCACTTAGCACCTGGCGCTTCCCTCTCTCTCGCTCGATTCACGATCATGAACGACATCGACCAATCACCCGAAAGCGGCACGCATGCCAAACGCCGCTCGCGCTCGTACGCCCTGCCCTTGCTCGCCGCGCTCGCGCTTGCGCTGCTCGCGGCGGGCGTGGTGCCGCGGCTGCGCGCGAGCCAGGCGCTCGCCGCGCAAACGGACACGCAGAACACGCTCACCGTTTCCGTGGTGCAGCCGAAGCACGCACCCGCGAGCGAAGACCTCGCGCTGCCCGGCGCCGCCACGCCTTACGCCGATGCCGCGATTTACGCGCGCACGAGCGGCTATATCGCGCACTGGTACACCGACATCGGCACGCACGTGAAGGCGGGCCAGGTGCTCGCCGATATCGCCGCGCCCGATCTCGACGCGCAACTGCGCGCCGCGCGCGCCGACGAAGTCTCCGCGCAAGCCGCGTATGCGTATGCGAAAACGACCGCCGCGCGCTGGCAAACCATGCTGCAAAGCCAGTCGGTCGCGCAGCAGGACGCCGACGCCAAGACCAGCGACATGCAGACGAAACAGGCCGCGCTCGCGGCCGCGCAAGCGAACGTCGCGCGCCTGACGCAACTGGTCTCGTATGAAAAAGTCACCGCGCCGTTCGACGGCGTGATCACGTCGCGCGACGTGGACGTGGGCGCGCTGGTCACCGCGGGCGGCACGCCGGGCACGCCCACGGCCGCGAACGAGTTGTTCCATCTTTCGCAAACGCAGACCTTGCGTGTGTTCGTGGATGTGCCGCAAGACGACGCCGCGAGCATCACGCCCGCCACGCAGGCGTGGCTCACGACGCAGCAATATCCTGGACGGCATTTCAACGCGCGCGTCGCGCGCACGGCGGGCGCGCTCGATCCCGTGAGCCGCACGTTGCGCGTGGAAATCGACGTCGACAATGCGGACGGCGCGCTGCTGCCGGGCGGCTACGTGCAGGCGCATCTCGCGCTCACGACCGCGACGCCCGCGCTCGACATTCCCGTGAGCGCGCTGCTGTTCCGTCCCGATGGCGTGTCCGTCGCCACCGTCGATGCGAGCGGCAAAGTGCACATCAAGCTCGTGCATCTGGGCCGCGATTTCGGCACGCATGTGGAAATCACTTCGGGTCTCGCCGACACCGATCGCGTGATCGACAATCCCGGCGACAGCATCACGAACGGCGAAGCGGTCAGCATCGCCACTTCTTCGCCTGGCGCGGGAGCGAAGCAATCATCATGAGTCTCTGCATGCTGCCCAAACGCGCGCTCGCTGCTGCGCTAACCTCGACCGTGATCGCCGCGCTGGCCGCGTGCTCGACGGTCGCGCCGTATCAGCCGCCCAAGGTCGAAGTGCCCGCGCATTTCGCGGGTTCGTCCGACGCGTCGGTGAACAAATCGGCGCAAGAATCGGCACAAAAATCGGCGTGGCAGGTCGCGACACCCGCCGACGCCACGCCGCGCGGCGCGTGGTGGACCGTTTTCAACGACACGGAATTGAATACGCTCGAAGCGCGTATCGACGTGTCGAATCAAAGCGTGCGCAAGGCGCTCGCGAATCTGAATCAGGCGCGCGCGTTGACCGATTATCAGCGCGCGGGCTTTCTGCCGACCATTACGGCGGGCGTCGCGCAGGACCGCTATCGCACGTCCGCGAACAAGCAGGGTTCGTCGCTCGCGGGCAAGACGATTCCCGACTACGCCGTGGGCGTATCGGCCACATGGGAACCCGATGTGTTCGGCCGCATTCGCGACGAAGTCACCAGCGCGAGCGCGAACGCCCAGGCCAGCGCGGCCGATCTCGAATCCGTGCGGCTGGCGATGAGCGCGCAACTCGCGGTCGATTATTTCGACCTGCGTTCGCTCGACGCGCAAAAGCAATTGCTCGATGCGAGCGTGCAGGCGTATGCGGACGCATTGCGCATCGTGCAGAATCAGCAGCGCAATGGCGCGATCGATGCTTCCGCGGTCGCGCAGGCGCAAGCGCAGCTCGACAGCACGCGCACGCAGGCCCGCGATATCGACGTGAACCGCGCGCAACTCGAACACGCGATGGCCACGCTGATCGGCGAACCGGCTTCGATATTCTCGCTGCCTGCCGCGCAAACGCGTTTCACGCTGCCGACCATTCCGCCGGGCCTGCCCTCGCAATTGATCGAGCGGCGTCCCGACATTGCCGCCGCCGAACGGCGCGTCGCCGCCGCCAATGCGCAGATCGGCGCGGCGCATGCAGCGTTCTTTCCCAATCTCGTGTTGAGCGCGACGGCAGGTCTCGAAAGCTCGTTTTTCGCGCCGTGGCTCAGCGCGCCGAGTCTGTTCTGGTCGATCGGTCCGCAACTCGTCGGCACGCTTTTCGATGGCGGCAAGCGCACGGCGACCTTGCATGGCGCGACCGCGCAATACGACGGCACAGTGGCCGATTATCGGCAAGCCGTGCTCGTCGCGTTCGAACAGGTGGAGAACAATCTCTCCGCGCTACAGGCGCTCGCCGACGAATCGCTGACGCAGCAACGCGCCGCACAAGCCGCACAGCAGGCCTTGCAACTGACGACGAATCGCTTCAATGCGGGCGCGGTCAGTTATCTCGACGTGGTCACGTCGCAGACGATTGCACTCACGAACGAACGCGACGCAGTGGTGATCGAAGGACGAAGAATGGATGCCTGCGTGCGATTGATTCAGGCGCTGGGCGGCACGTGGAGCGCTACGGAATAAAGCGCGGCCATTCAGACAGCGTCGCGCGTGAAGCGGAGAATGAAGCGCGTGCTGCGTGCGTCGCTTTCCGCGCGCACGTTGCCGCCGTGCAACTCCATCACCGTGCGCACGATAGCGAGCCCGAGTCCGGCGGACGCGCCCGCGCCCATCGCTTCGGGCGCGCTCGTGCGCGAAGGATCGGCGCGATAGAAGCGCTCGAAAATACGTTCGAGATGTTCAGGCGGAATCGGCGTACCGGGATTCTCGACCACCACTTCGAGCGCGTCGGCAGACGGCGTGGCCGTCAACGCGATCGTGCCGCCCGTCGGCGTATAGCGCAGCGCGTTCGCGATCAGATTGCTCAAGGCGCGGCGAAACAGTTCGACGTCGGCGTTCAAGGTGCCGCTGCCGTCGACGCGAATCGCCAGCCCCGCCTCTTCCGCCAGCCCTTCGAAATAGCCCGCAATACGTTCGAGTTCGTCGTACACGTCGAAAGTACGGCGGCGGGTTTCGAAGCGCGGATGCTCCGCGCGCGCGAGAAAAATGACGTTCTCGATCATGCGCGAAAGTCGTTCGCATTCCTCCAGATTCGAAGCGAGCACCGTTTGATATTCCTCTTCGGGACGCGGCCGCGCGAGCGCGATTTCCGTCGCGCCGCGAATATTGCTCAGCGGCGTGCGCATGTCGTGCGCGAGATCGGCGGTGAATTGCGAAAGACGCTGAAACCCCGCGTGCAAACGTTCGAGCATGGCGTTCAGCGACGCCACCAGCGTCGCCAGTTCACCAGGCAGGTGCTTCACGCGGATTGGCTGATCGAGCCGGTACGCGTTGACCTCGCGTGCCTGATCGGCGATCTGGCGCAGCGGCCGCAGCGCGAGACTAATCCACGCGTAGCTGCCGAGCAGCACGACGAGCGTACCCACGCTGCCCGCGAAGCCGAGCGTGTCGCGATATGAATCGAGCAGGCTCAGCGGTCCGCGCATATCGCGCGCGATCGCCACACGCACAGTCGCGCCGTCGCGCAGCGTCACGTCGAACGCGACGCTGCGCAGTGGCACGCCGCGCGCGCTGCGCCATTCGCGAATCGCGCTATCGGTAATACGCGCGTCGGGCGCAAGCACGAGCGCGCCCGCATGCGCGGGCGACAGATCGACATCGGCGGCCGTGACGGCGTTGTGGAGCGGTGTGGGCGGTTCGTCGAAGGTCTCGCCTTCGTCGTGCGCGGCGAGCTGACGGCCTTGCGCATCGACGACCTGCATGGCGAGCGCGGGATTGCCGAGCACGGCGCTGGAGAGCCGCTGCGCGTGCGCGAGCGCGTCCTGCGCGGTGCCGAGTTCGACCGCGAGACGGCGCACGTGGCGCGCGGCGAGCACCACGTCCTGATCGTCGTGTTTGCGCACCTGTTGCGCGAGCGCGAGATAGAGATACCAGCCCACGCAGACGAACACCGCGAGCGTGGTGGCGCTGAACGCCACCGCGAGCGTGACCGCGAGCGAGCGGCGCGCCATCAGTCGGCGTCCTTTTCTTCCATCACGTAGCCCACGCCGCGCACCGTGTGGATCAGCTTGTTCGGATACCCTTCGTCGATTTTCGCGCGCAAGCGGCGAATGGCGACTTCGACCACGTTGGTGTCGCTGTCGAAATTCATGTCCCAGACGAACGAGGCAATTTGCGTGCGGCTCAGCACTTCGCCCTGGCGGCGTGCGAGCAGTTGCAGCAAGGAGAATTCGCGCGGCGTGAGATCGATGCGTGTGGTGCCGCGCTTCACGCGGCGGCGAATCACGTCGATTTCCAGGTCGGCGATGCGCATGCTTTCCGCTTCGCGTGGCGGCCCTCGGCGCGCCAGCGTGCGCACGCGCGCGAGCAATTCCACGAAGGCGAAGGGCTTGACGAGGTAATCGTCGCCGCCGAGTTCGAGGCCTTGCACGCGGTCGGCCACATCGTCGCGCGCGGTGAGAAACAGCACCGGCGTGGGCTTGCTCGCGCGCAGGCGCTTGAGCACGGCCCAGCCGTCGAGCACCGGCAGCATCACGTCGAGCACGATCACGTCGTACTCCTCCTCCTGCGCGAGCAGCAGCCCCTGAGCGCCGTCGGTCGCGAGGTCCACGCTGCAGCCCGATTCCTCCAGGCCTTTTTTGACGTAGGCGCCCGTCTTGGGCTCGTCTTCGATAACGAGGACTCGCATAGCTTTTCTCCCGCTTTATTCCGCCTCCCTGATGGCGCGATTCTACCGGGTTCGCGCGCGCATGGCGGTCAAGCGGATAACGGCCGCATTACATTTTCGACATATTCGCCCGCCCGCGGATAAAGACCGCGAATGGCGAATTATCGTGGCGCTTCAATGGTGTTCGTAAATCGCTTTGACGGCCATCGGCGCGGCGGATGCGCCCGACTCCGAATAGCTCGCGGACGTCATGCCATATCCGCTGTCGTTTTGCGTATATGCCTGAGCGCGGATTGCCGGGTCGGGATAGCGCGTATTGGACGGATGCAGCGTGCCGTCATGTTCGGCCTGAACGATTTGCGCCTTGACCTCGGCACGCGAGACCGGGTCGTGCGATTGGGCGAACACCACGCTCGGCAGCATGGCGGCGGCAACGATCATCGAAACAAACAATTTGGCTTTCATGGATTCATCCTCGAATAAGAGCAATCGAATTGACTGCGGGGTAATGACGAGTCCATTTTGTGTTTGGCTGCCTTAAGAGAACATGAAAACGCGCAGAGATAACGAATTGGTAATCCAGCGGTTATGTGCGTGCAATTTCGCTTATTCCGCACTCAATGCCCATCTAACTCTCAAAATAAAGGGTCAGCTAAAGCGTCGATGCAAACCGAGTTTTCGAGAACAATTCTCATTTACTTTTGCGAAGCCGGCGTGTAAGCTACGCGACAGAATTGGTCACCCAACCCCTTACTCGCCCGCCACGCGAATCGCCCGTGTAAAGACGCATGAACGCCCTTCCGCCCACCGTGCACCTCAAAATCGAAGCGCTCTATCGGGCGCATCACGGGTGGCTGCACGGCTGGCTGCGGCGCAAGCTCGGTTGCGCGCATCGCGCGAGCGATCTCGCGCACGACACGTTCACGCGCCTGCTCGATCGCGAGGAGCCGATCGAAGCACGCGAGCCGCGCGCGTTTCTCACCACCGTCGCGCAGCGTGTGCTTTATAACCACTGGCGTCGCGAGCAGGTCGAACGCGCGTATCTCGACGCGCTCGCGCACGTGCCCGAAGCGCTCGCGCCATCGCCCGAAGAACAGGCGCTGCTGCTCGAAACGCTCTGCGAAATCGACAAGCTGCTCGACGGCCTGCCCGTCATCGTCAAGCGTGCGTTTTTGCTCGCGCAACTCGATGGCGCGACGCATGCGGAAATCGCCGAGTCGCTCGATATTTCGCTGGCCACCGTGAAGCGCTATCTGGCGAAGGCCGCCGCGCAGTGCTTTTTCGCGCTCTGAGCGGAGCGCACGGTGAATGTCACTCCGCCCAATGTGGCGCCCGAAGTCGCGCATCGCGCCGTGGAATGGTGGCTCGATCTGAGCAGCGGCAGCGTGACGCCGTCACAGCGCGCCGACTTCGACGCGTGGCGCGCAGCGCATGCCGATCACGAACGCGCCTGGCAGCATATCGAAGCTGTTTCCCGACGCTTTCAATCGATTGGCGATAGCGGCGCCGCGAATGCCGCGCGCGCGGCGCTCACGCGTGCCAAGGCGACGACGCGCAACGGCGCGGGACCGGCCTCGCGTCATCGTCGCGCGGGCATCAAGGCGCTCGCCGTGCTGCTGTTCGCGGGCGGCGCGACGTGGAGCGCGCGCCATCGCTCGGCGTGGCCCGGCTGGACCGCCGATCTGCACACGGCCACCGGCGAAGTGCGCACGCTCACGCTCGCCGACGGCACCACACTCACGCTCGATACCGCCACGGCCGTCGACCTGCGCTTCACGCCGGACGAACGGCGCATCGTGCTTCGGCGCGGCGCGATCATGGTCGCGACCGGCCATCGCGATGGACCCGCGCCACGGCCCTTCGTGGTGGAAACCGCGCAAGGCACGGCCACGCCCATCGGCACCCGCTTTTCGGTGCGCCAGGCGCGCGACGCCACGCAACTCGCCGTGTTCGAAGGCGCCGTGCGCGTGGTGCCGAACGCCGCGCCGTCGGCCGCGCAAACGCTCAACGCGGGCGAACGCGTGCAATTCACGGCCGATGCCGTGCTCGCGAAAGAAGCCGTTTCGAATGCAGCGGCCGCGTGGACGAAAGGCATGCTCGTCGCGAGCAATCAGCGTCTGGACGATCTGCTCGACGAACTCGCGCGTTATCGCGAAGGCATCGTGCATTGCGATCAGCGCGTGGCTTCGCTGCGTGTTTCCGGCACCTATCTGCTCGCCGACACCGACCTCGTCCTCGAAACGCTCACACGTGCGTTGCCGCTGCGCGTGGATTACCTGACGCGCTTCTGGGTCACCGTGGGCCCCGCTCGCGCGTGACGATGCGCACCGCGCGCTCATTTCCCCACGCTATTTCAGCACGATAAAAAATTTCGAAAAAAGCTGAGCTGTTTTCGAATCTCGCGGGACAAGCCCAATGAGAGCACTTCTTCATCGGACTTTTTCCAGGCTTCACGACCATGCATTCACCTCATCACGCCGAGGCGGCACCCGCCTTGCGTCAGCGCCACTGGATCGGCATCGCGGCGCTCGCCCTCTTTGCGATCAGCGCGACGACGCCCGCACTCGCCGCCGCGAATGCAAACGACACCGCACAACAGGCCTCGGCGCGGCAAACCTATGACATCGCCGCGGGACCGCTCGACGCGGCGTTGAATCAATTCGGCCAGCAGGCCGGCGTGATGATTGCGTATCCGGGCGCACTCGCGGCGAATCGCACGAGCGCGGGACTGCATGGCGAATATGGCGTGGCGGAAGGCCTCGCGCGCATTCTGCGCAACACGGGTCTCTCGGCGAACGCACAAGCGAACGGCAGCTTCACGCTGACCGAAGACCCCACGAATACCGATCTCGACGATCGCGCGGTGCTGCCCGCCGTGAAAGTGGGCGCGTCGACGATCAAGGCCGGCAGTTATCGCGCGCCCGCCGAAGCGAATATCACGCGCTCGGACACGCCCGTGCTCGACACGGCGCAGGCGATCAACGTGGTGCCCGCGCAGGTGCTGCGCGATCAGCGTCCGCGCAATCTCGACGACGCGCTCGCGAACGTGAGCGGCATCGTGCAGGGCAACACGCTCGCGGGCACGCAGGACACGCTGCTCAAGCGCGGCTTCGGCGGCAATCGCGATGGCTCGATCATGGAAAACGGCATGCCGCTCGTGCAGGGCCGCGCGCTGAACGACGCCGTGGACAGCGTGGAAGTGCTCAAGGGGCCGACGTCGCTGCTCTACGGCATCATGGACCCGGGCGGCGTGGTCAACGTGGTCAGCAAGCAGCCCATGCTCACGCCGTATCATGCGATTTCGGTGCTCGGCTCCACGTATGGACATGGCCGCAACGGCGGCGGCGCGACGCTCGACACCACCGGTCCGATCGGCGATACGGGTCTCGCTTATCGCCTCGTGCTCGATCAGGTTAACGAACAATACTGGCGCAATTTCGGCGAGCATCGCGAGACGCTGGTCGCGCCTTCGGTCGCGTGGTATGGCCGCGATACGCAGGTCGTGCTTTCGTATCAGTACCGCAAATTCCTCTACCCGTTCGATCGCGGCACGGCGCTCGATCCGAAGACCAATGCGCCGCTGGCGATCTCCGCGCGCGAGCGTCTCGACGAACCGTTCAACGAAATGCGCGGCGAGTCGCATCTCGCGCAATTGCTCGTCGATCACCAGATCGATCCGAACTGGAAGGTTCATTTCGGCTATAGCTATAACCGCGAAACCTACGATGCAAACCAGTTGCGCGTGCAGGGCGTGAACAGCACGACGGGCGTGCTGTCACGCAGCAACGACGCGACCCACGGCGCGGTCAGCACCGACAGTTACGGCATCGCTTACGTCGACGGCCACTTCGATATCGCGGGTCTGCGGAACGATCTTCAGGTCGGCGTCGACGACGAATATCGGCGTATTTATCGCGCGGATCTGCTGCGCCAGGCCACGCAATATACGTTCAATTATTTCAGTCCGGTTTATGGGCGCGAGAGCCCGTCGAGCACGGTATCCGCGAGTGACAGCGATCAGACCGACACGCTGCACGACACCTCCGTGTTTCTGCAGGACAGCCTGCATCTGACCAGCAAGTGGATACTCGTGGGCGGCGCGCGATTTATTTCGTATAACCAGGTAGCGGGCAAAGGTCGTCCGTTCAAGGCGAATACCGATCTGAGCGGCACCAAATGGCTGCCGCGCGCGGGCGTGATCTACAAGTGGACCGAGAATTTCTCGCTCTACGGCAGCTATACGCAGTCGCTCAAGCCGACTTCGACGATCGCGCCGCTGAGCACGGGCGTGGTGATCGATTCGTCGGTGCGGCCCGAGGAAGCCACGTCGTGGGAACTCGGCGCGAAGATCGCCATGCCCGCCGGTCTCACCGGCACGCTCGCGCTGTTCAACATCGACAAATCGAATGTGCTGGTCTCGCAGTACAACGACACGACCAAGGAAACCGACTGGCGCACCTCGGGCAAGGCGCGTTCGCGCGGCGTGGAGCTCGACGTGTCCGGGCAGATCGGCGAGCACTGGAGCGTGATCGCGAGCTACGCGTATATCGACGCGAAAACCACCGAAGACCCCGAATACGCGGGCAACCGGCTCTGGAACGTCGCGCAGAATACGGCGTCGCTCGCGGCGGTCTACGACTTCGGCGCACTGTTCGGCGGCGACCAGTTGCGCGTGGGCGCAGGCGCGCATTACGTGGGCGCGCGCCCCGGCGACTCCGCCAACAGCTTCACGCTGCCCGCCTACACGGTCGCCGACGCGTTCGCCACCTACGACACGAAATGGGGCGGCCATCGCGTCTCGTTTCAGTTGAACGTGAAGAACCTCTTCAACAAGACCTATTACCCGTCGAGCGCGAACCGCTATTTCGTCGCGGTCGGCGACGCACGCCAGGTCTCGCTGCTCTCCACTTTCGAATTCTGATGCGCACACGAACCCTCATGAAATCGCGTCCTTCGTCATCCAGGCCCAACACGCCTTCGCGGCGCAACGCGCTGCTCACGCTCGGCGCCCTCGCCGCTTCTTTAACCACAGCGTTCGCCTCGCCCGGCGCACGCGCACAACAGCCCGGCACGTCCGGCACCGTGCTGATGGTGGTGCAGTTCAAGGGACCGAATCTCGCCGTCGATCAGGCGATCGCGGCGCATCTGCAAGCGCGCGGCTATACGGTTCGGCTCGTCGATCAGGATGTCGATCCCGCACTCGCACACGACGCGCGGCTCGTCGTCATTTCGTCGACGGTCTCGGCCAAGGACGTGTCTGCGGGCTGGCGCAACGCACCCGTGCCGCTGCTCACGTGGGAAAACGACCTGCTCGACGATCTCGCGATGAGCGGCAAACGGCACGACACCGACTTCGGCGAAGTGGCGAAGGAGCGCTATCTGTGGCTCGTGAACGCGCCGCACGCCGCCTCGGGCGGCTTGAGCGCGGGCGTGTCCAACGTCTTCCGCAAGCAGGCGCCGATGAGTTGGGGCAAGCCGGGGCTCGGCGCGTCGATCATCGCGACGATTTACGGTCAGCCGGAGAAGGCCGCGATTTTCACCTACGAAAAAGGCGCGACGATGGACTACGAAGCGCTCGCGCCCGCGCGGCGCACGATGTTCTTCATGGACAACGATTCGTTTCCTAACCTCTCCGAAGCGGGCCTGCGCCTGTTCGACGCCGCCATCGACTGGACCGCGTCGCGCGAGCGCACGTAAACCCAAGGCCCGATCCGGCACGCAAAGAAAACGCTGCACACGCCGCCGGATCGCCGGTCATGTCACGATGTGAAATACCTTCACTTCGTAAGAAACGTATAATGCACGCTGATTTCCCGCGCATGCGGGCGTTCGGCGTTGCACGCGCAACGGGGAGCGCGCCGCGCCGAGCGCAGTCTTGATTCAGCAGAGGATGCCCATGAAGCGACTTTTCCTGGCCGCGTTGGCCGGCGTCTGGACCGCGAGTGCGTTCGCGCACACCTGCACCGAAGGTTCGCAAGTGCGAATCGAGGGCGATGCGCCGGGCGCGATCAGCTACGACATCTACACCCATCTCTACCCGCTCAGCGCGCACAAGCTCGCGCGGCTCGCGAACGCGCAGCAGGTCACGATGATCCCCGACGGCACCATTGCGTGCACCATCGCCGACGACGGCGTGGACGATCCGCACGCGGTGCTCATCAACGGTCCGCACGGCCAGATGAGCTACTGGCTTTCGGAAGATTACGTCAAGCCGCTGAGCTGACCGGCCAGGCAACCTGTCATGGCATCGCCACGCCGCAAGGCCACGGAACCCATTTCTCGCGCCGATCTGGAGGAGCTTTCCGAGTTCCGCTATCGCCTGCGCCGCTTCCTGCGTTTTTCCGAAGAGATCGTGCACGCCGAAGGCGTGACGCCGCTGCAGTACATGCTGATGCTGCACACGCGCGCCTTTCCCGACCGCGACTGGGCCACGGTGGGCGAACTCGCGGAACGCCTGCAGGCGTCGTCGCATGGCACCGTGGCGCTGGTCACGCGCTGCGAGGCGGCCGGTCTGGTCGAGCGCGTGCCGAGCGCGCACGACCGGCGCCAGGTGCAGGTGCATCTCACGGCCGCTGGCGAAAGCTGTCTGATGAAGCTGGCCGCCCTGCACAAGTCGGAAGTGCAGTCGTTCGGCTGGGCGTTCCGTGAAGAAAACATCTGAGGCAGGCGGCGCAAGCGATCCGCGCCGTTTAAGTTTTTTTAAGTTTCCTTTAAGTATCCCGGCTTAAATTGGCACATATGTCATATCATGATCGTTTTTCGCGGCGCGCCTGCAGCGGGTGCGGCGCTCGATCGCGTGACATGGTGGTGTCCTCAGCTTGCCGGACTGCACGTCCAGTTGCCACCTGCGCCAACTGGTGGCGGCTTCCCCTGACCCAGCGTGATCGCTGGGTTTTTTTTCGATCGTCGAAAACGACGCTCGCGAAGGCGCCACCCATAGAATATTGTTCGACCACAGGAGAGACCGCACCGTGCGCATTTTTGGGCTGATCGACCGGCGCGCGCTGCAGCGCGCCAACCGGCTGTGGCTGCACTACGGCGTGTTCTGGCTCGGCGCAGTGGCCGTCGGTCTCGTCGCCGTGCTCTACGCGAAGCTCATCGATTTCGGCTACGCGCTCTTTCTGCGCTACGCCGCGGAACACTTCTGGCTGCCGCTTTTCGTTGCGCCCGCGATGGGCGCGTTGACGGTCTGGCTCACGCGGCGCTTCTTCAACGGCGCGGAAGGCAGCGGCATTCCGCAAGTGATCGCCATGCTGCACGGCCCCGATACGCTCGGCCCGAAGCTGCTCACGCTGCGCATTCTCGTCGGCAAGATCTTCGTGTCGTTTCTCGCGATTCTCGGCGGCTTCACGATCGGACGCGAAGGCCCGACCATTCACGTGGGCGCGGCGCTCATGTTCAGCTTGCGCGGCTTTTATCCGCAGCGCTTTCGCGCGATCAGCCACGGCGTGCTCGAACGGCGGCTCGCACTCGCGGGTGCGGCGGCGGGCTTGTCGGCGGCGTTCAATGCGCCGCTCGCGGGCGTGGTGTTCGCCATCGAGGAACTCATGCGCAGTTTCTCGGAGCGCACCAGCGGCGTGCTCATCACGGCCATTATTTTCGCGGGTATCGTCTCGCTCGGCCTTCAAGGCAATTACGTGTATTTCGGCACCATCGACATCGGTTCGGGATTGCCGAAATGGCTCATGCTGGCCGTCGTGCTGATCGGCGTGATCGCGGGCGTGCTGGGCGGCTGCTTCTGCTGGCTGCTGCTCAACACGCAGCGCTGGATGCCCGCGAAACTGCTCGATATGCGCGCGAATCGGCCCGTGCTGTTCGGCGCCGTGTGCGGGCTGATCATCGCGATCATCGGCGTGATCTCGCACGGCCACGCGTTCGGCAGCGGTTATGCCGAGGCACGCAGCATGCTCGAAGGCAATGCGCAGGTGAGCGCGGCGTATCCGCTGTTCAAGATCGTGTCGATGGTCGGATCGTATCTGCCGGGCTCGCCGGGCGGCCTGTTCGCGCCGTCGCTCGCGATTGGCGCGGGCATCGGCAATACGCTGCACATGATGTTTTCGCAGATGCAGCTTTCGATGCTGATCGCGCTCGGCATGGTCGGTTATCTCGCGGCGGTCACGCAGAGTCCGATCACGGCGTTCGTGATCGTCATCGAAATGATCAACGGTCATGCGCTCGTGCTGTCGCTCATGGCGACCGCGCTGATCGCGAGCCGCGTCTCGCGCATCTTCGCGCCGCCGCTTTATGACGCGCTCTCGCAACGCTATTTGCGAGAGCCTTAACTTACGCTATCGCGCACAATCGTCGGGGATGAAATGAGGATCGCGGACAATCTGGAACGGCGCCTGCTCGGCACGGCGCGTGTGTTGTGCATCGTGGCGCTGGTCGGCGCGGTGCTGGCGATGATGGCGGTGATCGCCGCGCTGGCCGCGTCCGGCAACGCCAACGTGAGCGCCGATCCGCCCGTGAGCGCGAGCGCCGTGCTCGCCTCGATTCCGGGCACGGAAGCGGCCAACGACGCGATCTCCAGCAACGGGGCGAATGGTACGAATGGCGCATACGGCGACGAAGCCGCGCTCGAATTGCCCGCCGCCGCCGGACTCGCGCTGCCCGCGCCGTTGCGCGCCGTGCTCTATCAGCACAATGCGAGTCAGCCGATGCTCGACGCGTGGCTCGACAACGTGCCGCTCGCCGACCGCCAGCAATTCGTCGATGAACTCAGCCAGGTGATCGCGCACGCGACGCACCACGCATCGGCATGGGAATGGGACGATCGCGACCGTTATGTGGCGACGGCGATGAATCAATACGCGCGCTTCAAGATCGAACGCATCGCGTCGGCGCAATCGCTGATCGAGGCGGCGCAGGCGCGTAGCGCGCAATTCCGCTCGTCGCTCGGCACCCTGCTCGCCCTGGCGGGCTTTCTCACCGTGCTCCTGCTGCTTCTCGCGATCGAACGCAATACGCGCGCGCTGCGCGTGCAGAAGCCCGGCTGATTGCGATTGCAAGCCCGCACGCGCAACGCGCCAATAGCGCCCGTCACGTCGATCACGCTAACCAGGCAGTTCATCGCCACGAAACGTTCTTCGTCCCGCCCATGAACACGACCTCACTCGATCTTTCTGCGTTTCCCCGGTACGCGCTGCTCGAAGGCCCGACGCCCATTCAACATCTATCGCGGCTGAGCGCGCGGCTGGGCGGCGCGAACCTCTATGTGAAGCGCGACGATCTGAACGGACTCGGCGGCGGCGGCAACAAACTGCGCAAGCTCGAATTCCTGATGGGTGAAGCGCTCGCGCGCGGCGCCGATACCATCATCACCGTCGGCGCGCGCCAGTCGAATCATGCGCGGCTGACGGCGGCTGCCGCCGCGCGCGCGGGGCTTCAGTGCGAGCTGGTGCTCACGCGCGCGGTGCCGCGTTTCGACGCGGAGTACCTTGAAAACGGCAATATTCTGCTCGACGATCTGCTCGCGGCGCACGTGCACGATCTGCCCGCGGGCTCCGATTCGCTTCAATTCGCCGAAGCGCGCGCCGATACGCTGCGCGCGCAAGGCCGCAAGGTTTATGTGTGTCCGCTCGGCGGATCGAGTCCGGTCGGCTGCCTCGGTTATGCGGATGGTGCGGCGGAGATCGCCGCGCAGTCGCGCGCGAGCGGCGTCGCGTTCGACCATATCGTCATGCCCAACGGCAGCGGCGGCATGCACGCGGGCTTCGTGGCGGGCATGACGGCGCTTGGGTTGAATGCGGCCAGCGTGACGGCGTTCGCGGTGTACGCGAGCGCCGACAAAGCCCATGCCGCGACACTCGAAAAAGCGAATCAGACCGCGCAACTCATTGACGCCAGTTTGCAGATCGACGCCAACGCGATCGTGATCGACGAATCGCAACTCGGCGACGGTTACGGCGTGCCCACCGACGCCATGCGCGACGCCGTGCGTCTGCTTGCATCGACCGAAGGTCTGCTGATCGATCCGGTTTATGGCGGCAAGGCGTTCGCGGGCCTGCTGGCGAACGTCACGAGCGGGCGCTATCGCGCGAATGAAAACGTGCTGTTCGTGATGACGGGCGGCTTGCCCGGTTTGTACGCGTATCGCAGCGCGTTTCAGCGCGAATCGTGACGCCACGCCACGCGACGTGACGCGACATCACGCATCGTCAATAGCGGAAAGCGGCGTGGCCACGTGTTCGAGCGACTTGCGCTCGGCGTCCACGCCCCAGATCGCGGCGATCAGCGCTGCGCCCAGCATCAACGCGGAACCGACGAGATAGCCGGTGAACACTTCGCTGCGCTGATGCGTATCGATCAGTCGTCCGAAGAATGCGGGACCGACGATGCCGCCGAGTCCTGTTCCAAAGGCATAAAACACTGCAATCGCGAGCGCGCGAATTTCGAGCGGAAACGATTCGCTCACGGTCAGATACGCCGAACTCGCCGCCGCCGAGGCGAAAAAGAAAATCACCATCCACGCGATCGTCTGCTGCACGACAGTGAGCCAGCCCTGCGCGAACAGATAGCCGCTCACGCTTAGCAGCACGCCCGATAGCGCGTAGGTGGCCGCGATCATCTTGCGGCGGCCCAGCACGTCGAACAATCGTCCGAGCACGAGCGGCCCGAGGAAATTGCCGAGCGCGAACGGCAACAGATAAAGGCCGACATCGCTGCCTGGCACGCGATAAAACTCGGTGAGCACCAGCGCGTAGGTGAAGAAGATCGCGTTGTAGAAGAAGGCCTGCGCCGTCATTAGCGACAAACCGACGAACGCACGGCGGCGATGGCGCACGAAGATCGCGTGCAGCACTTCGCGCAATGGCGTGTGTCGACGCGCGCGCAGGCGCAGCGGTTTTTGGACGCTGTTATCGAGCGTGTGTCCGGCTTCGCGAAAGCGCGTTTCGATGCCTTCGACGATCGAGCGCGCATCGTCGTGATCGCCGTGCGTGAGCAGCCAGCGCGGGCTTTCGGGAATCCAGCGGCGCATCGGCAGAATGATGAGCGCGAGCACCGCGCCGATAAAAAAGCACGCGCGCCAGCCCCAATCCGGTGGCAGCCAATGCGGATCGAGCAGCGCGTAAGAGCCCAGCGCGCCGATGCCCGCGCCCACCCAGAAGGTGCCGTTGATGCTCAGGTCGGTCCAGCCGCGCACGCGCGCGGGCGTGAATTCCTGGATCGTCGAATTGATGGCCGCGTATTCGCCGCCGATGCCCGCGCCGGTCAACGCGCGAAACACCACGAAGCTCCACGAGCACGCCGTGGCGGCCGTCGCGAGCAGATAGACCGCGAGCGTGATGAAGAACAGCTTGCGGCGGCCGAGCCTATCGGTGAGCCAGCCGAACCCGAGCGCGCCCAGCACTGCGCCCGCAATATACGCGCTGCCCGCGAGCCCGACTTGCGCGTTGTCGACGTGCAGCACCGGGCTGGCCTTCAACGCGCTCGCGACCGCGCCCGCGAGCGTCACTTCGAGTCCGTCGAGCAGCCAGGTCACGCCGAGCGCGACCACGATCAGCACGTGAAAGCGGCCCCACGGCAGGCGGTCAAGGCGTGCCGGTAGATCGGTTTCCAGAACGGCGGGTTGATCGCCGATCTCGGCGGTGGCGCGGGTTGGGGTCTCGCTGGGCATGGGCGCGGCTCGCATTGCACGAAAACGTGCTGGATCGCGACATCGGCAGCAGGTTGCGTACCTGGCGTGTGTTGCTCGCCGTGTTCGTTTAGCGCCTGTATATCGTGCGTGTATATCGTGTGCGTTTAACTCGCGGCGCGCATGCGCGAGCGGTTCGCCTCCACGGCCTCCACGATTTCCGCGACCGTGGCCGCCGCAATCGGAAACGCCGAAGCACGCACCGCCAGTTCGCCCGCAATGTCCGACGTGCGCTCGATGATGCGCGCCGCGCTCGCCGCCTTCACGCCGCTATCCTTCGCGAGTTTCAGCAGATGAGCGCGCGCGGGCGCACGTGCCTCGCCGCCGATATCCATCTGATGCTGGCCCGCCGGTCCGCGATTGAACGTGATGTCGTACGCGGGCGCGATGCGCCAGTGATCGTCGCGATCGAGGCGGAAAGAAAAGTTCTTCGCGTGATCGTCGCGATTATTGAAGATCACGTTGAAGACGCAGCGCGCGTACAGCGCCTCGACTTCGCGCACGTCGCGCGTAACGAAGCCCGCAAGGCGCAGCAGATTCGTATAGTCCAGCGACGGCAAACGAAAATCCACGTGCGCGACGCCCGCCGCCGTATGCACGGGCACGCGCAGACCGTCCTCGCGATCGAAGCGCGCAATGCCGAACGCCGCGCCCTGCGCGCCAAGATCGAAATGCGCCGTAGGCGGCATCTCGATCCCGCACGAACGCGCGAGATCCGAATAGAGCATTTCGATCGCACAGACTTCCGGCGCTTCGTTTTGCGCCGGAAACTTCACGAGCCACGGCTCGCCGGGCGCGTCCTCCGAATTCCACATGCGATTGGCGGCACGGTCCACGTTGACCAGCACCTTCGGACGCGCGCCATGCGGCGAGCCGCCCATCAGCACGAGTTCGCGCAGCACCGCTTCGCTCGCGCCCGCCATGGCCTGCTGCACTTCGTCGGCGATGGTGTGGAGATTCACATCGGCGACGACGATGGGCGCCTCGCTCTCGGGCGCGTAACTCAGCGCGCCCATGCCGCGACGGCCGACCACGGCGAGGCGGTCGAGCGGCGAAACCGCATAGGGATCGATGCCGCGCACGCGGAACAGGCGGTCCATCAGCAGCATGCCCCAGCCGTCGGGCAGACTGTCGGCGACGAGGCCGGGCAAGCGCTGCTGATGCGCGGGGAAATCGCCGAACGCGGCGCTTTGCAGGGGCAGTTTGAAGCGCGACAGTTCGAGGCCGCGATCGCGCGCCGCCTGCGTGTATTCGAACAGGAGATGCTGGCCGTCGTCCGCGAGCACGCCGAGGTCGAAATGTTCGCCCCAGCCTTCGTAGATCACGCGCAGGCGTTTCATCGGCTGGATCTCCTGGACACGGATTTGGCGGCGGGTTTGGCGACTGGTTTGTCCGCCGATACGCGGCGCGGCGCACGCTGACGGGTCTCGCTCGCCTGCTCCATCGCGCGGATCGAACGGACCTTGAGTTCGAACAGCGCCTCCAGATCGGCCGCCCGCCCGAGCGCCTGCGCCACGCGCAGGAACGTCTCCAGCGTCGCCTGGCCGCTGCGTTCGAAATTGCGTAACGCGCGCTCGGACACGCCCGCGCGCGCCGCCAGTTCGGCCTGCGTGAGCGCCTGCTGAAGCCGCAAGGCGCGCAGTTTCTGTGCGAGCGCGCCCGCGATTTCCTCGACCGTCGCGAGATCGAACAGCATGGCCTGCTCCACGGTGGATAACAGGCACAATTATACCGTTTATCGCGGAAATTCACCGATAATCGGTAGAAATATGCCGGTTAATGTGGATCAATCGTCAGCGATTCCTAACCGGCGCAAATCTACCGTTTATCGAGAAAATCCTGGCTTAAGCGGCATTTTTCTTCCGATTACACACCACAAGCGCACAGTCAATCCCGATCGGGCGCGCCCAGCGGAAACAAGGGCCGATACGGCCTCGCCTCCTCCACCGCGCGCGCAAACGAGGGCCGCGCGAGCAGCCGCGCACGATACGCGCGCAGCACGGCGAAATGCTCGGGAATGCGGTGCGTCCAGTCGGCGTAAAAGAGCGAAGGCGCGGCCGCGCAGTCCGCGAGCGTGAAGTCCTCGCCCGCCGCCCAGGTCCGCCCCGCGAGCCGCTTGTCGAGCCACGCGTAGGCCAGATCGAGCTTGCTCGCCGCATACGCGCGCGCGTCGTCACGCTGCGCGGGATCGCCCGTCAACGCGCCCTCGACGGCGCGCTGCACCGGCGTCATCACATGCAGATCGAAGAAGCGATCGAGAAAGCGCACATCGAGCGCGGCCATCGGGTCATGCGGCAAAAACCGCTGCGCGCCGCCATGCGCGAGCTGAAGATATTCGATGATGATGCTGGTCTCCGCCACGCTGCGCTCGCCGTCGACGAGCACCGGAAATTTGCGTAACGGCCACAGCGTCAGCCACGCCTGCGTGTGCTGCGGCGTGTCGGGCCCAATCGCGCGCAACTCGAACGGCGTGCCGTTCTCGTACAGCGCGATGAGCACCTTCTGCGTATAAGAAGAAAACGGATGACCATAAAGCGCGAGCGACATCGTGAGACCTCCCGGTTCGAAGCGGACAGCGCAGGCGGGTGGAAGATGCGTTGAACGACGGCTTGAACGATGCGCCAGGCGCGCGCGCATTGCAAGCGTTCGCGTGCGGCGATAGTCGTGCGGTTCGGCTTGGGAGGGAGGTTCGATCGTGACGCGATCGAGAAGGAGTCTGCGATGGCGGAGCGCCACCGCGCTGGCGCAGGGGCAAGCACCAAGCCTGCCCCACGCCTTCTACACAACGCGCATCAGTCGAGCGATGCGCCGCCGCAATTGCATCCGCGTTCGAGCGACGAAGCCGCCGCCGAACGCGGCCGCTCCATCGCAGCCAGGCGCTGCAACGTGATGAGGCCCAGCACGGCGAGTCCGCAGCCGAGCACGAAATCGGCGCGCACGCCCGCATGATCGACGATCGTGCCGCCCACCGACGAACCCAGCGCAATCGCCACCTGAATCACGCTGACGAACATCGCCGAGCCGGCTTCAGGACGATCGGCCGTGCCGCGCTGAATCCACACGCTGAAGCACAGCGGCAGCGCGCCGAACGCGACACCCCACATCAGCATCGCCGCGATTTCGCCGATGCGCACGTGATCGAGCAACAGCATCGACGACAGCGCGCAAAGCAGCAGCGCTGTCATGGCCGCAACCGATGTTTTCAAACGATTCGCGATCACCATCGACAGCAGCGCATTCGAGAAAAATCCGATCACGCCGAATGCGAGCAGCAGCAGCGTAATGGCGTTCAACGAAAAGTCCTGCTGCAACAGCGGCGCGATAAAGGTGTACGTCGAAAAATGCGCGCCGAAAACCAGCGCGACCATCAGCATGCTCAGGCGCGTATGCGGACGACGCATCAATTCGACGAAATCGGCGATACGCAGCGCGGTGGCGGACGGCAGCGACGGCACGAGCAACGCCTGCGCGATCAGCGCGACCGCGACGAGGCCGCCCGTCGCGAGAAACGACGCGCGCCACGATGCGAAGCCCGCGATAAAGGTGCCGAGCGGCACGCCGATCACGGTCGCGCAGGTGACGCCCGTGAGAATGATGGCGGTTGCACGCGCGGCGTCGCTGAGTTGCACGAGACGTCCGGCGGCGGCGGTCGCGAGCGTCCAGAAGCCGCCGAGCGCCGCGCCGAGCATCGCGCGGCCGATCAGCATGACAACGAAATTCGACGACATCGCCGAAACGATATTCGACGCGAGCAGCACCGCGGTGAGCAGCAAAAACACGCGGCGCCGATCCATGCGGCCCGCGAGAATCAGCATGCCGGGCGCGAAGATCGCGGCCAGCACGCCGGGCGTGGTGACCATCAGACCCGCTGTGCCCGGCGTTACGCCGAGGTCGCGCGCAATCTGGGGCAGGAGCCCGACCGGAAGAAATTCGGAGGTGACGAAAGCGAATGCGCTAATGGCGACGGCAAACACCGCGAGCCATTGGCGCAATGTCGTTTCGGCGCCGGGGCGTAGCGACGCCGCATCGACGGGTTGTTCGTTGATGTGCATGGAACTGTTTTAGAGAGGCGAATAATAAAAGCGATTGTTCGGTCAAACTGCGCTAAAACGCGGGAGAAAATGCGGATAACCGAATTCGCTGCGGGGTTCTTTCTAACTTAACATCGCAGAAAGAAAATTGTGTGAGTGTTTTAAAAAACGCGTTCGTCAGTAGGGTCTTGATGCGCGCGGAAACACGTACGCGAAACGAATGCCGCGCCTGATATCTGCGTCAAAAGGACGCAAATTTCAGGCGCAAAGCGCGGCGATCGGTAAAAAAGAAACGGCGAAAAAAATAAATACGTGGCGTGGCCGATCAGAAGGCATTCATCAGCCGGAAGCGGTATGCCGGTATTTTACCAACGGTAGCCCACGCCCGCAAAAATGATGTCGGTGTCGCGGTTATAGCGCGTGACCACGCGATTCCATTCGAGCCGTCCGTCCCAATGCCGGGCGAAGCGATACGAACCCGCAATCGTCACGAGCCCCGAGAATTTGCCCGCGCCCGGCCCAGGCGATTCGCCGTTCTCGTTTTCGTTGATGGCGTAATACGCACCCGCGCCCACGGCCAGCGTGACCTTGTCGTTGAGAAAGGCGCGCGTGGCCCATAACTGGCTCGTGATGCCGTCGCGCCGCGCGGTTTTGCTACTGCCTTCGTGCAGATAGCCGAGCGTGACGTCCATATACTTCATGAGTCCGCGCTGATATTCGATCGCGCCGCCCAACGCGTTCGGCGAACTAGTCGAATTCACGATGGTCTCGCCCAGATAAACCGCGACTTCGTTATTCGTGACCTTCGACGACGAGCCCGACGCCCAATCGCGCGGCCCAGGACTATCCGGCGCGTCGAGTTGATAACCGATGCCCAGCATCACGCTCGTAGCGTCCGGGCCGCGCTGCACATGAACGCGATTGAGTTGAAGTTGCGTGATCCAGCGGCTGGATGCGTAATACGCCGCGCGCACGCTATAGACAACGCCCCAGCCATGCACGTCGGAATAGCTGCCGCCCTGCTCCGCCGTGGTGGTGTCGAAATAGCGATACGGTCCGATACCCGCTTGCAGCACGAACTTCGGATTGCCGAGCGGCACTCTGCCCCAAAGCTGAATTAACTGACCGTCACGGTGATGATCGGGAATATGCCCTTCGTTGAGCCATGAAAAGCTCGCGGCGAAATATGGCCCAAGCCCCTCCTGATAATTGAACGCCCATGTGTAGGTATTGGTGCTTCCCGCGCGCGAACCGCCGCCAAACAGCGAAAACTCCTGTGCGTGCGCAACGCTCGCGTGAAGCAGCATGAACACACTCGACCACTGCAGATATCGCTTGATCGCCTTGAAGCGGACACATCGTTCTTTCATGCGGAAGCTCCTGGCGTGCGCGATGCACTCGACGGTCACCAGCTTGCGTCGGCGCAACCTGATCGACGCTAGATGAAATGAGCCGCGTCTTGACGCATAAACGGTAATTCCCGACAAAGAAGGGGGCAACGTGCAATGGCGCCTGCCCCGCATTCGCATCAATAAATGAGCAACGCGCCACGCTGTTCATCGCCTGTCACATGCGCAAGCGCAATCTGCCCCAAATAGTGCGTCCCGGCTCCATCACCGCCACGCCGCCTGGGTAGCCGAAACCCGCATTGCCCGCGAGATTCAGATGTTCGCTATAAGCCTTGTTAAACAGATTATCGACACCGATGGATAATTGCGTGCGCTTATCCAGATCGTATTGCGCATGCAACGACACGACGCCAAATCCCGCGCTCGGACCGAAGTCCTGCCCCACGACATTGCCCTCGTGCATCGCATAGCGGCGCTGCGGCGCCACGATGCGCCAGAGCGCGCCGACCGACCACGCACGCCACGCATAGTCGGCATTCAAACGCAAGTCGAGCGGCGGAATTTGCGGCAACGGTTCGCCGCTGCTCGCGTTGCGCCCCCACGCATAAGCCGCCGACATGCCGAATTTCCATCCCGCGCTCATGCGCCATGTCGCGCCCAATTCGCCGCCCAGAATTTGCGCATTCACGTTAGTGGCTTGCGAAACATTTGCGTTGGCGCCCGTGCCGTAGGTGAACAAAATGAAATCGTCGACATAGCCCGCATAAGCCGAAATCCACGCATCGACAGCGTCATTCCGATAATGCGCGCCGATATCGAATTGCGTGGTTTTTTCCGGCTCGATGCCCGCGAATGCGTTGGCGGAATTCGCGGGTCCGTTTGACGGCGAAAACAGTTCCCAGTAGTCGGGAAAACGTTCGGTATGGCCTACGCCGGCGTACCACGTCAGAGGCACGGCACGCGCGCTTTGCTCATAGCGGATAAAGCCGCCAGGCAAGACGCGCGTGCGGGTCTCGTTCGCGGTCGGATTGGGCATCGACATCGCCGCCATGGCCGCACGCGTGGACGTGCGTTCGTCGGTGGCCGCCGCGCGATCGAGACGCAGGCCGGCAACGACGCGCTGCGTTTCGCTCGCATCCCACGTCAATTCGGAAAAGAGGCCGTAATTCGTCATGTGCGCCGATGGCGTCCACGGCAAACCGGACGGACTTTGCAGCCCCATCGCCGAACGCGCATCGAGCCAGTTCGACTGCGCGTCGAAACCGGCGATCCCTTGCAGGTTGTCGCCCAGATCGAGCGTCGCCGCCACGCGGGCGCCTGCCGTGCGGCGGCGCACATCCGACGCCATCGCCATGCTGCCGGACGGCGTCTCGCGCAATGTATAGTTATCCATACGATGTTCGAAGGCGTTGTAATAAACCTGCGCCTCGATCTTGCGGATCACGCTGTTGAGATGCTGTTTTTCGAAGCGCAACGCGACGCTGTCGCGCTTGAAACGCACGCCATCCATGCTGCGTCCCGCGTAGCGCGCGTGACCGTCGCCAGTGCCCGCATCGAGTTCGATTTTCGTATCGGCGTCGGGCGTCATGCCGAGCGCGATATCGGCATTCCATTTATCCCAGGCGGAGGGCACGGATTGACCGTTGCCGTCACGATAATCCTGCGCGTGCGATTTATTCGCGTTCACGCGCGCATAGACATCGGGATTGCCCGCTGCGAGTTCAAGATTCTCGTCGTTGCGGCCGTTCGTGCCGCCCATCACACTCGCGTCGACGTGTGCGCCGGCCGTATCGAAGCGCGGCGTCTCGCGCTCGAACAACACGGTGCCCGCCGACGCGCCGGGACCATACAACACGGTTTGCGGGCCTTTTATGACCGTGACCTTGTCGTAACTCTCCGGCGCGACATACGACGAAGGCGCGTCCATGCGCCCCGGACAAGCGCCCTGCGTGGGCGCGCCATTCGCAAGCAGATTCAGACGCGAACCGAACATGCCGCGCAATACGGCATCGCCATTGGTGCCGCCGCTGCGAATCGCCGTAAAGCCCGGCACGGTCTTCAGATAATCCGCCCCGTCGCTCGCTGGCAGCGGCTGACGCGGTGTTTTCGGATCGGTGACGGAAACGAAGGGATTCTTGAGCGGACGCGCCACGACTTCGACACGCGGCAACATGGCTTCGGTTTCCGATACCACGCCGCCTGACGCATCGTCTGGAGACTCGGCGCGTGCATCAACCGATCGGCAAAAAATCGAAGCCGCGAGAAACGCCACTTTTGCGGCGGCCTGAATTCTGGAAGCAGTAATTGAATTGAACATTCGATAAATCCGATTCGACAAACCTGATTCGACAAGCGCAATAGCGCCCGCCGCGCGACGCAGGGCAATCGCGCGATGAAGCAATGACTAGCAATGGAAATCGCGAAGCACGATCAGGCGTCGAAGGGAGGTGCGCGCAATGGGCGGTGCAGATAGCGCACGCGCGGGAGATCGATACCGACATTTCCTGGCGCGGACAAACGCGCGCCAGGATCGGCACCCACGATCGCTGTCGAAGCGGTATTTAAAGCGGGCGAATGCGCGAGCAGACTGCAATAGCCGCACGCATCGAGATGCACGGCCAACTGCTTGCCGGAATGCGAAGCACCGCTGCCCGGCGAGTCATCGTGGCTGGCAGCGCTGCAAAGCACATCGGTGGGCACTTGCCCGCGCTCGATCAGTTGCGAGCCAAGCGGCGCAAGCACGGCGAGCAGGATCGCGAGGATCCCGAGCCAGGCAGTAACGCGAATCGATCGGCGGAACATCAGGAGCAAGAGGGCTTCGTGGCGCGGGCGGACGTTCAGGTGTGAACCGCAGCGCGATCAGCCATCGGCATTCGCGCTACGGGCGCGGCCATTTTGTTGTCCGCGAGCGCGAAAAGAAACCCGATGCTCAGTGCGAATTGATATGTATCACGGCGAGGAGCAATGTAGCGTGCAGCACCGCGACGTGTTGTCCGCGCTGACGTTCATGCGCGAATAGACGAGCGAATTCACGCACGACTAGCGGCGATCGCTGAAAACGCAGCATCGCACCGACGAATATCGAAACCGATCGAGATGAAAATGAAAAAGCCGAAGCATCGTTTGCGCCGCAAAAAACGGCGTGAATGCTGGCAGATCGAATAAGAAATGGAAAAGACCCGCTGGGCCTTTTACCTTTTCGATCATCAGTATCCTTAGAGAAAAGGATACTCTCTGGTGCTCAGGGCGGGACTCGAACCCGCATGCCTCGCGGCGCTACCCCCTCAAGATAGTGCGTCTACCAATTTCGCCACCTGAGCAAGAGGGTCGCCATTGTATCGACAAATTTTCGATTTGCGAAGCCCTTTTTTCATTGCGTGTTTCAAGACGCGATAAACGCATCACGCGCGCGCCGCTTCGGGCACGCGCAACGACTTCGATTACGGCGTCCAGGGCCCAAACGGTGTGAACTGATAACGCGGACCGTCGTCGGCCGAGCCGCATAGATGGCCGCGAAAACGCGCCGTCAACGCGCCCTGTCCAACGCGAAGCCGCAAATAAGCGGGATCGATGCAATGCGTGTTGTCGAACACTTCGCCGGAAACCCAGCGCACGCTGCCTCTCGCTGCGCCCTTCGCGGCGAGCGTGACGGGCCTCAGCGCCGGACCGGGATGCATGCCGGGCATCGATTGCATCGATGCGCGCAGCACGCGCTGACGTTTATCCAGAAACGAGAGCGGTACGCGCGCGGGCAGCAGACAGGCCGTGTTGCTGCGATTGCGCAGCACGATATACGTGCCGCTATGCGACATGCCGTTGAAATCGCCACCGCCGTCGTCCAGTTGCAAGGCGAGTTGATCCGCGCGGCACGCCGGAAGATTGGCAGAAGCCTGCGTGGAAGAATTGGCGGCGCCCGCGCCTCCCGCATAAGCCGCACCGCACGCGAATAACAGCGCGAAACCGCCGGCCATCATCGCGCGTAAGTGAATGCGTATTGTCATTGTGCTGCTCGCCTCCATGGAATTGGCCCCAGTAAATAAGGGGGCCAGGAAGCCGAAAAGTTCCAGCCGGATGCGCGCCGCGCGCGCGAGTCGCGGCCGCCGTCGGCCATGGCCCGCGCCAACCCGGTAAAATCCCGCCTTTTCCTTTCCACCCGCCATTTCCGTCTCGCCGATGCAACCCGCTTCCTCCGCTCCGCGCGCCACTCAGGGCGCCGACGACGCCGATCTCACGCACGACCTCGTCTACGGCCCCGACGACCGCCCCGCCCCGACCATCGCTTTCGTGGCGGCCCTGCAGCATCTGCTGGCCATTCTCGTGCCCATCGTCACGCCCGGCCTGCTGATCTGCCAGGCGCTCAACGTGTCCAGCCGCGACACCACGCTGATCGTGTCGATGTCGCTCGTGATTTCCGGCATCGCCACCTTCCTGCAATGCAAACGCTTCGGCCCGCTGGGCGCGGGGCTGCTCATCGTGCAGGGCACCAGTTTCAATTTCGTCGGGCCGCTGATCGCGGGCGGCAGTCTGATGGTCAAGCAAGGCACGCCCGTCGAAACGGTGATGTCGGCCATTTTCGGCGTCGTGATCGCAGGATCGTTCGTGGAAATGGGCGTCTCGCGCATCCTGCCTTTCGTGAAGCGCCTCATCACGCCGCTCGTCACGGGCATCGTGGTGCTCCTTATCGGCCTCACGCTCATCAAGGTCGGCCTCATCAGCATGGGCGGCGGCTATAGCGCGATTGCGAAGGGCAATTTCGCGAGCCCGCAGAATCTCGCGCTCTCGTGCACCGTGCTCGGCACGATCATCCTGCTCAATCGCGTGCCCGTCGTGTGGGTGCGTAGCACGGCGCTCGTGATCGCGCTGGCGATCGGTTATCTCGTGGCGGGCGCGCTCGGCCGTCTCGACTTCACTGGCGCGCGTGAAGCCGCGCTGTTTCAGATTCCGACCCCGTTGCATTTCGGCATTAGTTTTTCATGGTCGCTTTTCGTGCCGATGCTGATCATTTATCTCGTCACCTCGCTCGAAGCGATTGGCGACGTCACGGCCACCAGCAAGATTTCGAAGCAGCCCGTCGAAGGTCCGGTCTGGATGCAGCGCATCAAGGGCGGCGTGCTCGTCAACGGTTTCAATTCGCTGCTGGCCGGCGTGTTCAACACGTTCCCGAGTTCGGTGTTCGCGCAGAACAATGGCGTGATTCAACTCACGGGTATTGCGAGCCGCCATGTGGGCCTCTGGATCGCGGGCATGCTCGTGGTGCTCGGTCTGTTTCCGCCGGTCGCAGGCGTGCTGCAAGCGGTGCCGGAACCGGTGCTGGGCGGCGCGGCCATGGTGATGTTCGGCGCGGTGGCCGCATCGGGCATCAACATTCTCTCGGGCATCACGCTCGATCGCCGCGCGCTGCTGATCATCGCGGTGTCGCTGGCGCTGGGACTCGGCGTCTCGCAGGTGCCGGAAATTCTCACCAGCCTGCCGCACGCGCTCAAGAACGTGCTGGAGTCGGGTGTCGCCACGGGCGGCATTTGCGCGCTCGTGATGAACTGGTTCCTGCCCGAGCGGAAATAAGCGACGGCAATAAGGCAAAAGCAATAAGCCTCAGCGGAAAGCGGCGCATCCATCGCGCCGCTTTCCGGCAACGACGTTAGCGTTCGTCCGCAGCGTCGTTACAAATACGCGGGAATAGCGTGCGGCCCGCGACGGTATAACCGGTGCAGTCTCCTTTGCACCGGCCGGACATCTTCTTCCTGCCGAATTCCCCATCATCCTCAGGAGTTCGAAATGAAGCCCTACCGCACACTCATTGTTTCGCTGTCCGCGCTCGCCTGTGTCGGCGTATCGGCCAGCGCCTCCGCTCAAGCCCTCACGCGCGAACAGGTTCGCGAACAACTGATCGAAGCGCAGGCCAACGGCTCGCGCTTCGTCACCGACGCTTCGTATCCCGATGTGAGCCCCGTCTTCGCTCAGCAGGTCGCACATAGCCCGACCGCGAGCCCGGCCGCGCAACCGAGCGGCATGGGCGCGCCCATGCAAGGCACAAGCGACACCGGCGCGCCGCAGACCGTCTGCGTCGGGCCGATGAGCTTCTGCAATCTCTATACGGGCGGTTGATTGCCGATCAGGGCGGCGCGCTTATTGCGCAATCGGCACCGTCACATCGCTGCCGAACCAATGCATCGAGATTTTCTTGAGCGTGCCGTCCTGCTTTAATTGCGTCAGCGCGTCGTTAATTGCTTTCTCGAACTTCGGATTGTTCTTGCGGAACGGAATGCCCATTTCCTGATTCGCGCCCTTGAGCACCGCGCCGGGACGCAGCGGCAAATGCGAAGTCTTGATCATGTACGGCAACATCAAACGATCGTCGATCGTAGCGTCGATTCGTTTGGCCGCCAGATCGCGCAATTTCTCCGGCGCGCCGGGATAAGTCTGCACGTTGATGCCGGGCACGGCGCGCGCCATCTGATCGTAATTCGTGCCGAGCGTCACGCCGAGTTTCTTGTCGCCCTTGAATTCGTCGAGCGCTTTGAAGTCGCGTTTATCGTCGGCGCGTTGAATCAATTGCGCCGCCGAATACGTATAGGGTTGACTGAAATCCACCGCCTGCTGACGTTGCGGCGTGATGGTCACCTGATTGACGATCACGTCGAATTTACCCGCCTGCAGCGCCGCGATAATGCCGCTCCATTCGGTGGGAACGAATTCCGGTTTGACGCCGAGTTTCGCCGCCACCGCCTTTGCGATATCGACGTCGAAGCCTTCGAGCTGCCCTTCGCTATTGCGCGAATCGAATGGCGGATAGGTGCCTTCGAGGCCGACCTTGAGTACGCCCGACTGCTTCACGCTATCGAGCAGATCTTCCGCATGCGCGGACACCGACACCGCGCCCCATGCCGAGGCGGCCAGCACACCCGTGAACAGCAGCTTCGCGATCTTCATTCGACGTCTCCTCGTTATCGGCTGATTCGTTATACGAAAATCGAATGCACCATGATTCACGACGAACATCTACGACTCAAACCAGGCACGCGATGGCGATGCGGCCCGGTTTCGCCCAAGCATACTACGAACCCGAACACGCGTCGGCGCGATTGAGCGAAGCGCGATTTTTTAGTATTCGCCGTATGCGGCCATCACGATCCACATGGCGCGGTCGTCGTTGCAGACTTCGACGGCCAATGCATACGGATCCTCCGGGCTGCACGCAACCTGAAGCGCCTTGCGCGCCTTCTCCGCGTTGTCGTAACACTGATCCGACAACGCGCGGACTTCGTCGCGGCCCTCGAACATCTTCTGATTCATGCGATAGACAAGCGGTTCGCTTTTCCATGCAACGAAGCATTCGCGCACGTGACGAAAATCGCCGCGGCAAATATTGACCTGGTAATGCGGGCGGTTGGAATGGGCGTTCATGATTCACTTCCTCCTTGCAACTGGCGCTGCGCCTGCATGGATTCCCTGACGCTTCGACGCACGCATGCACAGTTCGATCAATACGATGCATACACCATGCCCGCCCCTGAGAACGCGCAAAACGTCGAAAAGAACGAGCGCAGCAAGGCACCGGAATTGCGCGCACTGTGCGCAATTTCCCCCAGTTCATGGTGATTCTCTATGGCAACCCGCCCTCATTCCTCGACGCGCCGCAAAGGCAACCGCCCGGCCCGCCAACGCCACGCGCGCGCCGCCAATCGCACTGGCAATGCTACGCAGCGCTGGTCGAAACACGTCAACGAAACCAGCGACGCCATGGATATCGAATCGGGCGTGTTTAAAAGCGGCAATGCCGAAGAAATCGCCCAGTCGCTCAAGGCGTCGTCACTGCATAGCCGCCGGCGCAAAGGAACGCCTTATCAATCCGCGATGTCGATGCTGAACTTCTACATCAATCGCGCAGGCCGCAATTTGCCGAAAACGCGCAAGGAAACGCTGCAAAAAGCGAAGGGTAAATTGCGCGAGGCTTTTGGGCGCAAACCGTAATCGGCAACGGGGAATTGCCGCGTCTGCACCCAGATATCAATCAGCAAGATTAAACGCGATTCAAACCGCAAACACCCCAACCGCGCCCTGCAAGCGCACCGCCTGCTCATCGAGCGCGTGCGCGGCGGCGGCCGCCTCTTCCACGAGCGCGGCGTTTTGCTGCGTGACCTGATCCATCTGCGCGATGGCCTGATTGACCTGTTCGAGTCCGCGGCTTTGTTCGTTCGATGCCTGTGCGATGGTCTCGAACACGTCTTTCGCGGTCGCGATATCGGCGCGCAAACGCGTCATCGTCGCGCCGACATCATGCGCGCGCGTCACGCCGCCCGAGATCGACGTCGTCGATTGCTCGATCAACTCCTTGATCTCCTTCGCGGCCGTCGACGAGCGCTGCGCGAGCGAACGCACTTCCGATGCAACCACCGCGAAGCCGCGCCCTTCCGTGCCCGCGCGCGCCGCCTCGACTGCCGCGTTGAGCGCGAGAATATTGGTCTGGAATGCAATGCCTTCGATGATCGCGGTAATCGACGCGATCTTTTCCGCGCTGCCCGACGCCTCGTTCATCGTCTCGATCATTTGCGACGACATCGCATTGCCCGCATTCACGGCGTCCATCGCGCGCACGATCACTTCGCACGCGTGGCGCGCGTTGTCGGCGTTCTGGCGCACGGCCTCGGTGAGTTCATGCGTGGTCGCCGAGGTTTCTTCGAGCGCCGCCGCCTGTTGCTCGGTGCGCGACGACAAATCCGTGTTGCCCGCCGCGATCTGCGAGGCGCCCACCTTCACGGCTTCCACGCCTTGCGTGACCGAACCGACGATCGTCTGCAACGATGTCTGCATCGCATCCATCGCCGCGAGCAGGCGGCCGGTTTCGTCGGTGCGATCGCGTTCGATACGGCTGTCGAGACGGCCGGCGGCAATCGCCTGCGCGGTGTCGACCGCGCGCGCGAGCGGATCGCGAATCGCCTTGACCAGCCAGCGCCCCGCGAGGCCCGCGCACAACACCGCGAGCGCAGCGGCCAGCGCAACGCTCACATAGATCGTGTGGCGCAGCGCCGCGAGTTCCGCGGTGCGCGTGTCGATGCGCTGGCTCTCGGCCTTGTCGAGTGCATCGACAGCGGCAATCATGTCGCCCGTGCCCAGATAGCTGCCGAAGCTTTCGGTCAGCGCGCTCAACTGTGCGAGCGTGGCGCTGCCCTCGTTCACGTGCGTGCGCATCGCGAGCATCGGATCGACGACTTTCGTTTCCCACGCGTCGTACTGCGCGACGGCCGTATCGATGAGCTGATTGCGCTCCGTGTCGGCGGGATCGAGCGCCTTGATCGCGGCCATGCGCGTGCGGAAATCGCCGATGTGATCGACCTTCCACTTCATATGGCCGGGCTGGCCGTCGAGGTTATAAGCGAGCAGCGCCCAGATGATGTTCAGATAATCGGCGTTCGCATCTTTCACGAGCCGCTGCGCCTGCACCGACACGGCGTTTTGCTGCTGCTTCTGATCGATGGCGTTGAGGCCGTACCAGCACACGGCCGAGCTCACGAGAAACACGGCGATAACGACGCAGAACGCCGAGGTCAACTTCTTGCCGATCGAAAGGTTCTGCATCTTCATGTTCAGGTTGGAATCGAAACCGGCCGCGAGCTTTGGCTCACGGGCAATCAAAATTGTAATACGGTATACCAACCAGAATTCGCCGACAAGCGCTTTCGTGACGAGCGCGCGAAGGTGTGGCGTGGAAAATGGGGCGGAATATCGCCGGGTCTTCGAGTGTTGTCGTCGAATCCAGCAAGGAGATTGCCATGCACGCTGCCATTCGCCACAGCACGGTCACGACGTCACACGGTTCGATTGCGTTTCAGGAAAGCGGCGCGGGCGCGCGCGCCGTGTTGTTTATCCACGGCAATTCGTCGTGCAGCGAGGTTTTCAGGCAGCAGTTACGCGGACGGCTCGCACACGGGCGACGCCTGATCGCGCTCGACCTGCCCGGACACGGTCTATCGAGCAATGCGCCCGATCCGTCGCGCACTTATACGCGCGGCGGTTTCGCGGATGCCGCGGTCGAATTGCTGCAAACACTCGATATCGCCGAAGCGGTGGTGGTCGGCTGGTCGCTCGGCGGGCATATCGGCATCGACATGCTCACGCGCTATGCGGGCATGCACGGGCTGATGATCGTCGGGACGCCGCCGGTCGGCCGCGACACCATGCGCGAAGGCTTCATGGGATTGCCGCAAGCGGGCGCGGCGGGCCGCAAAACGCTGTCCGATGCCGATATCGACGGCTTCATGCAGGCGATATTCGGCGAGCCACCCGAGCCTTTCCTGAGAGATGCCATGATTCGCTCGGATGGCCGCTTTCGCGAGCATCTTTTTCAGGCCATGCGCGCCGACGATTACGCCGATCAACGCGTGCTGGTCAAAAACAGCGCCGTGCCCATTGCGGTGCTGAACGGCGCCGACGACAAGATCATCAATCTCGACTACCTCGATCGCGTGGCATTTCGCAATCTCTGGGAAGCACGCTGCCATCGGCTGCCCGACGCCGGACACGCGCCGTTCTGGCAGCAAGCGGCGCATTTCGATAGCGTGCTCGAACGCTTTCTCGACGATGTGGAATCGGGACGCGCGGCGCGCCCGATTTGAGCGGCCGCTCTCAATGTCCACAATAATTCGTCACCCTAACTTATTTGCCGGTCCGCATTCTCACCGCAACCCCGACGCCGCCTCCACCTTGAAAATCGAAACCGCCGCGCGCAGCGTTTCGGCCTGATCGGCCAGCGCCTGCGCGGCGGCGCTCGCCTGTTCAACGAGCGCGGCGTTCTGTTGCGTGACTTCGTCCATCTGGGTCACGGCGGTGTTGACCTGCTCGATGCCCGTCGTCTGCTCGACCGAAGCGGACGTGATCTCGCCCATGATGTCGGTCACGCGCTGCACCGAGCGCACGACCTCGTGCATGGTTTGCCCCGCGTCCTGCACGAGCGCCGACCCGGTCCGCACATGAGAGACCGACGTTTCGATCAGCTCCTTGATCTCTTTCGCCGCCCCGGCGCTGCGCTGCGCGAGCGCGCGCACTTCGCCCGCCACGACCGCGAAGCCGCGCCCTTCCTCGCCCGCGCGCGCCGCTTCGACGGCGGCATTGAGCGCGAGAATATTGGTCTGAAACGCAATCCCTTCGATAACCGAAATAATCTCGACGACCCTCGACGAACTCGACGAAATATCCTCCATCGTGCTGACGACGCGGCGCACCACATCGCCGCCCGACGTCGCCGTCTGCGAGGCGGTGCCCGCCAGCGTGCTGCCCTGGCGCGCGTTGTCGGTGTTCGCTTTCACGGTCGACGTCAACTCTTCCATGCTCGCGGCGGTCTGTTCGAGCGACGCGGCCTGTTCTTCCGTGCGCTGCGAGAGATCGAGATTGCCCTGCGCGATCTCACCCGCCGCCGACGCAATCGATTCCGCCGAAGTCTTGATGTCGGTGACGATGCGGGTTAGCTGCGCGCGCATCGCTTCGAGCGAGGCCATCAGGCTGCGGTCGTCGCCCTGCGTCAACGTAATCGGCACGAGCAGATTGCCCGCCGCGATCTGCCCGGCGATGTGTTGCGCCTCGCTGGGCTCGCCGCCCAACTGACGCAGCACGCTGCGCGTCAGCACCACCGCCGTGACAATCGCCACAAGAACTGCCAGCGCAACCAGCGCGCCGACCAGCATGCGGATGCTCGCATAAGTCGCAATCGCTTCCTTGTGCGACCTGGCGTTCTGCTCGTCGGCCTGCTCCGCGAGCGCGACGGCCTTGGCGAGCCACACGCGCTGAGGCGGCCGCGCTTCGTGCATGATCGTGCGGGTCGCGCCCGCGATATCGCTGGCGAGCGCAAGGTCGATGGCCTTGTTCATCGGCGGGACGGCTTGCGCTTCGAGTTGATCGACTTCGGCCAGCAGCTTGCGCTCGGTGTCGCCCGTGGCGGGTTCCTGCTGGAACATCTCGCGCAGCTGCCGCGACGCATCGGCGTAAATGCGATCCTGTTTGCGGATGCGCTCGACTTCGGCGAGCAGATCCTGGTGGCTCTCCAGGAATGCGAGGTTGCGCACCGCAATCGCACGGTCCTGAATCGACGACTTCAATACATTGGCGAGGCGCGATTCGGTATTGTTGACGCGCGCGATCTCGTCGAGCCGGCTATTCAGTTGCGAAAGGCCGTAGAACGCCACGCCGGCCACGCCGAGCAGCAGGAAGGTCAGCAAGGAAAAACCCGCAATCAAACGCGTCGACAACTTCGTATTCTTCATAGGCCTCCCTGGGCAGATGCGCGTCACGCAGATGTGCTGAATACGTCTGTGGTTACGGCATGGCGTCGGGCTTCTGAAGGGTTTTCGAAAGCTCTTTTTCTAATATGATTCGCGCAAAGGTTTGCGCGCTGCTTCAGCCCGTGTTTAAGATTCAGACAAGCAATAAAATAGTGCCGGAATCGGCGGCAAGATGTCGGATGGGTATCCGTGCTTTTGCGAGGAGAAATCGACTTTCATGAGCGCCCAACACGAATCGGCAAAACGGTCTTTTGCGCGGATCCAGTTCGGCTGGCTGGGCTACATGATTTACTCGGCGGCGTGCGCTTATGCGCTGATGCTGGCGTTTGATCCGCTGGTCACGCAGACGTTGGCGGTCAACTTTCGCGGCAACCATGCCGCCCCGCCGATGACGCGCGTTCATTGGATCGGAGCGGCATTGGCCGTATGTTTCTATTTCGCGGGCGCGGTCTGCGCCGGCTGTATCGAGCGCACCGGCGCATGGCGGTTGAAGCGCGAGGCAATCGTCGCGGCGCTGAGCGTCGCGACGGCCTTGCGCGGGATCGGCCTGTTCCTGCTTCCGATCGTCGCGACGATCGCCACCGGCGCGGCACTCATCGCGGCGGGTCTGCATGGCGCTACGCTATTCATCGTGCCAATCGGCGCCCTGCTCGCGAACTGGTTGTGCTTCATCGCCGTGGCGTGGTTTCGCCCGTCGCAAATCACATCACACGAACGCCGCAATCGCCGATCAACATGACCGCCTGATCGACAGAAAGAATCGTGCCTTTCAGATGCTGCTGGACGTCCGACAAACGCAGACCGCTGAGGTCGACCTGGCGCAGATCGGCACCGTCGAAACGCGTATTCAGCAGGCGCACGTTGCCAAGACTGCCGCCGTCGAACACGGCGTCGCGGAAGTCGCAATCCGCCAGATCGGCATCGGAGAAATTCAGTTTCTCGAGTGTTTGTTTGCGAAACGACAGTCCTCGGAGCGTAGCGCCCACGAGCAGCGATTCATGGAAACTCAGGCCCAATGCGCGAGTATCGATGAAACGCGCGCCCGTCAATTTCACTTCGGTGAACAGGGTCGAGCCGAGTTTGGCGCCGGTCCAATCGGTATTATTCAAATCGCTGCGGATAAATCGCGCATCGCCCGCATTCGAATAACGGAAGCTCGCCGACGCGCCTTTGCAGCCGACCCATCGCGTTCGCGACAAATCGCTGTGTTCGAAACGGGTCTGGCCGATATGGCATTGAGCGAATCGCGCCGCGCGAAAATCCAGATTGGAAAGATCCTCGCCTTCGAAATCGCAGCGCTCGAAAGTCGGTTCGTCGCCGGCCGCTCGCAGTGCGCGAGCCAACTCGTCGCGCGTGAAGCTCATTTCGGTGAACACCTCGCCGTTGCCGGCCGACGGGTCGTTTGCGTGATTGCTCATCGGTACACATCCCATTCGCGAGGAGCGCGCATGGAAACCACGGTGCGCCCCCTCGACTTGTGAAAGTAAGGTTGACGCCGCGGCATGCATAGAACCCCTCATGGGGCGCAGGAGATACCAACCTGCCACTCTATTTTCGGCGAGACGAATTCTACCGCCCGCGCGATCCGCTTCGCAACGGCAAGCGCGCGAATTGCATACGAATCACACGCGCATCACGCGGGCGTGGCGACTAGAATTCCTGACGCGTCGGGCGAATCACGATCTCGTTGATATCGACGTCCGCCGGTTGTTCGATGGCGAACGCGATCGCACGCGCCACCGATTCGGCGGGCACGGCCTGCTTGTAAAAGTCGAGCACGGTTTGCTGCGCGGTCCCTGTCGTGCTGTGTTTCAGCTCGCTATCGACGGCGCCGGGTTCAATCGACGTTACGCGAATATTCTCGCCCACTTCCTGGCGCAGCCCTTCGGAAATCGCGCGCACCGCGAACTTGGTGCCCGAATACACCGTGCCGCCCGGCGCAAAAACCTTGATGCCCGCCACCGAACTGAGATTGATGAAATGGCCGCTTTGCTGTTGCAGGAAACGCGGCAGCGCGGCGGCAATACCGTATAGCGTGCCTTTGATATTCACGTCGATCATCGCGTCCCATTCGTCGGTGTTCACCTCGGCCATCGGACGAATCGGCATCAGCCCCGCATTGTTGATCAGCACGTCGAGACGCCCGAAGTCGGTCACGACCGCCGCCACCACGCGCTCCACCTGTGCCTTGTCGGTGACGTCGAGCGCATAGGCTTTCGCGCGTCCGCCTGCGGATTCGATTTCCGCGACCAGTTCGTCGAGCCGATCCGTGCGGCGCGCGGCGACGGCCACGTGCGCGCCCTGCGCCGCGAGATGACGCGCGGTCACCGCGCCGATGCCACTGCTCGCGCCGGTAATCAGCACGACCTTGCTTTCAATGTTCTTGCTCATCACAGAACCTCTTCGGTAGCGATACGTTGGGATGCACTGTAGGTCGGATAATCGGTCAAGCCTTTTTCCGTGCCGCCATACAGCGTGGCGGCGTCGACTGCGTTAAGCGGCCAGCCGTTTGCAATGCGCGCGGGCAAATCGGGGTTCGCAATAAAAGGACGGCCGAATGCAATCAGATCCGCGAGGCCGCTTGCCAGCAGCCGCGCGCCGCGTTCCGCCGTATAGCGCCCCGCATAGAGAATGCGGCCGCGGAATGTCCCGCGCACGGCACGGCGGAAATCTTCCGGCAGCTCGGGCGCGTTGTCCCAATCGGCTTCCGCAATCGAGAGATACGCCACGCCGACTTCGTCGAGAATCTTGATGGCTTCGATATAGGTGCGATGCGGATCGTCCTCGACGAGACCGATATACACGCGGTCCTCATCGGTACCGGCGAACAGCGGCGCGAAGCGCACGCCCAATCGGCCCGGACCAACGACTTTCGCCACCGCCTCGACGACTTCACGCAGAAAGCGTAGACGGTTTTGCAGCGAGCCGCCGTATTCGTCGTCGCGCTGATTCGAATGCGCGGAAATAAACTGATTGACGAGATAACCGTTGGCCGCGTGAATTTCCACGCCGTCGAAACCGGCGGCGAGCGCGTTGCGCGCGGCCTGCGCATAAAACTCGACGATTTCGCCGATCTCCGCCGTGGTCAGCGCGCGCGGCACCGGCGGCGCGACCAACGTGCCCGTGTCGGGGCCGGTTGCAATGAAAGCCTTCGCTTGCTTCGCCTGAATCGCCGAGGGCGCGACCGGCGCCGTGCCGTCCGGCTGCAGCGCGTTGTGCGACACGCGGCCCACGTGCCAGAGCTGCGCGAACATGATGCCGCCTGCTTCGTGCACGGCGTCGGTGACCTTGCGCCAGCCCGCGATCTGCGCCTCGCTGTAGATGCCCGGCGTCCACGCATAACCCTGCCCGCGCGGCTCGATCTGCGTGCCTTCGCTCACGATCAGCCCGGCACTCGCACGCTGACGATAGTAGTCGGCCATCAGGTCGGTCGCAACGTCGCCATCGCGCGCGCTGCGCTGACGCGTGAGCGGCGGCAGCACGATGCGGTTCTTGAGTCGATACGGTCCGAGCGTTGCGGATTCAAATAATTCGGAGTGCTGCATAACTAGTCCTTGAAACGTGTTGCGAGAGGGAGCGGGCGACATCGCCCGCACCGCGTGATATTCATGCTGTCGATGACATCGACGGAGCCCTGTGCCGGGCTCTTGTTTTTAGCGCAGGCTTTTTAGTGCTTACCAGCGAGCGCCGGATGCGCGAGCAACTCGACGGCAGCCGGACCCGAAGACGCCGGATTCTGGCCAGTGATCAGCACGCCGTCGGTCACGACATAGACCGCCCAATCGTCGAGCTTCGAATAGATGCCGCCCTTCGCCTTCAATTCGTCCTCGACGAGGAACGGCACCACGTCGGTCAGGCCCACGGCCTCTTCCTCGGTATTCGTGAAGCCCGTCACCTTGCGGCCTTCGACGAGCGGACGGCCATCCGGCGTCTTCACGTGACGCAGCACGCCCGGCGCGTGGCACACGAGCGCCGTGGGCTTGCCGGCCGCGTGGAAAGACTGGATCAGCGCGATCGAAACCGGGTCTTCGGCCAGATCCCAGAGCGGGCCGTGGCCGCCCGGATAAAAGACCGCGTCGAAGTCGTCGTGCGAGACGCTGTCGAGACGCACGGTGGCGGCAAGCTGCGCCTTCGCGACGGCATCGGCCTGGAAGCGATGCGTCAGTTCGGTCTGGAACGCCGGCTCGTCGCTTTTCGGGTCGAGCGGCGGCTGGCCGCCCTGCGGCGACGCGAGGACGATTTGCGCGCCCGCGTCCTGGAACGCGTAATAAGGCGCCGCGAGTTCTTCGAGCCAGAAGCCCGTCTTGCGGCCGGTGTTGCCCAGTTGATCGTGCGAGGTCAGAACCATCAGGACTTTCATGTTGCTTCTCCGTCGAGCGAGGCAATGCGCCCCATATAGTAGACCGGTCGTCTAGTAACCGGGCCTAAAAAAGGCACTTCCACCGAAGTGCCTGGAAAAAATCCGTTGCTACGCGTTCAGGACGGCAAATGCAGCGTCCGCCGCGTGGTGTCGAGCGCGACCTCGAAAGGCTGCAGATTGCGCACGATCTTGACCATCACGCTGGAGCCGAGCCAAAGCTGATACAGGCTTTGCGCGACGACGCGTGGTTCCGCGTCGACCGCGAGCGAGCCTTCGGCGACGCCCGCCTCGATGGCGCCCGCCAGCCGCGCGACGACGCCAGCCGTGCCGCGATTGAGCGTCGCCCGCATGGCCTCGGACATATCGGCCACCTCGGCGCCCAGCTTCACGGCGAGGCATTTCCCCTGGCAGTCGAAAAACGACTGCGTTTCGCGCCAGGTTTGCCAGTACTGCATCAGCCGTGCGGCCATGGTCATGCCGGGCAGGCTCAAGGTTGTGTCGAGTTCGGCGAGATAATCCTCGAAATAGCTGTCGAGCAAGGCCACGCCAAACGCGTCTTTCGACGCGAAGTAATAGTAGAACGACCCCTTCGGCACGCCCGCCGCGGCGAGAATCTCGCTCAGGCCCACCGCCGCAAAGCCTTTCGCGCCGATGATGCTCTGCCCGATCGCGATGATTTTCTCGCGAACGTCAGCGGTTTCCGGGGTGAGGGTCGTTTCCATGGGTCGAACTATGGCACATAGTCGACCGGTCGTCTAGTAAATTTTTCGACGTGAAAATTGAGCGCACCTTCACCGCCCAGGCGACGAACGCTTCGCCCAACACACTCAAAGCGGATGCCAACCGTCATCACCCGCCACGAGCATCTGCTTCAACTCCAGCGAACCGCTCCCGTTGACGACACGCGCGAGCACGGGAAACGCGCCCTGCACCGCCGCGTCGCGCGCCCACGGCGCCGGGTCCAGCGTGTAGGTGTAACGCACCGTGGTGACGAGATGCGCCGGGTCGTCCTCGCTCTTGTGCGGCGCGTCCCAGCCCGCGACTTTCGCCAGACGCACATGGCCGTAGCAGAGATCGGGCTGCGCCGCGTCCGCGCCGCGAGCGGCCGTGTGCGGATGCGCATTGAACAGCGCCTTGCCCTTCGCGGTCAGATCGTATCGACGCGCTTTCACGGTCTCATCGGCGCCATCGCGTCGATGCAGCTTCATCTCCGCATCGACATGCTCGACGAGTCCCGCATGTTCGAGCGCGGGCATCTGAATGCCGTCGCGCAGACGCCCGGCGGCGGGCACATCGGGCACATCGACCGGCCAGCTATGACGGCCGATGCACAAATCGCCATGCGCTTCGAAATGCTGCTCCAGCGCGGCGCTGAAATTCGCTTGATTGGCGGCATCGCGCGAATGGCAGCCGCCGAGCGCGAGTGTTGCCGCCGCGATCATCGTGGTGAGAAAAACAGTTTTCATCGCTATATTCAAGGGGTTTTATCCGCTCACTGCACTTGCGGCTTATGAGCCGCAGGATCGTTGATCGCGTTCGCCACGCTATGCATGTGCGCGCCATCAGCGTCGGCATCGGCATGCGCGGGCGGCACGTAGCCATCGTTGAGCGTCTTGAGGAACACGATCAGATCGCGCATTTCGTCGTCGGTCATCGGCGGACGGCTGCCGGCGCGGCGCAGATCCAGCGGCATCTGCTTGTCGATATTCGCGCGGTATTTCGCGGGCAGATCGTCGAATTTATTCACCCGTCCATGCGAATCACGCGGATACCACTTCTCCGGTTCGGTGTCGCGCGTGTTGTAGAAACGCACGACGTCTTCCAGCGAAGTGAACACGCCGTTATGCATGAACACGTGGCGCGTGGCGACGTTGCGCAGCACCGGCGTCTTGAACATGCCGCACGTCGCGCTCGCGCCTTTGTCCTTGCCCGGACGATGATCGGTACGCAACGGGCCGCACAGGCCGAGATCGACATACGTCGGATCGGCGTTCGCGGGAATCGCCTTGTTGCGCGGCACGCCAATCGCGTTGAATGAGTAATCGCTGGTGATGTCCTGACTGCCGTCGTTGCCCCCGCCGATCAAATGACACGCCACGCAATTGCCCTTGTTCGGATCGAGGAACACGCGCAGGCCGTGCATTTCGGCATCGGTCAGCGCGCCGCCGACCTTGTTGTTGCGATAGCGGTCGAACTTGCTGCTATACGGATGGAAGCTGCGGTCCTCGACCTGATACGCCTGCAAGGCCGCGCCGACCAGCGCGAACGCGCGGTCCGTGTCGTCGAAGACGTTCGCGCCGTAGGCCGCGCGGAACTGCTCCGCGTAAGCGCCCTCGCGCACGGCGTCCACCACCGCCGCCTTGCTCGGCGCGGCCATTTCGTTCGGCGCGAGCAGCGGAATGGCCGCCTGCTCGGCGATCGTATTGGCGCGGCCGTCCCAGGTGAGGCCGCCGCCGGGTCCAGGATCGCTGATCATGTCGGGATTCTGGAACGTGTCCGAATACGGGTTCGTGTAGTCCTTGTACATCAGCGTCGGCACGGCGCGCGTGCCGGGCTGCAGGCCGTCGCGGCCGCCCAGTTGCACGGCCAGATCGTTGGCGGGCGCATACGCGTGCTGGGGATCGTGACAGGTCGCGCAGGACATTTTCCGCGAGCCCGACAACGCCGGATCGAAGAACAGTTTCGCGCCGACTTGCGCGGCGGGCGACAGCGGCGAAGCGGGCGCGAGCGGCACTTCGGCCTTGACCGGCACGATGGCCCTGGTTGCCGTGGCCGCTGTTGCGGTGGCGGAACCGGATGGCGCTGCGGGCTTGCAGGCGGCAAGAGCAACAGCGAGCGCGGCTGCCGTGAAGCCGGCAGCGAGCAGGGTTTGGCGCATGATGATGACGGTGATCGCCAATCATTCGGATTCCAGATCAATCGCAGATGGCGAGGATCGGAATCGCCGATGACCGGCATGACATTCTGAAAGCACGGACAAAACCGAAGCGCCCCGCTTTCGCGCGGGCGCTTCGGCTGCCGTGGACGGACCGTGTGTCCGGCCTTAGGACTTGATCGCCCAGATGCTGGTCTGCGTGGCGTCCGGTCCGGTGGCCGTGTTGTTGCCGCTGCCGACCGAGCCGCTGCCGCTGACACCCTTCGTGTTGCCGCCCGACTGGAGGTCGCCGGCCTGCGTCACGTACTTGTGGTTCATCGGCCGCACCGAATCGAAGTGCGTATTGGCGCTGCCCGAGTACTCGGCCAGATTCGCGAGGTTGTCGGCGATGAACTTCTCGGTGTACTTCGAGCGGTTCATATACGACGTCGCCACGCCCGGATCGGCCAGCGCGAACATGTCCTGCATCGTGCGCACGAACGAGAAGTGGCTATACGAATCGGAATCGACGATCTGCTTCGGCGCCTTGGGCTGATTCGTCAGCAGCGAGAAAATCGTCGGGCCGTCGCCCTTGTTGCCGCCGCTGTACTTCGGAATCGCCGTGGTGATGCCCTCGCCCAGCGGCGCGCCGCTGGTGGTGCCGCCGCCCACGTTCCAGCCGCAGCACGACGAGCTGCCGTAGAAGCTCGTGCCTTCGTCGAACAGCATGACGATGGCCGCGCGCCGGTTGGTGTTCTTCCAGATCGGCGAGGCCTCGATCTTGTCCACGAGGTACTTGGCGTAGGCGTCGCCGCGCGAGATTTCCGTCGACTTGCAGGTGCTCACGCCGTGAATATCGTCGCACTGGTCGGGCACGATGTAGTTCAGCGCGCCGATGTCGCCACTCTGAAGATCGTCCTCGAACTGATGTGTGTTCCAGGTGATCTTGTTGGCCGTCGCGTAAGCCGCGATCGACGTATCCCACTGGCCGCCGCCCACCGAGCGCGACAGGTTCTTGAAGAAGTCCGGGCGGTTGCGCACGTCATCGAAGTTCACAGCCGGATGATGCTTGGTCTTGTAGAGACCGGCGGGCATCGTCTCGGTCGCGCCCGAGACCGAGTTCGTGCCCGAGATGGAAGCGTTGGCGACGCCATCCACGCGCGGATCCTGGCCGGGGTTCATCGACTCGCTGTACACGCGCGTGCCGAGGCCCGCGTTATACATCGCGCTGAACATGTTGCGGCGGCCCTTGATGTTGTGGACCTTCGTGTCGGCATTACACGCCGTCACCGGCACGTAGACGTCGCTCGGCTGATTCGCCGTATCGCCTGCGGGCAGACAGTTCCAGGCGTTGTCGTCGGCCACGCCCCAGTCGTCGGCGCTCGCGAGCGAGATGTAGTTCGGCTCGCTCGGATTGCCCGTCGAGAAGTAATTCGCGGCCTTGTTGCCTTCCGTGTGCAGATACTTGTAGAAGTTCGGATAGGACGGATCGTCGATCGTCTGGTTGCTGTGATTCTCGAAGATCACGACGAACAGATGGTCGTAGCGCGGAATGCCTTCGGGATTGAACGCGGCGTCCTGCGCGGCCTTCACCGTCGTGACCGGATCGGTCGTGACGTCGCTCACATAGCCGCGATCGAGGATCTTCGAAGCGAGCGTGTAGCGGCTCGCCAGCGCGTTGGCTTCGGCCAGCAGCGCGGTGCTGCCGCTGCCGGTGCTGGACAGCGCGCCCACCACGTCGTCGGCCTTGACCGTCACGTCCGTCGTGCCGCCCGTGAAGCTCAGGCGGCCCGCGATGGCGCTGCGCGCGTCGTCGTAGCTCAGTTGCTCGGCTTCGGTCAGGCGCACGACTTCGGTCGTCAGCGGGCTGATGACCACGTCGCCGCCCGCGCTGGCCTGATCGGCCGCGCTGCGCAGCACCATCCTGCTCGCGACGTTTTTGGTGCCGGCGCTCGGGTCGGTGTAGGTCGCGTCGGTGTCGATCACGGCCACGAGTTTCGTGCTCGACGCGGCGAGCGTAAAGCGGCCGCTGCTGTCGGTGCGCGTGGAGACTTCGCCCTGGTCGCAGACGCCGTTGTTGTTCGTGTCGGCGCAGACCGTGGCGTTCGCATACGTGATGGGCACGAAGGTCTGGTCGACGCCGTCGCCCGTGCTGCTTTTCGCGTAGTCGACGCCCGATACGGACGAATTGGCGACGCCGCCCGGATTCTTGATCGTCGCGCCGCTGACCACGCCGCTGAGCGTTTGCTGCGCGCCGCTCTGGTCGTTGCCCGACGCGTTGTTGGCGTTGTTGTTGCCGTTGCCGCCGCAGGCCGCGAGCATGGCGGCCGTGGCGAAGGCGGTGAGCAGCGGGACGAAAGTCGGGGGATTGCCTCGGATTCTCTGGTGCATTCTCATTGTTCTGTATCGCCGGCGCGTCGCGGCGTTTCAATGGTTGTCGTTGTGCGCCGCGCCGACAGGCATGCTCCGCGCCCGCGAGGCGGCGCAGGCCACCACACGGAATGTCTCCCGGCCGACGGCACCCGTGGGTCGCTGTCGATCATTTGCAGCAGCCGGGATGCTAGGCAGGAGATGTGACTATTTAATTACTAAATAACAAAAACATTCGATATAGCTTTCGCGTACCGAAAAAGATGAAATGACATCGAAACTGGTTGCGAATACAACTGCAAGGAAGCGATACTTGCAGCCCCGTTGCGACCCCGCGCGCTGAGTGCAGCGTCACATGCATCGGCAAACCACGCGCATTCGCCCATTCACCATGAACGTTATTTCGCCGACCGCTTCCGCCCGTTCGTCGTCGCATTCATCGCTCGAACCTACCGCATCGCCACGGCAGCTCGCCACGCTGCACTTCTCCGCCGAGTTGCGCGACTGGATTCTCGATGCCTTGCGTCGCGGCGCCGATCCCGATGCGCTCGTGCAAGCGCTCGCCTCGCGTCAGTTCGATCCGCAGATGGCGCGCGAACTCGTGCTCGCGTTCGCGCGCGTGCTGCGCGAAGGCTTGCCGATTCCCGACGGGCAAATCACGGTCGAACGCGAAGCGCCCGCTCAGACCGTTCGCGCAGTTCATGACGCGGGACGCCTGCCGCGCACCTCGGTGCTACGGGGCGGCGATCGCGAGATCCGCGTGTTGTCGCGAATCGAGCAACCGCTCATTGCCGTGCTCGAAGGCGTGCTGAGCCACGCCGAATGCGATGCGCTGATCGATGCCGCGCGGCCGCGTCTCACGCCATCGACCATCGTCGATCCGCGCACGGGCGAGGCCATTACATCGGCGGATCGCAGCAGCCTCGGCATGTTTTTCCGCCTGGCGGAAACGCCCTGGCTCGCGACGATCGATCAGCGCGTATCGGCGCTCATGCAGATGCCGATGGAAAATGGCGAAGGGCTGCAAGTCCTGAATTACGCGCCCGGTGCGCAAAGCCGTCCGCATTTCGATTTTCTGATTCCGTCGAATGCGGCCAATCAGGCGTCGATTGCGCGCAGCGGCCAGCGCGTCAGCACGCTCGTGATCTATTTGAACGATGTCGAATCGGGCGGCGAAACCGTATTCCCGGAAATTGGTTTATCGGTTGTGCCGCGCAAGGGCAATGCCGTCTATTTCGAGTATTGCGACGGCAACGGCCAACTCGACGGCAAAACGCGCCACGCCGCCGCGCAAGTGCTGCGCGGAGAAAAATGGGTCGCCACGAAATGGATGCGCGAGCGGCGGTTCATTGCTGCGGGTGAAATCTGACGCGAAAACGCGGCACACGGTCTGTTTCCGCAATGGACGTTGTCCAACTCTTCAGAAGAATCGGAATGCAAGCACGATCGGTTTGAAGCCCGTGTATTTCGAGCAGTCATTTCGCACCCCAGATCCCGCGGCACGCTTTCTGCTGACCGGTCAGCGACACGCGCGGCGGCGGGTACCTCGCCCGGCGCCACGCTCCAACCGGACAGGGGAGGCGTCATGGACCAAACAGGCCGACTGGATGCGCGATTCGCCGCCGAGCGCGCCGTGCAAGCCACCGAAGTGCGCGACGAACTCGCAACACGCGACGGCATACGCGGACGCTCCGCCGTATCGTGGTCCGCCGTCGTGGCGGGCGCCGTCGCGATGGCCGCGTTCGCGCTGATCCTGCTGATGCTCGGCACCGGGCTCGGGTTGTCGTCGCTGTCGCCGTGGCCGGGCAGCGGCGCGCACGCGAAAGCCTTCGGCTTCGCCGCCATCGTGTGGATCTGCGTCACGCAGATCCTGTCGGCGGGTCTGGGCGGCTATCTCGCGGGACGCCTGCGGCGGCATTGGCCCGGCGTCGGCGTCGACGAAACCCACTTTCGCGACACCGCGCACGGCTTTCTCGCCTGGGCGCTCGCCACCTTGCTGACCGCGTTCGCGCTTACATCGGCGCTCTCGGGCCTCGCGCGCGAAGGCGTGAGCGTGGCGGCGGCGCACGAAAGCGCGTCGGGCGGCGCGCCGCTCGCGAGCGGATTGTCGACGCTCGATCGCGGCAATGCGCTTGCCGCGTATCGAAGCTGGCCGATGGGTTACATGATCGACGGCTTGCTTCGTCCTGTTGCGGGTGCGCCTTCATCGTCCGCAGCGTCCACACAAAACCCCGCACAAAGCGCCGATGCCGCACTCACTAACGTCGAGCAAAAGCAGGAAATCGCGCGCATTTTCCTCAACAGCCTGCCCGCGAAGGGCGCGCTCTCGCCCGAGGACAGCGACTACGTCGCGGCCATCGTCGCGCAACGCACGGGCCTCGCGCCCGCCGATGCGCACGCCCGCGTGACGACCACCTGGGCGCGCTTGCAGGACAAGGCGAGCCAGCTCGACAACGCCGCGCGCGCGGCCGCCGATGCGGCGCGCAAGGCCACCATCCACGTCACGCTGTGGCTGTTCGTTTCGCTGCTGCTGGGCGCGTTCGTCGCCAGTCTGATGGCGACGGTCGGCGCCCGCCTGCGTGAATGGTGACGACCGGCAACGGCATCGCGACGATCCACTTTTTTCGAAACGCCAGGAGACTGACATGCGCTCGATTCTTCTTTATCTGCTCGGTGTGCCGATTCCGATCATCATTCTGATTGCGCTGTTCTGGCATTGAATGACGACTGGCGCGTCGCGGCGCCGCCGCTATCGACATCGAGCCGCAGCGCGTCGTACATCACCTGGCCCGGCGTCGTGTTGGCGGGCACGCGCTGATCGCTGCCCGCGAGCGTGAACCGCGCATACGGCACGCCATCGGCGTGAAAGAGGCTCACCGTGTTCTCGCCCGCCTTCAGCAGCGCCGCGTCGAACACGATCGCGCGTACGTTATACGGCGAATCCTGCGCGCTGCCGCGATAGCCCGCCGTCCCCGTCTTGGGCAGCCGGATCTGCGCGACCTCGGTGCCGTTGACGGCCACGCGCAGATCGGTCAGCGTTTTGCCCTGAGCGGGCTGCGCCGAGGCAAAACCGATCGTCAGCGTGGCCTTGCCCGTGCGCGCGCGATCGAGCGCGAAGTGAATGCGCCAGTCGGGACGCGCGGCGTAGACGGTCCATTGCGCGTAATTCCAGTCGCGCGCCGCGTCGCTCTTGCCGACCGTGAAATCGACGTCGTGCGGAAACTGCTGCGCATAGCGGCGGAACATCTGATAGTTGCGCGCGTCGTCGCCGTTGCGGAATTCGGCGGCCGAGCGGTCGAAACTGCCGATCTGCCATAGACGCTCGCCCTTTTCTTCGGCCGGCCACGCGATCGCGCCCAGATCGAGACGCTGATCCGCGCTCACGCGCACGCGGCGGACCACGAGATCTTCGGGCTGATCCGCGCCGCTCACGTGCAGGTCGTAGACGCCCGGAATCACGTGGCGCAGATCGAAGCGGCCCGCGTCGTTGAGCGCGCTCCAGAACGCGTAGCCTTTGTTCTGCGCGCTCCACGGCACATCCGGGTCGGAGAGAATCGCCCACGCGTGCGTGGCGGGCGTCGGTTTTTCGCCCGCCAGATTCACGCTGCCGCTCACCTCGCCGCGCGCCTGCTGATAGGCAGGCGAATCGACCCACGTGTAAGGCCAGGCCGCCACTTCCTGGGCGTGCGCGCGTTCGGCGTCGGCCCAGAGCGCGGCGGGACCGTCGGCGCGATTGGCGTAGACGAGGAACGGCCCGTAGACCTTGCGCCAGTCCTCGCCGTCCTTGAGCACGACCGGCGACGCGCCGAAATGCACCGACTGCAACACGCGCAGCAGCACGTTGTCGTGCAGCGTCTGCCCCTGCTTGACCGGGCCGCCGTTGTGATACTCGGGACTCGCCTCGATCATCCACAGACCGCGCTGCGCGCCCACATAGCCGTACACCGGCACCTGCGACCAGAACACGGAATTCATGTACTTGGTCTTGATGGTGCCGTCGTCGAGCTGGAAGGTCGCGTCGCTGAGTTCGCGACTGATCGAGCCCTGCGGAATCGGCACGAATTTGCCGTCGCCCACGGCCCAGTGATCGAAGGTGCCGTCCATCACCGTCTTCACGACGAAGCGGTTCTGATAGAACGTCGCCGCCGGTTGATCCGCGCCGTGATGCACTTCGGCCTGTGCGTAAAAGCCGCTGTGGCCGCGCAGCAGCGTGTAACGCACGTCGATATCGAACGGGAACACGGGCGTCGGGCGCGAACGCACGCTGATTTCGGCACGCTCGGGCGTGTCGGCGACCACGCTCACGCGCGCCTCGCCCGGCCGCATGCGGAAATAGCCCTTCTTCTCTTCCTTGTAACCGGGCGGCACGACCGCGACGTCGGCGTTCGCGTCCCAGTACATCGCCTTCTCGGGGTCGTTCTCGAAGTCGTCGCCATGCGCCTCGTAGGCCGCGCGCTGCGCGGTCACGCCGAGGTCGTGCCAGCCCGTGGCGTCGTGTTGACGGATCGAGGCAAGGTAGCCGTCGTCGCGTTCGACGCGGATCTGCACGATGCCGTTGTCGAGCGTGAACGTGCTGGCGTCCTCGCTCACGGTGACGGGCGCGTCGGCGGCGTGCGCCGTCACGGCGCACAGCGCGAGCGCGGCGAACAGCGGGGAAAACCGCAGGCTTGCGCTACGCGGGCGGAAAGAATGCGGGAATGTCGTCATCGGCTTCGAAGAGTGAAGTTCAGTGGCTGGGCGCGGCGCGCTCAAGGCGTCAAGGCGTCAAGGCGTCAAGGCAGCGCGCGGATGGTGAAATCGCGGATGGTCTGGCGCGAGGCCGTCGAGCGAAAGCCGAACCAGCCCGCTTCGGGCAGCGGCGGCGAGGCCGCGAAATACGGCTTGCCGTCGAGATAGAAACGCGTGCCGCGCCCGTCGACCACGATGCGCACGCGGTACGCGTGATTCGCGCGCAGCAGCCGCGACGGCGACGTGTATTGCGCGAGCAAGGGACGCGCGCTCGTGCCGTCGTAATGGCGAAAACGCGTCGTAGTGTTGCCGTTGCCGCCGACGCCCGCGTAGAACAGATCGAGCGCGTCGTAATCCTCGAAGCGTCCCGAGCCGCCGAACGGCGCGACGCGCCCGTTCGAGCCGCGTGCGCTCGCCAGCCAGAACTGGTTCAGGTCGGAGACGCGGTCGTGCGGGCCGCCTGCATCGAGCACGGTGCGCGTGTAGGCGATCTCGTAGTGGCCCGTGAGCCGGCGGTCGAGCCACACGGTCAGGCCGCGCGCGCTGTCGAGCACGAGCGCGTGTTTGTCGGTGTAAACGGGCGGCGGCTGCAAATGCGAGCGAACGCTCGCTTTCGCCGATGGCGAGGAATCTGGCGCGGAATCTGGCGCGGAATCTGGCGCAGAATCTGGCGCAGACGCAGCGCCAGACACAGACGCCGACGCCGACGCAGGCTCGGCCTCGACGATCCAGCGCCGCGCGTCGAACGACGCGAAGTCGTCGCGAAAGATCGTGCGCGGCGCGGCATGAAGCGGCAGGGCCGCGAGCAGTGTCAGCGCGGCTGGCAGCACGCGCATGGCGAAGGGAGATCGGCGCACGTCGAGGGTTCCGTCACGTTGCATCGGTTGTCGGGACAGCCGCGCAAGCGGCTCCTGCCCACCTTGTGCAACGAAACGCGCGAAGCGTCAGCGCGCGCGACAAAAAATCGCTAGCTGAACACGCTCACATAGCGGCCCACGCGCGTGAGCTCGACCGGCGCGCTCTCCGCGACCTGCGTGAGCGCACGCGGAATGTCGTCGAGCAGGAACACGCCGCTCACGCGCACCTCGCGCGCCCCGCCCGTCACGCGGATCACGCCGGGCTCATAACGGTTGAAGACATCGACGAGCGCATCGAGCGAGAGGTTGTCGGCGACGAAGATGCCGCGCGTCCACGCGCTCACCAGATCGAAGGGCTGCGCGAGACGGCGCGCGCCGTCCGCCGAAAACGCGAAGCTCTCGCCCGCCGCCACACGCAGCGCCGCGCGGCCCGGCTGCACGATAACGGCCTCGCCCTTGCCGACCGACACCACGCTATGCCGATAGATGCGCCCGACGTTGAGCACGCCGCCTTCGCTGCGCACCGCGCCATGCTCGGTTTCGATGCTGCGCACGAGGCCCGCGTGCGAGGGCCGCATGCTCACGAGCACCTGCCCCGCCGAGACGCGCAGCACGCGGTCGCCGCCCGCCGCGCCGCGATCGGCACGATAGACGCGGCTGCCCGCGTCGATCGTCATGCGCGAGCCGTCCGCGAGACTCACGGTGCGCCGCTCGCCGATGGCGCTCTGCCAGTCGGCGTCGAGCCCGAGCCGGTGCACGCCCTCGCGCAACGCAACGCCCGCGAACGCCAGCGCGAGGCCGCCGAAGCCCGCGCGCAGCAGCTTGCGGCGCTGCGCCGACGGCACCCGCAGCGCCTCGGCCGCCGCCGCGCGTTCAGCCGCGCCGCCGGGCCGCATGCGCGTGAGCCGCGCCTGCAACGCCGCCCACGCGCGGCCATTCGCCTCCTCGCGATGCCAGGCTTCGAACGCGGCGAGTTCGCGTGCATCGAGTTCGCCTTCGCGCAGGCGCACTTCCCATTCGATGGCGCTGCGTGCACTGCCCGCCTCGCGACCCTGCATCACGCGCGCCGCCGTCATGCCGCCTCGCAACAGAGCACGAGCGCCTGCGCCACGTACTTGCGCACCATGCTCACGGAAACCCCGAGCCGCGCGGCGATATCCGCGTATTTCATGTCTTCGAACTGGCTCAGGATGAACGCCTCGCGCGCCCGCGCGGACAACTGCTGCAAGGCCGCGTCGATCAACAGGATTTCCTGCACGGCTTCGAGCGCCACCTCGGGCGCGGGCGCGACCGGCTCCGGTGCGAGCGCGAGACGCGCGAGATACGCGCGTTCGATATCACGTCGGCGCCAATGCTCGAACGTCAGGCGGCGCGCGATGGTCGTGAGCAAGGCGCGCGGCTGGCGAATCGCGCTCACGTCGGGATGCGCGGCGAGTTCGGTGAAGGCGCTCGCGGCCAGATCCTCGGCGTCGCTGCTCGAACCGACGAGACGATGCATGCAGCCCGTGAGCCAGCCGTAGCTATGGCGAAACTCGTCGGACAGGAAGCGTTGGCGCGCCGGATTCGTGAGCGCCTCGGCGTCGGCGGCGCGGCCGGCGGACAGGCTTTGGGATTGGATCGCCATGACGGTCGGGCTGAACGCGTTGCGCGCAACGCGTGAGCAGGCAAGATGGGCTGAGGCTGGAGCGGCGATTCTAAAGTTGCCGGCGCGGCCGTCCAAAGCACGGTTTCTCGAATCGATATGACGCGCGCGCTGCTGCGCATTGCATAAATGATTCGGAGCGCCACACAAAAAAATCGCCGCAAACAGCGCACGCCCGCTGACGCTTTTCGATGCTCGTTGCACATGCCCACCGTTCCCCCGCGCATCGGCATGCCGCGCAGCCCGAACGCTTCGATCATCGACATAACGACAGGCATAACGTGAAACGACCCCGTACCCCGGCGCCGCAGTCCGCCGCGCGCCGCCCGGCGAGCGCCATCAGCGCGCTTTCGGCCACGCTTTCGGCCGCGCTTTTCCTCGCGACCGGCGCAGCCCTCGCACAAGACGCCGCCACGCACAGCTTCCATCTCGCGGCGCAGCCGCTCAACCGCACGCTGCTCTCGATCGCCGCGCAAAGCGGTGTGCCGCTCAGCTACGATCCGCAACTCGTCGCGCACGTGCAGGCCGCGCCCGTGAGCGGCGACCTCACCGCGCAAGGCGCGATCGTCCAGGCGCTCAAGGGCACCGGGCTCGAAGTCGTGACGACGGACAGCCACGCGCTCGCCGTGCGACGCGCAGCGGCCGCCGCCACCGCCACGGAGGACGCGCGCCCAAAAGCTGACCGGCCGAAGCGGCCGGTTCCCCCGCCCGCCGCCGCCGAGACCACCACCACGCAACTGGGCACCGTGACCGTGAGCGCCACACGCACGCGCCGCGACGATCCGCAGCGCGTGCCCACGTCGAGCTACCGCGTGACGGGCCGCGAGCTGGACCAGCAGCACATCACTTCGCTCGCCGATCTTCAGCAGCTCGTGCCCGGCCTGAACGTGCAGACGACCGATCCGTCCGACACGCAGATCACGATACGCGGCGTGGGCGACGGCGGCGGCCAGACCAGCGGCGAGCAGAACATCGGCATGCCGAGCAGCGTGGCCGTCTATCTCGACAACGTGTATCTGCCGCGCCCCGGCATGCTCGCGGGCGCGCTCGCCGACGTCGACTACGTCGACGTGCTGAGCGGCGCGCAAGGCACGCTGTTCGGCGCGAATTCGACGGGCGGCGTGATCGACATCCACACGCCGCTGCCGAGCTTCAAGCTGACCGGCTCCGAAAGCCTCTCGGTCGCCTCGCGCGGCACGGTGCTCAATCACACCATGTCGACTGGGCCGTGGGCGCGACCTACATGGGCGAGAACGAAGCGACGCAAGCCTTCACGCGTTACGCCGACAGCAAGCTGCCCGGCCTCTACTACGGCAGCACGGCCTACGACGGACTCGACGTCATCCGCTACGGCACGCTGCACGACGAAGTGTGGTCGGGCTTCGGGCAAGGCACCTTCCATGTGACGCCGCGCTTCGACATCACCGCGGGCGTGCGTCTCACCTACGACAAGAAAGGCGGCCAGTTCATCCGCTATAACAAGGCGCCGTTCAACTCCGGCTATCTGGTCCAGTACAACACGCTGCCCTCGGCCACGCTCGCGTTCAAATACCTGCTCACGAACGATCTGAGCAGCTACCTCGCGCTCTCTTACGGCGAAAAGGCGGGCGGCCTGAACGTCTCGGCGGGCGCGGCTTCGAAGGCCGGCACCGACTCGCTCGTGATCGCGCCCGAACGCACCAAGAGCGCGGAACTGGGCATCAAGGGCACGCTGGCCGGCGGCACGCTCAACGCGAAAGCCGACGTGTTCCTCACCTACGTGAACGCGTTCCAGACGCAGAGCTACGATCCCAGCACGCAGTCGACCTATCTCGTCAACGCGGGCACGTTCCGTTCGCGCGGCGCGGAATTCTCGCTGCAATACACGCCCGACGATCATCTGCTGCTGCAAACATCCGCGGTCTATAACGACGCGCGCTACCTCAACTATCACCACGCGATCTGCCCGCCCGAGGTCACGCTCGGACCGGCAGGCTCGACGGCGATCTGCGATCTCACGGGCAACCAGGTCTTCAACGCGCCGAAGCTCACGTTCAACGCGACGGCGCGCTACACGTGGCACACGCTCAACGGTCTCACGTCGTTCGTGAGCGCACGCTATTCGTACCGCACGTGGATGTACGGCACCGTCGACGACTCGGCGTTCACGCGCATTCCGGGCTATGGCCTCGTGGCGCTCTCGGCGGGCACGGGCGGCAAGTTCAGCCGCGGCAGCTGGACCGCCTCGGTCTGGGTGAACAATCTGTTCAACAAGACCTACTATCAGCGCCTCGTCGAAAGCGATTACGGTTCGGTGCTCGGCTGGGTCGGCGAACCGCGCACGATCGGCGGCACGCTCACTTATCAGTTCTGAGGCGCGCATGAGCAACGGATTCGATCGGCGCACCTTTTTCAAGCTCGCCTCGCTCGCGGTCGGCACGCTCGCCGCGTCCGGCGCGCAAGCGGACGACATCACGCCCGCGCCACGCGGCGCACATTCCGATGATGCCGCGGACTCGGGCGGCGAAGCGCGCGCGCACTGGCTCGACGGCTCGCCGCCCGTCGCCTTCACCGGCGCAACCTGGGGCGTGCCGTGGCCGCGCGGCGCCGTCGACGCACGCAGCGCATTCGACTTGCGTCTCGCGCCACGCGGATCGCCCGATGCGTCTTCTCGCGATCGCGTCGCGCTGCACTCCTGGCCGCTCGCCTACTGGCCCGACGGTTCGCTCAAATGGTCGGCGCATGCGCTCGCGCCGCAAGCGCTCGCGGACCTGACTCACGGCGACGCGTCGCGAGCGGGCTTCGTGGTCGAGCCTCGCGCAAACCACACAAACGCCAACACGCACGACAACGACAACGCGCCCGACACCACCGCCCTCGCCCGCATCGACGGCGACGTCATCCTGATCGACACCGGCACGCTGCAAGCGACCGTGCCGCTCGCGGGCGAGCGCGTGTTCGCAAGCCTGAGCCGCAACGGTCAGGCCAGCGTGCGCGACGGCCGGCTGATCGTGCTCGCCGACGATGCGCCCACCGCGCAACACGACGAGGAATCGCATGCTCCCGCGCGCAAGCGCTACACGAGCCGCATCGCGCACGCGACACTCGAACAGCGCGGTCCCGCGCGCGCCGTCGTCAAGCTCACGGGCACCCATGCGCGCGATGACGATGACGATAGCGACGACAACGCCGCGGACACCGTGCTGCCCTTCGTGCTGCGCCTCTACTTCTATCGCGGCTCGGACGCGCTGCGCATCGTCCACAGTCTCGTCTACGACGCCGATCCGCAGCGCACTTTCATTCGCGGCGTGGGCCTGCGTTTCGACACGCCGCTCGACGGCGAGCCGCACGAACGATTCGTGCGCTTCGCGGGCGACAACGGCGGCGTCTTCGCCGAAGCCGTGCGCACGCTCACCGGCCTGCGCCGCAGCCCCGGCGCCGCCGTGGAAGCCGCGCAGTTCGCGGGCGAGGCCACGCCGCCCGCCGATGCGCTCGGCCCCGTGTTCGCCAAGGATCTGCGCTTCGTGCCCGCGTGGGGCGACTACACGCTGCTCCAGCCGAACGCCGACGGCTTCACGATCGACAAGCGCACGCAAGGCGGCTGTGGATGGATTCGCGCGGCAAGCGGCACACGCGCGGCAGGCACCGGCTATCTCGGCGGACTCGCGGGCGGCGTCGCGTTCGGCATCCGCCACTTCTGGCAGAGCTATCCCGCACAACTCGACATTCGCGGCGCGCACACGAACGCCGCCTCGGTTACCTTGTGGCTCTGGGCGCCCAGTGCGCCCGGCATGGATCTGCGGCCCTATCACGACGGCATGGGCGAAACGAGCTACGCGTTGCAGCGCGATGCGCTCGACATCACTTATGAGGATTACGAACCACAATTCATGACGCCGTATGGCGTCGCGCGGACGAGCGAAATCGAATTGCAATTGCTGCCGCGCACGCCCACGCATGCCGAGCTTGCCGCGATCGCGCAACGCATTGAAACGCCGCCGCGCCTGATGACGTCGCGCGCCTGGATGCATCGCGCCGGCGCATTCGATCCGTACTGGCGCCCCGCCGCGCCGCGTGCCGGCGACACGCCGCTGATCGCGCGCACGCAGCACGCGCTCGACTGGCTCTACGACTTCTATCGCGGCCAGATCGAGCAGCGCAAGTGGTACGGCTTCTGGGATTTCGGCGATGTCATGCACACCTACGACGCCACGCGCCACGTCTGGCGTTACGACGTCGGCGGCTTCGCGTGGGACAACGGCGAGCTGAGCAGCGGCATCTGGCTCTGGCATTACTGGCTGCATTCGGGCCGCGCGGACGCCTTCCGCACCGCCGAGGCGATGACGCGCCACGGCAGCGAAGTCGACGTCCACCATATCGGCCCGTTCAGCCCGCTGGGCTCGCGTCACGACGTCCAGCACTGGGGCGACAGCGCGAAGCAGTTGCGTGTCTCGACGGTCGCGAATCATCGCTTCTACTACTATCTGAGCGCGGACGAACGCATCGGCGACCTCATGCGCGCGCAGGTGAACGCCGTCGAGCGTCTGCGCGACGTGCTGCCGGGACGCAAGATCGGCGAACCGTTTCCGCAGGCCGACCGCGAACATCACGCGACCGTCTCGTTCGGCACCGACTGGGGCGCGGTCGCCGCCGCATGGCTCACCGAATGGGAACGCGCCGGCGACACCGCGTATCGCGACAAACTCACGGCCAGCATGACGACGATCGCCGCGCAGCCGCACGGCTTTTTCACGGGCTATGGCGTGATGGATCTGCGCACCGGCGCGTTCGCGCGCGACACAGGCGGCGCGTTGTCGGTCTCGCATCTGAGCGCCGTGTTCGGCCTGCCCGAGATCTGCGGCGAGCTTCTGCGCGTGCTCGACGTCCCCGCGTTTCGCGCGGCCTGGCTCCAGTACTGCACGCTCTATTCGGCGAGCGCCGCCGCGCAGCGCGCCGCGCTCGGCGAGGCGCTCGGCAAGCTGAATCTGAGCCAGGGTCACGCGCGCCTGCTCGCTTACGCGGCCAGCGAAACCGGCGACCGCGCGCTCGCGCATCGCGCGTGGACCCAGTTCCTCGCGGGGCGCGCGGGCAGCACGTTCGAGGACTTCGTGGTCGAGCGCGTACGCGTGCCCAGCGTGCTTTACGACGTCGATGAAGCGCCGCGCGTGTCGACCAATTCGACGGCGCAATGGGGACTCGGCGCGATCGGGCTGCTGGCGCTCGTACCGGACGACGCTTGAGCGTCGATGTGACTCACGCAGCGGAATCGGCGAAAACGTGCTGGATGCGCCGACTCCGCCCTCATATTCTGCGCGGGCATATGGATAGCGCATCATCGCTTTTGTGGTCGAACGCGCGGTCAGTAGAATCGGGCGGCTCAGTCATCGAGCCCATGATTCAGGACCTCTTACACGCGAGTCACCACCATGAAAGCCCTCCGCTCCCTCTTGCTCGCCGCACTTATCCCGGCGTTCGCCGCCGCCCCCGCGATCGCCGCCGACGATCTCGCCCAGGTGAAGACGTCCGGCGTGTTCCGTGTCGGCACCGAAGGCACCTACGCGCCGTTCACGTACCACGACGAAACGGGCAAGCTGACGGGTTTCGACGTCGACATCGCGAGCGCCATCGCGCAACGTCTGGGCGTCAAGCCGCAGTTCGTCGAAGGCAAGTGGGACGGCCTCATCGCCGGGCTCGACGTCAATCGCTACGACGCCGTGATCAACGAAGTGTCGATCACCGACGCGCGCAAGGCCAAATACGACTTCTCGTCGCCGTATATCGCCACGCACGCCGTGCTGATCGTGCGCGCGGATAACGCCACGATCCACTCGTTCGACGACCTGAAAGGCAAGAAGTCGGCCAATACGCTGACCAGCAATTTCGGCAAGCTCGCCGCCGCGCATGGCGCCGACGTCGTGCCCGTGCAGGGCTTCAACGAGTCGATCGATCTGCTGACTTCGGGCCGCGTCGACGCCACGGTCAACGACTCGCTTTCGTACCTCGATTTCCAGAAGCACAAGCCCGACGCGAAACTCAAGATCGCCGCGATCGACACCTCCAGCGCCGGCGATCAGTCGGGCGTGCTGCTGCGCAAGGGCAACCCGGCGCTGGTCGCGGCCATCGACAAGGCGCTCGCCGACATCAAGGCCGACGGCACCTACGCGAAGATCTCGCAGAAGTACTTCGGCAAAGACGTTTCGCAATAAGGCGGGCTGAACGATGCCGGCATGGCTGCACCTGATGGGGCAATCGCTCTGGCCGCTGCTTCACGCAGGGCTCGTTTTCACCGTGCCGCTCACGCTGGCGTCGTTCGCGCTCGGCATCGCGCTCGCGTTCTGCGCGGCGCTCGTGCGGCTGTTCGGCCCGCGCTGGGCCGTCGCCGCCGTGCGCTTCTATATCTGGCTGTTTCGCGGCTCGCCGCTGCTGGTGCAGCTATTCGTGATCTTCTACGGCTTGCCGAATGTCGGCATCGTGCTCGATCCGTTGACGGCGGCCGTCGTCGGCTTTTCGTTGAACGTGGGCGCGTACAACGCCGAAGTGATACGCGGCGTGATCGAATCGATTCCGCGCGGACAGTGGGAAGCCGCCTATTCGATGAACATGACGCGCGCGCAGGCGCTGCGCCGCGTGGTGCTGCCGCAGGCGCTGCGCGTCGCGCTGCCCGCACTGTCGAACTCGTTCATCTCGCTCGTGAAGGACACGTCGCTCGCCGCCGTGTTGACGGTGCCCGAGATTTTTCAGGCCGCGCAGCGCATTGCGGCCGTCACCTACGAACCGCTGATTCTCTATAGCGAGGCCGCGTTGATCTATCTGGCGTTCAGTTCCGTGCTGTCGCGCGCGCAGTTCCGGCTCGAAGCGCGCTTCGGCCGTCACGCCTTGTTTGTGCCGGGGCGCTGATGATCCGCCTCGAACAGATCGGCAAATCGTTCGGCGAACACCGCGTGCTGAGCGCCATCGATCTCACGCTGAAAGCGGGCAGCGTCACCGCGCTGATCGGCCCGTCCGGCAGCGGCAAGAGCACCTTGCTCCGTTGCGTGAATCTGCTCGAAGTGCCCGATAGCGGCGCGCTGAGCGTGGGCGAGGCGCGCATCGACTTCGCGCCCGGCCAGCGCATCGCGCAGGCGCGGATCGCAGCGGTGCGCAGACAGACCGGCATGGTGTTTCAGAACTTCCAGTTGTTCCCGCACATGAGCGCGATCGAGAACGTGATGGAAGGACTCGTGACCGTGCTCGGCTGGGAACGCGCGCGCGCCCGCGAACGCGCAGCGTCGCTGCTGGAGAAAGTCGGCCTCGCCGCGAAAGCCGACGCGTGGCCGGGCACGCTCTCGGGCGGACAGCAGCAGCGCGTCGCCATTGCGCGTGCGCTCGCGCCTTCGCCGCAAGTGCTGCTCTGCGACGAACCGACTTCGGCGCTCGACCCCGAACTGTCCGCCGAAGTCGTGGACGTGCTCAAGCGGCTCGCCGACGAAGGCACGACCATGCTGATGGCGACGCACGATTTGCGGCTCGCCGCGTCCATCGCGCACGATGCCGTGTTTCTCAAGGACGGCGCGGTGGTGGAAAGCGGTGCGTCGCGCGAACTGTTCTCGCGTCCGCGCGATGCACGCACCGCGCGTTTCATTTCGACGCTGACGCAGGCCGCGCCGGTTTTTTAGGTCTCGGCACGCGTTATCGGCTGCAACGTTCGGCAGGCGCGAGTTCCGTTTCGCGGGTTTCCATCCGCGCCGGGAAACCCTTGCTTCGCGCCGACCACACCACCACGAACGTGACGCCCAGCAACACCAGCAGCACCGGAAAAAACGCGCCGATACCGATACGATCGAGCAACACGCCGCCGACAACGCCGCCGCCCGCGATGGCCAGATTCCAGACCGTCACGAGCACGGCTTGCGCGGCGTCCATGGCCTCGCCTGCCGCATCGGCGAGCGCGGTCTGGAACAAGGTCGCCGCGCCGCCGAACGCGAGACCCCACACGCCGACCGACGCATAAACCGCAATCGCTCCATCGGCGAAATCGAGCATCCATACGGCGATCGCGAACAGGAACGTGCTCGCGAGCGTCAGCACACGCAGATACCGGTCGATCAACACGCCAACAATCAGGATGCCGAACAATGAAGCCAGGCCGAACATCAGCAAAACGCGATCGATCGACTCGCTCATGCCCGCCGTCGCGAGAAACGACGCGATATACGTGTACAACAGATTATGCGCAAGCACGAACGTCAGCACGACGAGCAGCACGGGGCGCACGCCCGGCAGCCTGAGCACGGCGCGCAACGCGGGCCGCCGCGTGCGCGCCTGCCCCGCAAAATCCGGCACGATCGCGCGCACCCAGACGAGCAGCATGACCGCCAGCACGCTCATCACGCCGAAGGCCACGCGCCAGCCGGTCCACGTGCCGAGCAGCGTTCCGGCGGGCACGCCCAGCGACAGCGCGAGCGGCGTGCCCGCCATCGCCACCGCAATCGCCGCGCCCTTGCGATGCTCGGGCACCATGCGCGCCGCGTAGCCCGCGAGCAACGCCCAGATCAGCCCCGCCGACACCCCCGCAATGAAGCGCGCCGCCATCGTCAGCGCGTAGCTGGCCGAGAGCGCGGTGAGCGCGTTCGTGACGACGAAGCCCGCGATCGCCGCGAGCAGCAGCGGACGCCGCCTCAGCCGCTGCGTCAGGATCACCAGCGGAATCGCCGCCAGCAACGATCCGGCCGCATACGCCGTTACGGTCTGACCGACGGCGGCCTGCGATATGCCGAGCCCCGCCGACATCTGCGCGAGCAATCCGGCGGGCAAGGCTTCGGTCAGAATCGTGACGAAGGCCGCGAGCGCAAGCGGCAGCAGTTTCGCGAGCGGCAGGCGGTCGCTACGTTCGTCGAGGGCGCGAGTCATCGTCATGCCTCCCCGGCGCCGTAGACGGCGTCGCGCAAATCGCCGACGAAGCAGCCCGACATGCCCTCGTACAGCGTATTCGTCAGCGCGACGACGCTGAGTGCCCGCGCCGGGTCCACGAACCACGAATGGCCGTATGCGCCGCCCCAGCGCCAGGTGCCGTTCGATTCGGGCGAGGCGGCGCGCACGCGGTCGCGCAACTCGATGGCCGCGTCGAGATCGACCGCGCCCACCCGCCGCCGCTCATCGAGCGCGCGCCGGACCACCTCGTGAACGCGCGCAGACAACTGCGCCGAAGCAGCGTCCGGGCGCGCGGAAAATACGAAATTCGTCATCGGTTCAGCCTCGTTGAATGCCTCGTTGAAAGTCCATCCCCTCCACGATAGTGAGCCGGCGATTGAAGAAAAAGTGGGGTAGAGTTCCGCGTTATGCGGACATCGGTGTCCGCAATGGAGACGTGGCGTGGAAAGTCTGAATGGCTTCGTGGTGTTCGTGCAGGTCGCCGAAACGCGCAGTTTCGTGGCGGCGGGACGCGTGCTGGGCGTATCGGCTTCGGCGATCGGCAAGAGCGTCGCGCGGCTCGAGGACAAGCTCGGCGTGCGGCTCTTTCATCGCAGCACGCGCAGCATCACGCTGACGTCGGAAGGCGCGCTGTTTCTCGAACGCAGCCGCCGCATCCTCGCCGAAATCGAGGCGGCGCAGATGGAGATTTCGCAGGCGACCTCCGCGCCGCGCGGGCGTCTGCGCGTGAGCCTGCCGCTCGTCAGCGCGCTGATGCTGCCGGTGCTCAGCGACTTCATGCAGGCCTATCCGCAAATCGAGCTGGATCTCGATTTCACCGACCGCGTCGTCGATGTGATCGACGAAGGCTTCGATGCCGTCGTGCGCATCGGCGAGCCTGGCGATTCGCGGCTCGCGGCCCGCAAGCTCGGCACGTTCCGCTGGTGCGTGGTGGGTTCGCCCGACTATTTCGAACGGCGCGGCACGCCGAAAGCGCCCGCCGATCTGCTCGACCATACCTGTCTGCACTACCGCTACCCGAGCACGGGGCGGCTCGAATCCTGGGCGCTGCGCCGCGATGAGGACGAGCCCGAACTCGCGCTGCCGGTCTCGATGATCTGCAATAACATCGAAACGCGCGTGTGTTTCGCGCTGGAAGGACGCGGCGTGGCCTACCTGCCCGACTTTTCGATCCGTGCGCCGCTCGCCGATGGGCGCCTGCGCGCGGTGCTCACTTCGCATCTGGCGCGTCCGGGCGTCGTCCATGTGCTGTGGCCCGCTAGCAAACATCCGTCGCCGAAAGTGCGCGCGCTGGTCGATTTTCTGAGCGCGAACGTGTTTCCACCGAGCCGCAAGACGCCTGCTCGCTGACGCGTCGTCCACGCGTGGCGCGGATACCACTGCGCTTAAGCGCACGCGTTTTTTCTCTGTGCAATCCTATGCCGCGCGCCTGAACCGGCCGACGCGGATCGGCCCCGCTCGCGCGCGCCGCACAGACTCATCTCGACAAGGACACCCATGAACGTGACGCCCGCCAGCGCCACGCCGACGCGCCTGCGCGACGAATGGCTCGCTTACTGGCGAGACGACGCGCCGCGCCTGCTGCACATCGCCAAGGTCGGCCTCGCGGTCGCGCTCGCGATGGGCCTGTGCATGCGCCTCGAACTGCGCTCGCCCGCCACCGCCATGCTGTCGTGCGTGATCGTGATGATGCATCAGCAAAGCGGCATCGTGATCGCGCGCGGCGTGTATCGCGGGCTCGGCATGGTGGGCGGCAGTCTCGCGGGCCTCGTGCTGATCGCGCTGTTCTCGCAGCAGCCGTTGCCGTTCTTTCTCGCGCTCGCGGCGTGGATCGGGCTGTGCGCGTTCTGCTCGGCGTACTTCCGCAATTTCCAGTCGTACGGGCTCGTGCTCGCCGGCTTTTCCACGGCGATCACGGCGATGCCCGCGCTCGCGAATCCCTACGGCGTGTTCGACAACGTGATCCACACGATCAGCGAAGTCGCGATCGGCGTGCTGAGCGCGAGCGTGGTGAGCACCGTCGTGCTGCCGCGCGCCGTCGCGCCCGCGCTCTATGCGGCGAGCCGCGCGAGCTTCACGCATCTGCTCGGCGTGCTGCGCGCGACGCTCGCGCGCGATGCCGCGACGGTGCAAAGCGGCGCACAGGCCGGTGCACAAACCGGCACGCTGCTGAGCCTGATCGGCGAGCGCGCGAACGTGGAATTGCTGCGCACCGGCGCGCTGTTCGAAGATCCGTCGATGCGGCTGCGCCAGTCCGTCTTTCTCGATCTCGATCGCGGTTTTCTCGACACCGTCACGTGGCTCTACGCGCTCCAGCGCGTCAAGACGCACGCGAGCGCCGACGCGCATCCGCGCGCGCAAGCGGCCATCGCCGCGCTGACCGACGCGACGCTCGCGCTGCTGCCCGACACCGCCACCGCCTCCCCGCCCGGCATCGCCGACGACGCCGTGGCCGCCCTGCTGCCGCGTCTCGACGCCTTCGAAACGGCGCTGCCCGCACGCATCGCCGCACAACTTCGCGCGCTCGACGATCTGCCGCCCGCGCAACGCCAGTTCGTCGAGAGCACGGGCGCGGCGCTGCTGTTCATGACCGACGATCTGCGCCTGCTGTGCCGCCGTTATCTCGAAGCGCGCGCGGCCGACCGCCAGCCGTGGACCGTCTCGGTGCTGCAAGCCATCGGCCGCATCGCACGCCAGCGCGTGGTCGGCAACCGCACGGCCGCGCTGATCGCGGGCGTGCGCGCGGCGCTCGCGGTGCTGCTGGTCGCCGCCGTGTGGATCGCCTCGGGCTGGGTGGGCGGATCGACCGCGATCGTCGCGGTGGCGATCACGAGCACGCTGTTCGCGCTCGTGCCGGACCCGCCCACGGCCGCGTGGCAGATCTTCACGGGCTGCCTCGCGGGCTGGCTCGCGGGCTTCGCGTTCAGCTTCTTCGTGCTGCCGTCGCTCGGCACCTTCGCGCTGCTCGCGGCGGTCATCGCGCTGTTCGTGATGGTCGGCGCCTACGTGAACACGTTCCCGAAAACGGCCGTGCTCGGGCTCGGCTTCAATATCTACTTCTGCTTTATCGTCGGCATTTCGAATCCGGCCGTCTATAACCCGAGCGCGTATCTCGACACCGGCTTCGCGCTGCTGAGCGGCATCGCCACGGCCGCCGTGGCCTTCTCCGTGCTCGCGCCGCGCGCGGGCGAATGGATCGCGCGCCGCTATCTCGCGGATGTGCGCGCGCTGGTCGCGGACGACGCGCGCGACGGCGAACTCGACGACGATCTGCTCTACGACTTCGAGCGCAAGCTGCGCGACTGCATCGTGCAGATCGCGGGCGCGCCCGCCGATCCGCGCGTCGATCGCGAGCGCATGATCGCGTGGGCGTTCGCGGTGCTCGAAGCGGGCCGCGCGATGATCCTGATGCGTCTCGACACGCAGCGGCTCGGCGACACGCTGCCCGCCGCGTGGACGGCGCGTTTGCAAACGTGGCTCGACGCACTCGCCGATCTGTTCGATACGCCCACGCCCGAAAACGCCGATCGCGCACAGACCGCCACGCAGGCGGCGCTCGCCGCGCTGCCGCCCGGCATCGAGCCCGCCGCCGACGCGCCCGTCGGTCCCGACGCCCTCGTCCGCTGCCGCATGCACGCCCTGCTCCATTTCACCGACTTCGCCCTGCGCGACGCCACGCTCGCGCTCTGGACCCGCACGGAGCGTATGGCATGAGCGCACGCGCCTTTTTCTCGTTTCGACGCGTGCTTCGTGGCCTGGATCGTCGCTTGCATCGTGGATTGCCAGGCCGCGTGCTCGCCCTCACAACCGCGACGGCCGCCGCCGTCCTGCTGAGCGCCTGCATCGACAGCGGCGGCATCCACAAGAAAGCGTCGATGCTCGACGCCGCCTCGCTCGATCCCGGCGCCGCCTTGCGCGCGACGCAAGCCGACGCGCAATGGCCGCGCGGCGACTGGTGGCGGCAATGGCACGACGCGCAGCTCGAGCGCGTGGTCGCCGACGCCACGGCGGGCAATCCCGACCTCCAGGCGTTCGCGGCGCGCGTGGACGCCGCGCGCTTCCAGACCGAGATCGCGGGCGCGAGCGCCTGGCCGCAAGCCAACGTGGACGGCGAGTTCGAGCGCCGCCGCTACGCGCGCTACACCACGCCCGCGCCGCCGGGCGGCACGACGGTCTGGAGCAACAGCATCGGCGCGACGCTGACCTACGACCTCGACCTGTGGGGCAAGCAGCGCGCGATCCGCGAAGGCGCGCTCGATCGTCTGCACGCGAGCGCCGCCGACGCGCGCTTCGCCGAAGTCGAATTGCAGACCGGCGTCGTGCGCGCCTACGTGCAGCTCTCGCTCGACTACGCGCTCGCCGACGCCTATGCCGCGATTCAAGACCAGCAGCGCCGCACCTTCGACATCGCCACGCAGCGCTGGCACGCGGGCATCGGCAGCCGCCTCGAAGCGGCTCAGGCGCAGACGCAGCTCTCGACGAGCGCGACGCGCCTGCAACGCGCGCAGCAGCAGATCGCGCTGGATCGCCTCGCGATTGCGGCGCTCGCGGGCCAGGGCCCCGGTTATGGCGACGCGCTCGCGCGGCCCACGCTCGCGCTCAGCGTGCCGCTCGCGCTGCCGTCCGCCTTGCCCGCGGAACTGGTCGGCCATCGCGCGGATGTCGTGGCGGCGCGCTGGCGCGTGCTCGCGTCGGAGCAAGGCATCGACGCCGCGCACGCCGACTTCTATCCCGACATCAACCTGCTCGCGACGGCTTCGCTCGGCTCGGCGGCGACCTTCGGCGGCTTCTTCAACTTCGTCAACAGCGACGGCGTCGGGCACGGCGTGGGCGCGGCGATCTCGCTGCCGATCTTCGACGGCGGACGGCGGCGCGGCCAGTACGGCGTGGCGGTGTCCTCGCGCGACGCCGCCGTGGACGCGTACAACCGCACGGTCATCGACGCGATGCGCGACGTCGCCGCCCAGGCCATCTCGCTGCGCGCGCTCGACGAGCAGCAGGCCAGCACCGAAGCGACGCTCGACGCCGCGCGCACGGCTTATCGTCTCGCCGACGAAGGCTATCGCAGCGGCATCAGCGAATTTCTCAACGTGCTCGCCGCGCAGAACGCGCAACTGCTGCAGGAGCAGAGTCTCGCGCTGGTGCAGGCGCAGCGGCTCGACGCGTGGGCGCAGTTGATGCGCGCGCTCGGCGGCGGCTACGTTGGCGAAGCGACTGCCGCGAATGGCGCACCCACCGCGCCAACCGCGCAAGGAGCCAACGATGCCGCGCGAAATTGAGTGGTTTTCGCTGCTCATGCCGGGCCTGCTGCCGATCCTCGCGGCCTGCGTGCTGCTGTTCGTGATCGTCGATCTCGCGTTCGCGCGGCTCGGCGTCTATCGCTATGTCTGGCATCCCGGCCTCTTTCGCGTCGCGCTGTTCGCGGCGCTGTTCAGCGGCGCGGCCCTGTTGTTGCGGCCATGACCGCGCCGCTTTTTCCCGTGTGACCGACGCATCGACGACGACCCGATGATGACCCGATGATAACTACCCGAACCCTCCTGCGCGCCGCCACCACGCTCGTGCTGCTCGCCGTGTCCATCGCGCTCGTGCGCGCGCTCTGGCTCGACTACATGGACTCGCCGTGGACGCGCGACGGCCGCGTGCGCGCCCAGGTCGTGCGGATCTCGACCGACGTGTCGGGCCTCGTGAGCGAGGTGCGCGTGCGCGACAACCAGTACGTGCACAAAGGCGACGTCCTGTTCGTGCTCGATCCGGCGCGCTTCCAGTACGCCATCGCGCAAGCCGACGCCGAACTGCTGCGCGCCCAGGCGCAACTCGCCGAAACGAAGGCGCGCATGACGGCCGCGCAAACCGAACTCGCGATGAAGCGCGCCCAGGCCACGCGCCGCGCGCGTCTCGCGGGCGACGCGATCTCCGAAGAAAGCCGCGCCGACGCGGACTCGCTCGCGCGTCAATCCGAAGCGACGTACGCGGGCGCGGCGGCGGCGTTCGCCTCGGCGCAGGCGCAGGTGAAAGCGGCGGAAGTGGCGCAGCGCACTGCCACGCTCAATCTCGCGCGCAGCGAGGCGCACGCGCCCGCCGACGGCTACATCACCAATCTCGATCTCTATCCCGGCGATTTCGCGAGCGCGGGCGTCGCGCGCATGGCGCTCATCGACGCGCATTCGTTCTGGGTCTACGGCTATTTCGAGGAGACGAAGCTGCCCGCCGTGCGCGTGGGCGACCGCGCGCAGGTGCGGCTGCTCTCCGGCGGCGAGACGATCGAAGGTCATGTCGAAAGCCTCGCGAGCGGGATCGCCGATCGCGACAATCCGACCAGCAGCGGCGACCTGCTCGCCAACGTCAATCCGATCTTCACGTGGGTGCGCCTTGCGCAACGCGTGCCGGTGCGCATCCATCTCGACCGCGTGCCCGCCGACATCAAGCTCGCGATGGGCATGACCTGCACGGTGAGTCTCACGCCTTCCGCGCGGCGGTGAGTTAGCGGCCAGGGCTGCGGATAGGTCTGCGCCTGCGCTTAAGCGCATCGCAAGCGGAAAGCCTCTATCCTTTCACCGGCCATTCAACTCGCTGACGCGCGCCCGCCGCGCGCGGCGGCCCAACCTGGAACATCTCATCATCGTGATTTCGCTTCAATCCGGCGCCCGCGCGCCGCTCGTCGAGCCCGCGCGCGCATGAGCAACGTCGAGCTTTTTCATTACCTGCTGCTGTTGATCTGCGGCGCGGGCGCGCTCACGTGGCTCGCCGAACGCCTGACGATTCCGCCCGCCGTCGTGCTGCTGTTCGGCGGCTGCGTGGTCGCGGTCGCGGGCAAGCGCGTGCCGGACATGGACCCCGGCCTGCTGCTCGCCGCGGTGATGCCGCCGCTCCTGATGTCGAGTTCGTTCTACACGGCGTGGAAGGAATTTCGCAGCGAACTGGGCACGATCGTTTCGCTCGTGCTCGGCGCGGTGACGTTCACGACCGTCGCGGTCGCGTTCGCCGTGCATGCGTTCAATCCCGCCTTGCCGTGGGCCGCGTGCTTCACGCTCGGCGCCATCGTCTCGCCGCCCGACGCGGTCGCCGCGAAAGCGATCCTGCAACGCAATCCGCTGCCCGCGCGGCTCGTGGCCGTGCTCGAAGGCGAAAGCCTCGTGAACGACGCCTCGGGCCTGCTGATCTATCAGATCGCCGTGTCGGCGGCGCTGGCCGCGACCACGATCACCGTCGCGCAAGGCACCGGCCTGTTCTTCACGCTGATCCTGATCGGCATCGCGGTCGGCCTCGTGTGCGGCCAGGCGATGTGCATGGTGCTCGCGCGTCTCGTCGATCCGATGCTCGGCATCGTGCTGAGCTTCGCGATGGCGTGGGCGAGCTATGGCGTCGCCGAAGCGGTCGGCGGCTCGGGCGTGCTTTCGGTCGTGACCTGCGGGCTCGTGCTCGGCATCCGCCAGCATCGCGTGTTCAGCGCCGACATGCGCATCAAGGCCAAGGCGACGTGGGAAGCCATCGTGTTCGTGCTCGACGCGCTCGTGTTCGTGCTGATCGGCCTCGCGCTGCACGGCATTCTCGCGCGCGTGAATCACGAAGGCGCGGTCGTGATCGAAGGCCTGCGCGTGGCGCTGCCCGCGACCGCCGCGGCCATCGTCGCGCGGCTCGTGTGGGTGTTCGCGACGATCTGGCTGCCGGGGCGCTTGCGCTCACACAATGCGAACGGCGCAGGCAACGGCAACCGCCGTCCCTGGTCCTTCGGCGAAGCCGCCGTGATGGGCTGGGCGGGCATGCGCGGCGTGGTCAGCCTCGCGGCTGCGCTGGCGTTGCCGGGCAGCTTTCCGGGCCGCGACGTCATCGTGTTCAGCACCTTCCTGCTGATCATCGCCACACTGGTCGTGCAAGGCGGCAGTCTCGCGCTGCTGATCCGTCTGCTCAAGCTGCGTCCGCCCGCGCGTCACACGATGTCCGAACACGAAACGCGCGCGCGTACCTTCGGCGCATCGCTGAAGGCGCTCGACGAGATCGGCCAGCGCGCCGACGCCATCGAGCCCGCGATGCTCGAACGCCTGCAAGCGGAGTACCGCGTGCGCGTGCGCGCGAACGAGGACGCACACACCGAGGGCGAGGCGCGCATCGCGCACCGCGAGCGCTTCCTGCGCGTCGAACTCGAACTCGTGGGCGTGTCGCGCCAGACGCTGCTCGGCCTGCATCGCGCGGGCAAGGTCGACGACGCGGTGCTCCATCGCATCGAGTCCGAACTCGATCTCGAAGAGTTGCGGCTGTTGCGTCTGTTGGAGCCGTAACCAAGGACAGGATGCGTTGCGTGTGGCGCGTGCGTCTTACGTTGCGCCGCGCGCAACGCCACGTTCCGCTTTGTGCTGATTCTCCGCGCGAGCGCCGCCGCGTAAGCTCTGTTCCAGCGTTTCGCCACGATGCGAAGCCCCGAAAACGCAGCACTCACGCAAAGGAATCGTCATGTCCAGCCAGCTGTTCTCCCCCGTCGATATCGGCCCGGTGCGCCTGCGCAACCGCATCGCCATCGCGCCCATGTGCCAGTACAGCGCCGCGCACGGCGAGGCGAACGACTGGCACCTGATGAACCTCATGCAGTTCGGCATCTCCGACGCCGGCCTCGTGATGCTCGAAGCGACCGCCATCGAGCCGCACGCGCGCATCACGCACGGCTGTCTCGGCCTCTACGACGACGACACCGAAGCCGCGCTGCGCCGCGTGATCGAATCGGCGCGCGCGGTCGCGCCGCAAGGCACGCGCTGGGGCATTCAGCTCGGCCACGCCGGACGCAAGGCATCGGCGCAACGGCCGTGGGAAGGACGCGGCGCGCTCGGTGAGAATGAAGATCCCTGGGATACCGAAGCACCTTCGGCCATCCCTTTCGCCGAGGGCTGGCACACGCCGCGCGCGATGCAAGCTGCGGACCTCGCACGTGTGCGCGATCGCTTCGTCGAAGCGGCGCAGCGCGCCGTGCGTCTGGGTTTCGACGTCGTCGAAATTCATGCGGCGCATGGCTATCTGCTGCATCAGTTTCTTTCGCCGCTCGCGAACCAGCGCGACGACGCGTATGGCGGCAGCCTTGAGAACCGCATGCGCTTTCCGCTGGAGATCGCGGACGCGGTGGCGGCGGTGCTGCCCGCACACGTCGCGCTCGGTTTTCGCATCACCGGCACCGACTGGCTGCCAGGCGGCATCACCGTTGAGGAAGCGGCGGTGTTCGCCAGCGCGTTGAAAGCGCGCGGCGTGAGCTATGTGTGCGTGACGTCGGGCGGCGTGGCGCATGCGTCGATCAAGGCCGTGCCCGGTTATCAGGTCGCGCTCGCCGAGCATGTGAGAAAGGCCAGCGGCATCGTCACGCGCGCGGTCGGCATGATTGTCGAACCCGAGCTTGCGGAAGCGATCGTGGCCGACGGTCAGGCCGATATCGTCGCCATCGGCCGCGCGTTTCTCGACGATCCGCGCTGGGCCTGGCACGCGGCCGAGCGCCTCGGCGCGGTCGACGCCATCGATTACCCGCCGCAGTACGAACGCGCGGGCGCACCGCACTGGCGTGGCGCGGCGCTGCTGCGGCCGCGCGAGACGGCAACGACGGTGTGAGACGAATGCGCTGCCGCCTCGCGAAGCGAATCTTCATGCAGGCGGCAATCGCACCCGCCGATTCACGGCGCGACGCTCACTTCACCGCCCCCGTCGACTCGCGCCTGAGCAGTTGAATCGGCAACACGTCGCGCGTGGGCGCGCCCATGCCGCCCGCGCGAATGCGCTCGACGAGGCGTCGCGCGGCCGTGCGCGCCATCGCCTCGACCGGCTGCCGGATCGACGTGAGCCCGACGAGCGGCGAGCCCGCCATCGGCATGTCGTCGAAACCGATGATCGACAGTTGCTCCGGCACCGCAAAGCCGCTGCGGCTCGCCGCTTCGAGCACGCCGAGCGCGATCGTGTCGTTGCCCGCGACGATCGCCGTGACCGGCTCCGCCTCGCCCAGTAGCGCCATCGTGCTCGAATAGCCCGCTTCGGTCGTGTAGTCGCCCCACACGATCGACAGCGCATCCGCTTCCACGCCCGCCCCCTTGAGCCATTCGAGCGCGCCGCGCGCGCGGTCGCGGCTCGTGGACGTGTTCTTCGGCCCCATCACCAGACCGATGCGCCGATGCCCGAGTTGATACAGATGCTCGGCCGCGACCGCGCCCGCATGCACGTTGTCGATCTCGACGGTATCGACCGCCACGTCGTCCACCGAACGCACCACCAGCACGAGCGGAATGCCACGCCGCTGCATCTCGGCGACGACGGGCGAATCGAGCGTCGCCGTCGCGAACACGAGACCGTCGAGATAACCGTCGATCAGCGGACGAAACGCGAGCAGATTCCCGGCGTCGTTCATCGGATCGATCATCAGCGTGATCTGGTAGCCGAACTCCTGCAACGCGTCGTGCAAGTGCGTGAGCAGCACGGTCATGAAGCGGTTGTGCAGCGCGCCCACGACCACGCCGATCAGCTTGGTCTCCGACTTGCGCGCGCGCCGCCCTTGCGTCGGAATGCGATAGCCGAGTTCGGCCGCGACGGCCTGCACCGCGCTGCGCGTCTCCGAACTGATGGCCGGATGACCGGCGAGCGAGCGCGACACCGTCGAGACCGATACGCCGAGCCGCGCGGCCACGTCGTCGAGCTTGACCTTCGTGCTTTTCGGCCACCCGGTTTTGCTTGCATTTTTTTGCATGAATCTCCCCTCCCAATCTTTCCGATTCTGTCCGCCAATCTGCCCCTCACACGCCTGTCGGCGTGTATACCCCAGGGTAAGTCGGGACTATTTGCACAGCATTTGCATAAAAACTTGCGCTAAATTTGCGTCCAATCGTAACGCAAAGCCGACGCAAACGGCAGCGCAAAACGGGTCCCCCGCCCTTTCAGGAATCATCCAGGAACAACCATGGCAATCCACTACTTGAAGCACGGCCGCACCGCTGAAGATTCGTCGCAGGACGCCGCCAAGGTGCGCGACACGGTCACCGGCATCCTCGCCGATGTCACCGCGCGCGGCGACGAAGCCGTGCGCGAGTTGTCCGCGAAATTCGACAACTGGTCGCCCGAGCGCTTCCGTCTGTCCGACGACGAGATCGCCGCCGCCGTGCGTTCGCTCTCGCAAGGCCAGCTCGACGACATCAAGTTCGCCCAGGCGCAGGTGCGCAACTTCGCGCAGGCGCAGCGCGATTCGATCCGCGATATCGAGGTCGAAACGCTGCCGGGCGTGGTGCTCGGCCACAAGAACATGCCGGTCGACAGCGTCGCGTGCTATGTGCCGGGCGGCAAGTTTCCGCTCGTCGCGTCGGCGCATATGGGCGTGGTGACGGCCAAGGTCGCGGGCGTGCCGCGCATCATCACGGCGTCGCCGCCCGTGCAGGGCCGCCCGAATCCGGCCGTGGTCGCGGCCATGCACCTGGGCGGCGCGGACGAGATCTACACCTTCGGCGGCGTGCAGGCGATCGCCGCGATGGCGCTCGGCACGCAGAGCATCGATCCGGTCTCGATGGTCGTCGGCCCCGGCAATGCGTTCGTCGCCGAAGCGAAGCGCCAGCTGTTCGGCCGCATCGGCATCGACCTGATCGCCGGGCCGTCCGAAACGCTCGTGATCGCCGACGATAGTGTGGATGCCGAAATGTGTGCAACCGACCTGCTCGGCCAGGCCGAACACGGTTTCAACACGCCCGCGATCCTGCTGACGAACTCGATGCAGCTTGCGCAGGACACCATCGCCGAAGTCGAGCGCATCCTCAAGATTCTGCCGACGGCCAACACGGCGGGCGTGTCGTGGCGCGATTTCGGCGCGGTGATCGTCGCCGACAGCTACGAGGAAATGGTTCAGGAAGCCGATCGCATCGCGTCGGAGCACGTGCAGGTGATGACGCGCGACCCCGACTACTTCCTCAACAACATGAAGAACTACGGCGCGCTGTTCCTCGGCGCGCGCACCAACGTGGCGTTCGGCGACAAGGTGATCGGCACGAATCACACGCTGCCGACGGGCAAGGCCGCGCGTTACACGGGCGGTCTGTGGGTCGGCAAGTTCATCAAGACCTGCACGTATCAGAAGGTGCTCACCGACGAGGCGAGCGCGCTGATCGGCTCGTACTGCTCGCGTCTGTGCGCGATCGAAGGGATGATCGCGCACGGCGAACAGGCGAATATCCGCGTGCGCCGTTACGGCCAGAAGGACGTGCCTTACGGCTCGGCTGTGCCGGCGTAACAGACGCGATCGCATCGCAGCGTACGGCGGCGGGGCTGATGCCCCGCCTGAAGGAGACCGCCGGTTTCATCGGCGCGGCCGCCGCGCCGCGCGCATGAAAACGCACCCCCACGAAGGTCGGAACGGGACGCGGGATCGCACGATTGCGCGTCCCGCGCCTGCGCGCGCGTGGCACTCGCTGCCCCACGCCGCCACCCGACCGGCACGACAATAATCAGGAAATTCGATGAGTGTCATCATTGCGCTGGCCGCATTGTGCTTTCTCATGCTGGCGGCGTATCGCGGCTATAGCGTGATTCTGTTCGCCCCCGTCGCCGCGCTCGGCGCGGTGCTGCTGACTGACCCTTCCATGACCGCGCCCGTGTTTACCGGCCTGTTCATGGACAAGATGGTCGGCTTCATCAAGCTCTACTTCCCCGTCTTTCTGCTCGGCGCGATCTTCGGCAAGCTGGTCGAATTGTCGGGCGCATCGCGCTCGATCGTCGCCGCCGTGATCGGCCTGCTCGGACGCGACCGCGCGATTCCGGTCATCGTGATCGTCTGCGCGCTGCTCACGTATGGCGGCGTGTCGCTGTTCGTGGTGGTGTTCGCCGTCTATCCGTTCGCCGCCGAAATGTTCCGCCAGAGCGGCATTCCCAAGCGGCTGATGCCCGCGACCATCGCGCTCGGCGCCTTCACGTTCACGATGGACGCGATGCCGGGCACGCCGCAGATCCAGAACATCATCCCGACGACGTTCTTCAAGACCACGTCGTGGGCCGCGCCCTGGCTCGGCCTGATCGGCTCGGCGTTCATCTTCATCGCGGGCGTCGTGTACCTCGAAGTGCAGTGCCGCCGCGCGCAAGCCAGGGGCGAAGGCTACGGCACGAATCTGCGCAACGAACCCGTGACCGCCGACGACGTGAAGCTGCCGCATCCGGCCATCGCGATCCTGCCGCTCGTGATCGTCGGCGTGGTGAATCTGGTGCTGACGCATCTGATTCCGCAGTGGTATCCGGCCACGTACAGCTTCGCGCTGCCGGGCATGAGCGCGCCGATCAGCATCGAAATCGCCAAGATCAACGCGATCTGGGCCGTGCTCGGCGCGCTGTGCAGCGGCATTCTCGTGGTGCTGCTGTTCGGCTTCGCGTCGATTCGCGGCAGCTTCGCGGACGGCTCGAAAGCCGCCGTCGGCGGCGCCATGCTCGCGACGATGAACACCGCATCGGAATATGGTTTCGGCGCCGTGATCGCCGCGTTGCCGGGCTTTCTCGTGGTCGCCCACGCGCTTCAGTCGATCTCGAATCCGCTCATCAACGAAGCGGTGACGATCAATCTGCTCTCCGGTATCACGGGCTCGTCGTCGGGCGGGATGAGCATTGCGCTCGCGGCGATGGCGGACCGCTTCATCACGGCCGCGCACGCGTCGGGCATTCCGCTGGAGGTGCTGCATCGCGTGGCGTCGATGGCGGCGGGCGGCATGGACACGCTGCCGCACAACGGCGCGGTCATCACCTTGCTGGCGGTGACGGGGCTCACGCACCGCGAAGCGTATCGCGACATTTTCTTCATGACGGGGATTAAAGTCGCGGCATCGTTTCTCGTGATCGCGGTGTTTCTCACAACGGGTCTGGTTTGACGCGATTCCGCATCCGGCTGCAATTGCCGCGCGGATGAAAAACGCCAGCGTTTTGAGCGCTGGCGTTTTTCATTGAAAGCCTCGATCTCAAGCCGCTTCCGCTGCCGCCTCGTTCACGGCCGCTTCATGCGTTTCCTCGCCGACCACCACGGCAATCGCCTCTTCGACCGCACGCACCGCTTTCCTCGTCTTACCCGCGCGCGAAGGCGGCTGACACGCGGCACACACCACGCCCTTCTGCAAATCGTGCTTGTGCGCGACGAATTTGCCCGTGCAGCGGCAACACGGCGTCAATTGCAGCAATTCGGCTTCGAAGAAACGCACCAGCGTCCACGCGCGCGTCAGATCGAGCACGGGTTCGCCCTCGGTGCGTTTGCAGTGTTCGAGATAAAGCCGATAGCCTTTGGTAAGCGCGTCGAGATGCGAACAGCTCGCCTCGCGCCTGAGAAACAGATACGTATTGAAGAACAGCGAGGCGTGAATATTCGCCAGCCACGGCATGTACCAATCGGCGGAAAACGGCAGCATGCCCTTCGGCGGCGACACGCCCCGCACCTCGCGATACAGGCGGATCAGCCGGTCGCGCGACAGATTCAACTCGCTCTCCAATACCTGCATGCGCGCGCCGAGTTCGATGAGCGCGACGGCGCGAAACACCTCTTGCGCGTCTTCGGTGACGCTTTTCCTGGGCATCGTATTCATGACGAATCGCGCCTAAATAAGCAGTTCGACCGGATGACCGGCCATCAGGATCGCCGCATGCGTCGAGACGATCTCCGCGTGCTTCGACGGCTGCGTGAGCGTCGAAAGCAGCATCTGATCGTTGAAGCGGAACGCACACAATAAATGATCCGATGTGGCGAGCTTTACGACCTGCGCCAGTGACAGACCGGCAAGCAGGTCGGCGACCTCCGCCGACAAACCGAGCCGGAACATGCCGACGGCGCGATCCTCGCGCAACATGCGCTGCGCCAGCACGAGATAAGAGAGATTGACGTCGCGAATGCTTTCCTGAATGTCGAGTGTATTCATGGTTCTTAGCCCCGATCGCTGTTTATGAGCGGCCACGCTAAACGCCTGAATCGCTTCATCGGAAAACTTCGCGTTGATGCGGTCTTTATGCGGTCCGAGTGAAGGCCGATGAATCAAGCGCGGTGAATGTTTGCATTTCCAGATTAGTCCTGGCCCACGAGTCCGGTCAATGTTCACACGAATGAATTTAATCAATCGCTAACGGGAGGCGGTGAAGAGTCGTTATCGCGTGGGGGGTTGGGCATGGATCTTTCTTGCATTCCTGCACAGTCGGTATTTACGTCGATATGCGAAATGGCGACCGGTCATTTGTGCTCAACCTGCGGAACGGCCTGCGAATACGCGATAATCGCCTCGACCAGAAACCCGAGACGTCCCGTCAATGAAAATCTATCGTGTTCAATGTTTTGGACGTACCCATGAAAGTGGCAATGCCGCCATCGTCGTCGAAAACGCAGCGTTGACCGAGCCGGAACGGCAGGTGTTCGCGCGGCAACAAAATGCAAATGCAACGGTCTTCGTGGACGTCAACGCCGAGGGCGAAAGGCAACTCGACTATTACTACCCGCATACTCGCAGCCCCCTCTGCCTGCACGCGACGCTCGCGGCGAGCGCTGTGCTTTTTCATGACTCGCCGGATCGCGCCAGCGCCCGGTTCGTCACCCGCATGCATCGCCAGACGCTTGAGATCGAGCGCATGGACGCGACGATCTTCGTTGCCGTGAAAGCGCAGCCCTGCCCGGACCTGGATTTCGATATCGCGGAGATTGCGGAACTGCTGCGCGCCGATCCGGCGGATCTGATCGCGGTGCGCGGCCCGTCATCAGTCGGCAGCGCAAAGCTGCTTGTCGAAGTGGCGAGCCCCTCCGCACTCGAGGCGTTACGACCGGATCTTGCAGGGATCGTCGGTTGGGGGCGACAGCACGCGGTGTCGGGCATGTACGCGTATTGCCGTCTCGACGACGGTGTTTACGCTGGCCGAAATTTCAACCACCTCGACCCGAGTTTCGAAGACACGGCAACAGGTGTCGCTGCGGGCGCACTGGCGTTATCGCTCGAACGGAACCTGACACTGTTGCAAGGCGACTTGCTCGGCCAGCCATGTACGCTCGTCGCGCGCTACCAATCTGGGACCGTGCAAATTGGCGGACGGGCGGTGCTGCTTTCAGCCTGATTCGCTATGGCTGTTATCACTATTGCTATTGAGTCGATCGCACGACTCGATAGCAACGTCTTAAACTAACGGCAATCATCGCTCCCGGATACGCCATGAATTGGCAAACCGCCCCGCACGAAACGCGTATTAGCGACGCCATTCCCTTCGAATTGATTCCCATAGCCGAAGGACAGACTGACCGGCAAGCGCTATTCGCGCTTTATCAATCGTCGCTGCACGATTACATCGATCAGACTTTCGGCTGGGACGACGCGTTTCAGCAAGCGCGCTTCAATACGTCGTATCGCGATGCCGATTTCGAATGGATCGCTCAGGGAAAGGAAATCGCGGGCTATCTTGCGCTCAGCCATGAAGCGCAAGCCGTTCATGTGTCGCTGCTGATCGTGAAGCCCGAATTTCGCAATCGGGGCATTGGACGCGCGGTCATGCGAACGATCATGTCGCGCGCGTCGCAATCGAATCGGTCGATCACACTGTCGTGTTTCCTCTGCAATCACGATGCCGTGCGCTTCTATGAGTCGCTCGGTTTTCAGATCGAGGCGAAAGACGAACACTTCGTCACGTACCGATTCCCCGCAGACGGAAGCGGCGCGCCTCCCTTAGCCTAGCGGCCGCCAACGTTTCAACCTCCGCTCACCCCCTGTTCAAACTCTGTCGAAACTGCTGCGGCGTGCTGCCGAACGCGCGCCGGAACATCACCGTGAACGTGCGCACGTCGGCGTAACCGAGCGCCTGCGCCACATCGCCGGGCGCGTGGCCGACCGAGAGTTTCGACAAGGCGTCTTCGAGCCGCAGCCGCTCGCGCCATTGCACGAAGCTCATGCCGGTCTGCTGGCGAAACAGCCGCGCGAGCGTGCGCACGCTCGCGCCCGTGCGCTCGGCCCATTGTTCGAGTGTGTCGGCGTTCGCGGCATCGGCGATCAGGCTCTCGCAGATCGTACGCAGACGCAGGTCGTCTGGCAGCGGCAGGCGCGGCTCGTCGGCGATATCGGGGATATAGGCGGCATCGGCATCTGCATCGGCGTCGGCGTCGGCGTCGGCGGCGCTCGCCAGGCGTTCCGCCAGCAAATGGAGAATCAGCGGTACGATCACGGCCGTGCGCCGTTCGGCGGCTTCGCCGTCGCCGGCCTCGCACATCGCCGCGATGCTCGCGCGCAGCAGGTCGTCGAGCGCGATCATGCGGCAGTCGCCCGCGAGCGGCGGCAGCGTGTCCGGGTCGATATAGAGCGTGCGCAGCGCGGCCTGGCCGACCATGTGCAATTCGTGCTCGATTTGCGTTCCGATCAGCAAGGCCATGCCGGGCTTGAGCGTCCACAATCCGCCCGGCGTGATCACGCGCACGATGCCGCCCGCCACGTAGATGAGTTGCGCGCGATGGTGAATGTGGGCGATTTCGTGGGCGCCGTCCGCGTAGTTGATCGCTTGCGCAATCACCTTTTTTGCAGCGGCGCTCTGTCCGAAGGTCTGGAGCCGAGGTGCGGCCATGTCCTGTTCGATGACAAAGTTGCAGCGTGATACTTCCAATACGCCAAAAATGTCCTTTTTGACGACAAAGTTGTCCTGACGTAAGTCAGGGTCTCCGATTATAGTGCCTCTGGGCGCGCTTTCGCGCCGCCTTGATCTGTCGTACTCCCCCACGGTTTTGCCCAATTAGCGCCACCAAGAGCACGCTTTTTTGTTTTTTACGATGTAACTACGAATCACTCTCATTCACATTTATCGACAGTAGCGGGTAGATCACACATGAAGACCGGGGTACGCGTATCGAGCGCGTTGAGCAATGCCTTGCTGTTCTGCCTGTTGAGCGGCTTCCACGCCGCTCAGGCGCAGACCGCGACGACGACCAACACCACCGCCAGCACGGACGAGCAGTTGCCCGCCGTCAAGGTGACGAGCAACCACGACAACCACGCCACCGGCACGGCGGACGGCTATGTGCCGATCACCTCCGTGTCGGCGACCAAGACCGACACGCCGCTGATCGAGACGCCGCAATCGGTCTCGGTGGTCACGAGCGACCAGATGAGCGCGCAAGGCGCGCAGACCGTGGCCGAAGCGCTGCGCTACACGGCGAGCGTGACATCGGAGATTCGCGGCGCGTCGGCGTCGGGCGCGCCTTACCTCTTTAGCCGCGGCTTCTACCTCGAACAGTTCCTCGACGGCTCGCGCATTCCGAGCGACGCGAGCTTCGGCTACGCGATCCCGAACTTCGACCCGTACGGTCTCGAACGCATCGACGTGCTGCACGGCCCGGCCTCGGTGCTCTATGGCCAGGCCAATCCGGGCGGCGTGGCGAATCTCGTCAGCAAGCAGCCGACCACCACGCCGATCCACGAAGTGTTCTTCACGACCGGCAGCCACAATCTCCTGCAGGCGGGCTTCGATCTCGGCGGCGCGCTGAGCGCGGACGGCAAGCTCTCGTACCGGCTCACCGGCACGGGCCTCGACTCGACCACGCAGGTGAACGGCACGCGTCAGAAGCGCGTCTACATCGCGCCCGCCGTGACGTGGAAGCCCGACCAGAACACCACGCTCACGGTGCTCGCGAAGTATCAGCGCGACCCGGACGTCGGCTATTACAACTTCGTGCCCGCTGTCGGCACGGTGCTGTTCAATCCGGCGGGCAAGATCTCGTCGCACACAAATGTTGGCGACCCGGATTTCGATCATCACTCGCGCACGCAGCTTTCCGTCGGCTATCAGTTCGAGCATCGCTTCAACGAGACCTGGACGGTGCGCCAGAACACGCACTACACGTATGTGAAGGACGACTTCGCGAACGTGTTCCCCTACGGCTACGCGTCGGGCTCGAATACCACGCTGAACCGCTACTCGTTCTATAACCGCGAAAGCGCGAACGTCTTCACGATCGACAATCAGGCGCAGGCGAAATTCTCGACCGGCCCGGTCAAGCACACGGTGCTGGCCGGCTTCGACTTCCAGCGCGTGATCTACGGCGAAGACGTGGGCGCGGCCTTCGACGCGTCGTCGCTCAACGTGTTCGATCCGATCTACGGCAACAACACGATGCCCGCGCAAACCTCCTACGACCACATCCGCCAGAAGCAACTCGGCGTGTATGCGCAGGACCAGATGGCGTTCGGCAAGTGGCGCTTCCTGCTGGGCGCGCGCGAGGACTGGGTCGACGCCGACGACAACAATCCCGTCACCTCGACCTACGAGTCGCAGTCGGCGCGCGCGTTCACGTGGCGCACGGGTCTCGTCTATCTGTTCGACAACGGCATCGCGCCGTATGCGAGCTTCTCGAAGTCGTTCGACCCGCAGGTGGGCGAGCTGTACGGCGGCGGCATGGCCAAGCCGACCACGGCGCAGCAGTACGAAGTGGGCGTGAAGTATCAGCCGACGGGTTACAACAGTTTCGTCACGGCGTCGCTGTTCAACCTGACCGAGCACAACGTGCTGACCGCCGACCTCGATCACTCGGGCTACTACACGCAGGCGGGCGAAGTGCGTGCGCGCGGGCTCGAACTCGAAGGCCACGCGAGCCTCACGAACGACCTGAACCTCGTGCTCTCGTACACGTATCTGAACGACGTGACGACCGAGTCCAACGACACGGCGACCACCATCGGCGGCACCAGCACGTCGCTGGAAGGCAAGAGCGTGTGGGGCATTCCGCGTCATTCGGCGTCGGCGTGGCTCGACTACACGATGCACGGCGGTCCGCTGCGCGGGCTCGGCTTCGGCGGCGGCGTGCGCTACATCGGCGCGACCTACGACGAGAGCAACACGATCCACGTGGGCGCGGTCACCGTGTTCGACGCGGCGGTTCACTACGACACCGGCAAGCACTGGCTGTTCTCGGTGAACGCGAAGAACCTGTTCAATCGCCAGTACATCGCGTCGTGCTTCAGCTCGACGACCTGTACCTATGCCGATGGCGTGGACGTGCTCGCCTCCGCGCGCTATCGCTGGTAAGCCCGAGGAAGCGTGTGTTGAACGACATGACATCGACAGCATCGACTGAAGCGACTGAAGCAACCGACGCCCGCACAGCGCGCGCGCCGCTCGCCTCGTCATCGCCCGCGCCGCTGTTCGAACTCGAAGGCGCCGCCTTCGAAGCGGACGGGCGCGTCCTGTTGCAGCCGCTCGACCTCGTCTTGCCCGCCGGCCGCATGACCGCGCTGATCGGTCATAACGGCTCGGGCAAGAGCACGCTGATCAAGCTGCTCGCGCGCCAGCAGGCCTGCACGCGCGGCGTCGCGCGTCTGCGCGGCACGGCGCTGCGCGACTGGCCCGCGCGCGAGTTCGCGCGGCAGGTCGCGTATCTGCCGCAGAATCCGCCCGCCGCGACCGACATGACCGTGCGCGAGCTGGTCGCGCTCGGCCGCTATCCGTGGCACGGCGCGCTGGGCCGCCTGAGCGCCGACGATCACGCGCATATCGACGAGGCGCTGCGTCTCACCGACACCGCGCGTTTCGCCTCGCAGCTCGCCGACCATCTGTCGGGCGGCGAGCGTCAGCGCGTCTGGCTCGCGATGCTGGTGGCGCAGGCCGCGCCTTGCCTGCTGCTCGACGAACCGACTTCCGCACTCGACATCGCGCATCAGATCGAGGTGCTGCGCCTGCTGCGCACGCTGACCGACGAACGCGCGCTCACGGTCGTGATTGTGCTGCACGACGTCAATCTCGCGGCGCGTTTCTGCGACGACATGATCGCGCTGCACAGCGGCCGCCTGCTCCAATGCGGCACGCCCGACGAGATGATGGACGCGCGCGTGCTCGAATCGATCTACGGCATTCCGATGGATATCCTCGCGCATCCGCATAGCGGCAGCCGACTGGCGGTCGCGCGCTGACATGAATCGACGGACCTTGTTGCGGCGCGCCGCGTTGTTGCCTTCGTGGTTGCCTTCGTTGTTGCCGCTTTTATGCCTCGATATGCCGCGCACGTTCGCGGCGTCATCCACGCCTTCCGTGCTGTCCGTGCCCGCGCGTGCGCCGCGCGTCGTCGTGCTCGACTGGGGGCTCGTCGAGACGCTGCTCGCGATGGGCGTGATGCCCGTCGGCGTCGCCGAAGTCGACAGCTACAACGCGAGCGTGGTCGCGCCCGCCGTGCCGCCAGGCGTGACGGACGTCGGCCTGCGCCTCGCGCCGAGTCTCGAACTGCTCCAGCAACTCGCGCCCGACCTCATCCTCATCAATTCGAGCCAGGAGTCGCAGCGCGAGATGCTCGAACGCATCGCGCCGGTGCGCGCGTTCGCGGTCTATACCGATGCCGGTTCGCCGTATCGGCGCTCGTGCGAGGTGACGCTGCAACTCGGCAAGCTGTGCAACGCTGAAGCGGCGGCGCAGGCGCTGATCGACGGCACGCAACACGTCATCGATACGGCACGCGCGCGGCTCGCCGAAGCGCGCGCACGCACGCCCGCGAGTGGCACGCCGAGCCCCGCCGATCCGCTCTATCTGATCCGTTTCTTCGATGGCCGCCATGTGGGCGTCTACGGCGCGCGCAGCGTGTTTCAGGACGTGCTGGACGCGCTCGCGCTGCGCAACGCGTGGCGCGGCCCGACCGATTACTGGGGCATCGGCGTGGCCGGTCTCGAACAACTGGCCGCCGTGCCCGACGCCGCCCTGCTCTACTTCAACCCGCTGCCCGCGGGCGTCGACCGTCAGCTCGCGAGCAATCGCCTGTGGCGCGCCCTGCCGCCCGTCGCCGCCGGACGCGTGGCCGCGCTGCCGCCGTTCTGGGGCTTCGGCATGCTGCCCTCGGCGGCGCGTTTTGCCACCGTGCTCACCGATGCGCTCAGCAGCCCCGCCCGCCTCGCGACGCCAGGCACGTCACGCTCATGAATACCGCTCGCATCGCTCCGCTTCGTCTTTTCCGCAGGCTTGCGCCCGGCGGCCTCGCCGCCTTGTTGACGGCCGCGCTGCTGGCCGCCGCGCTCGCGCTCAGCCTCGCCAATCTCGACGCGCTGCTGCCCGCCGCGCAATGGTGGCGCGCGCTGCGCGCGCCGCTCGGCATCCAGCAGATCGTCGTGCACGACAGCTGGCTGCCGCGTCTCGTCGTGAGCTGGTTGTGCGGCGCGATCCTCGGCCTCGCGGGCACGATCTTCCAGCAGGTGCTGCGCAATCCGCTCGCCGAACCGATGACGCTCGGCGTCTCGGCGGGCGCGCAACTCGCGCTGACCGTCGCGACACTCGCGGCCCCCGCGCTCGTCGGCGCGGCCGGTTCGTGGATCGCGCTCGGCGGCGCGTTCGTCGCCGCGCTGCTGGTGTTCGGGCTCGCGTGGCGCAGCGGTCTCGCGCCGGTGCCGGTGGCCGTGGCGGGCATGGTCGTCACGCTCTATTGCGGCTCGATTGGCGTGGCGTTGCAGATGTTCTACGCGCCCTATCTGCGCGGCCTGTTTATCTGGGGCGGCGGTTCGCTCGTGCAGCAGGACTGGCAAGCTGCGACGATGCTGGCCACGCGGCTCGCGATCGGCGCGGTGGTGACGCTTCTGCTGCTGCGCCCGATGACGCTGTTCGGTCTCGCCGACGCCAACGCGCACAGCCTCGGCCTGCCGCTGCGCCGCATGCGTCTGCTGGCGCTCGCGCTGGCCGTGATGCTGAGCGCGGCCGTGGTGAGCGCGGTGGGCGTGATCGGCTTCATCGGGCTCGCTGCGCCGCCGCTCGCGCGCATGGCCGGTGCGCGTCGGCTCGGGCCGCGCCTCGTGGCCGCGCCGTTGTGCGGCGCGCTGATTCTCTGGGTCGCCGATCAGGCCGTGCAGCGCTTTTCCGGCGTGATGGGCGATCTGCTGCCGACCGGTGCGGAGACCGCGCTGTACGGCGCGCCCGTCATGCTGATCCTGCTCGCGCGGATGCAGCGCGGCGCGCGGCTCGTCGCGTCGCCGTCGTCGCCCTCGCTCGCCGGGCATGGCCGTCACGCCTCCTCCGCCGCCTTGCGCTGGCGTTTCGCGGCGCTGATGCTGGCGCTGCTCGGCGCGCTCGTGCTGAGCCTCGTCTGCGCACGCGGCCCGCAAGGCTGGCACCTCAGCGGATGGAACGAACTCGCGCACGTCACGATCTGGCGCGCGCCGCGCGCGTTCGCGGCGCTGGCCGCCGGCGCGATGCTCGCCGTCGCGGGCACGCTGATGCAGCGCCTCACCGGCAATCCGCTCGCCAGCCCCGAACTGCTCGGCGTGAGCGCGGGCGCAGCGCTCGGGCTGGTCGTGCTCGTGACCGGCGCGGGTGGCTTCATGGCATCGATCGGCGCGAGTCACACCGCGCGGCTCGCCGCCACGAGCCTCGGCGCACTGGCGGCACTGCTCGCGATCCTCGCGTTCTCGCATCGCTCGCGCTACGCGCCCGAGCGCGTGATGCTTGCGGGCGTGGCGATCGGCGCGTTGTTCCAGGCCGTGGTCGCCGTGTCGATCGCGAGCGGCGGCGAACAAGCCGCCGCGCTGCTGCAATGGCTCTCGGGCTCGACCTACACGATCACGCCCGCCGACGCCGCTTTCGCGCTCGCGCTGTGCCTCGCGCTTTGCGCATGCGTGCCGTTCACGCAGCGCTGGCTGCAAATCCTGCCGCTCGGCGACGCGCCCGCGCGCGCGCTCGGCGTGCCGATGCGCGGCGCGCGCCTCGCGCTGCTCGCCCTGATCGCGCTGCTGACGGCGGCGGCCACGCTGATCGTCGGCCCGCTCTCGTTCGCGGGACTGATCGCGCCGCACTTCGCGCGCCTCTTCGGCGCGCGCCGTCCGCTCGCGCAACTCGCGCTCGCCGCGCCGACCGGCGCGCTGACGCTGGTGCTCGCCGACTGGCTGGGCCGCACGCTGCTGATGCCGCGCGAGTTGCCTGCCGGGCTCGTCGCAACGCTGATCGGCGCGCCCTATCTGATGTGGCTGCTCGGCCGACGCCGTTGAGCGGCCCGCCGCGAGAACGCATGAATCACCGATATTTCTGGGGAACACGATGCTTGTGCAACTGCTAAGACTGCTCCGCCGCCTGTGGCCGATCACCGTGCTCGCCACGCTGATGGGCGCAGCCAGCGGGATCGCCACCGCCGCGCTGCTGGCGGTCACCAACCGCACGCTGCAAAGCGGCCACGGCGCGCTGCCCACGCTGCTGTGGAGCTTCGCGGGCCTGTGCGCCATCGCGCTGATCGGCGAAGTGGCGTCGGACATCGGCAATAACATCGTCGGACAGCGCGTGATCGCAATGCTGCGCAAGGACCTCAGCGAACGCATTCTCGCCGCGCCCATCGGCCAGATCGAACAGTTCCGCAGCCATCGCCTGGTCACCGCACTTAATCAGGACATCGATACAATCAGCGGCTTCTCGTTCCTGTTTTCGAGCCTCGCCATCGCGACCGCGACGATCGTCGGCTGCCTCGGCTATCTGCTGGTGCTCTCGCCGCTGATGCTGCTGGTCGCGCTGGCCGCGATCGCGCTCGGCTCGGTCGTGCAGACGCTCGCGCGGCGCGCCGGCATCGCGCGCTTCGGCCTCGCGCGCGCCGCCGAGGACCGCCTGCAAAAACACTATCGCTCGATCACCGACGGCGCGAAGGAACTGCGCCTGAACGGCCCGCGCCGCCGCTACGTCTACGAGCACGAACTGAGCGGCACGATCGACGAAATCCGCCGCTTGCGCGTGCGCGCAGCGAACGTGTTCGTCTCCGCGAATGCGTTCGGCTCGCTGCTGTTCTTCATCGTGGTCGGCTTGATGCTCGCGCTGCAAAACGGCGTGGCGGACGCGGATCGCGCGGTGACGACGGGCTTCGTGCTCGTGCTGCTCTACATGAAGGGGCCGATCCAGGAGATCGTCGGCGCGTTGCCGATCATCGGGCGCGCGCAGGTGGCGTTCCAGCGCATCGCCGAATTGCAGGCGCGCTTTTCGACGCGCGAGCCTGCGCTCGTGGCGGCGGATTCGCGCGATGTAAACGGGGAAAGAGGGGAAAAAACCGAAGCGGCAACGGCCGTCATCGACTGGGAAAACTTCACGACGATCTCGCTCGATCGCGTGCATTACCGCTTCGCCGCGCCGCCCGCCGCCGACGACGGCGCGAACCGTCAGGACGCGAAAGACGCGCCCGGCGGCTTCGAACTCGGCCCGGTCGATCTCACGATCACGCGCGGCGAAACGCTCTTTATCGTCGGCGAAAACGGCTGCGGAAAAACCACGCTGATCAAGCTGCTGCTCGGCCTCTATCGGCCCGACGCGGGCCAGTTGCGCGTGAACGGCCAGCCCGTCGACGACCGCGGTCTCGACGCGTATCGCCAGCTTTTTTCGGCGCTGTTCTCGGACTATTACCTGTTCGATACGCTGATTCCCGGCGAAGCGCGCCTCGGCGCCGAAGCGCAGCGCTATCTCGAACGCCTGGAGATCGCGCACAAGGTGCAGGTGCGCGACGGCGCGTTCACCACCACCGACCTCTCGACGGGCCAGCGCAAGCGCCTCGCGCTCGTGCATGCGTATCTCGAACAGCGGCCGGTGATGGTGCTCGACGAATGGGCCGCCGACCAGGACCCGACTTTCCGCCGCGTGTTCTACACCGAGATCCTTCCCGACCTGAAGCGTCAGGGCAAAACGCTGATTGTGATCTCGCACGACGACCGCTATTTCGACGCATCGGACCGCTATATCCGCATGGAAAACGGCCGCATCGTCGAGGAAGTGCGCCCGCAGCACGCCGCGCGCACCGGCACGCTCTGATGACACGCACGGATTCTCGCGCATCGAAGCTCGCGCATCCGACCTGAACCGACTCTGACGTGGAGGCCTCACCGCATGTCAACCATCGTCACGCAACCGGCATCGACGCAACGACACGGCACGACGCGAACGCAACGAACCCAGCGAACGAGCCGGACGAAGCGCACCCAAACGGCCGCCGCGCCGCATTTCGACACGCATCGGCTGACGCGCAGCTTCCCCGCGCAACTCGCGGCGCCGGGCGCGGGCGTGCTGCATCTGTGGCGCTTTCGCGCGAGCTGGCTGCCCGTTCCGATCCACGAAAGCGAGCAATGGCTCTCGGACGCCGAACGCCATCGCGCGCGTCTGCATCCGAACGCGGCGCAACGCCATCGCTACATCGCGAGCCGTGTGATGCTGCGCTGGATCGGCGCGAATCTCTCGGGGCAGGCGCCGCGCGATGTCGTTATCGCCGAGGGGTATGGCGAGCAGCGCGGCGCGCGGCTCACGGTCGGCGACCAGCATTTGAGCGTCGATATCGCGTTCGGCGGCATCTGGGTGCTGATCGCCATCGCGCAACCGGCGCTCGCGCTGGGCATCGCCATGCCGCGCCCGGGTGGCGAAGCGGCGGACATCATCGAAGCAGGCAGCACGCAGCGCCGCGCACGCGCGAACGTGTGGGACGTGATGCGGGCCCGCGCGCGGCGCTCGCAGGAAGGCGCGAGCCAACGCCGCGCCGCGCGCATGGCGAGCCTCGCGGGCGCGCTACAGCGCGCGGACAGAACCTCGCCCGTGGATGAACTCGACACGCTCGACACGCTCGACGCGCTCGACCCGCTCCACGACGACGGCCCCGCCCTCTGGCTCGATCTCGCCGACGCGGGCCGCTGGCACGTGATCGACCTGCCGATGCCCGGCGAGATTCGCGGTGCGATTTCGGTCGCGCAGCGCATCGAGCAGATTCATGCGGTGGGGTGGTTTGGGCCGTGATTACGCGCCCGTCGAACGATACGCCGGATAGTCGGTATACCCGCGCGTGACGGCGCCGTTGACGCCATACAGCGTGACGCGGTCCGCTTCGGCAATCGGCCAGCCGTGCTGCATTCTCGCCACCAGATCCGGGTTCGCGATAAACGGGCGGCCAAATGCAATCAGATCGAGTTCGCCGCTCGCGAGCGCCGCCTCGGCGCTAACGCGCGTAAAACCGCCCGCCGCCATCAACGTGCCGCGATAGGCCTCGCGAAAACGCGCCGCGAAACCGGCGGGAATCGACTCCGCGCCGATGGTCAATTGATCGCTCAAATGGACATAGGCGAGGTCCATGTCATTCAACACTTCCGCGACGCGCAGCCACGTTTGCGCTTCGTCCGCATAAGGCTGCATATCGAATAAGCGGCCAAACGGCGACAATCGCACCGCAACGCGCGAATGACCGATTGCATCCGCGATCGCTTCGAGCGTTTCATGCATGAAGCGAATACGATTCTCGATGGAACCGCCGTAATTGTCGTGACGCGTATTGAGCGCGCCATTCAAAAACTGCTCGAACAGATAACCATTCGCGCCATGCAATTCGATGCCGTCGAAACCGGCGTCGATGGCGCGACGCGCGGCGCGCACGAAATCGGCGCGAATACGCGCGATATCGGCGGCTTCGAGCGCGCGCGGGCGGCTCGCCTGAATCGCGCCAGGCTGCCCCGGCGCGATCCAGGCATAGGCGTTTGAATTCGCCGCCGTCTGCGCCATCGAGGAAACCGGCGCCAATCCATCGGGCTGAATCGACACGTGCGACATGCGGCCAACGTGCCACAACTGCGCGAATATTTTTCCGCCACGGGCCTGCACGGCGTCCGTGACGTGACGCCACGCTGCGGCCTGTTCGTCCGTATAAAGACCAGGATTGAACAGATATCCGCAACCTTCGCGAGACACCGGAATGCCTTCGCTGATCATCAGACCCGCGCTCGCGCGTTGCGAATAATAGAGCACGGTGTGTTCGTCGGGCATGTCGTTGAGTGCTCGTGCGCGCGTCATAGGCGCCATGACAATACGGTTGGAGAGCGGCGTGCCGGCGAGATCATACGATTCAAATAAGAGGCTCATGGACATTCAAATAATTCAGGTTGTTGACGCAACGTTTTTGATTAATCGGGAAGCACCAGACCCTTGCCAGGATCGCCGCCACCGCCATTGTTTTCCGGCCAGACGACATCGAGCCGCGTGCGGCTGATCAGCCATTGGCCATCGACCCGGCGATATTCATCGGCGTAAAGACCCAGCAGCAAAAATGGGCTTTCGGTGCGCGGCCGCGTTGTCACCAGATCGATCAAATAGCAGCGCCCTTCGGCGCGATCGTCGCCGAGTAATTCAACCCATTGATTGGCGATGGCATGCAGAAACGGATAGCGCCCACGGTTTTGCGTATCGAACGCGCGGAACGCCGCCGCCAATCCTTCGCGAATCGCGTCCCTGCCGCGCCAGATGCCGCGATCGACCTCGCAGATCGCGTCGGACGTGAACAACTGCGCGAGCGCATCCATTCGATTTGCGTCCAGATAGTGGCAATAGCGCGTGCGGACGTTCTTGATGGCCTCGATCGCCAATAACTCTTCCAGTGACTTCGCGGTTTCGGTTTCGGTGGACACGGATTCCTCGCTTCAAAAATCAGTGTCGCCAGCTTAATCCCATCCACCAAACCGATAAATCGCTTGCGAATCCACTCACTTGATCCTCACAGGCTAAAATCACGGGACTTTCGGCTGAAATGAGAGGAGCGATCCATGGCCTATCAACGCTTCGACGGCATCGCCGAATTCGTACTCGCGGCGCAACTGCAGAGCTTCACGGCGGCCGGGCTGCAACTCGGCGTCACCAGTTCGGCGATCGGCAAATCGGTCTCGCGACTGGAGCGCCGCCTGGGCATCAAGCTGCTGCATCGGACCACGCGCCGCCTGTCGCTGACCAGCGAGGGCGAGATCTATCTGGGTAGTTGTCTGCGCGTCATGGAAGATCTCGACGATACCGAAGACAGCCTTTCCACGGGCCAGCCGGAACCTCGCGGGCAACTGCGCGTCACCTTGCCCGGCGCATTCGGACGCCGCCATATCGCACCCGCGTTGCTCGCACTCGCGCGGCAATATCCGCAACTGGACCTGACGATCACCTTCGGCGACCGCACGGTCGACATGGTGAGCGAAGGCATCGATCTGGCCGTGCGCATCGGCGATTTAAAGGACGACGCGGAACTCGTCGCGCGCCGGCTCGGCGAACAATATCTCGTGATTTGCGCTTCGCCCGACTATTTGCGCAAGCATGGCCCGGTGGACGGCAAAGCGGCGCTGCTCGAACACGATTGCATCGTGGGATGGCGGCGCGGGGCGCGCTCGACGTGGCTGCTGCGCGGCCCGCAAGGCGCGCTGGAGGAACAGGAGATTCGCGTGCGCCACGAACTCGGCGATGGCGAAATGATGGTTCAGGGCGTGCTCGACGGCTGCGGGCTCTCGCAACTGCCGACCTGGCTCGTGCATGAGCATCTGCAATCGGGCCGGCTCGTGACGGTGCTCGACGCATTCGCGGGCGGCGGCATGCCGATACACGTGATCCGGCCGCGCACGCGCTATGTGCAGCCCAAAGTGCGCGTTGTCAGCGACGCACTCATGAAGCTCGCGAAAAAACGCCCCGACATTTTTCTGTGTGCGCGCGATTAACCGCTTCATGGCGTGACATTGGCGATGAATTCAGAACGATCGATGCGCGCGCAAAGACCCTGAGCGCATGAGTGCTTTCTATTCGGCATCAAAAATCGAAATTCACCATTGCGTACAACGTGCTTAACTATCGGCCGCTCCTTTTCTACACTTGGCATCACGTGGCGCGAACTCGATTTCGCGCCGTCGATACACGGCATGGCGCGATTTACGCCATCGGGCAATACGAAAACTTCGTTTTGCGCGGTTTATGCCGGAAATTCAGTCCAATAATGGAGGAGCACATCATGAAACAAACCACTCGCACGCTATTCGCCGGCGCGGCCGCCGCCGCATTGATGATGTCGGGCGCCGCATTCGCGCAAAACAACACGCTGGCAACGCCGAGCGTGAAGTCGCCGGTCGCGCCGCCTGCAAGCGGCTACGGCACCCCGGGCCTCGCCAATTCGGATAGCGGCGCACGCACGCAGAATTCGACTCAGGCGAATGGCACGAACACGACGTCGATCACCCCGGCTTACGGCACCAACAACACGCTCGCGACGCCTTCCACGAAGTCGCCGGCCGGCCAGTAAGGCCTCGCTTAAGGCCTGTGCCCAATGAAAAAAGACCGTTACCCCTGTTCGGGCAACGGTCTTTTTTCTTGCTGACGCACTTAACCCGCGCTTAACTCCCGATTAACCCGCTCGCACGACTTTCGGCTGAAAGGCCGTAACGCGCGAACCGTCGCCCGCAGCCTCTTCGCGTGGCGCAAGCGTCGACAGATAACGCAGGCAGCACACGCGCAGAAACGAAGCGAAATTGAATGGCTCGTCGCCACGCAGCGCGTGCAATTCGTCGTAAAGCTTCACGGCGAACTGGCTCGTCGTGAGTTGCTCGCGATGCGCGATTTCCTGCAGCACATCCCAGAACAGATTTTCGAGGCGCACAGTGGTCACCACGCCGTGAATGCGTAGCGCTCGCGTGCGCGGCTCATAGAGAATGGGATCCGCGTTGACATAGATTTCGCACATTCTATCGGCTCCTTTTTCCTGCATTCGGGACGGCGCATGGCTAACGCGCGAATAGCACGCGTGCTCTGGCGATACGCAATACTCTCAAATCCTGCGCGGCCCCGCTACAACAATGCACGCGCGCGCCGTCAATCTTAAAGCGTAATGCGCGTGCCGAGCAGCGCGAGGAATTGCGCGAGCCAGTTGGCGTGCGACGTCCATGCGGGCGCGGTGACGAAATTGGCGTCGGTGATCGCATCGGGCCAATCGAGCGCGACGTATTGCCCACCCGCGAGCTTGACCTCGGGCGCGCATGCCGGATACGCGGAAATGCGCCGCCCTTCGATCACGCCCGCTGCCGCGAGCAATTGCGCGCCGTGGCACACCGCGGCAATCGGCTTGTTCGTTTCGGCGAAATGGCGCACCCAGCCGATTACCGTTTCGTTGAGCCGCAGATATTCGGGCGCACGGCCGCCGGGAATCAGCAACGCGTCGAATTGCGCGGGGTTGATCGACGCGAAATCGGCGTTCAGCGTGAAATTGTGGCCGCGCTTTTCGGTGTAGGTCTGATCGCCTTCGAAATCGTGAATCGCCGTGCGGATCACGTCGCCCACCCGTTTGTCGGGCGCGACCACCGAAACCGAATGACCGACTGCCGCGAGTGCCTGAAACGGCACCATCAATTCGTAATCTTCCACGAAGTCGCCGGCGAGGATGAGAATGCGCTTGGACATGTTCCGTTTCCTGTCTGTGATTGGCTGGAATGCGGGAAACAATGTAGCAAGCGCGGTGGCGAATCGGGTAATAGAGGGTTAAATGCGGAGCATCTTTTTCGGCACGGCAGGCGACGATGGAGCCCTTCCGCCTCACGAACTTGAGGCAGGCGGTAACACGTAAATCGCATACTGACGTGCGGGAAGTGTCATTCCCCACGCGCGCCTGCGAATATCAATCGGCGTCGCCAGTGCATGACTGAACGTCTTCGCTTCGTCATGACAGGAAGCATCATCGCGGCGGCAAACAATGAGCATCCCCTCGCGTCGAACATCATCGCTTCGCAACCACGGCGTCGTTCGCGGAGCACTCAGATCCCAATAGCGGGTTCGGCCACCCGAATAAAACGCGACGGATTGCGCTTCGTGAACCGAGCCCGAAACCACCGGAATCGTGTCCTGGCCGGATTGCCGTTTCCAGATCGCGCGAGCAGCGTCAGCTAGCTCTGCGCGCGGCTCTGCGGCATCGTCGGTATTGCGACGCGCGCCCGCATAGCCCACGGCAGCCGTGCCGATCAGCACGAGCATCCAGTAAACAATCAGCACACGCATGGAACGCTCGACCCGCAACGACACATCCATGCGGAAAAGCACGCAGACCCACATCGGCACAACGGCAAACCACTCGGCCATTCCCCATACAGAGGCCATCTGCGCTTTGGCGGCGATGGCGATGATTCCAATCACCATGAACGGGCCGAACGTGAGCACCCACAAATCGGGGTACATCCTCGGTGAGATACAGCTTGCCAGCATCTGCTTCGCCGCCTTCACCCTCGCTCCCTTCACGAGAAGGATGACGAAGACGAAGCTCGGCAACAGATAGCCGATCTGGGCAAGCGTATAAATGGAAAATCGCCCCATTGCCACCGCCATGGGACTTCCCGATGTTCTTTGCGCGGCGTATTCAAAGGTCTGGAATTGATGCTCGACCAGCCAAACCAGATGCGGGAGCAGCACGATGAATCCCGCTGCCACAACGATCAGCGACTGCCAGCTGAATACGCGGCTACGCCAGCGCGGACGCGCAAATGCCGCCATAAGAAGCGCAATGAGCAACACGACCGAGAAATACTTCCCGAGAACGGCGGCGCCGGCCAGCGCGCCCAACGCAAGCGCCGAATGCCATTTTCCCGATTGCATGAAGCGCACAAAAAGATAGGCCGTCCACGGCCATAGTGACAGCAGTACGGCATTCGCGTTGAATTTAATCGAGAGCGTCGAATAGAGAGGTGAGACAGCCATCGCAAGGCCAGCGACAGCAGCAAGCCACCAGGGCAGGAACCGGCGTGCCAACGCGACGATACCGAATAGCCCGACCATTGCATTGAGCGCGGACAGTGCGAAGTACGCGAGATCCGTGTGAGGAAATATCTGGAACCAGAGCGCCGTGATCCACGCAAAGAATGGAGGATGTTTCGCATAACCCGCCTGCCACTCGATACCCCACACGTAGTTCTCGACCATATCGCCGGGTATATCGAGGTTACCGCGCGAGAGCCACGCGCCGATGGTCCACACGATCGCGTTGACGGGCAGCAGGGCTAACAACCAGGCCGCCTTCTGTTTTGCGACTGAATGGGTCGGCGAATCGATTTCAGTATTGATCGACAGATTGGATTGCATCATCAGTGGAGTATTCCGAAATGCGGAATTCACGAAGCAGCCAGAGGCTGTCAGGTTTTGGAGACGCGGAAGGTCCAGACTGAACTAGCCGTATAAGTCAGCACGAGCAGGACGGCAGTCGTCACGCATTGCGCGACCATCCATGCCACATCAGCCAGATGCGTGAGCACAAGCATGAGTGCGCCGTTCAGCGCAAGTCCCGCGGCGGCGATGACAAAGAATCGGGGGGCACTTTTTGCGTGCGGAAGTCCGCTGCGAAACGTAAAGCGATGGTTGAGGTAGTAATTAATCAGCGCACCCGCAACAGCCCCGAGACACGAGGCGACCACCGGCCCGACCGTGTGTGCCATGACCAACGCAGCGAGTGTCATGTACTGCACCAGCGTACCGGTTGCACCGACGCACGCGTACCCGACGAACCTGGTCAGCGCGACCCGCCTCACGATTTTCCGAACCGATAGGTATTGCGCACGATATAGACAGGCCGACGCTTCGACTCCATATAAATGCGACCGATATATTCGCCAACCACGCCAATTCCCACGAGTTGTATGCCACCAAGAAAAAGCACGGCGACGATGAGCGATGCGTAGCCCGGCACATCCACGCCTTTTAGCCAGGTGCGCACGATCAGATAGATTGCATAGCAGATTGCGAAGACGGCTGTGAAACCGCCCATGTAGGTCCATATGCGTAAGGGCAGCGTACTAAAACTCGTGACGCCTTCCAGTGCGAGATTCCACAACTTCCACCCCGAGAATTTCGTCTTTCCACCGACGCGCGGGCATCGGGCGTACTCGATCTGCGCGGTACGAAAGCCAACCCAGGCGAATAGCCCCTTCATATAGCGCCGGTTCTCGGGCAAACGCTTTAGCGACTCCACCACTTGTCGGGACATGAGCCTGAAATCGCCGGAGTTCTCAGGAATGGTGATATCGGCGATGGCGTTATGAATACGGTAGAACAGTGCTGCCGTTCCGCGTTTGACATAGGTGTCGCTGCGGCGCTCGACGCGCTTGGCGAGCACAACATCGTAGCCCTCTCTCCATCGCTCAACCAGTTTCGCAATGACTTGCGGCGGGTCTTGAAGATCCGCGTCGAACGGAATCACAACCGATCCCGTCGCTGCATCGATGCCTGCCGTGAGCGCCGCTTCTTTCCCAAAGTTGCGCGACAAATCGACCACCTGAATACGGAAATTGTCCTTGCAGGCTGCCAGCAATTTATCGAGCGTTGAATCAGTACTGCCATCGTTGACACAAACGATTTCGTAGTCGGCGTCGGAAATTCCGCGGAGAACCGGCACAACTGCATCGAAGAACGCGGCGATGATCGGCGCCTCGTTGTAGAAGGGGACCACGAGCGAGATGAGCGCGTGCGCGCAGGATTTTTTGTCTCGATACTCGATCATCGCTGTGGTGGTCTCCATTTATATTTTTTTGAACGATGTCTTTAAATGAAAGCTTTAAATGAAGTTCTAATAAAAAGCCAATAATCGACTATGAATCCGCAAGCACACACGCAATTCACAGCAACATAAGTGTCTACCTGCTTTCCTTGAACGGGAAAGAAGGTGTACGCATCGTGTCTCAATCTCGAAATTTAGACTACTTGAAACCGTGACAGTTTGACGATTTACGGTATCGAATCACTCGAACGTCCATGCGACGCGCCGTTCACTCTAGAAATTTGACATTCAACAAATTCAATCCATATTTCTGGAAAAATCGATGATTCGATACTGGCCCCATAAGTACCGTGCAGGCGAAATCCCGGCTCTTTGATTTGCCTTCCGGGAAGCGGTGGCCTCCTTTTCCGCATCGCGCAGTGGCAATGCTTGCAGACCAGCACAAAGCCAGGGAAAACATGCGCAGGAAGATTTGGCTGACGATCGAAACAGGCATATCGACAGAAATTAGCTCGTCAACAAAAAAGCCGCCAACCGAAGGTCAAGCGGCTTTTCCAATCGCTGCTATTCAACAAGGCAATAAGCCCCCATTTTAATTCCCCACCGGCGACTTCACGCTCGGCGTCGCCAGCGTGTTATTACTCTTCGGCGCGCTAGTCCCGGATGTCGAGCCGTTAGTCATACCCGGTTGCTGCCCCATGCTCGCGCCTTGCCCGCTCATGCCACTGTCCGAATTGGCGGCACCAGGCATGCCGTAACCGCTCGACGTGTCGTTCATTTGATTCGTCGCCGGGCTGGCCGTGGTGCCGTGGCTCGACGATCCGCTGCTCATTCCGCCGTTCGTTTGTGCAAAAGCGCCGCCGGACAATGCGAGTGCCGCGAATGCAGCGAGGAAAGTTCGGGTTCCCTTTTTCATGATCCGTTCCTCCGTGAATTGGACAGGAAGATCGGCGCACGCGTACGCACACTCGACCCTGCACTTTCTTGCGCAATCACCGTGCCGCACGCGCCATTAACTCGACCCGCTCAATCCGCACTGAATTATTCGCATCGCATCAAACGATTAACTGCTCATTATTTGGGATTACGGATGATCAGTGTTTACACGAATGGGTCACGCCCCCGTTCTTTTCATAATATCAACGCACTAAATCAAGAAGCGACGGTACGAGACAACCACCCAGGAGGCACCGTGACGGGCATCCGGCTGAGCGGCGTAACGAAGCGGTACGGAGACACCGAGGTCATTACCGGCCTCGACCTCGACATTCACTCCGGTGAATTCCTTGTTTTTCTCGGCCCTTCCGGCTGCGGAAAATCCACCTTGCTGCGCATGATCGCCGGGCTCGAAACCGTGAGCGACGGGCAGATCAGCATTGGCGAGCGGCGCGTGAACGAGCAGCCGCCCGGCAAACGCGGCGTGGCGATGGTGTTTCAGCATTACGCGCTCTATCCGCACATGACCGTCTACGACAACATGGCGTTCGGTCTGCGCAATACGGGCGTGAATGCGGGCGAAGTCGACAAGCGCATCAACGAAGCCGCCCGCATGCTCGAACTCGGCACCTTGCTGCAGCGCCGTCCGGCGCAGCTTTCCGGCGGGCAGCGCCAGCGTGTCGCCATCGGACGCGCCGTCGTTAAGGAACCCGAAGCGTTTCTTTTCGACGAACCGCTGTCCAATCTCGACGCCGCGTTGCGCAACCGCACCCGGCTCGAACTCGCGCGTATTCATCAGCGCCTGCACGCTACGATGGTTTTCGTCACGCACGATCAGGTGGAAGCGATGACGCTCGCCACCCGCATCGTGGTGATGAACCGGGGGCGCATCGAGCAGATCGGCGCGCCGCTCGACATTTACCGGCGGCCCGCCACGCGTTTCGTCGCGGGCTTTATCGGCGCACCGGCGATGAATTTCATCGAGGTCGAACGCGCCGGCGACAACGGCGGCAGACTGACCGTCTCGCTGCCGTTCGATGCCGTGACGGTGCCCACCGCCGTCGCCGCCGCCAGCCTGCCTTCGGGCAAGCTCACGCTGGGCGTGCGCGCCGAACACGTCCTGCTCGATCCGCAAGGCCCGATCACCGCACGCGCCGAAGTCATCGAACGGCTCGGCGACCGCTCACTCGCCCACGTAAGCCTGCCCAACGGTCAGTTGATCGTGGCGGAACTGCCGCGCGAGCGCGAACTCAACACCGGCGACACGGTTCGCCTGAACCTCGACGCAGCGCACCTGCATCTGTTCGACGAATCGGGCACGGCATACCATGGCCTCTGACCGCTCGCTCGCCATGCCGCTGCCGAAGACGCACGAAGGCCGCCGCCGCAGGCTGCGCGCGCCGTGGTCCAACGCGCTGTTCGTGCTGCCCTTCGTGATCGTCTACGTGCTGTTGCTGGTCGTGCCGCTGGCGTTCGGCTGGTGGCTCAGCTTCCAGCGCGTGGACCTGCTCGCGGGCACGAGCGACTTCATCGGCATCCGCAATTATCTCGATCTCGCGTTCGATCCGATCTTTCGCGGCGCGATGCGCAACACGTTTTATTTCGTCATCCTGACCGTACCGGTATTCGTGTTGCTCGGCCTCGCGCTCGCGCTGGTGCTCAACCGGCCCGGCCGCTTCGGCGCGGCGCTGCGCGCGCTCTTTTTCGGCTCGTCGGTGCTGTCGGTCACCATCGTCACGCTGGTCTGGAAGCTCGTGATGATGCCCGGCAACGGCCTGCTCGCCGACGTGAGCCACGCCTTCCACTGGCCCGAATTCCTGCCGCTCATGCACGAGGCCACGGCGCTGCCGGCCATCGCGGTCGTGACGGTCTGGTGGATCGTCGGTCTGCCGATGATGCTGTTTCTCGCCGCGCTCCAGCAGATTCCGCAAGAGCTTTACGAAGCGGCGTCGCTCGACAACGCCACGCGCTGGCGCACCTTCACGAAGATCACGCTGCCCTCGATCTGGCGCACCGTCGCGCTCGTGGCCGTGATCGAGGCGGTGCTGCAATTCCAGATCTTCGGCCAGGCGCAACTGCTCACCGATGGCGGCCCCAACAATTCCACGCGCCCGCTCGTGCAATTCATCTACGAGACCGGCTTCCGTCAGTGGTCGTTCGGTTATTCCGCCGCGGCGGCGCAGGTGCTGTTCGCGTTGATGCTGATCGGCGTGGTCGCGCAAGCGTGGCTGCTGCGTAAAAAGGAGAAGGCATGAGCACGCTCGCATTCGAATCGCGGCCGCGCGGCGCGCTGGCCGGCCGCCTGGGCGACCGGCTGATGCTGGGCGCGGTGGTCGCGCTCGCGCTGCTCTGGATCACGCCGCTGGTCTGGGTGCTGTGTCTCTCGTTCAAGCCGAACGCATTTCTCGAACAGCACACCGACGTCCTGTTTTCGCCGCCGTTCACGCTGCAGAACTACACGAACATTCTGCAGACTTCGGCGGTCGGCGGCTGGCTCGTGAACAGCCTGATCGTTTCGATCGGACAGACGCTGCTCACGCTGATTATCGCGTCGCTCGCGGGTTACGGTTTTGCGCGCACGGAGTTTCCCGGCAAGCGTTATGTGTACGTGATTTGCCTCTGCGGACTGGCCGTGCCCGAACAGGCACTCGTGATTCCGCTGCATCATATCTTCGCGACGCTCGACTGGCATAACACCTATGGCGCGCTGATCCTGCCGCGTCTCGCCTCGCCGTTCGGCGTCTATCTGATGACGCAGTATTTCAAGGCGGTGCCGGTCGAGATCGAAGAAGCCGCGCTGCTCGACAATGCGTCCCGTTTCAAGGTGTTCTGGCGCGTCGTGCTGCCGCTTTCGCTGCCCGCGCAAGCCACGCTCGCGATCTTCACGTTCCTCAGCGCATGGAACGATTATCTGTGGCCGCTGGTGTCCGCTTCGAAGCCCGAGATGTACACGCTGACGATCGGCCTCGCCTCCACGCAAGGCAACTTCGCGCAGTCCGAAGGCATCGGCTATCTGATGGCGCAGGCGATCTTTGCCGGCCTGCCCATCTTCGTGCTCTATCTGTTCTTCCAGAAGTACATCGTGGCGGCCGTGGCCGGCACGGCGGTACGCTAGTCCCCCGCATTGAGCAACAGGCATGACATGTCGATCGACGCACGTCACGCGTCCGATACAGATTAATTCGTAGTGCAAATAAGACAGCGTCCTGTGCGCAACCCAAGCGCGCCGCCGGACGCCCACAGGAGAGAGACATGAGAAGAACGTTGGTGCGCGGCGTGCTCACGCTCGCGGCGCTCGGATTCGCGGCAACCTTGACGGCGCCGGTGCAGGCCAAGACGGAAATCACGCTGTCGCGCTTTTTCGGCGCCTGTGACGCCGAATACGGCAAGGTCAACGACGTGAGCAAGGCCTCGGGCGAATGCGGCATCATCACGACGCTCGTGAACCAGTTCAATGCCACGAACAAGGAAGACATCGTCGTCAAGCCGCAGATCATCGAATGGTCGCCCTACTACACGCAAATCGACGCGCGCATTCTGAGCCGCGACGTGCCGACCATTTCGGTGATGCACGAGGCCGTGCTCGGCGACTATGTGAAGCGCAATCTCGTCGAACCGCTCGACGACGGCTTCAAGTCGGTCGGCGTCGACAAGAACGATTTCACGCCGCAGGCGCACCGGGCCATCACGTTCGGCGACAAGACCTACGCGCTGCCGTTCGACACGCATTCGTGGCTCTGGCACATCAACGTGAATCTGTTCAAGAAGGCGGGCCTCGTGGATGCGAGCGGCAAGCCCATCCTGCCGAAGACGCCCGACGAACTGCTCGCGCAGGCCAAGCAGTTCAAGGACAAGACGGGACTGCCCTATTTCGCGGTGCCGATCGCCAATGAATCGGCGGCGCAAACGCGCACGTTCTATACGTGGGTGTATCAGCAGAACGGCACGCTGTTCCCGAACGGTCCCACGAAGATCGACATGCATACGCCGGCGGCCACCAACGCGCTCACGCTCTACGACAAGCTCATGAAGGCCGGTGACATCACGCCTGGCCTCGACTACGGCGCGGCGAACCAGGCGTTCGAAAACGGCAAGGCCGGCGTGCTCATGTGCGGCACGTGGGTAATCGAGGACTTCACGAATCTGTCGAACAAACCGGGCACCGCACTCGCGAACGGTTACGACGTCGTGCCGTTCCCGAACCTGTTCCAGAAGAAGGCCGTGTGGGCCGACGGTCACTCGTGGGTCATGCTCAAGGGCGGCGCGAAGGACGAAAAGACCCGCCACGCCGCGCTGGTGTTCCTGAAGTTTCTCTATGACCACGACGGCGACTGGGCCCGCACCGGCCATCTGCCCGCGCGTCAGTCGGTCATTACGAGCGCCGCCTTCAGCGCGCTGCCGCATCGCGATGCGATCAAGGAGATTTCGAGCACCGGCTATGCGCTGCCGAACACGGTGCCGCGCCAGTTCGCGATCCAGCAGATCGTGGGCGAGGAAATCAGCAATATGCTCTCGACCGGCAAGTCGGTCGCCGACGTGGAGAAGGAAGCGGAGCAACGCACCAACGCCCTGCTGGCGCGATAAGTCCGCCAGCGATTTATTCGTCATGCCAGGTAAATTCAGGTAATGGCGCGCGAGCCCTACGAGCCGCGCGCCATCCGACAACGCTACAGGATGGATAGAGGAACACCATGATCGCTTCCCGCCTCATTGTCGACCGCGACTTTGTCGTCTCCGATCTCGACCGGCGCGTGTTCGGCGTTTTCGTCGAACACATGGGCCGCTGCGTCTACACCGGCATCTTCGAGCCCGGTCATCCGCAGGCCGACGAACGCGGTTTTCGTCAGGACGTGATGGCGCTCACGCGCGAACTCGGCCCGACGATCGTGCGCTATCCGGGCGGCAATTTTTTGTCGGGCTACAACTGGGAAGACGGCGTGGGTCCGCGCGAGAAGCGTCCGCGCCGCCTCGATCTCGCGTGGTACTCGACCGAAACGAATCAGTTCGGCACCAATGAATTCATCGAGTGGTGCCGCGAGCTCGATATCGAGCCGATGTACGGCGTGAATCTGGGCACGCGCGGCCCCGACGAAGCGCGCCGTTTCGTCGAATATTGCAATCACCCGAGCGGCACGGCGCTGTCCGATCTGCGCCGCGAACACGGTCACGAAAAACCGCACGACATCAAGTTCTGGTGTCTCGGCAACGAGATGGACGGCCCGTGGCAAATCTGCCGCAAGACTGCCGAGGAATACGGCCGCGCGGCGCTCGAAACGGCCAAGCTGATGCGCTCCGTCGATCCGACGATCCAGCTTGCGGCCTGCGGTTCGTCCACGCATGAAATGCCCACGTATGGCACGTGGGAAGACCGCGTGCTCGATCATTGTTTCGAGCAGGTCGATTTCATTTCGCTACACACTTACTTTGAAAACAAGCGCGATTCGACCGCCGAATTTTTCGGCAATATCGAAGTGATGGATCTGTTCATCAAGGAAATCGTGGCGGTGGCGGACAGCGTGGCGGCGCGCAAGCATTCGTCCAAGCGCATCATGCTGTCGTTCGACGAATGGAATGTCTGGTACAAGGCGCGCACGATCAACGATCTGCGCAAGCCGGGCTGGCCCGAAGCGCCGCGTCTGATCGAAGAGGTCTATAACCACGAGGACGCGCTCGTGGTGGGCGGCGCGCTCATCACGATGATGAACAATGCCGACCGCGTGAAGACCGCGTGCCTCGCGCAGCTCGTCAACGTGATCGGCCCGATCATGACCGAGCCGGGCGGCCGCGCGTGGCGTCAAACGATTTTCCATCCGTTCTCGCAGGCCTCGAAATTCGCGCATGGCCGCGTGCTCAAATCGGTGGTTGAATCGGCCACGTATGAAGCGGAAACGTTCCCCGAGATTCCGTATCTGTGCGCGGCGGTCGTGGACGATCGCGCCACCGGCACCACGGCCATCTTCGCGCTCAATCGCCATTTGAGCGAGGAGATGGAACTCGATATCGAATTGCGCGGTCTCGGCCGGGAACGCACGCTCGATCACGCGCTCGAGTTGTATCATGCCAACATGAAAGCGGTGAACACGGTGGAGGCGCCGTCGACGGTGGCGCCCGCGATTAACGACGCCGTGTCGGTCGACGGGGAACGCGTGCGCGCGAAGCTCAAACCGGGCTCGTGGAACGTGATTGTGACGACCGCCCGATAACACGGCGCGGACACGCCGTGCACGATGTCTACGAAGGGGAAGTGATGTTCGAGCGCGAACCGATCGTCGGCAATATCACGACGCAGATCGCCAAGATTATCGGCATGCGCGTGGTCTCGGGCGAGTTCGCGCCCGGCGACGCGCTGCCGGTCGAAAGCGAACTGTGCAGCGCGTATGGCGTGAGCCGCACCACCCTGCGCGAAGCCATCAAGCAACTGGCGGGCAAGCGTTTGATTGCCGTGTCGCCGAAAATCGGCACGCGCGTGCTGCCTTTCTCCGACTGGAATCTGCTCGACCGCGACGTGCTCGCGTGGCGGCTCAATGCGCAATTCGATTCGAAGATCGTCGAGGACATTTTCGAAATGCGCATCTGTTTCGAGCCGCGCGCGAGTTTTCTCGCGGCGCGTCATGGCAACGAGGAGACCGTGCAGATCATCGAGCGGCGTTACCTCGAACTCGTGGCCGCCTACGATCAATCGGCGCAGCACGGCGCATCGGCGATTCGCGCGGCAGCGGACGCGAACCTGGAGTTTCATCTCGCGATCATCACGGCCTCGCAGAACGGCATGTTCATCACGATCGGCAATGCGATCAAGGCGGCGCTGCGCGTGTCGTCGGAGATGATGCAGCGCGAGGCCGCGCAGCCGAGCGAGGATCTCGTGCTGCACGACGCCGTGCGCGGCCATATCGTGGCGCGCGAGGCGGACGCGGCGGCGGCGGCGATGACGCGTTTGCTGGAGACGTCACGCGACCGCATCCTGCGTTATACGACGGCGCCAATCACGCCATGAGAACCGACGCTTTTCGCGGGGAGGGGGTGCGCAGCACCCCGCCGTCAGGGCATCCGCTTACGGCCTGAGCGCCACCTGATCGGCCTTGATCCAGCGAAGCAAATGGCGGCCTGACGCGCCAACGTAATCCACGTACATCCAGCCCTCCGGCGCCGCCTTCACCACGCTCACCGCATCGTGCTGAACGAGATAGGCGCGGCTCGCGTGGGCGTCGTCGGGCGCGGTATAGAGCGTCGCCTTCTGCGCCGTGACCGTGGCCTCGCGACGCCCGCCATCCGCCGCGACGGGCGTGCTGTCTATGCTGCTTGCGCTGTTATCGCCGCCCACACCGGCAAGCGCAGCGTCGATCAGCCTCGCATCGCCGTGACCGCCCGCCGCCTGCAATTTGCCCGCAATGTCCCGGTACGCCTCGCGATTACCCGGCGACGGCGGATCGCAGCGCAGCAGATTGCGGACGCCCGCGTCGTCGTCCACGACCGGCCGGATCGGCTGCCCCGATTTCACGAGGCGCAGCAACCGGCTCGCCGAGGGGCGGTCGTCGCTCAGCATCAAACGCGTCTGATCGTCCGAACCCCACTGCGCGGGTTGACCGCGCTGCCAGCGCTCGCCGCAAATCTCGCCCGTTTGGTCTGCGCTGATACAGCCCGTGCGGATCTCGATGGCGGAACAGTATTCGCGGCTCGACACGACCTCGGGCTGCCCCGGTCCCGTCGACACCGTCCCTGAACTGATACGCGCAACGACCACGTATTGACCGGACGGCGAGATATCGTCGCTGGATGGGGATTCCATCTGCGTGCCCGCCGCGTTCCATTCGCCCGCCCCCGGCAGCAGACTGAATGCCGCGCCGTTCGGGAACTGGAAGACGGCACGCTGCCACGCGCGTTCGGGCAACGCAGCCTTTGGGTTCAGGGCTTTGTCGTAGAGAATCGCCCCGCCGCCCGGCAAGGCAAACCGGTACGTGGAGGGCGGCGCAGCGGCCATTGCCTGCGCAGCGAAGCCCGCGCTCAGAACCAAGGACGAGGCGACGCGCGTGGCGCGCTGACGAAGCGTGCTCGCCTCAGTCGTGTGGCGTGAATTCGCGCGGTTCAGAATGACACTCCCCGAGTCAAAAAATCGCATCATCATAACGGCGGCACTGCGCCGATTGCGCGTGAGCGACCGACGCTTTTCGCGGGGAGGGGGGTGCGCAGCACCCCGCCGTCAGGGCATCCGATCCCGAATCGCCATGAGCAAATCGATGTGCCGCTCCACGAGCAGCGGAATCGCCGACTGACCGTTGATCCATCGGCCGATGGTACGGCGGTCGTAGCCTGAATAATCGGCGAATGTGACCTGGGTCCAGCCGAGGCGCGCGAGAGCGTAGGAAAGATCTGCGGGTTTCATGGGATTCAGCGATATCGACAAAATGTCCCGCCTCATCGAGACTCAAAGCGACATTTTGTCATGATTGCGCCCGATCTGGCACCCCGATTTCGCCCTAAAAATCGCGTCGGAACCTCATGAAACACCATCCTGCGCGGCCGACCGCCCATTCGCCTCACGCCATTCCACCCCACTCCCATCGCCGCCGCAAGGCACTCTCCGATCTTGCTTCCAACTGGAAGAATCCCTTCGCCAAATCATGGTTAACCCCAGGGCGTGAAACTCCTAGACTCTGCTCATCGGTTGCGACAAATCAGCCCAACCGAAAACCAGAACACCAAGGAGGTTGTAATCATGAAGTCCCTGATCCAGGCCGTTGCAGTTGCCGTTGCTCTCGTTGTCCCGGTTGCTTCGTTCGCCCAGTCGAATGGCCCGCTGACCCGCGCTCAGGTTCGCGCCGAACTCGTCCAGCTCGAAAAGGCCGGCTACAGCCCGTCGCGCGGCAACGACCCGCACTACCCCGACGACATCCTCGCCGCCGAAGCCAAGGTCGCCGCGCAGAACAACGCGGTCGGCGGTGTGGCGAACGGTTCGGCTGCCTCGGGTGCGCCCGTCGCCGCGGTGCGTCCCGCCTACGACGGCATGAAGCCGGTCTATTTCGGCCAGTAATCGCAGCATCGACGTTCCGCTTCGCGCTTCACCGCCTCATTTCACCGCCTCATCGATCCACGCACTGAGCCGCGCATGCCGGGCACGCAGCGACGCGCGATCTGAGGCGGTCACGCCGAAGGTTTGAAGGGCCGGATGGTCGCCCGCGCCAGCCCTGCCGCCACGAAGGCGCAAGCGGCCGACACGAGCGCCACGGCGCGCAGCGCATCGGCGATCGCATCGGCCTGTGCGCGGACGATGGCGGTCGCGAGCGGCGCAAACGCCCTGTTTGTTGCGGCGCTGATGGCGCCGCTTGTTTCGCCGCTCATCGCCCCGCTCGCCGCCGTCGACACCACGCTCGATGCCGCCTCCGGCTCCAGCAATCGCCCGCTCTGCCGCGTCTCGCGCGGCACGTGCAGCGCATCGAGCCGCGTCGAGAGCGCCGCGTCGTGCGCCCACACGAACACGATCCCCAGCACCGCAATCGCCAGCAAGCTCGCCACGCGCGCCACCGCGTTGTTGATACCGGACGCGACGCCCGTGCGGTCCGCCGGCACCGCGCCCATCACGACCGTCGTCAGCGGCGCGACGGTGATCGTCATGCCGATGCCGAGCACGGCGAGCGCGGGAAACAATCCGCTCCAGTAATTGCCGCCGCGCACCCAGGGCGCCGCCAGCAACGCAAAGCCGATCCCGGCCACGCCCGGCCCCACCGTCAGCAACGCACGCGCGCCGAAGCGGCTCGTCAAGCCGCCCGTCAACCGCGACAGCAATCCGATGATCACCGGCACCGGCAGCAGCGCCGCGCCCGCTTCGGTCGCGTGATAGCCATAGGCGCGAATCAGCGTGAACGGCAGGAAAAACAGCGCGCCGCCGAGCCCGAAATACAGCAGCAATGTGACGAGATTCGCGCCGCTGAAGTCGCGCGAATGGAACACGTCGAGCGGCATCATCGGGTTCTCGCTGCGCGCCTCTATCCGCAGGAACACGGTCAGCAGCAGCGCGCCCGCGCCGATCGCGCCCAACACGCTCGCGTGCGCGAAGCCGTGCGCCGAGGCGAGCGTCAGCCCGAACGTGAGCGCCGCGAGTCCCGTGGTCACGCTCGCCGCGCCTGGCCAGTCGAGCCGCTCGGGCGCGTCGGCCTTGTGGCTGTTGGGCACCGCCGCCAGCGCGAGCGCGATCGTCAGCACGGCGAGCGGCAGGTTCAGGAAGAAGATCGCGCGCCACGACAGCGTATCGACGAGCCAGCCGCCCGCCACCGGCCCCACCGCCGACGTGATCGCGCCCACGCCCGCCCAGGTGCCGATGGCGCGTCCGCGCGCGGCGTCGTCGAACACCGCGCCGATGATCGCGAGGCTGCTGGGCACGAGCAAGGCCGCGCCGATGCCCTGCACCGCGCGCGCGCCGATCAGCGCGGCCACGTTCGGCGCGAATCCGCACGCGGCGGAAGCGAGCGTGAACAACGCGATGCCCGCGATGAAAATCGTGCGGCGGCCGAGTTTGTCGCCCAGCGCGCCGCCGACCAGCACGAGCGAGCCGAGAAACAGCAGATACGCGTTGACGACCCACTGCATCGCCGCGACGCTCGCGCCGAGTTCGCCCTGGATCGACGGCAGCGCGACGTTGACGACCGAGCCGTCGATGAAGGCCATGCTCGACCCGAGGATCGTCGCCGCGAGCGCGAGGCGCTTGCGCCGGCACGGGCAATCGACGGCCGTGGGCTGGGCGCGGATAACGAGTTCGTCGCACGGGCTCGCCTGCGCGGCGACGACATGCGCGGCTTTAGGCGCCGAGCCAGGCGCGCGCTCGATGAGATCGGGGTTGGCCAAAATCGCTCCGTGCGTGACGGGCCCTGCATGGCGTCGAAACCGCGTGGACATTGCGTCGCATTTGCCCGGATGTTCGCAACGAATGTCCGCAACGCATGCCGCAGCAATCGACGTAACGCGAAAAATTGATGACAATGCCACGCTGAAGCGTAGGTGAATCAAGCGCCGCATTCAAATCCATCCGGCGCGCAATCTGGAAAGACAAATGAAACGACTGCTTCTCGCTGCACTCGCGGCCGCCTCCATCGCCTCAATCGCCACCGGCGCGCACGCGCAAAGCAACACGCCCGGCCCTGTGGTCACGCCCGGCGGCACGGTGCAATTCGTGCGCGACGACCGCGATTTCGTCGCCATGCTCAACAACGATATTTTCGATCGTTTCGACGCGAAGACGCTGACCCATTTCGACGAAGTCGCGCGCGACAATGAAACCGTCACGCGCATGCTCGTGCAAACCGCGTTCGGCCCCGTGCTCTACGACTTCAGCCGCCGTCCGCCGCTCGTGCAGCGCGCGAACGCGCGGCTGACCGTCAAGCGCGTGTTCTGGCAGCGCGGCGAAGTCGTGATGCAAGGCACCGATGGCTGGTATCGCATTCAGGATGGCAAGCTCACGAAGCTGCAATCGACGAAATCGATCTATCACTGATCGCGGTTCCCGCCGATCCCTAACCGGTCACACACGCACATGATGGAAACCCAACGTCTTGTCATGCGCCCGCCTGAACTGCGCGATTTCGACGATCTGTACAGCATGTGGTCGGATCCGCAAGTCGTGCGTTTTGTGACCGGCGCGCCGCTCACGCGCGAGGAGGTGTGGACGCGTCTGCTTCGCAGCATCGGGCATTGGGCGGCGCTCGGATTCGGTCACTGGATCGTCAGCGAGAAGTCCAATGCGGCCTTCGTCGGCGAAGTGGGCTTCGTGCAGCATCGGCGCGGTATCAGTCCCGAGTTCGATGCGAGCCCGGAAATCGGCTGGATGATTGCGCAGCGCGCGCAACGTTTCGGCTATGCGTCGGAGGCGATCGCCGCCGCGCTGAATTGGGCGCACACGCGCTGGCCCGGCGCGGAAACCGTCTGCATTATTTCGCCTGAGAATGCCGCGTCGATGAAGGTTGCGAATCGCTTCGACTATCGGCCCGATCACGAAACGACCTATAAAAACAAGGTCGTTTCGGTTTGCAGGCGCGCGCCGGGACACGCCGGATAGCGCATGCGCTAGCGCCGCTGGCGCGCTTGCTTTTGCTCCGCGAAATGCGGTTCGTCCGCGACGCACGCAACCAGAAACGCCATCACGATTTTCACCGCCCCGGTGCGCCGCACATCGGGATACGTCACGAGCCACAGCGGCGTTTCAGGCGGCGCGGATTGCGCATCGAGCCTGATCAGTTCGCTATCGTTTTCGCCGATCAAGGTCGGCAGAAGCGCGACGCCTACGCCGTTGCGCGCCGACGCCTGCTGCCCCATCACATCGCCGGTTTCGAAAACGATGGGCCGCCCGTCGAGATAGCCGCGCAGCCAGCGCTGATGGCTCACATGATCGAGCGAGGCATCGTACGCGATGAACTCCCATTGTTTCGCGGGACGCGCAGCGTAATCGCGGTTTGCATACAAACCGAAGCGAATCGCGCCAACGCGCCGCGTCACCAGACTCGCCTCTTTCGGCTCGATCATGCGAATGGCGATATCGGCCGCGCCGCGATCGAGCGGCGCGATGCCCGCCGCGCCTTCCATGACGATCTTCACGCCCGGATTCGCCTCGCGAAACGCGCGCATGCGTGGCGCGATGCAATGGCTGCCGAGCGTGGGCGGCACGCTGATGCGCACCGTGCCCGATAGCGCGGCGGATGCGCGCAACGCATAGGCCTCGACGGCCTGCGCGCCGTCCGGCATCGATGCGGCCAGCGCGGCAAGCGCCTTGCCTTCGTCGGTCAAACGCACGCTGCGCGGCATGCGATAAACGAGTTTCAGCCCCAGCGCCGTCTCCAGCGAAGCGACGCGACGCCCGATGGTCGCGTGCTCGACCGCGAGTTCATTCGCCGCGCCTGAGAGCGTGCCTACGCGCGCGAGCACGAGAAAATAGCGTAAATCCTGCCAGTCGAACATAGCGACTTCCGCACAGAGTCTGTGAATAAAGCGGGAATTCCCTTCGAATGCGCACCAGTCTAATCTGGTTTATCGAATGGCGTTGAACGCGTCGTTCATGTACACAGGAGTGTCGCGATGTTTTACGAACTGACGACCTTGTCGTCGCATATTCTGAAACTCCCGCAAGTCATCGGCCATGCGCAAACGTGGCTCGATCGGTCGGATACGATGGGCCGTTTGCTCGGCATCTGGACGTCGGAAAATGGCCGGCTCGGCAGCGTGCGTATTCTGCGCAGTTTCGCGAGCGGCGATGAACTGGCGCAAGAGCGCATCCGCGAATTGCATCACGCCGATCCCTTTGGCGCGGCCAGCAGCGCCTGCACATTCGAATGCGAAAGTTATGCCGCGTTTCCCTTTCTGCCCGCCGTGGAGCCGGGCGTTTTTGGCCGGTATTACGAATTTCGCACTTACTGGCTGAATCCCGGCGGGCTCCAACCGACTATCGACGCGTGGGAAGCCGCCATGCCCGAGCGTTCGAAGCGTTCGCCTTTGACCGTCAATATGTTCGCGCTCGACGGCGCGCCGCGCATCACTCATATCTGGCCCTGGCATAGTCTCGACGAGCGCATTGCCATTCGCGCGCAGACCTATGCCGATGGAATCTGGCCGCCTAAAGGCGGCCCGCAGCAGTTTTATGAAGCGACGTCGACGATCTGGATTCCGAGTGAGGATTCGCCGCTGCGGTGAGTGAATTGCGCATTACTATGGAATCCGTATCATATTATTTTTATGCACACCGCGCGCGTTGACTCAACGTCAGGACGGAAAAATCACTACATCGGCGGCTGGGTGCTGAGCGTGAAGCTCGATACCATCGCGCCGCTCGACCTGTATTGCAGCACGGGCGAACCGGCGCTGTTAAAAGGCGTGCGCATGCATGCGCGTCATTCGTAACGCCTGCGCGCGCGCAAACGGATAAGATCCGCATCTGATCGAATCTCGCCGTCACGTCATGCTTTCGTGAATGTTTGGAAAGCGGATCGTAAGCCGGCGCATCGTCCCTCAGGATCTTATGAAAACGCTCATCCCGGCCGTTTTGCTGTTCCTGTTGTCGACCTTCGCGCACGCGGCGGGCATCAAGTTCGTGCAGATTCCCGCCGATGCCAACGGTCCCGCGCTGCGCGCGATCGTGTGGACGCCCTGCGCCGATCCCGCCGAGGACGTGCCGCTCGGCCCGTATGTGCTCAGAGGCCGCCGCGACTGCGCGACCCTCGGCGACAAGCTGCCGCTGGTGGTCATTTCGCACGGCCACACCGGATCGTTCCTCGGCCATCACGATCTCGCCGAGACGCTCGCCGACGCGGGCTTCGTCGTCGCCGCGATCAATCATCCCGGCGATTCCTTCGTCGATCCGAGCCGCGCGGGCGATTACTCCGTGTTCGTGGAGCGCCCCACCGACATCAAACGCCTGATCGATTACCTGCTGGGCGCCGGGCCCGATGCACGCAACATCGACGCACAACGAATCGGCTTTTTCGGCTTTTCGCGGGGCGGCTATACGGGTCTCGTGCTCGCCGGCGGCGAACCGGATTTCCTGCACGCCGGCCTGACGTGTCCGACGCCAAGACCGCCCATTTGCCAACAGATCGAAAACAAGACGCTGCCCGCCACGGCCATGACGCACGACCCTCGCATCAAGGCGCTCGTGCTTGCGGACCCGCTCAACGCCTTCCCCGCGCCGGACGATCTGAAGAACGTGCACGCGCCCATCCAGTTGTGGGCCTCGCAATTCGGCGGCGATGGCGTGATGCCGCACGACGCGCCCGCGCTCGCTCGCACGCTGGCGCAGCGGCCCGACTATCACAGCGTGCCCGATTCGGCGCATTTCGCTTTTCTCGCGCCGTGCTCCGAGCGGATGAAAAACCAGGAGCCGGAAATCTGCACCGATCCCAAAGGCTTCGATCGCGCCGCGTTTCATCGGCAATTCGACGAATCGGTGCTTGCGTTTTTTAAAGCGAATCTGAATTAATTCGGATCGCGAAGTAATGGAAATGTGTGTGCGGTCCGCTCACCATCGATCGGCGGTCGCAGGCGTTTGAAGTCCCGCCGTTGCGAAGCGGATCACGCGATCGTCAGGTTGTACGTATAGAAAACCTCGTCGCGCTTCCAGCCGAGCGACTCATACAAGGCCTGCGCTTTCAGATTGGTTTTAGCGGTGGTCAAATCCATGCGCACTTTGCCATCGCGCTTCGCGTGCGCCGCTGCCGCCTGCAACAGATGCTTTGCTACGCCCGCACGCCGCGCAGACTCCGCGACAAACAGGTCGTACAGCACATAAATCGGCGCGGCCTCGACCGAGCAAAACGAAGGATAAAGCTGACAAAATCCGGCCAGTGCATGATCGCCGGTATCGCCCGTATCGGCGACCAGCAACACCGACTCATTCGCCTGCGTTCTTTGTGCAATGAATTGCGTGGCGAGCGGCAGATTGGACGGCTGCTCGTAAAACACGCGATAGTCGTTAAACAAACGCGCCACCGCATCGAGATCGCGCGCCGCGTATTGCCTGATTTCCATATTCGCCACTCCGCTTCCATTCATGACCGCCCGATTCGGGAAGCCGCGACTATACGAGAGCGGGCTTCACCACGAAAGAGCCACGCGACGCGCCGTCGCTGGGGCCATGCCGTGTGGCGTCGTTCTACATCGCGTACCGGCAAAATTCAGGCCCCAAACCGCTCCGCAATCGCATCGACGACCACACGCACGCGCGACGTGTGCGCCAGATCCTCGTGCAACACGAGCCACGCCTCGTAGTTTTTCGCGCGCCGTTTGTGCGGCCAGATGCGCACCAGTTCCGGGTAACGCTGCTCCACATACACCGGCAATTCGCCGAGCCCGAGCCCTGCGCGCACGAATGTGCTGAGCATGAGGCTCGAATCCATTTCCGCGACCACGCGGCCTTGCGCGCGCGATTCGCCCACGAGCGTGGCGTCCTGTCTCGTCGTGACGCCAGGCTGGTATAGCGCGATATCGTGCCCCGCGAGTTGCCTGCCCGTGCGCGGCTCGCCATGCCGCGCGATATAGCTGCGCGACGCGTACAGCCCCACTTCCCAACTGCCGAGCCGCCGCACGATCAGACCCGGCTGCTCGGGGCGCTGCGTGCGCACGGCGACGTCGGCCTCGCGACGCGACAGATCGAGCAGACGCGGCGTGGTAGTCAGGATCGCGCGGACCTCGGGATGGCGCAGATGCAGCCGCTCGATCGCGGGAATCACGAAGTCGATGGCGAGCGTGTCGGTGGTCGTCACGCGCACTTCGCCCGCCACGCGCTCGTCGGCGCCTTCGCTTTTGCGCGCGAACGAAATGGCCAGGCGCTCCATCTGCTCGGCGGTTTGCAGCACGTGTTGTCCGCTTTGCGTGAGGACGAGACCGGCCGTGGTCCGCAGAAACAACCGGCTGCCGAGTGTGCTTTCGAGACCGGCAAGACGGCGGCCCGCCGTCGTCTGATCGATGTCGAGTTGCTGGGCCGCGCCGCGCAAGGTGCCCGCGCGATACACAGCGAGAAAGATTCGAACGTCGTCCCAGTTCATGTGATTGGCGAAATTTACCGAGGTTTCCCGATGCTGCAAATTTGCAGCCCATGGCTGCATTCGCATGCATTTTCACATGGAAGCGCGCTCGCTAGCATGACGGCTCATTCATCGGATCTTCCGTTCTTATGCCACGACTCTCTTTCATTCTGACCGCCGCGATGCTCAACGCCTTTGGGCTGATCGCCTCCGATATCTATTTGCCCGCGATGCCCGACATGGCGCGCGCATTCGCCATCGCCGACTGGCGCATGCCGCAAACGGTCTCCGTGTATCTGCTCGCGCTCGCGGTCGCGCAACTCGTTTATGGGCCGCTTTCGGATCGATACGGCCGCAAGCCCGTCGTGCTCGCGGGCATCGCGCTCTATATGGCGGGGTCGCTGGGTTGCGCGCAGGCCGCGGGCTTCGCCGCGTTTCTCGGCTGGCGCGTGGTGGAAGCGGTGGGCGCGGCGTCGGGCCTCGTGATCGGCCGCGCGATCATCGCGGACACTTGCAGCAAGCACGTGTCCGCCAAGGTCTACGCCGTGGTGTATCCGCTGGTGTCGTTGTCGCCGGCGCTCGCGCCCGCCGTGGGCGGCCACCTGGCCGCGTCGTTCGGCTGGCACGCCGACTTCCTGTTCGTCGCGGCCTTCGCCGCCGTCGCGTTCGCGCTCGTGTGCGCGGTGCTGCCGGAAACGCATCCGCGCGCGTCGCGAAGCCGCGTCACGTCGCTCGCAGGTTTCGGCGATGTGCTGCGCGACGGCGCGTTCCGCCGCTATACGGTCGTGGTTTGCTGCATCTACGGCGCGTGGTTCGTCTATCTCACGCAGTCGCCGTTTCTGTTCGCGCGGCTCGGGCTCGGCGAGGCGCATCGCGGCTGGCTGTATCTGCCGCTCACGGGCGGCATCATCGTCGCGAATCTGCTGGCGCGGCGCTGGCTCGACCGCTGGCCGTACGACCGCATCGTGACGATGGGCGTGCTCAGTTTCGTGCTGGGCGGCGCGGCGTTTATCGCGGTGGCCGCGCTCGGCGTGACGGGCATTCCCGCCGTCGTGCTGCCGATGTGCCTCGTCAGTCTCGCCAATGGTTCGTCGCTGTCGCTCGCGGTGTCCGGCGCCATCGCGGCGCCGCATGGACGCGCGGCCAGCGCATCGGGGCTCGTCGGGTTCTGCCAGATCGGCAGCGCCGCGTTGCTCGCGAGCGGCATCAGCGCCGTGTTCGGCACGAGCCTGCCCGTGGTGGCGGTGTCGATCGCAGCGCTCGGGCTGCTTGCGCTCGGCGCGTGCCTGAGCGTCGGTCGTTCGACAGCCGCCGCCGCGAATCGCGTCTGATTGTTCACACCAACACAAACGCGATCCTCGGGCGGCGGCTCACCCGCCCTTACAACCCTTCGACGATCGAAATCTGCGCGATGCAATGTCCGTCGCGCTTCAGCTTCGCCGACTGATATTCCGGCGAGTTGTAGCAGTCGAGCGCCGTGTCCATGTCCTTGAACTCGATCACGACATGGCGCTGAAACGCCTCGCCCTCCAGCACGCGCGACTCGCCGCCGCGCGCCAGAAACACCGCCCCGTACTTCTTGAACGCCACCGGCGCGATGTCCGTGTAGTCCTTGTATTTCACCGGGTCCAGCACGGTGACATGGGCAATCCAGTAAGCCGCCATCTCTTCCTCCTGTCTGCGAAAAGTCTCGGGCGCTCGCGCGCCGATTGGTCGAACCCTACTCCAGCGGGCCCGTTTTTTCCCGCGATTCCGGCCTCGCGCCGGATCGATAGGGTTAACACGCATGGTACGCCGTACTATGGCATACCACAATGCCTTCCATCATCAACGGACCCAGGAACCTTGCTATGAGCCTGATTCGCAAATCCATTCTTCACGTCGAAACCGTCTATGTGGATGGCGACAAAGCCGCTGCGAAGCCGCTCAAAATGATCGGCGCGGCGGTGGTCATCAAGAACCCGTGGGCGGGCCGCGGCTACGTGGAAGACCTCTCGGCGGACATTCGCGCGATCGCGCCGCAACTGAGCGAGCACCTCACGAAGCTGATCATCGACGAGGCAGGCTCGGGCGAAGCGGTCGAGGCGTTCGGCAAGAGCGCCATCGTCGGTCTCTCGGGCGAACTGGAGCACGCGTCCGCGCTGATCCACACGCTGCATTTCGGCAACACGTACCGCTCGGCCGTCGGCGCCAAGTCGTATCTGGCGTTCAACAACACGCGCGGTCCGGCGAATGCGCCGCTGCTGATTCCGATGATGGACAAGAACGACGAAGGCCGCCGTTCGCACTATCTGACGCTGCAATTTTCGATCCCCGATGCACCCGCTGCCGACGAACTCGTGATCGCCATCGGCGGCGCGACCGGCGGCCGTCCGCACCACCGCATTGGCGACCGTTATCAAGACCTCGCAGAGCTCGGAAATGATCTCAAGAACCCTGCAGCTGTCAAATAATCGCGCCGCGCACTATCTGGAACAGGGCGCCGGCGAACCGCTGGTGCTGATTCACGGTGTGGGCATGCAGGCGCAGGCGTGGTATCCGCAGATCGACGATCTGTCGCGCGATTTCCGCGTGATTTCCGTCGATATGCCGGGCCACGGCGAAAGCGGCGCGCTCGATGAGAACGCCAGCCTGCAGCAGTTCGTGGCCTGGGCGATCGAATTCATCGAAGCGCTGAACGCGGGTCCGGTCAATCTGGCCGGCCACTCGATGGGCTCGCTGATTGCGGCAGGCGTGGCCGTCACGCGGCCCGACCTCGTCAAACGCGTGGCAGTCCTGAACGGTGTGTACCGCCGCACGCAGGAAGCGCGCGACGCCGTGCTGCAACGCGCCGCCGAACTGCGATCCGGCACCATCGACATCGATACGCCGCTCAAGCGCTGGTTCAACGCCGACGAGGCCCAGCGCCTCGCCGCGCAAAAGGTCGAAGCGTGGCTCAAGTCCGTGAATCTCGCGGGCTACGCCACGGCTTACACGGCCTTCGCCAAAGGCGACGAAGTCTATGCCGACGGCTGGCACACGATTGCCTGCCCGGCGCTCGTGCTCACGGGTTCGGACGATCCGAACTCCACGCCGGAGATGGCCCGCCAGATGGCCGCCGCGGCGCACCACGGCCAGGCCGTCGTGATCGAGGACGAACGCCATATGGTGAACCTGACGGCGCCCGAAGCCGTCAATCTCGCCCTGCGCGCCTGGTTGCAGACCGCGCCGGTTGCGGAACTCACAAAGTCGGAAGTGTGAAATGAGCCAAGAGACACTCAAACTCAACACCCGGGAATTGCGCGACGCCTTCGGCGCGTTCATGACGGGCGTGACCATCGTGACGACCGCGCGCGACGACGGCCAGCCGCTCGGCTTCACCGCGAATTCGTTTTCGTCCGTGTCGCTGGACCCCGCGCTGCTGCTCGTGAGCATCGCGAAGACGTCGAGCAATTATCAGACGTTTTCCACCACCGGCCACTTCGCGATCAACATCCTCGCGGAGAACCAGAAGGATCTGTCGAATACGTTCGCACGCCCGAGCGACGATCGTTTCGCGAACGTGAACTGGCAACTGAGCACGAACCGCAATCCGCTGATCGATGACGTGAGCGCCTGGTTCGACTGCACCACGCACGCGATCATCGACGCGGGCGATCACGCGCTCATCGTCGGCAAGGTCGAAGCATTTCACTCGGCGGGCTATGCGGGCCTCGGCTATTACCGCGGCGGCTATTTCACGCCCGCCAAGGTCTCGGCGGAAGTGATCGCTGGGCCGAAGGTCATCGTCAACGCGATCATCGCGCGCGACGACAAGGTGCTGCTCACGCGCACCGCCGACAACAAATGGGGTCTGCCTTCGAAGGAGATCGGCAACGAAGGCGCGGACAAGGCGCTCGCCGCCCTCTTCAGCCAGTACCAGCCGGACGCGTCGGCGAGCTTCATCTATTCGGCGTACAACAACACCGAAACCCATTACCAGTACATCTCGTTCCTCTGCAGCGCGCCCGATGAAGCGGCCGTGGCAGGCGATTTCGTGAGCCTCGACGACATCGCGCCGGACCAGTTCGCGGACAGCGCGCTGGCCAGCATGCTCCAGCGCTATCGCAAGGAGAGCCAGCTCAAGAGCTATGGCATGTACTACGGCGACCACAGCAACGGCACGGTCCGGCCGCTTCTTTCCTGAAAGGTATCCCCATGCGTTTTTCGCTTTTCGTTCACATGGAGCGCGTCTCCGACCAGACGAGCCAGAAGCAGCTTTACGAAGAAATGGTCGAGCTGTGCCAGATCGCGGATCGCGGCGGCATGCACGCGGTCTGGACCGGCGAGCATCACGGCATGAACTTCACGATCGCGCCGAACCCGTTCCTCAATCTCGTCGATCTGGCGAGCAAGACGAAGAACGTGCGCCTCGGCACGGGCACCGTGATCGCGCCGTTCTGGCACCCGATCAAGCTCGCGGGCGAAGCCGCGATGACCGACATCATCACGAACGGCCGTCTCGATCTGGGCATTGCGCGCGGCGCCTATTCGTTCGAATATGAACGTCTGATGCCGGGCCTCGACGCCTGGAACGCGGGCCAGCGCATGCGCGAACTGATTCCCGCCGTGAAGAAGCTCTGGGAAGGCGATTACGCGCACGAGGGCGAGTTCTGGCAGTTCCCGTCCACCACGTCGTCGCCGCTGCCGCTGCAACAGCCGCATCCGCCGATCTGGGTGGCCGCGCGCGATCCGAACAGCCACGAATTCGCCGTCGCCAACGGCTGCAACGTGCAGGTCACGCCGCTGCATTTCGGCGACGATGAAGTCGAAAAACTCGTCGGCCATTTCAACGCCGCGTGCGAAAAGTTCAGCGAGATGCCGCGTCCGCAGATCATGCTGCTGCGCCACACCTACGTGGCGAGCAGCGAAGACGACGCGCAAGTGGCCGCCGACGAAGTCAACGTGTTCTACAACTACTTCGGCGCATGGTTCAAGAACGAGCGTCCGGTCAGCAAGGGCATGATCAAGACGCTGAGCCCGGAAGAAATTGCGGCGCACCCGTTCTACACGCCGGAAGCGATGCGCAAGAACAACGTGATCGGCACGCCCGAGGAAGTGATCGCGCGCCTGAAGGCTTACGAGAAACTCGGCTTCGACGAGTACTCGTTCTGGATCGATACGGGCATGAGCTTCGAGCGCAAGAAGGCGTCGCTCGAACGGATGATCAACGACGTGATGCCGGCGTTCAAGTGAGGTCGTAATTCCATGAGTGTTCATTTTCAGCTGTATATCGACGGCCAGTTCGAATCCGGCGCCGCGACGTTCGGCAGCGTGAATCCGGCCACGGGCGACGTGTGGGCGCAAATGCCCGAAGCGCGCCGCGACGAAGTCAACCGCGCCGTGAACGCGGCGAGCCGCGCGCTGAACGACGCGGCGTGGGCCGGGCTCACCGCATCGGCGCGCGGCAAGCTGCTTTATAAACTCGCTGCGCTCGTCGAACAGGCCGCGCCGCGACTCGCTGAAATTGAAACGAACGATACCGGCAAGATCATTCGCGAGACGACGAGCCAGATTGCGTACGTCGCGGAGTATTACCGCTATTACGCCGGTATCGCCGACAAGATCGAAGGCAGCCACATTCCTGTCGACAAGCCCGACATGCAGGTCTGGCTCGAACGTCAGCCGGTGGGCGTGGTGGCCGCGATCGTGCCGTGGAATAGCCAGTTGTTCCTCTCCGCCGTGAAGCTCGGCCCGGCGCTCGCCGCGGGCTGCACGGTGGTGCTCAAGGCTTCCGAAGAAGCGCCCGGCCCGCTGCTCGAATTCGCGCGTCTCGTGCACGAAGCCGGTTTTCCGCCGGGTGTGGTGAACGTCATTACGGGCTTCGGCGCGGAATGCGGCGCGGTGCTCAGCAGCCATCCGAAGGTCGATAAAGTGGCCTTCACGGGCGGCCCGGAAACGGCGAAGCACATCGTCTCGAACACCGCGAACAATCTCGCCAAGGTCTCGCTCGAACTCGGCGGTAAATCGCCATTTATCGTGTTTGCCGACAGCGATATTCAAAGCGCAGTGAATGCGCAGGTCGCGGCGATTTTCGCGGCGAGCGGTCAAAGCTGCGTGGCGGGTTCGCGCCTGTTGATCGAAGCGTCGGTGAAGGACGAGTTTCTCGCGCGGCTGGTCGAGCGCGTCTCGCGCATTCGCGTGGGCCTGCCCAACGACATGGCGACCGAATACGGCCCGCTGTGCACCGAGCGTCAATTGCGCAACATCGAAGCGGTGGTCGAGCGTTCCGTCAAGCAAGGCGCGAAAGTGCTCGCGGGCGGCAAGGCGCTCGATCGCGCGGGCTTCTATTACGCGCCGACGATACTCGATTGCAGCAGCGTGCCCGACGCCGACAGCATCACGACCGAACTGTTCGGCCCGGTGCTCTCCGTCGACACGTTCAGCAACGAACAGGAAGCGATCGAGAAAGCCAATAGCACCGCTTACGGTCTCGCCGCCGGTATCTTCACGACCAATCTCACGCGCGCGCATCGTGTGTCGAAGCGCGTGCGCTCGGGCATCGTGTGGATCAACACGTATCGCGCGGTGTCGCCGCTGGTGCCGTTCGGCGGCTTCGGGCTTTCGGGCCACGGACGCGAAGGCGGCTTCGCGGCAGCGCTCGAATACACGACGACGAAATCCGTTTGGCTGCGCACCTCGGATGAACCGATCAGCGATCCGTTCGTGATGCGGTAGTGGTACATCAGGCGCGCTCAGCGCGCTTCGTGAGGCCATGCCGCCACGAAGCCGCAACGACGCCATAGAGGCCGCACGCGCCGCACGCTAACGCGCGGGCGGCGGCCAGGCAATAAAGATGGAGACATGATGACTAACCCGACGAACGACAATAGCGTTCTGACCATCGAAAGCAATTCGATCGAATACGTTTCCCCGGAACACCGGCATGGCAAACCCGTCGATCTGTTTACGCTGTGGTTCTGCACGAATGTCGCGCCGCTGGCCGTGATTTCCGGCGCCACCTCGGTGCTGATTTTCCACCTCGATCTGGTGAGCGCGATTCTCGCCATCGCGGCAGGCCAATTCTTCGGCGCGATCTTTCACGCGCTCACTTCCGCGCAAGGTCCGCTCGTGGGCGTGCCGCAAATGATTCAAAGCCGCGCGCAATTCGGCCGCTACGGCTCGCTGCTCGTGGTGGGCTTCACGACGCTGATCTATCTCGGGTTCTTCGTTTCGAACATCATTCTCGCGGGCAAGACGCTGCACACTGCGGTGCCGCCCGTACCCATTTCGCTGGCCACGGTGCTGGGCGCCGTGTTCGCCACGCTCGTGGGCGTGATCGGCTATAACTTCATTCACCGCTTCAACAAGATCGGCGCGTGGTTCATGGGCGGCGCACTCGTGATCGGCATGATTCTGATGGTGCCGAGCCTCAACGCCAGCGTGCTTCAGCAAGGTCATTTCAATCTCTCGGGCTGGTTCGCGATGTTCGGCCTGTGCGCGGTCTGGCAAATCAGCTTTGCGCCTTATACCTCCGATTATTCGCGTTATCTGCCGGAATCGACGGGTTTCGCCAGGACCTTCGCGTTCACGTATTTCGGCACCTCGCTGGGCACGATCTTCGCCTTCATCTTCGGCGTGATCGCGGTGAGCACCGGACACGCCACCGACGCGATGCAGGCCATCCGCACGCAAACGGGCGCGTTCGGTTATGTGCTGATCTTTCTTTTCCTCGTCAACATCATTGGCCACAACGGCATGAATCTGTATGGCGGCGTGCTGTCGTGCATCACCGCCGCGCAGACGTTCCGTCCGAGCTGGACGCCCGGCCGCAATGTTCGCGTCGCCGTCTCGGCGATCCTGCTGGTGGCGTGCACGGGCACCGCGCTGTGGGCATCGAGCAATTTCATCGCCATTTTCCTGACCGCGATCTTTGCGATGCGCATCGTGCTCGCACCGTGGATCGCGATTAATCTGGTCGACTTTTATCTCGTCAACAAGCGGCACTATCAGGTTTCGGAAATCATCAGCAGCACGGGCGGCATGTATGGCGCATTCAACGTCAAGGCGCTCGCGCTGTATGTTTTCGGTATCGTGATTCAGGTGCCGTTCATGGAAGAGAGCTTCTTCCATGGCCCGTGGGCCTCGCTGCTCGGCGGCGCGGATATTTCGTGGATGGTCGGGCTCGTCGCCACTGCCCTCGCCTATTATCTGCTTGCGCCGAATAGCGGTTCGCGCTCCCCGCGCCGTTCGACTGCCAGTGCGGGTGCTTCGGATTAAATTCCTGACACCGTTTCACTGAATTGAAAAAGCCGGCTCGTTGATAAAACGAGCCGGCTTTTTTATTGGCGATTCAATTTTCAATTGCCGTGTGCGCAGCCATATTGTGCGCCACGGACTACGCGAGCGTGAGGTTATGGCGACTCACGCTTCATAGTTGATGACTTGCTCTGTCCTGCTGACGGCCCCTTCTTGTCAAGCAGCAAGATCCCGGCAGTTACGCGTTGCCTCCCCAACATCGATACCGCACGATCCGCCGGCTTGCCGTGTTCATTCGTTCGAACACTTTGAATTCCATGCCCAGGAGGTACCGTGAATTTCCAGAAAACACTTATTGTTGCCTCGGTTGTCGGTCTCGTTGCGGCGGGGTCTTTCCCCGCGTTTTCCAAAAGCGCGTCGGAAATGAGTGCTGCCGGTGCAATGTCGGTAGCGGCTTCCCCGCTGATCTCCGTCACCGGCCATCCGTTTGAAGGGTCAGTCGTGGGCGCAACCGGTTCCGGGCTGATCGTTTCCAGTATTGTCGAAGGCACGGTCGACACCCTCACGGTGGTGTTCGCAGCGGCCGCAGACGGCAGCAAAGCAACCGTCGCGGTCTCTGCGGACGCGGCTAAAAAAGCGGGCTTGTCGGTGGGAAGCGCTGTCAAGGTGGTCTCTGAAGCCACGGGCTATGCGCTGATCGCTTCGGGCGAATTGCTGGCCTTCATTCCCAATGAGGCAGGTAAAGCGTTGCTGCACCATTCGCGCGTGGACGCGGAATCGACGGCGATGCCCGAATGAAAACGCGCCTGAAACGTCGCTTGATGCGTAGTTTGCGGCCTGGCTTACTCTCTTTCGCCGCCGCCCTGCTGCTTGCAAACTCCGCGTGGGCCGGGCAAGGTTGCAGCGACAAACCGATTGAGCCCGGCACGGTGCGCACGGCCCTGCAAACCGCAGCGCAATTGCAGCAGCAACTCGATCAACTGTCGCCCAAAGTGGCGCTGGTTGCCCGCGTAGGTCAGGATTTGTCGGCCTATGGGTTGCGCTATTCCCATCTGGCCTTTGTCTCGCGCACAGCGCCTGACCAGCCCTGGCGAGTCAGCCATCTGCTCAACGATTGTGGAGCGGCGACATCGGCGCTGTGGCGCGAAGGTCTGGGGAACTTCTTCATGGACGATATGTTTTCGTTCGACTCGCTGCTGATCGTTCCCGATGCGCCGACCCAGGATCGGCTGGCGCGCCTGCTGCGTAGTCCCGCGGCGCTGGAGCAAATGCATTCGAGCAGTTACAGCATGGTCGCCTATCCGTTCTCTGTTCTGCACCAGAATTCCAATCAATGGGCGCTGGAAATTCTGGCCGAAGGCTTGAGCGGGCAGCAATTCGTGAAGCGCGCCGATGCACAGGCCTGGTTAAAGACAGCGGACTATCAGCCCGACACGTTAAAGATCGGTACATTGAAACGTCTCGGCGGACGCGTGTTCAAGGCGAACGTGGCATTTGACGATCACCCCACCGATCAACGCGTGGCGGGCAATATCCAGACCATCACGGTCGACTCGATGGTTCGCTTTCTGACGAAAGCCTCGCCAGCGACGCAAGTCATTCCGGTTTCCGCACCCCGCATGTCGGACCTGCTGGCAAAACAATAAAGCCCGAATTGAAAAAGCCGGCTCGTCAATACAACGAGCCGGCTTTTTTTTCGATCGGTCAGAACTGGTGATACATGCCGATACGCACCATCGTCTGATGATTATTCGACGATGCCGACGCCACCGAGCCGTCGAAGATATCGGCATTCGAGGCCGCGCCCGCCGCCTTCTGCCACACACCCATCGCATAGAGCGACGTGCGCTTCGACAAGGCGTAAGCCGTCGTCAGACCAACCTGGTGATAAATCGGAATTGCCTGGTTGTAGCCGATATTGCCGTGCGTGTACACGTATTGCGCGCCCACGTACCACGCGGACGTCAGGTTGTAGCGGCCCCACGCTTCGTAGTTCGTGAAGATGACCGTGCCCTGCGTGCCGTTCGCCTCGTTGAACTTGGTATTCGTGTAGTCGAGACCGAGCGTGGCCGAGCCCAGCGCGTAGTTGATCGCCGCGCCGAAAATCTGTTCGTTGGCCGGATTGCCCACGTAGCTGAACGGACCGCTCGCGCCAATCTCCGCGCCCGTGGTGTTGCTCACATAGTTGCCGTCCGTGAGCAGCGCCGCCGGCTGCTTCGCATACAAATACGCACCGGCAATCGTGAAGCCGCCAAACGCGTAATTCGCGCCGACGCTCCACAAACCCGTCGTGCCGCGCCCGGCTGCGTTCGTATTCGTGAAGGAATACAAACCGCCGAAGGTCAAGCCGCCGATCTTGGGACTGGCGTATTTAACGGCATTATCGACACGAAACGAATTATCGGTATTATCGATATCGCCGCCGTGGACGAGCGGTCCGCCGAGTTGTCCCGGCGCGGTCAGCGGCTGAAGATAATCGACCACCGAATCGTACTGCCGGCCGAGCGTAACCGTGCCGAAGCGCGTATCCGAAAGACCCACATACGCCTGGCGGCCAAACAGGCGGCCACCCTGGCGCATCTGGCCGTTCTCCGTGCTGAAGCCCGATTCGAGCCGGAACAACGCACTCAAACCGCCACCGAGATCCTCGCTGCCTTTCAAACCCCAGCGGCTGCCATAAACGCCGTCATAGGTGCCGTCACGCATGCGCCAAAGCGAATGGCCGCCGCTGTTGCTGACGTAGTCGATCCCTTCGTCGATCACGCCATACAGCGTGACGGACGACTGGGCGTGCGCATTCAATGCGACGAATGCGCTTGCGGCCACTAGCCACGTGACAGGTAGTCTGTTGCCCCGATGTTCCATGCGTGCTTCTCTCCTCGTCAAATGCGCGCGTACCCGCCGCCGAACGGTCGGGCGCGCGGTGGGTTGTGATGCTTCGTTGAATTTCTATTTGCACTACAAACTAAAAAGACGAGAGCGGACGCGGCTCCATCTGAAGGAGCCGCATCGCTTCAAACGATCAACTCGCGTGCTTCAGCAAGACGGGTACTAGTCCGCTAGCCAGCAGTTTTTCGGCGATTTCGGCGACGCGGTTCACATGGGCGAGCGCTGCACCGCGCGCCGCGTCGATATCGGCGGCGCGAATCGCCGCGAGAATCCGCTGCATTTCCTGAACCGCCTGATCGCCGCGATCGTCGGACGCAATCGTCAGTGCGCGCAGCCGGTTGATTCTCGCGGTCAGCGACTGCACGATTTCCCACGCGACATGCTTGTGTCCCGCCGTGAACATGCGCTCATAGAACGCCGTCGTGAGCGCACGAACCGCGCGATGATCCTGCGCGTAAAAAGCCTGCTGAATCTCGTCGATACGCGTTTGCAGATCCGCGATCGTCGCCGCATCGGCGAATTGCGCACAGGCTGCGGCGGCCTCGCTTTCCAGCAGTCCGCGAATCTCGTAGATTTCACTGGCCGTGCTGAAATCGAGCACGGCTACGATCGGCCCCTGGTTCGGCAAAAGCTCGACGAGCCCTTCCGTTTCCAGATGCCGCAGCACCTCGCGCACGACGGTGCGGCTCACGCCGAGTTCCTCGCACAAGGCGCGCTCGACCAGCCGGTCGCCCGGCAGAAAGCGCGCGTCGAAAATCGCGCTGCGCATTTTCTCCAGCGCGAGTTCCCGCAACGTGGTGGTCCGGCGCTCGACCTTCAGGGACGCTAGCGTGTCTTGCATCGCGGCACCCATTCAAGCCTGCGCGAACAGCCGCACGTCGCGCGCGTCCCAATCGATCCACGCATGCGTGCCGATGACGATACCGCTGTCGCGATGATCGCCCGCCGGCATGCGCACCGACATGTCCTGCTCCCACGGCGTGGTCACCGCGTAGTGCATCGCATCGCCGAGATAGGTAATGTCGCGCACCGTCACGGGCAGGCCCGCTGCGCTGTTCGTCGACTGATTCGCGGCTTGCGCTGCGCGAATGCGGATTTGCTCAGGACGCACCATCAGCGTGCCGTCGCCGCCCACGGGCAGCGCGATGTCGCCCGCCGCCGCCACGGCGTGACCGCTCGGGAATACCGCGCTCGCCTGCTCCGCCGCGCGACCGGTAATTCGCACGGGCAGGAAATTCGAATTGCCGATAAAGTTCGCGACGAAGCGCGAAGCCGGATTCGCATACAGTTCCTCGCCGGTCCCGCACTGCTCGATACAGCCTTTATTGAATACGGCAATGCGATCCGAAAGCCGCAACGCTTCTTCCTGATCGTGCGTCACGTAGAGAATCGTCACGCCGGTTTCCTGATGAATGCGGCGCAATTCAAGCTGAATCTCTTCGCGCAATTTCTTGTCGAGCGCGGAAAGCGGTTCGTCCATCAGCAAGACCGGCGGATCGTAGGCGAGCGCACGCGCAATCGCCACGCGCTGCTGCTGACCGCCCGAGAGTTGCGCGGGCATACGATCGCGAAACTCCGAGAGATGCACGAGCGCGAGCATCTGCTCGACCTTCTTGTTGATTTCGGCTTCGGGACGGCGGCGAACGCGCAGCGGGAAGGCCACGTTTTGACCGACCGTCAAATGCGGAAACAGCGTATAGCGCTGAAACACCATGCCGATATTGCGTTTATTCGGCGCTATCGAGAGCAGCGGTTTACCGTCGAGCAGCACGCGGCCCTCGGTCGGCTCCTGAAAGCCCGCGACAATATAGAGCGTCGTGCTCTTGCCCGAGCCCGACGGCCCGAGGAAGGTCATGAACTCGCCCTTGCGGATATCGAGCGACACCTGATCGATGGCGACGACGTCGTCGTAAGTCTTGCGCAGGCGCTGGATTTGCAGGAATGCGGAAGTCATGGCGGGTTACCTCAGTAATCGCGTGATCGGTTTAGCGCGCGCGGCGCAGTAGCGCGCCGGCCAGCATCAAAAGGGTCGTCAGTCCGACGAGCAGCGAAGACGCCGCCGCGACGACAGGCGTCAGGTCCTGACGCAGCGTCGCCCAGATGCGCACGGGCAGCGTCTGCAAGGTCGGGCTCGACATGAAGATCGACACCACCACTTCGTCCCATGAAGCGAGGAACGCGAAGATCGCGGCGGCGAACAGGCCGAGCCGGATGGCGGGCAAGGTCACGCGCAGTTTCACTTCGAGCGGCGACGCGCCGCAAATCAGCGCAGCGTCTTCGAGCGCGGTGTCGAAACTCGACAGCGAATTACTGATCGAGATAATCGAAAACGGCAGGGCGATAATCAGATGTCCGATCACGAAGCCGACCATCGTGCCGTTCAAACCAATGCGTAAAAAGAAGGCGTAGAGCGCCACGGCCAGCACCACCACGGGCAGCACCATCGGCGTGAGAAAAAACGCCTTGACCGCATTGCGTCCGCGAAATTTTCCGCGTACGAGCGCCTGCGAAGCGAGAAAGCCAATCAGCACGGAGAGCACGGTGACGATAACCGCGAGTTTCGCGCTCGTCAGCAGCGAGTCCAGCCAGCCCGGATCGGTGAACAGCTGGCGATACCACTCCAGCGTCCAGCCCGGCGGCGGAAAAATCAGCCACTGCGAATCGCCGAACGACAGCGCGACGATAAACACAATCGGCAGCAGCAGAAACAGCGCGACGGCAGCGCCAATCGAGAGCAACGCCCAACGCAGCGCGCCCAGACGGTCGAAATCCAGCAACATGTCAGAGCCCTCCGTTGGCGCGCGCGCCGCCCGTGAAGCGCAATTGCAGCGCGTAAAGCGAGAGCGTCACGGCGAGCAGCACGAAAGCCGCCGCGCCCGCGAGTCCCCAGTTCAGCAACTCCTGCACCAGTTGCGCGACGAGTTCGGCGAGCATCATGTATTGCGCGCCGCCGAGCAGCGCCGGCGTGACGAAATAACCGAGCGCCATCACGAACACCATCAGCGCGCCCGAAGCGATGCCCGGCATCGCCAGCGGCACGAGGATGCGCCAGAAGGCTTGCCAGCGGTTCGCGCCGCACACGGCGGCCGCGCGCAAGGTGGAAGGATCGATGCTGCGCAGCGTGGCGTGCAGCGGCATCACGAGGAACGGCAACATAATGTAGGTCATGCCGATCGTCACGCCGACGAGATTGTTCACGAGCGCCAGCGGTTCATTGATGAGGCCGGCCGCCATCAGCATCCGATTGATCGGCCCCGTGGCCTGAAGCAGCACCATCCACGCGAACGTGCGCGCCAGCAGATTCGTCCACATCGACAGCAGCAGAATCGAAAACAGCAGCGAACTCAGCTTGCGCGGCGCGATCGCCAGCAGCCATGCCGTCGGAAAGCCGATCGCCACTGTCGCCACCGTCACGACGGTCGCCACGAGAAACGTGTTGCCGAATACGCGCAAATAGGTGGACGAACCGAGCAACTGCTCGTAGTTGTGCAGACCCGCTGTGGGCTCCAGCACGCTGCGCAGCAGCAGCGAGAGCACCGGCAGCATGAAGAAAATCACGAGGAGCACGATCCCCGGAATCAACAGGCGGATGTTGCGCCAGTCGCGGCGCGCGCGCGTCGGCGTGGCCGGCGGATGGGCAACGGTACTCAGAACGTTGGGCATGATGTCTCCTACGGGTCTCCTGCGGCGATCGTTCGCGATCAGGCGCGTGCGTTTATTTCGATGCTATTTCGGTGCTATTTCTATGCTTATTTCGATTGCCATGCGTACCAGCGCTTCGCGATGGCGTCGCGATTGTCGGCCCAGTACTTCATGTCGAGATTGATCTGCGAGGTCTTGTACTGGTCGGGCAAGGTCTTGGCGACGGCAGCCGGCATCATGGCCGCCGACTTCACGTTGATCGGCGCATAACCGGTGTCCTGCGCGAATTTCGCCTGCGCCTGCGGGCTCGTCGCGACGGCGAGAAACTTCATCGCTTCGGCTTTGTGCTTCGCGCCCTTGGGAATCACGAGCATGTCCGCAGCGGTCAGGTTCTGATTCCACGAGATGCCGACCGGCACGCCCGTCTGTTCGAGCGCATGCAAACGCCCGTTCCAGAACATGCCGATGGGCGCTTCGCCCGACGCCAACAACTGTTGCGACTGCGCGCCGCCGCTCCACCAGACGATGCTGCTCTTGATGGTGTCGAGTTTCTTGAAGGCGCGGTCGAGATCGAGCGGATAGAGTTTGTTGGGCGGCACGCCGTCGGCGAGCAGCGCGATTTCGAGCACGCCGGGCGCCGACCACTTATAGAACGTGCGCTTGCCGGGGAATTTCTTCGTATCGAACAGATCGGCCCAGGTTTGCGGCTGCGCGCCCTTGTAATTCGATTTGTTATAGCCGAGGACAAACGAGTAATAGAAGCTGCCCACTGCGCTGCCACTCGAAAAGCGCGGATCGAGTTCGTCCTTTTTGACGACGCTGTAATCGATCGGCTCGATCAGACCCGCCTTCTGCGCGGCGTAAGCGAAGTCGCCTTCCACGTCCACGACGTCCCAGTTCACGTTGCCGCTGTCGACCATCGCCTTGAGCTTGCCGTAGTCGGTCGGGCCGTCCATCAGCACGTTGACGCTGCTCGATTGCGTAAAGGGCTGCGCCCAGTTCTTCTGCTGCGAGGACTGCGTGGTGCCGCCCCAGCTCGTGAATACGATCGGATCGGCGGCAAGCGCGGGCGCGGCGTTGAAAGCCGACGCGCACAGCGCGATCAGCGGCGTCATCATCAGGGTGCGTGTGCTGTTCATTTCCATGTCCTTGGGAATCAATGGTGCTGAATCGTGTAACGGTCAGGCCAGCGTCGAACGTCGCGCGGGCTTCAGAATGGTTTGCTGCCTCTTATTTACTTCGTGATACTGAATTTTTTGTCTGATTGATTGCCGGATGCGCCGATTGACTCAACCGGCCTGCGATCTGTGATCAGTGCGCGGCGGCGAGCGTCTGAACCGTGCCCGCTTCCGTATCGCCGACATAGATGCCGAAAGCGTCCTCGCTGCGTTCGCGCACATAACGCTGCAACATCGAGCGCACGGCTTCGTCGCGCAGTTCGCCCCACGGAATCCGCGCGAGCGGCACGATATGAATCGCGTTGTCCATCATCGCCGCGCCGCTGCTGTTCACTCGGCCACGGTAATACACGTGCACGCTCGACGACGGCCCCTGTCCCGCTTCGAACACGGCGAACAGAAAGTCCAGATGCGCCACCAGGCCAAGTTTCGCGAGCACGCCGCGCAGACTGGCCGCGTCGCTCGCCGGTTCGAGCTTGACGCCCGTCGGCAACGCGAAACCCTCGGGCGTTTCGAGCAGCACCAGGCCGTCGCGGTGTTCGAGAATCGCGCCCACTTGCGCACGCGCCCCCGTGGCGGCCAGCGCATCCTGCGAGAGGCTGAAGTTGACATACGCGCCGCGGCAATAGCCCAGCGGCGATGAGTTCGTGTGGACGAAATCGACGACGCGTCCGATCAGAATGATGTGATCGCCCGCATCGACGACTTCATGCGTGCGGCAATCGAACGTCGCCGACGCGCCTTCCATGACAGGCGCGCCCGTCGCGCGCGCACGCCAGGCGACCTGCGCGAATTTGTCGGCGGATTTCGACGCGAAGACGCTGGAGACGTTTTTCTGGCTTTCCGCGAGCACGCTGACTGCGAAATGATCGGTGGTGGAGAACACCGCGTGGCTCGATGCGGTCTTTGCAATGCACACGAGAATCAGCGGCGGATCGAGCGACACCGACGTGAACGAATTGGCCGTGAAGCCGCGCGGCGAGCCGTCCGGCTGGATCGTGGTGACGACCGTCACGCCCGTGACGAAGGCACCCAGCGCACGACGAAATTCGGCGACGTCGAAAATCGGTTCGATGATCGGCTCAGACATGATGTTCTCCACGATTCCTGATAGTGGGCAGAGGGCTTCGACGACCTGGCGGGCCGTCTTGAGTTGCTTCGTCGCTTCGTCGAATTACGCAGCAATTACATAGGATGGCGAATCGTTAGCCGTGGTCATGGCGACCGCAAGTTCGCTCCAACCTCACCCGCTTCACCCGCCCCAACCGCCTGCCCGTGCTCCCGTCGATGCGGAAGATTATGGTATGCCATACTATCGACTACCATGCGGACTAAATATTATGGAATACCATAGGTAGACGACGCGCATGGCTGGCACGAATGCCGCCTGCCGGCGGTCGTGCACAAGGGCGATCAAAGATGCGATGAATGGGGCGTCAGGCGCGCCGGAGGCGGCGCTGTGAGGGCTCAGACAGGGAAAGCGCGCGGGCCGCCGCTGCGGGCGGACGAACGCAGGCCGCCGGGCACCTGGCCGGCGGCCGCAGGCGCGTGATGCGCCAAAGGAAGATCAGGCTCAGGCGGCTTCGCCGCCTTCTCCGCGCGCCGCCAGTGCGGCCAGCGCGAGTTCGGCCGTCCGCTTGATATGCGCAATCGAAGCCGCGAAGGCCGCGTCGCCGTCGCGCCGCTCGATGGCATCGAGCATCTTGTTCATTTCGCGATTCGACTCGCCGCTGCGTCCGGGCGTGGCGATCGTCAGCGCGCGCAGGCGGTTGATGCGCGCGTTCAGCGTCTTGACCACCGCGAGCGACACCGTCTTTTGCGCGCCCTCGAACAGCGCCTCGTAGAAACGCTCCGTATGCGCGAGCACGGTCGGCAGATCCCCGGACTTGAACGCCGCCTCGATCTCCTTGCGGATATCGCGCAACTGCTTGACGAGCTCGGGCGTGGATTGCTCGGCGCAGGCGCGCGCAGCGTTCGCCTCGAGCAGACCGCGCAATTCGTAAATCTCGCTGACCTGCGCGGGATTCAGTTGCGCGACGACCGGCCCTTGACGCGCGATCACCTCCACGAGCCCTTCCGTTTCCAGGTGCCGCAGCACCTCGCGCACGATGGTGCGGCTCACGCCCAGTTCATCGCAGAGCGTGCGTTCGACAAGGCGCGCGCCCGGCTTGAAATAGCCCTGCACGATGGCGTCGCGCAGCTTATCCAGCGTCAGTTCACGGAGGGTTTTGGTTTCGCGGACGATTTTTAGATCTGACATAGGGCGCGTAAGGTGAACGGAGAGGAAAGCCGCACGATGACCAATCGGCGACTTGGAATGCCATATTATCCCGCATACGGAAAGTGTGCCACTTTTGTAAGGTATTTCACTGAGAAAGGGATTCGTCTCGATGAAATCCCGGCACTTCGGCGCGCGCGTTTCTGCAAAACGGTGGTGCCGTGTCTTTTGAAGGCGGGTTGTAGCGGGGCTTGACCGTTAGTTGCAAACGGTAGATCAACGCGAATAGCCGTGGGCAATAAAAAATCGCGTTCAATGGAAATCGAAAAGGAATGAAAAGCGCGAAAGCGCTTTCGGGCTATCGGCGTCTAGCGGCAAGCAATCGCGTGGCTCAGCGCGAAAGCGAGAGCGAAACACCGATCTCGCCCGCTCCCGCACCTCTCCCTGCATCAGATCACATGCGCTTGCACGCCTCATGCAGCGTATTCAGCCGGCGCACCGGCTCCGCGACATACGGATTGCTTTCGTCCCACGCATAACCGGCCAGCACCGAGCTAATCATGCGGCGAATCAGCGGCGTCTGACGCGGGTAATAAATAATGTCCTGCAATTCGCCCGAATACCAGCGCTCGACGAAAGCACGGAACGTATCGATACCCTTGCGCAACGGCACATCGTATTCGTTCTGCCAATCCGCCGCTTCGCCATTCAGCACGCGATCCACGACCTTCGCGGCCATATGCGCGGAGCGCAGTGCAATCGTCACGCCCGACGAAAAGACTGGATCGAGAAACTCGCCCGCATTGCCGAGCAACGCATAACCCGCGCCGTGCAAACGTTCGACATTCGCCGAATAGCCGCCGATCTGCCGAACCGGCATCAGGAACGGCGCATCGCCGATCAAGCGATTGAGCGTCGGCTCCTCGCGAATCAACGCGCGCAGACGCGCCTCGCGCTCGGCCTCCGGGATATCGAAGAACGCCGCCTCGGCCACGCAGCCCACCGACGAGCGGCCGCCCGCCAGCGGAATCATCCAGAACCACACATCGCGATGCTCGGGGTGCGTCGCCACGCAAATCTTGTTGCGATCGAAATCGTCGAGCGCGAGACCATCGCGCACGTGGCTGAAAATCGCCGCGCGCGTCGGCAGACCGGTGGGCGCTTCCAGGTTCAGAAGGCGCGGCAGCACGCGTCCGAAACCGCTCGCGTCGAGCACGAAACGCGCACGCACTTCATAGCGCGTTTCGCTTTCGTCGACGACTTCGAGCAGCGGCTCATCGCCCGGCTGCATCGCCAGCACCGTATGGCCGAAGCGCACTTCGGCGCCCTGTTGCGCGGCGCACTGGATCAGCAGCTCGTCGAATTTCGCGCGCTCCACCTGGTACGTGGTGCCCCAGCCCGGCGAATGCTTGTCGCGGAAGTCATACGCGGTGAACTGATCGCGCCACATAAACTGCGCGCCGTTCTTGTACTGAAAGCCGGCCTCGACAACGGCCTGCAACATGCCCGCTTCCTCGAGATATTCCATGCTCTGCGGCAGCAGGCTTTCGCCGATCGAGAAGCGCGGAAAATGCTGACGTTCGAGCACCAGCACCGAACGCCCGCTCTTGCGCAACAGCGCCGCCGCCACTGCACCCGAGGGACCGGCGCCGATGATCGCCACGTCAACGCTTTCGCTACGGCCAGCGCGTTCCGATTGCTGATTCACTGACTCCTCCCGACTCTGTTCCATACACCTTCCTGTACCTTGATTGCGCGTTGCGCATTCGTTGACGACTTCACCGCCTCGCGCAGCATGCTTGCCATTACAATGCCCGTTCTTTGTCCACGACCGAATATGCATCGGGGAAAAATATGTCGGTTTCCGAATCAAATGTTGTGCCGTTCGTGCCGGAAACGGCATTCGGCATCTGGTTTCTCCGCACCCACACGTGGGAGCATCACGTCCTGCGCGTGGCGATCAACGATCTCAAGCGACTGATCGATCAGCCGCTGCCTCAAGCGCCCACGATCGTCGACGTCGGCTGCGGCCAGGGCAAGTCGTTCCCTCTGCTCGCCGAGGCCTTCCGTCCGCGCCGCATCGTCGGCATCGACTATCACGAGGCTTCGCTCGAACTCGCGACGCAAGCGGCGCGCGCGGTTCAGCAGCGCCAGCAGTCACAGGCATCGCAGACGCAGACGCAGACGCAGACGGCATTCGACGTGCTGCACGGCGACTGCGCGAACCTGCCCTTGCCTTCGGCCAGCGCCGACATCGTGTTCTGCCACCAGACCTTTCATCATCTGGTCGAGCAGGAGCGCGCGCTCGCGGAATTCCATCGCGTGCTGAAGCCGGGCGGCGTTTTGCTGTTTGCCGAATCCACCGAAGCCTATATTCGCTCGTGGGTCATTCGTCTGCTGTTTCGCCATCCCATGCAGGTGCAAAAAAGCGCCGACGGCTACCTCGGCATGATACGCCACGCAGGTTTCCGCTTCGCCGAGCACAATGTCTCGCTCCCTTATTTGTGGTGGAGCCGCGCGGCGGATTTCGGTCTGTTCGAGCGCCTCGGCCTGCATCATCCGAAGCCCGGCAAGCGCCGCGAAACGCTGGTGAACGTTGCCGCGGTGAAAGCGCAGTAAACCAGGCGCGCAAACGGCGCGGCGCGTATTGTCACGCGCCGCGGCCCGAAAAAAATCGAAAAATAATTACTTCGCGCCCTTCAACGCCACCACGTCGCCCACCAGCGCCACGCCCGCGATCATCGTGCCCGCGCCGCACGTGAAGTCCGTCGGGCTCTCGGTCAGGTTGTTACGGTAATTGCTCTTGATGTTGATGACCGCGTTGCCGCCCTGCTGGCGCGCGCGCTCCTGCAACTCGCGCACCGCCGAAAGAAACACGTGCTGGCAGGCTTCTTCATCGCTCTTGTTGAGCGCGTTCGTCTTCTTGTTGGTCGCGATGGTTCCCATCGTTTTTTTCACGGCCGGATGCTTCTGGCCCGCGAAATACAGCGCAATATCGTCGCCCACTTTGCCCGGCTCGCTTTGCAGCGCGTCGGCCACCGGATAGGTGTCCACCGTATCGCGCGCCCAGGCATGCGTCGTCACGAAAGCCGCGCACAGCGCGGTCGTCATCCACAGTTTTTTCATTGTTGCTCTCTCCGCTGGATCACTGGGCCTGCAGCACGACGAGATCGCCCTTCACGGCGATCGCCGCCGCGCTCGGGCTCACGCCGCAGGTGTATTCGGTCGCCGACTTCGATTCGTTTTCGTGAAAGCGCGTCGAGACGTTGATGACCGCGTTCGCGCCCTTGCTGCGCGCGTCGGCGCGCAGTTTGCCGACCGCGTCGGCGAGCGCCTTGTTGCACGAGACATCGGGGCCGTCCGTCGAACGCGCGATACGCACGGAATGCGACGCTTCGCCGACACGGCGCGCGACCTCGGCATGCGGCTGCGTGCTGAAGTAGATCGCGATGTCCGCATTGCCTGTCGTCGTCAATGCAGCGGGCGCGGCGGACAGCGCCGGCTGGATCGGCAATGTCTTCAACTGCGTGCCGCAAGCGGCCAGCGTGAGGCTGACGAACGCGGCGGCGGTCAGCGTGAGGCTCGGTGTTCTCATAGGTTTTCCTCGTGGTTTTCAGGAGCGCCTGTCACTCACGGCGCGTTCAGTGCGCATGCAGTGCGCGAAACATCAGGCTGGCGCAACTGCCGCCAAACCCGAACGAAACCGACATCGCCGTCTCGATACGCGCGTCGCGCGTTTCGCGCACGAGCGGCAGCGTGGCGGCGAGCGCATCGAGTTCGTCGATACCCACGGCGCCCGCGATCCGGCGATCGCGCATCATCAGCAAGGTGTAGATCGCTTCGTGTGCGCCGCACGCGCCGAGCGGATGGCCGCTGAGCGCTTTCGTCGACGAAAACGCCGGGACGTCCGCGCCGAACACGTCGCGCAGCGCGAGCAGTTCCTCGACGTCGCCCGAGAGCGTGGAAGGCGCATGCGTGTTGATGTAGTCGGGGCGGCACGCCGCCTCGGCGAGCGCGGCGCGCATCGCGCGCGCGATGCCGCCCGCCTGCGGCGCGACCATCTGCGCGCCGTCCGTGCAATGGCCGAAGCCCGTCACTTCCGCGTGGATGCGCGCGCCGCGCGAGCGCGCGTGAGCGAGCGATTCAAGCACCAGCACGCCCGCGCCCGAGCCGATCACGAAGCCGTCGCGACGCGTGTCGTAAGGCCGCGACGCGCGCTCCGGCGTGTCGTTGAAACCGCGCGAGAGCGCGCCCATGGCGTCGAACAGCAGCGTCATGTTGTCGTGCAGCGCTTCGCTGCCGCCCGCGAGCACGAGGTCCTGACGACCGGTCTGGATCAGCTGCATCGCCTGGCCGATCGCGAGCGCCGACGTCGTGCACGCCGACGACGGCGAGTACGTCACGCCTTCCATGCCGAACACGTGCGCGAGATTCGCCGATGCCGTGCTGCTCATCGCCTGCGGCACCGTATAGGGCGGCACGCGGTCCACGCCGCGTGCGCTCGCGCACGCCATCGCCGCGTCGTAAGCCGACATCGTGCCGACGCCCGAGCCCACCACCGCGCCCACGCGCGGCTGGCGCAGCGCGGCCTCGTCGAGTCCCGCGTCGGCGATGGCGCTGCGCGCCGCATGACACGCGAAGCGCGCCGTGTCGCCCATGAAGCGCTCGGCCTTGCGCGCGAACGGCCTCTCGTCGTCCACCGATGCGACCGCCGCCACCTGGCTCGCGAAGCCGCGCTCGCGCCACGCCGCCACGCGCGTGATGCCGCCGCGTCCGTCGCGCAGGCGCGCGGCCACGCCGTCGAGCGTGTTGCCGAGGCACGAGACGATGCCCATGCCCGTCACGACCACGCGTTGCAATCCGTTCGACGTTAAGGATTCCTGCATGCTCACCGGACGCGCTTGAAGATCAACGACGTGTTCACGCCGCCGAACGCGAAGTTATTGCTCATCACGTAGTCGGCGTCGATCTCGCGCGGCGCGCCCATGATGTAGTCGAGCGGCGCGCAGGCCGGATCGACCTCGTGCAGATTCAGCGTCGGCGCGTAGCGATTGCGCTTCATCATTTCGATCGTCCACCACGCTTCGATCGCGCCGCACGCGCCGAGCGTATGGCCGATATAGCTCTTGAGCGAACTGATCGGCATGCGCGCGCCGAAGGTTTCCGCCGTGGCGTGGCTTTCGGCGATATCGCCGCGATCGGTCGAGGTGCCGTGCGCGTTCACGTAGGCAATCGCTTCGGGCGCGAGTTGCGCGTCGGCGAGCGCCTGGCGCATCGCGACCGCCATCGTCGCCGCCGTGGGCTGCGTGATATGCGCGCCATCGGAGTTGCAGCCGAAGCCCACGACTTCCGCGTGAATGCGCGCGCCGCGCGCCAGCGCGTGCTCGTACTCTTCGAGCACGAGCGTGGCCGCGCCCTCGCCCACCACGAGCCCGTCGCGCGCGGCGTCGAACGGACGCGGCGTGGATTGCGGATCATCGTTGCGCGTGCTGGTGGCGTAGAGCATGTCGAACACGGCCACGCCCGGCCCCGAGAGTTCTTCCGCGCCGCCCGCGAGCATCAGCGCCTGCTTGCCGCTCGCGATCATTTCATACGCGTAGCCGATGGCCTGGCTGCCCGAAGCGCACGCGCACGACGTCGGCACGATGCGGCCCTTCAGGTCCCAGAAGAGGCTCACGTTCACCGCCGTCGTGTGCGGCATCATCTGCACGTAGCTGTTCGACGTGACGTCGCTCATCGAGCCGGTTTCGAGCATCTTGCCGAACGCGCGCACGGGTTCCACCGAGCCCGCCGACGATCCGTACGCCACGCCCATGCGGCCGTCCTTGATCGACGCATCGTCGAGCAGGCCCGCGTCCGCGAGCGCGTACTCGCTCGCGCGCACCGCGTAGAGCGAGACCGGCCCCATCGAGCGCGTCTTCTTGCGCGGATAGTAGTCGGGCGTCTCGAACTTCGGCAGCGGTGACGCGAGGCGCGTATGCAGCGCCTCGATGTAATCCCAGTCGTGCACGCGCCGCACCGCATTCGCGCCGCGTTCGAGCGCGGCCTCCACCTGCTCCCAACGGTCGCCGAGCGCGGTCACGCCGCCCATGCCCGTCACCACGACGCGCTTCATCAGACCATGCCTCCGTTGACGCCGATGACCTGGCGCGTCACATAGGACGCCGCATCCGACATGAGGAAGCCGACCACCGAAGCGACTTCGGCGGGCTGGCCCACGCGGTTCATCGGCACGGCCTTGAGCGCGTGATCGAGCGGCACTTCGTCGAGCATGCCCGTATCGACGAGACCCGGCGCGACGCTGTTGACCGTGATGTTGCGCGTGGCGAGTTCGACCGCGAGCGCCTTGGTCGCGCCGATCAGGCCCGCCTTCGCGGCGCTGTAGTTCACCTGGCCGCGATTGCCCGTGACGCCCGACACCGACGCCACCGTGACGATGCGCCCGCCCTTGCGCGCGCGCACCATCGGCATGACGAGCGGATGCACGACGTTGTAGAAGGCGTCGAGGCCGGTTTCGAGCACGATGTCCCAGTCTTCGTCGGTCAGTGCGGGGAAGGCCGCGTCGCGCGTCACGCCCGCGCAGCAGACGATGCCGTAGTACGCGCCGTGCGCGGTCACGTCGGCTTCGAGCGCCGCGCGGCAGGCGGCGCGGTCGCGCACGTCGAATTGCAGCACGCCGGCCGAGCCGCCTTGCGCGGCGATGCCCGCCGTGACGGCTTGCGCTTCCTTCAGGCCCGTGCGGCAATGCACGGTGACGGCGAAGCCGTCGGCGGCCAGTTGATAGGCGATCGCGCGGCCAATGCCGCGGCTCGCGCCGGTCACGAGTACGCGCCGGTTCGGGGTCTGGCTCGGAGTCGGGCTCATGCTCGGGAGTTTTCCTCGATGAAAGTCTGAAAATCGTGCGGCTGATACACCTTGACCGTGGCCTCGGCGCACAGCACGCCTTCCTGTTCGATGGTGCAGCCGTAGGCGCCGTGGCCTTCGTCGCTGCGCAGCAGTTCGTTCACGCTCACGCGCAGCGACGCACCGGCCGCGAAGGTGTCGCGCAGCGCCGTGAAGCGGCGCGTGCCAAGCAGCACGCCAGGGCGCGCCGCCTTGCCCGCGCGCATCGACAGCAGGCCCACGTGGGCGGCAATGGCCTGCGCCATCAGTTCGATGCCGATCCATGCGGGCATCGCGCCCTGCGCGTCGGCGTACCACGCATCGGCGCGCACGCTGGCTTCGGCGCTCAGCGATTCGTCGCTGCACGCGCACACCGCGTCGAGCAGCAGCATCGTGCCGCGATGCGGGATGATCGATTCGATCGGCGGGAACGCTTCGGCGCCCGATGCGGAATTCAAGGCGACGGTCATCGTGCGAACACCAGCGAAGCGTTGCTGCCGCCGAACGCGAACGAATTGCTCATGACGTACTGGCTCCCCGTCCCCGCGCCGCGCGGCAGATAACGCTCCGACTCGACGAAATCAAGCGGCGGCAGTGACGCGTCGGCCTGACCGTCCCAGAGATGACGCGGCAGCGCGACGTCGTCGCGCGCGAGCGTCAGCCATGCGAGGCCCGCTTCGGTCGCGCCCGCCGCGCCGAGCGTGTGGCCCGTGAGCGGCTTGGTGCCGCTCGCGGCCACGCCGTCGGGGAACACGCGCGCCATCAGCTGCGCTTCCATCTGATCGTTCTTGATCGTCGCGGTGGCGTGCAGGTTGACGTAGCCGATCGCGCCCGCGCCGATGCCCGCGTCCGCGAGCGCCGCGCGCAACGCGATCTCGCCGCCCGCGCCCTGCGGATCGGGCGCGGAGATGTGATGCGCGTCGCTCGACTCGCCCGCGCCCGCGAAGCGCACCGGGCCTTCCTCGCGGCTCATCAGAAAGACCGCTGCGCCTTCGCCGATATTGATGCCGCGCCGGTTCGCGCTCATCGGATTGGTGCGCGCGGCGCTCGTCGATTCGAGCGACGCGAAGCCTTGCAGCGTGAGTTCGCAGAGCGTGTCGACGCCGCCGACCACCACCGCATCGCACAGCCGCGCACGCAACAGGCGGCGCGCCGCAACGAACGCTTTCGCGCTCGACGTGCAGGCCGTCGAAATCGTGAACGCGGGGCCGCCGAGGCCGAGCGCGGCCGCTGCGAACGGGGCCGCGGTGCCGATTTCCATCTGGCGATAGTCGAAAGGCGTCACGGCGGGTGCATCGCTGTCCGCATCGCTGCCTGCCTGCGCGAACGTCGCTTCCACCGCGCCGATGCCCGATGTACTCGTGCCCAGCACCACGCCGATGCGGCCCGCGCCGAAGCGCTCGCACGCGGCGTCGACGGCGGGCTGGATCTGCGCCAGCGCCGCGAGCAGCAGGCGGTTGTTGCGGCAGTCGTAGCTGGCGAGCGCGGCGGGCGGCGCAAAGCCGGGCTGCGCGAGCGGCGCGAGCACGCGGCCCGCGAACGCCTCGCCGATGCGCGTGCGGATCGTCCCCATGCCGGGCGCTTCTGCGCGTGCGAGTGCGGCGGCGATGGCGCTCACGTCGTCGCCGAGCGCGTTGACCATGCCGAGCGCGTGCAGATAAACCGGTCGGGCAGATTGAGAGGCGGGCCGCGCCATCAGTTCGTTCTCCGTGAATTCGAGGGCATGCCGACCGGCGCGAACAGGACCGACACCATGATGCCGAGCGACAGCGTCGCGCCGAAGCTCTTGAGCGCGGGCATCGAGGTCATCGCGAGCAGGCCGAACGAGAGCAGCGTCGTGGTCGCCGAGAGCAGCACGCCGGTCCAGACCGCGCCGGTATCGGCGTTCGCGCGCATCGCGCCTTCGCGCAGGAACACCGCGTAGTTCGCGCCCACGCCGAGCACGAGCATCAGCGCCAGCAGGTTGAATAGATTGATGCGCACGTGCGCGTAGCCGAACACGGCCAGCGTCACGCCGATCGCGAGCCACACGGGCAGCGCGACCGCGAACGCCGCGCGCCAGCCGTAACGCAGCGTCAGCAGCGCGAACACCAGCACGAGCGCGCCTGCGAGCCAGAGCGCGCCGTCCTCGCGATAGACGCCGAACAGATGCGAGACGCTCGCCGCCTTGTCGACGAAACTCACGCCGGGCAGCGTCGGAGCGAGCGCGCGCAAGGCGGGCTCGTTCGCGTTCGACACGCCCTGCGGGATCACGACCGTCGCGAAGGCGCCCGGTGTGCTCGCGGAGCGGCCGAGCCACAGGTGGCGGAACGGCTGCGACCACGGTTCGGCCAGCCATGCGTCCACGCTCAGCGTGCTGGAACCGGATCGCGCCCACGCGCGCGGCCACGCCTGCGCAACGTCGTCGCGAAAACCCGCCGCGCCCAGCATCGCGCCCAACGCGGCCGGATCGTTGAAGACGTGCGCGGCCAGCAAGGCGCGATCGGCGTCCTGCTGCTTGTCCGACGGCACGAACGACGTGACCGACTGCCAGCCGCTCACGGCCGCTGCGCCCGTGAGCGTGCCCAGCCGCGCGCACAGCGCTTCGGCGCGTTCGAGCACGGTTTCGGGCGACGCGCCGCGCACGACGAAGAACTGCGCGCTGTTGTCGACGCCCACCGCGTTGCTCACCACGCGCTCCTGCGCGACCAGCGAAGGATCGCGCTGGATCAGCAGATGGATGTCGTCGTCGCTGCGCAGTTGCAGCCAGCCTGGCGCCGCCACGACGCCCACCGCGAGCGCGACGAGCCACGCGCGACGTCCGCCGATCAGCGCCTGCCATTTCGCGAGCGTCACGGCGGCCACGGCGAACAGCGTGCGCGGACTGCGGCGCGCGGGGCGCGTCATGAGGCTCGGCAGCAGGCCGATCACCGAAGCAAACGCGATCAAGATGCCGACGATCGCGAAGCACGCGATCTGCTTGAGCGCCGGGAACGGCGCGAAGGTCAGGATGGCGTAGCCGAGTACGCTCGTGCCGAACGCCACCGCGAGCGCGGGCATCACTTCGCGCGCGCCGCGCCGCGCGTTCCAGTGCTCGCGCGCGCCCAGATAGACGACGAAATACTGAATCGAATAATCGACGGCCTCGCCAATCAGGCTCGCACCGAACACCAGCGTCAGCAGATGCAGCTTGCCGAAGATCAGCATGGTCGCCGCGAGCGCGCACAGAATGCCCAGCGCCGTCGAGACGAAACCGAGCGCAATGAGGCGCGGCGAGCGGAAGATCCAGAGCATCAGCAGCGCGATGCCGACCGCCGAGACGATGCCGATCACGTGCACGTCGCGCTCCGACGCGCGTCGCGCCGACTCCGCGTAGAACACCGCGCCCGTGCGCGCGACGCTGACGTCGGGCCATGCCGGCTTCAGCGCGCTTTCGCCTTGCGCGACGGCGTGCAGCACGTTTTGCTGCACCGACGATTCATACGCCGATCCCGTCAGCGTGCCGACCACCAGCACGCTCGTGGTCGCGCCGCGATGCGCGACCAGCAAGCCGTCCTCGACGGTCAGATTCGATGCGGCGAGCGGCAGGCCCGCGAGCCAGTGCTGAAGCCAGCCGAACGGATCGTCGGCGAGCGAAGTCGAGAGGCCCACGCCGGGCAGGCCGTAGAGGCGCTCGGTGAGCGCGCTGGACAGCGCGGCCGGGCCGCCCCTGGCGTTCGTCAAGCTCGCGCGATCCTCGGACGTGAGCAGGCCGAAGCGATACGGCAGATAGAAGCGCGCGATACGCCCGAGGTCGAACGGCGGAATGCGCGCGGTCACCGACGCGAACGCGTGACTCGCGCTCAGCGACGCGCCCAGTTGCAGCGCCGCCGCTTTCGCGTGCGCGTCGTTATCGCTGGACACGAGCAGCACGGCGCGATTGCCGAGCACGTTCGCGAGTTGATCGACGGCTTCTTCGGCGACGGGATCGGCCTCGGTGGCGGGCAGCAGCGCGAGCAGATTCGTCTGCAATGGCGACGGCCCCGCGAAACGCCAGCCGCAATAAAGCGCGGCGGCCACGGCGAGCAGCAGCCACGCGGCGCGCAGCGCCCAATGCCGCCACGCGCTGCGTGCGGTTCGTGTAGTGGATGCGGCACGAAGCTCCGGCGAATTCACTACGGCGTTCCGAACAGTTTCTGGTCGGCGGGCGCGAGTTCGCTCACGGGCGTGCTGCCGCTGAACGCGTACTGCGTGACGTCACCGTTCGCGAGCGTGATGCGCAGACCTTGCAGGAACTCGCCGCCGTCCATCTCGATGCCGCGCAACGCCTGCGCGATCTGCGGCTGACGCGGCACGAGGCGCATCTGCCAGCGCGCGGGCGTGCCGCGCGCCTGCACGTCGAATTGCGTGTAGAGCCCGCTCAGGTCGCCGCCCAGCATCGCGCGCATCATCTTCGCGATTTCAGCCGCGCCGCGCGCGCCCTGCGCGCCGCCGTTCGCGACGCGCTGACCGGTCGCGTCGAGCACGGTCATGCCGCTGTCGCTCATCACCCAGGTTTTTTTATAGGGCGCGTCGATTTGCCAGATCACGCCGCGATCGCGGAAAAACAGCAGCGATCCCGTGCTGACGAGCGGCGTCTTCAGCGCGGCGAGCGTCTGGGTCTGCGTGAAGTGCGAGCGCACGCCTTTCGTCTGCGCGAGGCGCGCGGCGATCTGCGAAACGAGTGCCGCGTCGGCGTCGCTTGCGCTTGCACTCGCGTTCGAAGCCGATGTCGCCGCCTGCACAGGCAAGCATACCGACTGAAGCGCGATCATCGCCGCGAACACCGCGCCGCGTATCAACGTGCCCATGCGCGCTCCAGTTTTTCGAACACGACCGGCGGCGAGACGAACTGCAATTCCTGCGTGGCGGCGTTCACCGCGACCTGAATCGTATAGCCCTTGGTGAGCCGCGCGCGCGTGGCGCAATCGAAGATTTCGTAGCCGATTTTCAGGCGGTTTTCGTGTTCGAGCAGATGCGCGCAGACCTCGATCTGCTGTCCGTAAATCGCCGGACGCACGTACTTCAGATGCGCCTCGACCACGGGCCACACATAGCCCGACGCCTGCATCTCGCGATAGTCGTAATCGAACTTGCGCAGCAGCGCCGCGCGGCCGAATTCGAAGTACTTCAGGTAGTGGCCGTGCCAGCAGACGTTCATCGCATCGACGTCGTGGAACGGCACTTCCACGGTCGCGCTCGCGCTCAATACGGCCTTGTCCGCCACGCTCATGCCGCGTCTCCTTCCTGTGCGCCGATGAATTCGCCCGCCGCGATCCGCGCCGTCATCGCGCGCAGTTCGTGTTCGAGCGCGCGGTCTTCGTCGACGAACGGCGACACCGCCGCCACGTCCGTCATGAACGCGCGCAGCGGCTCAGGAATCACGGTGCCCGCGTTGCCGCGCAGACGTAATTGCGCGGCCTGCACGGTCGCGAGCGCATGCGCCGCCGCGACCTGCTCGGTCAGTTGCAGCACGCGCAAACAATCGCGCGCCGCGATCGTGCCCATGCTCACCTTGTCCTGGTTGTGCGCCTCGGTGGAGCGCGAAAACACGCTCGCGGGCATCGTGTGCTTGAGCGCCTCCGCCGTCCACGCCGACGACGAAATCTGCACCGCCTTGAAGCCGTGATTGATCGCCGCGCGCGCCGCGCTCGCGCCCGTGAGATTGCGCGGCAGGCCGTTGTTGAACTTGTCGTCGACGAGCAGCGCAAGCTGGCGATCCATCAGATCGGCGAGATTCGCAACGGCGTTCTTCAGGCCGTCCATCGCGAACGCGATATGGCCGCCGTAGAAGTTGCCGCCGTGCAGCACGCGCTCGCCGTCGGGGTCGATCAGCGGATTGTCGTTGGCGCTGTTCAGTTCGTTTTCGATGTCGCGGCGCATCCAGGACAGCGCGTCGCCGAGCACGCCGATCACATGCGGCGCGCAGCGGATCGAATAGCGGTCCTGCAGGCGATGGCCCGGCGTGTCGGGACGCCCGGCGAGATCGGCGCGAATCCACGCGGCGGCCTCGCCTTGCCCGGCGTGCGGCTTGGCTTCGAAGATCAGCGGGTCGAAATGCGCGGCGCGGCCGTCGAGCGCGACCGTCGCGAGCGCCGTGAGGCGCGCGCTCAGGCGCGCCAGTTGCGCCGCGCGCGCGAACGCGAGACACGCGAGGCCGGTCATCACGGCCGTGCCGTTCATCAGCGCGAGCCCTTCCTTGGGCGCGAGCGTAAGCGGCGCGTGGCCGAGCGCCTGCCAGGCGTCGCGCGCCGTGCACGACGCGCCGCGAAACTGCACGTCGCGCTCGCCCGCCAGCGCCGCCGCCACGTACGACAGCGGCGTGAGGTCGCCGCTCGCGCCCACCGAGCCTTCGGCGGGAATACGCGGCAGCACGCGATGATTGATGAGATCGGCGAGACGTTCGAGCAGCACCGGACGCACGCCCGAGAGCCCATACGCCAGCGAATTCAGACGCGCGGCGATCACCGCGAGCGCCGACGCATCGTCGAGATACTCGCCCATGCCGCAGCCGTGATAGCGCGTGAGTTGCAGCGGCAGCGCCTCGACGAGCGCCATCGGCACGTCGACCACGCAGGCGTCGCCGTAACCCGTGTTGACGCCGTAGACCGTCGCGCCCGCGTCCAGATGGCGGCGCAGGAATTCCGCGCCGCGCGCGATGCGCGCGCGCCAGGCCGGGTCGTCGCTGAGCCGCACGGCAGCGCCTTCGCGCGCCACCGCCACCACGTCCTCGATCGTCAGACGGCGGCCGCCGATCACCACGTCGGCGGTCGCGGCCTGGACGCCGTTCAGGTCATGTTCGGCCATTCGTCTTCCTCGTATTCCCGCCTGGGCGCGCCCAGAAATCGTAAAAATTGAACCATTGATAAGGCGCCTTGCGGCAATAGTGTTCGAGGCGGCTCGCGAAGCGCTGCGCCCAGCCCGCGATGTGTTCCGCGCGGTCGCGTCGCGGCAGTTCGATGCGCTCGGCGAAGGGCTCGAAATAGAGCCGGTAGCCGCTGCGCTCCTTCAGGCAGAACAGCAGATAGACGGGACACGCGAGCGCGTGCGCGAGCACGTACGGCCCTTGCGCGAACGGCGCGGTTGCGCCGAGGAACTGCGCTTCGGTCAAGCGTCCGCTTTCGTGCGCGGGCGTGCGGTCGCCGACGATCACCAGCAGTTCGCCGCGCTCGATGCGCTCCTGCATCATCAGCGCGGTTTGCGGCCCGAAGTCGCTCACCGGCACCAGATGCTGCGTGAAATCGCGGTTCGCGCCCGCCAGCACGCTGTTGAAGCGCTTCGCGTGCTCGGTGTAGACGATCGCGGTCACGCGCGTCTGCGCGCCGCGCACGGCGAGCGCGCGCGCCATTTCCAGATTGCCGAGATGCGAGCCGATCACGAGCGCGCCGCGTCCGCTCGCGAGCAGCGCGTCGAGCGCGTGGGCGTCGTCGATCTCGACATCGGAGAAGTCCACGCGGCCGGTCCACGCGGCGAGCTTGTCGAAGCCCGACTGCGCGAACGCGAGCATGTGACGGTACGAGGTCACCCAGCCGGGGCGCGGCGTCGCGGGCTGCGGCACCGCTTGGGCGAGACGCGCGAAATAGCGGCGCGACGCCTCGCGCGCGGGGCGACCCGTGAGCAGGAAATACGCGACGATCGGATGCAGCCAGAGCGCCGTGAAGCGCCGCCCGAACAAACGGCAGCTCAGCGCGAGCAGACTCATGCCGAGACGGCTGCCGCGTTCGGCGCGACGCCACCAGGGCGCGGGCGCGCCGCTCGCAGCGCTCTCCATGCGACGGCGCGGCAAGACCTTGTGCGCGAGCAGCAGCGGCAGGCGCGCGAGCATGCCCGCGACGAGCCGCGTGTGGCTGCGGCTGATCCGCACGTTGTCCCAGAGCACGTCGAAATGCGAGACGCCGTCGGTCGCGTAAGTCACGGCAGTCGGGATCGACACGAACTCCACGCGCCGCCAGTACAGGCGCACCAGAATCTCGATGTCGAAGTCCATGCGCTCGGGCAGCTTCACGCTGTCGATCAGCGCGCAGGCGAGATCGAGCGGATAGAGCCGGAAGCCGCACATCGAATCGCGGATCGTGAAGGACAGCGTTTCGACCCACACCCACACGTGCGTCAGATAGCGGCCGTAGAGACGCGCCTTCGGCACGCTCTCGTCGTAGACGGGCTGGCCGAGCACGACCGCGCGCGGATTCGCGGCGGCGGCGGCGAGAAAGCGCGGCACGTCGGCGGCGTCGTGCTGGCCGTCGGCGTCGATCTGCAAGGCGTGCGTGTAGCCCGCGTCGCGCGCGGCGCGCAGCCCCGCCATCACCGCCGCGCCCTTGCCGCCGTTCACGGGCAGGCGCAGCAGCGTGAGCTGGCCCGCGTGGCGCTGCGCGAGCGCGGCGAGCACCTGCTGCGTGGCCTCGTCGCTGCCATCGTCGACGACGAACAGCGGCAGGCCGTGCACGACCAGATTCGCCACGGTGCCGCCAATCGCGTCCTTGTGGTTGTAGATCGGAATGACGACGCAGGCCGCGAGACTCATGCGGGCTCCCGGTACACGATGACGCCCGACGCGCAGTCGCGCTCGCCGAAGCGCCAGACGAACGCGATGCGGCGGCGCGCCGCGTCGTGCTTCAGCACGAGTTTCAGCAGCACGCCCGGCGGCACCGGCGCCATGAATTTCAGTTGCTCGACCGAGGCGAGCGCGCGTGCGCCCGGCACCCATTCGTCGGCGAAACGCAGCGCCCAGTCGACCTGCACGACGCCCGGCAGGATCGGCAAGCCCGGGAAGTGGCCCGCGAAATGCGCGAGCGTGTGCGGCACGCGCAATTCGAACGCGCGGGCGGGCGGCGTGGGCGCTTGTTCAGCATGTTCAGCATGTTCAGCGCTTTCCGTCTCGTCCCATTCCGCGAGCAATTCGAAGCCTTCCTCGCGTACGTCAAACGCCTCGGCGACGGCGCGCGCCTGAATCTTGCCGCGAGCATCGACCGGCAGCGCGCGGCGGATGCGCCAGTGGCGCGGCAGCACGACGGCGTCGAAATAGGCGGCGAGATGGCGGCGCAGCGCCTTGACGAGCGCGACGCGGCCTTCGAGGCGCAAGCGTTCGCGGCCCTGCGCCGAGAGCACGACGAGCGCGCCGATGCGCTGGCGCGTCGCGCCCGCGAGCGGCACGGTCCGCACGTCGGCGAGGTCGGGATGCAATAGCAGACGGCTGTCCATCTCGCCGAGCGAGACGCGCTTGCCGTCGAGCTTCAGCACGCGGTCGAGGCGGCCGCGCAGACGGAAGCGGCCCGCTTCGTCGAAGGCGGCCTGGTCGTCGGTGCGATGCCAGTCGTCGTGGCCGAGATGCGGCGAGCGCACTTCGAGCGCGCCGCCTTCTTCCGCCGCGCCCGCGCGCACGGCGATGCCGTGCAGGGGCGTCCACGCGTCGGTTTCGCTTTGGCGCCGCCACGCGATACCGCCCGTCTCCGTGCTGCCATAGATCTCCAGCGGCGCGGCGCCGAACGTCGCGGCATAACGCAGCGCGGCGTCGGCGGACAACGGGCCGCCCGACGAGAAGAACGCGCGCGGCGCGGGCGCAAGCGCGCTAAAGCCCGGCAGATCAGGCCAGCGCGAGAGCTGCGCGGGCGTCGAGACCACCACGGCCGCGCCGCATTGCGCGATACGCGCCTGCAATTGCGCGGGATCGGCGCAGGTCGCGCGGTCGAACGGCCGCCCCGCCGCCAGCGGCCAGAACACGCGGAACAGCAGCCCGTAGATATGGTGATGCGGCACGCTCGCGAGCACGGTCGCGTCGCCGACCCACGCGCCCCACTCGGCTTCGAGCGTGCGCACTTCGGCGTCGAATTGCGCGAGCGTCTTGTGGACCGGCTTCGGAGTGCCGCTGCTGCCCGAGGTGAACAGCGTGAGCGGCGCGTGGGCGTCGATGGCGGCGCTAGTGGCGCTTGTGGCAAGCGTCGCGATGCCAGGCGTAGCGTTGTCAGCACACTTCGCGGCGCACCACGCGGCGAGTTCGCCATCGTCGAGCATGGCGTCGTAATGGTCGCGCAGATCGGCGAGATAACCGGGCGCGGCATTGGCCGGGATCACCGGCACCTTGCCCGCCGCGAGCACGCCGAACAGCGCGCACGCGAAGACGTAAGGATCGTCGCTCCAGAGCGCGATGCGCTGGGCCTCGCGCTCGCGCAAACGCGCGGCGATACCCAGAGCCTGCGCCTGAAACGTCGAAAAGCGCGTGATGCCCGCGCCGTCGAGGCAGACCACGGCCTGCGGCTCGCGGCGCGACGCCGCGAGCAATGCGTGCAGCGCGATCACAGCGCCTCCTGTCGCGCCGCGCGCGGCAGCATGATCCATTTGCGCCATGCGATTTCGCCGACGATCAGAACACCGATGAGCCCATACGCGAGCGCGCCGTTATAGAGCGACCACAGCTTCGGCGGCCACGCGAAGGCCGTCCACGCGGAAAACGCGCCGTTCGCGGCGAAGAACGCACACCAGAGCTGCGTGACGCGGCGCGTGTAGCGCACGATGTGCGGAGGCGGTTCGGGATAGGTCCGCTGCGCGAACTTCTCGATCATCGACGGACCTTTGACGAGCGTCGCGCCAAACGCGACGAGCAGCCCGAGATTCACGCACGCCGGATACAGGCGCATGATCCGTTCGCTATTGGTGAACACGATCGCCACCGACGCCACGTTGAGCGTGATCGCCACGGCCCAGTCGACCGGCGTGAGCTTGCGCAGCTGCGCCGCGATCGCGCCCGTGCCGGCCACGCGTTGCAGCCAGAGCAGCGCGAGCAGCATCAGCCCGACGAGGCGCGGCGAATCCCAGCGCCACGCGCACAGGATCACGACCGGATACGCGAGATTGGCGAGCAGGCGCAGCTTGCCCGGCGCGCGCGTGGCGGCGGGCGCGAGCGGCCCGGCGGCGTGCGCGGAACGAACCGTCACGGGATGCCTCAGGCCTGGGTTGCGAGCAGCGACTCCACGGCGGCGATGACGTCGCCGACCGTGCGCACCGACTTGAACTCTTCCGGCTTGATACGGCGGCCCGTCATTTCCTGGAGCTTGATGGCGAGATCGACGGCGTCGATGCTGTCGAGATCCAGTTCTTCGAACAGATGCGCTTCAGGCGTGACGCGCGACGGCTCGATATCGAAGTTTTCCTGAAAGATCTCGCGGATACGTCCGAGAATTTCTGCGTCGTTCATGGTTCAATCCCCCTTGCCTGCAATAGCTTCCAGCGATGCGTTTTCGTTGCGATGACTCGCGACGAGCGCCGCGAGCGTGTTGATCGAACGAAACTGGCCGCGGACGTTTTCGTCGTCGGCGGCGATGGTCAGTTGATAGTGTTGGCGCAGCACGATGCCGATCTCCAGCGCGTCGATCGAATCGAGCCCCACGCCGTCGGTATCGAACAGCGGTGCGTCGTCGTCGATATCGGCGGGCGTGAGGTGCTCCAGATCGAGCGCCTCGATCAAGAGCTGCTTAATTTCCAGTTTTAAAGAATCCATAGTCGAACAGGTACTGGGTGATGTGCGCCTCGATGGCGCGCGTGACGTTGCGTGCTGCGAGCGCCGACGGCATCTCGCGCGGCGCGAGCCGCTCCACGCCGATAGGCGCCAGCACGTTCACGGTCATGCGGAAAGGCCGCTCCGGTACGTGATACCAGCGCATCTGCTTGGTGAAGGCGGGCGGGTCGCAATGCATCAGCACGGGCAGGATCGGCGCACCGGCCTCCAGCGCCGTGTGCGCGAAACCGCGCGAGAACGCATGCAGGCGGTTCGGTGCGGGGCTGCGCGAGCCTTCGGGAAAAATGATCATGCTGTAGCCGTTCGCGAGCTGGCGCGCGCAGTCTTCCACGAAGCCTTGCGGGTCGGCGTTGCTCACGTACTCGGCGGCGCGCACGATGCCCCAGAAGCACGGATTGCTCCAGTGCGCGTTCTTGACGACGCAGCAGGCCGACGGCATGAGTGCGAGCAGCACGACCACGTCGAGATAAGTGGGATGGTTCGCGACCACGATGGCAGGCGTGCCCGAGCGCAGCGCCGCGACGCCTTCGACGTCCAGCGTCATGACGCCCACGCGTTGCAGCGCGGCCACGAGCGCGCGGAAGAATGCGTGAATGATCGCCGACACCGCGCGTTGACGCGAAGCGCGATGCGGCCAGACGCACGCAACCGGAAACGCGACGAGCGAAAACAGCAGCCCGCACACGCCGAACATCGCGAAACTGAAGGCCGTGGCGAACAGGCGCCAGCCGTAGTTAAGCCGCGCCGACATGCCAGCTCCATTGCCATGTGCCGCCGCTGCCGTCCCACGCCGCGCTTTCGCGAGCGCTCAGGCAATGATGCAGCGCTTCGCTTTGCGTCGCGAATCTGCGCACCGATGCTTGATTGGGTGCTTGATTTGCCGCTTGATTGGACGTTTGAGCCTGCGCGCCGGCGTCCGGCGTGACGGAGCACGCGAGCCGGCCTTGCGCAGCCGCGCCCGCATCGAGCAGCAGCGCCAGCGCACCGCCCTGCACTTCGTGTTCGACCGCACCGTAGCGCGCGTCGGCAGGTTCGTCGGCGTAGATGACGAGAATGGGGCCGCCCGGCTCGTCCGCGTATTGCGCGTGCGCTTCGAGCAGCGCATAGCCAAGCGTTTCGGCGCCCGCCGACAAGGCCGTGGCCGCCGAGCGGTCGCCGCGCGCCATGCCGAACAGCCCCGACATCGCATTGAGCACCGAAAGACTGAACGCATTCGGCGAGACCGGCTTATTGGCTTCGATGTCGCGCAGAATATCGGTCGTGCGGCGCAGCTCGCCATGCCGCGAGGCAAACACCACCCGCACCGGCGTATGCGCGTCGACGCAATCGCCCGCCACTTTCAAGGCCATCCGGGAAAGCGAACTCAGCCGGCGGCGCATCATCGGATCGACGAATTCGACAGCAGGCGGGCTTTCCGAAACGGAAGACCAGAAGGACCACCGCGCAACGGGCAAGGTCCAGGCTAAATCAGGCATAGGAGATGGTGTCGGCGACACAAGCGAGTGTGTCGCGCCCCGAACGGTGTATGTTTATTGTTCCTGGCCCGCGTAGTCATGGCTCAGGATCTCGCGCACACTTTAACGGCATCTCATGCGCTTTATTTAGGGATAACGTTGAAATATTTTTGAATCCCACGACCTTAATCAATACTCACTTTCTAAATCAATGACTTAACAATGTTTTAGCATCGCCATGAAATCGACAACAGCAACGAGTCGAATCGCCGAAGCGATTCATCTCGCATAGGAAAAACCCGTGCATCACGCACGCGTTGATCTCACTTTTTCATCTCGATCGTTGCATTGGCAACGTTGTCGCTCTCCATCCGGCGCGTATTACGTTTGCGAAAGCGTTAAACCCTTCAATCCCCGTTAACCCTCTTTAAACCTGGAAGCGGCGACGAAAGTCGTAGAATGTCGGGCTCACGGCAAGGTTGCGCGTCTATGCGACCACCCTGTCCCTTTAGCCGCGCCGCTCGACCGGGCACGGCACGCTTGCATCGGCCATCTCATGCTCACCCTTTCCTCCGCCGCATTGATGGCGTCGGGCTGCGCGATCGTGCTGCTCATGCCCGGACCGACCAATACCCTGCTCGCCGCCGCCGGCCTGCGGCTGGGATTCCGTCGCGCCACGCATCTGACCGCCTTCGAACTGGCGGGCTATCTCGTCTCCATCACGCTGTGGGGCCTGTGCTTCACGCACGCTTCGCAATCGCTGAGCTGGCTGCCGAAAGTCCTGCGCATCGCCAGCAGCCTCTATCTCGCGTGGCTCGCGATTCGCCTGTGGCTCACGGCCAATACGATCGAAACATCGAGCGCCAAAGTGATCGGGCCGCGCATCTTGTTCAGCGCGACGGTGCTTAATCCCAAAGCCATTTTGTTTGCCGGTTCGATTTTTCCGCCCGAAGCCTTCGCGAAATTCGCCACGTGGATGGAAGCCATGGCGTTATTCGCCATTCTGCTGATTCCGATTGGCTGCGCGTGGATTGCGATTGGCGCCGCGCCGCGTGAAGGCCGTCTGCCGCATTTGCGTCCGGCGCTGATTCAGCGCTGTGCATCGGTTGTCGTCGCACTGTTTTCCGGTTCGCTAATCTGGACGCTCGCGCATTGATGGTTTGAATAACGGGCGCGAATCTGGCACGAATCCGCGCGTAAATCCGGTGCGTTCGGCTCGCGCGCGGCTGAAATCAGGCCGGTAGCGGCGCGGCATATCGGCTGGCCGCCGCCATCAAGGTCTGCGCAATCTCCGCACGCAGATGCGCGGGCGACAGCAGCTCCACCGTCGGCGCATGTTCGAGCAGCAAATTGCGCAAGGCGCGCGAAGGCGTCAGCGTCGCTTTGAGCATAAAGCCGCCCGGCGCTTCCTCGATCACCTGATCGTGCGCGAGCGGCGCCGCGCGAAACGCACTGGGAATGCCGTTCACCTCGGTCACGCGCAATACGCACTGCTCGGGCATTTCCGGAAACCATTCAAACACGCGTTCGCTGCGAATGAAGGCGGCGAGATCGAAACTGGTATCGCGCTTCAGTTCGTAGCCGCGCGGCTCGACCGACACCACGCGGTCCATGCGCAATAAGAAGGGCGCGCCCTGCGCTCCGCTCGACCGGCGCAGACTCACGACCAGATACCAGAACGGCGCTTTCTCGACGATGGCATACGGCAGCACGACATAATCGCGCGTGACGCCTTCGCTCGCTTCCGCGGACCGATACGTGATTTGCAGCGTTTCATCGCGATAGAGCGCGGAGCACACGGTATCGAATACGGTTTCGTCGATTTCCGGTTCGAGCACTGGATAACCGGGCGCCACGCGCGCCGTCTTGCCGATCCAGGCCTGCGCGCTGCGCGTGCGGGAATCCGGCGGCGGCACGCCGAGCACACGATTCGCGCCCGCGAGATATTCGCGGAAATCGCCAATCTTGCCCGGCGGTAGATGATGCCGCGCCAATTGCCGCAATTTCAGCAGCGCCAGCGAAATATCGACGGGCGGCCGCACGGTTTCACTCGGCCCACGCACGAGCAGCATCCACGTGGTGTTGCGGCCGTTGCCGTCGCGCTCGATCAACGATTCTTCTTCGAGCTTCACGAACAACCGGCGCACAGTCTTCTCGCCGAATTCCGGCAGCCGCGCCAGCACGGCTTCCTTGAGAATATTCGAAGGCCACGCGCGATCCGGCTGCGTGCCCATGATGTCGAGGACGGTTTTCTCTTCCTGAGTGAGCATGGAGACTGCTGATAGTTTTGTTATCCGCGGCATTCATCCACGGCTGTTTTCCGCGCCATGTCAGGCCGCGTGCATTGCGGCGAGCGCGGCGCAGACTTCGAGGTTCATTTCCACGAACGTGTCCCAGCTATACAGATGGACATAGTGCGTGTCGTAGTGCAAGTCCACGCGGCAAAACGCCGGCCGCGTGGCGTAAATCGAGCACGATTTTCCATCCGCATCGTAATGCCTGCAGACGCCGTCGCCACGGTCGAGATAGCGGCTTTGTTCCGCTTGATCGACATGCTGGCAACACAAGCCGCATTGGTTGCAGGGAAAGGCGCGGCGTGGGGCGATGGCGTCTTGCCCGGACATGACTGGCGGATTCCGGTTGGCGTTTGGCTCAGACCGCCAGCGCGGCAATGTCCTCGACCTGCTTCTCGGTCGACAGCACGAGATTGCCGTCCTTGTCGAGAATCGGCGTATCGATCATCGCCTTGAGCAACTGCGCGAATTTCACCGAGCGCAGCACCGTCTCGCGCGCTTCGACGGGGAACAGCGCGTAATTCTCGCTGTGCTCCTCGATGGCGCGGTTGAGATCGCGTACCGCGAGACGCAGATGCGAGCTGATTTTCGAGAACGTGCCATTCGCAAGCGACGATACGCGCTGGATCGATTCGAGTTTCGTGTGCATCAACGTGGCCGCATCGCGGAACGTCTTGGCTTGCTGAAGGTTGCTGCGCGCATTGTTCAGCGCTTCCTCACCCTTGTTGCCGACGATATGGCCAAGAATCGCCAGTGCCGGACCCACTGCCACGGCACCGAGAATCATGGTGCCGAGCGCCATGCCGCCGCCGCCCGCCGCGATCGAACCGCCGCCGAGCCATGCGAGCGTGGCATTCGTGGCGGCCGCGCCGCTCAGCGTCGAAATGGCCGTGCCCGTGCTGGCCGTGGCGAGCAGCATGGTGCCGTTATAGGCGCCGAACGCCACTGCCGCACCGCCGCCGATGCCCGATCCGAGACCCAGCCCCGAGCTTTTCAGCAGCGCGTAGTCGTTCTTCAGACCTTCGAGCGTGACCGTGGAGAAGTCGCCGAGATTGAGTTTTTCCAGTTCCGGCGAACGCAGCGTCTCCACATTCTTCAGTTTTCCGAATGTTTCGATGAATTCGGCGATCACGCCGTTGAAAGCACGCAGTTTGCGCGAGCCGTAGTCTTCGAGAACGGCATTGGTCGATTGGCGCTGCGTGTTTACGCGCGCGTTGGCGCGGTCGACGATCGACTTCGCGTCGTCGTTGATATCGCTCGCGTTGTTGTGATCGATCGCGCCGCTCACGCCCTTATAGGCACCGTACAACGCCGTGCCCGCAGCAAATGCACCGAGAATAACGGGAACCATGCCTGCCTCCTTATTCGAGAATGATTGCGATCGTCTTCTGGGCTTCGCGATAGGTCAGTTCCGCGCGTGCCAGCAGATCATCGAAAATATGATCTTCAATCTGATAGTGATGCTTGAATTCGTTGAGCACTTGCCACTCGATGCTCGACACGGCGCCGTCGGTCAGGGCCAGCATCATCAGTTCGAACAGCATCAGTTTGGGTACCGAGGGCAGAATCGACTTCTTTTCCTTCAGCTGATCGCGCAGTATTTCGAGCGCGGCGCTCGCGCGCGCGGCCGGGTCGTCGGCGGTTTGAAGGGGCAGTTTCTTGATTCGCGCGAGCAGCGAATACTCGATGGAATTCGCGCCCTGAGCCATCGCAGCGACTTGCTGAAACAGATTGCCCAGATTGCCCAGGTTGGCCCAACTGCCTGACGCGGCCGGTTCCGCCTTATCTTCCGAAACCTGCAAGGCCAGATGCAGGTCCTCCAGCGCCAGCGTTTCGCGTTCGCCACGCTGAATCTTGATGTCCGAGAGATTGGTCGTCGAAGTAATCTCTTCTTTACGCTTGCCGCCCCAGAGAATGGGTTTGTCGCTCAAGCTCAGCAATTCGGCAACGCGCAGGAACAGCCGCTTATCATCATTGGAAAGCTGCTTCAGCAGCATGGTCTACTCCTCGTGCAATGCAAACAATAAACGATGTAATGGATGCGTTCACAGCCGCAGCGGTTCGTCGGAGGCCATGAAGCCGTCGAATTCTGCGAGCGTCGAAAACTGCAAATGTTTTCCCAGCAAGGTCGCATAGCGATTCACAGCCGCCGCCAGATCGTCGACCGATCCATGCCCTGCGCTCTCGACCACCACAAACAATTCCAGCGTCTCGCGATGCAATTGCGGCAGTTCGCGCTGCATGAAGCTGTCGAGCGCCGCCTGCTCTTGCGCAATACGCGCACGCGCAGCTGTTTCGAATGCCGTGATGCGCGCAAGATTGACGCGCGACGCGGCAGCGGCTCGCGCCGCGTCGACTGCACTTTGATAAAACATCGTCGACAGCGTATAGCCCACCATGCCGCCAATCGCGGCGCCGACGAACGGAATGGGAATGGCGATCTGCCCGATCGCGGCCATCATGCCGCTGGACAACATGCCCGCGCCTTTCTCGCCCACTTCGATGAGCAATTCCGTTTCGTTAATCTCGCCGCACACATAGCGCTTGATCGAGACGCCCAGCGACAGACACACGTTGACCGCCATCGCCGGCGCGCTCGTTTTCGCCAATGCGCGCGCCATTTCCGAACTCGACTGCTGCAAGCCCGCCTTGATCGTCGCGCCGGCTGCCGCCGTGGCATAACCGAGCGCACCCGCCTTGGCCGTGTCCTTGCCCACTTCGACGGCGGCCTCGCGCCATGCCATTTCGCCTTGTGCCGCGGAGAACGCATTTTTCAGCAGCGAAATACAGCCGCCAATCACCGCGCCGCATTTCGCGCCATCCATACCCGCGCGATGGCTCGTGCGCGCGATATCGCGCAATGTCGCCAATTCGGGATGCTCGCGATAGAAAATCGCTTGCTTCGTCGTCAAACCACTGTCGCTGACGTTTTCCGCCAATTGATCGTAATTCGCCGCCTCACGACGCAATCTGGCCGCGATATCGGCCTTGCCAAGCTGCTCTGCTTGCTGCGCGTTCTTGCGCAATTGCTCGGCTTGCTGCTGGCAGAACTCTTTTGCACCCGCATATTGCTCGGATGGCAATTCGAGCTTCACGCCGCGATAGCGCGCGAACTTGCCGTCTTCGCCCGCAATGCGCTTGAATAGCTGATTGCGGTCGCCGACGAATTTCATTTGCGCCTGCGATCCCTCGATCACCTGACCGTCGAGAAGCTGCACACGGTCGACCACATTGTGATTCTTGCCGTATTGCGGCAGGTCGTCGGTACGCGAGGTGCGCACCTTCGAACCGTTGATGATCGCCTCGGCGTTATCGTGACTGGTCGCCGCAACCTCGGCGGAAAAGCCTGCCTGCTGCTTGATATTCTTCGCCGCTTCAAGCGGATCGGCATTGACCTTGTGGCCCGCGATCTCCTTGAGGCCCTTGGCGAAAACCTGCCCCGTCTCCTGGTCGATCCCCGTATAGCCCTTGATGTATTCCGCGTTCGCGCTGCCGAAGCGCTCGACCGTCTCGCGCGCCGACATGGCCACGCCCGCACGGATGCTGTCTGCGTGGTTTGCGTCGTTCGTGCGCCGTGCGTTGCCGCTGGCGTCGTTGCCCGGTTGCGCTTCCCCGTCGGCCGCGGAAAACAACGAATCGTTCGAAGTCATGTTCGCTCTTGATAAAGACTGTCGATGGAACCGGCGCCCACTCGCGGCCGGTTCGGCTATCCCTGTTGTGTGGCTGAAAGCGATTGTCCCCAGTCACGCGACAAGATGTGTCGCTACGCGACGGGCTCCACCTCTTCGCGGCGGACGTCCCAGACCTTGTCGCCGAAACCGCGCAGCCACCAGTGCAATTGCGCCGTATCGGCGACCGTCGCGGTGATTTCATAACTGCCGCTGGATTCGTCGATCCGCTGATCCAGCGACAACGGCGATTCGCGCAAATGCAATCCTGCCTCTTTGTCGATCTGGAAGTGCAAGCGAATGCGTTTGCCATTGCCGAAACCGAAATGACCATCGGCGTCGTATTGTTCGAGATCAAAATCGGCGGGACGCTCGAAGGTTCTCGTCGTGGCTTTCGCAGAGGCGATGCGGTGCAGCGCCAGAATGCGCTCCTCGTCGTAGCCTTCGTAGCGGCACACGAGATAAAGCCGCACGCCCTGTTGCGCGAGACCGAGCGGCATCACGCTGGCACGTTTGCACTTGCCCGCGACGTTGCGATAGTCGATCTCCAGCCAGAGATTCGCGTAGAGCGCATTGCTCACGCTTTCGAACACGCCGTCCTCGATTTTCGGCGGCAAGAGCGGCTGCGTCGTGCTGACCACGCGCACCTTGTTCAGCCATTGCCGCGCGCGCAGATCCGGGCTGGCCGGACCCAGCTTGTCGCGTGCCTGCTGAAAGAAACCGTGCATCGATTTCATGATGCCGCTGGGCAACAGATGGCGCAGGTGACTTTCCGCGAGCAACATCAGCAGCGCTTCCTGCTCGTTGAGCATCGGCAACGACAAGCCGCCCGATTGCTCCTTCCAGCGATAACCGTAGGGTTTGCTGCGCTCGTCGCGGTCGATGTCGAAATGCTCGCTGAGTTTGTCGAGCTGGCGCTGAATGGTGCGCAAATCGCGCTCGACGCCGGCGTGCTGAAGCTGCTCGTGCAATTCCACCGCGGTAATGCGGCGGTTGCGCGGAATGCGCCGCAGCAGTTCGAGCGCGAGCCGCGTGGTTTCCAGGGTATCGGGACGCTTGGACATGAGATGGAGCGCAAGCGGGCAATCGACCGCAGCGCAATGGCATTGCCGTTGTTATCGTTGAGCGGTCGTGTGCGTGGCCCCGCCATAAGAGGCAACGCCGACAATATCGATCGAGGAATAGACGTGGGCCATGCTTTTTCAGTTTTATGAGGCGTGGTCAGGATCACGACACCGCCGCTGTGTCGTCTGTCCTTGTATTTATCGTCAGACCACGCAAAAACTTTACAGCGAGTTTAGCGAAAACTCGTTGAATGACTTTTTCATTTATAGCAATGATTGATTCATAGAATGCGAATCAATCTTTTCTCGCGCGAGAAAACCCGTTAAACGCAAACGTTTGCCAATCGCGTTATGGTGTTTTAAATCGCACCAAAGAAAAAGTGATGCGCCTAAGGAGAATCAGGCGTGAAGAAAGAAATCGTCGACGATTTTGCGCGCGGCGCTATAGCCGCCCATCAGCGCATCGACATCGCTGGCAAACGGGCGACCGCCGCCCTCGCCGAATCTCAGCGGCGAAAACACGGAGACCACCTGGCCTCGCCAGGAAATAGTGACGACCGCCACATAGCCCGCGCGCTCCGGTGCATGGCGGACCGCCCCGATCATGACGTCGGACTCGACGGACACTTCGAACGTGTAGCCTTGATACTCGTAGTTGCGCAACATGGTCCACACCATCCAGCAGGCGAAAACAGAGTTGCGCCTGACCAGCGCATCGTCGATATGCAGCAATTTCGATTCCTGCTTGCGCCCGTCAGGCGATTCAGGCGCGAGCCGCGCAACGCCGCGAATTCTCCAGCCGATCGAGGCGTGCGAGCAGCGCTTTCGCCTGTTTCTCGATATGTATCGGCAACAGCGGCAAGGCCAGCAAGGTGCGCACGCGCGCGCGCCAGTACTCCAGGCTGATCACCGCTCCGACCGCCGCCGCGCGGTCGTTCCCGGCCGTATGTTCCAGATGGCCGAGAATGTTCTGAATGTGCGCCAGATCTTTTTCTGCGAAGTCGTAGCCCACGATGCCCCCGTTTTCTGCAAGTCGTTGAACCCGCATCTCGATCAGGATCACTAACGACGCGCGCGCGTCCAGCGACACCAGTCATGGTGATCCAGATTGCGCAGCAGCTCGGCGCGACGGCGTTCGCGGCGATAGTGCGCCCGCGTGGACATCGCCACCATCGCCAGCAGGATTGCACCGATAACCAGCCCGATCCAGGATTGCTCCATCTTCGCCTCCTCTGCTTCGCCGTCATCGTTGTGTACGCTCGCGCACACATCGCATTCACTTCTCGTACGCACCTCGGGCCGCGTTCCCGCCGTTATTTTCGCGGCCTAGAGATTTCATTCTAACTTTGTTAAATCCGTGTGGACGCGTTATGCGGTTTGGGATTTTCCCCAATATATGGAATGCAAACAGGCGAGAAGCCTCTGTTTGCAAGGGCGCCGAGAGAGGCATGACGGTAATTTGACTTTCGCGTGAACGATATAAGGCGGAAAAACCGTGCGGCCGCCCGCTCGGCAACAAGCGGGCGAATATCACGTACCAGCACACACCCATGCGAATCCACCCACATCAACGCGAAAAAAGCTGACTATTGGCGCGCACGAAGTCTTCGACGGTTTGCGGCGCCTTGCCGGTCACGGTCTCGATAATGTGATCGGTGCCTTTAAACACACCATTGCGATAATCGACGGCGACTTCGAGGAAATGCTGGATCGCAAACTCCGGCAGATCGTAGCGTTGCAGATGCGCACGATATGCCTCCAGCGTGCCGGGGCGATAAACGATCTCGCGGCCGATCACCTCGCTGATCTTCTGCGCAATCTCGTGATGATCGAGTTCGACCGGCCCGCACAGCTCGTAGGCCTTGCCGATATGATCAGACGGTTGCGTGAGCACCGCCGTGATAAATCGCGCCTGATCCTCCGCCGCGATCGGCGCGTGACGCCCTTCGCCATACGGCAGCGTGATCTGGCCGTCCTTGACGATGGTGTCGCGCACCCACGGGAAAATCAGCCATTCCGAGAAGAAGGTCGGGCGAATATGGACCGTCGGCACGCCCGACCAGTCGAGCACGCGCTCGGCAATCCAGTGATCGCGCGCGGCGTGGCTTTTGGCGTTTTCACGCGCGGAAATCTGCGACATTTCCACGACGACATCGAGACCGGCGCGGCGTGCGGCATCCGCGAAATAGGCGGTGCCCTGAATGAAACCCGGACGCACGGGATAGCAGAGATACGCGCCCGACACGCCATCCGTCACGCGAATCAGGTCGTCGTGATCGAGCAGATCGCCCACCACGACTTCGGCGCCGGCTTCACGCAGCGCGGCGCTGCGCGCATCCTCGCCGTGGACCATTGCGCGGACTTCATGGCCCGCCGCCAGCAGATTATTGACCGTGTACACGCCGGTTTTGCCGGTTGCGCCGGTGATCAGGTATTTGCGCTTTTCCATGATGACTCTCCAGTTTGAGTGACTACGACGAATCGACAATCGATCCGTTATCCTTATCAGTGCATATGCACACGTAAAGCCGAAAAAAACGAGGCGACGTGCGCCCCGCTTGTTCAAATCGTTTCGAGCTGCTGTTTGAGGGTGTCCAGCAGCAACGCGGAAGCGTCCGGGTCCGCGATCATGCGCGAGAGCGTCAAGCCGCCCACCATCGCCGAGAATGCAAACAGCGCGCGCGAGCGGTCCGCTTGTGCGTCCTCGCCGTCGCTACGGCTGGCGAGCAGATCGACGAGTTCGTTGAAGCCTCGCGCAGCCACGTCGCGCGTCGCGTCGTCGGCGCGGGCCAGTTCGCTGCCCATGCCCGCGAGCGGGCAGCCGCGCTCCGGCGCGTCGCGATGGCCGGTCGACAAATAGGCCTCGACCACGGCCTTGAATCCGTCCGCGCCTGCGCGCCCTTGAGCGGCGGCCGCCAGCGTCTCGACGATACTGCTCAGGCCCGCCTCGCAAGCCTCCGCGACCAGTTGATCCTTCGATTCGAAATGGCGGTAGAAGCCGCCGTGGGACAGGCCCGCTGCGCCCATCACGTCGGCGACACCGGTAGCGTGAATGCCGTTGGCCCTGAATGCTTCGGCGGCGACCACCACGATGCGCTGGCGCGTTTCGGCGGTTTCGGCCCTCGATTTCCTCATGATGCGCCCTGCTCCGTGATTCGACGTTGTTTAGATGCTAATCGTCATCTAAATCGAAGTCAAGGAACACGAGTGGTCAAACGAGGAGCACGCGATTCGTTGATGAAGTTAGCAAACAAGCCATTTCACGCGTTCGACGCGCGGTCGAATTCGCGCATCGGCGAGACCGATTGAAAATAGGTTTCCAGCGCGTCCGCCGAGCGTGTGCCGAGCGCCGCGATCTGCTCGATCCAGTCGGGCTCCAGCGGCCATTGGCCGTCGACGATACGCGGATAGATCGTGCGCCCGAACGTATGCAGCGATTTCGCGCCGATATTGCCGCTCACGCCCAGCAGCCGATGCAGCGCCGTATGCGCGGGCTCGGACTCCATCGAGCGCGCCCTGCGCACGAGTTCGTCGACGAGCACGCGAATCTGCGCCACGCCGTCCAGAAAGGTCTGGTCGATCAAGCCGAGTGCCGTCAATTCGCCCAGTTGCATTTCGTCGAGCAATTCGCGTCCGCCCGGTTGCGAGCGATCGCGCGACTCCGGCACAGGCGCGGTCTTCGCACCAAGCCGCGCAATCTGCGTGGAAACCGACGCGCAGAGCACCGCCGCCTGAACCGGTTTCACCAGCACGTCGTCCATGCCCACGCTCAGGCATTCGCGAATCGCCTCCATGTCGGACTGCCCGGTGAGCGCGATGATCGGCACGTTCGCATAGGCGTCGGTGCGCGCGCGGATCGCCGCCGTGGTGTCGGGGCCGCCCATGCCGGGCATGTTCATGTCCATCACGATGGCGTCGATCACCGCGCCCGCGCGCAAGTGGTCCAGCACCGCGAGGCCGTGCTCGGCCTCGATCACGTGCGCGCCGCTGCGTTCCAGCCAGGCCTTCGCGATCGAGCGGCTATAGGTGTCGTCGTCGGCGACGAGAATCGACTTGCCCGACAACCGCTCGACGCCGTGGCGCGCGACGCGCCGGTCGCCGCTCTCGAACAGCGCTTGCAGCGCGCCGATCAACTCCAGCACGCTGCCCGACCTGCCGAGCAGGACGTCCATGCCGGCGCGGCGCGCGAGCACCTGCGCCACGCCGCCCGGTTGGGCCGCGAAGCCCGCGACGAGGATGTTCTGGATCGCCGGGATATTCGACGCGCGAATGCGCTCCGTGACCGCATAGCCGTCCAGCACCGGCATATTCACGTCGATCAGCACGAGGTCGTCACGCTCGCCGCCGCGCTCGCGCAGCATGGCCAGCGCGAGTTGACCGTTATCGGCCTCGCTGACGAGCGCGCCCATGCCCGCGAGCACGCGGCGCGTTTTCGCGCGCTGATACACGTCTTCGTCGACGAGCAGAATGCGCTTGCCTTCAAAAACAGGCCGCGCGCGATCGAGTATTTCGCGCTCGTATTCGGCCACTTCCCGATCGGGAATCGCCGGAAAACTCAGCGCGAATTCCGTGAATTGCCCGACTTCGGAACGGCACGCGATCGTGCCGCCGAATGCCTGCATCGCGCGCTGACAATACGCGAGACCAAGCCCCGTTCCCGCCGCATTACCCGACGTGCGAAACGGCTCGAACAAATGCGCGAGCATCTCGGGCGCCATGCCGGAACCCGTGTCGCGCACGGTGATGCTTTGCCGCTCGACCGTGAGCGTCAACGTGGACGAAGCGCGCGCCGCCATATGATGCAGCGCGTTTTTCATGAGGTTGAACAGAATGAACAGATAAACCGTTTCGTCGACCTTGAAAGTGAAATCTTCGCGCACGAGCAGTTTGACTTTGCCGCGTTCGTCGTCGTCGTCGAAACCGTATTCGTCGAGCGCCTTGCGCGTGGTGGCGGCCGCGCTCAAATACGCGAGCCGGTCCGAGCAAATGGGTTTGGCGCTCACTTCGTCGAGCGTCATGGCGATGATGCGCAGGCCGCGCTCGATCGAGGTTTTGCCCTGCGCGAGATGCCGGTACAGCGACGCCGCCTTGTCGTGCGAAAGCACCGCCGGACGATTCGGCTCGGTGGCGGCGGGCAGATTTTCCTCGACGTTTTCGAGCACGTGTTTCAACTGGCTCAGCGGATTACGCATTTCATGCGCAATAGATCCCGCGAGCGCCTGCAATACGCGATTCTTTTCGACGAAAATCCGCCCAATGCTGATTGCATGGCTAAATGCCATGCTGCACAACATCACCACGGGCAGCAAAGCGAGATCGGATTGATTGGCCGTGCTCAACACGATAGGCACCGGCGACGTGACGAATGCCGCCACTGAACTGGTTGCCACGCCCACGCCAATACAGGCCATCAGTAAAAGCGGACTGTCGATGCAGAGCGCCATGATAAAAATCATCATGACTTCCGTCATCATCCACATCGTCGAAAATCCATTACGGATAGCCAGAAACGTGCAGACGAACGGCAGAACGTAAATCAGGCAGGCGTGCCAGTAGAGCAGCAGATAGTGATTGAAGCGGCGCGGCCAGTACGCCTGGAAGATCAGCGGCACGCAAACGAGCGCCGCGCTTAGACGCAGGGTGAGATTATCGTAGGGCTGCGGCAGGACATAGGTCCAGACCACGTAATAGATGGGGTGGCACAGGAGGCCCAATATGCCTCCCCATCGGATAGCCAGCCGGCTACGTTCCAGCATCTCCCCCATGCGCTCGCGCGACATCACGATTGGGCCTCCGTTAATCGTTATGGTCCTACCAGTTCCGGCTTACCGTCATGGCGCATTTCCATTTCAATCGGCAAACCGTTCTTGCCGTGAAATGGACCGACTGAAAAACCGTATTTCTTTACCAATCCATGCGTATAGGATACGGACCACACAGGCGGACTGCCGATAATGAAATCGGACGCAATCCCCTCTTGCCACGCGGCATAACCTTCGGCGAAACAGGTATAGCAGTCGCGAGTGGACGGCAGCCGGAACGGGAATGCCGTGTCGAGCCCAACGGGGCCACGAGCAAAGCACTCAATATATAGCGTATGGCCACGCGAAGCGAGTTCCGCTTCAACGCTCGCCGCGCGCGGATGCGAATCGTCAATCCAGAACTGCGCGCGCTTGAGATCGGCCGCCGTCAAATACGGCACGCTGGTGCTGCTCGCGAGAATGGCGCCATCGAAATGTGGCAGCGGTGTGTCGGGGCTGAACGTATGCACCGAGACGCGCGTCTTGCCGAGCAGATCCGCCGCCAGCAATTCCTTCGCTTGCTCGTGCAGCAGATTCACCTTGTCGGGCAGATCGATCAGGATGAGTTCCTTCGGCGCATCCTTGTAGGTCGCGTAGCGCGCGACCGTCGTGCCCAGCCGTCCGGCGGCGCCGAACAGCGCGAGCCGCGTCTTGCCGAAATCGAGCCCGACTTCATTGCAGCAGTGCATGGCCCATTCCTTGAGCATCGCCGCCGTGGCCGCGTGACCGGTGGTGATATGCGGCGGCTTGATCGGACGCGGCAGCGCGCCGTAATTGCACGCATACGGCGTGGACGCGCCCATCGCCACCATGTTCAGGCCCGCGCGCCGCGCCAGTTCGAGCGCCGGAAAAAATTGCGTCTCGCGAAAGCGCTTGATGCCGCGCGGACTGCCGAGCCACATCTCCAGCGGCACCGGACACGCGATGTTCGCGCCGATCATCTGCGATCCCGAATAGATCGGCGACGCAATGAAAGGCGGCGTGCGCCACAACTCCTCCTCGAACGCCTCATTGCGCGTCTTGACGTTGTGGAAAGAGAATGAAAGCGTCTCCCAGTCGGTGGCGTGAAAGAGAAAACCAATGCCGCCCTGACCGGCCGGCAGGTTGTCGCGAATCGATTCGGGATGAATCGTGCGTTTGAGTGCTAACGGCGCGTGGACATCGCCCAGGTTGACGTCGGCAAGCTTGAACTCCGCAGCGAGTTCGTGGTGATAAGTCGTGCTCATCTAATTTTCCTTGGGTTGAAGTTGCGCCGGACTTCGGCGCGGCATCGCCGGTCACGGATGACCGGCGATCCTTCAACTCTAGAGAAAACCCATAGCGCGTGGCCGTCTGTTCGGGCCCATGGGGTTCAAGCCATGCAAATCGAATCGCATAGCTGACGGTACTCGTCGGTTCGAATACTGGCTCCAATTCACCCACACTCATTTTTTATGCAATTTGGATTGCGCCGATAAGGCCCGCAATTGACACCGCATTGCCGATTTACGTGCGATTTTTTATTGAACACTGGGTGAATTTGCTATCTTTCGCTCCCCCGCCGCTTATTGCTGTCATAAGTGCGGTCATTACTGCGGTCATTACCGCGCCCCTTACTCCGTCCATTGCCCGGATTGCCATGAACGCCATACTGCTCAATCGCGTCACGCGCGCCGACGCGCCCGACCTGATCGCCGCGAATATCGAAAGCCAGGCGCATCATCTGCCCTGGGTCACGTCCTTCACGGATCAGGCGGGTTTCGACGCCTGGTTCGGGCGCGGCCTGAGCGGCCCGAACGTCAGCTTGATCGCGCGCGAATCGGCGAGCGGCGGGATTGTCGGCGTCATCAATCTCAATGAGATCGTCGCCGGGGTGTTTCAGAGCGCGTATCTGGGCTACTACGGCATGGCGCGTTTCGCGCGCCAGGGCTTGATGACCGAGGCGCTGCGCGCCGCCGTGGCGCACGCCTTCGACGACCTCGGCCTGCATCGGCTCGAAGCGAACATTCAGCCTGAAAACGTGGCGTCGATTGCGCTGGTGCGGCGCGTAGGCTTCAGCAAGGAGGGGTTTTCGCCGCGCTATCTGCGCATCGGCGGCGTCTGGCGCGATCACGAACGCTGGGCGCTCGTTTCGGATCGCGAGTCGTGAGCGCGTGAATCACGCCTCGCGGAAAAGGTGCTCGCACATGAAATCGACGAACACGCGCAGCTTCGGCATCCACTGCCGGTTCGACGGCCAGAGAATCGAAAACTGACCGGGCGCGATCGTGTGTGCACGGCGACGAGCGAGCCGCCGATACCGAAGCCCGCGTTCACGGCTGCAACTTGCCCGTGGTCGGCAAGCGGTGGCGCACGCAACGATGCTGCGCCAGTTCCGCGAGCGTGCGCGGCCGCGCAGCAAGCGGCTCGCGCTTCAAGCAACGCAACCTCAAGCAACGCCAACTTCAGCCGAGAAACCGCTCGACCAGCTTAACGAAATAACTCGCGCCCACCGGCAGCAGCGCATCGTTGAAGTCGTAACTCGCGTTGTGCAGCAGGCACGGACCCGCGCCATGCCCCACCGCGCGATGATCGCCGCTGCCATTGCCGATAAACCCATAACAGCCCGGCTTCGCGCGCAGCATGAACGAGAAGTCCTCGGCGGCCATCGTCGGTTCGGCGGTGGCGTTCACGTGGTCGTCGCCGACCAGTTCGCGCATCACCTCGACCGCCAGCGCGGTCTGCGCGGGATCGTTGATCGTCGCCGGATACTGGCGTTCGAAATCGACCTCGCTCTCGCAGTCGAATGCCGATGCGGTCGCCGCCACCACGGCCTTCATGCGCCGCTCGATCAGATCGAGCGTCTCGTCGGAGAACGTGCGCACGGTGCCGCCGAGCCACGCGTCGGTCGGCACTACGTTGAGCGCCTCGCCCGCGTGGATCTGCGTGACGGACAGCACCGCGCCGTCGATCGGATTGCGGTTGCGCGTGACGATGCCCTGCAATGCGCTCAGCACCTGCCCCGCCGCGAACACCGGATCGCGGCCCAGATGCGGCATCGCCGCGTGGCAGCCCGCGCCGCGCAGCGTGATGCGAAAGAGGCTCGTCGACGCCATCAGCGCGCCAGGACGCACCGCGAAATCGCCCTCGGGAATGCCGGGCCAGTTGTGCAGCCCGAACACGGCATCGCACGGAAAGCGCTCGAACAGGCCGTCGTCGATCATCGCGCGCGCGCCGCCGCCCGCCTCTTCCGCGGGCTGGAAAATCACGTTCACGGTGCCGTCGAACGCGCCGTGCGCGGCCAGGTGCTGCGCCGCGCCGAGCAGCATCGCCGTGTGGCCGTCGTGGCCGCACGCGTGCATTGCGCCCGCCACGGTCGAGCGGTGCGCGAAGGTGTTCGCCTCCTGCACCGGCAGCGCGTCCATGTCGGCGCGCAGGCCGATGGCGCGACCGCTCGTGCCGCGCGTGAGCGTGCCCACCACGCCCGTCTTGCCGACTTCGCGCGTGACCGCGAAGCCCCATTGTTCAAGCCGCTCGGCCACCAGCGCGGCGGTGCGCTGCACGTCGTAGCCGATCTCGGGATGAGCGTGAATATCGCGGCGGATCGCCTGGAGCGCACCAGCGTTCGCCTGAATGGAATCGATCAGTTTCATGCGGAAGGAATGCGGTAGAAAGCGCCGCGCGCCCGCCGCCGCATAAGGGCGGCGCGGGCGCGCAAGCGTGTGGGATCAGATGTGGAAAAGCTGGGCGACGAGCGTCGCGCCGATGAACGTCCCCGCGTTGGCGACGAACGACACCAGCACGATGCGCCAGCCGAGACGGCGGAACGCCGGAATGTCCTTGGCGATCGAGAGGCCCGCGAAGGCGAGCATCGGGGTCGTCACGCCGAGGAAGTCGTTGTGCGAGCTGAGCACGGCGATCTGCGAACCCCACGGGCACCACGGCGAGGTCAGGAACATCGCCACCACCGAGACCCAGCAGACGGCCGGAATCTTGCTGCCGGTCGCGCGCGCCAGCGCCTCGCCGACGATCGTCGCGCCCACCATGATCGCGATGCCGGGCAGCCCGACCAGCGGCGTGGTGCCGTGGGCCATCCAGTCGCAGACGAGCGCCATCGCGGCGGTCACGACCCACGCGAGCAGCTTGCCGCGGTAGCCGAGCACAGGCGCTTCGGTCTGCACGTCGCCGAGCGACGGACGCGACGTGTCGTCCTGCGTCGAGGCCTTCGTGGTGCGCCCGATCAGCGGTTCGAGCACGCGATAGCCCCAGACGGCGAGCGGCAGCGAGATGAACAGCGTGAAATAGGTGCCGATGGTCGTCGTGATCAGGTTGCTGGCCGCCGCGAACGCGAGCACCGACTTCGCGGTTTCGGCGTCCTGCTGCGCGGCGATCGCGCCCGACGCGGCCGCCATCATGCTGCCCGAGCCGACGCCCGAACCCATCGCCATCGCGAGCGGATCGAAGATGCCGAGGCTCGCGATGAAGCCCGCGAAGATCGCGATGAACACCGCGCCGAACACGGTGCCGGTCAGGTATTCGGCCAGCACGCCGCGCCCTTCGGCGGAATCCATGCCGTACTTCTCGCCGATGATCGCAAGGCTCGGCTCGCGGCCCACCGAGAAGGTCGCGCCGATCGCTTCGCGCTTGATGCCGAGCAGCAGCGCGAGCGGCAGACCGAGCAGAATCGTGCCGACGAAATGCCCGAACTCCTGGAACGCGAGCGCCCAGCCCGCCGCCGCGAGCTTCGGCAGCGCGCTGCCGACCATCAGCCCGAGCTTCGAGACGAACAGCAGCAGCGCCGGTTGCAGAATGGCCGCCGCGAGAAACTGATTCGACGTGTCGAGACGCGCGGCGCTTTTCCAGCGCTCGCTCGCAAGCCCGAGTGCCGCGCCCAGCAGCAGCGCCCAGATCATCGGCAGCAGCACGACCTTGCCGGGCCCGATCTTGAACGTGAACGAGCCGATTGCTTCCGCGATCAGCAGAATGCCCGCCGCGTACAGCATGACCTTGGCCGTGCCGCTGCCACCGGCGTGTTGCCGTTCGATCCCCATGGTGTGCTCCATCTCAGTCTCCTTCGTCCAGGCCGCTCACGCAACCGTATTACAGATAGCCGAATGCGGTCGGCGGCGCCTCGGCCGTCTCGACCCAGACGCTCTTGGTCTGCGTGTACTCGTACAGCGCCTCGACGCCGCTCGAACGGCCATAGCCGCTCAGGCCGTAGCCGCCGAACGGCGACGCCACGTTGATCGTCTTGTAGCCGTTCACCCAGAAGGTGCCCGCGTTGACCTGCGCGGCGACGCGATGCGCGCGCGCCACGTCGGTGGTCCAGACCGCCCCCGCGAGGCCGAAGTCGGTGTCGTTGGCGATCGCCACGGCTTCTTCCTCGGTGTCGAACGGAATCGCCGCGACCACCGGCCCGAAAATCTCCGTGCGCGCTACGTCCATGTCGTTCGTCACGCCCGCCAGCACGGTCGGCGAAACGAAATAGCCGCCGTCGCCGCGCTCGGCCGAACCGGCTGCGAGCGTCGCGCCGTCCGCCACGCCGCGCGCGATCATCGACATCACGTGATCGTATTGCTTGCGGTTGTTGATCGGGCCGACTTCGGTCGCGTCGTCGAGCGGCGCGCCCACGCGAATCTGCTTCGCGCCCGACGCCACCATCGCGACGAATTCGTCATACACGGCCCGCTGCACCAGCAGACGCGAGCCCGCCACGCAGCTCTGGCCCGCGCCCGCGAAGATCGCGGCCTGCGCGGTGAGCGCGGCGCGCTTGAGGTCCGAGTCCGCGAACACGATATTCGCCGATTTGCCGCCCAGTTCGAGCACGCAGGGCACCACGCGGCGCGCGGCCGCTTCGGCGATACGCGCGCCAGTCGCGGGCGAGCCGACGAACACGACCTTGCTGACCGTGCGATGCGCGATGGCCGCCTGGCCGACCGTGTGGCCGAAACCCGCCAGCACATTCACGAGACCGCGCGGCAGACCCGCCTGCTCGGCGATGCTTGCGAGCGCGAGCGAGGTGAACGGCGTCAGTTCCGAGGGCTTGAGCAGCACGCCGTTACCCATCGCGATGGCGGGCGCGACCTGCCAGCCGCACGTGAACACGGGCGCGTTCCAGGGCGTGATCTGCAGCACCACGCCCGCCGGTTCGCGGCGCGTGTAGTTGAGGTGCGAAGTCGGCACCGGAATCACGCTGCCGTAGAACTTGTCGGTCCAGCCCGCGTAGTACTCGAACATCTCCGCGACCTTGGCGACTTCGCCGCGGCAATCGCGGATCGGCTTGCCCGAGCCCAGCGATTCCAGCCGCGCCATCGGTTCCACCTGGGCGCGGATCGCGCGCGCGACGTCGTGCATCACGCGTCCGCGCGCCATGTGCGTGAGCGCCCACCATTCGCGCTGCGCGCGGCGCGCGCTCGACGCGGCGTGATCGACCAGCGCCGCGCCCGCATCGCGATACGCGAGCGACGCGAGGCCGGTGGCCGCATCGTAAAGCTGAACCGGTTCGCCCTGGCCTTCGACCAGTTCACCGTCGATATACGAGCCGAGCGTCGTCGCGCCGGGGAAGAAGTGCGCGAACGCGGCGAGCAAGAGGTCTGCGTGCTGGGTCATGTGCGTGATTCCGTGCTGAAGTAGGTACGTAGTAACGATGCGGCGCGCTCAGTCCTGCGCGACCGTTTCGACGAATTCGACGATGCGGTTGAAGTCCTCCGCGTCGCCGATCGACGCCGCGCTTTCGGCCCACAGGCGGCCCGCTTCGCGCGCGATCGGCGCGTGGCTGTCCATCTTGTCGAGCAGCGCCATCGCGAGGCGTACGTCCTTGCGCATCAGCTTCATCGTGAAGCCGGAATCGAACGCGCCGTTGAAGATCCACGTCGGGTAGTTCGTGAGCGTCGCGCTGTTGCGGCCCGAGCCGCCGTTGAGCGCGTCGACGAGCTTCTCGGGATCGACGCCCGCCGCGCGCGCCGTGCGCACCGCTTCGCTCGCGACCAGCAGATGCACGCCCGTCAGCAGATTGTTGAGCAGCTTGGTCACGTGACCCGCGCCGACCGGCCCGACATGCACGCGCTTCGCGCTGATGGTTTCGAGGATCGGCGTGACGGCTTCGATATGCGCGTCCGCGCCGCCGAGCACCATCGTCATGGTCGCGGTGGCCGCGCCCTTCGGGCCGCCGCTCACGGGGCCGTCGATGAAGCCGATTTCGCGCCCGGCCAATTCGGCCGCCACGCGGCGCGTGCTGTCCGGGTCGGCCGTCGTCGTGTCGATCACGATCGTGCCGGGGCGCGCATTCGCGAGCACGCCGTCTGCGCCGAGCACCACTTGTTCGACGATGGCCGAGGTGGGCAGCGAGAGCAGCAGCACGTCGGCGTCGCGGGCGATATCGGCGATCGATTCGCGCGCGCTCACCACGCCCTGCTCGGCCAGCGCGGCCGCGACGCCCGGCGCCGCGTCGTAACCCAGCACGTCGAAACCGCCGCGTTGCAGCGAACCGGCCATGCCGCGGCCCATATTACCCAGACCAATCACGCCTACCGTTTTCATGCGCGTCTCCAGAAAAACCCTTGGTTTGCCCGGCGGCAAAGGCCCGCCAGCGCTCGATTGATCTCATGTTCGGCGACACGAGCCGTATAATCAATCTCATCCAATATTGAATTTGTTCTAATTTTTAGAACACTCCGCCGACACCTCACTTCAGGCACGACGATGAGCGACACCCTGACCGACAGCCGAATCGTCTATTTTTACGAGGCCGTGCGCTGCGGCACGATCCGCGCGGCCGCCGACTGGCTGGACGTTGCGCCGTCCGCCGTGAGCCGCCAGATCGGCCTGCTGGAACAGGAACTCGACGCCGCGCTGATCGAGCGCCACGCGCGCGGCGTCACGCCCACCGAGGCCGGGCGCTGCGTGATCGAATATTTCCGCGAGCAGCTTGCGCACCGCGACGACCTGCTCTCGCGGCTCGAAGAATTGCGCGGCATGAAGACGGGGCAAGTGAACGTGGTGCTCGGCGAAGGCTTCGTCTCCGACGTGCTCGCCGGGCCGATGCAGCAGTTCTGCCGCCAGTTTCCGGGCATCCGCGTGAATCTCGACGTGGGCGGCACGAACGACGTGATCCGCAAGATTTCGAACGACGAAGGCGAGATTGGCCTCGTCTACAATCCGCCGACCGAGCCCAAGCTCGTCTCGCGCGCCTCGAAGCGGCAGCCGATGATGGCGATCGTCGGCCCGGCGTTTCCGCGCCGCACGCACAAGGTGTTGACGGTGCAGCAGCTCACGGCGTATCCGCTGGCCGCCACGCATCCGTCCTATGGCACGCGGCAAATGCTCGAAGCCGTGGAGTACGCGGAACGCGTCAAGCTCGCGCCCACGGTCACCACCAATTCGTTCGCCATCCTGAAAGAATTCGTGCGCTCGGGTCTGGGCATTGCGGTGATGCCGTCATTCGCGGTGGCCGCCGAATTGCAGGCGAAGGAACTCTACGCGATCGATATCGCGCATCCGATCCTGGAGAACGCCGAAGCGCATCTGGTCACGCGCGTGGGCCGCAAGCTCTCGGTCGCCGCCAACAAGATGCTGCAATTGATGACGGCGCAGATGCGGGCGTTTCGTTGACGCGTTATTGCTCTGATGCGCCGCGTTTCGCGTCGTAAGCGCGCAATGCGTCATGAAGCGCGGCATCGGTCCAGTTTTCCTGAAGTGCCTGTCGAACGATCGCCTGCTGGCTCGGCGGCGCGAGTCCGCCCAAAGGCGGATCGCGGTCGAGATCGGTGGGAAACGGATAGCCCTCGGCGCACGACGCAATCACCGCTTCGATGTCCGCCGACGACAAGGCACCGCTCGCGCGCGCCTCGCGCAACACCGGAAACACCGCCTCGCTCATGCGTCGCCGGTTCAAGGTTTCCATCGCACGCCCGAACGGCGACGACACCTGCAACAGATTCGCCATGCGCTGCACGTCGGCGGTATGGTTTGCGCCCGCCGCGTGAAAGAGCGCCGGATTGAAAAACAGCGCGTCGCCTTTCGCGAGCGGCAATTGCACGCAATGCGCCTCGAAATACGCGCGAAAATCCTCGCGCCGCCACGCGACGTAACCGGGCGCGTAGCGTTGCGAATGCGGCAGCAGTTTGGTCGGCCCGCTTTCGACCGGCATGTCGCTGTGCGCGACCGCGCCCTGTAACGTGAGATACGCCGACATGCGATGCACATGCGCGGGATAGCGCTGCGCCGCGTCCACGCTCAGAAAGCCGAGGTGATAGTCGCGATGCGCGCGCTGCGCCTCGCCGCCGGGCCGCACGACGTTGACCTGCGAAGTCATCTGATAGCACGGCCCGAGCCACGCTTCGGCGGCGGCCGCGAGCATCGGATTGGCGAAATAGCGCGCGAATACGTCGGGCGCGCGCACGCAGAGTTTTTCCTGCGCGTTCCAGATGCGGTCGTTCGCGCCCGCCTTCGCGAAGTGATCGCCCGCGCCGCCGCCCTGTGCGCGTTCGCTGGCGATGATGGATTCGAACACGGCGGTCGCGGCATCGACGGGCTCAAGGTCGGCATACGCGCCGCGCAGCACGAAGACGCCCGCGCCCTCGTCGAGCACGCTCGCCCACTCCGCCAGCAGCGCGGCGCGGCGGTCCGGATCGGCAAGAATTTCTGCCAGCGCGGCGCAATCGTAAAGCGGAATCTTCTGCTGAATCTCGCTCGCGTGGTGCGTCGCGTGCGCGCCTTGCGGCGCTTGCTCGATCAGCGCGGCAAAGTCCTCCAGCGAACACGCCTGCTCCGTGTACGCGCTCGCCGCGCGCGCGGCCTCGGCCATTTCGATGCCTCGATGATTCATCGCGTCTCCTGCGGTTTTTATCGTGCTGAAATCCAGCATAGCGGCTCGCAGCGGTGCTGGGCTATCATGAATCCATCAAAAAACCATCAAGGCCGAGGTGAGGTTCGTGGCGCACCGCTTTCTGGTCAAGGAGATCGCGCTTCAAGCCGGCGTCGGCCCGGCAACCGTCGACCGCGTGCTCAACGGGCGCGCGCACGTGCGCGAGCACACGCGGCGGCGCGTCGAGCAGGCCATTCGCGAGCTTGAAGATCAGCAATTGCAGATGGCTCGCACGGGCCGCAAGCTTGTCGTCGATGTGGTGGTGGAAGCGCCGTCGCGTTTCGCGCACGAAATCCGCGACGCGCTCGATGCCGAATTGCCCGGTCTGCAACCCGCCGTGTTCCGGCCGCGTTTCGATCTGCGCGAGACGATCGGCACTGGCGAACTCGTGGCGACGCTCGAAGCCATCGCGCGGCGCGGCAGCCACGGCGTGCTGCTCAAGGCGCGCAACGTGCCCGCCATTGCCGCCGCCATCGGCGATCTGCAACAGCGCGGCATTCCGGTCATCACGCTATTCACCGATCTGCCGGACTCGGGCCGCGTGGCCTATGCGGGTCTGGACAATCGCGTCGCGGGCGCGACGGCCGCGTATCTGATCGGACAGTGGACGCGCGCGCAGCCGGGCCGTGTGCTCGTCACGATGAGCGACGAACGTTTTCGCGGCGAAGAGGAACGCGAAATCAGCTTCCGTCACGCGCTGCACGCGCGCTATCCGCATCTGAGCATCGTCGATGCGAGCGGCGGCCACGGACTCGACGCGCCCACCGAAGCGCGCGTGCACGCGGCGCTCGCGCAGCACGGCGAGATCGCCGCCGTCTATTCGATGGGCGGCGGCAATCCCGCGATCCTGCGCGCGCTCGCGCAGCGGCAAGCGCGGCCCGTCTGCTTCGTCGGCCACGATCTGGACCGCGACAACGTGCGTCTGCTGCGCGAGGGCCAGATTCACGCGGTCCTGCATCACGAATTGCGTCAGGACCTGCGCTCGGCTTGCCATCACGTCATGGCCTTTCACAAGCTGCTGCCGGTTTCCGCCGTGTCGTCTTCGTCGTCGGTGGTCGTGGTGACGCCGGAAAACATACCGGCGTCGATCATCGCCCGCCTCGGTTATTCAACCGAGTCGTGAATATCGGTGAGACGAATCATGTGCGGCTTCACGCTCGCGTCGTCGTCGGATTCGGCTTGCGCGGGCGGATGAATCAGCGCGTCGAGCCGCGCCCGCGTGGCGAGAAATTCCGGCGAGTTGAACTGCGCATAACTGCGCGGACGCGGCACCGGCACTTCGATCAGCTCCTGCACTTCGCCGGGATTCGCCTTGAGCACCAAAATGCGGTCAGCGAGGAAGATCGCTTCATCGAGATCGTGCGTGATAAAGAAAATGGTGATGTCGACATTGCGCCAGATATCGAGCAGATGCGCCTGCATTTTGGCGCGCGTCTGCGCGTCGAGCGCGCCGAACGGCTCGTCCATCAGCAGAATGCCGGGCCGGTTGGCGAGCGCGCGCGCAATCGCCACACGCTGCTTCATGCCGCCCGAAAGCTGATGCGGATACGCATTGGCGAACTTCTCCAGCCCCACCAGATCGAGCCATTGCAGCGCTTCGCGCTCGGCCTGCGCCGCGCCCTGCCCGTTCATCTGGAGTCCGAACATCACGTTCTTCTTCACCGTGAGCCACGGAAACAGCGTGTAGCCCTGAAACACCATGCCGCGATCGGCACCGGGTCCGCGCACGGCCTTGCCATTCACACGCACTTCGCCCGAGGTCTGCGTTTCGAGGCCCGCGAGCATGCGGATCAGCGTGGACTTGCCACAGCCCGACGGCCCGATCACGCAGACGAACTCGCGTCGATGCGTGGTGAAGCTGACGTTGGACAGCGCCGTATGTTCGCCTTGCGGCGTCGAAAAGCGCTTGGTGAGATTGCGCACTTCGAGGATCGGCTCGCGGGCTTTGAGGCGCGCGAAACGCTCGCGCACGGCCTCGGACTGGAGGAGATAGTCGGGAACGGGCTGCGGATTGAACATGGCGGCGTCCTGTGATGTGAAAGCGTGATGCGTGCGCAAACGACAAACGACAAACGAAGCTTTTAGCCCTGAAAATCAGGCCTTCAGCGTGCGATCCCACGGAAACAGCTTGCGTCCGAGAAACCCGAGCACGATATCGGTGCCCAGGCCGATGATGCCGATCATCATGATCGCGGCATAGACGTTGTCGAAATGCTGGTAACGCGCCTGCTGCGTGATGTACCACGTGATGCCCGAACTCGTGCCGACGAGTTCCGCCACGATCAGATAAGTCCACGCCCAGCCGAGCAGAATCCGCTGGTCGCGATACAGGTCCGGCAGAATGCCCGGCACCACCACATGCGTGAGCAGCTTCAGGCGCGAGGTGCCGAGCGTCATGGCCGCTTCGAGCAGGCCGAATTCGAGCTTGCGCGTGGTGTTCGCGATGATCAGCACCTGCTGGAACAGCGTGCCGATCACGATGATGGCGATCTTCGGCGCGTCGTAAATGCCGAGCACGGCCACCATCAGCGCGCCGAATGCGGGCGCGGGCAAATAGCGGAAGAATTCGAAGAACGGTTCCTGCAAGCGCGCGAGCACGCTATAGGTGCCGCACACGATGCCGACCGGCACGCCGATCAGCGACGACACGAGAAAGCCCCAGAAAATGATCTGGATGCTGTGCCACAGACTCTGATGCAGCCACACGCCGTCCACCGAAGCGGGCGGCGTCGTGAACGCGGTATAGAACGCGCGCAGCACTTCATGCGGCGCGGGCAAATACACGGGATTGGCGGCGACGCCGGTTGGCAGCGCCGTGTGCGCCTCGCGTGCGTGCGCCAGTTCGTCGGCGAATATCGCCTTGTCGACGCGCATGCCCGGCTGGAAATAATCCACGCTGCCGGGCTGCGTAATCAACATCTGCGGATGCCAGACGAACGGCACGTAACTCACCACGCACCACACCAGCAGCGGCAGCAGAAACGAGCCGAGGCCCAACATCCATTTGCCGCGCGGCGTCAGCTCGCGGCGCACTGCAAACACTCCGGTCTGGCTGATCTCTGCCATGAGTTTCTCCTGCTGGTGGGGGCGGGTGCGTTACACGCCGATACGCTTACTTCAGGCTGCTCGTGAGCGACGGATCGACATAGGCGCTCACGTCCTGCGGCGCCTTGTAAACCTGATACTTCACGTTGAACGCGTCGGCGGCGCGGCTCGAACCGTACAGCGACTTGAAGCCATCGGCATTCACGTAAGCCTGTTGCGCTTCCGGCAGCGTGAGCAGCTTGGTGCCCTTGAGCAGCGGCAGATATTGCGCGGGCGTGAGGCCGACGCGCGCCGACATGATCTTCACGGCGTCGCCCTGCGTGGCCGGATCTTCGATGTAATGCACCACGCGATACCAGACCTTCGCGAGCTTCGCGTAATCGGCCTTGTGCGCGGCGAGGCTCACGGGATTCACGGCGAGCACGTCGTAGATCAAGCCCGGTTCGTCGGCGGACGTGAACACCGGACGCGCGCCCGGCACCGCGCGCTGCGCTTCGCCCGCGTTCGGCTGCCAGGCTGCAATGGCCGCGACATCCGACGACGCGAGCACTTGCGGCGTCTCGGTCGTCTTCGCGTTCACGAGCGTCACGTCGGTTTCCTTCATGCCCGCGCGTTGCAGCGCGTCGAGCAGCAGCAGGTGATCGACCACGCCGAACTCCACGCCGATCTTCTTGCCCTTGAGGTCCTGCATCTTGCGCGCGGGCGGCTTGGCGATGACCATGTCGTTGCCGTTCGAATAATCGGTGATGAGCGCCATCACGTTCTTCGCGCCGTTCGCGCCCATCGTGAGCGCGTCGCCGTTGGTCACGAGCACGGCGTCGAGCTTGTTGGCCGCGAACGCGTCCATCGACGCGGCGTAGTCGAACCAGTCGAACTTGACGTCGAGGCCCGCTTCCTTGAGCCAGCCCTTGTCGATGGCGACCTGCCAGGCCACCCAGCCCGGCCAGTCGCTATAGCCGATGCGCAGCGGCGCGGCGTTCGCGGCTTGCGCGCCAGCGGCGAAAAGGCCCGCCGCGAGCGCGAGCCCCGACGCGATGCGTGCGAACGTGAAGTGCTTGGTCTTCATTGCGGTTCTCCAGGTGTAAAAGTGCAGCGTGTGTTCGGTTGAATCATGTCGTCGTCGATAGACGTAAAGCGCGTTCAGGCCGCCTGCATCGCCGCGCGCCGATAAGCGCGCCAGCCGCCAAGCGCGCTGATATCCTCAGCGCCTTCGAGTGCCAGGCTTTCGCACAAAAAGCCTTGTACGAAGGCACCATCCGCCAGTTCGAGCGTGCCGATGCCGAGCGGTGACGGGATCAGTGCGACGAACGAACCGTAGTGCTCGACGGGCATCTCCCAGACCTCGACTTCGATCGCATGGCCGCCTTGCGCCACGCGCACGAGACCCGGTTTTTCGATGCCTTGCGAAGCGGCCTTCGGCAGCGCGTAGAGGCGATAATTTTTCGATGTCGTAGTCGCCGCGACGAGTTTCGCATCGCGCGATGTCAACTGTGCGTTCAGCGGTTCGCCGCCCAGATGCGCGCCCACTACAGCCACGCGCACCGTTGCGGGCGTAGCGGAAGCGGCCTTCGTGTTCGAGGCCGCTTCGCCCAGCCACGCACGCGCGATATCGAGCAGCTTCGCGTCTTCGTGCGCGCGTGCGACGAAGGTGATGCCGAACGGCTTGCCCGCGTGCGGCCCGCTTTCGCACGTGCCAGCCGGCACCGCAAGCGCGGACAGATCGAGCAGGTTCACGAAGTTCGTGTAATAGCCAAAGCGCGCGTTCACGCCGATGGGATCGGCTTCGAGTTCCGCCACCGTGGACGTGGTCGGCGAAGTCGGCGTAACGATGGCATCGAGATCGGGCCACACGCGTTCGGCCTGCATGCGCAGCGCGGCGAGCGTGTCTTGTGCGGCGAACGCATCGGCCGCGCTCCAGCGCGCCGCGCCGCCGATGATCGCGCGCGTGACGGGATGCAGCGCATCGGGATTCGCTTCATGGAACGGACGAATCGCGGCCAGCCGTTCAGCGACGAACGGCCCTTCGTACAGCAGACGCGCCGTCGCGAGAAACGGCTCGAAGTCGATCTCGACGAGTTGCGCGCCCGCCGCGCGCAGTGCCGCCAACGCGGCGTCGAAGGCTTGCGCATACGACGCATCGCCATAGAACTCCAGTTGCGAAGCGCGCGGCACGCCCAGACGCAAACCCTTCAACGCAACTTGCGCGCTCACCTCATCGCCTTGCCATTCGCGCGCATACGGATCGTCCTCGGCCACGCCGTGCGCGCTCTCGAACACGCGTTGCGCGTCATCGGCGGTATGCGCGAAGATCGAGACGCAATCGAGCGAGCGGCATGCGGGGACCACGCCGAGCGTGCTGAGCACGCCCTTGGTCGGCTTGAGCCCGACGAGCCCATGAAACGCCGCCGGCACGCGGCCCGAACCGGCCGTATCGGTGCCCAGCGAGAACGCGGCGAGCCCCATCGCCACCGACACCGCCGAGCCCGAACTCGACCCGCCCGACGCGTACTCGGGATCGAGCGCATTGCGGCACGCGCCATGCGGCGAACGTTGCCCCGACAAGCCCGTGGCGAACTGATCGAGATTGGTCTTGCCGATCGGAATCGCACCCGCCGCGATCAGGCGCTCGACCACGGGCGCGCTTGTTTCAGGCTGATACGCGTAGTCGGGACACGCTGCCGTGGTCGGCACGCCCGCGAGATCGATGTTGTCCTTGATCGCGAACGGAATGCCGTAGAGCGGCAGCGTGGCCGGATCGCGGCCCGCGAGCGCGTCGGCGTAACGCATCATCTCGTCGCGTGTGAGCGCGCGAATCCAGATGCGATGCGGATCGTCGCCCGACGTATGCGCCGCGATCCGCTCGACGAGTTGCGCGGGCGTGAGGCTGCCGTCGAGATAGCGCGCGCGCAAGGCGGCGATCGTCATCGGCGTATGCGCCGTATCGGACGTGTCCGGGGTCGTGGAAAGCAGATTCATTGGCATGCGGCCTCCTCGCCGCTCGGGCTGGTCGTCGTGTCGGTCGTCGTGTCGGTTATCGTTGCGCTCACGCGGATCGCCATCAAGCGCTGGCCCGCGGTCACGGCGTCGCCTTCATGACAGGCGAGCGCTTCGATCACGCCGCTCGCGGGCGCGGCCACCGTCACTTCCATCTTCATCGATTCGAGGATCGCCACGTCCTGGCCTTCCTCCACGGCGTCGCCTTCCGCGACGAGCAGCTTCCACACGCTGCCCGACACGTCGGCGCCGATCGCGCGGCAATCGTCGTCGAGGTCGCTCAGCGATTGCGCGTTCGCGCCGCTATCCGCGCCCGGCTCGCCTACGTATTCGGCCTGGCCCGCCTCGCGCCAGCGCTCGCGTTCCGCTTCGAAAGAGGCTTGTTGCGTGGACTTGAACGCAGCAATCGATTCGGCTTCGTCGCGCAGGAATCGCTCGTATTCACCGAGGTCGAACACCGATTCCTCGATACGCAAGCTGCGCCGTCCTGCGATGAATTCGCTGCGCCATTGCGCGAGTTCGCTTTCGCTCACTTCGTAGAAGCGGATCTCGTCGAAGAATCGCAGCAGCCACGGCTTGCCCGCTTCGAACTCCTTCGTGGTGCGATAGCGATTCCACATCTGCACTGTGCGGCCGACGAACTGATAACCGCCGGGGCCTTCCATGCCGTACACGCACAGATACGCGCCGCCGATACCGACCGCGTTTTCAGGTGTCCACGTGCGCGCCGGGTTGTACTTCGTGGTGACTAGCCGATGGCGCGGATCGACGGGCGTCGCGACCGGCGCGCCGAGATAGACATCGCCGAGACCGAGCACGAGATAGCGCGCGTCGAACAGAATGCGCTTCACGTCGTCGATGCTGTCGAGACCGTTGATGCGGCGAATGAACTCGATATTGCTCGGACACCAGGGCGCATCGGGCCGCACGCTCTGCATGTAGCGCTCGATCGCCACGCGCGTCGACGGATCGTCCCAGGACAGCGGCAGATGCACGATGCGGTTCGGCACGCGCATCGCATCGACGGCAGGCAATTGCGTTTCGGCGAGCTTGAGATGCGCGAGCAGCGCGTCGAGCGCGAGCGTGTCGGGATCGAAATGGACCTGAAGCGAACGGATGCCCGGCGTGAGATCGACGATGCCGGGCAGGCGATGTTCCGCGAGCCAGTTCATCAACGCATGCACGCGAAAACGCAGCTTGAGGTCGAGCACGGGCGGCCCGTATTCGATCAGCAGATTGCGATCGCCCGAACGGCGGTAGACCACGGCCACGCTTTTTTCATCGGCGTTTTCATCGTCGGTATTTTCGCTGCGATAAAGCACGCACTCGTGCGTCGCGTTCGCTTTCGCGGGTACGAAGCGCACCGTATCGCCGGGACGCAGCTGGCCGAGCTTCCACAACTCCTCGCCGATCACCGTCACCGGGCAGACGAAGCCACCGAGACTCGGGCCATCGGGACCGAGAATCACGGGCATATCACCGGTGAAATCGACCGCGCCGATCGCGTAGGCGTTGTCGTGGATATTCGACGGATGCAGGCCCGCTTCGCCGCCGTCCGTGCGCGCCCATTGCGGCTTCGGGCCGATCAGACGCACGCCCGTACGGCTCGAGTTGTAGTGCACGGTCCAGCGCGCCTCGTAAAGCATGGCGATGTCGTCGCGCGTGAGGAAATCGGGCGCGCCGTGCGGGCCGTCGAGCACCGCGAGTTCCCATTCATGCGTGAGTTCGGGCACGCGCCCGGTCGGCAGCGTCGCGCCCGCCTCGCCCTTGCCCGCGCCCGGCGCGAGATGCAGCACGTCGCCCTTGCGCAGCGCGCGGCCCGCATGGCCGCCGAACTGGCCGAGCGTAAACGTGGCCTTGCTGCCGAGATAATCGGGCACCTGCAAGCCGCCGCGCACCGCGAGGCACGCGCGCACGCCTGCGCCCGTCACGCCGCCGAGCTTGAGCACGCTGCCCGCACGGGCGCGCACGACTTGCCAGAACGGCACCGCCACGCCGTCGAGCGCCGCCGCGAGCGGCGCGCCGCCGAGCACGAACAGCGTCTCGCAGTTGAAGCGCAGCGTCGCGCCGACCATCGTGAATTCGAGGCCCGCCGCGTCCGCTGCATTGTCGAGCAGCGCGTTGGCGAGCGTGAACGAGCGGTCGTCCATCGGGCCTGAGGGCGGCACGCCCACGTCCCAGTAACCCAGACGCCCCGGCGTCTGCTGCACGGTCGTCTGCACGCCGCCGTCGAGCACGTCGATGGTGTGCGGCGCGAACACGAAGCGGCCGAGGAAAGCCGTGGTCTGCTCGCCCGCCGCAAAGGTCGCCGACCCGACCACCGCACGCAGATAGTCGAGATTGGTTTCGATGCCATAAAGCTGCGTGCGATCGAACGCATTGGCGAGCGTCGCCAGCGCGGCTTCGCGCGTCTCAGCGCTCGCGATGATCTTGGCGATCAGCGGATCGTAGAACGCGCTGACTTCCGTGCCCGCGTCGACCCAGGTGTCCACGCGCACATCGTCGGGGAAACTCACGTGCGTGAGCAGCCCCGAACTCGGCTGGAAATGGCGATTCGGATCTTCGGCGTAGACGCGCACCTGCACGCTCGCGCCGCGCGGACCGTCGCTCAGCGACTGCGCGAGCGCGGGCAGCGGCGCGAGCGTGCCTTCGGCCTGGCGAATCATCCACTCGACGAGATCCACGCCGTAGACCTGTTCGGTCACGCCGTGCTCCACCTGCAAACGCGTATTCACTTCGAGGAAATAAAACGCGCGTGCATGCGCATCGAACACGAATTCCACCGTGCCCGCGTTCGCGTATTGCACGGCGCGCGCGAGACGCACAGCGGTCTCGTGCAGCGTGCTGCGCTCCGCCTCGCTCAGACCCGGCGCGGGCGTTTCCTCGATGACCTTCTGGTTGCGCCGCTGCACCGAGCAATCGCGTTCACCGAGCGCGATCACCTCGCCCTTGCCATCGCCGAAAATCTGCACTTCGATATGGCGCGCGTGCTCGACGAATTTTTCGAGGTACACGCCCGCGTTCGCGAAGTTGCTCTGGCCGAGCCGCGCGACCGAGGCAAATGCCGCGTCGAGTTGCGCGGCGTCGCGGCACAGCGACATGCCGATGCCGCCGCCGCCCGCCGTGCTCTTGAGCATGACCGGATACCCAAGCGACGACGCCGCGTCGAGCGCGGCCTGCACGTCGGCGAGCAAGCCGGTGCCGGGCAGCAATGCCACGCCGTTTTGCTGCGCGATCTCGCGCGCCGTGTGCTTGAGGCCGAACGCTGTCATCTGCTCCGCGCGCGGGCCGATGAAGGCGATGCCCGCCGCTTCGCAATCGCGCGCGAATGCTGCGTTCTCCGAAAGAAATCCGTAACCGGGATGCACGGCCTGCGCGCCGGTCTGGCGCGCCGCGTCGAGAATCGCCGCGGCGTTCAGATAGCTCTGCGCGACCGGTGCCGGTCCGATGCAGACAGCTTCGTCGGCGAGCATGACGTGCATCGCGTGACGGTCCGCTTCCGAATACACCGCGACCGACGCGATGCCGAGCCGCTTGAGCGTGCGGATCACGCGGCACGCAATCTCGCCGCGATTGGCAATCAGGATTTTGTCGAACGCCATCATGCCTCCCACACGAGCAGGCGCACGGGCGTCGGGTTGTAGCCGTTGCACGGATTGTTCAGTTGCGGGCAGTTCGAGATCAGCACCGTCACGTCTTCTTCGGCACGCGCTTCCACGTATTTGCCGGGCGCGGAAATGCCGTCCTCGAACGTGAGCTTGCCGAGCGGCGTGACCGGCACGTTCATGAAGAAGTTGATATTACTGACGAGATCGCGCTTGCCCAGTTGCGAAGCCGCACCGCAGGTGCAATGCGCGAGCGCGTTCAGATAGCTGTCGCGGCAGCTGTGCATATGGCGCTTGTCGAGCGCGTAACGCACCGTGTTGCTCTCCGCCGCGCACGCGCCGCCGAGCGTGTCGTGACGCCCGCAGGTATCCGCGGTGATGGTGAGCATCGGGCGGCCGAGATTCGACATCAGCACGCTGCCCGCGCTCAAGTACAGATTGCCTTGCGCGCGAATGGTGTCTTGCGCGCTATAGCGTTCGGCGGGATCGTCGCTGCGATAGAACAGCGTATCGACGGCCTGATTGCCTTCGAGGTCGACGATACGCAGCGTCTCGCCGCGCTTGATGTCGTAAAGCCAGGGCTCGCCGGCAGGCAGCGTGAAATCGTAACGGGCGGTGCGCGCTTCGAGCGCGCTTTCGATGATCGGCATGGCGGCTCCTCAGGCGAACAGGCGGTCGGTGTTGGTGAAGGCGCGGCCGTTCTCGGCGCACGCGTTGCGGCACAAATCGTCGGCGGGCGCGGCGGCATCGGCGGGATACGCGCGCCACGCGATCAGCTTCACCGGCTTCGGCGCGTACTCGCGCTGCGGATCGAGCGGATGCGGCGCGGTGGAAAGCGCCGCCAGCGTGTTCATGTCGAAGCGCAGATCGAGCGAAGCGCCCGCGCGCGAATGGCCGCTCACGTAGCTGAGCGCGCCGTCGTCGCCCACGGCGACCTTGCTGAAGAAGTTCACGTTCGCCGCGAGATCGCGCGGCCCCAGACCGTACTTCGCGAGTTCGAGCACGAGGCTGTCGCGGCCATTGCGGATCATCTCGTTGCGATGCGCCTGATAGCGGCGCTCGCCGTACTTGCGCGCGAACAGCGCCGCGTCGCCGACCCCGCCGAGCGGATCGTGCCAGCCGAGCGTGTCGCCCGTGATCGACGCGATCACGCGGCCCATGTCGGTATGCAGCGCGTGGCCGCGCGTGAGGTGAGCCGTGTGCTGCGCCTTCAGCGTGTCGGCCATGTTGTAGCGTTCGAGCGGATCTTCCTGGCGATGAAACACGGCGGCGAGATTCGCGCCGCCTTCGATATCGACGATGCGCAGCGCGAGGCCGCGTCGCAGGATGCCGGACCAGTGCGTGCCCGCGGGAATCACGGCTTCCCAAAGCGGCGCGGCGACCGGCGCGAGGTCGTTGAAATCGTCGAGTTCAGTGAGGAGGCTGGACGGCATGGAGGCTCCGGGTGGCGAAGGGAATAAGCGTGAGAGGGCGACCGAACGACATCGCAACCTCCCGGGCTTTTATCCCTCCGTGGAGCCTCATCGCCGCCTTGCATGCAAGGTGGGAGACGAGACCGGATTGCTCTCGGACCAGGCATCGGCCACACAACTGAAGCTGCGCGCCGACCGGAACCCTAGCGATCCTAAGATGATGCAAATTGCTTCGCACCTCTCGCAGGCTGATGTAGCGAGATCCGTGCCAATGCGCGGCGAATTGCATGAAGCGCCTTGAATCATGGGGTTTCGCGCGGGTTGGGAACGCACGCGCCGCGCTGTGCGTTGCACCGCGAAGCGGCATCGGTTTGCCCCAAGATGGTGATCGGCATGGCGCCGATTCGCGCGCGGCACATTTTCAGGGCGGCGCTTTCCACGCGATGACGGGATTGCTGCGCTTTCGATTGGCTTATCCGCGCTTTACATGCTCACTGCTGATTGGCATGGCTGTTGCATGTAGCACCGCATCCATTCACATCCCTCCGAATCATCGACGGAAACCAGCATGAGCCGAGCAACGCGACTTCGACAATTTCTTTACGCGCTTTTCGCCGCGCGTTTCATCGAATTGCAACGCGGCGACGCGCAAAACGCACGCCACTGACTCCACGACCGTTTAATCGCGCGTTGATATTCCGACTCTCCAAATAGCGTTTCCCCGCACCGGACGCCTCGCGCGCGCGGTGTACCATGCGAATGAGCCGCATACCGCGGCCTCGCCCGGAGAGCGCGCCATGAAAGTGTCGTGGCAACGCCGCATCACCTTGTTCGTCCAGCGTTTCTGGCAGCCGACCAGCGCGTGCATGACCTGCATGCCGGGCAGCTGGGGCAACATCATGAGCCTCGCGCACTGGGCGATCGCCTTCAAGACCGGTCTGCTCACCGGCGGGCTGGCGCTGCTGCTGACCTTCACGCCGGCGGCGAGACTCTACGCGAATCGATATGGCAACGCCTTGCTGGTCGGCTGCCTGACCGCGATAGGCGACGCGTATTCGCACACGAGCCACTACCGCATTCATTTTCTGGAGCACCTCGTCACGGGCGCGATGGCGGGATTGTTCGCGCTCGCGGCGTCGTATCTGTTCGAAGACCGCGCGCGCCGCATCCGCACGGTCTGGGTGCGTTTGTTCGGATGATTGAGACGATCCGGTTGTTTCGATTCGCTGCACTCACGCCGGGCGCGGCGACGCAACGGGCGGCGAGCCTTCATGGAACAGACCCGCGATTTGCGTACGCAACTCCGGCGAATCGGTGTGATGATGGACGCTGACCGCGTGTTGCACGGCCGCTTCGAGCAGTTCCTGATCGGAATCCGCCGAGATGGCCACGGAGCAGTTCATTTCGCTGGGAAACTCCCTGCAATCGATGTATTTGCGAGTCATGACAAGACTCCTCGTTAATCAATTAACTTCAGTCCGATGCATGCCCGCACAACGCGTAAAGCATGCGACAAAATTATAGGACCCCCGCATTTCACTTGCTAAAATAAGCAGGAGACGACGCTGCGCGCGCACTTTAAAACAACCGCAACGCGCGTTTTCAAACGGACACCCGAAATAATTAGTCAGGTTATCTAATCATTCAGGAAACGTGTCCGGCAATCTGAATTCAGCCCGGCCACGTTCACAAACGCACATCGGCCGGGTTGCGCGGCCTCGCCTCCTTCATGCGCCTGCTGCCTTCCCGAAAGCACGGCATTTCCGGCTTTCCCTACGGGACGCACACTGCGTCTCGCGTACGACCCCTTCCGCATTGATCGCCGCGCGCCGGCCCTCGCATGGGTTCGCCGCGCCCGGCGCGCCATGCGGATTCGCGAACTGCCGAATGAGAGGTGTGCGATGTCCAGCCTGTCGAGCGATTCCATCGAAACATTCAAACGCGCGCTGCGCGGTCAGGTGCTGCAACCGGACGACACGGGCTACAACGAAGCCCGCCAGCTCTGGAACGCCATGATCGACCGGCGTCCCGCCTTGATCGTGCGTTGCCGGGGCTGCGCCGACGTGCGCCAGGCCGTGTCGTTCGGGCGCGACAACGGCCTCGCGCTCGCCGTGCGCGGCGGGGCGCACAACATCGCGGGCAGCGCGATGTGCGACGGCGGCCTCGTGATCGACCTGTCGTCGATGAAGTCGGTGCGCGTCGAACCCGCCACGCGCCGCGCCTATGTCGAGCCGGGTGCAACGCTCGGCGACTTCGACCACGAAGCGCAGGCCTTCGGCCTCGCGACGCCGCTCGGCATCAACTCCACCACGGGCGTGGCCGGGCTCACGCTGGGCGGCGGCTTCGGCTGGCTGAGCCGGCGCTTCGGCATGACGGTCGACAATCTCGTGGCCGCCGATGTGGTGACCGCCGACGGTAATCTGCTGCGCGCGAGCGCCGACAGCCACCCCGACCTGTTCTGGGCGATTCGCGGCGGCGGCGGCAATTTCGGCGTGGTGACGATGTTCGAATTCGCGCTGCACGCCGTGGGCCCCGAAGTCTATGGCGGACTCGTGGTGCTGCCCATCGCCGCCGCGAAGGAAGCGCTGCAACGCTATCGCGAAGCCTCCGCGTCGATGCCCGAGGATCTCACCGTCTGGAGCGTGCTGCGCTTCGCGCCGCCGCTGCCCTTCCTGCCCGCCGACGTGCACGGCAAGCCCGTGATCGTGTTCGCAATCTGCTATTCGGGACCGCCCGAACGCGCGGCGGCCGCCGTCGAACCGGTACGGCAATTCGGCACGCCCTGCGGCGAGCATCTCGGGCCGATGCCCTACGCGGCGTGGCAGCAAGCCTTCGATCCGCTGCTCACGCCGGGCGCGCGCAATTACTGGAAGTCGCACAATCTCGCGCAATTGCCGGACGGTCTCATCGATACGCTCACCGCCGCGATCGGCAATCTGCCTTCGCCCGAGTGCGAAATTTTCTTCGGGCAGATCGGCGGCGCGACCACGCGCGTCGCGCCCGACGCCACCGCGTATCCGAATCGCGATGCGCTCTATGTGATGAACGTGCATGGCCGCTGGAGCGAGCCCGGCGACGACGCCCGCTGCATCGGCTGGGCGCGCGACTTTTTCGACGCCTCGGCGCCTTATGCGCTCGGCAGCGTCTACGTGAATTTCCTCACCGACGACGAACGCGCGCGCGTGACAGCCGCCTATGGTCCGAACATGGACCGGCTGATCGCCGTGAAGACGCGCTACGACCCGCACAACCTGTTCAACCGCAATCAGAACATCGCACCCGCAGCCAACACGTAGTGCCCGTGCCGTTATCGCCAGGCGGCCATCGCCTGGCAATCCTCAGGAGAATCGTCATGCAGACTTATGTGGTGCTTGCGCAATTCACCGATCAGGGCATCCGCACGATCAAGGACAGCGCGAAACGCGCCGGCCACGCCGCGGAACTGGCCCGCACGTTCAAGTGCGAAATGAAGCAGATTTACTGGACGCTCGGTCAATACGATCTGGTCACGATCGTCGAGGCCGAAGACGAAGCGGGCTTCATGGCGTTCGGCCTCGCGCTCGGCTCGGCGGGCAATATCCGCACGCAAACGCTGCGCGCGTTCGACAAGGACGCGTTCAGCGCAATGCTCGGCAAGCTCGGTTGAGCGGATGATCGGCGCGCCCAGTCGGCCGCGCCGGTCAATGGTGGCTCCACACCGGCAGTTCGCGCGACAGCACGGCGGCGTCCTGCTCATCGCCACTCGATGACTTGCCCGCGTAGCGCGTGCCCGAGCTGTGTTCGAGCGAGGCACGCGCGATCCACCATTTCGCTTCGCGGCTCGATGCGTCGACGGCCAGCGCGCGTGCCGCGTCGTGACGCACGCAGCCCCACTGGCCTTCGCGTCCGCAACGGTGCGCGGACGCGAGCCAGGCGTCGCGGTCCTGCTCGCGTGACGAGAGGTCGGCGCGCATGCGCTGGGCGTCGGCGTTGCCCGGTTGCGCGGCGAGCGCGCTGGCGAGCGACGCGTGCGCCGCCGCGAGACGGTTCTTGTCGAGACTCGCGCGTGCGCTGGCGAGATTCGCGGTGACGTCGCTGCGCGCGGCGGGCGGGCGCGCG
>NZ_CAJZAR010000069.1:0-203 GCF_914484835.1 Paraburkholderia tropica
TCGCGTTGAGTTGCGAGCCATTCACCGCATCGCTACTCGATGCGTTCAGCGCGCCGCTTGCCACGTTGTGAAGCGCGACAGGCTTGTTTGAACCCACGTCGCCAAGCGTCACCGAATCATGCGCCGACGACTCGTACATCACCGCATCGGCGGTTTGGCCTTGCAGCGAGGTGATGGCGTTCGAATTCGCCGTGACCTGCGTG
>NZ_CAJZAR010000069.1:213-67691 GCF_914484835.1 Paraburkholderia tropica
CGAGCCGTTCACCGCATCGGTACTCGATGCGGTCAGCGCGCCGCTTGCCACGTTGTGAAGCGCCACAGGCGTATTCGCGTCAACACCGCCGAGCGTCACCGAATCATGCGCCGACGACTCGTACATCACCGCATCGGCTGTCTGACCTTGCAACGCCGTGATCGCCGTCGTATTCGCCGTCACCGCCGTGTTGGTCGCGTTGAGTTGCGAGCCGTTCACCGCATCGGTGCTGCTCGACGTGATCTGCCCCGCCGCCACATTCGTCACCTGACGCTCCGCGCCCTTCGCGCCCACGCTCACCACGCCGGTGGGCGACACGCCCGCGAAATCGTACGTCTTGCCGCCGATCACGCCGCTCGCCGTCGCGACAGCCGCAGACGTCGCCGCACCACTGCCCAACGCCACCGAATTCGCCACCAACGCCTTCGCGCCATTGCCGATCGCCACCGAACTGCCCACGGCGGCCGTCGCGCCGCTGCCGAGCGCAAGCGAGTCGTCGCCTTGCGCGAGCGTCGACGCGCCCACCGCCACGGCACGCGCGCCCGTCGCCTTCGCGGCGCCGGTCTGGGTGGCGTCCACCCTGTCGCCGCCGAGCGCGACCGATTGCACGCCGCCGGCCGTCGCGCCGCCGCCCAGCACGGTGGCGCCGTCCGCGAGCGCGTTGCTGTGATCGCCGAACGCAAGCGCCGACACGCCGTTCGCGACCGACGACGTGCCAATGGCCATCGAATCGGTGTCGTTTGCATAGGCATTACAGCCCATCGCAAAGTAATTCAGGCCCGAACCGCCGATCGTCGTGCCCGAGCAGCTATCCGCCGAAATGACCGGCGAACCTTCCGTATCCAGCACAAGGGCCGCGCGCGCGTCGTCCAGTGCGCCACTCGATGCAGCGGCCACGGCGAGCGCACTCAGGAGCACGCCCCCCTTGCCCCGGGCGCGCGCGCTCTCCTGCACCGCGACCCAGCACCCCGTTGCGGCGCTCCAGATGCTCCGATAAATCCTGTTCATTCGCCATCCTTATCATTGCAACAACACCGCGAATCCAGAGAGAACGAACAGGATTCGTCAGGCTCCGACGCGCTTCGCGATTCAGCATTGCAGGGCGTCCACGCCGGACGCCCACGTCGCGCATCGGCCGCTGCGACAGTGCGGCGGCACATCGCGCCGCCTGCGTGGAGCGGGACGCAACATGCAACAAAGATTTGCAATCGATGAAGTATCGACCGAGGGGAAATCCTATGACCGCGTAGGACGCAGAAAAATAGGAATATTCCTAAATGAGATAGGGCGCGGACCTGCGCGCAGGGTCCACGTCAAACTCGTCCGATATTGGCGATGTCGCCCATGCGGCCATCCTGCGTCACGCCGCCGCAATAAAAAAAAGCCCGGTGGTCTTTCGACCACCGGGCCTGGAATGCGCGGCTTGTGTGCTCAGCCGCGCGGTTCACCCCGTAGCATTGTTTTTTTCCTGGCGCTCGATTACCACTGATAACCCGCGCCAACGGTCACGCCGGTGTTGCCCTGGCTGCTCGAACTCGCCGATGCCTTGGCGACCCAGCGGTTGTTGCGCGTCACGTAGGACACACCGAGCGCCATGCCGGTCTGACCGCCGATACGCGAACCGGCAGCGGCCACCATCGTCTTGCCCGGCTCGGTCGGCTGGGGGAGACCCGCCACCGCCATCGCCGCCGCCGCCGCGCCGAACGCGTCCTTGCGCACGTCGCTGATCTGGTTCTGCACGCCAGCGATACGCTGATCGACATAACCCTGACCCTGCGAGGCCATCGCGTTGAGCTGGTTCACGTTCACCGCATCGGTGCCCGCCGTGCCCGCCGCGACGTTGGTGATCTGGCGTTCGCTGCCCGCCGAGCCCACCGACACCGCGTTGTCGCGATCGGCGATCGAACCTGCGCCCAGCGCCACCGCGTTCGTGCCGCTGGCCTGTGCGTTCGCGCCGATCGCCACCGACTTCTCGCCGCTGGCCACCGCGTTCGCACCCGCCGCCGTCGCATGAGCGCCGGTTGCCTGCGCGCCTTCCGTGTCGCGGTTGCCTTGCGCCGCGAAGAACGGGTTGACCGCCGCTTCCGCCGCCTGCTGGACCGACGCGATGGCGTCGTTCATCTGGCCGACGTTGACCGCATCGGTGTTCGCCGTGCCGGCCGCGACGTTGTGCAAGCCGACCGGCGTGCTGCCGTCGCCGAACGTCACCGAATCGTGCGCCGACGAGTCGTACATCACCGCGTTCGCCATCTGCCCTTGCAGGTTCGTCACGTTGCCTTGCAGGCCCGCGATGTCGGTCGTGTTCTGCGCGACCTGCTGATTCGTCGCGTAGAGCTGCGAGCCGTTCACCGCGTCGGTGCTCTGCGCGTTCAGCGCGCCCGCCGACACACCGGTCAGCACACGCGTGCCCGCCGTGCCCGTGAAGTCCACCAGATTGCCGTCGGTGCCCTTCGCGACCGTGATGGTGCGCGTGGTGGCGTCCTGCTGCACGAGGCCGATGGTGCCGCTGCTCAGCGCGTCGGACAGATCCTTCACGCGGCCGTCGATGTTCGTGAAGGCATCGCCGGCGTTGTTGAACGTCGAGCCGCCGATGTTGTACGTCGGACCGGAAATCGAGCCGTCGTCGTTCACCGTCGAGCCGCCGCCCAGACCGGTCGCCGTGCTGCTGGCGAGCTTGTAGAGCTGCGAGCCGTTCACGGCGTCGGTGCTCGACACGTTCACCGCGCCCGCCGCCACGTTGTGCAGCGCGACCGGCGTGCTCGAACCGGCACCGCCCAGCGTCACCGAGTCATGCGCCGACGAGTCGTACATCACCGCGTCGGCCATCTGACCGCCGAGGCTGGTGATGCTGCCCGCGAGGTTGCTCACGTCGCCCTGCAGCGTCGTCACCGAGCCTTGCAGATTGCTGATGTTGGTCGTGTTCAACGTCACCTGCGTGTTGGTCGCGTAGAGCTGCGCGCCGTTCACCGCGTCGGTGCTGGTCGACGACAGCGTGCCCTGCGCCACGTTGCTCAGCTTCACGTTCGTGCTCGCGCCGACACCGCCCAACGTCACCGAGTCATGCGCCGACGAGTCGTAGATCACTGCGTCCGCCATCTGACCGCCGAGGCTGGTGATCTGGCTCTGCATGGTGGTGATGTTGTTGTTCGTTGCGTACAGCTGCGAGCCGTTCACGGCGTCGCTGCTGGTCGACGACAACGTGCCTGCTGCCACGTTGCTCAGCTTCACCTTCGTGCTCGCGCCGACACCGCCCAGCGTCACCGATGCATGCGCCGACGAGTCATAGATCACCGCGTCAGCCATCTGGCCGCCGAGGCTGGTGATCTGGCTTTGCAACGTCGTGACGTTGCCCGCGATGTTCGACACGTTCGTGTTGGTCGCGTAGAGCTGCGAACCGTTCACCGCATCGCTGCTGGTCGACGACAACGTGCCCGCTGCCACGTTGCTCAGCTTCACGTTCGTGCTCGCGCCGACACCGCCCAGCGTCACCGAAGCATGCGCCGATGAGTCGTACAGCACCGCATCCGCCATCTGACCGCCGAGGCTGGTGATCTGGCTCTGCATCGTGGTGATGTTGCTGTTCGTCGCGTAGAGCTGCGAGCCGTTCACCGCATCGCTGCTGGTCGACGACAGCGTGCCTGCTGCCACGTTGCTCAGCTTCACGTTCGCGCTCGCGCCGACACCACCCAGCGTCACCGACGAATGCGCCGACGAGTCGTACATCACCGCATCCGCCATCTGGCCGCCGAGGCTGGTGATGCTGCCCGCGATGTTGCTCACGTCGCCTTGCAGCGTCGTCACCGAGCCTTGCAGGTTGCTGATGTTGGTCGTGTTCAACGTCACTTGCGTGTTGGTTGCGTAGAGCTGCGAGCCGTTCACGGCGTCGCTGCTGGTCGACGACAACGTGCCCGCTGCCACGTTGGTCAGCTTCACGTTCGTGCTCGCGCCGACACCGCCCAGCGTCACCGATGCATGCGCCGACGAGTCGTACAGCACCGCGTCAGCCATCTGACCGCCGAGGCTGGTGATCTGGCTCTGCAACGTCGTGACGTTGCCCGCGATGTTCGACACGTTCGTGTTCGTCGCATAGAGCTGCGAACCGTTCACTGCATCGCTGCTCGTCGACGACAGCGTGCCCACCGCCACGTTGCTCAGCTTCACGTTCGTGCTCGCGCCGACACCGCCCAGCGTCACCGATGCATGCGCCGACGAGTCGTACATCACCGCGTCAGCCATCTGACCGTTGAGGCTGGTGATCTGACCTTGCATCGTCGTGACGTTGCCTTGCAGATTGCTGATGTTCGTCGTGTTCGCCGTCACCTGCGTGTTGGTCGCGTAGAGCTGCGAGCCGTTCACCGCGTCGGTGCTGGTCGACGTCACACGGCCTGCTGCGACGTTCGTCACCTGACGTTCTGCGCCTGCCTTGCCCACGCTCACCACGCCGGTCGGCGTCGTGCCTGCATAGGTGTATGTCGTGCCACCGATCACACCATTGGCGGTCGCCACAGCCGCAGCCGTGGTTGCGCCGTTGCCCAGCGCCACGGAGTTCACCGTGGAAGCATTCGCACCGGTACCGATCGCAACCGCGCCGGCTGCGCTAGTCGAAGCGAGTGCGCCGATGGCCGTCGAGTTGGCCGCCGCCGCGCTGGCCGCGCCGCCAAACGCAACGGCGCCCGATGCCTTGGCATAGGAACTGCTGCCCACTGCCACGTTGTTGCCGCTCCCTCCTGCCGAGCCTGCATTCGCGTTGTTGCCCAGCGCGACCGAATCGTAGCCTTCAGAGAACGCGGACTGACCGATCGCGATATCGGAGGAATTGTTGTAGAGCGACCCGGTGTTCGTTTGAGCCCCATTGCCGATGGCAATCGAACGATAGCCCTGCGCCGACGCGCTTGCACCCAGCGCGACATTGCCGCCCTGCGAGTTAAAGCCCGCTCGGCTTGCCGCCGCTCCATCACCAATCGCGATGTCATCCGCGTAATTGGCAGCGGCGGCCGGCCCGATCGCCGTCGAGTTCGCACCGTTCGCCACCGAATCCGCCAGCGACGAGTTCGTGTGGAAGTACTTGATGCCGCCGCCGTTCGTGATGTTGTTGACGGCGCTGTTGAGGCTCGTGATCGAGGTCGTGTTCGCCGTCACCTGCGTGTTGGTCGCGTAGAGCTGCGAGCCGTTCACCGCGTCCGTGCTGCTGGACGTCACTTGACCCGCCGCGACGTTCGTCACCTGACGTTCGGCGGTTGCCTTGCCCACGCTCACCACGCCGGTGGGCGACGTGCCTGCATAGGTGTACGTCGTGTCGCCGATCACGCCATTGGCGGTCGCCACAGCGGCCGCCGTGGTCGCGCCATTGCCCAGCGCAACCGAGTTCACCGTGGAGGCATTCGCGCCGTAGCCGAGCGCGGTGGCATTCGTCGCGGATGCCGTCGCCCGGGGGCCGAGCGCGGTACTCCACGAACCGCTCGCGGTCGTCTGATAGCCGGTCGAAACCGCTACGCCATTGGCATACGATCCGTTGCCCAAAGCCACGCCAGAGTTGTTGCTATCGGTCGATGCAACCGTGGCACCTTTACCCAGCGCGACGCCGTTTGCGATGCTGCTGGCGGCAGAGCCAATCACGATCGCGTCGTTCCCCAGGGACGTGGCGCCGGTACCGATCGCTACGGCGTTTGACGCCGTCGTCGTCGACGCATTGCCGATCGCGATGGCATTCGCACCACTCGACGACGCAGCGGAGCCGATCGCAACACTGTTGCTGCCGGCGGCGTTCGCCGTGAAGCCGAATGCGTTGCTGCCGGTACCGCCCGCATTGGCCTGCATGCCGACTGCCGTCGCGCTACCTGCCGCGGTCGAGCCGAATCCCATGGCGACGCCATAGTCGCCCTTCACCGAGGCGAACGCGCCATAAGCCGTGGCCGCAAGCATGTTGCCGCCCGAGGCGGAACACCCTGCGACCAGCGAATAGGATCCGCTACCGTCGATCGGGTTGGTTTCCGCGGCGTAAGCCACGCCGTTGATGGTCCCCGCGCCAGTGCTGCATGTGCCAGTCGAAGGCACAATGGTAGAGGCCTTGGCATTCATCGCGACACCGCCAAACGCAGTGGCCGCAAGCGACGCAGCAAGCACGGTCCGAACCGTCCGCAGGCGCGAACCTTTTCCACGCGCCCGCGCGGTTTCCTGCGCCACCACCCACGCACCAATCGCCGCGTTCCACACAGTGCGATAAATCTTGTTCATCTTGGATTCCTCGGGAAAAGTTACTGGACAGCGATTCACAACCAAAAACTTCGCTATCCGAAATAAATGCCTCTTCACAGAGCCCGTGGCACGAATGTCTGCCTCCATTCAAATCAGGTAGCAGAACAATCGATGGGGTTGTGGAAGCGATGAACCCAGTCTAAAAATTTCCGCGATGCGAGCGAATAGGACGAATTCGAATCAGGGCCGGTGCGGCGTGGGTTGACGCACGGCGGCCACGCGCAAGCCGAGGTGTCTCGCATATCGGAGAAACCATCGGAATAGGACGAATTCGAAAGGCGGGAAAATCGCGCACGAGAACCGGGCGCGCGGTACGCGAGAAAGCGTGAGGAGAGAGAAAAACAAAACGGGCCGCGCTCAAGGAGCGGCGGCCCGTTTAAACATGGTCAGATCCGCACAAGACGGATCGCACAAAAGAACTTTAACGATTCACGAAATCCGGTTCGAAAAACACCCAGCGCACTTCTGGAAAACGCGCCTGCAAATCGGCCTCGATTTCGTTGATGGCTTCGACCATCGTGCGGCTGTGATCGTAATCGATCATTTCGGCCTGCACCGCCACGACGATTTCCTTGCCCCATTGCAGCGTGATGATGTTCATGATCGCGCGGATCTCGGGACGCGCGCGCAAATACGCCTCGATGGCGCGGCGCATCTCCGGGCTCGCCGATTCGCCCACGATCATCGACTTCACCTCGCGCGCGACGAGCCACGCGATCGTCATCAGCAAAAAGCCGATGCAGATCGAGCCGCACGCGTCCCACACCGGGTTGCCGGTAACGACGGTCAGCAGCACCGCGACGAACGCAATCGCGAGACCCGCGAGCGCGGCGACGTCCTCGCCCGCCACGACCAGCAGATCGGAATCGCGCGTCTCGCGAAACCAGCGCCACAGCGGTTTGCCGGGATTGCCCTTGCGAATCTCGCGCATCGCGCCGTACAGCGAAAGCGCCTCCAGCACCACCGAAATGCCGAGCACGGCGAGCGCGATATAGACGTACTGCAGCGGCTCGCGCGTGAACAGCCGATGCACGCCCTCGTAGACGGAAAACGCGCCGCCCACGAAGAACAGCAGCAGCGCGACCAGCAGCGAGTAGAAGTTGATCGCGCGGCCCGAGCCCATCGGATGCAGCGGCGAAGGCGGCTCGCGCGACTGGCGCAGGCCGAACAGCAGCAGCAGTTGATTGCCGCAATCGGCGGTCGAGTGAATCGCCTCAGCGAACATCGAGCCGGAACCCGTGAACACCGCCGCCGCGTATTTGCAGACGGCGATGCCCGCGTTTGCCGCGAGCGCGTAGAAAATGGCTTTCGGCGACTCCGCGCTCATACGACCTCGACGCGCGCGGGGCCTTCGCTCAATTCGCCGATCACGCGCGCATCCGCGAAACCGTCGTCGCGGAACAGCGCGAGCACATCCTCCACGCGTTCCGGCGCGCAGGCGACGAGCAGGCCGCCTGAGGTCTGCGGATCGGTGAGCAGCGTGCGCGCGCTCTCGGGCAGGCCCGGCGCGAGCGTCACGCCCTCGCCGTACGAGGCCCAGTTGCGCCCCGACGCGCCCGTGAACACGCCCTGATCGACGAACGCCTCGACGCCCGGCAGCCACGGCAGATCCGCGTAACGCACGCGCGCCGTGAGACCCGCGCCGCGCGCGATTTCGAGCGTATGGCCGAGCAGGCCGAAGCCGGTCACGTCGGTCATGGCGTGCACGTCGTCGAGTTCGGCGAGCGCCGCGCCCGGCTTGTTGAGCATCGTGGCGGCGGCGACCATCGCCTGGTAGCCGGCATCGTCGAGCAGATCTTTCTTGAGCGCCGCCGAGAGCACGCCCACGCCGAGCGGCTTGCCGAGCACGAGCACGTCGCCCGCGCGCGCCGACGCGTTGCGCTTCACGCGCGACGGATGCACGACGCCGAGCGCCGCGAGCCCGTAGATCGGCTCGACCGAGTCGATCGAATGGCCGCCCGCGACGGGAATGCCCGCCGCCGCGCAGACGTCCTCGCCGCCGCGCAGCACCTGCGCGATGACTTCGTGCGGCAGCACGTTGATCGGCATGCCCACCAGCGCGAGTGCGAGGATCGGCTTGCCGCCCATCGCGTAGACGTCGGAGAGCGCGTTGGTCGCGGCGATGCGGCCGAAGTCGTACGGATCGTCGACGATCGGCATGAAGAAGTCGGTGGTCGCGACGATGGCCTGCTCGTCGTTGAGCTGATAGACGGCGGCGTCGTCGGCCGTCTCGGTGCCGACGAGCAGATTGGGGAACGCGGCCGTGAGCGGCGTGCTGCGCGCGAGCAGCGCGGAGAGCACGCCCGGCGCGATCTTGCAGCCGCAGCCGCCGCCGTGCGAAAGGCTCGTGAGGCGCGGCGCGGCGCTGCCCGATGAAGTGCGGACGGTGTCGTTCATGGCGGGAAATCTTCCTGAAAGTGCTGACGAAACGTCCCTATTATGGGGCAATCGTCACGGCGGCGATGCAGGCTCGTCCGGCGCGAGGGCGGGCGAATCGGCTTGCGGTTCCGCCTCGGCGCTCGCGCTCGCGGAATCGCTCACAGAATCGCTCGCGGGATCGCTCGCTAATTCGCTTGCGGATTCCGTCACGGATTCATTCACCGCTTCGATCGCGCAGATCGCCTCGATCAGCCAGTGCGGATCGTCGTGCGGCAAATCGTGGCCCGCCCACGGATGCTCGACGTGGCGCGCGCCCCACGCCTGCGCGAGCCGCGCCGAACACACGGGATTCACCAGTTGATCCGCGCGCGACGACGCCACCAGCACCTCGCAGCGCGGCACGCCGCGCGCCGAAAACCGCGCGGCGGCCCAGAGCTGGCGCAGCGCGTTCGCACGGCTCACCGGCGCGCTCGCGCGGATCGCGCGCCAGGTGTCGAGATCGGCGGCGAGCGTGTTGCGGCGCGCGCAGGTCGCGGCATGAATGCGCGTCTCGGCCACGCCGATGCGGTCGCGCCCGCGCCAATGCTGCGCCGCGTGCAGCAGCGCGGGCCACGCGGCGGGCCGCAGGCGCTCGTCGAAACGGCTGAAGGGCTGCATGCTCGTGTTCACGAGCACGAGCCGCGCGATCTCGGCCGGAAAGCGCAGCGCCCAGGCCGTCGCGACCATGCCGCCGAGCGACATCGCCAGCACGCGGACCGGCGGCGCGCCCTCGCGGAGCACCAGCGCGCGCTGAAGCTCGTGGCGCACGGCATCGACGTAATCGTTCACGTCGAGCGGCGACACCGCGTGATGGCGCGTGCCGTTGCCCGGTAGATCGACAGGCAGCACGGCGCCGCCACGCGCTTCGAGCAGCGGCGCGAACGCGCCCCAATGCCGCGACTCGCGCGTGAGCCCGCGCAGCAGCACCCACGGCGCTGAAGCCGCCGACGACGACGATGGGTTCAGGTTCGCACTCATACGCCGGGCCGCTGATACCAATGCCCGATCGCGCTTTGCAGCACCTGCTGGCGCGCGACGCCTTCGGGCAGCCAGCGTTCGGACGAATACGCGGCGCGCGTGAGGAAATCGAACAGATTCGCGTGACGCCGCAGCACGCGCGCGGTGCGGTGCTGCATCACCGGATTGAACATGCCCTGACGCGAAAAGATCTGGCGCGGATTTTTCTTGATCCACAGCCACGAGCCCAGTTCGAGCGTGAGCGGCAGGAACACGTTGTCGGCGGGCGCGCGATCGTACGCGCAATCCCACAGATCGCCGTGCAGCAGATATTGATGGCTCTGCGGCTCGAACGTGTAACCGTGATGCGGATGCGCGCGTTCGAACATCGTTTTCAGCACGTACATTTCAGGCAGATGACGCATGAGCTGACGCGTGCGCGCGTACGGAAACCAGATGCTGTCGCTCCATCCGTAACCCGAATGACAATCGAGCGCGAACGCGAGCGGCCGGTTCGTGAGTTCGTCGTCGACCACTTTGAGCAGCGCCGAGGCTTCGGTTTCCATCGTCGCGCCGCGCCGTCCGCGATACCACGGCAGCCACGACCCCACGCGCTGGCCGCCCGCGAGAAAGGGCACGCGCTCGTCGGCGTCCTGCGGCGCGTTGCGCATCAGATCGACGCCATTCGGATTCGCGCGCGTGGCGAGCCACATGCCGCCCGGGTTGACGATGGGCATCATCACGAGCCGCACCGATTCGAGCTGGCGCATCAGCAATTCGTCCCACGCGAGACGGCCCACGAGCGCGCGCATGTAATCGAGCACGAGTTGCGAGCCGATGCGTTCGAGCCCATGAATGCCGCCGAAAAAGCCGATCGCGGGCGCGTGCGGATCGCGCGAGCCCACCGCCGCCACGTAGAGCGAAAACGACCGGCCGCGCACCGCGACCTCGCCCGCGCTGCGGATGTCGAACCAGGGCGAGCCCGCGTCGAGGAGCGTTTTCAGGTCCTCGTATTCGGCGAAGCTGTCGGGAAGGAAGCTCAGTGCCTGCATGGCGTCGCGGGTCGTCGCTCGTTCGGTTCAAGGGAAACAGCGCGGCATTCGAAAACCGGGGACAGCACATGCGTTTGCCAACAATATAGCCCTTTCATGCGGCATTCCGCGTGACATGTGTGAGACGTCACACAGATGTCATCACCTCGACTTGTTGCGCCCTCGTGAACGTCTTGTGAATGTGTAGTCGTCTAGACGTCGCGACACCTTCACTCAACCGTCATAGTCGCTTCCTAGAATGTCCCCGACTCGAGCACGGGATGCGCACGCCTCCCACTCATCGGATGAATGGAGCCGACGCTGACATGAGCGCGCAAATGGACGCAATTCGAATCGAACGACTGTCGAAAACTTTCGGGCCGCAGCGCAAGGCGCTCGACGAAATCAACCTGCGCGTGGGCGTGGGCGAAATGGTCGCGTTGATCGGCGCATCGGGCTCGGGCAAGTCGACCTTGCTGCGCCATATCGCGGGTTTCGTCGCCGCCGATCCGCAGCCTTCGCGCATCGAGATTCTCGGCCGCCCGATCCAGCAGGACGGACGCATCGTGCGCGAAGTGCGCCGCATTCGCCGCGACGTCGGCTTCGTGTTCCAGCAGTTCAATCTCGTGCATCGCCTGAGTGTCGAGACCAACGTGCTGATCGGCGCGCTCGCGCGCCTGCCGCTGTGGCGCCGTCTCACCGGCCGCTTTCCGCGCAGCGAGCGCGAGTTGTCGATCGCGGCGCTCGCGGAAGTCGGTATCGCCGATAAAGCGCACGAGCGCGCCGCGAATCTCTCCGGCGGCCAGCAGCAGCGCGCCGCGCTCGCCCGCGCGCTGGTGCAGCGCGCGCGCCTGATTCTCGCCGACGAACCGATCGCCTCGCTCGATCCCGAATCGTCGCGCCGCGTGATGGACATGCTGCGCATGCTCAATCGCAATCACGGGCTCACGGTGGTGGTGTCGCTGCATCAGGTCGATATCGCCATGCAGTATTGCCCGCGCACGATCGCGCTGCGCGACGGCCGCGTGGTCTACGACGGGCCGTCCGCCGCGCTCACGCCCGAGCTGTTGCAGAAGCTGTACGGCAGCGCCGCGCGCGAATTGCTCGAAGCGGATGCGGCGCCTTCACAGGCGTCCACGCAAGCGGAAACACAAGCAGCAACACAAGCGGCAACGCAAGCACGCGCGCAGCAGTTCGGCGCGCAGCCGAAGGCGGCCTAGCCCCTTCTGCGCGAATCGCAAGCAAACGTTTTCTTCCCCAACCGAACCGGACCGCCTCTCACATGAAACTGATCCGTTCCCTGCTTTCCTGCTGCGCCGCCGGCGCCGTTGCGTTCGCCTCGCTCGGCGCATCGGCCGCTCATGCCGACGACCTGAACTTCGGTATTATTTCGACCGATTCATCAGCAGTCCTCAAGCAGCGCTGGCAACCGTTCATCGACGACATGAGCCGTCAGACTGGCCTGCACGTGAATGCGTTCTTCGCCACCGACTACTCGGGCATCATCGAGGCGATGCGCTTCAACAAGGTGCAGATCGGCTATTTCGGCAACGCCTCGGCGATGGAAGCCGTGGACCGCTCGAACGGCGAAGTGTTCGCGAAGGTGCTCTACGCGAACGGCGACGCGGGCTACAAGTCGGTGCTGATCACCAACGTCGACAGCCGCGTGAAGACGCTCGACGACGTATTCAAGAATCCTAAGGAACTCACGCTCGGCTGGGGCGACCCGAATTCCACGTCCGGCTCGCTGATCCCCGGTTATTACCTGTTCGCGCAGCGCAATCTGCCCGTGAACGCGACCACGTTCAAGACCGTGCTGCCGTCGAGCCACGAAGCGAATCTGCTCGCCGTGGTCAACAACAAGGTCGATATCGCCACCAACAACACGATGGAACTGGCCACGCTGGAACGCAAGCACCCCGACCGCTTCAAGCAGGTGCGCGTGCTGTGGACCTCGCCGCTGATTCCGTCCGATCCGCTCGTGATGCGCAAGGATCTGCCCGAGGCGACCAAACAGAAGCTGCGCGACTTCTTCTATCACTACGCGAAGACCGATCCGCGCGAGAAGAAGATCATGGCCGATATCACCGGCTACGCGGGCTTCGCGCCGTCGAGCGACGAGCAACTGCTGCCGATCCGCCAGATCGCGCTGTTCCAGCAAAAGCAGAAGATCACCGCCGACACGCATCTTTCCGACGACGACCGCAAGAGCCAGATCGCGGCCATCGACGCGAAGATCGGCGCGCTCAACGCCGCCGCGAAACCGTGATGGGCGCGATGGACTTCGACGCCCCGCCGATCGCCGCGCAGAACGCGCAGAACGCCCCGAACGCCCAGAGCGCCCAGAGCGCCGATGCGAAAGCGCGCCTGCAAGCCGCCTCAAGCAAGCGCAGCTGGTCCTCGCTCGTGCTGTGGGCGATCGTGCTGATGCTGCTCGGCGCGGCGTGGCGCGGCGCGGACATGCGCCCGCTCGACCTGCTCTCCGATTCGGCGAACATGGGCACCTTCGCTGAAGGCTTCTTTCCGCCCGACTTCCACGAGTGGCGCACCTACGTGCACGAAATGTGGGTGACCATCGCGGTCGCGCTCTGGGGCACGGCGCTCGCGCTCGTCTGCGCGGTGCCGTGCGGGCTGATGTCGGCGCACAATCTCGCGCCGCGCTGGGTGCTGCATCCGGTTCGCCGCCTGATGGACGCGTGCCGCGCCATCAACGAGATGGTGTTCGCGATGATCTTCATCGTGGCCGTCGGGCTCGGTCCGTTCGCGGGCGTGCTCGCGCTGTGGGTGCACACCACGGGCGTGCTCGCCAAGCTGTTCGCGGAAGCCGTCGAAGCCATCGATCCGCGTCCCGCCGAAGGCGTGCGCGCGACCGGCGCCACGCCGCTCGACGAAATCATCTACGGCGTGCTGCCGCAAGTCATGCCGCTGTGGATCTCCTACGCGCTCTACCGTTTCGAGTCGAACGTGCGCTCGGCGATGGTGGTGGGCATGGTGGGCGCGGGCGGCATCGGCGTCGTGCTCTACGAGGAAATCCGCTCGTTCGACTATCCGCAGACCTGCGCGGTGCTGATCATGGTCGTGGCCGTGGTGACGGTGATCGATCTGGTGTCGGCGCGGCTGCGCGCGCGCGTGATCTGATCGCGGTTTTCGCCGATACGGCGCTTCTTGTGCGCCGCGTTGTGCGCCACGCTTGCGTGCTGATCGACGCGAGCCCCGGGACGAGGGTCTCGCGGCTCGCGTTGCGCATTGCTCGCGTGGCTCAAGCAGCGTGACAAACGCGCTACAGGGTGAAATTCGCCGCGAGGTTCGCGGCCAATTCGCTGGCATCGCCCGCCATTCGCTGGAATAATGAGAGCCTTGCGGCGATTTGCATCGCTTTGTGGCAAATTGTGGCATTCACCGCGCCGCGTTCTCCACCTCCAACCGCCTCACCGCGATCACTCTCGATGGCCAGTTTCGTCGTCCTGCTGGTTTTGCTCTCGGCGCTCATGCACGCGAGCTGGAATGCCTTCCTTCATCTCTCGAACGACCGCGTCTGGCTGCTCGGCATGTTCTCGGTGCCGTATGTGATCGTGAGCGCGATCGCCGTCTGCGTGCTGCCGCTGCCCGACGCCGCGAGCTGGCCGTACATCGCCGCCTCCGCCGTGCTCGAACTCGCGTACTGCTTCACGCTCGTGCGCGCCTATCGCAGCGGCGACTTCGGCCAGATCTACCCGATCGCGCGCGGACTCTCGCCGCTGCTCATTTCGGCGGGCGCGCTGGTGTTCGTGCACGAGGAACTGCACCCGCTCGCGGCAACCGGCGTCGTGCTGGTCTCGCTCGGCATCATGTCGCTGGCGTTCCGGCGCGGCATGCGCTTCTCCGGCGAAAGCGTGCCGTATGCGCTGCTCACGGGTCTGTTCATCGCGGTCTATTCGATCGTCGACGGCCTCGGCGCGCGCGCCGCGGGCAACGCGCTCAGCTACATCATGTGGGTCTATCTGCTCTGGAACGTGCCGCAGTTCCTGATCGTCTGCAAGATGCGCGGCGGTGCGGCACAGATGTTCACGTCGAAGGCCGCCGTCGCGCGCGGCATGCTCGCGGGCGTGCTCGCGCTCGTCGCGTATTGCTTCGTGATCGAGGCGTTCCGTTTCCTGCCGATCGCGATGGTGTCGGCGCTGCGCGAACTGTCGTCGATCTTCGCGGTGCTGATCGGCTGGCTGTTCATGAAGGAGCAACTCACGGCGCGCCGCATGATCGCGTGCGCGCTCGTGACTTGCGGCGCGGTGTTGATCCGGCTTTAAACAGCTTTAAGCGGCTGCAGGCGCGCAGTTCAAGCGAACGTCGGCAACGTCACGTCGATGGCTTCGGCGAGCGTGTCGAACGCGGGCGCGATCTCCTCGTCGGGCACGCACGCATAGCCGATCAGCAAGCCCGACGCCGCGCGCTCGCGCTCCGAGTAATACCCCGACAAGGGCCGCACGACGATGTTGCGCGCGAGCGCGGCCTCGGCCACGGCGCGGTCGTCGCTGCCTTCGGGCAACTGCATCACGACGTGCAGGCCCGCATCGCCGCCGAGCGCGGGCAGCGCGTCGCCGTAACGGCGCGTCGCGGCGTCGAGCAGCGCCTGACGACGCTGGCCGTAAAGCGCGCGCATCTTGCGGATATGCGACGTGAAATGCCCCTCGGCGATGAACTCCGCCAGCACGGCCTGCTGCAATAGCTGGCCTTCGCGATACAGCTCGGCGCTCGCGGTCGCGAAGCTTTCGGCGAGCGGTTCGGGCGCGACCAGATAACCGACGCGCAGCCCCGGAAACAGCGTCTTGCCGAAGCTCCCCACATAGATCACCTGCCCCGCCGTATCGAGCCCTTGCAGCGATGCGAGCGGACGGCTGCCGTAACGGAATTCGCTGTCGTAATCGTCCTCGATGATCCAGCACTGATGCTGGCGCGCGTATTCGAGCAACATGCGGCGGCGCGCGAGGCTCATCACCATCCCGAGCGGATATTGATGCGACGGCGTGACGAGGATGAGCTTCGGCGGCGGCGCGGCGAAATCGGCGGCGGACGGGTTGATGCCCTCGCTGTCGACGGCGACCGGACGCGCCTTCAGCCCCGACACGTGCAGCACGCTGCGCACGCCCCAGTAGCACGGATCTTCGGTCCAGATGGTGTCGCCGGGATCGGACAGCAGACGCACGGCCAGGTCGACCGACTGGTGGATGCCGGTCGTGATGATGATCTGCTCGGGCGAGCAGCGCACCGAGCGCGAGGTGCGCAGATAGTCGGCGAGCACGTGACGCAGCAGCGCGAGGCCGCCGCCCGGCGCGTAGGTCAGCAGGTCGGGGCGCAGGCTGCGCCAGTATTTGTTGTGCAGACGCGTCCAGACGCGCGCGGGAAAGCGCGAGACGTCGGGGACGCCCGGCATGAACGCGCCGCCCTGACGCTTCGAGACGCCCGCGCCCGCGATCAGGCGCGCGCCGCGCGTGGATAAGGCACGCGCGGCGGGGCGATGGATCTGGGCGGCGGCGGCGAGTGCGTCGGGCGGTAGCGAGAGCGATGGCGATGGCGTCGCGGTGGATGCGGATGCGGCGAGGCCTGGGTGCGCCGCACTCGCCACGGCCGCCGCGAGCGTGCCGCCTGCTGAATGCCGCGCGTTCGCGCTCGCGGGTGATCCGGCTGCGGCTCCGGTTGTGGCCCCAACTCCGGCTCCAGCTCCGACTCCGGCCAGCCCCATCGCGCCCCGCACGCCGGGGCTGTTAGTTGCAATCCCGACGCCCGACGATCCGGCTCCTCCCGCTACGCCACTTTTCCGCCCATCGACAGAGCCAATTTCCGCCGCGCCGACGATTTCATCCGGCGACGTATCGGCGACAAACGTGCCGCGCCCGGTCGCCGAGGTCACATAGCCTTCGAGCACCAATTGTTCGTAGACCTGCGTGACGGTATTGCGCGCGATCCCCAATTCCGCCGCCAGCAGCCGTGAAGACGGCACGCGCGCGCCCGCGGGCAGCTCGCGCGACAGGATCGCCTGCTGCAACAGCCGGTGCAACTGGCGATAGACGGGCTGTCCGCTGCCGCGCTCGATCCGCTGGGCCAGCCAGTCTGACAGGACACTCGCTCGCATCGAAATTGGCTCCTATGAATTTATTTGAATGGCTCTGAAATTTAGAGCCAAACGTGAGTATAGTCGCGCCATGGACTGCTTGCCGGTCCACCAACCAATCCGAAAACCGAAGTTTGTGAAGGAGATGAACGTGAGCAAGAACGCCGATCTGCAGAGCCGCAAGGACGCCATCACGCCGCGCGGCGTGGGCGTCATGTGCAACTTCTACGCCGAGCGCGCTGAAAACGCGGAACTGTGGGACGTCGAAGGCCGCCGCGTCATCGACTTCGCCGCCGGCATCGCCGTGTGCAACACGGGCCACCGCCATCCGAAGATCGTCGCCGCCATCAAGGCGCAGCTCGATCGCTTCACGCACACCGCCTACCAGATCGTGCCGTACGAGTCGTACGTCTCGCTGGCCGAAAAGGTCGCCGCGCGCGCACCGGGCAGCTTCGCGAAGAAGGCCGCGTTCTTCACGACCGGCGCCGAAGCCGTCGAAAACGCCGTCAAGATCGCCCGCGCCTCGACCGGCCGTCCGGGCGTGATCGCCTTCGCGGGCGGCTTCCACGGCCGCACGATGATGGGCATGGCGCTCACCGGCAAGGTCGCGCCGTACAAGCTCGCGTTCGGTCCGTTCCCGGCCGACGTCTACCACGCGCCGTACCCCAACGCGGTCCACGGCATCAGCACGGCCGACTCGCTCAAGCACATCGAGATGCTGTTCAAGGCCGACATCGATCCGAAGCGCGTCGCCGCGATCATCTTCGAACCGGTTCAGGGCGAAGGCGGCTTCTACCAGGCGCCGGCGGACTTCGTGCGCGGCCTGCGCCAGATCTGCGACACGCACGGCATCCTGCTGATCGCCGACGAAGTGCAAACGGGCTTCGCGCGCACCGGCAAGCTGTTCGCGATGGAACACTACGACGTCACGCCTGACCTGATGACGATCGCCAAGAGCCTGGCCGGCGGCATGCCGCTGTCGGGCGTGGTCGGCCGCGCCGAAGTCATGGACGCGGCAGCGCCCGGCGGCCTCGGCGGCACGTACGCGGGCAACCCGCTGGCCGTGGCGTCGGCGCACGCGGTGCTCGAGATCATCGAAGAAGAAAAGCTCTGCGAACGCGCCACGAAGCTCGGCGACAAGATCAAGGCCAAGCTCAACGCGATGAAGGCAGAAGTGCCGCAAATCGCCGACGTGCGCGGTCCGGGCGCGATGAACGCCGTGGAATTCTGCAAGCCGGGCACGAGCGAAGCCGACGCCGACTTCACGAAGCGCGTGCAAACCGCCGCGCTGAACCGCGGTCTGCTGCTGCTGGTTTGCGGCGTGTACTCGAACGTCGTGCGTTTCCTGTTCCCGCTGACGATCCAGGACAACGTGTTCGACGAAGCGCTCGCGATCCTCGAAGAGTCGATCAAGGAAGCCGTGGGCGTGCCGGCGTAAGCCTCACAGCCTGCATCGCGACCGCTGCAAGACCTCCGGCCCGCCGCGCGCGGGCCATCCCTGACGGCACATCGGCACTTGCCGCTGTGCCGTTCGTCGTTGTGCGCCGTGCGCCGCGACGACCCACCGAATTACATCGCATTCAATCGAATCGAAGCCTGTCGGGAGTTCTGAGATGAACCTGAAAGACGCATCGCTGCTGAAGAATCTGGCCTACATCAACGGCGAATGGCAAGGCGCCGAAGACGGCGCCACGCTCGACGTGACCAATCCCGCCACCGGCGCGCTGATCGGCACGGTGCCGCGCATGGGCGCCGCCGAAACGCGCCGCGCGATCGCCGCCGCGAACGCCGCGTGGCCGAAGTGGCGCGCGAAGACCGCGAAGGAACGCAGCGTCATCCTGCGCAAGTGGCACGACCTGATGATGGAAAACGCCGACGACCTCGCGCTGATCCTCACGACCGAACAAGGCAAGCCGCTCGCCGAAGCGAAGGGCGAAATCGGCTACGCCGCCTCGTTCCTCGAATGGTTCGCGGAAGAAGGCAAGCGCATTTACGGCGACACGATCCCGACCGTCGCCAACGACAAGCGCCTCGTCGTGACGAAGGAAGCGATCGGCGTGTGCGCCGCGATCACGCCGTGGAATTTCCCCGCCGCGATGATCACGCGCAAGGTCGGCCCCGCGCTCGCCGCAGGCTGCCCGATTGTCCTCAAGCCCGCCGAAGCCACGCCGTTCTCGGCGCTCGCGCTGGCCGTGCTGGCCGAACGCGCGGGCGTGCCCGCGGGCATCTTCAGCGTCGTCACGGGCGACCCGAAGGCCATCGGCGGCGAACTGACGAGCAACCCGACCGTGCGCAAGCTGTCGTTCACGGGCTCGACCCCGGTCGGCCGCCTGCTGATGAGCCAGTGCGCCTCGACGGTCAAGAAGGTCTCGCTCGAACTCGGCGGCAACGCGCCGTTCATCGTGTTCGACGACGCCGATATCGACGCCGCCGTCGCGGGCGCAATCGCCTCGAAGTATCGCAACAGCGGCCAGACCTGCGTCTGCACGAACCGCTTCTACGTCCACGACGCCGTGTACGACACGTTCGCCGCGAAGCTCAAGGACGCGGTCGAAAAGCTCAAGGTCGGCCTCGGCACCGAGGGCGGCGTGACGCAAGGCCCGCTGATCAACGAAGCGGCCGTGCTGAAGGTCGAATCGCATATCGAAGACGCGCTCGGCAAGGGCGCGCACGTGCTGACGGGCGGCAAGCGCCACGCGCTCGGCCACGGCTTCTTCGAGCCGACCATCCTGACGGGCGTCACGCCCGCGATGAAGGTCGCGCGCGACGAGACCTTCGGCCCGCTCGCGCCGCTGTTCCGCTTCTCGTCGGACGAGGAAGTGATCAAGATGGCGAACGACACCGAGTTCGGCCTCGCCGCCTACTTCTACAGCCGCGACATCGGCCGCGTCTGGCGCGTGGCGGAAGCGCTCGAATACGGCATGGTCGGCATCAACACGGGCCTGATCTCGAACGAAGTCGCCCCGTTCGGCGGCGTGAAGCAATCGGGCCTCGGCCGCGAAGGCTCGCACTACGGCGTGGACGATTACGTCGTCATCAAGTATCTGTGCATGGCGGGGATGTAAATCTGCCTGTCGATTGACCCGGCGCGCGCGTTGCTCAAGCGCGCCGCGTTGCTCGTACGCTTGCACGTAAAAACGCCGGCGCATCGCGATCACTCGCGGTGCGTCGGCGTTGTCTTTAATGACGCCGGAAAGCGCGCTTGCGCAGCGCTTTAGTCCGTCGCTTACTCAGTCGCTTACTCCGTCGCGCCCACCGGCGTGACCTGCGTCGCGTAAGCCGACACGAACACGGCATGCACCGTGTCGCCGACCTTCAGGCTCTTGAGATCGATATCCGACGGCGCTTCGAGCGTGACCGTCTGATACGCGCCGCGCAGCGTAACCTCGCGCTTCTTCGCGTTGATGTGCTGCACGGTCGCCTGCACCTCGACCTGGCGCGCGGCGTCGTAACCCGACGAAGCGGGCAGATAAACGTTGGTATCCACGCGCTTGCGGATGCCCTTTCCGCTGCCGGTCACCTTCTCGGCCGTCACGAGCAGCGCGTTCTTGTAGAGCACGTCAACGGTATCGCCAACGTTCAGCTGATCGAAATTGCTGACCTGCGGGCTCAGCGCGATATCGACGTCGTTGCCGCGCGGGCCGCGCAGCGTGACCACGCGTGCGGCGCGGTCGATGCCGACGATCTTCGCCTTCACGTGCACCGGCGGCACGTTGGCGACGATCGCCTGCGCCGCGCCCGCCAGCGCCGATTGTCCACCCGCCTGGTCCGGCTGCGCGGGCTGCTCGTTCTGCGCCCACGCCGCCTGGCCGACGGCCACACCCATCACCATTGCTGCTGCCAAAGTCGCTGCCTTCATCATCCGCGTTCTCCTTCAAAGACGGGGTTTGAATCACGATGCAACGGAATTGCGATCGGCTGCGATCGTCGATTGCGACCGACGACCTCGCGCCGATGTGGAGGCGATTTTACGCGCGGCTTTCTGATCGAGCGTCGTAACTGTCCGCGTCCGGTATCAGGTTATTCGCGTTGTATGAAGGACTTCGACGCGCAGTCGATGGGAATTGGACTTCGCGCAAATCAGCGGAGATTCGGGACGAAAAAAAACCGCGAACCCGAAGGTCCGCGGTTTCGCGCAATCGATGCGGCATGTTTCAAAACATCGCCGCGTGATGCCTTGGGCTTAGACGCGCTCGATCGCGATGGCGATGCCCTGGCCGACGCCGATACACATCGTGCACAGCGCGAAGCGGCCGTTGGTGCGATGCAGTTGATACATCGCCGTCGTCACCAGACGCGCGCCGCTCATGCCGAGCGGGTGGCCCAGCGCGATCGCGCCGCCATTCGGGTTGACGCGTGCGTCGTCGTCGGCCACGCCGAGCATGCGCAGCACGGCGAGACCTTGCGAAGCGAACGCTTCATTGAGCTCGATCACGTCGAACTGATCGATCGTCATGTTCAGACGCGCGAGCAGCTTTTGCGTGGCCGGGCCCGGGCCGATGCCCATCACGCGCGGCGCGACGCCCGCGGTGGCGATGCCGAGCACGCGTGCGCGCGGCGTGAGGCCGAAGCGCTTGGCGTTTTCTTCGTTGGCGAGCAGCAGCGCGCAGGCGCCGTCGTTCACACCCGACGCGTTGCCGGCCGTGACCGAGCCGTCCTGGCCCACGACGCCCTTGAGCTTCGCGAGCGCTTCGAGCGTGGTTTCACGCGGATGCTCGTCGCGCGAGAACACGAGCGGATCGCCCTTCTTCTGCGCGATCGACACCGAGACGATTTCCTGCGCGAGCGTGCCGTCGGCGATGGCGCGCGCGGCCTTCAACTGGCTGCGCAGCGCGAAGGCGTCTTGATCGGCGCGGCTGATGTTGTAGTCGACCGCGACGTTTTCCGCCGTTTCCGGCATCGAGTCGACGCCATATTGCTGCTTCATCAGCTTGTTGACGAAGCGCCAGCCGATGGTCGTGTCGTAGATGGCGGCGTCGCGCGCGAACGCGGTCGCGGCCTTGCCCATGACGAACGGCGCGCGGCTCATGCTTTCCACGCCGCCCGCGATCATCAGACCCGCTTCGCCCGACTTGAGCGCGCGCGCGGCGATGCCGACGGCGTCCATGCCCGAGCCACAGAGACGATTGACGGTCGAGCCCGGCACGGCCTGCGGCAGGCCCGCCAGCAGCGACGACATACGCGCGACGTTGCGGTTGTCTTCGCCGGCCTGGTTCGCGCAGCCGTAGATCACGTCGTCGATCGCGGCCCAGTCCACTTCCTTGTTGCGCTCCATGAGCGCCTTGAGGGGCACGGCGCCGAGGTCGTCGGCTCGAACCGGGGAAAGGGTGCCCGCGTAGCGGCCGATCGGCGTGCGAATCGCGTCGCAGATGAATGCTTCCGTCATTGAAGTCTCCTGTGGACCCTGGTGCGAGCGTGGTGGCTCGACCCGAATCTCATGCAAAGCTGATTGAGATAGACGGACTGCGCGGGCGAAAAGGAGGGATCGAACGCGCACGTCCTCGTGCGTGATGTTCGATATGCGAACTCATGGTCGATAATCGAACATTTGGCGCCCATGATAGGCGTCGCGGCGCGCGAGTGTCAAGCGTGCAACCCGTCCATAAAGCGCAGACAAAACGGCAACGGCCGCACAGATCAAGGAACTGTGCGGCCGTTGCGGGTAGTGCCTGCGCGCCAGGCAGGACGCGCGCGATGCGGCTTAGCGCGACATCATGTTCATACTGACGTTATGCATGACCCAGATCGTGCCGAAGATCAGGAACGCAGCGGCTAGCACAGTATAGGCGAGCGACAGTACGTTCCAGCCCTGCCCCGACGAGTTCAGATGCAGGAAGAACACGAGGTGGACGACAACCTGCACGAAGGCCAGCACGGCGATCACGATCAGCGCGGTGGTGGCGTCCAGCGTACCGTGCAGCACGATGCCGAACGCGCCGGCGGTCAGCAGCACCGAGAGAATGAAGCCCGTTGCATAGGTGCTGAGGCTGCCATGGGCTTCTGCTTGAGGATGAGCCATTTAGAGCACGCTCCCGAGATAGACAAAAGAAAACACGCAGATCCAGACCACGTCCAGGAAGTGCCAGAACAGGCTGAGGCACGTGAGGCGGCGGATCGCCTGGTCGTCGAGTTGCGGCTGGCGCATGACCTGCACCATCAGCACGATCATCCAGACGAGGCCGAAGAACACGTGCAGACCGTGCGTGCTCACCAGCGCGAAGAACGACGAGAGGAACGCGCTGCGCTGCGGACCCGCGCCTTCGGCGATCAGGTGCGAGAACTCGTTGAGTTCCAGCCCGAGGAACGCCAGGCCGAGCACGAAGGTCACGGCCAGCCAGCCGAGCACCGCGCCGGTCTTGCGGCGGTGCGCCGCGAGCATCGCGAAACCGTAGGTGATGCTCGACAGCAGCAGTGCGGCGGTTTCCACCGCGACATCGCCGATCTTGAACAGGTCCTTGCCCGTGGGGCCGCCCGCGAACTGATGGCCGAGTACGCCGAACGTGGCGAACAGCGACGCGAACAGAATGCAGTCGGTCATCAGGTACACCCAGAAGCCGAACACCGAATTCGACGGCGGATGATCGTGATGATCGAGATCGGCGAGCGTTGCCGTATGAGTTTTCTGTAACATCGTTTAAGCCTCCAGCGCTTCCATTTCGCGCTCGGCGGCAACCGCCGCGCGATGGCGCTTCTCTTCGATCTCGCGGACCTTGGCGGCCGGAATGTAGTAGCCGTCGTGCTTGCCGAAGCTATGCAGCGCAACCGTCACGACGATGGCGACCAGCGAGAGCACCGCGAGCCACGTGATGTGCCAGATGCCCGCGAAGCCCAGCACCAAGCTGAACATGCCGATCAGGAAACCCGACGCCGTGTTCGACGGCATATGGATGTCCTGGTACTTCGCCGCGAGACCCAGGCCACGGCCCGTTTCCTTCATGTGCGCGAAGGCGTCGATGTCATGCACCTGCGGGATGACCGCGAAGTTATAGACCGGCGGCGGCGACGAGATCGACCATTCGAGCGTGCGCGCGTCCCACGGATCGCCCGTGACGTCCTGGCATTCCGCCTTGTTGCGGTTCACGAACGCCATCACCCACAGCACCACCTGGAACACCACGCCCAGCGCGATGATGGCCACGCCCACGGCGGCCAGCAGGAACCACGGATGCCATGCCGGATTGTCGTAGTGGTTCAGACGGCGCGTGGCACCCATGAAGCCGAGCACGTACAGCGGCACGAAGGCCACGTAGAAACCCACGAACCAGCACCAGAACGACGCCTTGCCGAGCTTCTCGTTCGGCTTGATGCCGAATACCTTCGGGAACCAGTAGTGCAAGGCCGCGAGGTAGCCGAACACCACGCCGCCGATGATGGCGTTGTGGAAGTGAGCCACGAGGAACAGCGAGTTGTGCAGCACGAAGTCCGCACCCGGGATCGCCATCATCACGCCGGTCATGCCGCCGATCGAGAAGGTGACCATGAAGCCGATCGTCCACAGCACGGGTGCCGTGAATTCGATGCGGCCGCGATACATCGTGAACAGCCAGTTGAAGATCTTCACGCCCGTGGGGATCGCGATGATCATGGTCATGATGCCGAAGAACGCGTTGACGTCGGCGCCCGAGCCCATCGTGAAGAAGTGGTGCGCCCACACGAGGAACGCGAGAATCATGATGACGCACGAGGCGTAGACCATCGTCTTGTAGCCGAACAGCGGCTTCTTCGAGAACGTGGCCATGACTTCCGAATAGATGCCGAACGCGGGCAGCACGAGGATGTACACCTCGGGGTGGCCCCACGCCCAGATCAGGTTCAGATACACCATCGGGTTGCCGCCGCCGTCATTCGTGAAGAAGTGCGTACCGACGTAACGGTCGAGGCCGAGCAGCGCGAGCGCGATCGTGAGGATCGGGAACGTGGCCATGATCAGCACGTTCGAGCAGAGCGCGGTCCACGTGAACACCGGCATCTTCATCAGGCTCATGCCCGGCGCGCGCATCTTGATGATCGTGACGAAGAAGTTGATCGCCGTGATCAGCGTGCCGACGCCCGACAACTGCAGCGCCCAGATGTAATAGTCGACCCCGACGCCTGGACTGTATTGCAGCTCCGAAAGCGGCGGATACGCGAGCCAGCCCACCTGCGCGAATTCACCGATCACGAGCGACAGGTTCATGAGGATCGCGGCGATTGCTGTCATCCAGAACGAGAGCGAATTCAGGAACGGGAACGCCACGTCGCGCGCGCCGATCTGCAGCGGCACCACGATGTTGAACAGGCCGACCATGAGCGCCATCGCCATGAAGAAGATCATGATGACGCCGTGCGCCGTGAAGATCTGGTCGTAGTGGTGCGGCGGCAGATAGCCGGGCGCGTCGAACGCCAGCGCCTGCTGGATACGCATCATGACCGCGTCGGCGAAGCCGCGCACGAGCATGAGCACCGCGACGATCATGTACATGACGCCGATGCGCTTGTGGTCCACGCTCGTGAACCACTCGTTCCACAGGTACTTCCACTTGCCCGTCACGGTGATGAGGCCGAACACCGCGAGCACGATCAGCGCCATGAACGCGGCCGCGCCCATGATGATCGGCTGATCGAATGGAATCGCCTCTAATGTAAGTTTGCCGAACATGCCTGCTTACCCCTTGGTCGCGCACGACGGGTCACTGAAATTCGTGACGTGGCCGTTGTTGTACTTCGCGATGATGTTGTTGAAGAGCTTCGGGTCGACCGTCGAGAAGTACGCCACCGGCGCCTTCTCCTGCGGCTGCGCGACGCTCACGTACTGGTCCATGGTGAGGTCGGCGCGCGACGCCTTGACCTTCTGGACCCACGCGTCGAAGTCCTGCTGGCTCGTGGCGAGCGTGCGGAACTTCATGTCGGAGAAGCCCTTGCCGCTATAGTTGGACGAGATGCCCGCGTAGTCGCCCGCGTGGTCGGCGATCAGGTGCAGACGCGTCTGCATGCCGGCCATGGCGTAGACCTGGGTGCCCAGCTGCGGGATGAAGAACGAGTTCATCACCGAATCCGACGTGATGCGGAAGTTCACCGGCGTGCCGACCGGGACGGCGAGCTGGTTGACCGTGGCGATGCCGAGGTCCGGGTAGATGAACAGCCACTTCCAGTCGAGCGCGACGACGTCGACGTTGATGGGCTTCGTGTTCGACTCCAGCGGCTTGTAGGGGTCGAGCTCGTGCGTGGTCTTCCACGTGAGGACCGCGAGGAACAGGATGATGATGGCCGGAATGGTCCAGACCACCACTTCGATCGCGGTGGAGTGCGCCCACTTGGGTGCGTAGGTGGCGTTGCGGTTCGACGCTCGATAGCGCCAGGCGAAGTAGAGCGTGAGCAGGATCACGGGCACCACGACGAGCAGCATGGTCCATGTTGCCGTGGCGATGAGTTCTTTCTCGGCGACGCCCACGCTGCCTTTGGGATCGAGCAGAACCATGTTGCCGCTACATCCCGCGAGGGAGACGAGCAGCCCGCTGCCGAGGGGGATTAACCACCTTTTGAAGGCCTTTCTCTTCATAATTGCCTGATTTTCCGTTGAACCACTTTGGACGCTTCACGCACTCGCATTGCAATAAAACCGCTCTGCAAAATGCACCCGTATCGTATTTGGCGAAATTCTACGGAAAGGAACTATTCAAAAATTTGATCAGCGCCAAGGTTTACCGAATGCGACAAATCTCGCCCGGCCAAGCGCGACGGAAAGACGCAAATATCTTTCAAATAGCTTTCTTGCTTGACAGGCGGCGCGTGCGCAGGCATCGCTTCTCGAGCGGTGCGGATAAACAGTGTGGCAAAGCCGCGCTTTTCGAGACGCGTCGGCCTCGTCTCGAATACGGAAAATTCGACCGATAAACGGACGCGATTTTATTTACCCGAGTTAATCACTACAGCATTCAATCGTCCGATTAAAAAATCGTCGCAATATCGCATCGAGAAAATATCGTCAATGTGATTATGCGAGGTGAAAATTGAGCTAAATCAAATCTACGGATAAAATGTGAGGACGAAACCCGTGATCGCGCCGCATCCGCTCAGCTTTTCCCTATGCCGGTTGGCGAAACAATGCGCTTGCGCTATCGTGACGGGTTCCTCACGCGCCGCCTCCCGCCCTTGATCCGACGCCAAGACGCCATGACTTCCGCCACCAGCGCCTCGCCCGACCGTCCCGACGAGCAGCCGGACACGCCCGAAAAGCCGGGCGACTCCTACGTGCAGTCGTTTGCGCGCGGCCTTTCCGTCATCCGGGCGTTCAACGCCGAGCATCCCGAGCAGACGCTCACCGACGTCGCGGCCGCCACCGGCCTCACGCGCGCCGGCGCGCGCCGCATCCTGCTCACGCTGCAGACGCTCGGCTACGTCGAGGCCGACGGCCGCCTGTTCCGGCTCACGCCCAAGATTCTCGACCTCGGCTTCGCCTATCTCACGTCGATGCCGTTCTGGAATCTGGCCGAGCCGGTCATGGAGGAACTGTCGGCCACGGTCCACGAAAGCTGCTCGGCGGCCGTGCTCGACCGCACCGAGATCGTCTACGTGCTGCGCGTGCCCACGCACAAGATCATGACGATCAACCTCTCGATCGGCAGCCGCCTGCCCGCGTATTGCACGTCGATGGGCCGCGTGCTGCTGGCCGCGCTCGACGACGACGCGCTCGACGCCACGCTCGGCGCCTCGCCGCTCTACGCGCACACGCCGCGCACGGTCACCGACAAGGACGAGCTCAAGAAGATCATCGCCCAGGTGCGCGCGCAGGGCTGGGCCATCGTCGATCAGGAACTGGAAGGCGGGCTGATTTCGATTTCGGCGCCCATCCGCAACCGCCAGGGCCGCGTGATCGCCGCGATGAACATCAGCGGCAACGCCCAGCGCACCAGCGCGAAGCAGATGGTCAAGACCTTCCTCGATCCGCTTCAGCAGGCCGCGCAGCGCGTCTCCGGCATGGTGTCGCGGCGCACTTGAAACGCACCTGAAGCGCACCTGACGAGCCGCTGAGGCGCGCGCCGCCTCGCGGCCGCATCAGCGTCTCGCGTCAACCTCACCCCGCCTCGGCGAACGCCTGCACGAGCCAGTCGGCGAACGCGCGCACGCGCAGCGCCAGTTGCCGGCTCTGCGGATACAGCACCGAGACCGGCATCGGCGGCGGCGGCTGGTCCGCCAGCACGACGCACAACTCGCCGTTGGCCAGTTGCTCGCGCACGCGATAGCGCGGCACCTGCACGAGTCCCAGTCCCGCGACGGCGCCCGCCGTGTACAGTTCCGCGCCGTTCACCGCCACCGGTCCCGGCAGCGTGACGTTGCGCACGCCGTCGGGCAGCGCGAATTCGAGCGGATGCGCGCGGCCCGAAGCCGGCGAGAGATAGTTGACGGCGTGATGGCCGTCGAGCAGCGCGTCGATCGTCGCCGGATCGCCGTGACGTTCAAGGTAAGCGGGACTCGCGCACGTCACCTGTTCGAGCAGCGCCACGCGCCGCGCGATCATCGACGAATCGGCCAGTTCGCCCGCGCGCAGCACGCAATCGATGCCCTCGCGCACCAGATCGACGAAATGATCGCCCGAGCCGATGAACAACTCCACGCGCGGATAACGTTCGAGAAACTGCCCGAGGCGCGGCATCACGAAGTAACGCGCGAGCGTCTCCTGCATGTTCACGCGCAAGCGGCCTTGCGGGTCGGTGTCGCGGAACGCTTCCTCGGTTTCTTCCAGGTCGGCGAGCAGGCGCGTGCAGCGCTGATAGTAGGCTTCGCCGTCGTGCGTGGGCTTCACGTGGCGCGTGGTGCGTTCAAGCAGGCGCACCCCGAGACGGGTCTCCAGACGTTTGATCGAATTCGTGACGGTGGCGCGCGGCAAGTTCAGATCTTCGGCCGCCTGCGTGAAGCTGCGGCGATCGACGATGCGCGTAAAGATCTGCATCTCCTGGAAACGGTCCAAGGGCGTTCTCGTTTTGGTTTGCGCATGATTCGCGGGGTCGCCTGCATCTTCTCATGCCATATTGGGGCGGCCAAAAATAACGCGCACGGCAACAAGAGCCACAAAGTCCACGGGCCGATCCCGGCTCCAGGCGGCTTAGTCCAGCGCCACCCGCTGCACGGCGCGCACGAACGCGGTGCCGGCCTCGTCGAGCCGGCCCGAGTTGTCGATGCGCGTGAACGATGCGCCCGCGGGCACCTCGAACGGCGCGCGTCGCGCCAGCCGCGCGGCGACCTGCTCGGGCGTCTCCCGCGCGCGCGAGGCGAGCCGCGCGGCGAGCACGTGCGGCGCGGCTTCCACGTGCACGAGCGTCATGCGCGGATAACGCGCGAGCGCGTCGTTCACGTAGGCGCGCGAGCCGTTCACGACCACCGTGCAGCCGAGCGCCAGCCACTGATCGATTTCCACGCCGATGCCGTAACGCAGCGCGTGACTGCGCCATTGCAGCGCGAACAGGCCGCGCGTCGAGCGCGCTTCGAATTCGGCGTCGGTCAGCGCGATGTGATTCTCCGGGCCGCCGTCCTCGCGCGTGATGTAGCGATGCGCGAACACCACGCCTTCGCTCGCGAGCCGCGCGCGCGCATAGCCGAGCAGCGTGTCCTTGCCTGCGCCCGACGGGCCCATCACGTAGATCAGGCGCGTGGCGGTGAGAGGTGTCGTGCTGGTAGCGGAGGTCATTCGCGCGCTCCCGCCGCAAACGCCGCGCGCCGCCACAGCGCGAACGGCGCGCCCGGACGCGGCTCCACGTAAAGCGCCACGCCGTGCACCGGCAGCGCGCCCGCGTCGCGCATCCGCGCATTCCAGGCCTGCGTGAGTTGCGCGCGCGCGGCGCTGTCGTCGAGTGAATCGGAAAGTGAATCGGAGAGCGTCATGTGAAAGCGGAATTCGTCGAACACATACGGATAGCCCCAAGTCTCGACGTACTCGCGCTGACGTGGCGTGAGCGGCGCGTCGAGGCGCTTCGCGAGTTCGGCGGCCGTCTGCGTGGCGCGCAGCGGCGCGAGCGTGCGCAGCGCGTCGGCGGCCAGTTCGCGCAGCGCGTGCTCGCCCGTTTCCTCGGCGGCGCGCAGCGCGACGAAGCGCCCGAGCGTGGCCGCCTCGGCCGCCACCTCGAAGCCCGCGCGCCGCGCGGCCCACGTCTGCACGGCGGCGCACAGCGCTTCGGGCGTCACGCCCGCAGCGAGACGAAACGGCGGCACCAGGGTGCCGTGCCAGCCGTAGCGGCTCGGCGCGAGCGTCAGCGCGCCGAGCGGCCGCGCGAGCCCGTCGATGGCGGGCGGCGTCAGCGTCGCGCCGCTTTCGGGATCGCGCCCGAGCCACGCGCAGCCTTCGCGCCACCAGGCCGACTCGCGCGGCGGCGCGTAATAGAGCGCGAAACGCGTCGCGCCGGTCCAGCCTTCCTCCGCGAGATTCGCGGCCCGCAACGCCTGCGCCGGACTCATAGGTCGTGCTCCACCATCAGTTGCACGCGGTCGGCCGCGAAATGCGTGATGCCGTATTTGATCGGCGTGCCGTCGACATCGACGTCGACGTTTTCGACCCACAGCACCGGCTGCTGGCGATTGATGTTCAGCCGCCGCGCCACTTCGGGCTCGGGCAGCACGCTGCCGATGCGGCTCCACTTGCGCAGATAGTCGGTCACGCCGAATTCGGCGAGCGCCTTCGAGGTGCTGTCCACGCGCTCCATCACGGCGGGCAGATCGGCGAAACGCGCGGCCGGATACCAGCTGCGCGCGTAGGTGAGCGGCACGCCGTCCGACTCGTGCAGTGTTTCCAGCCGATAGACCAGCGCGCCCGCGCGCAGCCCGAGCGCCTTCGCCGCCGTGGGATCGGCCTTCACGCGCGACGAGGCGAGCAGCCGCCCCACCGCCGAATGCTGATGACGTTGCAGGTTTTCCGTGAAGCGCGTGCGCTTGCCGATGCTGTAGTCGATCGCGCCGGGCTGCACGAAGGTGCCGCGCCCCTGCTCGACGCTCACGAGACCGAGCGCGGCGAGGCCCAGCATCGCGCGCCGCACCGTATGGCGGTTCACGTCGAAGCGCCGCGCCAGTTCGCCCTCGCTCGGCAGGCGGCCGTCCTCGCCGAAACCCTTCGCCGCGATCTCCGCCGCGAGAATCTGCTCGATCTGCCGCCACACCGCCACGCCCGCGCCGCGTTCGAGCGTGCTGTGCGTCGCCTCGTCGTTCGATGTCATGGTGCTGTCATTCCTCTGGTTTTCAATATCGTTTTGCGCATTGTAGTGCGCAAGGCGTGATGGAAATATGAAACGCCCCGCCCGCCGTGTTCGGTCGACTGCACCATTAAACGTCTAGACGTCTGGATGAATAGATGCTCAAATGTCTAGCCGGGGTCCGGCAGAAACGCGGCAGAAAAGTGGCGCCAGATTTCCCGCAGTCGTAGTCATTCGCAGTGGTCTGAAATGATCCTTCCGTTCTCGACACAGGAACTCCGATGAACGCATCTTCCGCCCCGCCCACCGCCGCCGGCTCCGACGCCCGGCGCGCCTGGATGGCGGTCCTCGCCCGCACGTCGCGCGCCGAGCTTGAAACGGCGCTCGCCCGCGTCCTCGGCGGCGCCCCGGCGCCCTCCTACGACTGGCTGCGGCCGCCCCAGACGGGTCTCGCGATGGTGCGCGGACGCGTCGGCGGCACCGGCAACGCCTTCAACCTCGGCGAAGCCACAGTCACGCGCGCCACGCTGCGGCTGCGCGCGCCCGAAGGCGAAGCCGCCACGGTCGGCGTCGCCTGCCATCTGGGCCGCGACAAGCGCCGCGCCGAACTGGCCGCGCTCGCCGACGCGCTCCTGCAACAGCCCGCCCGCCACGCTCAACTGCACGCCGAATTGATCGCCCCGCTCGCGCAACGCCTCGCGGCACAGCGCGCGGAGCGCCGCGACGAGGCGGCCAGCACCAAGGTCGAGTTCTTCACGATGGTTCGAGGCGACGCATGAACGACGCTCAAATGCCCACCCACACGCCCACGCACGCGATGCTGGAAGCGCTTGCGCCCGGTTTCGCCGATCCGGTCCACGACACGCAAACGGTCTTCCGCACGCTGCTCGATGCGCTCGCGCGTCCGGGCACGATCGGCGTGATCGAAACGCCGCTGCCCGCCGCTGCTGCATCGTCTACATCGACGCAATCGGCGCAGAACCAACAGCAAAACCGCGCGGGCCTCGCCGCCTTCGCGGCCCTGCTCGCGCTCGCCGATTACGCCACGCCGGTCTGGATCGCGCAGCCCGACGCCGCGCTCGCCGCCGCGCTGCGTTTTCATGCCGACGCGCCGCTCGCCGCCACCCCGCACGAAGCCGCGTTCGCCTATGTGCACGCCGCCGCCGCGCTGCCGCCGCTCGACGCGTTCGCGAGCGGCACGCCCGAGTCGCCGGAGCAGTCGGCCACCGTGTTCGTGCGCGTCGACTCGCTGACCGAAGGCGCGCCGCTCACGCTGCGCGGCCCCGGCATCGCATCGACGCAGACCATCGCGCCCGTTGGACTGCCCGCGCGTTTCTGGCAGGAACGCGCCGCGCTCGCGCCGCTCTTTCCGTGCGGCATCGACTTCTATTTCGTGTGCGGCGACCGCCTCATGGGCCTGCCGCGCACGACTCGCGTGGAGATGAACTGATGTACGTCGCCGTCAAAGGAGGAGAGCGCGCGATCGAAGCGTCGTGGCGTCTGCTCGACAAGGCACGCCGTGGCGACACGAACGTGCCCGAACTCAGCGTCGCGCAGATCCGCGAGCAGATGCGCCTCGCCGTGGCGCGCGTGATGGCCGAAGGCTCGGTCTACGACGAGGAACTCGCGGCGCTCGCGATCAAGCAGGCCGCGGGAGATCTCGTCGAAGCGATCTTCCTGCTGCGCGCGTATCGCACGACGCTGCCGCGTTTCGGCTATATGCTGCCCGTGGAAACGGAAAACATGGCGGTGGAGCGCCGTATTTCCGCGACCTTCAAGGACGTGCCCGGCGGTCAGGTGCTGGGCGCGACTTACGATTACACGCAGCGTCTGCTCGATTTCGCGCTGCTCGCGGAAGGCGATAACGATACGGATACCGAATCAATCGCCTCGGCACTCGCGCCGCAGGAAGCCGAGCCGATGCCGCGCGTCGTCACGCTGCTGAACAAGGAAGGCTTGATCGAACAGGAAACCGTCTCGCCGGACGCCGCCGAACCGGGCGACCTTTCGCGAGAACCGCTGTCGTTTCCCGCCGACCGCTCGGTGCGCCTGCAAAACCTCGCGCGCGGCGACGAAGGCTTCCTGCTCGCGATGGGCTACGCCACGCAGCGCGGCTACGCGCACTCGCATCCGTTCGCGGGCGAGATCCGCTTCGGCTCGGTGGCCGTGGAGATGGTGCTGGACGAGTTGGGCGAAGCGGTCGAGATCGGCGAAATCGACTTGACCGAGTGCCAGATGATCAACCAGTTCGCGGGCAGCAAGGACGTGCCGCCCGCGTTCACGCAGGGCTACGGCCTCACGTTCGGCCACGCGGAGCGCAAGGCCATGGCGATGGCGCTGGTCGACCGCGCACTGCGTGCGGAAGAACTCGGCGAGACGCTCGCCTCGCCGACCCAGGACATCGAATTCATGCTCTCGCACAGCGACAACGTGGAAGCCTCGGGTTTCGTGCAGCATCTGAAACTGCCGCATTACGTGGACTTCCAGTCCGAACTCGAACTCGTGCGCCGCCTGCGCGCGCAGCACGAAGGAGACGCCGCATGAACGCGCCCGACACCTTCGACACGTCGCTCGCCTCGCACGAAACGCAGGCCGCCGACGGCTACAACTTCGCCTATCTCGACGAGCAGACCAAGCGCATGATCCGCCGCGCGCTGCTCAAGGCCGTGGCGGTGCCCGGCTACCAGGTGCCGTTCGCCTCGCGCGAAATGCCGCTGCCGTATGGCTGGGGCACGGGCGGCATTCAGGTGACGGCGGCGATCATCGGCGCGAACGACACGCTCAAGGTCATCGATCAAGGTTCCGACGATACGACCAACGCCGTGAACATCCGCCGCTTTTTCGCGCGCACGACGGGCGTGGCGACCACGCGCCGCACGAGCGAAGCGACCATCGTGCAGACGCGCCATCGCATTCCCGAAACGCCGCTCACCGAGAAGCAGATTCTCGTCTATCAGGTGCCGATGCCCGAGCCGCTCTATCGTCTGGAGCCGCGCGTGGCCGAGTGCAAGAAGCTGCACGCGCTCGCCGACTACGGGCTCATCAGCGTGAAGCTCTACGAGGACATCGTCCAGCACGGCAGCATCGCCACCACCTACGACTATCCGGTGACGGTGAACGGCCGCTATCTGGCCTCGCCTTCGCCGATCCCGAAGTTCGACAATCCGAAGCTGCACATGAACGCCGCGCTGCAGTTGTTCGGCGCGGGCCGCGAGCGCCGCATCTATGCGATTCCGCCTTATACGCCGGTGAAATCGCTCGATTTCGACGATCATCCGTTCGAGGTGCAGCGCTGGGAACACGCATGCGCGCTGTGCGGTTCGCGCGAGAGTTTCCTCGACGAAATGATCGTCGACGATGCGGGCCAGCGCATGTTCGTCTGCTCGGACAGCGATTATTGCCACGATCGTCGCAAACATCAGGATACCGAACAGTTCAATCAACCGGGAGACCGCGCATGACGCCGCTACTCAGCGCCCGCCAGCTCACGAAGCAGTTCGGCGGCAAGAACGGCTGCCGCGACGTGAGCTTCGACCTGTATCCCGGCGAAGTGCTCTGCATCGTCGGCGAATCGGGCTCGGGCAAGACCACGCTGCTCAACACGCTCGCGCTGCGCACGCCCGCCGATTCCGGCGCGTTGAGCTACGTGAACGCAAACGGCGAAACGCTCGATCTGCGCACGCTCTCCGAGCCGCGCCGACGCCTGCTCGCGCGCACCGAATGGGGCTTCGTGCAGCAGAATCCGCGCGACGGACTGCGCGCGGGCGTCTCGGCGGGCGCGAATATCGGCGAGCCGCTGATGGCCGTGGGCGCACGTCATTACGGGCAGATCCGCCACACCGCACAGCAATGGATGTCGCGCGTCGAACTCGACGCCACGCGCATCGACGAACTGCCTTCGGCGTTCTCGGGCGGCATGCAGCAGCGCCTGCAAATCGCGCGCAATCTCGTGACCGGTCCGCGCCTCGTCTTCATGGACGAACCCACGGCGGGCCTCGACGTCTCCGTGCAGGCGCGCCTGCTCGACCTGCTGCGCACGCTCACGACCACGCTGCATCTTTCGGTGCTGATCGTCACGCACGACATCGGCGTGGCGCGCCTGCTCGCGCATCGCCTGATGGTGATGCAAGGCGGCACGGTGGTCGAATCGGGCCTGACCGATCAGGTGCTGGACGACCCGCAGCATCCCTATACGCAGACGCTGGTGGCCTCGGTGCTGCCGGTCTAGGATGGTGAACACGATGACACTCAATCCCTCATCCGCGCGCGCGTTCGCCGAGCGCCCCGCGCTCATGCTGCGCGCCGAAGACGTGCGCAAGACCTTCACGCTGCATGGTCAGGGCGGCATCGGCATCGAGGCGCTCGCGGGCGTCTCGCTCGATGTCGAGCGCGGCGAATGCGTCGTGCTCGTCGGTCCCTCGGGCGCGGGCAAGAGCACGTTTTTGCGCTGCCTGTACGGCAACTATCTCGCGAGCGGCGGCACCATCGCGATCCGCGACGATGCGCTGCCGCATCAGCATCTGGAAATCACGGGCGCGGAACCGCACGACGTGCTGCGCCTGCGCCGCAACGTGGTGGGCTACGTGAGCCAGTTTCTGCGCGTGATTCCGCGCGTGAGCACGCTCGATATCGTGGCCGCGCCGCTGGTGGCGCGCGGCGTCGATGAAGACGAAGCGCGCGAGCGCGCCGCGCAACTGCTCGCGCGCCTGAACGTGCCGCAACGTTTGTGGCCGCTCGCGCCCGCGACGTTTTCGGGCGGCGAGCAGCAGCGCGTGAACATCGCGCGCGGCCTGATCGCGCAGCATCGTGTGCTGTTGCTCGACGAGCCCACGGCGTCGCTCGATGCGGAAAACCGCGCCGTGGTCGCGCAACTGATCGTCGAGGCGCGCGAGCGCGGCGCGGCGATCGTCGGCGTGTTCCATGACGAGGACACGCGCGAGCGCGTCGCCACGCGCGTGCTGACGCTCGCCGCGCCGCGCGCGCCTGCCGCCGTGGAAGCGCAGGCCGCCGCATAACGGACCACGCGAAGAAACTGCAACGTGTCACGCGCGGCATGCACACTAGAGGCATGGAACCGGCTTTGATCCGCGCGCGCCACAACCTGATGACGACCTGATTTCTGGAGCCCGACGATGTTGATCACCAACGCTCGCATCGTGACGCGAGACGACGTATTCACCGGCACGCTGCGCGTGGAAGACGGCATGATCCGCGAGCTGTCGCGCGGCACGACCGCCGCGCCTGAAGCCGAGGACTGGGAAGGCGACTTCCTGCTGCCCGGCCTCGTCGAACTGCACACCGACAACCTCGAAAAACACCTCGCGCCGCGTCCCGGCGTGCACTGGAACATCGACGCCGCGTTCGTGATTCACGACGCGCAGATCGCCGCCGCCGGCATCACCACGGTGTTCGATGCGCTCGCCATCGGCACGCGTCTTTCGGTGGGCGTGCGCGGCCGCGACGTGCAGCTCGCGAGCGCCGCCGCGCTCTCGCGCTTCACCGAGCGCAAGCTGCTGCGCGCCGATCACTTCCTGCATCTGCGCTGCGAGATCGCCACCGAGGACGTGATCGAACTATTCGACACGCTCAGCGTGCATCCGCTGCTGCGCCTCGCCTCGGTGATGGACCACACGCCTGGCCAGCGCCAGTGGCACGACCGCGCGCAGTGGCGCCGTTATCAGGAGCGCCACGGCAAATGGACCGACGAGCACGCCGACAACCTGCTCGCCGAAATGGCCACCGAGCAGGAGCGTTACGCCGATGCGCACCGCCGCGAGATCGTCGAGCGCTGCCGCGCGCGCCACATTCCGCTCGCGAGCCACGACGACACGCTGATCGAGCACGTCGAACAAGCGGCCGAAGAAGGCATCGTGCTGGCCGAATTCCCGACCACGCGCCTCGCCGCCGAAGCCTCGAAGCAGCGCGGCATCGCCACCATCATGGGCGCGCCGAACGTGGTGCGCGGCGGCTCGCATTCGGGCAATGTGTCGGCGCTGGAGCTGGCGCAGGCGGATCTGCTCGACATCCTCTCGTCGGACTATGTGCCGTCGAGCCTGCTGACCGCCGCGTTCGACCTCGTCACCAAGGCCGACTGGACGCTGCCGCGCGCGGTCGCCACCGTGTCGTGGGAGCCCGCGCGCAAGGCCGGCCTGCACGACCGCGGCGCGATCGAACCGGGCCTGCGCGCCGACTTCGTGCGCGTGACCATGCTCGACTCGCTGCCGGTGCCGCGCGCGACGTGGCGCGCGGGTCAGCGCGTGGTTTAAGCATGTGATTCAAGCGCATGGTTTAAACACGTGGTGAACCTGCGCCGAACGTGCTTCAAGCACGCTCATGCACGCATCGGAAGCATTGCTGCAATGCGATATCGGCGCGCCCTGGCTTGCTGCGAAGCCAACGGCGCGCCGTCGAAAACCAACGGCGCGCTCTCGTTTCGTTTTCAACTTCCCTTCAAGTTCCGCGCGCCGCCCCGCATCGGTGCTTGCGCAGTCATCCGACTGTTGCGGCAGAGCATCGCAATCGCGCTCGCGCGCGTCTGCCGCGAGCCAGCATCGATACGCCGCACGCCTTGTCCAGCAAGGCTTTGCGGCCGACGTCCGCGATCCGCGAACAGGCGCTAGAGCGTTGCCTCTCCCGCCATCCGGTATTTCACTAGCGACGCAGCAATTTTGACCGGGTAAGCTTTGCGGCGCCGCTCGCAACACGCTCGACGTGAATTGCGAGGCCACCACAGTTCCTGCGCGAGCCGCGCCGGAACACAGCGCGGCGGCGGCACGACCGCACGCTGCGCGTCCTGAACCATACGAGGAGTACACATAGTGAAGAAACTGCTTGCCGCCCTGTCGGTTGCCCTGCTGGCCGTCTCGGCCAACGTCGCCCAGGCGAAGGACTGGACCACCGTGCGCTTCGGCGTCGACGCGAGCTACGCGCCGTTCGAATCGAAAGCACCCGATGGCAAGCTGGTCGGTTTCGACATCGATCTCGGCAACGAAATCTGCAAGCGCATGAACGCGAAGTGCGTGTGGGTCGAGCAGGATTTCGACGGCATGATTCCGGGCCTGAAGGCGAAGAAGTTCGACGGCGTGCTCTCGTCGATGACCATCACCCCGCAACGTCAGGAACAGATCGCGTTCTCGGCCAAGCTGTTCAACACGCCGACGCGCCTCGTCGCCAAGAAGGGCACGAGCTTCCAGCCGACGGCTGACTCGCTCAAGGGCAAGTCGGTGGGCGTCGAGCAAGGCACGATCCAGGAAACCTACGCGAAGGAAAACTGGGCGCCGAAGGGCGTGAACGTGGTGCCTTACCAGAACCAGGACCAGGTCTACGCCGACCTGATCTCGGGCCGTCTGGACGCCGCGCTGCAAGACGAAGTGCAGGCCGACATCGGCTTCCTGAAGACCCCGCGCGGCGCGGGCTTCCAGTTCGCGGGCAAGGAAATCCCGACGGGCGCGGCGGCCATCGGCCTGCGCAAGGAAGACACCGACCTGAAGGCGAAGATCGACAAGGCCATCGCCGACATGATCAAGGACGGCACGTACAAGAAGATCGAAGCCAAGTACTTCGACTTCGACGTGTACGGCGGCTAAGCCTCGCAGCGTCTGCTTCGCGACCGCCACCGCGCGGTCCGCAAAGCAAAAAGCCCAGACCCCGGTCTGGGCTTTTTGCTTTGCGGCGCGCCGCCGCCGCGATTCTGCCGCTTGCGCAGATCGGCTAAGATCATGGGCACCGGTCCGCCAGCGGACCGACAACCTACCGTCACTTCGAACGCGCCTCGCGCTCAACCGCGTCGCGCGCACTCATCATGCAAACCCGCAACCATGCGCTGATCGCGCCCGCCCTCGGCACCGCGCGACAGATCACGAGCTTCCATTACGGCCCCGCCGCCGACGCGACTGCGGCCTCGACGGGCGGCCCGAAGGTCTACATCCAGTCGTCGCTGCACGCCGACGAACTGCCCGGCATGCTCGTCTCGTGGACGCTGCGCCGCAAGCTCGCCGCGCTCGAAGCCGCCGGACGCCTGCGCGGCGAGATCGTGATCGTGCCGGTGGCGAACCCGATCGGCCTGAACCAGCACTGGCTCGGCCATCTCGTGGGCCGCTTCGAATCGAACACGGCACAGAACTACAACCGCAACTTCCACGACCTCGCGGCGCTCGTGCTGCCGCATATCGAGGCGCGTCTGGGCGCGGATGCCGCCACGAACCTGAAGACCATCCGCCAGGCGATGGGCGAAGCGCTCGCAGCGCAGCAGCCGAAGACCGAACTCGATTCGCAACGCCTCGCGCTGCAACGTCTCTCGTTCGACGCCGACATCGTGCTCGACCTGCATTGCGACTGGGAAGCCGCGATGCACATCTACACGAATCCCGAGCTGTGGCCCGAGGTCGAGCCGCTCGCGCGCTATCTCGACGCGAAGGCCTCGCTGCTCGCGCTGAACTCGATCGGCAATCCGTTCGACGAGATTCACAGCTTCTGCTGGAGCGATCTGCGCGAGCGCTTCGGCGAGCGTTTCCCCATTCCGCACGGCTCGATTTCGGTGACCGTCGAACTGCGCAGCCAGCGCGACGTCTCGCATGAATTCGCCGAGCACGACGCCCAGGCCATCGTCGAGTATCTGACTGCGCGCGGCGTGATTGCCGGCGAAGCCGCGCCGCTGCCGCCGCTCGCGCATCCGGCCACGCCGCTCGCGGGCACGGAGCCGATCGTCGCGCCGACGAGCGGCGTGATCGTGTTCCGCGCCGAATGCGGCGCGTGGCTCGAAGCGGGCGCGCCGGTCGCCGATATCGTCGATCCGCTCACCGACGAGCTGATCACGCTGCACGCCAGCGTGAGCGGCGTGATGTACGCGCGTCACAGCGCGCGCTTCGCGACGGCCGGCATGGAAGTCGCGCGCATCGCCGGCGACACGCCGATCCGCTCGGGCTCGCTGCTCTCGCTGTAATTCCCTCCCTTATCGACGTCTTCGTCATGGCTCATCGCAACCGGTGAGCCATGGCGTAATACGCTTATTGCACGGCTTGCCGATTTACCAGTCACTTCGCAATCCCAACTTTATTCGCGCGATAAAAAATACCATGCGCGGCTCATTCCGCGACTCAATCAATTGCATGGATCCGCAAATAAATCTGCTAAAAGCCGCGATCCATATACGAAATCCAATCGTTCAAAGCAGAAAATTTTATAACGCGCGAAATCGTCCTTTTTTTGCCTTAATTTTCTTTCGAATCGGCTCGCAAGCCGCTTCCTGACTGGATTTGCGCCGCTTCCGCCTGGCCGCAAGCCTCTTGTCGCTTTTACACCACACCCTGGCGACATTCATGAGGCATTTCCTTACTGTCACAATCCTTTCGTTCTCGACCCTTAAATTGCAGCGCGTCGCACAGACCGGCCCAAAAGAGGCCGGCACATACTTTTCCTTCACCCGGAGCAACAGTTGAAAAAGAAAATTCTGACCACCGCTATCCTTGCAACCATTGCGGGCGCGGCCCACGCTCAAAGCAGCGTGACCCTGTATGGCTTGATCGACGCAGGCGTGAGCTACATCAATCACGTGCAGACGTCGACGGGCAGCGCGAAGGCAATCCAGTACGGTGACGGCGTGGCGCAAGGCAGCCGTTGGGGCCTGCGCGGCTCGGAAGACCTGGGCGGCGGCCTCAAGGCAATCTTCGTGCTCGAAAACGGCTTCAACAGCGGCAACGGCACGGCTGGCCAGGGTAGCTCGATGTTCGGCCGTCAAGCCTACGTCGGTCTGACGCAAAGCAACATCGGCTCGCTGACCTTCGGCCGTCAATACTCGTTCAGCACGGACGTCCTCGGTTCGCTGTACTCGACCGGCGGCAACACGGTTTCGGGCAACTGGGCGTACCACGTCAACGACGTCGACCAGCTGACGTCGAGCCGTATCAGCAACGCCGTCAAGTTCCAGAGCGTGAACCTCTCGGGCTTCACGTTCGGCGGCATGTACGGCTTCTCGAACACGACGTCGTTCGCCGGCTCGGCATCGGGCACGTCGACGGCTTCGTCGCGCGCATTCAGCTTCGGCGCGAACTACGCGTACGGTCCGTTCAGCCTCGGCGGCGCGTACACGGACATCACGTACCCGGCAGCAGCATCGCCGACGACGTTCTCGACCACGCTCGCCAACGTCAACACGACGGGCGGCGGCACGATCCGCGACCTGCGCTCGTTCGGTTTCGGCGGCCGCTATGTCTACGGCCCGGCTACGGCATGGCTGCTGTGGACGAACACGCGCTTCGAGCCGATCACGGGTTCGTCGACGATCTACAACGCGTACGAAGCAGGCGTGAAGTACGCCTTCACGCCGGCCCTGACGGGCGGCCTGGGCTACACGTACTCGCGTTCGTCGGGTCTCGTGAACGCCCACTGGAACCAGGTCAACGGTTCGGTCGACTACGCGCTGAGCAAGCGCACGGACGTCTACGGCCTCGTGGCCTACCAGGACGCATCGGGCACGTACAAGGGCCAGGCGGTGCAGGCACAGATCGGCGATTCGTCGTCGAGCATCTTCGCGCCGTCGGGCACGGGTTCGCAGAACCAGGTCGCCGTGCGCGTCGGCATCCGCCACAAGTTCTAAGCACGCACGATGCCGCGCCCGCTTCGCGGGCGTGGTGCACATGCGCGAAAGGGCGTCCTTCGGGACGCCCTTTTTGTTGCGCGCGGCGCGTGATCGCCGCGGCGGGAGGCGGTCTGCGGCAGCACGCGATCTGCCGCCGCGCGCGCGCTTCTGGTACGCTGCGGCCTTTCCACTCGCAGCATTCGAATCGATGGAACTTCCTTTCAACGAAGCGGCCGTGACGGTCACCCGCACTTCGCTATCCGCCGCCGGTCAGGTGATCGCGATGCGCGACATCGAAGACACCCGCATCGTCACCGTGGAGCGTAGCCGCGCGGTGCCGGTCGCGATCTCGCTGATCGGCGTGGCCATCGCCGCGGCCGGCGGCATCTGGGGCTCGGGCGCCGCGCTCGGTTCCGGCGTGATGCTGGCCGTGGTGGGCTGGCTCGCGTGGATCTGGCAAGAAGTCTCGCACCGTCTGATCGTGACGGTGGGCGGCGCGCCGCGCGAAGCCGTCGTGAGCGGCGACCGCGCCTTCCTCGAACGCGTCGAGCAGGCCGTGCGCGCCGCCAAAGCCGACGCCGCCGCGGCTCCCGCACCCGCACCCGCCGCCGATACGTCCAGCGCCCGTCCGCCCGCCAGTCCCGCGAACTGAGCTACGAACTGAGCCGCGAACCGGACCTCGCACCGCGCGGCCAGCATCGGCCCCGAGCCGCTCCCGCGCGCCAGCCAGCCTCCTCGCCAGCCACCTGATTACCGCCCGCGTCCGCGCACGTCACTCGAGATCGATTGGCCGCGTGTGCCAGATGTCGCGCGCGTATTCGGCAATCGCCCGATCCGACGAAAACGTCCCCATGCCCGCGATATTCTCGATCGCGCTCGCCGTCCAGGCCGGCACGTCGACGAAGCGGCGGTCGGCGGCTTCCTGCGCCTCGACGAACGCCGCGTAGTCGGCCAGCACGAGGTAGTGATCGCCCCAATCCACGAGCGTGTGGAAGATGTCCGTGTAGCGCGCCGGATCGCCGGGCGAGAAAAAGCCCGTGCGGATCTGGTCGAGCACGGCGCGCAGCTCGGCATTTTCTTCGTACACCTGACGGGACCGGTAGCCCGAGCAGCGCAGCGCATCGACCTGATCGGACGTGTGGCCGAAGATGAAGATGTTGTCCGGCCCCACGGCGTCGCGGATCTCGATGTTCGCGCCGTCGAGCGTGCCCATCGTCAGCGCGCCGTTGAGCGCGAGCTTCATGTTGCCGGTGCCCGACGCTTCCGTGCCCGCCGTCGAAATCTGCTCGGAGAGATCGGCCGCCGGAATCAGCACCTCGGCCACGCTCACGCCGTAGTTCGGCACGAACGTCACCTTGAGCCGGTCGCCGACCACGGGATCGTGATTGATCTTCTCGGCCACGTCGTTGATCAGGCGGATGATCATCTTCGCCATGCGATACGCCGAAGCGGCCTTGCCCGCGAACAGCACCACGCGCGGCACCCAGTCGCGCTCGGGTTCCGCGAGAATGCGGTTGTAGCGCGTGATCACGTGCAGCACGTTGAGCAGTTGCCGCTTGTATTCGTGGATGCGCTTGACCTGCATGTCGAACAGCGCGTCCGGGTCGAACGGCAGCCCCGTGCGCGCCGTAAGCCGGCGAATCAAACGCACCTTGTTTTCGCGCTTGGCCGCGCGGAACGCGGCCTCGAACGCCGGGTCGCCCGCCAGCTTGCGCAGCGCGCCCAGCTCGAACAGATCGGTGCGCCAGCGCGTGCCGATGGTGTCGTCGACGAGCCGCGCGAGCGGCGGACTCGCCTGCCCGAGCCAGCGGCGCGGCGTGATGCCGTTCGTCACGTTGGTGAAGCGCTCGGGATAGAGCCGCGCGAAATCGCCGAAGATATCGCGCGTCATCAGTTGCGAATGCAGCTTCGAAACGCCGTTCACCTTGTGGCTCGCCACGATCGCGAGATACGCCATGCGCACGCGCCGCTGACCGTATTCGTCGACGAGCGAAATGCGGCGGATAAAGTCGAGATCGTGCGTGCCCTTCTCGCTCGCCTCGCGCAGAAACGCGGCATTGATATCGAAGATGATTTCGAGGTGGCGCGGCAGCAGGCGCGCCAATAGTTCGACGTCCCAGGTTTCGAGCGCTTCGGGCATCAGCGTGTGATTCGTGTACGAGAACACGCGCTTGATGTGGCCCATCGCCTCGTCCCACGGCATGTGATGGATATCGACGAGCAGCCGGATCAATTCGGGAATCGCCAGCACCGGATGCGTGTCGTTCAGATGCACGGCCACCTTGTCGGAGAAGCGGCCGAACGTGCTGTGCGTGCGCAGATAGCGGCGGATCAGATCCTGCATCGTCGCCGACACGAAGAAATATTCCTGACGCAGACGCAGCTCGCGGCCCGCCATCGTCGAGTCGTCGGGATACAGCAGACGCGATACGTTCTCCGAAACATTTCTCGCTTCGACCGCGCGCTGATAATCGCCCTTGTTGAACGCGGAAAGGTCGAGTTCCTCGTCAGAGCGTGCGGACCACAGGCGCAGTGTGTTCGTCGCGCTGGTCGCGTAGCCGGGAATCACGGTGTCGTAGGCCATCGCGTTCACGTGCTGCGTGTCGATCCATTCGACGTGGCCGTCGCGCTGCACGGTGCGCCCGCCGAAGTGCACGGGATACTGCACCTCGGGGCGCGGAAACTCCCACGGATTGCCCGAGCGCAGCCAGTAGTCGGGCGCTTCGACCTGCTCGCCGTTGATGATCTGCTGGCGGAACATGCCGTAGTCGTAGCGGATGCCGTAGCCGAAGCCCGGAATGCCGAGCGTCGCCATCGAGTCGAGGAAGCACGCGGCGAGCCGGCCGAGGCCGCCGTTGCCGAGCGCGGCGTCGGGTTCGAGGTCGATCACCGAATCGAGGTCCACGCCGACATCGGCGAGCGCCTCTTTCATCTGATCGTGGATGCCGAGCGCGAGCAGCGCATTCGAGAACGTGCGGCCGATGAGAAATTCCATCGACAGGTAGTAGACGCGTTTGACGTCCTGATCGTACTGGCGGCGCGTGGTGATCATCCAGCGCTCGACCAGCCGGTCGCGCACGGCGAGCGCGGCGGCGTGCAGCCAGTCCTGCGGGCGCGCCGTGACGGCGTCCTTGCCGACGCCATACATCAGGCGATTGGAGATGGAGCGGCGCAGCGCATCGGCGCTGCTCTTCAACTGGTCGAACTCAAGACCGACTGCTGTCATCGAATGCCTCCCGGAAAAGCGACGCGCCGCGAATGCGAGCAGATGCCAGCAGATGCGGTGGCGCGCGGTCGTTCAGGGGCTGCGCGCGGGCACCGTTCGAGTGCATGCGATTGCGTTCGGATGCGTTCGGATGCGTTCGATTGCGTGCCTCAGTGGCTCGCATCGGTTCGCATCGACTCGCACCGGTTCGCATCACTTCGCATGAAGGCCCCAGGCCCGCAGACGCAGATCAGTTTGCAGATTAGGACATTTTCGGATCGCGTGCGGCAGCGCGGCATGGCGAACGCGCCTGGTTCGCCATGCCGCGAAAGCGCTCGCGGCACGCGAGGCGGGGGACTCGGCCCGATGCGGCGAGGTTGGCGGTTAGTTGCGTTCCAAACATCGGACGATGGCGTCCGACGACTTGCCGCCTCACTTGCCGCCTCACTTGCCGCCTCACTTGCCTCCTCTTGCGCGAGACCTCGCACCCTCGCGCGCGACGTCGCGAGCGCTCGCCTTACAAGCGCCTCACGCTCTGAAGCAGGCGCTGCACAAACGCGCCACGTCTGTAACAATCGCACTACAGCCGCGCCGTGCGCGCACGCCCTCCGATTCGCCCGAGACCGCCGCCTTGTCCGATACCCACACCGCGCCGCCCGACACCACGCCGCGCGCCGACGAGCCCATGTCGGCGAAAAACCGCCGCGCCATGGCCGCGATCATGCTCGCCGTCGCGCTCGCGACGCTCGACACCGCCATCGCCAACACCGCGCTGCCCGCCATCGCCACCGACCTGCACGCGGCGCCCGCGGCCTCGGTCTGGATCATCAACGCCTACCAGCTCGCGATGGTCGCCACGCTGCTGCCGCTCGCGGCGCTCGGCGACATCGTCGGGCATCGGCGCATCTATATCGCCGGCCTGGCGATCTTCACGGTGGCCTCGCTCGCCTGCGCGGTCTCGCCCACGCTCGGCGCGCTCGCGGCGGCGCGCGTGCTGCAAGGGCTCGGCGCGAGCGCGATCATGAGCGTCAACACGGCGCTGATCCGCTTCCTCTATCCGCCGCACCGGCTCGGACGCGGCCTCGGCATGAACGCGCTGATCGTGGGCGTGTCGTTCGCCATCGGCCCGACCATCGCTTCGCTGATTCTCTCGGCGGGCACCTGGCCGTGGCTGTTCGCGATCAACGTGCCGCTCGGCGCCATCGCGCTCGTGTTCGCGATGCCCGCGCTGCCGCACACCGCGCGCGGCAAGCACAGCTTCGATCCGCTCGCGGCGCTGCTCAATCTCGTGACCTTCGCCGCGCTGATCTTCGCGCTCGGCGAGGCGGCGCAGCGCGCGCCGCTGCGCGAAGTGGGCATCGCCGCCGTGATCGCGCTGGTGTTCGGCCTGCTGCTGATCCGCCGCGAGGCCGGTCATCCCGCGCCGATGCTGCCCGTCGACCTGTTCAAGCGGCCCGTGTTCGCGCTGTCGTCGCTGACCGCGGTCTGCTCGTTCGCGGCGCAGGGCCTCGCGTTCGTCTCGCTGCCGTTCTATTTCGAAACCGTGCTGATGCGCAGCCAGGTGGAAACCGGCTTCCTGATGACGCCCTGGCCGGTCGTGGTGGCCGCCGCCGCGCCCATCGCCGGGCGGCTGTCCGACCGCTATCCGCCGGGCCTGCTCGGCGCGATCGGGCTGGCGATCCTCGCGGCGGGCATGGCGTCGCTGGCGATGCTGCCCGTGCATCCGAGCGTGCCCGACATCGTGATCCGCATGGCGATCTGCGGCGCGGGCTTCGGTTTCTTCCAGTCGCCGAATCTGCGCGCGATCATGGCCGCCGCGCCGCCCGAGCGCAGCGGCGGCGCGAGCGGCACCATCGCCGTCTCGCGTCTGCTGGGACAGACCACGGGCGCGGCGCTCGTGGCGCTGTGTTTCGGGATCGTGGGTTCGCGCGGCCCGACGCTCGCGCTCGGTCTCGGCGCGGCGTTCTCGGCGGCGGCGAGCATCGCGAGCGGCTTGCGCCTGTTCGCGCCGTCGCACCGCGCGGTGCGCAAGTGAAGTGCCGGTGAGCCGCTCGCTGAAGCGGCGCGCGTCGGCGGTTTCGCGGCGCGCGCCCGGTTGAATCCGCGCCCGGATCAGCGCTTGAAGTACGCCTTCACGGCGTCGACGAAGGTGTCGATATCGGCGGCGCTCACGTCGAGATGCGTGACGAAGCGCGACGCATAGAGCATCTGCGTGAGGATGCCGCGCTCCTTGAGCCACGCTTCGAGCGGCGCGCAATCGGCCTGCGGGAACTGCGCGAACACCATGTTGGTGGCGTGCGACATCACCTTGACCTCGTCGATCTGCGCGAGCCCGGCTGCGAGGCGCGCGGCGTTCGCGTGATCGTCGGCGAGACGCTCGACATGATGATCGAGCGCGTAGAGACACGCCGCCGCCAGCACGCCCGCCTGGCGCATGCCGCCGCCCAGCATCTTGCGCCAGCGATGCGCCGAGTCGATCAGCGCGCGGCTGCCCACCAGCACCGAACCCACCGGCGCGCCCAGCCCTTTCGAAAAGCAGAGCGACACCGAATCGAAGCCCGCCGTCAGCGCCTGCAGCGGCTGTTTTGAGCCGACCGCCGCGTTGAACGCGCGCGCGCCGTCGAGGTGCGTCGCGAGCCCGCGGCCGTGCGCGAACTGCGTGGCCTCGGCGACATAGGCCGCCGGCAGAATTTTCCCGCCGATGGTGTTTTCGAGCGCCAGCAGACGCGTGCGCGCGAAGTGATCGTCGATCGGCTTGATCGCGGCGGCGATGCGTTCGAGCGGGATCGAGCCGTCTTCCGCATTGTCGAGCGGCTGCGGCTGGATGCTGCCGAGCACCGCCGCGCCGCCGCCCTCGTACTTGTACGTGTGGGCCGCCTGGCCGACGATGTATTCGTCGCCGCGTCCGCAATGCGCCATCAGCGCGGCCAGGTTGCTCTGCGTGCCGCTCGGGAAGAACAGGCCCGCCTCCTTCCCGGCGTGCTCGGCCACGCGCGCCTGCAGGCGCAGCACGGTGGGGTCGTCGCCCCAGACGTCGTCGCCGGTTTCGGCGCCGCTCATGGCGGCAAGCATGGCGGGGCCCGGACGGGTGACGGTGTCGCTGCGCAAATCGATCATGCGATGAAGTCCTCGAAGTCCTCGTGACGGCCGCGCTCAGAGCCGCGCGGCATGGGAATCATCGAGTGTATTTTCAAACGGCGCAGCGAGGCAACCGCGCGAAAAATCGGCGGCGGCAAGAGAAAGGCGTCGGGCGATGAGGGGAAGCGGCGCGGATCGGCTATGAATCGGCCACGAATCGGCTATGAACCGGGTACGAATCTGCCGCGAATCGGCAAAAATCAGCCGTGGCGGAAAAAACGGCCGATACAAGGAAAACGCGGCGCCTGAGCGCCGCGCATCCGTTCGACGGGGGAAAGAGACTAGCGCGAGAGCAGCGGCAGCGGATCGACGGGCTTGCCGTCGCTGCGCACCTCGAACTGCACGCCCGCGACGCCATTGTTGTCGACGCCCATTTCGGCGATCGGCTGGCCTTGCGTGACGGCGTCGTCTTCCTTCACGAGCAGCCTGCCGTTGTGGCCGTAAGCCGTGACGGTCTGGTCGTTGTGCTTGATGATGACGAGCGGGCCGTAAGCCTCGATGCCCGTGCCCGCGTAGACCACGCGCCCGGCAGCGGCGGCGCGGACCTGCGCGCCCGGCTGGCCGCCGATCACGATGCCCGTGGACTTGCCCGGCACGAAGCGTTGCAGGATCGGGCCGCGCGCGGGCCAGGCCAGCGTGAGCTGCGGCGCGACAGGCGCGGGCGCGGCCACGCCGGCTGCGGCCGGCGCGGAATTCGGCGCGCCGAACCCGGGCTGCTGAGGCGCGGCGCCCGCGTAGTTCGCGGGCGGCGCGACGCGCAGCACCTGGCCGGGCAGCACCTGCGCGTTCGACGGCAGCTGGTTCCAGCTTGCGAGATCCTGCGGCCGCTGGCCGTAGGCGGAGGCGATGCGCGAGAGCGTATCGCCGGGATTGACGCGGTAATAACCGGCCGGGACGCCCGTGGTCGATGCGGTGGGCGCCGAACTCGGCTGGCCCTCCCACGGGGTGAGCGTACAGGCGCTGCAGACGAGCGTGAGCGCGGCCAGTGCCGCGTATGCGCCCGGGTTTCGCCGTTGTCGATTCATCTTGCTATACCTCGCTTGTTCCTCGCTACGTACGTCGGGGATACGTATATCTGGATGCGCGTGGGACCGCCGGCGTTCGCCCGCGAGACCCTCCGCTAAATATGGCGAACGGCCCCCATTATATCGTTCCGGGCGCGACGGTCCTTTCAAGGCGCCCGTCTCCCGGTTTTCAACCAGCATACGACGCTCGTCAGAACCGCCCTACAGTCTGCAAGGACAAACACGACTCTTCTGTTCGCCCCCTCGCCTATACTGCCTCAAGCTGCTCATCAGATAATCAGACGAAAGAGACAATGCACCTCTCGCCGCGGCCCCACGTCCGTGAGGATTTCGAGCATGAACAAAGCCACTTTCCTGTCCGTCCAGCTCAATGTCGAAGACGTCGCCGCGTCTCCGGGGCTGGTCGAATTGCTCAATAACCATCTCGTTTTTGCCGCCGACGTGGCCGAAGCCGCCGACGAACTGGTCCAGCACGCGAGCGTCGCCGGGATCTCGGGCGGCGCCGACGCGACCGTGCAGATTCCGGCCGTGGTGATCGAGCGTCTGCGCGACGCGCTCGACACCTTGAGCGGCTACGACGAAACCTGGCTGTTCGCGCTCGAACCGGGCCGTGCGCTGTTCGACGATATCGCACGCCGCTCGCGCCTCTTGCACTGAGGCGCCGCAGGACCGCGCGGAGCGGACCGCGCCCGCCGGCGCGCGCCTGTCCCGCCTTGCCGACATGCCGCCGCCCCGGCCGCCCCGCGCGCGCCACGGACGAGCGGCATGATCCTCTGGGGGAAACGCCGTGAAATCCTTTCTGAACCGCCGTCATGCCGCGCAGCCGGGCGGCCCGTCTCCGTCATCTCATCTCGTCGCGGTGGCGCGCGACGCCTCGCAGGAAGCCGCCGACGCTTCCGCGGACGCCCAAGCCGCCCGCCGCATCCACGAAACCGACCACCCGCCGCACCCCGAAGCCGAAGCCGCCGATCAACGCGACAACGCCGACACGCTCGATGACCGCGTCAGCGTCAGCGCCGCCGCGGTGACCGCGCGCATGCCGAGCCACATCGGCGGCGCGCCGCGTCCGGTTTCTACGCTGCACGCGGTGCCATCCATGCCCGCGCATCTGAGCGGGCGTCCGGTGCAGATCGCCGATGGCGCGTCGTTCGAGGCGCTCGTCGCCACACGCACGCTGGCCACGTTCCGCTCGTTTCGCAGCTTCGATTACACGGTGACGATGCTGTTTCACAGCGAGTCGCTGGGCTATTTCGTGGCGCTGCATCAGGACGGCACGCTCTGGCATGCGTTCCGCGCCACCGATATCGATTCGGCGAGCGCGGTGTTTCACCATCTGCAAGAGCAAGCGACGCGCCTCGCCGACGGCGAAACGCGCTTGGCGCAGCTGAGCGCGCAAAACGTGCTGCTGGCGAGACAAATCGAGGATTCGGAAGCGCAGGCCGAACGGCTGCGCGTGGATCTGCAACGGCACTCCGAGCAGGAGCACCGCGTGAGCGCGCGCCAGCATCAGGTGCGCAAGGACGTGGCGCAACTGGAGGCGCAGCGCATTGCGGCGCAGGCGCAATTGAACAAGGCGCACCGCGCGATTCATCAACTGACCGTGACGAGCAGCGAAGGCGTGCCGCATTTGCACGGACGCTGAGGCGCGGCTTCGCGCCGCCGCATCGCCAGATCACGCGCCCAAAAGAAAAGCGCGGGCCGGTTCTCGACCGGGCCGCGCTGGACTGCTGCTACTGCGTACTGCATTTTCACTTCTACTGCGTGCTGCGCACTTCTGCTGCATACAGCGACTGCTGCTACTACTCACTACGCACTGCAACTGCCAACTTCAACCTCTTTGCTTACTGCCGACTTCAACATCTACTGCTAACTGCGTGCTTCTACTACCAACTTCTACTGCGTCAAGCAACTTCAACTGCGTGCTGCAACCTCTACTGCGTAAAGCAACCTCTACTGCGCACTGCAACCTCTACTGCGTAAAGCAACTTCTACTGCGTACTGCAACCTCTACTGCGTAAAGCAACTTCAACTGCGTACTGCAACCTCTACTACGTACTGCAACTTCAACTGCGTACTACAACCTCTACTGCGGAAAGCCACTTCAACTGCGCACTGCAACCTCTACTGCGTAAATCAACCTCTACTGCGTACTGCAACCTCTACTACGTACTGCACCTCTGTGTGCTTACTGCGACCTGCAACTGCCTACTGCAACCTCTACTGCCTGCTACACACTGCAACCTCTACAACCAAAACAACCTGCTACTGCACTGCACCTGCCACTTCTACTTCATCTTCAACAACACACAACAACCGCTCTCTGCTCTCTGGGCACAACTCACAACAACTTCGACTGCTTCACTGCCTGGTTAGCGAGACCGCACTGAGCGATCTCGCCGATACTGCCAGCCACCAACTTGCTTAGTGGCCGAAATACACGGCTTGCGACGGCGCGACATGCGCGGGCTGCACCGGGGCGCCCGACTGCGAGGTGCCGACGGCCGGAGCGCCGTAGCCGCTGGTTTCACCGTTCGCCAGCTTTTCCTGGTTCACGCGAGCCTGGGCGGCCTGGATGTTTTCGGGGTAATTCACATGGTCGAGCGACGGGTTGTAACCAGCCTGCTCGAGTTCGACGAGCTCCGCGCGGACTTGTGCGCGGGTCAGACCTTGCTGGCTCGACTGGGCGAACGAGATCGCCGGGATGGCCAGTGCTGCTGCAACGACAACGGCGGGAATGAGCTTGTTCATGATTTAACCTCCATCTGTTTTTTTGCGCTTCGGGCTTTGTTTTCCTCAGCGCTTGATGAAAGTTTAGGCGTTTCCTTGATCTAGGGAAAACCCTAATAACAAAAAACACCGTTGCAAAATTGGTAATAAAAAAGGGGAACCCGGTTGGTTCCCCTTTTATTCAGACAAAAGACCGCAACGACTATGGGGCCGATAGCCCCTTACAGCGCGCCCACATCCGGGCGCTCAGCGTCGGCGATCAGGACCGGTCACGACCAGTCGGCGTGGAAGCTGCCCGGCTTGTCGGTGCGCTCGAAGGTGTGCGCGCCGAAGAAGTCGCGCTGCGCCTGCACCAGATTCGCGGGCACGCGCTCCGAGCGATAGCCGTCGAAATACGCAACCGCCGACGAGAACGCCGGCACCGGCACGCCCGCCGCCACCGCCTGGATCACCACGTCGCGCAGCGCGGCCTGGTAGTTCGCGGCGATATCGCGGAAATAGGGGTCGAGCAGCAGGTTATCGAGCTGCGGATCCTTCGCGTAGGCGTCGGTGATCTTCTGCAGGAAGCGCGCGCGGATGATGCAGCCCGCGCGGAAGATCTTGGCGATCGTGCCGTATTGCAGATCCCACTTGTACTCGTCCGAGGCGGCGCGCAGCTGCGCGAAACCCTGTGCGTACGAGATGACCTTCGAGAAGTACAGCGCGCGGCGCACCGACTCGACGAACGCCTTGCGGTCGCCCGCGAACGGCTTGGCGTCCGGGCCCGCGAGCACCTTGCTGGCCGCGACGCGCTGCGTCTTCAGCGACGACAGCACGCGCGCGAACACCGCTTCGGTGATCAGCGGCAGCGGCGCGCCGAGGTCGAGCGCGTTCTGGCTCGTCCACTTGCCCGTGCCCTTCTGCGCGGCGCGATCGAGGATCACGTCGACGAGATACTGGCCGGTTTCGTCGTCCTTCTTCTGGAAGATCTTCGAGGTGATTTCGATCAGGTAGCTGTCCAGCTCGCCCGCGTTCCACTCGGTGTAGACCTCGCCCAGCTCCTCGTTCGTGAGGCCGAGCACCTGCTTGAGCACCGCGTAGCTTTCGGCGATCAGCTGCATGTCGCCGTATTCGATGCCGTTATGCACCATCTTCACGTAGTGGCCTGCGCCGTCCGGGCCCATGTAGGCCACGCACGGCTCGCCGTCCGCCGGCGCCTTCGCCGCGATTTCGGTGAGGATCGGTGCCACCAGATCGTACGCGTCGCGCTGGCCGCCCGGCATGATCGACGGACCCTTGAGCGCGCCTTCCTCGCCGCCCGACACGCCCGTGCCGATGAAATGCAGGCCCGCCTTCGCGAGTTCCTGGTTGCGGCGGATCGTGTCGGTGAAATGCGTGTTGCCGCCGTCGATCAGGATGTCGCCCTTGTCCAGCAGCGGCTTGAGCGCCTCGATGGTGGCGTCGGTGGCTTCGCCGGCCTTGACCATCAGCAGGATGCGGCGCGGCTTTTCGAGCGACTCGACGAATTCTTCGAGCGTGTAGGCCGGCACGAGCTTGCGCTCGGGGAATTCAGCGATCAGCTCATCGGTTTTTTCGCGGCTGCGGTTGAACACCGACACCGCATGGCCGCGGCTCTCGATGTTGAGCGCAAGATTGCGCCCCATCACGGCCAGACCCACCACGCCGATTGCCTGTTTGCTCATGTTGACTCTCCACTTCAATCAATTGGGGTGACGCGCGCGCGGCCTCGCGCCGCGCGTCGATCGTGCAAGCATAAGGGAAACGTCCGTGCGCTGCGCGAAGGCGCGCACGGCATCCCGGCCCGAGGGCCGCGATTATCGCCTACTCGCGGCCCGCCGCTGCCTGCCTGCGGAAAACGAGGCTGAAATTATTCGCCGGCATCGCCACCACGGCCTCGCAGACGAGCCCTTCGGCCGCCGCGAGCGCCTCCACTTCCTCCATGTCGCGCACGCCCCAGGACGGGTCGCGCGCGCGCAGATCGGCGTCGAAGGCTTCGTTGCTCGGCGCCGTGTGCGCGCCGCCGCGCCGGTACGGGCCATACAGCACCAGCGCGCCGCCATCCGCAAGCCGCGCGCCCGCGCCTTTCAGCAAGGCAACAGCGGCTTCCCACGGCGCAATATGAATCATGTTGACGCAGACGATGGCGTCGACCTGGCCGATCGGCCAGGGTTCGCGGCGCACGTCGAGATCGAGCGGCTCGCGCAGATTGGCGAGCCCCGTGTGCGCGCGCCAGGCGGACACCGAGGCGCGGGCGCGCGGGTCGGCGTCGCTCGGCTGCCAGTCGATGCCGGGCAGCGCGGAAGCGAAATGCACCGCGTGCTGGCCGGTGCCGCTGGCGATTTCGAGCACGGTGCCGCGCGCGGGCAAGGCGCCGCGCAGCACGTCGAGGATCGGCGCGGCGTTGCGTTCGGCCGCGGGCGCGTGCAGGCGCTCGGGGCGCGGGCTGGGATCGGAAACGGTCATATGAAACGGAAAAATGGAGAAGGTGCGCTCAGTACAGGCTTTTCTTCATGCGCTCGGCGAGATCGGCTTCATAGCGTGCGGCGTCGAACGATTCGCCGTATTGCTCGTCGTTCACGCGGCGCAGCATGTCGCCCGCGCTCGGCAGCTGCGAGCGCTCGACGTGGCGCGACGCGTCCCAGAGGTTCGAGCGCGCGATCGCCTTCGCGCAATGGAAATAGACGCTCTCGACGTCGATCAGCATCACCGAGCGCGGCGGCTTGCCGTCGACGGCGAAGCGTTCGAGCAGCCCGGCGTCGACGCTCACGCGCGCGCGGCCGTTCACGCGCAGCATCTCGCCCACGCCCGGCACCATGAACAGCAGGCCGACCTGCGGCGCGGCCACCACGTTGCGCAGACTGTCGACGCGATTGTTGCCGGGCCGGTCGGGCAGCGCGAGCGTGCGCTCGTCGAGCACGCGCACGAAGCCCGGCGCGTCGCCGCGCGGCGAGCAGTCGAGGCCGTCCGGCCCGCCCGTGGCCAGCACGACAAACGGCGAAAGCTCGATGAAGCGGCGGTAATCCGCGTTCACGTGGTCGATTTCCTTGCGCAGCGCGCGCTCGTGCGGCGTGCCGTAATGGGCTTCGAGTTCGGCGGTCGTGGTCAGCATCGGTCGGCTTCCTGTCGATTTCCTGTCGATTTCCGTCCCGCTTGCGGCGATAAAAACGGCGCGAAATTCACACGCCGAGCCGCGCCGCCAGCGCGTCGAGCGTCGCGGCGCACGGCGCCTCGACTTTGAGCGCGAGCAGCGGATCGGCGCGCGTCTTGCCGAGGTTGATCGCGGCCACGGGCTTGCCGCGCTGCTGCGCCCACGCGCAGAAGCGATAGCCCGAATACACCATCAGCGACGAGCCGACCACGAGCACCGCATCGGCATCATCGAGCGCCGCCGACGCCGACGCCACGCGCTCGCGCGGCACGTTCTCGCCGAAAAACACCACCGACGGCTTGAGTATGCCGCCGCAAGCTTCGCAGGCCGGAATGTCGAAGGCGTGTTCGCCGTCGAAGTCGAGATGGGCGTCGCCGTCGGCGGCCGGTTCCGCGAACGCGCCCGCGAGCGCCGGATTACGCGCCTCCAGCTGCGGCTGGATCGAGGCGCGCGTGTACTGCGCGCCGCAGGCGAGGCAATGCACATGGCCGATGCTGCCGTGCAGTTCGATCACGCCGTGACTGCCCGCGCGCTGATGCAGGCCGTCGACGTTCTGCGTGACCAGCGCGCCCACGCGCCCCGCGGTTTCGAGCCGCGCGAGTGCGCGATGCGCGCCGTTGGGCTGCGCGAGCCCGACGGTCGGCCAGCCCAGCATGCTGCGCGCCCAATAACGGCGGCGCGAGCTGTCCGAGCCGAGAAACTCTTGCAGCGTGATCGGCGGCGAACGCTTCCAGGCACCGTTTTCGTCGCGATAACCGGGAATGCCCGAGTCCGTGCTGATGCCCGCGCCGGTCAGCACGAACAGGCGCGGGTGGCGCTCGGCGAACGCCTGAAGCGCGTCGAGCGCATCCGGCGCATCCGGCACATTGGCGGGCGCACTCACGGCAGGAAGATCGAGGGATTCGGACATGACGGCTCGGCGGGGTTGGGGACGCAGGACGGCGCGGAATTCAGCGCGGCGGTTCGGCCTCGGCGGCCTGGCGCGTGGCTTCGCGCCCTTCCCACTCCGCGAGCGCTTTGCGCCAGCGCTGCACCTCCTCGGCATAGAGATCGAAGATGCAGGGCTCGCAGCCGCTCTGGCAGCAATCGCCGTCGTTGGGCCGCTCGGGCGGTTCGGGGCGCGGGTCGTCCTCGGGACGCAAAGACAATGACATGGGGCAAACGTCGTAATGATTCGACGTCCAGTATACGGGAGCGCGCGTTTGCGCGTGCGGGCGCCCCGCCGCCCGCCCAGCGCGCGCCGACGTCGCCCTACGCCGGCCTACGCCCGCCTACGCACCTTCATCCGCGCCCAACGAACGGCATCTTCGTCGCCATGATCGTCATGAACTGGACGTTCGCGGCCAGCGGCAGCTGCGCCATGTGCAGCACCGCGTCGGCGACCAGTTCCACGTCCATCAGCGGCTCTACGGCGATCTCGCCGTTCGCCTGCGGCACGCCGCGCGCCATGCGCTCGGCCATGTCGGTGCCCGCGTTGCCGATGTCGATCTGGCCGCAGGCGATGTCGTAGCGCCGTCCGTCGAGCGACACCGACTTCGTGAGGCCGGTGATGGCGTGCTTGGTCGCCGTGTACGCGATGCTGAACGGACGCGGCGCATGCGCCGAAATCGAACCGTTGTTGATGATGCGTCCGCCTTGCGGGCTTTGCCGCTTCATCAGCGCGAACGCCGCGCGCGTGCAGAGAAAGACGCCGGTCAGGTTCGTATCGACCACGGCGCGCCAGTCCTCCACGGAAAGCTCGTCGATATCGACGGCCTTCGCGTTGCGCCCCGCGTTGTTGAACAGCAGATCGAGACGGCCATAGCGCTGGCGCACCGTCTCGAACAGCGACTCGACGGCCGCCGCGTCGCTGACATCGCACGGCACGGCCAGCGCGTCCTGGCCCGCCGCGCGCGCCTCGGCGGCGAGCGCGTCGAGCGGCTCGGCGCGGCGGCCCGTGAGCACGACCGCGTAGCCGTTCGCGAGCAGCTTGCGCGCGCACGCGCGGCCGATGCCGCTGCCCGCACCCGTCACGAGCGCCACCTTGCGCGCGTTGTTTTGCTGACTTTCCTGCGTCTGTTCCTGCGTCTGTTCCTGCGTTGCCTCAGTCATCGTGCCTGCCTCGTTTGCTTCGATCGTTGTTGACCTTCAATCCTGTGCGAATCCCGCGCGCAGCACGTCGACGAACGCGTTGCCCGCCTGCGAATCCATGCCGCCATCGCGCCACATCGCGAACACGCCCACGCTCAACTCCGGCTCGACGCGCCGGATCGCGACCGGCTCGCCCGCGCTTTTCGCCGTGATTTCGTCGAGCAGCACGCGCCCCACGCCGCGCGCCGCGAGCGAGCGCGCCACGTACCAGGTCTGCGCCTCGACCACGGCGAGCCGCCCTTCCACGCCCTGCGTTTCGAGCAGATGCCCGATGGTCTCGCCGAGCGGATCGACGTTGCCGATGCTGATCCAGTCGCCCGCGACCACGTCCTGCAAGGCGAGCGGCACATCGGCGGGCGTCGGCTCGTCGGGCGGCGCGACGCAGACCACAGCCGTGCGCCCGAGTTCGAGCGAGGCGATGCCTGGCCACGCAGGCGGGTTGATCGCCACGCCAATGTCAAGCTCGCGCGTGAGCAGCGCGTTGAACAGTTCGTGCGTGTGGCGCGTCTGGATCTGCAGCGAGACCTCGGGATAGCTCGCGCGAAACGCCTGCACGGCCTGCGGAATCAGGCTCAGGCCCAGACTCGGCAGACAGCCGATGCGCAGCAGCCCTTGCGGCTGCAGCGCGAGATTGCGCGCGAGGTCGCGGATGCTGTCGAGGCTCGTTTGCAGCTTCTGGGTTTCGGCGAACAGCAGTTCGGCTTCGCGCGTCGGTTGCAGCCGCCCGTGCGTGCGCGCGAACAGCTTGAGGCCCGCGCTGCGTTCGGCATGCGCGAGCACCTTGCTCACGGCGGGCTGCGAGACGCACAGCAGCTCGGCCGCCTTCGAGAGCGAGCCCGTGCGCATGATCGCGTGAAAGACTTCGATGTGGCGTAGACGCATGAGGCGCGGGCCGCCCGGCGCGGCAAGGCAAAAGCGCAAGGATAGCGCGTCAGCCGGGCCTCACACGCGGAAGTCGGCGGCCATGTCCTCGTCGCTGCGCGCGACGATCTTGCCGCTGCGCGCCGCCTTCACGAACAGGTCGTAATCCTGCTCGACCTGATCGGCGTAAGCGAAGCCGTATTCGACGAGCGCTTCGGCGAACTGATCGCTGCGGCCGATATACGACGCGATCTCGATGGCCGCGTTGCCCGACTTCGCGTGCGCGCGCGCCATCGCCCAGCCGCACAGGCGTCCGTAGCCCGCGAGCAGCGTGCTGTCGAGCAGTTCGAGATCGACGGACAGCTTCATGTCGCGCAACTGGCGGAAGTAGAAATGACGCCCCGACGGCCCCGTCGACCAGCCGAGAAAGATATCGCTCGCGGCCTGCAGCAGACGCTGCCCCTGCACGACGCGCGCGCCTTCGTGCTTGAACGCGGGCGACTTGAAGTGCTGCGCGATCACCGAGCGGCGCGCCTCCTTGACCTGGAGAAACAGCGGCTTGCCGTGATGATCGACGAGCAGGATGACGAGGCAGCGCGTACCCACGCTGCCCACGCCCACGACCTTGAAGACGAGATCCTGGAGCGCGAAGTGTTCGAGCAGTTCGCGCCGGTCGGGCGCGAGCGTCTTCAGATACGCCTCGTAAGTGGGCTCGATGAGCGTGCGCCAGTCGTCGAACGTGAGCCAGCTATCCTCGGCTTCGTAGAGCGTGTTCGGGCCGTGCACGTGAAAGAGCGCGGGCGGCGCGTCGCGCACGATCCAGTGGCCCGACGCGTCGTCGCGATGCGCGAGCTTCTCCAGCATGCTTTCGTGCGTGCGGCCCGCCGCCTTCTCCATGCCGCGGCGGATCAGACGCCGGCCCTCGGGCGTGAGCGCCGTCTCGACCATGCGGTCGAAGGTGATCTTGTCGTACCAGAGTTCGAGCGCGCCGTAGTCGGCGTACTGGCGCATGCGGTCGCGATAGGTGTTCACCACCGTCATCACGAGGTCCTCGGCCACGCCGCGCGAGTAGCGCATGTGCCGCGCCGCCACCACGAAGCTCGCGACGAGGCGCTTGAGGTCCCATTCCCACGGGCCGGGCGCGACTTCGTCGAAGTCGTTGAGATCGAAGACGAGTTGACGCTCGGGCGTGGCGAAGCCGCCGAAATTAAGCAGATGGCCGTCGCCGCAAATCTGCATGACCATGCCGGTGTTCGGCACCTGGGCGAGGTCGTGCGCCTGGAGGATCGCGCTGCCGCGAAAGAACGTGAACGGCGAGACGATCATGCGGCCATAGCGCAGCGGCACGAGGTTCGGCACGCGCCCTTCGCTGCTCGCCTGCAGCAGCTTGAGCGGATCGCGATGCAGCTCGCCGACCAGCTTGTGGCTCGAACGTTTCGCCCGCTCGCGCGCGGCGCGTCCGGCCGCTTCGCGTTCTGCAACGGTCTTTCCATTCATGAACGGCTCCCGTCCTGGATGACATTGACGACCCGTAATGCGCCCGGCATCGGCGCGTCCGCGAAGGCGCGCCAGCCTGCCGTATTTAAGCGTGCGGCCCTCATTTGCGCAAGCGCGGCGATCCATGCGATCCATGCGATTCGATGCGTGCACAAGGTCCGCGCAGCGCACGCGGCGCTCGTGTACCGTGCGGATTGACCTCGCGCGGACCGCCGGGTTCACGCCGCCCCGCTCCACGCTCGACCATCGCCGTCTCACGAGGCCTGCATGAACATCGGTGTCTATGGAACGCTCGTCGCCGCATCGCTCGTCCTGCTGCTCGGCAACCGGCTGCTGGCCGCGCTGCCGCTGCTGCGCAAATGGACGATCCCCGAGCCCGTGGCGGGCGGCCTCGTCGTCGCGCTCGCGCTGTTCGGCCTGCATGCGTTCGCGCATGTGGACGTGCGCTTCGACGCCTCGCTGCAATCGCCGCTGATGCTCGCGTTCTTCGCGACCATCGGCCTGAACGCCAATCTCGCGAGCCTCAAATCGGGCGGTCCGATGCTCGCGCGTTTTCTCGCCGTGGTGATCGGCCTGCTCGTGCTGCAAAACGTGGTGGGCATCGGGCTCGCGCTCGCGCTGCGCGTCGATCCGCTGTTCGGGCTGCTCGGCGGCTCGGTCTCGCTCGCGGGCGGACACGGCACGGGCGCGGCGTGGGGCGAAGTCTTCACCGAGCGGCACGGCCTGGAGTCGGCGACCGAAGCGGCCATCGCGTGCGCGACGTTCGGCCTCGTGATGGGCGGCATCCTCGGCGGCCCGGTCGCGCAGCGGCTGCTCAAGCGCATCGGCCACGCGCCTGGCCCATCCGCCACAGCCGCCACACCCGCCACACCCGATGCTCCCGCCAAAGCCAGCGCCGAAGCACCCTACGCCTTCGAGGAACCCAAAGCCGAGCAGGCGACCACGCCCGCCGTCTTCATCGAAACGCTGACGCTCATCGCCATCAGTCTCGCCGTCGGCGACGTGATCGCCGGCTGGATCGCGGGCACGCCGTTCGAGTTGCCGGGCTTCGTCTGCACGCTGTTCGTGGCGGTGCTGCTCGCCAACGGACTCGCGCTCCTGGGCCGACCGATCGCCGAACACGCAGTCGCGCTGATCGGCAACGTGAGCCTCGCGCTCTTTCTCGCGATGGCGCTCATGACGCTGCGCCTCTGGGACCTCGCCGCGCTCGCGCTGCCGGTATTCTCGATCCTCGTCGCGCAGACCGTGATGATGGTGCTGTACGCGATGTTCGTGACGTTCCCCGTGATGGGCCGCAACTACGACGCCGTCGTGCTTTCCGCCGGGCATTGCGGTTTCGGCCTCGGCGCGACGCCCACCGCCATCGCCAACATGCAGGCCGTGACCGCGCGCTTCGGCCACTCGCACCTGGCCTTCCTCGTGGTGCCGATGGTGGCCGCGTTCTTCATCGATATCGCCAACGCCATCGTCATCAAGCTGTTTCTCGCGCTGCCGATTTTCGGGTGAATTTTGCATCGGCGAAGCGGCGCGCGCCGGCGCGCTAGAATCGCGGAATGCGCGCTTGCGCGCGTGGCTGCGCGCGCCATCGCGTACCTTCATACGATTCGCCGAGCACGATCATGTCCCTCTCCGCCTGGCTGTTTTTCCTGCCCGCCTGCTTCGCGCTGAACATGGCGCCGGGCCCGAACAACCTGCTGTCGATCAACGTGGCCGCACGCCACGGATTCGGGCGCGCGTTCGTGGGCGGACTCGGCCGGCTGCTGGCCTTCGCGGCGATGATCGCGCTCGCGGCCACCGGCCTCGCGGTCGTGCTGCGCGCCTCCGAAGCCGTGTTCTTCGCGATCAAGCTCGCGGGCGCGGCCTATCTCGTGTGGCTCGCCGTGCAGCTCTGGCGCAGCGACGACGCGCCCGTCGGCATGAAACTCGACAGCGACGCCACGCTCGCGCGCCTCGCCTGGCGCGAGTGCCTCGTGGCGGCGGGCAATCCGAAGGCGATTCTGGTTTTCACGGCCTTCCTGCCGCAATTCGTCGACGTGACGAAGCCGATGCTCGCGCAATTCGGCGTGCTCGGCGCGAGCTTCCTCGTGCTCGAAACCATCGCGATCGCGCTCTACTCGCTCGCGGGCATGTACCTCGCGCGCTGGCTCACGCGCAGCACCGTGCGCCGCTGGTTCAACCGCGCGTGCGGCACGTTTCTCGGCGCGATCGGCGTGAGTTTCCTGCTGGTCCGGCGCGGCTGAACGCGCGCGGCGCGAGCGTCTTTTCGCGTCTCCGTTTGTGCTTCCGTATGCGCCATCATCCATAAGGTTTCGCTGATGATTTTGGCGAGAAACTTTAACTGTCGTTAATCGACAGCACCCCCTATGCTCGAACCATCGTCCGTCGCGCGGGCGTGCGTGTGCATTGCACATCCGGCACGCAGCGCTTGCAGCGCTTGAGCGGACACGCGGCTTTCAACGTCATTGGGGAATCGATATGAAGATCTGCATCTTCGGTGCGGGCGCGATCGGCGGCATGATGGGCGTGCAACTCGCACGCGCGGGCGCCGACGTGAGCTTCGTCGCGCGCGGCCCGCATCTGGCCGCCATGCGCGAGCGCGGCGCGCGTCTCTTGATGGACGGCGAGGAATACGTCGCCAAAGTACGGTGTACGAACGATCCGCGTGAACTCGGCGTGCAGGACGTGGTGATCGTCACGCTCAAGGCGCATTCGGTCGCGGGCGTGATCGACGCGATGCAGCCGCTGCTCGGCAAGCACACGGCCATCGTCACGGGCACCAACGGCATTCCGTACTGGTACTTCCATCGCCACGGCGGCAAGTTCGAAGGCACGCGCCTCGAAAGCATCGACCCGGACGGCTCGCAGTGGACGCGCCTCGGCCCCGAGCGCGCGATCGGCTGCGTGCTCTACCCGGCCGCCGAAATCGACGAACCGGGGCTGATCCGCCATGTCTACGGCAAGAAATTCCCGATCGGCGAGCCGTCGGGCGAACGTACGACGCGCATCGTGCAGTTGCAGGAAGCGATGACGGCGGCGGGCTTCGAGGCGCCGATCCGCGACAATATCCGCGACGAAATCTGGCTCAAGCTGTGGGGCAATCTCTGCTTCAATCCGATCAGCGCGCTCACGCACGCGACGCTCGACGTCATCACGCAGGACCCCGCCACGCGCGCCGTCGCGCGCACGATGATGCTCGAAGGCCAGCGCATCGCGGAGCAGTTCGGCGTGCATTTCCGCGTGGATCTGGAGCGGCGTATCGACGGCGCGGGCGCAGTGGGCGCGCACAAGACCTCGATGCTCGTCGATCTCGAACAGGGCCGGCCGATGGAAATCGATCCGCTGCTGACCGTCGTGCAGGAGATGGGCCTGCTCGTCGGCGAACCGACGCCCGCCATCGACACCGTGCTCGCGCTCGTCAAGCAACGCGAACGCATGGCGAAGCAGGCGGCGTGAGGCGCGATAAGTCTCGGCAAGGCGCGTAGAAAGCGCCTTGTTTAAAGGGGTAAAACAAAACGGACCGCATGAGAATGCGGTCCGTTTTTTTGCTTCGATTGAAAAAGCTGCGAGGGAAAAACGCAGACGCGACGATCACTCCACGCGTGCCTGCTCGCGCGACGCGCGCAGCGCGCTTTCGAACAGCGCGGCGCCGCGCTGCGTTTCGCTGGCGTCGTTGCTGCGCGCGCGGGCGGCGCGGTTGTGGGCCGAGGTGTCGGCCGAGGCGTTGGCTGACGCATTCGCCGATATCGTCGAGAGTTCCGGCGCAGCCGTGCGGCCGTCGCTGACGAACTGCGACCACGCCGCCTGCGCGCTCGGACGCAGCGAGCGATTGCGCCGCCGCACGAGCATCGTGCTCACCTGCACGACCGGATGCAGCACGCGCGTGACCAGCGGACCCGGCGGCGCGGGCCAATGGCAGGCGGTGCTCGCGGAACCGCCGAGCACGTCGCCCGACATGCGCCCATCTCGCCCTTCGCGCATGTCGCGAACATCGCGCCCATCTTCGCCGCAGACCGGCAGCACGCCGATCCCCATGCCGAGCTGCGCCATGCGCGCCACGCCCGCCACATGCGCGAATTCCTGCAACGGACGCCCTTCGGGACGCAGACCTTCGAGCGCGCGCATGACGGCCGCGCGGCAGCCCGCATCGCGATTGAGCGTAACGAGCGGCTCGCGGGCGAGATCATCCCAACGCAGCGCGCCCTGCAACGCAAGCGGGTGCTGCGCGGGCAGCACGGCGCACAGCGGCGTCGCGCTGAGCGGCTGCACGTCGAGATTGCCGCTCGCGAACGGCACGCATTCGGCGATCACGCCGAAGTCGGCTTCGCCCTGCTCGACGGCCTGCAATACGGCCGCTTGCGGCAAATCCTGCAACTGGAGCGTGAGCGCGGGAAACGCGGCGGCGCAGCGCGCCATCGCGGCCGGCACCCAGCCGGAGGACAGCACGGGATTGCTCGCGATCAGCACCACGCCGCTATGGGCCTGGTTCGCGTCGCGGCCTTCGGAGAGCGCCATGTCGATTTCATCGAGCAGGCGCCCGATGCGCCGCTCGAAGCCGCTGCCCGCGACCGTGAGTTCGACCTGGCGCGTAGTGCGATCGAACAGCTTGAGATCGACCGCTTCTTCAAGCTCACGCACGCAGCGGCTGACCGCCGACTGCGTGAGCCCGAATTCGCGCGCGGCGCGCGTGAAGCTGCGCGCGCGCGCCACGGCGACGAACACCTTGAGTTGCTGAAGCGAAACATTCATCGACATCGCCGCGTCCGCTCGTCATTCGCCGCTGCGGTTGGGGAAGCTTTGCAGCCCGGCGGGATTCGTCGCGAGCGTCGCGGAATGCTCGTCGCTCTGCTCGATCAGACGATGGCGCATCGGCGCGAGGATGAACTTGGCGCTCACACCCGCCGCGATCGTGATGACCGCCGAGGCGATGAACACCGCGCTCCAGCCGCCCGTCGCCGAGAGCACCGAGGCCACCGGCACCAGCAGCGCGGCCGTGCCCTTCGCGGTATAAAGCGTGCCGGCGTTGGCGGCGGCGTACTTGCTGCCGAACGTGTCGGCGCAGATCGCCGGGAAGATCGAGAAGATCTCGCCCCAGAACAGGAAGATCAGCGCGGCGAACGTCATGAACGCATAGGGATTCGTGCCGTACTGCATCATGCCGAGCAGCGCGAGCCCTTCGCCCGTGAAGATGATGAACATCGTGTTCTCGCGGCCGATCTTGTCCGAGATGAAACCGCACAGCGGACGCGTGAAGCCGTTACAGATGTTATCGATCGAGAGCGTGAGCGTGAGCAGCGGCAAGGTCGCGCCGAACACCGTCATCGGAATGCGCGCGAGGCCCCAGTCTTTCGCGATCGGCCCGATCTGCGCCGTCGCCATCAGACCGCCGGCGGCCACCGCGACGAACGAGATGTAGATCAGCCAGAACACCGGTTGCTTGACCATCTGCCCCGGCGTGTAGTCGACACGCGTGACGAGACGGCGGCCCGCCGCGACGTTGGCGCGCGGCGCGGGCTTCACGAGCACGAGCGCGAGCAGGAGGATCGATACGCCCTGCAGGATGCCGAAGAAGAAGAACGTATGCTCGTAGCCCGAGCGCGTGATCATGTTGGCGATCGGAATCACCGTCACCGCCGCGCCCGCGCCGAAACCCGCCGCCGTGAGGCCCGCCGCGAGACCGCGGCGATCCGGGAACAACTTCAGCGCATTGCCCACGCAGGTGCCGTACACGCCGCCCGCGCCGATGCCCGCGATCACCGAGGAGACGTACAGCATCGGCAACGTGGTCGCGTACGAGTTGAGCACCCAGGCGAGGCCCGCGCAGAGCGCGCCGACCATCACGACGGGACGCGGACCGAACTTGTCGACCAGCCAGCCTTCGACCGGCACGAGCCAGGTTTCAGTCAGGATGAAAATGGAGAACGCCAGCTGAATCGAGGCTTCGCCCCAGTGATGACGCGCGTTCATGGGCGCGACGAATAGCGTCCACGCGTATTGCAGGTTGGCGACGAGTGCCATGCATAGCATGCCCACCACCAGTTGAAACCAGCGGTTCGTCCAGAACGGACCGCCCTCGCTCCTCTGACTGATTGCATTCATCTCGCTTGTCTCCGCTATCCATTCATGGATGCCGGTACTTTCGCCGGCCTGCATAGATATTTACTTATCGTTTTAAAACTTCCCTGCTTTCCTTCTGAATACCACTCGAATCTGCACACGAAAAATCGAATGGAAATTCGTGAAATCCCTTTCATTCGACAATTCGCGGAATTGCCTGAAAACACCGTTACTGAAGGCTTCAACTACGGGTTTTCCCGCTTTAAAAGGCACTTTTACGCGTTAACCCGCACGCCGCTTCGCTGGCATTCGGACTCCTTTCAACTCATGCTAGGGGGATTGCTGGATTACTCATAATTAAAGTTTGTTATTATGTTGATTCACCATCCTTTATGGATCGGCCATGACCATGAGAAATGCCACGCTGCGCCAGCTCAAGGTGTTCGAAACCGTCGCGCGCCACCTCAGTTTTTCGCGCGCCGCGGAAGAGTTGCATCTCACGCAGCCTGCCGTTTCCACGCAAGTCCGCCAGCTCGAAGAGCACGCGGGTCTGCCGCTGTTCGAGCAGCTCGGCAAGAAGATCTATCTCACGCCCGCGGGCACCGAGATGCTGCATTACAGCCGCGCGATCATTCAGCAGTTCCATGAAGTCGACGAGGCGATGAGCCAGTTGAAGGGCGTCTCCGGCGGCAAGCTCAACGTGGCCGTGATCAGCGCGGGCGACTACTTTTTTCCGCGCCTGCTGGCCGAATTCACGCGCCGCTACAAAGGCGTCACGCTCAATCTTTCGGTGCATAACCGCGAGCAATTGCTGCATCAGCTGTCGAGCAACCTGACCGATCTCGCGGTCATGGTGCGTCCGCCGCACACCACCGACGCCATCAACGAGCCGTTCGCGCCGCACCCGTACGTGATCGTCGCCGCGCCCTCGCATCCGCTCGCGCACAAGCGCAGCATCAAGCTCAGCACGCTCGCCAACGAGGCCTTCATCGTGCGCGAGCGCGGCTCGGACACGTGGAATTCGATGGAAGAAGGCTTCGCGGGCAAGATCACGAACCTCAAGATCGCGATGGAGATCCAGAGCACCGAGACCATCAAGCAGGCCGTGATCGCGGGTATGGGCATCGCGTTTCTATCGGCGCATACGATCAGCCTCGAATTGCAGGTGGGCCACCTCGTCGTGCTCGACGTGGAGGGCTTTCCGGTCATGCTCAACTGGTACGTGGTGCACCGCAAGAACAAGCGTCTGCCGCCCGTCGCGCTCGCCTTCAAACGCTTCCTGATGGAAGAAGGCGCGCAGCTTATCGAAAACATCACGCGTGTCTCCGAATCGACCTTCCATAAGTAAGGATGGATAGGTCGATACCGATGTATTAGACAGGCTGAATGATTCGCCAGCCGCGAGGCGCGAAAGGGTTGAATCGCGATCGGAAAGTACCTTCAAGCGCCGACACGCGACGCTCAGTGCGGCCCCTGGCGCTGCCTGAGCGCGCCGTGACGACTGCGCCGCCGACGCGGCAAATGTTGAGACGCGTGCTGCGCCGCGCGCGCCCATTCAGGCGGCGCTTCATAACCGGCGGCCCACGCATCGAATCCGGCGGAGGGATTCACGCCGCTGTCGAACGCCGCCACGAGCCATTCGTCGGGCACGCCCGCGAAACGCGCGTACAACACAGGCGGCGCGGGCGCGGCAAACGAGGCAGCGCGATGCGTCCCGCCCATCAGCCGCACGCCGAGCGCAGCGCACAACACGCACGCGCCCACCAGCACCGAAGCGCCAAATTCCGCCGACGCGCAAACCCGCTCCATCGCGAAGCCGTAGCCGAGCGCCGCGCACAGAACGACGGCGGCGGCGTGCAGAACACGATCGCCGTATCGAGCCGGCGCGCGGGCGCGCGAACGCCCGCGCGCGCCGAACGACCAGGCGCGCGCGGCGGCGCCGAACAGNNCGCGCTCGCGCCGATCACGCAGCCCGCCGCACCCGCTACGCGCGCACGTTTCGTCAGATCGCGGCGCGCGCCGAGCCATAGCCCCGCCAGCACGCCCGCCTCCGCGGCGGCGACCGCGGCCGCGCCATGCGCCAGCAACGCCGCCAGCACTCCCGGCGGAATCGTCAGTAGCAGTCCGAACGAAATGGCAAACGCAAGGTGACGCGCAGGTTGGCTAACTTCGCGCCGCGCCCGCTTGCATTGCGGCTTCGCGCGCGCAGGCCCGC
>NZ_CAJZAR010000069.1:67701-95185 GCF_914484835.1 Paraburkholderia tropica
GGCGGCGTGGCCGCGCGCGTTGTCTCCATCACCACACGACGGCGGGTTTCTCGCGTTCGCCTTCGGACGATGCCGCATCGGCGTTTTCGCGTTTGCAGACGCCCAGCGCATTGACGAGCGTGCCGATCCCTTCGATCGTCACTTCGACCGTTGCGCCATCACCGATCGAGCCCACGCCCAGCGAGGTGCCGCATGCGATCACGTCGCCCGGCTCCAGCGTGAGATCCTGCGAAATCAGGCTCACTTGCTGCGCGGGCGAAAACACCATGTCGTCGATCGGATAATTCTGCCGCTCCACGCCATCGAGCCGCGTCACCACGCGCGCGCTGCGCCAGTCGAAGCCCGACACGATCGCCGGTCCCAGACAACAGAACGTATCGAATCCCTTCGCGCGGCACCATTGCGGGAAGTGCGGATTCTCGGCGAGCAGTCCGGCTGCGGTGACGTCGTTGACGATCGTGTAACCGAAGATCGCCGCCTCCGCTTCTTCGAGGCTCGCATCGCGGCAACGCTTGCCGATCACGATGCCTAGCTCGCCTTCGAAAACGATTTTTCCCGCATAGTGAGCCGGTCGCCGAATCGCATCGCCCGAGCCGATCACCGAACTCGCGGGCTTGATCAAAAAGAGCGGATGCTCGGGCACTGGCTTTTCGAGCTTCAATGCCAGCGCGTGGAAGTTGTTCCAGAGCGCAACGACCTTGCCTGGCGCGCAAGGTGCAAGCGGCGTCAGTGCACGCAACGACAACACCGCGCCGGTCGGCACCGGTTGATCGAGCCCTTCGTATTCGTGCAGATATCCGTTTTCGATGCGGCCAAACACGATGCTGCCGTCGTTGGCCATCAAGCGCATCCATGTATCCATGCTTCACTCCGTCGTGTCATGTGTGCATGTGCACGCTTCGCGGCTCAGAGCGCGCCAGCCGCGCGCAGCGAGTGAATCTCGGTTTCGCTGTAGCCGAATTCCGCGAGCACTTCATCGGTGTGCTCGCCGAGCAGCGGCGAACGCGTCACGTTCGTCGGGCTGTCCGAGAGCTTGATCGGATTGCCGACCGTGAGATATTTGCCGCGCACCGGATGCTCGACCTCGACGATCGTGCCGCTTGCGCGCAGCGATTCGTCGGCGGCGATTTCCTTCATCGAGAGAATCGGTCCGCACGGAATGTCGTGGCGATTGAGCGCGGCCATCGCTTCGAACTTGCTGCGATGCATGGTCCAGTGCTCGATCTCCGCGAAGATTTCCTTCAGATGCGGCAGGCGCGCATTCGGCGTGGCGTAGCGCGGATCGTCGATCCATTCCTCGCGGCCGATCAGCTTGCAGATGCGGTCCCACACAGGCGCCTGCGCGATGAAATAGATGTACGCGTTCGGATCGGTTTCCCAGCCCTTGCACTTGAGAATCCAGCCCGGCTGACCGCCGCCGGACGCATTGCCCGCGCGCGGCACCGCATCGCCGAAACCGGCGTTCGGATACTGCGGATACTCCTTCATCACGCCGGTGCGATCGAGGCGCTGCTGATCGCGCAGCTTCACGCGGCACAGATTGAGCACGCCGTCCTGCATCGCCGCGAGCACCTTCTGGCCGCGTCCCGTATGCGTGCGCTGAAACAGCGCCGTGACGATGCCGAGCGCGAGATGCAGGCCCGTGCCGCTGTCGCCGATCTGCGCGCCGGAGACGACCGGCGGGCCGTCGTCGAAGCCCGTCGTGGAGGCCGCGCCGCCGACGCACTGCGCGACGTTCTCGTAGACCTTGCAGTCCTCGTACGGCCCCGCGCCGAAGCCCTTCACCGACGCGAGGATCATGCGCGGATTCAGCGACTGGATATGCTCCCAGCTGAAACCCATGCGATCGAGCGCGCCGGGCGCGAAGTTCTCGACGAGCACATCGCATTCGCGAATCAGCCGTTCGAGCACGCGCTTGCCCTCCGCATTCTTCGTGTCGAGCGTGAGCGAACGCTTGTTGCTGTTCAGCATCGTGAAATAGAGGCTGTCCGCGTCGGGGATATCGCGCAGTTGCTCACGCGTGATGTCGCCAGCGCCGGCACGCTCAATCTTGATAACGTCGGCGCCAAACCAGGCGAGCAGTTGCGTGCAGGTCGGACCCGACTGCACATGCGTGAAATCGAGAATGCGCACGCCATCCAGTGCCTTGCCCATGTCATGTCTCCTTATCTAATCGTGGCCGGGCGAGTGATCGAAATCGGTGGGTTGCGAAGGCGTTGGGGCGTTCGCCGGGTGCTGCCTTGTTCGTTGCCGCAGTCGCTGCTTCGATCGTTGCTTTGATCGCTGCTTTGATCGATCTGTTTGCTGCGTCCTTGAACAATACGGTATGTGATATATCACAACGAAGCAAGAGGGGATTTATCCAGCGGAGCGCGTCGAAAAACGGACGGAAAAGCTTATGGAATAAGGCGTTGGCGGAATCGACGGGAGTTTGCTGCGATGCACACAGGGGAAAACCCCGAGCGTTTTGCGCGCAGATATTTCAGATTTGGTGTGGAAGATGGCGACGCGTTCGAGTGCGTGGAACGCTTACTGGACTTTGCTTTCAGGCGTTCGGGAATGCTGCCGCGAGGTCTCGGGCGAGCCGTGCCGCGCCACGCGTGGCGGGCTTGATGCGCATAAAGTTTCCGCTTGGGGCCGGTGGGCGTGGCGATTCGTGGCGATGCGCGCGGGCGTGGTAGGTCCCGTTCGCCCGCCGTGCACGCTGCGTCCGCCACACGCTCCCTGCCGCCACGCGCCGCGCAAATAAAAACGGGAGACCCGCAGGTCTCCCGTTTTCATTTCGCATCGGCGCATCAGCACATCGAGCGCCTTGCCGCGCGTGCCCGCGCGCTCAATCGAGAAAGTCGCAATGCTTTTCGACGTAAGCGGCAAGATCCAGCGAGTGCTGGCGCGTCAGGCGTTCAGCGAGTTCGGTATCGCGCTGCTCCAGCGCCTCGATAATGCGCAGATGGTCGACGATCGAACGCGAAGCGCGATCGCTCTGCGAGATCGTCATGCGACGGATCGCGCGCACGTGCACGAAGATGTTCTTGATCGTGTCGAGGATGATCTGCGACTTCGAAAGCTCGACGATCGCCTGATGGAAGGCGATGTTGGCGTCCGAATATTCGGCGATATGCTCGGCAGGCGTGCTGTCGCGGAAGCTGTCGAACATATGGCGCAGCCTGGCGATTTCCTCGTCCGTGGCGTGCAGCGTGGCGAGGCGCGCGGCCATGCTTTCGAGCGCGGCCCACATCTGGATCATCTCCACGATCTCGCGCTTGCTCTTGCGCACGATATAGATGCCGCGGCGCGGCACCATGCGCAGGAAGCCTTCCTGTTCGAGCAGCGTCATGGCTTCGCGCACCGGCGTGCGGCTCACGCCGAGCGTTTCGCTCAGCACGCGCTCGTCGAGGCGGATTTCCTCGCGCGACTGATAGATATCGGCGTCGGCGATAGCCTGGCGCAGCATCGCATAAGCCTGATCGCGCAGGCTCAGCGTGGCATTGATGGGTTGCAGCGCCAGCGTGAGCGGCGCGGCGTCCCGGGTGGCGACTTCTTCAGTGTGTTCTGACGACATTCATTGCCTCTTTACCGACCTGCGGACGAACCAGCGGGCGGACCGAACGTGTGGGACGTGCGCGCGGCGCCTCGCCCAGACCGACGAAGCGGCCGTGCTGCGCGGCCTGCTCGATGGCCGATTGCGGCAGCCATTTCGCGATCATAACCGTAGCGGCGGCGCCTAAGCCCACAACTGCCGTGCCGAAGAGTGCAAGAGAGACGAGATCCATTTGAAGCTCCGCAAGATTGAGTCATCGAATGACTGAATCATATGCTGCGTCGCGACAAAAAGCAATATTCTGTATGTGATATATCACCGAGAATCCGCTCTAATGTGATCTTCCTGCAACAGCGTTGATGGCCAGGATTTCGAACGACACGCTCCGGCGCAGCGAACCCGTTGCCCGACTGGTCCCGAAAGTGAAAACAACCCATCCTGGAGGAAATGGACGTCAGCGGCAAGGGGGCAGATGGAAGGCGTCCGCGTCGACGTGCTTCGCTGCGCCGCCAGGTCGGCAAATTGCCAGGTTGCCAGGTTGCCAGGTTGCCAGGTTGCCAGGTTGCCAAGTCGGCAAATCGGCAAATCGGCAACATCGCGCGGCGACGTTCACGTCCGGCGTTTCACAAAGGATCGGCGCGAATTTTGTTGACAGCGCACCGGTCGTCCCCGCACACTCGATTCATGCACACGCCCGCAGCCCTCATCCTCACGACCGCGATCAATCATCCGTGGCACACGCCGAAAACTGGCGAGTCACGGGGAGTGTGTGCGTACGGGTAATACAGGCAGTCCGTCTTACGCAAATCACAAAGCCCCGCCGGCGTCGACGGGGCTTCTTGTTTTGTGAGCATCGAACAAGCAGCAAGCGCAGAAGAAAACGCTCCGTCCGTCGGCTCCCACTCTGGAGATGACGATGGATGAAGCTTCACAACAGCCCGGCGCGTGCAGCGCCGCTCCCGCTTTCGCCGCCGATTTCGGCGCGGACTTCGGCGCGGACTTCGGCGCGGATTTCGGCGCGCACGACGTCGCCCTGCCCGCGCAATCGATTCACTTCGCCGTGCCCACTTCGGCCACGCTCACCTGGCGCGTCATCGCCGACGGCACGTTGCGCGTCTACGGCGCGCGCATCTGGGTCACGCGCGCCCGCTCTCCCTACGATCATTGGCTGAATCCCGGCGACGTGCTGCGCGTGCATCGCGGCGAACGTCTCTGGCTGAGCGCCGACATCGACGACACCTCCACGCATCGCGCCGCCGCGCGCGTGACGCTCACGAGCGCCTGGCGGCCGCCGCTTTTCTCCAGCGTGGCCGTAGAACGTCTCGCGATCTGGTTCGGCCTGTTCGTCTTGCGGCGCGCGCGTTAGCGTCCTCGCGTAAGACAGCGCCGACGTAGAGCCGTACGCACACAGGCAAACGCCGGGCGTCCGCGAAAGCAGACGCCCGGCGCCGGTTCTGAAAATGCCTTGAAACCGCGACAACGCCGCGACGAAACCTCTACGAAAACGCTACGAAAACGCGCCCGTCAGAACTTATGCCGCAACCCGAAGTTGACCATCGTCTGCGACGAGGTGCCGTTGTAGCCATATGAGCCGATCGACGCCTCCGCCGGCATCGAGCCGCCCGAGCCGTCGCCCTGCTCGCCGCTCGCGTGCTGCCAGGCGGCGGTCATATAGAGATCGGTGCGCTTCGACAGGCTGTAGTCCGCGCCGATCGACACCTGATGGTAGTTCGCGTTCGTATCGCCGTTCGCGTGCGTATAGGTGTAGCCGAGACCGAGCAGCAGCGCCGGACTGAGCTGGTAGTTCACGAAACCCTGGCCGGTGTTGTAGCGCTCGGTGTCGCGGAACACCGAGCTTGCATCCGGCGCGTACTGCGCGTTGCTGTAGCCGAGCCCGAACGTGAACAGCCCCGCCGAATACTGCGCCGCCGCCCGCGCGATGGAAAGTGAGTGTGCGCTCACATACCCGGAATTGACCGGCCCGTCGAAGGTGCCGTCCGATGTGCTGGTCCAGCCGTCGGTGCGGATGCCAAGACCGGCCTGACTGTTGGCCGCGTAGAAATAGCCGCCCGCGACCGCGATCGGCCCATTGTTATAGGCGACCGCCGCCGAATACGAGTGCTCGGAGCCCGTCGATCCCGCGATGCCGCCGAACGAGTACATCGCCGCGGCCTGCAAGCCGTTCCACACCGGCGTGGTGTATTTGACCGCGTTGTTGACGCGGAAGCTGTTGTCGTAATTGTCGACGTCGCCGGGCGTGGCGAAGGCCGAGCCGAAGTAGTTGTCCGCTGTGATGCCCTGCACGAGATCGATCAGCGGATCGTACTGGCGGCCGAGCGTGAGCGAACCGTACTGCGCGGCGGTCAGGCCCACGTACGCCTGGCGGCCGAACATCCGGCCGCCCTGGCCCGACTGTCCGGTCGACGGATTGAAGCCGTTTTCCAACTGGAAGATCGCCTTGAGGCCGCCGCCGAGATCCTCGGCGCCCTTCAGGCCCCAGCGCGAGCCCGACAGATTGCCGAAGCTGCTGTTGCCGAGCGACCAGAGATTGGCGCTGCCGTTGGCGTGGTTGACGTAGGTGATCGAGGTGTCGATGGTGCCGTACAGCGTGACGCTGGTCTGGGCGTGCGCGGCGCCCGCGATACCCAGCACGCCGAACGCGGCGAGCGAAAGCGAAGTCAAGGCTGGTCTTTTCACGTCATTCTCCCTGCGCTGTCAAACCACGGTCATGAGCGCCCGACCGGATCAGACTAACTCCGCCGCCGGGGGAAGTAAAAGATTTAAAAGACGTGTATCCAAATCGTCACAACGGATTCAGAAAGGGTCGCGCGCTGCCGTAAAACATTCTGTCGCACCGTGAAACAATGGCGCGCCCCGTTTTCGCCGATGCCTTGCGCGGCGGGCCTGCGGGCGGGTTCGTCATGCTTGATTAGTCGAGGTTTTCCGCAGTGATCCGCTCTGAATCGACACAATCGCCACAATCGGGGACAGGCGCGCGACTTTTGCCATTCCGGCAATCCGTCGCGCACGACATTAACAAACGTTTATCGGCAAATTTAAACGTCGATACCGCCCAAAACGCGGTTTCGCGCGATTGCCGATCGCGCCCTTTCCGGGATTCTTTATCCGCTTAGTCAACCGTCGGGCCGCCCAGCGCGTTTGCTGCATTACCAGTCATTTACCGAACGTTTACGTTTTGGCTCGCCGTCCCGGCCTTGATTGCTGCGCGCCGCGACCGAACGGCGCCGCCGCCGGAAGAACGTGACGACCAGAACGCGATGCCGTCCCCGGGGACGCCGCCCACGGCGCATAGGCGCCATCGCAGACTCGCCAGACCGATCCATGCTTCAATCCTCCCCTTCGCGCATCGCGCGCGCCGCCCTCGTGGCGCTGCGCCGCCGCGCTCGCGTCCTGCGCCTGCAGCGCTTCGCTGCGCCGGCGCTCGCGCTCGGCATCTGCGCGCTGCTGCTGGTCGTGTTCCAGCATCTGTCGCAATCCGTCGATTACCGCTCGGTGATCCGCCGGCTCTGGCAATTGAGCGCGGCCCAGTGGATCGGCGCGCTCGCCGCCACCGCGTTGAGCTTCGTCGCGCTCGTCGGGCGCGACGCCATCGGCCTGCGCTATCTCGGCATGAAGGTGCCGCGCGGCCCGCTCTGGGTCGGCGCGATCGCCGGCTCGGCGCTCGGCAACGTGACCGGCTTCGGCGCGCTCACGGGCGGCGCGGTGCGCTGCCGCGTCTATGGCGGCTCGGGCGTCACGGCGGCGCAGATCGGCCGCATGACCGTGTTCACGAGCGTCACGCTCGCGCTCGCCCTCGCGCTGATGACCGCGCTCGGCATGGTCTGCGCGGCGCCGACGCTCTCCGGCCTGCTGCACCTCTCGCCCGACGCGCTGCGCGGCATCGGCGGCGCGGTGCTCGCGCTCGGCGCGGCGATGATCGCGGCCTGCCCCCGCTCTGCGCGTGAAATCAATCCGCTCAAGCGCGAATGGGCGCGCTTCTCGGTGCCCGCGCGCCGCGACCTCGTCGCGCAGCTGCTGCTCGCCGCGCTCGACGTGGTGGGCGCCGGCCTCGCGCTCTGGTCGGTGATGCCGCACGCGCACATCGATTTCACCGATTTCCTGACCGTCTACACCGCCGCGATGCTGCTCGGCCTGATCGGCCACACGCCCGGCGGCATCGGCGTGTTCGAAGCCGCGATGGTGTTCGCGCTCGGCTCCAGCGTGCCCAGCTCGACGGTGTTCGCCGCGCTGCTCGCCTACCGCGCGATCTATTTCGGCGCGCCGCTCGCGCTCTCGGCCGCGCTGCTCGCCGTGTTCGAAGGCCGCGCGCTCAAGAACCCGCTCAGCACGACGATCGCCAAACGCGGCGCGGACGGCGTCTCGCAACTCGCCCCGCTGTTCCTCGCCATCGTCACCTTCGTCACGGGCAGCATGCTCGTGATCTCGGGCGCGACGCCCGCGTTCGCCAAGCGCATCGCGATGCTGCAAACCGTGCTGCCGCTCTGGGTCCTCGAAAGCTCGCAGATGCTCGGCAGCCTGTTCGGCGTGCTGCTGCTGTTCGTCGCGCGCGGCCTGCTGCGCCGCCTCGACGCCGCCTGGTGGCTCGCGCTCGTGCTCGCCGTGACCAACCTCGCGCTCTCGCTGATGAAGGGCCTCGCGTTCGTCGAAGCGGGCGTGCTGTGCGTGCTGATCGCGCTGCTGCTCGCCACGCGCCGCCGCTTCAATCGCCATTCGTCGCTGTTCACCGAGCGCTTCACGCCCGCGTGGCTCGCCTCGGTCGGCTGCGTGATCGCGCTGGCCGTGTGGGTGCTGCTGTTCGCGTTTCGCGACGTCGACTATTCGCAGCATCTCTGGTGGCAATTCGCCTTCGACGAACGCGCCCCGCGCGCGCTGCGCGCAACGCTCGGCGCGGGCGTGTTCGCCGCCGCGCTGGCCTCGTGGCAATTGCTGCGTCCGGCGGCCGGGCGCTTCGTGATGCCCGCCAGTGAGGACCTGATCGAAGCCGCGCGCATCGTGCGCGCGCAAGAACGCAGCGACGCCGGCCTCGCGCTGATGGGCGACAAGAGCTTCCTGTTCTCGCAGTCGCGCAGCGCCTTCCTCATGTACGCCAAGCGCGGCCGCACGTGGGCCGCGCTGCACGATCCGGTCGGTCCGCGCGACGAATGGCCCGCGCTGATCCGCGAATTCGTCTCGCTGGCGCACGCGCACGGCGGCCGTGCCGCGTTCTATCAGGTGCGCGCCGACGCCCTGCCGCTCTACCTCGACGCGGGCCTCACGCTGATGAAACTCGGCGAGGAAGCGCGCGTGATGCTCCAGGAATTCGACCTCAAGGGCCCGCAGCGCGCGCATCTGCGCTACGCGCTCAAGCGCGGCGAGCGCGACGGCTTCACCTTCGATCACATCGAGCCGTCGCAGATGAGCGACACGCTGCCGGTGCTGCGCGCGATCTCCGACGCCTGGCTCGAAGACCGCGAAGCGCGCGAAAAGAGCTTCTCGGTGGCCGCGTTCGACGACGACTACCTTGCCGCCCAGCACGTGCTGCTGGTGCGCCAGAACGGCGAGCCGCTCGCCTTCGTCACCTTCATGACGACCGACCTGAACACCGACGCGACGGTCGGCGTCATGCGCCATCTGCCGGGCGCTTCGCCCTACGCGATGGAATATCTCTTCACGCAGCTCGCGCTGCATCTCAAGGCCGCCGGGTATCAGTCGCTCTCGCTCGGCATGGCGCCGCTTTCCGGCATGGGACCGACGCCGCTCGCGTCGTCGTGGCATCGCCTTGCCGGGCTGATCTGGCGCTTCGGCGGCAAGTTCTACAACTTCCGTGGGCTGCGCGGCTTCAAGAACAAGTTCGCGCCGCGCTGGGAACCGCGCTATCTGGCCGCCTCCGGCTCGATCAGCGTGTTCATCACCCTTGCGGATCTCTCGCTGCTGGCAGGAGGCTGGCGTTCATGATTCCTTGTTTTTCCACGCTGCCGCGCACGCTTCGCGCGGCGGCGGGCGCTGCCCTGCTCGTCGTTGGCGCTTCGCATGGCGCGTTTGCCGCCACGCCCTCGACAACTCCCACAACTTCCACGACTTCCGCGCCGACGGCGAAAGCCGCCGATAGCGCCGTCAAGCACGTCTCGGGCGGCCGCTACGGCGACGTCGCGATGACCCGGCCCGATGGCGCGATACGCGGCTTCGCGGTGCTGTTCTCGGCGGGCCCGCACTGGAACGCCGCCGACCAGACACGCGCCGACGCGCTCGCGCAGCACGGCGCGCTGGTGGTCGGCGTGGACACGGCGCGCTACGCGTCGAACCTCGGCGCGATCAAGAACGAGAGCTGCCACAAGCTCTATAGCGATGCCGAAGCGCTGAGCCATCAGCTCGAACGCCAGCAGGGATCGACCGAGTATTTCGCGCCGATCGCGATCGGCAGCGGCGAAGGTGCGTTGATCGCGCAGCGCATGCTCTCGCAGTCGCCCGCAAATACGATGGCGGGCGCGGTGACGCTCGATCCGTCGACGAAACCGCTCGACGCGCGCTTCGCGCCCTGCCCCGCCGACCCGACGCTCTCGCGCGGCAAGGGTCTGCCGGGCTTCTTCGAGCAAGGCGTAACGGCCTCGCAAGCCGATGCCGCGAAGGTTGCGCCCGCATCGAACGGCGCCGCACCGCGCGTGTTCGCCGCGAATCTTTCCGATGCCGACAAACTCGCGACGCTGACCGCGCCGCATCTGCGCGCGCAAACGGAAAGCGAAGAGGACGTCTCCGATCTGCCGCTGATCGAACTGCCCGCCGCACATCCGACCGACATGCTCGCCGTCGTGATTTCCGGTGACGGCGGCTGGCGCGATCTCGACAAGACCATCGCGGAAGCGCTGCAAAAGCAGGGCATTTCGGTAGTCGGCTGGGATGCGCTGCGTTACTTCTGGAGCGAGAAGCCGCCCGCGCAAACGAGCCACGACCTCGCGCGCGTGCTCAACACGTATGCGGCGCGCTGGCACGCGAAGCACATCGCGCTGGTCGGCTATTCGTTCGGCGCGGACGTGATGCCGTTCGCGTACAACCGCCTGCCCGACGCGCTGCGCGCGAAGGTGTCATACATGTCGCTGCTCGGCTTCGCGCCCGACGCCGATTTCCAGATCCGCGTGACGGGCTGGCTCGGCATGCCCGCGAGCGACAAGGCGCTCAAGGTGCGCCCGGAACTCGCGAAGGTGCCGCCGTCGATCGTGCAGTGCGTGTACGGCGAAGACGAAAAGGACACGCTGTGCCCGGCGCTCGCGAACACCGGCATCGACCTCGTGAAGACCAACGGCAGCCACCACTTCGACGGCGATTACAACGCGCTCGCGGCGAAGATCATCGAGGGGTGGAAGAAGGAGATTGCGGTGCGGGGGTAAATCGAACCGCGCTTTTTCGCGCGCAGCTTGACTGCGCGCACGCGTTGTCCGACTATAACGCCACGCGTCATATGACGCGTGGCGTTATGCTTTGGCATGGCGATCCAAAACTTCGAAGACCGGGAAACCGCGCTCATTTGGGCCGGCGAGCGCTCACGTCGGCTGCCTGCCGACATTCAGGAGATCGCGCGTCGCAAACTCCGCATGCTCAACGCCGCGCATGCGTTATCGGACCTGCGGATTCCTCCAGCCAACCGGCTTGAGCCACTGAAAGGCAACCGCGCGGGCCAGCACAGCATTCGTATCAACGATCAATGGCGCGTCTGTTTTCGCTGGCACAACGCGAACGCCTACGACGTCGAGATTGTCGATTATCACTGAGGCGCAGACTATGAAAAAACTCGCGAACGTTCATCCCGGAGTCGTACTCCAGGAAGAATTCCTCACGCCGATGGAGATGAGCCAGAACGCGCTGGCTCGCGCGATGAGCGTGCCGCCGCGCCGCATCAATGAGATCGTGCACGGCGAGCGCAGTATTACCGCCGATACGGCGCTGCGTCTCTCATACGTCTTCGGCACGACGCCGCAATTCTGGATGACCTTGCAGACCGATTACGATCTCGAAGAAGCCGCACGCTACGTTAATCTGAAAGATCTGCGCCGAATCGCGGCCTGAGCGCGCGGCGCAAATCGATCACCCCTTGCGCCCCGCCAGATACTGCACGCCCTGCGGCCCATAGCGCTCGACATGCGGCTGCCCGGCTGCGAGATGAAACACATCGCCGACACGATAGAGCCGCTCCTCGCCATCCGCGCCGATCGTGATTTCGCCGAGCACGATCAATGCTTTCGCTTCGAAAGGATGCGCGTGTTCGTCCATCGCGCCGTACTCGCGCGTCACGAGCACCGGCTCGGGAAAGCCCTCTTCGGCCAGCGTGCGGATAAACGTTTCGCGGTCCACGGCACTCTCCTTCTCGATCGGCAACGCGCCATGCATTCAGTGTGTCACTTCCGCCAGGCGCTTGCACGCAGTATCCATTGCGCAATCAGCAGACGAAAAAAACGCCGGCACGAGGCCGGCGCAAAGAGAGACTGCTAAAAAAGTTTCGATACGACGCGCGCGTCAGACCACTGCGGCGGCGACCTTCGCATCTTCCTCGTCGTCCGCCGACGAGCGGATCAGGTAGTCGAACGCACCGAGCGACGCCTTCGCACCTTCACCCACGGCGATCACGATCTGCTTGAACGGCACCGTGGTGACGTCGCCCGCCGCGAACAGACCCGGCACCGACGTCTGGCCCTTCGCATCCACTTCGATCTCGCCGTGCTTCGAGAGCGCCACCGTGCCCTTCAGGAACTCGGTGTTCGGCACCAGACCGATCTGCACGAACACGCCTTCGAGTTCGAGATGATGCTTCTCGCCCGTGGTGCGTTCGAGGAACGCGAGGCCCGTGACCTTCTGGCTGTCGCCGACGATTTCGGTCGTCTGCGCGTTCACGTGCACCGTGACGTTCGGCAGGCTGCGCAGTTTGCGTTGCAGCACTTCGTCCGCGCGCAGTTGCGCGCCGAATTCGAGCAGCGTCACGTGGCTCACGATACCGGCAAGGTCGATCGCCGCTTCGACGCCCGAGTTACCGCCACCGATCACCGCCACGCGCTTGCCCTTGAACAGCGGGCCGTCGCAGTGCGGGCAGTACGCCACGCCCTTGTTCTTGTACTCCTGCTCGCCCGGCACATCGACATTGCGCCAGCGCGCGCCGGTGGCCAGCACCACGCTCTTTGCGCGCAGCGTCGCGCCGCTTTGCGTGCGCACTTCGAAGCCCTTGCCGACCGGCACGATGGCTTGCGCGCGCTGCAGGTTCATGATGTCGACGTCATAGGCGCGCACGTGTTGTTCGAGCGCCGCCGCGAACTTCGGTCCTTCCGTTTCCTTCACCGAGACGAAGTTCTCGATCGACATCGTGTCGAGCACCTGGCCGCCGAAACGCTCGGCCAGCACGCCCGTCTTGATGCCCTTGCGCGCCGAGTAGATCGCCGCTGCCGCGCCAGCGGGGCCGCCGCCGACGATCAGCATGTCGAACACGTCCTTCTGGTTGAGCTTTTCAGCGGCACGCGCCGAGGCGCCCGTGTCGAGCTTCGCGAGGATTTCCTCGACGCCCATGCGGCCCTGGCCGAACACTTCGCCGTTCAGGTAGATGGTCGGCACGGCCATGATCTGGCGCTTCTCGACTTCGCCCTGGAACAGCGCGCCGTCGATCGTGACGATCTTCACATTCGGGTTGAGCGCGGCCATCGAGTTGATCGACTGCACGACTTCCGGGCAGTTCTGGCACGACAGCGACATATAGACTTCGAACGAGAACACGCCGTCGAGCGACTTGACCTGTTCGATCGTTTCGTCTTCGAGCTTGACCGGGTAGCCGCCCACCTGGAGCAGCGCCAGCACGAGCGACGTGAATTCATGGCCCATCGGAATGCCCGCGAACGTGACCTTCACGTCCGAATTGGCGCGCTTGATCTCGAACGAAGGGGTACGCGCGTCGCCGGCTGCGGCGCCACGGCGTTCTTCGAGAGCAATACGGTCCGAGAGCGTAGCGATGTCCTGCAGCAGTTGCTGCAGTTCTTGCGACTTCTCGCCGTCGTCCAGATACGCGACGATCTCGATCGACTGCGTGACTTTTTCGAGGTAGCTTTTCAGTTGGGTCTTGAGATTGGCGTCGAGCATGGCGTTTTCCGGCTAGAGAAGAAGCGGGGGAATTCTTAAGTATTGCCTGGCAAATTTCGCCGTCCTGCACAGGGGCGGATCAGGCGTCCGGGCCGCCGCCGCGAGGGCGCGGCCCGGAGATACAGCGTGTACAGCGAGTGAGACTTCAGCGTCACGCGGTCATGAAGACCGCGCTGTTCAAACGACGCTTAGATCTTGCCGACGAGGTCGAGCGACGGCTTGAGCGTTTCTGCGCCCGGCGTCCACTTGGCGGGGCAGACTTCACCCGGGTGCGATGCCACATACTGAGCCGCTTGCACCTTGCGCAGCAGTTCCTTGGCGTCACGGCCGATGCCGTTGTCGTGGATTTCGCACAGCTTGATCTCGCCTTCCGGGTTGATCACGAACGTGCCGCGCAGTGCCAGACCTTCTTCTTCGATCATGACGTCGAAGTTACGCGTGATCGCGCCCGTCGGGTCGCCGACCAGCGGGTACTGGATCTTGGCGATGGTGTCCGACGTGTCGTGCCATGCCTTGTGCGTGAAGTGCGTGTCGGTCGACACACCGTAGATCTCAACGCCCAGCTTCTGGAATTCTGCGTACTGGTCGGCCAGATCGCCGAGTTCCGTCGGGCAAACAAACGTGAAGTCAGCCGGGTAGAACACGACAACCGACCACTTGCCCTTCAGGTTTTCGTCAGAGACCGGAACGAACTTGCCGTTGTGGTATGCGGTTGCGTTGAACGGCTGGACTTTCGTGTTGATGAGAGACATGCGTTGTTTCCTCGCTCTGGGTTGGGAAAAGGTATGGACGAAGATTAAGGGATCCTCGGCCATTTGAAAAATTGGTTGCTTTGATCGCGGGAATAAACCGTGCCTATCGGACCCCGGAAAAGCCCTATGAAGGCCGCCGAAGCCCGCCAGCCGGGCGTCCGCGCCGCCCGGGGGCGGCCCGAGCAACCGTCGGGGCGGTGAGCATACAACGAAACTGCGACATCGCGCCTCACTTCCCCGTCCCGTTCATGCCCCATATCGGTGCATTTTCGAGGCGTTCGTGGAATCGGCGCGCGACCTTCAGCGCCATGTTGCCTCGCGTTTCGTGACAAGCAGCGGCACGCGAGGCACAACAGGCGGCGGAAACGTGGCCCAATCGTGGCGCGATCCGCAACCGCTGTGATCGCCCGATGCGCGCCGGGTTCCGCGGGACTGACGCCATTACGTCGTCCGTTACGGCGCGCGCCGCATTCATCAGATGCAGGCGCAACCGCCATTCCTCAATGGCTTTGCGACAAAACGCGCTCTGAGCGCGCCCAAATCGCCTCAAAGCGCGCCGCCACGCGCCGTTGCCGCGCGCGCAGCCAGCCGCTCGCGCAAATACTGCGTGAAGGCGCGGATCGTCACCGACGCCTCGCGATGCTGCGGATACAGCGCGTGCAGCGCGTTCGGCGGCGGCATGTAGTCCTCCAGCACCTCGACGAGCACGCCCGCGTCCACCGATCCCGCCACGATGAAGTCCGGCAGATAGCAGATGCCGAGCCCCGCGATGGCCGCGTCGCGGATCACCTCGCCATTGTTGGCGCGCAGCGGCCCGTGCACCTCGAACGGCGTTCGCACGCCATCGACGATGAATTCCCACGGCGCACGGCCCTGCTGTCCGTAAGGCAGGCAGTCGTGCTGCGCGAGTTCGTCGGGCGTTTGCGGCGCGCGGCGCCGCCGCCGGTAGCCGGGGCTGCAGCACGCGATCATGCGCACGTCGATGAGCTTTTGCGCGACCAGCGAGGAATCGGCCAGCCGCCCGATACGCAGCGCCATGTCGAACCCTTCGCCGATCACGTCCACGGTACGGTCGCTCAGATCCATATCGAAGCGCACGTCGGGATGCTCTCGCAGGAATTCGGCGACCAGCGGCGACAGATGCGCCATGCCGAACGACATCGGCGCACTGACCTTGAGCAGCCCGCGCGGCTCGGAACGGCGCGCCGACATGGCCTGCTCGGCCTCGTTCACGTCGGCGAGGATGCGCTTCGCACGCTCGTAAAAGTCCTGGCCGAGATCGGTGACCGCCAGCTTGCGCGTGTTGCGTACCAGCAGGCGCGCGCCCAGATCGGCCTCCAGCGCCGCCACGCGGCGGCTCACGAACTGCTTGGAAAGCCGCAGCCGGTGGCCCGCCGCCGTGAAATTGCCCGCATCCACGGTATTCACGAAGATCCGCATGTCGTCGAGTTGCATTGCGATTGTCCACTTCAATGTGACAGTGAGTACCATTTTACGGCGATTTACATCGCTTTGATTGACCTAAACTCTCTTCCATCGCAGCACAACATTCCGGGCCGAAACGGCCCCACCGAACTGGAGAGAGAACATGATCGAACTTCGCAAAGCAGACCAACGTGGCCGCGGTGAACATGGCTGGCTCAGCTCGCGTCACACCTTTTCGTTCGCGAACTACTACGACCCGAAGCAGACCGGCTTCTCGGACCTGCTGGTGATCAACGACGACCGCGTCGCTCCGGCGCGCGGCTTCGGCAAGCACCCGCACCGCGACATGGAAATCTTCTCGTACGTGCTGGAAGGCGCGCTCGAACACAAGGATTCGATGGGCACGGGTTCGGTGATCGTCCCCGGCGACGTGCAGCTGATGAGCGCCGGCACGGGTGTGGCGCACAGCGAGTTCAACCATTCGGCCGATCAGCCGGTGCACTTCCTGCAGATCTGGATTGCGCCGAACGAGAAGGGCGCGCAACCGCGCTATCAGCAGAAGAACATCGCCGATGAGGAAAAGCGCGGCAAGTTCCGCCTGATCCTCTCGCCGGACGGCGCCGACGATTCGCTGCTGCTGCGCCAGGACGCCCGCGTCTACGCCGGCCGCCTCGACGGCGCGGAAAGCGCGAAGGTCGAGATCGGCGCCGAACGCCACGCCTATGTGCACGTGGCACGCGGCAGCGTGAAGCTCAACGGTGTGGAAATGAGCGAAGGCGACGGCGCGCGGATCCGCTCTGAACGCGAACTGACCTTCACCGACGGACACGATGCCGAAGTCCTGGTGTTCGATCTGCGTAATATCGAAGTGTCGGAACTCTGGTCGTAAGCCCTGCACGCCAGGGCGTGCAAACCGGAGTCAGGCGGCCTGTTTCGACGTGTCGACGGTATCGACGTCATGGATCGACAACGATGCGAACGAACTCAGGCCGCCGCCCGGCGAGCGCGCAAATCAAGTCAATAACTTAAACGCCTCAATCAAATTTTTCGGAGAAATACACCATGCGACATAACCTGTTCGGGCAAGGCAACGATGCCGTCCTGCTGGTCTCGCGCATCCTGCTGGCCGCCCTGTTCGTGCTGTTCGGCTGGTCCAAGATCACCGGGTTCTCCGGCACGGTCGATTACATGGCGCACGTGGGCGCGCCCGCGCCGATGCTCTCGGCGGTGATCGCCGTCGTCATGGAATTCGTCGTGGGCATCCTGATCATCGTGGGCTTCTATACGCGTCCGCTCGCCGTGCTGCTCGCGCTCTACACCGTGGCGACCGCGATCATCGGCCATCACTTCTGGAACATGACGGGCGCCGACCAGATGGCGAACATGATCAACTTCTACAAGAACGTGAGCATCGCGGGCGGTCTGCTGGCCCTCGCCGTGGCCGGTCCGGGCAAGTTCTCGATCGACCGGCAGTAAGACGACGGGCCGACGCTCCGCGCCGGTCAAGCCGAAGGAAACGCGCCGCGACGCAAGGCTCTTGCGAAGCGGCGCGTTTTTTATTGTGCGGCGGGCTTCGCGGCGCTCGCCCATCGGCCGGACGGCATAGGCTATTTGACCGAATTGTCGAACGCCCGCCGGCCATGCGAGGATGCTCCGAACCCCACAGGAGTCAGGAGCGCCCCATGCAGCACTCGCACGACCCGCAGAACCCGCAGGCCCCGCACAATCCGCCATACCGTGGCGTGAATCGCGAACGCGCGCAGCGCGTCCTGGCGCGCGAGCGCGAAGCGTTTGTCGCCGCGCGCCCGAAGTCACGCGCGCTCTCGGAACAGGCGGCGCGGCATCTGCTGTTCGGCGTGCCGCTGCACTGGATGAACGACTGGTCCACGCCGTTCTCGCTCTATGTCGATTCCGCGCGCGGCGCGGCTTTCAGCGACGTGGACGGCCATCGCTATATCGACTTCTGTCTCGGCGACACAGGCGCGATGTTCGGCCACGCACCGCCCGCCGTGGCGCGCGCGCTCGCGAAGCAGGCCGAACGCGGCTTCACGACCATGCTGCCCGGCGAAGATGCGGTGGCGGTCGGCGCGGCGCTCGCCGGACGCTTCGGTTTGCCTTACTGGCAATTCGCCATGACCGCGAGCGACGCCAACCGCTTCGCGCTGCGCTGGGCGCGCGCGGCCACGGGGCGCAACGTCATCGTGGTGTTCAACGGCTGCTATCACGGCACCGTCGACGACGTTTTCGTCGACCTGGTCGACGGCGTGCCCACTCAACGCGCGAGCCTGCTCGGCCAGGTGCACGACCTGCTGCCGCATACGCGCGTGGTGGAGTTCAACGACCTCGCGGCGCTCGAACAGGCGCTCGCGAATGACGACGTCGCGTGTGTGCTCGCCGAACCGGCCATGACCAACGTCGGCATGGTGCTGCCCGAAGCAGGCTTCTGGCGCGACGCGCAGGCGCTCATCAAGCGCCACGGCGCGCTGCTGCTGATCGACGAGACCCACACCATCAGCAGCGGCCCGCGCGGTTACGCGCGCGAGCACGGCATCGAGCCCGACCTGTTCGTGCTCGGCAAGCCGGTGGGCGGCGGCGTGCCGTGCGCGGTATACGGCTTCAGCGCCGGCCTCGCGGGACGCGCGCAAAAGGCCAAGCTCGATGCGCCGCCGGGCCATTCGGGCATCGGCACCACGCTCACGGCCAATGCGCTGTCGATGAGCGCGATGCGCGCGACGCTCGACGAAGTAATGACCGAAGCCGCCTATGCGCAGATGTTCGCGCTCTCGGAACGCCTGGCGACGGGACTCGCCGCGATCATCGAGACGCACGCGCTGCCGTGGTGCGTGACGCGCGTGGGCGCGCGCAGCGAGTTCCAGTTCTGCGCCACGCCGCCGCGCAACGGCAGCGAAGCGCGCGCCGCCATGGACGACGAACTCGAACACGTGATCCATCTCTATCTGCTCAATCGCGGCGTGCTGATCACGCCGTTCCACAACATGATGCTGGTGTGTCCCGACACCACGGCGGGCGACGTCGACCGCCTGCTCGCGGCCTTCGGCGACTGCGTGGGAGAACTGTGCGCGGCGTAAGCCAGCCGCATGCGTGAGTTGCTATGCTTCGCCGGCTCGCGGCGTCGCCTTGGCGGCACGCCGTGTTACGACGTTGTCGTTTACTTTTGTCATTGTTTTCAGCCCGACTTTTCCAGCACGCGCGATGTTCGACCCGCAAGAAAATCTGTCCGCCTATCTCACTTCGCTCCAGCAATCGGCGCTCGGCGCGCTCAAGCGCTTGCCGCTCAAAAGCCGCGCCGCGCAAGGCACGCTGATGGCATTGCGCGCCGTGTGCGGCGCAGGGCTCGCGTATGCCATCGGCCGCGCACTGCACACCGAGCAGGCATTCTGGGCCGCGATCACGGCCATCGCCGTCACCCAGCACGACTACGCGGACACGCTCGCGCAGTCGCGCGACCAGTTCATCGGCGCCATCGCGGGCGGCGTGGTGGGCTTCGCGGCGGCCACGCTCGGGCCCGAAAATTTCACCGCGTATCTGGTGGCGGTGGCGGTCGTCATCATCGCGTGCTGGTGCCTGCGCGTGAGCACGGCGGCACGCCTCGGCGCGATCACGACCACCATCGTGCTGCTGGTGCCCACGCACGGCCCCGTGTGGGACGTGGCGCTGTTCCGGGTGGCCGAAGTGGCAATCGGCATGGCCTGCGCGGTGCCGGTTTGCTGGGTGTTTTCGTTGGTGGAAAGGAAGTGGCTACATGTTTGAGCAGGGGGCGCGAAGAAGGGCCTGATGCCTCGTCCGAAGAAAGAGTCGCCCCACGCTCTCAACCCTCGCGAAATAATCCATCTCCGTTCGCTGCGCAATCCTCAGCCGATTAGCGGCGATAATCAGCAGCGTCGTGCCGATGGGCCTGCGCCGAAGCCTCGGCCTGGTGCGGCTGCTGCGCGCGGTCACCGCGCAATTGCCCCCGCAGGCGCGAAATCGTGCGAAACTCCGGGCCGCGCCCACGTCGGCGCACGAGATTTCGACCGATTTTCGCCACCATCAGCGCCGCGCAGCCATCCGGCCGCCGCGCGCGTCGCACGACCATCGCACATCCATGAACACCACGACCCGTCATCCCGCCCCGAACGCTTCGTCGCGCAAGACCATTTCTCTGCTGCAGATGCTCGCGCTGATCGCCTTTGGCGGCATCGCTGGCTCGCTCCTGGTCCGTCTGTTCGTCTAAGCGCGGCGCGCCGCACGGGACGCCCAGGAATCCGTTTTCGCTTATGTACAAGAAAGGCGTCGCCCTCGAAATCCAGTTCTCCCCCGAGCGTCTGAACGACGGCGCTGGCGATCCCTACTGGATCGACTTCACGGCTGAAGAAGCCGCCGCGCTGCTCGACACGCTGCAAACCCGGCTCGCGAACCGCGAGAGCACGTCGGCGCCGCTCGTCGTCGCGCTCGACACGCCGCGTGGGGACGCGCTGGCCGAGTCCGCGCAAGACACGAACGCGCCGAAAGCCGCACAAGCGGCCGACGACAGCTTCAAGCAATGGGTCTGTGTGATCTGCGGCTGGGTCTACGACGAGGCCACCGGCGCGCCCGATGACGGCCTCGCGCCCGGCACGCGCTGGGCCGACGTGCCCGACGACTGGCGCTGCCCGCTTTGCGACGTGGGCAAGGAAGACTTCGCGCTGGTCGAGTTCTGAAGCACGCGTTCTGAAGCACGCGCCCCGCGCTCAACGACGCGCGGGGTCATCTACCGACGCCCACGCACGCTCAAGCCCCCTCGCGCCCGTGCGGCTCATAAAACAGCGCGAACAGTTCCGACTGCGAGCTGACGCCGAGCTTGGCGTAGATATGCTTCTTGTGCGCCCGCACGGTCTCGAATGAGATCTCCAGCCGCTCGGCGATCGCGCGCGTCGAAAACCCGGACAAACTCTGCCGCACGACCTCGACTTCGCGCGCGGTCAGCGGCGTGCGTCCGCTCTGCTGCGTGACCGTTTCGAAGCGGCTCGCGTAATCGAGCTCGCGCTCCTCCGCCGATACACGTTCCGCCACGGCTTCGGATTGCGGCGCGCCCTCGGCCTCGTCGGCAGCCACGCGCGGCTCATACGCCAGGCGCTGGCGCATCAACGCAATCACCCACGGCGCGAACATCGCGAACTGCGCCACATCGCGTTCCGTGTAATGGTGCTTTGCGCCCAGCGAAAAAATCAGCGTGCGCCGCGCATCGAGCGGCACGTTGAACTGCACTTCGTCGCCGATGATGTTGCTCTTGAAATAGCGCTGGTAGTAGTCCGTCATGCGGAAGTTGTCGGGCGCGACTTCGGCGAGCGTGATCAGCCCCGCGCGCGGCCTTTCGCATGCGTTGATGTAGAACGGATCGAGCTGGTACATCCCCTCCAGATACGCGCGGAACAAGAGATCCACGGTGCCGTCGGGCATCGGCGACTCGCCGCAGACGAGCGGCGCACGATCGCGCACGAACACGAGCGCCACCCAATTGTCGAAGGCGACGAAGCGCTCGATCACACGAGTCGCGCGGGTCCAGAAATCGGGACCGTCGAGGGCGTCGATCAGCGTCGCGATGTGATGATGGAACGCGCGGTCCTGCCAGTCGGGTTCCATGAGTCCTCCGATCAGGGTACCCCTGCTGGGTAATTCCTGGACAAAAATAACGTGGTGATAATAGCCGCTCCTGATGCTCGCGCGGCCATTTTATAAGCTCAATGCCTCGCGAGCCCGTAGTTAGAGGCAGAATCGGAGACAGACATGCAACTCGAACTCGCGCAAATTCCTCTCGTGGACGGCGCGGTCGCGCCCAACCTCGAACGCACCCTGGACGCCATCGGCAAGCGTCGCGCGGGCACCGACCTCATGGTGTTTCCCGAAGCCACGCTCACCGGTTTTCCCACGCGCGAGAACGTGCGCGACATCGCCGAGACGCTGTCCGGCCCGTCGCTGACCCGCGTGCGCGACGCCGCGCGCGACGCCAATGTGGCCGTCGCCGTGGGCCTCGCCGAACGTGACGGCGAGCGCTTCTACAACACCACCGTGCTGATCGACGAGCGCGGCGAGATCGCGCTGCAATACCGCAAGACGCATCTGTGGGCCACCGACGTCGGCGTGTTCACGCCCGGCGACCGCTACGAAGTCTGCGAATTCAAGGGCATGACGGTCGGTCTGCTGATCTGCTACGACATCGAATTTCCCGAGACCGCGCGCGCGGTCGGCTCGCTCGGCGCCGAAATGCTGGTCGTCACGAACGGCAATATGGATCCGTTCGGCCCCGTGCACCGCCGCGCGATCGTGGCGCGCGCGATGGAAAACCAGATGTTCGCGGCGCTCGTGAACCGTATCGGCGACGGCGACGACAACCTCACGTTCCCCGGCGAGTCGGCGCTGATCAGCCCGTTCGGCGACGTGCTGGCCGAACTGAAAAACGAAGACGCAGTGCTGCCGGTCACGGTCGATCGCGCGCTGCTCGCGCAGAGCCGCGAGCACTACAGCTATCTGCACGACGCGCGCATCGCACTGAATCTCGCCGACGAAAACGACGCGCAGGGCCGCCGCTCGCTCAATATCCGCGCGCGGACGCGCTAAACCAGTTTCACCGCGGCGGCGCGCGCCAGCCTCACGCGCGCCGCCGCGAGCACCCAAAAAATAAAGCAACGAAGCATGGCCCGAACACCGGCCATCGCTCGCGTCAGGCTCGCGACGCGCACTGATTCGCACCCCGAATCAAATTGCGCAGCACGAAACCCGGCGCCTCACTCACGCATGCGCAGAGATCGGCTGGACTTCACTCGCAGATCCTTGCAACCCACCCGCAGCATTTCGGAGACACCTGCATCATGAAGCCATCCTCGCCACCCGCCCAAGGCTCGCGTAGCGCGCGAGAACCGCACCTCAAGCGCACGCTCGGCCTGCCGTCGGTGCTGCTGTTCGGCCTCGCCTACATGGCGCCGCTGATCGTCTACGGCACCTACGGCGTGCTCGCCGGCGCAAGCCAGGACACGGCCGCGCTCGCGTACCTGATCGCGCTCGTCGCGATCGTGTTCACGGCGCTCAGCTACGGCAAGCTCGCGCGTCTGTTCCCGGTCGCGGGCTCCGCCTACACGTACACGCGCAAGAGCTTCAACGCGCATCTGGGCTTCATGATCGGCTGGGCCACGCTGCTCGACTACTTCTTCCTGCCGATGGTGATCTGGCTGATCGGCGCGGCCTATCTGGGCGCCGCGTTCCCGAGCATTCCGGCGTGGATCTGGATCGTCGCGTTCATCGTGCTGACGAGCGGCCTGAACGTGCTCGGCATCGAACTGGCCGCGCGCTTCAACATCGTGCTGATGGTCGTGCAGCTCGGCATCGCCGCCGTGTTCGTCGTGCTCTGCTGCCACTACGCCGCAGCCGCCGCGGGTCCGGGCGGCCTGCTGACCGCACAGCCGTTCTTCCAGCCGCACGTGCCGCTCTCGGCGACGATGGCGGGCGCTGCGATCGCCGCGTATTCGTACCTCGGCTTCGACGCCGTTTCGACGCTCACCGAAGAAACCATCGAGCCCGAAAAGACCATTCCGCGCGCCATCGTGCTGATCGCGCTGGTGGGCGGCGCGATCTTCGTGATCGCCGCGTACACGCTGCAGCTCGCGCATCCGGGCGCCGTGTTCAAGGACCCGGATTCGGCCGCGTTCGAAATCGCGCGCAAGGTCGGCGGCGACATCTTCGTCACGATCTTCCTCGCGGGCCTGATCCTCGCGCAGTTCGCCTCGGGCATCTCGGCGCAGGCCAGCGTGGGCCGTCTGCTCTACGCGATGGGCCGCGACGAAGTGCTGCCCAAGTCGATCTTCGGCTACATCCACCCGCGTTTCCGCACGCCCGCGATCAACATCGCGATCGCCGGCATCGTCGGCCTGATCGCGCTGAAGCTGGACGTGGCCACGTCGACGTCGTTCATCAACTTCGGCGCGTTCCTCGCGTTCACGTCGGTGAACCTCTGCGTGATCCGCCAGTACTTCAGCGGCGCGGCCGGCACGCGCGGCTTCGGCGTGCTCGGCGGCCTGGTGTTCCCGCTGATCGGCGCGGTCACCGACCTCTGGCTGCTCTGCAGCCTGGAAAAAACCGCGATCGTGCTCGGCGTGGTCTGGTTCGTGCTCGGCCTCGCGTACCTCGGCTGGATCACGCGTTTCTTCCGCCGCGCCCCGCCGGAAATGGCGGTCTAAGCCTTGAAATAAGCCTTGAAATAAGCCTCGAAATACAGCGCGTTCCGTACGCGCTGAAATAAAAAACGGCGAGCCGCCCGCATGGGCGCTCGCCGTTTTTCGTTGCACGCGCAACGAGTCCAATCCCGTCAAATCACTGATCGGTCAGGCCCGCCAGCCGCGCGGCGGCCATCACCTCGCGCTTGGTATCGAGAATGTGCCGCTCGATCAACTCGACCACGTCGTCCACAGCGCGCCGTTTGCAGGCGTCGACGATCTCGTAGTGATCGCGCTGCACGTCGCCCTTTTCCGTGTCGAGCGACATGCGCAGATGCGGATAGCGATTGGTCGTCGACAAACAATATTCCTCGATCATCTTGCGCAGCCGCTGGTTGTTCGCGGGCGCGCACAGCGCGAGGTGGAACTGGCGGTTGTACTCGGCCCAGTCGGCGGGCGAGGTCGCGGCGTCATAGGCGGCGAGGATGCGCTTCATCACGTCGATGTCGGCGGCCACCATGTTCGGCACCGCGAGCTTCGCCGCGTAGGTCTCCAGCGCCGCGCGGATATCGAGCAGTTCGCAGATCTCGCGCGTCGACATCGCCATCACCACCGCGCCGCGGTTGAGCTGATAGCTCACGAGCCCTTCGGCTTCGAGCTGGCGCAGCGCCTCGCGCACCGGAATGCGGCTCGCGCCGAAGCGCTCCGCGAGGCTCTCCTGGCGCAGTTGCGCGCCCGGCGGCAGCACGCCGCGCAAGATCTCCTCGCGCAACTGCTCGCGGATGGTTTGAGGCAGCGATCGCTGGTCTTCCTTGCCCTGCACTGTCGTCATGTGTTCGTGTGCGTTTGCGCCAGCCGAACGCCGGCCGACGAAAAAAAGTTGTCGTCGTTTTTTTTGCCTGCCAGAATTGGATACAATCCAATCACTGATGGATACTTGTTGGGACAGAGTGTATCCGTCAATCAATCGATTTGCCGTTGCCGCGTCCTTGTCTGGAGACCGTATGGGATGTTGTAAACATCTGAAAAACAAACAATTTTAGCGTATCCGCCGGACCGCCCCGAGGACGTTGCGGACGCAACGGATTCAGGCCGGATCGAGGACGGTTCGGGCGCCAGCGTGCGCCCGGCGGCCGGCGACGACCGATTCACCCCTATGCAGAACGGCACGCCGCGCATTTCCGTGCGCGGCGCGGGCCCGCCTGCGCCCATGAAAACGTAGAACGCTGAGGAGAGAACCAAGATGGCACGCCACACCACCCCGAGCCTGCGCCTGCGCGCACCCGTCATGATCGCCGCGCTCGCCGGCCTCTGGAGCGCCGCCGCGCTCGCCCAGGGCACGGACGTCAAGATCGGCTTCGCCGCGCCGCTGACCGGCGGCCAGGCCCACTACGGCGCCGACTTCAAGAGCGGCGTGCAGATGGCGATCGAGGACGAAAACGCCACCAACCCGACCATCGGCGGCAAGCCCGTGCATTTCGTGATCGACGCCTACGACGACCAGGCCGACCCGCGCACCGGCACGACGGTCGCGCAGAAGCTCGTCGACGATGGCGTGTCCGCCGTGATCGGCCACTTCAACTCGGGCACCAGCATCCCGGCCGCGCCGATCTACGCGAAGGCCGGCATCCCCGAAATCGCCACGGCCACGGCGCCCGCCTACACGCGCCAGGGCCTGCCGACGACCTTCCGCCTCGTGACCTCCGACGCGCAGCAGGGCAGCGTGCTGGGCGCCTACGTCGTGAAGGATCTGAAGTTCAAGCGCTTCGCCGTGGTCGACGACCGCACGGCCTACGGCCAGGGCGTGGCCGAGGAATTCGCGAAGGCCGTGAAGGCGGCGGGCGGCACCGTGGTCGCGCAGGAATTCACCAACGACAAGGCCGTCGACTTCCGCTCGATCCTCACGCACATCAAGTCGGCCGACGTCGACGCGATCTTCTACGGCGGCGCCGACACGCAAGCCGCGCCGATGCTCAAGCAGATGAAGTCGCTCGCCATGAAGGCCACGCTGATCGGGCCCGACATGGTCCATTCGGCCGAGCTGATCAAGATCGCCGGTCCGTCGGCCGAAGGCGCGCTGGCGTCGTCGGGCGGCAGCCCGCTTGAACAGATGCCGGGCGGCAAGGACTACGTCGAGCGCTACACGAAGCGCTTCAACAAGCCGGTCGAACTGTACTCGCCGTACGCCTACGACGGCACGCGCGCCGTGATCGCCGCGATGAAGAAGGCCAACTCGACCGATCCGCACGTGTTCCTCGTCGCGCTCAAGGCGACCAGCATGAAGGGCGTGACGACCAACGAGCTTGCCTACGACCAGTACGGCGACCTGAAGTACGGCGGCGTGACCGTCTACAAGGTCGTGAACGGCCAGTGGCAGCCGCTCACGACGGTCGGCACGAAGTAAAGCATCGTTCCACGCGGCGATGGGCCGCCCTTCGGGGCGTTCCGGCGCCGCGCGGTCCAGGGGAACAGCCGGCGGTACCCGGCTGCGGCGCGCCAGCGGCGGATCACACTTCTCCGTCCGCCGGGACGCGCGCCGGGTTGACACGGGTTTTCGCTCCACGCGAAAGCCCGTTTTTTTTGGCCATTTTTTTCGCCACGCTTTTGCCGCGCGATGGCGGAGAATAGTATGGTGAGTAGGCGCTCACTTTCGCCATGTGCGTCGTTTTGCCGTGGTTCAGGTGCGCGATTTTGTCTGCTTTCGCTCGTTTTCGGGCCCGCCGATCGCGCCCCCGATACGACCGTTCGGTCGTGGAAACCCGAACCGAACTACAATGCTTGCCGTCCGACGTTTGCCGCCTCGCCTCCTCGAATATGTCCCGTTTTTCCCGAGTTGCCCCGTTTCTGCTGATTCCGCTAGCCGCCGCGCTGGGCGCGTGCTCGTCCGCGAAGCCTAAATTCCAGGACGACCAGCTGTGGAGCAGCGCCCCCAGCCCGTTCTCGCGCAATTTCGCCTATGGCAGCGCCGACGCCTGCGAAGCCTCGCGCCGCGCGCTGCTGAGCCAGGGCTACATGACGACGATGGCCAAGAGCGACACCGTCGACGCCACCAAGAACTTCCAGCCGACCAGCGACCAGCACATCGTCGTGGAGGTGCACGTGGTCTGCACGTCCGGCGACGCGAGCAATTCGAGCATGGTCTACGTGAACGCCGTGCAGAACGGCTATGCGCTGAAGAAAAGCGATACGTCGGCGAGCGTGGGGCTGTCGATTCTGGGGTCGGTTTCGCTGCCGATCCGCTCGAACAGCGACGAAATGGTGAAGATTTCGAGCGAAACGATCCAGTCGGGCACGTTCTACACGCGCTTCTTCGATCTGGTCAGCCATTACCTGGGCACGGTGGCGAAAAGCGAGCCGGTGCCGGGCAGCGGTGCGATCCAGATCACGCCGCTGCCGCCCGAGATCCTGCCCACGACTGCGACGGCAGCGACGAGCGAGACCGCTTCGGCGGGCTCGGCGGCGCCTGCGGCTGC
>NZ_CAJZAR010000070.1 GCF_914484835.1 Paraburkholderia tropica
GATAGTCGAGCAGCCTCAATGCCTGCTTTCGGAAAATGTGAACGTCCCTTGCGGGTCCACGCGGACTCTCGCCTCAACTCGATGTGCGCCACCCTACGCGATGCGCATGAGTCGGCATCCGGCCAAGAACCGACGGTCACGACCGTGAGGAAGATAGTTGACAATTTCCCTCCGACGCGGCGCACGCCCCGCGGAATTCAGCGCGGAGTCATGTAGCCGTTAGCGATCTTTTACCTCTGATGCCTCGATCGCCTTACCGAGTTTGATCAGATAGCCCTTCGCTTCGTCGAGTTCTCCGCGCCAAAGCCATTTCAGGCAGTTGAAAAGCTCCCACGCCAATCCGCGGTCACCATATCGAAAAACACTCATGTTTCGATCGGCCGAGGCATGCCGCTGTGAAGCTCTGGACTCCAGGCACAGGCCTCGATTCACGATCTCCACGAAGGGTTGTTCTAATTCTAGTTTCGTATCAGGTGCGATCACGTGAAACTCAATCGAGGTCATATCTGCAAAAATGAGCTTCCGATAGGGGCTATCGGGACTATGTTTGCCATCGACCGCGAAGAGTATTTCCGCTGGCGCAATTAGCTGACTTACCATGCGAAACACCGAATGGCCTGTACCATCTGCGCAGAAAGCGATCAGGTCTATGTCGGACAAGCGATCGGCACTTTCCTTTGCAAACGACCCGACGACGGCTGCACCGATGCATTCGGTCGATTCCCGAAGTGCAACGGCGACCCGCTTAAGGAGGGCGATCTGCAGCGTCGTTGATGGATTGCTTCCGCATCGATCGACGAATTCTTCGAATTTCATGAAGGTTGCGTTGGTGGACGAAGGGCTTGGGGGGACGCATTAATGATAAGTTTAAACAGCCACGCGCTGCAAAGTGCCCGGTTAGAAATGCTCCATGCGATTCGCATAGATCCATGCCGACAGGTTATTCACGGTTGGCGTGACAGGCCGAGGGCGGCCATAAGCGGGCATTCGGCGAGGTGATTCCAATCGCAGACGATTGTTGCGCGTCGATTCTTGCGACAGGACGTCTTGAGCATTCATTGAAGCGACTGAAAAGGAGTGAAATGAAAACAGACTGGAATTTGATTCGTGACGTTCTAAATGCGGCGATCGACAGTTGTGAGCGGCTGGAACAGGCGGGGTATGCTGAAGAGCATCGCAGCCGTTCCGTTCAGGTAGGCGGGCGACAAGTCAACGTGCTGGAGTTCTTGATCAGCGCTTGGACGCTGCCCGAGAACGTTCGCTACGAAATAATCCGGGCGCGTCACGACGAGAATCTCGATCTGCCTTATGTCCCGGAAACGGCGCGGATTCTCACCGCAGTAGCCGCCGCATGTGCAGAACTTATAGGCGCGGGGGGGACGCCACCGGCCGAGCCACATATGCGGGAAATGATTGATTGGTATCGGAACCACTTCGATCCCAACGTGGAACGCGCAATCTTGGCCGCTCCGTAGCCGGTCCGACGGGACGAAGATCTGGAGATCGAACGTCCGCTTTGTAGAACGTCCAAAGTCCGGAGTGGGTCGCGCCGGGCCGCTCGTTCGCAACCGCTCGTGCGGCGATGCAAGGCGCATGAGTCCGCGGGCGGCCACTTTCGGTCAGTCAGCGAGGTATCGAGAATTGGCGACAATTTTCGTTCGACGTATCCTTGGGGATCGACGTTTCGACACTCTTGGCCAACGATCCCGACAAGAATTCCGATGCAAGCACATCTCAGAATTGCCAGACCTGTCAACGACCTTTCGAGGACAGAAAGTATGTATTGCGCGGCGCTCAGCCTTGTTGTACTGGCAAAATTTCAAGACCATCAGGGGTTCGACGGGGTGATGCTCGGACGTTCCGGCTTGGACTATCACTTCGAGTTCACACAGTGCCGCAAACATCCGGTCGCGCCAACACCAACATGTGAGGATTTGTTGGTGTTTTACGCCCCGGATCGAGCTGAGTGGGAGTCGACTTGCGATCGCCTCGCCGAGAACGGCTTTCTTCGCGTGACGTCGCTCAACCCTTATTGGGACGAGCAGGGCCGAACGTTCGCGGACTCCGATGGATATCGAGTCGTTATTCAGAACGCGGCGTGGCCTTCATAAACACAAGGGCGCTGGTCGGCCAATAGCCGCCGCTCGCTCGTCGGCGGACTATGTCCGAAGAGCGACCGGTTTCGGTCATTGGATCCGCCGGATATCAGTTCACCTCGCACCGCCTCCCCTCCCGCGACTGCTGCTCGATGCTCTGGGCACGGGTCTTCAAGAGCCGGGAAGCCGACTTCGTCTCGCTTTCAGTTCAGCCCAAGTGGGTTCGATATCACGAGCCGCCAACCTCCGTCCCGCCCCTTTTGCATGACCTGTGTTGCAGTCCCGGATTGAAATTGCGTATCACCGTTCGCCGATATCGCTTCCAAGGTCCAGTCGAGCAGCACGAGTGCAGTGTCTCCAGTACGCAGTACGCGACGAACCGTATTGGTTATGCGCGGCTTTGACGTCAGTAACCGCGCGAAAGCGTTTCGCAGGTCAGTGAAATGCTCCTGCGTCACATCTCCGTTCGTCAGCCGCATCGTGGCTTGATTGCTGAATACGCCAAGCAACGCGTCGAGATCACCGGCATTGAGCGCAGCATCAAATGCAACCGCGACCTGTTCGGGTGTGCTGCATACAACGGAATGGTCCTCAATTGCATACGCGAACTTTCCGATGATCATTGCGACCTCAGTCGGCGCTTCCAGCGGTAACAGGTGCCCGGCGCCGGCGAGGAACCGAATCGTCGCATGCGGGATATGAGGCAGCAGTTCGGCCTGTAACGTGGAGAAGCGATCCACCTGGTCCAATTCGCCAGTGAGAACAAGGGTCGGCACGTCAATCGAATCGACTTCAGCGGAAAAGTCCTCGCGCATTGCGATGTTCGGCCACGCCGCTTTTGCCTGCGGTGCAGCTTTGAGGCTGTCTTCGATAATCTGCTCGCGACAGGATGCGTCGAGTTTCTTCGCAGTCAGTACGTGATCGATAACGAATTCGACCGACTCGCGCGATTGATACGCGCCGGTCAACGTCGCACGTTGCTCCTCGGAAAGCAGCATCGGCGATGGCGGAGAAGGCGCAACCAGGACAAGACCTTCCAGCCCGGCGGGTCGACGGGATGCAACAAGCTGTGCGACCTTCCCCCCCATTGAATGACCGACGAGGATGTAGCGCTGCAAACCCAGGGCTCCAATAACACCCTCGGCATCCGCAGCGAGATCAGCAATCCCGTATCCATGAGAAGGCGCGGCAGAAGCACCCCACCCTCGATGATCAGTTGCAACAATCCGATATCGGGCCGACAACGCGTCTGCCACGCGATCCCATGTGCGGGACGAGCCTCCGTAGTAATGCAGGAAAACCAGCGCCAATTGCCCTTCGCCTTTCTGCACCACGTGAATTCGGGTGCCGTTCGTTTCGATTTCCATGTTGTCACCGTCTCTGATGAATACGGCAATCGTAAATCCCGTCTCTGACAGTGATAATTGCCGACTTTGTGGCGACAGTCGATAATCGTGGTATCGAATGGAGCCACCATGGACAGACTAACCAGTCTCGGCGTATTCGTCGCCGCGGTAGAGGAAGGCAGCTTTGCCGCAGCCGCCCGGCGTTTCGGGCTGTCTCCAGCGATGGCCGGCAAGCATGTGACCGCGATTGAGGCGCAACTAAATGCGCGGCTGCTGCAACGAACCACACGGCGCCTGAGTCTGACCGAAACGGGGCAGGCCTACTACGAACGCAGCAAACAGATTCTCGAAGCGTTTGACGAAGCCAATCGGGAGGCGGGCGACACTCAGCGTACCGCGCGCGGTGTTCTGCGTGTTGCAGCACCCGTTACGTTCGGCGCAATGCATTTAGGCAGCGTGACGGCGCAATATCTCGAGGATCATCCCCAGGTGAACATCGAGGTGCTACTCGGCGACCGCTATGTCGACCTGCTCGATGCGGGCATCGACGTTGCGATCCGCATCGGCCGACTGGACGATCCCGGTGTGGTGACCCGCAGGATCGCTCCATGCCGGATGCTGATGTGTGCCTCACCTGCCTACCTGGATCGATATGGCGCGCCACGCACGCCGCAGGATCTGCGCAAGGCGCAGCGCCTTTGCTTCAGTGAAGCCGTGTCTGCGGGCGACTGGACGGTGTTTGATTCGAGAGACCGCGCGCACGTCATCGATGGACCTTGCAGGCTCGCGGCAAACAATACGCAAATGCTTCTTTCCGCCGCGTTAGCCGGCGCTGGCATTGCGTACGGTCCGACCTTCGTCTTCGGCGAGCATCTGCGTGCCGGTCGGCTCATTCAGGTTCTGCCAACCTATCGCACCACAGAGCTGATCATTCAAGCTGTCTATCCGAGTGCGCGGAGCATACCGCTTAAAGTGCACCGCTTCGTCGATTACCTCGCAACAGCATTCGGCGATATGCCGCCCTGGGACCAGGCGCCGGAAAAGTCAGGAGGCTCCCGGACGCGCGTCTCGCCGCGATCCAGGTAGATGACGGCCAAAACCGGATCTTTGAAGAACGAAGTGGATTGCTGACAATTGCGCAGTCTGCACGGCAGCGAGAGGGGGCGACTTGCACACGGATGAGTGTGTTTGGCCGCTCCTGCGCGCAGGAAGCGTCATCAAGCAAGATCGAAGGCAACGAGATGCCGCCGTCTATCAACATGGATGCAGAAGAACTCAAGCCGTCCTCATTTTCAGTGGGCAAATTTCTGCATAGACGGGCCGTGCAACGGCGCTGGTCAAAATTGCGCACCCGGGCCGACAGTCGTTGAGCGGAGCTCTTTCAGAGGTCAGAAAACTTTCGCTGTACAAATCCTGCAATGCGCGTAGGATGAAGTTGTTGATTGCCTCGCGCCCTTTTCCTGGCATCTCCTGCCACCCCTCCCATCGAAATCGGGCCGCTTACTTTCATCGCAGGCCGACCACCGCGGCCGATCGTGCTGGAACTCAAGTGAGTCGCTCGCACCTTTCCTGTTAAGCCGCGTGGTGATGCGGTCTCAAAGGTCTCCCCATGACAACCGGCTTTCGCCTCTATCGGGGACTTGAGGTCTACCCTCTTGTCTATCCGCATCGCACCACCGCGCCTGGCGCAGGACATAACTACGATGAGGGCTTTGATGCTGCGGTGCGTATCCAGATACCCGAAAGCTCGACTGACGCACCGCGTAGCCGCGTATTCAGGCTCGTGGTCAACCGGCCCTTCGAGAATGCTGGCGATGCACGACGTGCGTCAGCTTCCTATGCGGAAGAGCTGATCGATTCATGTCCTCTGAACACGGACATCCTCAATCTTAAGTTGTAAGCGCGTGCCTCTAACTTCACGAATTACAGGACACGCGTGGGGATGCTACCGCCTGCAACACCGGAGATTAGACATGGACAGCGCAGAGTTGCTGAGGTGGATTCGACGCGACAGCGCCAGCATTGTCGAGGCATTCCTTCCACTGGAGGCGCAGTCTGAGCTGAATGAGGTCATCCGCGACGGCCGCCACGAAGTCGACCCGAATGTCTATCTGATGTTCGTGTCAGTTCGTGCAATGTTACACAAGGGTGGAATGCCCAACTTCGATTCGGACCGTGAGGCGGCCCGGATCATGGCCCTCCTGAACGCGTAAAGCCAATATCCCGCGCGTTAAGCGTTCTGCCGCAATCGATCAAGGGTCGCATCTGAGCAAGGAAAGTCAATGCATTTCAATTCCACACGGTTTCTCATCGACCCCACTCCGCGAAAAGCCGACGGTGAGTACATAGCCCATGCCCGCATCAGTACCAGCCGTGTAGACGGAAGTGAGGATGATTTCCATCTAAGTGGCGACCTCGCAGGTTTTGACTTGCGCGAAGACGCCATTGCGTTCGCGAAGACATGGGCTCAGGAATGGCTCGGCACGCGCTTTGGCTAGATTGTGCTGACAAAGCAACGGACGATACTGACCCGCCTACGAGGCAAAGATCAACCGCACCATTCGCGCCTGTAGCCGTTGAATCAACAAGTAGACAGAATACGCTCGCTGCCCAATCATCTCATCTAAAAAAGGGGCTGCACTGGTGCTCCAGATGCCAGAAACAGACCGAAAAGCGGTTTTGTACAAGAGGCACGACATCTCCGCCGGATATCGACTTCCTGCAGTGCTTACACAGGTCTTTCCATGGGCAGCCTTTGCATATCGGATTCGCATATCTACACGGCGCAGACTGCTGGTAACCACGGTTTAAGGAGGTGATTGTGAAGACTACTCGCGAAAATCTGCTTGAACTCCTTTGGACATCCTATGCAGCAGGCCAGGCTCTCGCGAAGCCTTTAAAGGAACTTTCTGCTGCCGTCCCGAATCCGGGGGAAGTTACAGATCTGACCCGGCAACTTGTATCGAAAACAATATATCATCAAACGCTGCTTCTTCAATGTCTGTCTCGAATAGATAGCAATCCAACACATCTACTCACGAATGATTCCGACAACGCATCAGAGAACTGTCGTAAAACACTCACTGACACCAATGTCCCAGATAAATTGGCCCATCTGCGCTCTTGCTTACTAAACCGGACCGATCTTCTGTATCTCGTGATCGACGCTGCAGAGAGCACAGGATTTTTTGAGACCAAATGGGTGTGCGAGAGCATTCTGACGGAGATCTCATCGGTGGTCAGCAAGCTGGATTTGATCGCATCTGTTGATGATCCGTTTAGCTACGAGCGAACGGCCACTTGAGTCACGCGCACATACCAAGGCTAGACGTGTCGAATGAACGAGTGGCTTCGCAAGCACAGCGAACGCAGGCATGCCGATGGCAATACATGGCCGAGCTTGCACGGGGAGCTTCACACATTGCCAGCATGTTGTCAGTTGCCAGCGAGCGTGCAGCCATCGCTGATGTCACAAACGAATTTCGGCGCCGCCACGACGTCAGAGACCTGCCCATTTTTCTCGAGCTTCTCGCGCAAGCGCTCGATATACGTCTGCACCACGATGCCGCCTCATTTATCCGTTGTCTCAACATCAAGCCAAAGGGGCGGCCAGCTCCACCGTGAACCTCGAACGATCAGGCGCTAGCCGCACTTCAAGTGAACGGGGCCTGGACAGTTTTGAGAAGTGATGCGTGAAGCGCCAGGTTTCCAGGCAATCCAAATCACAGTCGTTAGCCGATGAGTCGATAACCACCGCGTCGCCGTCGGCCAATGCCGCCACCGCGAAAAGTCCGTTCACGTCACCGCATCAGCCTATGCCTTTTGCGCTATACAAGGAGACTGCGGATTTTTCCCGCAAGCAGTCCGGGCGCGACATCCTTGTTGAGCCAGTGGTCTCTCCGCGGGCGACTATCGGGGAAAGTGCCAGAGGTCAAAAAGATGACTGGGACAACGCAAAGAATGCTGTCCGCAAGGAGCGCATTGAATAGGTCAATCCCCGTCATCTCCGGCATTACCATGTCGGTAATGACGACATCAGGAAGGCGGGAACGTGCGAGATGCAGGGCATGTTTCCCGCTCTGCGCAAGAACGATATCGAAACCCAGTGGCGAAAGCATCAACGACCATACTTCGCGCATGACTTCGCTGTCGTCAACAAAGAGGACACGCGGCAATTCCAGTGGCCGGGACATGAAATACCTTGGGATGATTGCACCGAAGAGGAACCGGCAGTAACCCAGGCGCCGACACGGAGACCGATGCAGCACGGATCGTGCCCGACATCGATTCATCGCCATTTACCGTTTACTTTGCAGCTCAACATTTTCTACATTAGGCTGTTGCATCTGCAATCTCCCCCGCGCGCCGCACAGGGGCCATCTTCCCCCTCGCGGAAGCTCACCTTGCATATCAAAGCGCTTCGAATGCCCTCACCTGTGGATGACCGGTTCATCTGCAAAATCGAAGGTAAGCTAGTTCACGTGGTTTTGCGAAAAGGTAGCAGCATTTCGTCCCTTACAGATCTGGTTGGGTTTGACGGCTTCGAAGAACTTCGGGTCGCTTGCTCGGTGACGCTCGCGCCCCTGCCATGCAGCTATCACATGCGCTGATGGAAGCGAACGATGGCGACATGATCCTTTTTTATTGCCCTGTCGAATCTGTACGCCATCTGGTGCGACCAAACATATAAAAACTAAATGCGGCTTCGTGTAATGGTGTCGAAGTGTCGAATGGTCCATCGTAAGCGCCGAATTCCGTGCTTTGCCCATCAGGAGATAGCGGTGAAAGTTTGCAATTGCGCTTGCATATCTAGCGCAAACAGCGCATGCTCATCTCGGTCAGGCACAGGGCCGTCGGCTCTGCGTTGACACCTCTCAATCTCTTCTGGCACCTCTGCCAATATGGCGTCCTGAAGGGCAGACACCATAACGATCCCGGCGCGACGATATGTTTCGCGCGTCACGCAGTCTACGTCTGCCACGTCTTTTCAGACAGATTTCATTAGCTGTTCGAGACCTTCCTGCGCGGCTCGCATCCGATCGAACGACTGGATGATATTGGTTGCCATGAAATCGCGCTCCGATCGTGAGGGCACGACACGGGCAGCATTTGCGTGACTGTGCGGGGTTTGAACTTAGAGCGGACAATGACGCACTTCCCGCCATCGGAGCCCGTCCAAATTTTTATGGAGCCAGCATGCCCAAACAACGCAGCCTGTATTCACTGTCACCCGTCAAGCAAAGTGACTTCGCTACCCCTCAAAAAGCGCGCGCTGCCGCGCTGGAGAAGGCGGAAAGCGAGCGAGCCCAGAAGCGGCTAGAAAATGATGCCCTCCTCGATGTCAACGCCAGCAAATGGCGATATAACAGCCAGCGGTGATGAGATGAAAAGAGGTCATGTGGCGCTCGACTTTCCGAACCCCTCTCGCATCCACGACGCGTCCAGACATTGCGTGTGCTTCTGGGGCTACGACAACGCTCACGAGATTGCCTTTCTGGTCGACGATGCCGTGCTGACGAAACTGAACCCAAACGCGGGTTCTGACGAGTCCGCGTTGCTCGCGGCCTTCGACCACAACCGTGACCGAATTATCGGGCTAGCCAGAAGCCTGTATAAAGGTGGCCAGCAAAGCAAATATGCGATCTTGCTTGACTGAGGATACTCTCCGATTCGCGCGCTGGTTCATTGATGTCGCTGCGCGTGTGTCGCAGTGCGCAAACATGGCGATCATGCGCATAGAGAATAGAGACGACGCAAAAGGTAGTGACGTGCTCCGCAAATCCGGTGGCGCTCGTTGCCTGGGTTCGTCATAAGTAGTCGATCCCGCTCCCCCCAGAGCTGCTGCTTTGGCCAACACCTGGAGCACCAGGTCTTTTCGAGCAGATCGAGGAAATGAAGTCAATCGAATCAGGCGAAACGCTCGCGACTCATATCCTGCAGAATGCAGTGCCTGCAATCGCAGAACGCGGCCGCGAATGCTGCATCAACACTTTCGAACGGCCCGCAATCGTGGCCCATCATTTCCGGCTGCCGCAGTGAGCCGTGGGGCGGTGTGTAATAGCCATATGGAAGCGCGAGATAGGCTTGGTTCAACCCCTGATCGTCGACTCTCAGTTGTACGGCCGCGGTCATTACTCGGCCGTGGAAAACCTCAGCGCGCCATCGCATCGCTACACCTCTCGGCCGTTGCCTTTCGGATTACGACTCGGGGCCGATGAGTATGTCAATGGCCGCCTGTCCTGCGATTTCCGCTATGAGGTACGCCCAGCGCATAGTGAAGGGGCCGTGTCGCACGGTAACTACGGCTCCATCGGTACTCATGCGGCCAACGTTATGGCCTTTTATCTGGAAGGTCACGCCGTACATGTCCTGATCCACTTCGGTCAGTTGGACGTGGATTTCGAAGCTGCGATAGCGGATCACCCGATTCATCATTTCGCAACATTGGCCACGTCACCTGACGTCTCGCCATCCTCGCAATCTGACGACGTTCCCAATAGCCCGTCGGCAACTGTCAAAGGCCGCACCGAATGCGTCGTCAGAGCAATCAAATGGGCCGCGCGCACCGCGCGCCTCTGCTTCTGTTCGAGGGGCGATTCTCGAGTATTCGCTGTACGTGATGGGTTCGACAACGTAGTACTTCGCCTCGCCCGCGGGCGTGAGCCTACTTTCGACCGTTGCCCTCATCTGCCAACCATTGAATGTATCGAGGCGCGTTTCCATAAGTCCCCCTTCAAGCGCTGGGAAGACCCTCGCGAGATCGCAAGTGCAATTCCCAAGAACATACTGCGCCGAATACCAGTCGGCCACAAGCGATATTTCGAAACGTAATTTGCGAGATCTCCACAAGCCAATGAGGGCGCTAGCGATCACTTGTATCGCAACGCGGTGAGATCTCGTCTAGCGCGCCGTGGATCGCCTGTCTGTTGATGTTCACGCAGAACTGACCCACGGGGGATGCGGACCAAATCTTGGACTACTTTGGAGGTAGTCCATGTATTCATACGAAGACCGCGTTCGGGCGGTCGAGCTGTACCTGAAACTTGGCAAGCGCATCAAGGCGACAATCCGTCAGTTGGGTTACCCGACGAAGAATTCTCTCAAGGCGTGGTGTGAGGAGTTCGAACAAAGTGGCAATCTGCAGAAAGAGTATGTTCGGGGAAAGCCGAAGTACTCTGAAGAACAGAAGAACCTGGCACTCGAGCATTACGTCAATCACGGGCGCTGCTTCAGTTTCACCCTCAGGGCATTAGGCTATCCCTGTCGCCAGATACTGACGGCGTGGGTTCGCGAGCGCTATCCAGAAACCAGAAAACGCGTGGTTGGCAAGGCAGGCCGACCGGCCGTGTCATTGTCGTCCAGGCAGCTCGCGGTGTACGAACTGTGCACACGGGAAGGAAGTGCACAGGCGGTGGCGCGAAAGCTGGACGTCGACAGGGTGTCGCTGTACAACTGGAAGAACCAGTTACTCGGCCGGGAGGCCCCTGCATCCATGAAGCGCGACAAGGGATCACCATCAGAGACGGATCGGGACGAACTGGAGCGGCAGGTCGAAGCACTCCGGCGCGACATTCGCAATCTGAAGCTTGAGCACGACCTGTTGAAGAAGGCGAATGAACTCGTAAAAAAAGACCTGGGCGTCGACCTGCCACTCCTGAGCAACCGGGAGAAGACGACGCTGGTTGACGCCCTGAGAGAAGAAAACGGTTTGACTGAGCTGCTTGAGCGGTTGGACCTGGCGCGCAGCTCCTATTTTTATCATCGGTCGCCCATACGGGTTGCCGACAAATATGCAGATGTCCGTCGTACCGTTGCAGAGATCTTCGAGGACAATCACCGATCCTACGGCTATCGTCGGGTGCAAGCAGCGCTTAGCAGGCAACGGGTGTTTATATCGGAGAAAGTCGTGCGTCACCTCATGAAACAAGGCGGCCTCCAGGCAGCCAGGCCCAGGCGGCGCCGATATCGTTCTTACATCGGGGAAATCAGCCCTGCCCCAGATAACATCATCAATCGCGATTTCCACGCAAACGCCCCCAACGAAAAGTGGGTGACGGATATCTCCGAGTTCCAGATTCCTGCGGGGAAGGTATATCTATCGCCCATGATCGACTGCTTCGATGGGATGGTCGTCAGCTGGTCGATTGGCACAAGCCCCGACGCAGAGCTCGTAAATTCCATGTTAGATGCGGCCATCGAGACCGTGTCCGAGGACGACGAGACGCCGATCGTGCATTCCGATAGAGGTGGCCACTACCGCTGGCCTGGCTGGCTGTCGCGGATTGCAAGGGCTAATCTGATCCGATCCATGTCGCGTAAAGCCTGTTCACCGGACAACGCGGCCTGTGAGGGATTCTTCGGCAGGTTGAAGACCGAAATGTTTTATCCAGGAGACTGGCGTTCGACGACCATCGCGGAGTTCGTTGAGCGACTGAACGCCTACGTTCGTTGGTACAACGAGAAACGGATCAAGGGCTCCCTTGGCTATCTCAGCCCCATCGAGTACCGTGAAAGCCTCGGGTTAGCAACGTAAATCAGTCCAAGAAAATAGCCGCATCCCCGGTGGGCTAAGACTCGGTGAAAATCAACAGCGTTCCTCATCACGTGTGCGATCGGCTCCGACCGGCCACTTTGGGACATTCGAACCCCACTCCTAGATTGCGGACAATTCTGCGTGTCGGCGTCGGCCCACTTGCAGCCACAGATGACGGAACAGCGTTTCAAACTTCTGAACGCGCAAATGCCGAAACAAGATATTCGATGAACACGCGAACCCTCATCGGTACACGGCGACCCGCCGGATAAACAAGGTGAATTGGCACGCGCTCGGGTTGCAAATCTGGCAGCAACACTCGAATCTCACCGGATTGGATTTCTTTCTCCACAAGCCAAAACGGCGCCTGAGCAATGCCAAGGCCGCACAGCACGGCCGCGCGAACGTGCTCCGCATCGCCAGTCAGCAGCGAGCCGTGCGGCACATAGGAGACACGCTCCTTCCCAACCATGAGCGACCACGGGTAGCGCTCTCGGCCATTCGCAAAGACGATGCAGGCGTGCTGATCGAGGTCCGCAAGCCGCGTCGGAATGCCGTGAGCCGCAAGATAGCCAGGGCTCGCCGCAAGCACGAAGTCTGTCTCGGACAGCTTCCGTGCGGTGAGGGACGAGTCCACCAGTCTTCCATGGCGAATCGCCAGATCGACGCCGTCGCCGACGAGGTCAACATACCGCTCCGATACCGACAATTCGATCGAGACGTCCGGATACTGCCGGAAGAACTCCGGTAGCAGCGGCGTGATGCAAAGCCGGCCATGCGCCGGAGCAGTATTGACCCTGACCAAGCCACGTGGCGACTGCTGGCGATCGCCTACGGACGACTCGAGCGCGTCGAAGTCATCCACGAGTTGCCTTGCCGACTCGTAGAAAGCTTGTCCTGCGTCCGTGACCACAACCTGGCGCGAGGTTCGCAAAACTAGTTGGGCACCAAGATGCCGTTCCAGCGCGCCGATCTGCTTGCTGACCGCGGGCTGCCCAATCCCTTCCTCACGCCCCACGGCGGAAAAGCTGCCGCATTCGACGAGGCGTACAAACAGGCGAATCGCGTTCACTCGGTCCATATGGGCTATCCGCATCAATTCCAACCTGGAATGGATGGTATGCCACGAGACAGCGTTTCGGCAATGAATGAAGTTGCTTATCGTACGGGTCGTGCAATCACCGACACCTGAACAAGAGGAGATGAACGATGAAAGCGATTTGTGTAACGCCTGACCGCGAGCTTGCGGTTCGTGACATACCGACTCCGAACACGCCTGCGCCGGGTCATGTGCTGATCGATATGGATGCCTGCGCAATCAACCACGGTGACAAGGCTTTCCTGAGGATGCCCACGGTAGCAGGTAACGCCCTCTCACTGGGTCAATACGACGTATGGGGTGCGTCGGGTGCAGGGCACGTTATCGCGGTGGGCGCGGGCGTCCCAGTGGAATATACGGGCAAGCAGGTGGCGGTATACCGGTCGCTCGACAGAAGCCCGGAAAGTGTCGGACTTTGGTGCGAACGGGCACACGTACCTTACACGACCTGTCTGATCTTGCCGGACCATGTCCATACGCGCGACTATTGCGGCTCGCTCGTCAACGTGATGACGGCGTACGCCTTTCTCGAAGAAATCTCTAACGCGGGCCACAACGGGGTCATCGTCACGGCCGGGAATTCGGCGACCGGCCACGCGCTTGCTTCGCTTGCGCGCAGCAGAAACATACCGGCGATTTTCCTGGTGCGGACCGCGGCCGCGAGGGACGCGCTGTCCCGTTGGGGTGTCGAGCATGTCATCGTCGCTACCGAGGGCTTTACTGACGCCCTCGGAGTGCTGTCCACCGAGTTGGGGGCAACGGCGGTATTCGATGGGGTCGGCGGCGACTTGTTGACAAGCATAGCCCCTAGCTTGCCGATGAATTCGACGATCTATTGCTATGGTTTTTTGGGAGGCGCTGCGCCGGTGTCCATTCAGTCCGTACTGGTCATGATGAAGAATCTGAGCATGAAGCGATTCAGCAATTTCGAAAGCCGGACGGTGAAGGAACAGGCGAAGCTCGTTGCCGCGCTGAAAACGCTTGAGGGCGTGATTGACGATCCCATGTTCATGACCCAGATCGGCAAGGAATTCCGTCGCGATCAGATCGAACTCGCCATGGCCTATGAGTCTGCGGATGGTTCCAAAGCTGTCGTCGTCACGTAGGTCGGCCATAGACTCTCGACAACCTCCATTGTAGAAAACTCCGAGTGGCCGACAGGGTTCCACTGTGTTGCTCGCCGTCGGCCTGGGTCCGGCCAATTTGAGACACTCGACGTCGCTGCCTAGATCTTCAACACCTCTATTGCTGTTCTGCAAACTGCTCACCCGGCCGTGCACCGCTCGTGCCCTGCATGTGGCATGTTCGCTACCCACGCAACCCAATACAGTTGCCCCAAGGGTCGCGCACCATACACATCTGCTTGTTGTCTTCGATACGGCCCGGTCCGCGGTACAACGTCGCTCCCACCGCTAGTAAATGCGCCAACGTATCGTCGAAGTCTTCGACAGCCCAATAGGCGACCGTACCGGCCGCTCCTGACGACAACTTCTCATCGGAAGGGACAATCTCAAGACTGATGCCCTTGAAGTCAAGACAGGTGAAATCGAATTCGCTCAAGCGTCGCCGTTCCGAGCCGCGAAACACTGACTGGTACCAATCGAGCGCGGCCGCTACATCAGGGACATAAATGAGCACCGCGCATATGGGTGAGTTCATCGAAGCCGTTGGGTCGGATTGTTTGTGGTGATACCGGATACCGACTGCAAGGACGGTCGCCACCCGACAGCAGTTGTTCGCCCCAATCGCACGACTGACTTGATTGGGGTTAGATTGATTAACGGGCGTCAATCACGCGCAAGCAAGTAGTAGCCAAAGCCGAGTGTTACGCGGCCCCAATTCAGGTAGCCACTGTGCCATTCCTGCATTCGCTTTAAAAATGCCACAGCGTCGGGATCATCAGGGTTCGCGGCAAGATACTGCATCATTGCGTCACAGTACTTGCCTTCATAGTCATCCCATTCATCGTCGCTGCTCGTTGCAGTTCGGACGAGGTTGTAGCCGAGTGCACGGGCTAGCTGAGCGTTTTCCGCATGTGTGCCGAATTCATCAACGGTTCCACCAAGAAGCTCCAGATATTCTTGAGAAGGAGCTCGCTTCCAATAGCCTTCGGCGACCAATAGCAGCCCATCGGGCTTGAGCCATCCGCGGCTGACACGCAGGCATTCCTCGAATGAGCCAAATGCATGCGTCGAGCCAACGCAAAGGATGGCAGAATATCCTTCCTCAGGTCGAGCGTGTTCAAGCAACGGGGCGTTGATCAAGCTGAGCCGCGAATCAGCTGGACACTCTTGCTGAAAGGACGCTCGCGCCTCATTCAGGAAATCCTGGTTGATGTCGACGCCAACCCCGCGCGCCGACGACATGCAAAGCACGTCCCGAAGTAAGCTTGCCTTACCACAGCCTGCATCAAGCACGAAATCGCCGGCAGATAAGGTGCAGGAGAGGCTTTGAATTAATTCACAAGCCTTGCTCCGCGAAAGCGGACTGAGATAACGGTGGTTGCGATGTGCGATTGTCGAAAAACGAAAGGGATCGTGGTTCGTGCTGGTCATGATTCTCTTGCGAAAAAGAATTGATAGATGCTTTCAACATCATTTCGCAAAGAGCTTTCATACACGGACCTCCCAGGTGCGATCGTTTGTACATTCGGGCGAGTCTACTGCATTTCCCAACCGGCCAATATTCCGGAATCGAGTGGCTGATTTGAGGGTTCGGATGGATGTTTTGGGTCGCCTCGAGGCGGTCGTCCGCGATCATGCGCGGACGACACGATGCAAAACGCATGAGTCCGTGCGCGGCCATGATGGGACAGTCGACATCGCGACCTGAATCATCAACAATTCTCGTTTACGAATGCGTCGGCAAACCATTGCGATGAAGTTAAGACCTCTGTCCTCCTCGGAAACAGCCCTGATTGAACATATGCTTCGATCATGCACGCTGGCGACAACACCCCACGGTATGCGGCAGGAGTGGTTGGTCGAAGAGTTGAACGATGGGTCGATGGGCAGCATTCGGTTTCATTCGAAAGATGCCGAAGGGCGCCAACTCGGAGCGGACCTTTGTCAATTGACTTTCCCAGACGCGGATGGGGTTCCTGTCGTCGCAACTCTGTCCTTAGATAATTTTGGACAATTGTTCGAACTCGACATCTGGAAAACGGATTTCTCGGCAGTTCAACGTTTCCCCCTTTCCCTCGCTGACGGAAGCTTCTGACAGAGTCCGGCCAGGAGCAGACGGTCACAGCGGCTATAAAAATATCGATAGGGCTGTAAATGGATAAATGCGTCGAGTCGTTAATCACGAAGCTTGCTCAACAAGGCATCGATCTACCGAGACAGGACATTCGGATCGGAGCTTTTGGTGATTCGGAGGCGCTCTCAGAATCGCTGCTCGGCCTGATTCTGGCGGGGCGGAAAGATGGCACATGTAGCCTGCGTTGGTCATGGGAGCATGACGGCGAAGCGATTCCTAAGGTCGGCGATATAGAGATCGTGCTCGATTGGAATGATCGACCAGCCCTTGTTCGGCGCATTACCCGGGTGGATATCGTGCCATTCGATAACGTCTCCGATGAGTTCGCGGCCAGTGAGGGCGAAGGAGATCTATCTCTGATGTACTGGAGAACGGAGCACTGGCGGTTCTTTTTGGATGAGTGCAAGCGAATTGGGCGCGAGCCTGATGGAGCAATGCCGCTGGTATGTGAGCGATTTGAAGTGATGCACGTACTGACAAGGTGACTGTTGGGAAACCATGAGCAGACGGTCGACGGAGGTCCTGTAATCCTCGACAATCCGAATATTGAGCAAAAGGCGGGGAATATATGATCAGGTTCGGGGACGTTTTTGGCAGCAAACGGCGGAAAGCGGAGATCGATGAAAAACGCTTGGCCTTCTACATGGGGTATGCATTCAGCCACGCGATTCAAGTGCAGCATCTTCTCGCGCCCGGCGAGTTGACTGTCCCGTATGTCGTCTACTGGGATAAAGAAATTCCAGCACCAGTTCCGTATCCCGCAGCGACGCAACATGAAGCAGTTGCAAACGCGCAGTCGGCCCGAGAACAGGCGATCTCCGGCTCGGGATGGTCGTCTGGGAGAGAGGGACTCATCGCTCAGAGTAACGGCGAAAAGATGGATGTTCTCGTAATCGAAGGATGGGTGCCAGGACTGGACGTACCGCTCGAAGTGTTCGTGTACTACAGGAAGGACCCGTTCAGGCTGCTTCAAGGATTCTTGTGGAAAACCCATGAGCAGGCGCGCAAAGATGGCCCATCCTTCATGGTGGAATTTAGGCGCGGCATTCTGGCACAACCGTTTGGCCAGCAATGCATGGAAGTCATTGATAACGCAGAGCGCGTACAGTACGTGAATTCATAGTCGACTCGACCGCCGTGTGACGCACGGAGGCCGAACGGCATATTGCGCAGTTCGGCCATTTTCGGCCAGTCGACGCCAGACTCAGGTTCGTTGACAATCAATATTTCCCAAACGCTGGCTCGACAAACTTTTCATGCCGAATATCACTACACGTCCAGCAGTTGCTTCCGACTGGGAATTCTTGAGCCTGATTCAGGAAACGTGCATGAAAGAGTATGCTGTACGAACATGGGGAATATGGGTGCCCGAGCCGCAGGAGAATTTCCGGCCCGAGATCCATGAAATTATCCAATACGGGGAAGATGAGATCGGCTGTATCGCTGTCGCTGCGGATTTCGGCGATGGTGATCACTCGTTTCGGCGAACGTGATCGGTCTGGAAGGTGGTGTTGCGCGGTCAATGGATTATAGCGACGGTGATCACGATCAGGCGTCGGCGGACTCGGTTTTCGTTTTCTTTCTCATCGAATCGCCCTTGACCGGAAGTTTGTGGGCTTGATGCACGAGCCGGTCGAGAATCGCATCGGCGAGCGTGGGGTCCTGCAGCCATGCATGCCAGTGTTCGAGCGGCAACTGGCTGGTGATCACAGTCGAGCGCGTACCGACCCGATCATCAAGTACTTCGAGCAGATCATTGCGCGCGGCCTGGTCGAGATCCTGCAAGCCCCAGTCGTCGAGGATCAGCACATCAATCTTCGCGAGTTGCGCGAGCCGACGTGTGAAGCTGCCGTCGCCGTGTGCGATTTTCAGTTCTTCGAACAGCCGCGCGACGCGCACATAGAACACGGAGAAGCCCTGACGGCACGCCTGCTGGCCGAACGCGCAAGCGAGCCATGTCTTGCCCGCGCCCGTGGGGCCGGTCAGGATCAGGTTCTGCGCATTGCGCACCCAGTCGCAGCCGACGAGCGTGGCGGCCATGCGCTGGTCAAGCCCACGGCTTTGTCGATATTCAATGTCCTCGACGCAGGCCTGTGGATTCTTGAGCTTCGCGGCGCGCAGCAACCGTTCGAGTCGTCGCGTATCACGCCATGCCAGTTCGCGATCGACGAGCATGCCCACGCGCTCCTCGAATGACAGGCTGGTGCTGGCCGTGAGCGTCGACTGCTCCTCGAACGCGCGGGCCATGCCGTCCAGTTTGAGCGCCTTCAGCTGGGTAAGAGTGTGCTGCATCAACATCGTGACCTCCTTCTGGTCAGTGGTAGTAGTCGGGACCGCGTAGGTTCTCGTGCTCGGGCGAGCGCCATTCCGTGGACGCGGTCGGGAGCGAGGGCTGCAGGTCGAGCCCCGCTTCCAGGATCGACAGCACGGAGCCGCGCGTGGGCGAGCCGATCTTTAATGCGCGCTGGCACGCGGCTTCGAGGCGGTGTTTGCCGTACTTGCGCGCCAGTGAGAGCAGACCGAGACAGGCGCGATAGCCCATCTCGGGGTGGGGTTTGTTGGTCAGCAGATGCCGCACGACAGCTTCGGCGCCGGGGCCGACGGATGCGCCCCAGTTGAGCAGTCGCCCCGGAGTCCACTCCATGTGCGCACGATGCGCGGCCGGCATGTGTTCGGCGATGGTCGTGTGTTTGCCTTTGAGGCGTGAGCGTGCGTGCGCGGCGACACGCTTGCCGCCGTGCAGGATCTCGACGCCGTGGCGTGTGATGCGCGCCCAGACCTCCTGCCGTGCGAGGCTGTGCGGGACGCTGTAATAGTGGCCGCCGACATCGACGTGGTAATCGATGTTCACACGGCACTTCTGGAAGGTGGCGATCTCGTAGCGCCGCACGGGCAACGCGCGCAGTACGGGCTGGTCCAGCCGTTCAAACCATTCGCGACGGTTGCCTTCGAGCCGCTTGAACGGGCGCTGGTTCAGGTCGGCGACCAGTCCTGCAATCGCCTTGTTGAGTTCGGCCAGACTGTAGAAGCGATAATGGCGCAGCCGGGCCAGCACCCAGCGCTCGACGATCTGCACGCCGACTTCGACCTTGGCCTTGTCCTGCGGTTTGCGCGGACGCGCTGGCAGCATCGCCGTGCCATAGTGGTTCACGAAGTCCTGCGTGGTCGTGCCGAGTCCCGGTTCGTAACGGTCGGGCCGCGCGATCAGCGCCTTCGGGTTGTCGGGTACGAGCAGTTCGGGCACGCCGCCGATGAAATCCAGCGCGTCGCACAGACTGCCGATCCAGTCCGCCATCGTCTCGGTGCGCGTCGCGCACGCGAACGTGTAGTTCGATGCACCGAGGACGGCCACGAACACATGCGCCTCGAACTCGACGCCGCCATCGCGTGCGAGGATCGGCACGGTGGGGCCCGCGAAGTCGGCGAACAGCTTCTCGCCGGCGCGGTGCTGCTGGCGCATTGAGCGCTTGATCGACTTCGCCCAGTCCTTGTACTTCTGGCAGAACTGCGTGTAGCGGTAAGTCCGCTGGCCGGGGTTCGCTTCAGCGTATTCTTCCCACAGCAGTTGCAGCGTCACGCCCTTGCGCCGCAGCTCGCGATGCAATGCCGCGTAGTCGGGCTCAATGCGCCGGGAGGTCGTTGCCGTGGCATCGGTTGGCGCAGGCCTCAGGCGCGCCGCCAGTTCATCGTCGGACAGCGCTTGGGCTGCGGCCCAGTCGAGTCCCGCCTGGCTGGCTTGCGCCGCGAACTTCGACCCGGCTCCGACGCTGATGCCGATGGCCCGGCTGATCTGGCGATGCGTCAGGCCACACGCCCACTTCAGTCGCAGGACTTCCTTCAATTTGCGCATGCTCATCCGAGGTGTCGGCATCAGCGCTTCTCCCGCAAAAAAGGGAGCAGGCTAACGCCGCCGGTGAATACATGCGCAACGCCACCGCCAGACTCAAACCCGGATTACGTTCCGGTTACGTGATCACCCGTTTCGGTCCCGTGATCGCCCATTCCGGCATCGTGATCACGTGTTTCGGAAACCTGTGATCAGCGATCACGATCAACCGAAACCGGTGATCACGATCATTCGGAATCCGTGATCACGATCCGTCGGAATGCGCGATCACGTTCGCCGAAATACGCAGCTGTCGCGATCGACGAAGACAATTTGTCTTTGGAAAAGCTTTATATTCTTCCTGCTTTTCAGCGCCGCGGAATTGCTACATGGCTGCTAAGACGCCTCATCGAGCGCGCACATGCTTGCGGGAAATCGATCCGACTACGTGTTCTTCGCGTCAACCCTGCCAGACGGCTCTATGAGCGAAACGGCTTCCAGATAGATAGCTCAAGCGAAGAGCGTCATTTTATGTCTTACACGATCGACAACCATGTCGGGCCTATCTTCGGGACCAATAGCCGCAAGGACGATTGAGTCAGCGCACTCACGCCTGCTGGGGAGCGATGAGAGACAGCTTAGGAACGTCCGCTTCGGGGGAATTCGAACTACCGCTCCGGGTCGCACGCAGTCACTGACGATCAACGGCTCTGAGATGTGCAAGGCTCAGTGCGTGGATATCCCGGACGAGTGCCGAGCGGTAATCTAGGAACCAGCCGCCGTCAAGATTGAAAAGCTTCAGCAGGCCGGCTTCGTCACGAGGTAGAGGCAACGTGTACACCTCTTGCGACATCTGTCGGCAAGCTTCAATCAGCTTCGCCCGATCGAGCCAGTCGCACCGTGCACCGTTCGAAGAAAGCCAGATCTGGCACGACTCGATCAGATGATCGGTTCGCATCCACTCGCCGCTCCGGGCATACGCGAGCAATTGTCCCACGATGAGGAACGTGAGTAATTCAGCCTTTGCTTCCTCATCCATCTGACTAGGTCGTCTTAGTATCCACGATCGACATTACTCTTCACCGGGCCACCAAGGGTGTGGCTGCGGCGCGTCGATTGCGTAATCCTCAAGACGCTTGCCAGCGAGCCACTTCGGGCGTGCGCCCTTCCCAGACCACTTCTTCCCTGTCGAGGGATCGTAGTATTTAGCGGCAGCGCGTTCAGGGCGATCGTAGCCCAACGCCCGGCGTACTTCCTGTTCAGTGATGCCGAGCAATGCGACCTCCTCTCGGAACCGGACTAGCACGGAAGCAACTTCGCGAGCGCGTGCGTCGGCCAGCAGCTCGTTCACGTGGCCAAGTTCTGCGCGAAGGTTTTTCAGCTCAGACATATCCCGACTGATGAATGCCGCTTTCGCGGCGACAACACGATTCTAGCGTCAGATCGATTGATTCGCTTTGCATAATCTTATAGAGCATAGTGGCTGTCACGTTTTAGCTGCATTGATTGATTTTATGCACTCATTTACTCTCGCTTTCACGCCGACAACTATGAACGGCGACGTGTGGGTGTCGCACGATATTACATTATCGTAATCTACGGACATATTTAGCAGTTTCTGCGAACTGCAACACTAATGTAAGACGATTGCGCTACGGCAGAAAATCAACAATGGCAAAGAACGATCAGGAAGAGAGTTTTGAAAGGCTCATGTCCGCAAACTTGGCTCGTGTGGTGGACTTCATCAAGTTTGCCGAGACGAAAAACGCGGCTTTACTCACGTTTTGTTCAGCCTGGATTCTGGCGAGCATGAATCTGCTCTCGTCGGGGAAACTGCTTCCTCAATATGTCGTCAGTGGGCTCACGCTGGCATTGCCGTTCTTTGCCATTGCGGCTTGCATATCAATTGCCTCATTTATTCCGAAGCTGTCGATACGGGATGTACTGAGGGCAAAGCAGCTGGGAAATAACATGCTGTACTTCGGCGATGTCGCCCGGACTTCAATCGACGATTTTCGGGGAAGAACCGAAGCGCGTTACGCCCCGAAGGCCGATAGATCTGTTACCGACGAATACATAAATGATCTTTCGGTTCAGATCGTCGTCAACAGCCGAATTGCGGTGCGCAAGATGCGACTGTTCAGCTATGGCGCCTACGCGGTGCTATTCGCACTCTTCATGATGGCAGCTCCGGTAATCGGGCAGTTTCTGTAGCGAGATAGCAATGACATTAAAAGACCTCGGTGCCGATATCGCGGCAGAAGTCGAGACGATTCTGTCTGGTGAATTCAGTATTACAGTTACCAATACGAACACTGTTCCGCACTCCGATGATGGCGCAATAACATTCCCCAATCTCGATTCGAAAGAACAGGCATGCAAGGTTGTTGAGACTTGCGTTGTGTACATCGATATCCGGCGCTCGACCGAACTCAATCTCGCGCACCGGCCGAAGACGGTTGCGAAGCTCTACTCGTCGTTCGTGCGAGCGATGGTCCGATGCGCTGAGCAGTTCAACGGACACGTAAGAGGGATCATCGGCGATCGCGTGATGATCATGTTCGATCAAAACAACTGCTTCTCCAATGCCGTACACACTGCTGCTGCGATGAATACTGTCTCACAACACATCATCAATCGCCATTTCAAACACGGCGAAGTTGCATGTGGAATCGGCATAGACTTTGGCCGGATGCTTGCCACGAAGACGGGCTTCCGGCGCCACGGCGTGCAACGTCACAGCTATCGTTCGCTGGTGTGGCTGGGCAGACCAGCAAACGTGGCATCGAAGCTCACGGACATCGCGAACAAGGCCGCAGTAACGCAATGGGAAACAAAAGCCCGCGTTGCTTACGACTATGGCTTCAGCACAGGATGGCACTGGAGCGACGAGTCACTCGAACAGTTCGTATCGAAACTCGAGGCACAATATGCACCGAGTCGCGTCGTGCATACGAGTCCCTACTACGGCTCGTTCTTTACCTCTCCAGAGCTGATTACCCTGCGTCCAGCGACGCCACCAATTCTGATGACAAAGACGGTGTATGACGGATATTGCGGCGTCTATCCGAATGCAAATATCGTCCGTCAGGGCACGCTCAAGCAATATGCTGTTCAAGTTCCGGGATACGACGGACAAATATACGGCGGTAACCTCGTCTACGAGGATATGAAACAGTAGCCACCCACCGATGCACCGGCGCAGTCGAGGTAATAAGGCATCTGTGCGCTACGCCGGGCGGCATCCTCGTAGCTTACGTTGTAGCCGTGAACAAATAGCAGTACCCTCGGCGTTAGCGCGTTCAGTGCCTTGCTGCCCTCTCGCCATCGGAAATAACCGGGGTGCCTTCAATGCATATTAGCGGCATTCCGTTAATGGCACGGGCAGGTAACGCGTTGCGTGCCCCGCTACGCTGGCCAACGAGCGACCCGCAGCGGCCGTTATAGTCCGCAAGCCGATTTAATCACGCACCGGCAGACGACCGCTCCGGGTCGCCTAGCGTCGATCACAAGATCAACGGAGGGCGAGCCGCCGATCCGTTTTGCATGGGTCAGTGTACGGCCATCAGTTGTCAGTCGTCCAATGCCCACGATGGACACTCGATTGGCGCATTCAATTACATAGGGGTCCTTCGCGCCTAGCTTGAGTGAGGACCAGTCCATCTTTGGCCGCGCAAAATACCCGCTCGTGACACTGGTAGACGACGTGGCCGTTATAGATGGCAAGCAGCTCGCGGTTGTTACGCATAAACTGAACATCGATTTGCTTAAAGGGAAGCGTTTTTCGATCAGCAAGCACCTTGTCTAGAAACTCGGGATGTACCTTGCCGTCCAGAAGCGTACGAGGATCGGCAAAAAAATAGGTTATGAATGCATTCCGACGTAGATTGAATGAGAATGCCATATGCGGGCCATTAGGCAGTGGCTGACTATATCCTCGGTCAGGAAGCAAGCAGCTTTCGCGATCATATTCACAGACCCAGACGGCTACATGATTGTCCCGGTCTTCAAATAATTTTCTTATTATTTGATCAAAAAAATTGAGCTGCCCGTTTTCCAACGGCATGAGCAACATGAACAGAATCCGCAGCCATTCGAGATACTGTGCGTTGCTTATCCCGAGTTCAGAACATCGGTGTGCTTGATGCGGTTTCCTTCCATCAACAATGCGCCGGTACATTCTGAGCAGCTCTGGATTGGTCGGGTCGTGCGCGGCGAGGCCACGAAACGTATTGATAATCTTTACAACCGAGAACGGATTTCTCACAAAGTTCAGCAATTTAGCAGAAAACAAATCGATGATTTCGGTCTTTATGTCTTTGTTGTTTGCCTTGAGCTTATCGAGAAGATTACTGGTATGCGTCGCGACATGGCCTTCGTACTTTTGAAATAATGCTTCAAAATTAAACCGCTTGTCGCTGTCGCCTGCCACATCAAAACTGAAAATATCCGAGGCCGACAAATTTTTACTGATGCGGTTTCCGTCCGGTTTTTCAAGAACAAGTACGTAATTCTCGCGGTCGACAAGTTTGAACGAATAAATACGCTGATTTTTATCGTCAGCCTCGGGGTTCGCGGCGTTGAGCCTCTGCTCGGCCTGGGTGACAAAATGTTGATTTTTGGTATCGTTTTCGAACACGTCGCATCCCTTGGTTGATTCACGCGTTAATCAGACCAGCACGGTAAGAGGCTTGGCGAGATCAGGCTCCGTTGCGGCGGCTCGCACAACGGCGTCTAACCTCAGGGTTACACAATACCGTCCATTCTAGCCACCACCGCGTTCTATATGACCGATCACACGCGGAAGCAGCCATCGAACAGATCGCCGATTCCCTGACCGCTCAGGGTCGCTTTATGCCTTTTGCGTGAGTCCGCGCCCGTAGCGATCGCCGGGCTCGGGCATCGGGCGCTAGGCGGCCATAAGTGGACGCTGGCCCGACCGTGATGTAAGACTGAAAATCGACGCGTTTCGGTCATTCGTTGCGATTGATGGCGACTACGAGCACCAGGCACCGGAGCATCGGGCGAATGCGGTGATGCTCGCCACGTAACAAACGGCAAGGCTTACAAGAGACGCGGGCGTCGGGAGGATTTCCGTCAGCGCGAGGATGACGCGGCCAGCTTAATGCCAAAGGCGACGAACACACCGCCCGTCAACCTGTCCAGCGTTTTGACGGCTGCGGGGCGCCGCAGGAATCGCCCTAGTGGGACGGTGGCGGAAATCAAGACGGAGAACCATACAAGCGTCAGCGCGACATGCAGGCAAGCCAGCCAAAAGCAGTAGCTCGCGGCATTCGCGCCAGTCGGTACAAACTGCGGAAGGAAGGTGACGTAGAAGACGCCGACTTTGGGATTCAGCAGGTTACTCAGAAATCCTCGCCAAAATATCGCCCCACCTTCGCTAGCTTGAGGGGCAACGTCGGCATTCAGTGCGGCGCGCGGCTTCAGCAAAAGCTTTACACCCAACCAAAGAAGATAGCCGGCACCAGCGATTTTCACGACGGTGTAGCCCAATTCGGACGCCCGCAGCAAGGCACCGAGCCCAAGAGACACAGCGGCGCCCCAGGCCAGGCATCCAAGAGCAATTCCCACTGCAGCGAACGACGCTGACCGGCGTCCGTCTGCTGTCGCCGCACGAAGAACGATGGCCGTATCCACGCCCGGCGTGATGACAAGAACGGATGCCGTACCGATGAAAGCAAGGAGCAACGGGAGATTGAACATGACAGCCACTTCTGAGGTTGAAAAAAGCGGAAGCCCGGGCAGGTTATCGTCCGGGCGTTAGTAACGGGTCAGCTTTGCTCTGTGTGTAGAGCCGTCGCGATGCCAGTTACCAGGAGTCAGTGAAGTGCCCCGTCGGGGTTTTCCGGCCGCGAGCATGGACACACAGGGCGAACGCTGCGAAAACCACTCCGAGGGAGCAGACCGCCAACCAGCCTGACGTGCTCCACGCAAAGCTCGCGGCTGCGGAGCCGAGTGCGCCGCCCAGGAACATGCCGCCCATCAGGATGGCATTCAGCCGGTTTCGCGCTTCTGGACGGAGCGCCTGAATGACGTGCTGGTTGGAGACCTGCGAGCCTTGGGCCCCGAAGTCGAGAAGGATAACACCCGCGACCAGACCGATGACCGCGCTCCAGGCAGCGAACACAAGCCACGAGGCGATCATGACGATACTGGCGAGCCCAATAACAAAATGAGGGCCGCGTCGGTCGGCGATCCGTCCGGCTATCGGGGCGAACAGTACACCGACCGCGCCGATGATGCCGAACAAACCCGCCACGTCCGCGCCGAGGTGAAAGCGGCTATCGAGTTGCAGAGCCAAGGTCGTCCACAGCGCGCTAAACGATCCGAAGACGCACGCCTGAATCAAAGTCGCGTTGCGCAATTGTGGCTCTTCGCGCCAAAGTGCGACCAGCGAGCCAAGTAACTCGCCGTAACTGGCCTGCGTCTTCGGCGGGCTCTTTGGAAGCGCAACGGCGAGCACTGAGCCCGCAATGATTGCGAGCAGCGCGCCGAGCCAGAACATCGCTCGCCACCCGAAATGTACAGCCACGGCACCGGCAAGCGCGCGACCAAACAGGATGCCGCAGAGCAGCCCGCTCATGACGACGCCAATGGTCGCGCCACGGCGGTCGGGAGAGGCCAACGCCGCCGCGAATGGCAGGATTTGTTGCGCAACGCTTGCCGAGACGCCGACCAGCGCGGAAGCCGCGACCAACGACCAGGCGTCAGACGCGAGCGCGGTAGCACCCAAAGAAAGCGCGAGCGCCGCGAACTGGATCACGATGAGCAGACGCCGCTCAATACGGTCACCCAGAGGAACGAGTAGCAGCAAGCCAATCGCGTAGCCCAGTTGCGTCGCTGTGGGCACAAATCCTGTCAACGATCGCTGTAGCGGGAACGTCTTTTCGATGATCCCCAGCATGGGCTGGTTGTAGTAGATGTTGGCGACCGCCATCCCGCAGGTGATCGCCATGATCAAAGTGAGCCCCAAACCGATAGACGGAGCGGCGGAATGGTTGGCTGCGGGTTGCCTGTCGTCGCAGGTGCTCGGTTCTGGAATGGATAGGTTTTCCAAGTTTCACTCCTCTTATTTCTAAACGACGGAGCGACGCCCCTTACTCAAATCCGCCGACTACACCCGACACTTCGAACAGGTTGGCTGTATCGCCCGTGTGGAGGAAGGCCACATTACTTCCCGGCGCGACCTTTCCGCTGCGGATATGTTCCAGAAGACCGGCAAAGCCTTTGCCGGTATAGACCGGGCCGAGGAAAACGCCTTCCTGTCGTGCCAGCTCCCTGATCGCAGCCATACTCTCGGATGAAGGAACTGCATAGTTGTCGCCGATGAACCTGTTGTCGACCTCGATCTCCCGCAGAATTGCTTTCTCGGACGGAGGTTCAATCGAGAACGACCTAAAGATGTGTCTCACCCTCTCGGCGATGATGGCTTCGTTGATCCAGAAGTCGGGCTGGTAGTTCGATATCGAGATCGAACGAAACTTCACTGGGTGTCCCGTCAGCAGCTTCGCGGCCAACATGCCTGGCAAAGCTGTCCCGGTGCCGGTCGTGTGATAGATGTAATCCAGCTCGACGCCCGCCGAGCGAGCCTGACCGACCATCTCCAAAAATGTCCGTACATGCGCGGCAAACCCCGCTGGATGAGCGCCGCCGGTAGGCACAATCAGCACCTTGCGGCCCTGAGCTTCCAGCTCAGCTTTTCGGGCGTTCATCGCATCCAGCACCCGTTGCTTGTCATCGGGGCGATTGACGTATGCGCTACCCGGAGCCGACAGATAATGCGTCTCGACATCCATCAGCTTGTCCAGCAGCAGGTTGCCGCGGTACTCCGTCAACTCGCCATGCTGCTTCTCATCGCGCGTGAGGAACAGAATCGGCGTGATCCCCGCGACCAGCGCGGCCGTCGCGAACTGCATCCCGGAGTTGGTGAGATGCGCGCCTTGCGTGATGATCGTGTCCACTCCATCCTGGAGCGCCTGTCCGATAATCATTTCGGCCACCCGCATCTTGCTGCCGCTCAATGCGCCGGGGCCAGCCATGTCCTCCCGCTTCATGAAAAGATTGATTCCATGAGACCGGGACATGTTTTGCAGCCGGTGGAAAGGCGTCGGATAGAAGCCGATTTTCCTTCTCGGTAGCTTGTCGAGAAGGTCTTCCAGTTCGTTGAGTTGCATACAGCACTCCTGTTTGCTCGCGTGATTGATGAAATTCCGTGGATCTCTGATGGTTCAGGATGGCTGTTCGGATTCGCTCAACTGTCGTAGATACGCGCGTCCCTTCTGTTCGTCGTATTGACCTTCCCATCGAGCGATGACCAGCGCGGCTAACGCGTTGCCAACGACATTCAATGCAGTGCGCCCCATATCCATAAACCGATCGATGCCAGCGATGAGCGCAAGGCCCTCAAGCGGCAGTCCTGCGCTCGACAACGTGGCAAGGAGAATCACGAACATGAAACCGGGAACACCTGCCGCACCCTTTGAGGTGACGACCATCGTCAGGACTAGAACGATCTGCTCTTGCAGTCCCAGATGGATACCGTAGAGCTGCGCGACAAATAGCGTCCCGATGCCGAGGTACACCGATGCGCCGTCCAGATTGAACACATAACCAGTGGGGATGACGAAGGTCGTGATGGCCTTCGGTGCGCCATAGTCCTCCATCTTTTTCATCAGTTGCGGAAGGACAGTAGCCGAACTGCACGTTGTGAAGGCAATCAGAAGCTCGCTCTTGATGATGCGCAAAAGGGTGAATATGTTGAAACCCGCTACGCGAGCCGCGATGCCGAGAACGATGACGGTAAACCCGATGATCGCGAGGTAAGTGACACCAAGCAGCTTCATCAACGGCAGCAGCGATGCAAAGCCGAAGTTGGCTACGGTTGCCGCAATCAGCGCGGCAACACCGATCGGTGCATACCGCATGACGATGCCCGTGACCTTGAACATCGCATCAGAAATGCCACGAAGAGTATCGACAACCGGCTGACGATAATCCCTGGAGACACTTTGCAAAGCCAGGCCGAAAAGGACCGAGAAAAACAGCACCGGCAGAAGGTCGCCCCGCGCCATCGATGCGAGGATGTTCTCGGGAATGATATTGAGCACCAGATGCATGAAACTGTGATGCTCGCCGGCAAGCGCAGCAGAGCGTTGAACGCCAGATATGTCCGCGTGGCCCAAGCGCGAAATATCGGTGCCCAGTCCGGGCTGAAACACGTTGCCGAAGAAAAGGCCGGCGACGATCGCAACAGTTGTGACCAGCTCGAAATAGACGATCGTTTTTAAACCGATTCGTCCAAGAGACTTCCCGTCGCCGACACCAGCGATGCCCACTACCATGCTCGTGAAGACGATAGGAACGACCACCATCTTGATCAGCTTGATAAAGAGATCGCCCGCTGGCTGGATGTAGTTTTTGATCGCGGTAGTGCGCAACTCCGGGTATTTGTTGAGGACGATGCCTACCAGAATCCCGACGACCATCCCGATTACGATCTGCCATGCGAGACCAATACGTATCGCGCTTCGTGTCCGAGGCAACTCGGCCTTGTCTGCTGAAATGTTCACTATGTCTCCAATGTGTTTTCGTCAGCCGAGTGTCTGCGCACCGACCCGAGTCCTCTTTTCGCGGCGCTAACGTGCGTCGCGGCAAGCCCAATATAGGAGTCGCCCCCGTTGCGGTCCAGTGCTCGATTCTCAACATGCCGTTGCTGTAATTGCAACGGCTGCTCGGTCGGGACGAAAGAACCATAAAGGGCTGTAAGCGCCAAAGAATGGGGGCTGGGTCTACACAGCCGAGGGGGCGGGTGATGCGTTTTTTACACTAGTTTCTGATACGCTGACACCACATCAACAACACCACCCCGGGTTGTGTTCAATGAGACACTTACAGGTCTACAGGTTCATTGCAGAAGTCGCGCGGCGTGGCTCGATTCGCAAGGCGGCGGACCAGTTGCATATCACGCCGTCTGCTTTAACGCGGAAGATTCAGGACTTTGAGGAAGAGTTGGGGATGCCAGTCTTCGAACGGTTACCGCAAGGCATGCGTCCAAACGCGGCGGGGGAGTTACTGCTTCGCCACATCCTTGATCAAAACGCGGATTTCGAGCGTTTGCAGGCGCAGCTGTCCGAGCTCGCCGGGGTCCGTCGCGGCCACGTTACCGTGGCGTGTTCTCAGGCATTTATCGATAGTGTCCTGCCAGATGAAATTGCGGCCTACAGGGCGACGTACCCCCAAGTCACGTTTTCACTGGATGTACGCGACAATGTGTTGGGTATCGGCGCGCTTTCCAACTATGAGGCTGATCTCGCTCTGCTGATCGATCCACCGCTCTCGCCGGACGTGCAGGAGTTGTTCGTGAAACACGAGCCACTCTGCGCGGTAACGAGCAAAGCGCATCCACTAGCTCAGTCGGGGTCGGGTCCGGTCCGGCTGAGGGACTGCCTCAGGTATCCCGCTGCGATGCCTCGCCAGTCGCTTGCAATACGCACTGTCCTTGACGAGGCCATCTGGCGGTTGAAGTTGCAGGCCATGATCGCGGTGGAGTCAGATTCGCTCGAATTCCTGCGCAGCTTCGTCGTGAGAGAAAACACAGTCGCATTTCTGCCGCAGAGCGGTGTGCCAATCACAGACGCGAGAATCTGCGGGCGTCCCATCAGCAATCACGACATCGATCCGCTGCGCGTGGTCCTCGGCCAGCTTCAAGGAAGAATACTCCCTGTCGCAGCCGAAAAGTTTGCAGAACAACTGGCCGAGCGCTTACCCGACGTCCATTGAATTCTACTGAATCTCGACGCTCCAACAAGCGGCCGCACTACTGTGCGACAGGCAGCTAGACAGCTGGAAGCGGACGTTGCGCCCCAACGGCTCAATGGCCGTGATGGGTCGGATATCGTCCGCTGGCGATTGTCGCAGACTGATTCTCCTTCCGTCGAAAGGAGAATCATCATGGGAACCATAGATGTCGGCGGCACGCAGCGCGTGCCTTGGAACAAGGGGAAGCTGACGGGCCAGAAGCCACCGCTGAAGCTCAGGGAGATCTGGGCGATTCGTATCCGCTTGCAGCTAGCGGGAAGCACGCGGGACTTGGCCATGTTCAATCTGGCGATCGACAGTAAGCTTCGGGCATGCGATCTCACCAGCCTGCGAGTCGCGGACATTTGCCACGGCTCCCGCGTGGCGGCGCGAGCAACCGTCATGCAGCAGAAGACGCAGCGGCCGGTGCAGTTCGAGATCACCGAGCAAACGCGTGCGAGCGTGGAAGCGTGGATCAGGGCGGCAGCTCTCGCGTCGAGCGACTATCTATTTCCGAGTCGCATCCATGGCTCGCCGCATCTGTCGACGCGACAGTACGCCCGATTGGTGCATCGTTGGATACGTGCAATCGGACTGGATGACACGGCTTACGGAACTCATACAATGCGACGGACCAAGGCTTCGCTGATTTACCGTCGCACGAAGAATTTGAGGGCAGTACAGTTGCTGCTTGGACACACGAAACTCGAGAGCACGGTTCGATACCTCGGTATTGAGGTCGACGATGCGCTTGAGATAGCTGAGCAAACCGACGTGTGACACGACACAGGCCGGACGGCATCGGGGCGCTGTCCGGCCATGAAGGGACGCTCGCCTAAGGTAGGACTCCGACCGGCGAGAGTCCGCTATTCGCGAGCATCCGCCGCCCATTCCGCCAACGAGCTTTAAGTCGCGTCGGGCCGCGAGCCCTTCTACTACACGGCCACAAAAAACCGTGCCGCACCACAGTTGCGCCCGGGGCTGGCCCTCACGCAGACATAGCGTCAATCACCTGTTGAGCGCTCACAACTTCGGCATGCTGCGCGATGATCTTGTCGAGCAGAACCTCTTGAACATCGCTATCCGGGTCCGCGCAACAGTCCCGTGCGACCAACAGCCGGTAGTCGAGATCAAACGCCTGGCGCACAGTGGACAGCACGACACCGCCTGTCGTGATGCCTGTGAGCACCAGCGTTTCGACGCCACTCGAGCGCAGCACCGTTTGCAGATCGGTTCCGCCAAATGCGCCCACTCGTTGCTTAAGAATGACTGTCTCGCCGTCGAGCGGCGCAACATCGGAGTGGATCGCTGTCCCGGGCTGATCGCGCAGGAAAAGCCCGTTCTCTTTCACGAACGAGAAAATGGTGTTGCGCGGACTAACCTCCGGATGCCCAGGCCTGAAAGCGACCATGACGTAGATTACGGACATGCGTGCCGCGCGTGCCGCCGCGATCAAACTCGCGGCGTTGGCGAGCAGTGCCGCACGCCCCGCGTCCGGAACGTAGTTTTCCAGCAAAATATTCTGATAGTCCATGACCAGCAATGCCGATTTCGCTGGGTCGATGTGCAACTGTTTAGACATGAAAATATCTCCATCAAATGGGGCGAATGGGGACGCGCGAATCCTTTGCCGCGCGAGCCACAACTCGCCAGTTAAAAAGTGCGACAAGCAGCAACAGACCGCTGGTCGCGAAGAAGACCACGCGCATGCCTAAGTGAGCGCCGACAAAGCCGCCGACAAGCGGACCAACCACCTGACCGGCGAACTGAAATGACAGCGAATAGCCCATGACGGTCCCGACCAGACCATCGGGTACGTTGTGGCGTACAACAGCAGAAATACAAGGCAATAGACCTCCCAGTGCGAGCCCCATCAAGAAGCGCAACCCAATGAGCTGCCAGCTTGCGGTCACGAGCGCCTGCGGAATAAGCAGCAGCGCCGCCGCACCCAACGCGAGCCAGATCACGGTGGAGTGGCCAATGCGGTCAGCAACCTTGCCGAGCGAAGAGGCCGACAGCACGCTGCCGAGCGCAGCTGCGGACATGACAAGTCCAGCAACGAATGTCACCTTGGCCGGATCATCGACGAGGGTTTGCACGTAGACCGTAATGATTGGTTCGATCGACATATTCGCGACCATAAGGGCAAGGCCAGTCAGTAGCATGGAAACGACAATATTCTTCTGTGGAACCTGCGCCCATTTCGCTTGCGGTTTCTGCGCGCTCCCCAGACGCGGTGTCTCGCGAACCAGCCACGCCGTTGCGAGAAATGCAACAAAGATGAGGAATCCAGAACACAAGAAAGTCGCACGTATCCCGATCACGGGTGGCAACGCGCCGCCAATGAGCGGGCCAACAAGGTTTCCAGCCATAACCCCCGAAGCCAGCACGCCCAGCGCCCAACCCGACCGCTCCCTCGGTGTTTGCAACGCAATGAGTATGGTTGCGCCGGATGAGTAGCCGCCTGCAAGGCCAACGAGCAGTCTCAGTCCGACGAGTTGCCAGATATTCGTGGCCAGCCCCATCAGCGAAACGACAATTGCCATTCCGAGACTCGCGCGCAGGAGCATTGATTTGCGCCCGTGACGATCGCCGAGGTGTCCCCAGAGCGGCGCAGTCAGCCCTGCAGTTAAAAAGGTCGCACCGTATGCGATGCCCGACCACTGAACGACCGCCGCGTGAGTAGACACTCCTAGCTGTGCCACATAGATCGGCAGAAAAGGCAGCATCAGCGTCATTGCCAATACAGTGGAGAAGGAGCCGAAAAGGCAGACGCCAAGGTTTCGGCGCCAATAGTCTTCGCTATCGCTGGACATCTAAAAAGGCCCTGAATTGTTTGGGATACCAATGTGGTATACAATAGCAATCGCACGCCAGCCTTGTCAAACGAACCGCCTAGATCCCGGGCGCAACCATACGGACCTGATTCGCCGAACCCTCTCATGACTCAAGCTCAACAAGTCGAAGCGCGGCTTCGAGAAATGATCCTCGATATGGAAATCGGTCCTGGAGAACGCCTAACGGAACGCTGGGCGGAGGCACAACTAGGTGCGTCTCGAACGCCTGTTCGAGCCGCGCTCTTGCGTCTGGAGGCGGAAGGTCTGATCTGTCGAGAAGGGCGCGGATGGATGGTCACGCCGCTCGATTTGAAGGAAATCGAGCAACTGTTTGGGTATCGGGAAGTGCTCGAAGTAGCGGCAGTGCAACTCGCAGCAAAACACGCGAAACCCGAATCACTCGATGCGCTCGAAGCTGCCCTTGAGCAAAGTGCGCCGAACGAGCAGATACGCGAAGCGCACCAGCGTGGCACTGCGTTTCATGTGCAACTTGCGGCGCTATCGGCGAATGATTTCATCGCGCGAGGGGTTGCCGATGCCATGACGCGTCTATCACGTGTTCGTTGGCTTGACACATCTCCCGAGCACGATGGGCAGACCGAGCACCTAGCGGTACTGTCGGCGTTGCGCAAGGGAGACGGGGCGCTGGCAGCAGCCATCGTCACCGCACATATTCACGACAGCCGCGATCGAGTATTGAAAATCTTGACGCAAGGTCAGCGTAGCCTGAGGGCACGTGGTCTCAAGGTCGAACAGCGCTGATCACCTCTCGTGCACACGAGCGGCAGTAGAGAGTCTCAAAGCGGTCATTTACATATCGCCACGCGAATGACGCCAACGGGTCGACTACTGCCTGTCGCATCCGGAAACAACCGGTCAAGAAACTGTCGTTCGACGTAACGGTGCGATGATTGATAATCTCCAGCAATCGCGGCGTCGCCGCTACCTGTCAGCGATGGTTCTATGACCGATCAACATCAACCGATAACCCCCGCGCAGCCACGCAAACGAGAGTGGCATGGAACGCATCATCCATGGATCTATCGTCCACACGCTTTTCGTTGGACGGGTGCGGACATTGCCGGGGTCAATCTAGTGAACCGCACCGGGAATCGTGGAGGCCGGTTGGTTTAAGTTAATGCGGGTACTTCAGCGGCACTTCTGAGTTGCCTGTAGTAGTTTGCCTCAGCCTCAGCAGGCGGGATATAGCCGAGCGGTTCCATCAGCCGATGATGGTTGTACCAAGCCACCCATTCCAGGGTTGCCAGTTCGACGGATTCCCTCGTTTTCCACGGCGCACGCCGATGAATCAGTTCGGTCTTGTACAGGCCGTTGATCGTTTCAGCCAGCGCGTTATCGTAGCTGTCGCCACGGCTACCGACGGACGGCTCGATACCCGCCTCGGCCAAACGTTCGCTGTATCGAATGCTGACGTATTGCGCCCCTCTGATGCCCTTCTAAGTGTCAAGCAGCGATTTGGGTGCTGCCGATCTCGCGATTCCGTTGCTGTATGAGGTAGAAGACTTCGCGGGCGATGTAGCGTTTGAGACAGCGAATGGCCTCCAGCTTGGAGTGTCCTTCGCTGACCCGCTTCGCCATGTAGGCCTTGGTACGCGGGTCGGTTCTCAGGCGTCCAATCGCGATAATGTGCAATGCGCTGTTGGCGGCCCGATCGCCGCCGCGATTCAGCCGATGTCGCGTGACTTTTCCCGATGAGGCCGGCACGGGACTGACGCCGCACAATGCAGCGAAGCTGGCTTCTGACTTTAACCTCTCGCTATTGTCTCCGGCCGTCAGCAAGAGCTGCGCTGCCGATTCGTATCCGATGGAGTTGCGCGCGATCAGTCCGGGGGCGAGTTCATCAACCAGCCCGGCGATCATGACGTCCAGGTCTGCGATCTCGTCGTGCAACTCGATATAGCGACGAGCCAGCGATTTGAATGTGATTCGATATGCAGAGGTCAGATTGCGGTAATCGGTGAGGTCGGGACGCCATGCTGCCAATGTACGGATCAATTGCATACGCGTCATTGTGCGCAACGATTCGCGCAACTCGTCGGGTGCGCTGACGATGGTGTTCTGTATCAACTGGAGGGCCACGCGGCGAGCGGCAATCGCCGTCTTGCGGCAGACCTTCAGTACCCGCAGAGCCTCGATCATGCCGTCGCGGGTCTTGGGTGTAACAGTACGAACTCCCGCAAAGGCAGCATGGGCTGCGTTCTCGGCATCGATCGTATCGTCCTTGCCTCGTCTGCGCCGATCGCTCCTGTCCTGCGCGGTGACTTCCAGCACCGTGATTCCCGCTTGGTGCAGGTAGCGCAGCTCTGTCCTATCCCGCACAAAATGCGACCGCCCACACACAATATTTCAGCGCAGAAATATATCGCTCATCAAATTTCCTATTTTCGTCGGTAAGCTCGGAGCTCCTGCTTTAGCGTTCGTCGGTGAGGTTTCAAGGGTCCCACTAAACTGATGGGATCCGGTAGCTACGCCTGGGACAAAAAAGAGGTTGTCTGTGATAGTCAGGACGCTCCCAAACTGGACAGCCGCCTGAAAGAGACGGTTATCTGACATCACCGTGTTCAGTGCAGTCCCCAGGAAAATCACATGTACTTCTTGAGGCGCCCCGCTAATGTGGGACGTTTTTTCGTCTTGACCGCCTCGCTGGCGTCCAATACTGCGTTCGCGCAAAGCAGCACGACACCTGCAGCTCTAGCGTCGACGAATACGAGTGTCCCTGACGATGGCTGGCGATACTCGCTCGGCTTCGGCGTCTTCGAAACGCCTAAATACCAGGGAGCCAGTGCGACACGCTTTCAACCAGCGCCCATCGTAGGCGCGGCATATGGTCGGATGTTCTTCGGTTCCATCGCGGACACGAGCGTGCCATTCGGAGTTGGTGCGTTTCTATATCGCGACGATTACTTCCGCCTGGGTGTCGCGCTGTCTTACGATCTAGTCAGCCCTCGCGATACGTCAGATGACTTCCGCCTTCACGGCCTGCCGGACATTAATCGCACTGCGCACGCAACACTCTTCGGGAACTACAGCCGAGACTGGTTCTCGCTAGTCGGTGCAGTGTCTCAGGATATCGCAGCCGAGAACGAGGGAACAACTGCGTCATTGGATCTGCTCACCCACTATCACCCATCGAGCAGATGGACCTTGTCTGTTGGTCCAGGTATCACTTGGGGTAGCGCTCAATATAACCGGACCTTCTTCGGAGTAGATTCAGAGGGCAACGCCCGTTCCGGACTCCCGGTCTACACACCTGGTGCGGGCATCGCGGCATTTCGCCTGACCGCAGGCGCCAGCTACATATTGTCAAGACATTGGAGCCTGGGCGCCAGAGTGGTTGCGACGAGATTGCCAGGCACGGTCGGCAACAGCCCCATCGTCGAAAGGAAAGCCCAGATGACGTATGGCACGTTCGCAGGTTACGCGTTTTAGTCCTGGCGATCGACAGACCAGCGTGTATCCCCTCTCATCCAATGAGTGTGCGCTCGCGACTTTTATGCTCGAAGAGCGGAAATTTACCACTCACGATATGGATTGCTGAGGATATTGACCATGGTGTCTCTATTTATATTTAAAAATTTGTCAAATGGACAATTATGAAAATTCTCATCCCAATGTGGAACTTGATTTCACCGCTTACTATTTTGAGTTTTTTCGCCGGATGTATGAGTAACACCCAACTTCCTACGATGTCCGTCAACGGACCGGCGATAGTCGCAAGGCGAGTATGTATTCAGATAAACGAGCAGGTTCCTGCCAGCAACGTCATCTCTGCGATCCAGGTTGCGCTTCATCACCAGGGCATAGACAGCACGCCCTTCAGTAGGGGCACAGTTCCCCCGGAATGTAATACTGTGCTTGAATATTCAGTTGTACTTGATCAATGTCACGACGGCAACGATCCAACGAACGATGAATATTGGTCGTCTGCAGACATCAGCATCCTGCAGGGCGGCGTGGTGATGACGTCGGTCCACTATGAGGCGAACGACTATAAGCGCCGCTCCAACGACTCGCACATTCTGATTTCCATGATCCGTTCGGTGATTTCTGCCGACCGTCACGAGGTTGCAGCATTCTGAGATATGTCTGAATCGCAACCCTCCAGGTTGGCAGCGAGCATCGCAGTCAACCTGAAGCAATAGTCGTCATGCAAGCTATATGTGATCTCCCGGACCGTCACAGTATCATCTGCGTGTGATACGAGTTACCGTTGGCCTCGATATCTCACCTTTGCACCCTTGCCGAAAGCTCGGCAGCACTGGGGAATGTCACGCACACTTCCAGGCCGCCCCCCTTACGATTACGCAGATTGATGTCGCCACCATGAGCTCTGACGACGGCCAACGCGGACGTCAACCCAAGCCCCATGCCCCCCGTAGAGCGGTTTCTTGACTGCTCGACCCGGAAGAACGGGCTGAATACCTGTTCCATTGACTCGGGCGGAATACCCGGACCTTCGTCGCTGACCAGCAATGTCACGTTTGCGTCGCTGCATTTCAACTCGAGATCCGCACTGCCACCCCACTTCACCGCGTTGTCGATGAGGTTCATGCAGGCCCGACGTATCGAGAACGGTCTTCCGCTCAATGCAAACCGGCGCGGCCCGACATACCGCACGGGCGCCCCCTGGTCGCTATAGTCATCGGCGAGCGTGCGCAACAGACCAGCAAAATCAAACACCGTCGCGTCTTCGTCTTTGTAGTCATCTCTGAAGAACGACAGGGCGGAGTCTGCCATCGCCTGCAGATCATCGACATCTCTGAAAAGGCGGGCTCTCTGCTCTTCGTCTTCGATGAATTCACCGCGCAGGCGGATTTTTGTCAAGGGCGTGCGCAAATCATGCGATATCGCTGCCAGCATTAACGTGCGATCATCGACAAACTTGCGAAGTTGGGCCTGCAGCGCGTTGAATGCCTCGATTGCTGCGCGTAGTTCACGAGGCCCGGTTACACGAACGGGGCCTGCGCGCGGATCGCCCCCTATCTCGCGGAGCTCCTTGGCGAACTGACGGAGCGGCCGCGCAATAAAGTACGTCGCAAGCACCGATACAACCAGAATGAGCAATACGATAGACGCGAGCGTCGGTGTGACATTCGCCGGTAGCGGGTTGCCCCACGGGCGCCGGTTCTTGATAAACAGTAACCAGCTGCCATCGCGCAACCGTACAGCCATAAAATAGGCATCAGGATGCGCGGCACTATCAAAATTCACCCCAGACGACAGGGCGTCCGACGAGGTAAAAATCATCGTCTGACGCTCATGGCCCATATTCTGAAACCGCGCCAGTGCATCTGGATAATGATGGCGCTGGTAAGCTTCCGCGAACCGCTTTGCGATCGATGTCCCTTCCAAATACCAATAAGTCCTGTCCGCGAATACGATCGTGTCCGCTAACTGTTGGCGGTCACCAGGCGACGCTGCTTCGATCATCTGGATTGCATCGTTTGCGCGGTCGAGTCTGGCACTCTCCGCTGGAGACGGCCCCAGAAAACGATCAAACAACGCGCTGAACGCAAGGACGCTAACGATCGCGGCACCGACTGTAATCGCGATCCGCCACGCGATCGTGTCAGGCATCGGAGTTCGGCGCCTCATCCGCGCCGAACCTGCGGAGTAAACATATAGCCGCCCCCGCGAACCGTACGGATGACCGACTCGATATCCGTGTCCATATCCAGTTTGCGACGAAGCCGGGCGACCTGAACATCAATGCTCCGATCGTAGACTTCGTGCGATGAGCCGCGGGCCAGATCTAGAAGCTGATCGCGAGTGAGAACCCGTTGTGAATGCTCGGCAAACACCAGCAGAAGATCGAACTCACCGCTGGACAAAATCGTCAACGTGTTGTCCGCAGATCTGAGTTCACGCCTTGCGATGTCGAGCCGCCATCCGCCGAACGAGAGCACTGGCCGCGTTGCGGTGCCAACATTCGCGACGTCCGTCTGCGTTGTCCGTCGTAGTACCGCCTTTACTCGCGCGAGAAGCTCTCGCGCATCGAACGGCTTGACCAGATAGTCGTCAGCGCCGATTTCCAGGCCAACCACACGATCCACATGGTCTGCGACCGCGGTAAGCATGATCACTGGAATCCTGGAAGTGGCGCGCAGCTGTCGACACAAACTGAAACCGTCCTCTCCCTGGAGCATGACATCAAGGATGACAAGATCGACTGGATGTCGTTCAAGAGCGGCAAAAAGGGTTTCACCGTTGGTCGCAACACTAACCTCGTGGCCGTGTTTTCTGAAGAAACCCGTGAGCAGGGACCGAATGTCCTCTTCGTCGTCAACCACCAAAATGTGCGGCATATAAGTCATTTCCAGATGCTAACCCGAACAGCGCCGGATCTCATTTCAGCGGTCCGTCAGAAATATTTCAAGCATGACGCAATGTTCGGGCTGTGAAATAAACCGCACATCATACCGATAATTTCAGTGCGTAATCTGCTCCTCGTTGACACGGCATTCCTCTGTGGAATGCCTGCCCTGGTTGGCGCGATGTGTCGGCCAGTTGCCGAGCTCAGGAACCCGACCCACCGACAAGGACGCTCCGAGGGAAGCAATTTCGCAACGAAGGGTGTTGTCGGAATTGCGCCTTGAGGTCCGCATCTTCAGAGCAGCATCAGGAGAATTATATGCACTTTAAGTGGCGGCCCGCATGCATGGGAGGCGTTGCAGCGTTTTCCGGCCTCCTTCTTGCGACACCGGCGTTTGCACAGACGGTCACAGCCCCCGCTGCCGTAGCGGCAACCACTCCAGCGGCCGCAGACGATGGTTGGCGCTATTCACTGGGATTCGGAGTGTTTGAAACCCCGCGGTATCCCGGTTCGAGTGCATCACGCTTTCAGCCCGCGCCCCTGGTCGGCGTGAGCTACGGACGTTTCTTTTTTGGATCTGTGCCTGACGCCAACGTACCCTTTGGACTTGGCGCATATCTGTACCGCGACGAAAACGTTCGGGTGGGCATTGCGCTCTCCTACGATCTCGTCAACCCACGCGAAACATCCGACGACGAACACCTTCATGGTCTTCCGGACATCGACAGGACAGCTCACGCCACGCTATTCGCCAGCTACAACGCGACGTGGCTATCTCTTTCAGGTGCGATCTCCCAAGACATCGCCGGCAAGGACGAAGGGACGACCGCGTCGCTGGACCTTCTCGGGAAATACAGTCCTGTCAGCAAGTTGACGTTGACGGCGGGGCCGGGCATCACGTGGGGTAGCGCGCAATACAATCAAACATTCTTTGGTATCAACGCAGAAGATAGCGCTCGATCCGGCCTGGGCGAATATTCGCCGGGGTCAGGGCTCGCCGCAGTTCGCTTCACCGCTGGTGCCAGCTATGCGTTTAACAGGAACTGGAATTTAGGCGCGAGAGTGACGGTGTCCCGGTTGCCTGGTGTTGTTGGCAACAGTCCGATCGTTGAGAAGACGACCCAAACGACCTACGGGGCTTTTGCAAACTACGTTTTCTAGACCAACGCCCGTCGGCCTTCCATAGCGGACATTTCTGCGGCCACGTTTGCCGAAAAGCGGACCTTGAATCACCGGCATCGACGTTGAAAGCTTCACTCGCTAGGGAGCTGAAAACTGCCTTTGCACTAGTACCCGGTTTGACCGATTGTGTTGCCTGGAGCAGCGCATTCTAACGAGTCCGCGTCCCTTATCCGAACCACAGGGATTCGCACTCGCAAGCCGCACGGAAAGTCGCACGAATGGCCCCGCATTGCCATCCGATGACCGGCTGTGCGTGCAAGCCGCGATGCAGCATGCGAGCCACAAGCCTCAGAGGCGAAGTTTCCGGAAGCATCGCCGGCGAAGCGTATTGGACTGCAGTGATTTTTTGGCTCGTATCAGGTGAAAGATCGCAGAGGCGACCCGAAGTATTTCAGCGATGTTCGAAACGAGCTAATCGCTGTTTCAGACGAAGGATAGTATATGGTTCGTAACAGATTCCCCCTGACGCTTGCTGCAGTCATCGGCTCGATCGCCCTCTCCGGCTGCATGACGACTGGGCCAATTCCCTACGCTGGCTTGTCATCGTCGGAAAAAATGAAGCCAGATGGTGAAGGCCGAACCACGAAGATACCCTACGAATACACTTCAGAGGTCGCGTGGTCGACCTATGACAAGCTGATACTGGACCCCGTCGTCGTATACGACGGCGGCGACAACCAGTTCGGGGCACTGAAAGCAAGTGAGAAAAGCGAGCTGGCCGGCTACATGAGGGAAACATTTTCTCAGGCCCTGGGAAAGAGATTTGACGTCATCAAAACGCCCGCGCAGGGCCGGCTACGCATCACACTAACAATCACAGGCGCCGAAGAAACCACGCCGGTTCTCAGCCTCTTTGAGCATGTGGACATCGGGGGAATTCTTTACAACGGCATACAGGCAATGCGTGGAGGCCAGGCCGCCTTTGGTGGATCAGTTTCGTACGCCGTCGAGATCTACGATAGCGAGAGCGGAAAACTTTTAAAGGCTTACGTTTCAAAGCAGTATCCGAGTGCAATGAATATACGCGCCTCGATTGGCCGACTTGCAGCGGCAAAGGCCGGGCTCGATATAGGGGCGACTGATCTCGTAGCGCAACTACGTTAGTCATGCTGATAGTGCGGCGCGTCTGGAGTGGGCCAGTTGATGGGCATGCACGAAGAACGGAGAACGTGCCCGCAATCTGGAACCTTACTGGTGACGTCGACTCAATGTGCGCGATCTCTACACAACCAGCTCCCTGGCCTCGAAACGCAAGCTCCGCTCATAGGCTTCTGCTCATGTTGTCAAGCTAGGCTGTTATTTGTTCGATCGACAGCCTTCGAATGTCTATCGTCATGAAATCCTGACCGTGTGTCAGATGGATGGGGCTTTCTCACCTCGGGGGGTAACGTGATCATCGGCTCAGTAACAAATAGCGCGGGCATCATTCCCGCGTACAAACAGCGGACCCAGTCGGCAGCGTCAAAAGCTCTGCAGTCGCTCGATCATGTCATCGACGATTTCGGGAATATCGTCGACGATTTCGAGGACGTCGTGAGCGATATTGTTAGTGTTGCGGCGAAAGTAGCACCAGCTATCGGCGTTCTGGGAGTTTTCGTGGACATCTTCGTCTGAACGGCATACCCCGGTCCTCACGGCACTAGGATTTTTTGCAAGATGGAAGAAATGTTGCAGTCTTTATCTGATGCAATATTTGACTGCACCGCCGACTCATGAATTTCGGCTGTATATCCACGCTATGCATGTTTATTAACTAAGTGGGTAGGTCCATTTTACTCATGGAAAACTCGATCTCAAATATTTTTGGCTCCCTCAAAGACCTCGCCATGGGCCTCATTTCCGAGGGCAATCTAGAAGAAGCGCGCAGAATTCTTGAGCAAGCTTTGGATACGAGCCGGAGCGAGTTCGGTATGGAACATCCCGAAACGCTAACCCTGATGAATAGCCTTGCGCGAACATTGTGTCTGATTGGGGACATTGATAGCTCTCGCGACTTGCTGATCGCCCTGTCGAAGACGCTTGATCAGACCCGCGGCAAAGCTGATCAGCACTCTTTACGTGCGCGCTCCAATCTTGCAGGCGTGCTGAGAGTCCTCGGAGATCTCCCGTCGGCTCAAGACTTACTCCAGGAAGTCCTTTCATCACAACTTGACTTCCTCGGATCCGAGCATCCCGATACCCTCCGAACGATGGCAGCGCTCGGAGAACTCCTGCATGCCCGAGGGAAATTTTCTGAGGCTCGCCGCATTCTCGAGTCAGTGGTGCTGGCTCAACTCAAAATTCTGGGTGCTGAACATGAGGATCGGACGGCTTCCATGAACAACCTTTCACTTGTACTTTTTGAGGAAGGTAAGTTCGAAGAGGCACACGGGATACTCGCCAACGTTTTAGAAGCTCAACTGCATCGCCTCGGCACGGAACATCCAGATACCTTGCGTTCAACGAAGAACATCGCAACAGTCCTTGTGGCTAGTCGTGACCCGAAAATTACTCTTCGCATACTCGGTAACATTCTAAGAAAACAAGTTAATTCGTTAGGACTATCGAATCAAGAGACAACCCTGACCGCCTGGAACTTCGTACTGCAACTAAGACGCTTAGGTGATCAATGTACGATGGGCGCACTGAAGAGGGAATTCCTGGATTGGCTGCTTTGCGCATCAAATTCGTCCCTTACGGAACGACAACTCACTATTCGTAGTTTGTTACCCCTCCTCTCAACGAGAACGAAAACTGTCGGGCGCAACTCTCTCTGTCCCTGCGAATCTGGAGCGAAGTTCAAGGTCTGTTGCGGAAAGCTGTCTTGACTATGGTTCCCTGTTTGGAACGGCAGCAGCCGGTCACGCAACTGCATGGCGTCCGACTCGTCGATATTTTCTCCCACGACTGGAGTCGCCCCTGCAATTTAGGATCGCCAAGCTCTGGACCCGTCACCCACACACGAGGACGAAGAGAATCTGGAACAAACCGATTCATCATCTCGACCAACCGGTCAGCCTACCTCGACTACGTGCTAACCCATATCACCGGTCACAAAATCAATCGCATCGACGAGCTCCTGCCTTGGCGTGTGGCCGACAAATTGCACACACCAGGCAGTCCGCCAGCCCCCCCCTACCTGATTGGCAGCTCCCGTTCATCATCATGCTTTACGCGCACGCGAATGAACGAATGGCCCAGCTGAGGCGCTTACTTCTGCGGAGAGAGCGGCAACGCTGTGGGCGAGCAGTTCGAGATGTCGGAATAGCCGGAGATACTTGAAGGCAAGAACGGCGCCGGCGGCTGTCGATGGACGGCAAAGGCGACTGACGCGACAACGTGTTCGTCGAGCGCGTATGGCGCAGCATCAAGTACGAAGAGATTTATTTGAGAGCCTACGAGTCGGTCAGCCACGCCCGGCGCTCCATTGACCAATATATTGAGCTGTACAACCGCGAACGTCCTCATTCGAGCCTAGCGGATCAGACGCCCGAGAGGCATACTTCGCGACGCTGCCAGCGGTCAAATCGGCAGCATGATCGCCTCGGACGCTCCACTAAAAAATGTCGGGACCCTCTGCCACCTCTGCCGTAGCCCTTCAATCGAACCCCTATTGACTACTGCCGTATCATCTCGCAAACATTGTGCGCCGCATGTGGATCGAATCCAAAAAAAATTGGAACTTTCGCGCGACAAGTTTGACATACTGGGCAATGACAATACGTCGTTAGATGCGCGCATGAAAAAACGTCGTGACATCACCCTTGCAGATATCTCACGATGGCGGTCGTTCGGACTGGGAACCGGTACCAGCGCGGAATACCGTCCGTGGCTAACGATCCGCGACGTCCCGTCCCGCGGCCGCAAGAGTCGCCCGTGGGGCATCACAACCGGCCGCGTTCATCATCTACTATCAGACAACGAACTGCACTTCTTTCTGTGTGCTGACCAAGCGGCGCAAGTGCTGGACATCCGTGAACAGTATCCGCTTTTCCCGCAAGAGTCGACGCTGCAGATTGCGGCGAATTTGGGCATACGTCACCCCTATTATCCGAGATCAACCACGCCAGTTGTTCTAACCACCGACTTTGTACTTACTATACGTAGACCCGATGGTACCAACGGGCTACGGGCATACAGCATCAAATCCTCGCAGGAATTCCGCGAACGCGGTGCACTTCGGGTTCTGGAAAAGCTCGAGCTGGAACGGCGCTACTGGTGCGCCCTCAATGTTCCGTGGTCGATAGTAACGGAACGCGAGTTTGATAACGTGCGCATCGCAAACCTAGAATGGCTAAGTCACTCGGTCTATGCCAAATGCGACATACCCCTGGAGCGGCTATCCGAATTCTTGCAATTCGTGGTTACCAGTTGGACCGACCAGCGGCCTCTTTCGGACATGCTCGACTTGGCAACTGCAATGCTCGGCTTGCAATCGCGTGATGTAGCTGATCGCCTGTTTCGCTATTGCGTTTGGCGACGCCTTGTTGAGGTCGATCTACGGAAAAAAGTTAGCTTACGCGCGCCCGTCGACATCCGATGTGTCAATCGCGCGTTCGCTGCTGAGGTATGAGATGGCACCACAGATAGTCCTGAACCAAGCAATTGTTGCATGCCACGACCACGCCCCGCCGGAACTTGCATGCCCCCACAGAGTTTTGTGGGTCGATCCCGAGTCAGACCTTGTGGTGATGATCGGAATTCGACATCCGCTCAGGCGGCCTTGCGCATTTAGTCTTGAGACAGTTACTTCATGGCTTGCTTCCGGGGAGTGCTGCATCAGCGAGCTACGGCCGAGACCTTTTTCACTAAAGACAGAAGACTCCATACCGAAGCGCTATCGCGAGATGCGCGACAAGGCGTGGAGGATAATTGAGCCCCTCGTCACTCCTACAAGTACACTCGCAATCATCGATAGCGCTTTGCGTGGTCGGCTGGTAACTCAACGCGCTTTGCAACTCAGAGTCGACCCCAATATCGTACGCAGGCCGCTTTATCGCTATTGGGCCCACGGTAGCACACGCGCCGCCCTCATTCCCTTTTACGATCTGTGCGGAGCAACTGGGGGTCGATCTGAACGCAAACAAAAGTCCGGCACGAAAAAACGCGGCCGACGCCCTGATCGAGTACTACTGTCCGGCGACGATACCCTGCTCGGCCCCGTATCGGCCGATGTACGGCAAAAAATGGAGGCGGGGTTAACACGCTTTTTTAAGAACGGCGTCTCTCGCAAAAAGGCGTGGCGAGACACAAAAACCTTTTATTTCAACCAGGGATACATACAGCACGGTAATCTAACTATTCCGATCGAACCACAAGACCATGAAGCGCCATCACTGCGTCAGTTCTCTCACCTCATTGACGAGCTCGACGCAGACCTGAGTGTCACAAAACGAATTACCACTTCAGCTAACTGGAATCTCGCGATACGCGGAGTTTTGGGCTCTTCACGGCGCGAAGTCTACGGTCCATGCGCACGTTTTGAAATCGACGCGACGCTCATGGATATCTATCTCGTTTCTGTTTTCAATCGTGCATGGATCATCGGCCGGCCGGTCTTGTATGTCGTTGTCGACGTATTCTCCGCCATGGTTGTCGGCTTCTATTTAGGATTGGAAGGGCCTAGTTGGGAAGGCGCGAGGCTTGCGCTCTTCAATGCTTTCACGGATAAAGTCGACTTCTGCAAACAGTTCGGGATCGAAATCTCACCTGAGACATGGCCCTGCAGACATCTTCCGCGATACTTGCTCGGAGACAATGGCGAACTCACAGGCTTAGCATCCGACACTCTACCTGCCACACTTGGTATATGGCCTCAAAACGCTTCGATCCAACGTGGCGACTGGAAGCCAAACGTCGAACAACGATTTCGCCTCGTCAATATCGATCGTGTAGATTTTTTACCCGGTGCGATAAAGTCTCGCGAAGATGAGGTCAGAAGGCGCGAATATCTATTGGACGCATGCTTGACTCTCCCGGAATTAACAGCCATCCTAATCCGGCATTTCATTCGGTTCAATTTCTCAAACTACAATGCTGGCCGATTGCCTGTTGATATGCTTGGCGATAACCTTACTGATGCAACACCGATAGCTGTTTGGAATTGGGGGCTTTCGAACCTGACGGGTATTGCTAACGTGCGAAGTCGCCATGAGGTGTGGACCAATTTGCTCCCTGCCTCGACGGCATCAGTACGGCGAACAGGGCTCTACTTCGAAGGACGTCACTACAGCAACGAACGACTTGAGCGTGAAGAGTGGTTCGCGCGCGCGCGAAAGAGCGGGAAATACGGCCATGTAGAGATTCGTCACCTAGCCTATGACCCGACCGCCATCTGGATAAGAGATGACGAGAAAGCGGCATGGGAACCGTGCCACCTGCTTGACAAAGACGAACAGTTCCGTCTTGCACGACTCGAGGAAGTGTGGGACCGACTCAAGTTACTAAAAGCAGCCGCCCGCGAAAAGGAAAACGAGCAACGGACCACCAACGCGAGTGTTGATGCCGACTGTGAAGTGATCGTCAAGAACGCGAGACGAGAAGCCAAACGCGCGCGACATGGCTTGAAAAGAGCGACCGTAACGCGCGACATCAGCGAAAACCGAGCCTTCGAGAAAGCAGCAGAACGGGTTGAGCGAGTCCGGCAGGAGATCGCCTCTCGTTCAGCGTCCGTCCCTACGACATCGAATCGAAGTAATGTCGTGCCGATCCGATCTCCTCGAAAAGACCCACTGGATGACATTTGGGAGGTCGACCAATGACATTGCTTGTCGGTGTACCCGCCAGTTATCGAACTCCGTCTATCCAAGAGTATTGCGACAATCCGCTCATCGAATCACTGCCTGATATTTGCACAGAGAGTCAAGCTGCCAGCGCCATGCTCATTCGGCCGCAGTTTGACCCAAGGGAGCGGCTCTTTCCCGCTGAACATCGATGGCATCTGCTCGCGCGACTAAAGCATATTGTGGTGCCTCGACCCAAGTATTATTTCATCGAACGTACGATTTCGCGGCTGATCCGTGCAGGCTACGTTCTTCGGAATCCGTTGGAGGCAGAGACGTGGCGCCGCGTCTACGGCGCCCGCATGCGGCCCCCAGAAAGTTCGACGGTGACCAACGACAGCGCTCGTTTTTTTCATGCGGAGTCGAAGTGCACGATCGTCGGGCTAAGTGGAATTGGCAAGACCACCGCAGTCGATGCCGTGTTACGTGTTTATCCCGACCAAGTCATTCGCCACGAGACGTATCGCGACCACCGACTTCCCTTAACGCAGATAGTCTGGCTCAAGGTAACGTGTCCCGAAAATGGCTCGATATCCAGCTTCTGCCGAGAATTCGCTCGTCAACTCGACCGTACGCTCGGCGTCGACAAATACGAGCGCATGTACACGCGCAGCAAACTGACGCGCGATGAACTAGAAGGGATGATGCGCCAGCACTCCGCGACATATTTTCTCGGATTGCTCGTTATAGATGAAATTCAGCGACTTGATCTAGCGAAGACACACGGGGCAGCACCACTGCTAGATTTTTTTCAAGATCTGCGTGACCTTCTAAAAGTACCTATCTTGTTGATCGGCACATACAAAGCAGTCAAACTTTTCACTGGCGGCCTGAAAGATGCTCGTCGGGCATCAGAGAGTGGGCTGATTGATCTTGAACGTCCCTCCTCACATCGAGATGACGAATGGGCAAGATTCGTTCGGCGATTATGGGCATACCAATGGGTCCAGCACCCCATTCCGCTCACTGACGAACTGCTTCATGGCCTTTTCGATTTAACGCAGGGAGTTACGGATGTTCTCGTTATTCTCTTCAAACTCGCTCAACAGAGAGCGATGGAAGCTGGAACTGAAGTTATCGACCTTGCGTGTATGCGTTCGACTTACGATGAGCAGCTTACATTACTCCACCCAGCGATCAATGCACTGAGAGAGAACACGTATGCCTCGCTCTCAAAGTTTGAAGATCTCCTGCCTCCGAATCGCGAGTTGATTGGCCAAACTGTTCCGGCGCACGCCGACATTAACGTGGAGGCAAAAATCGACCAGCTGCTCGCACACGATTCCGCTGCCATGCCAAACCAGCAGGAAATGGCCGTCAATCACGCGTCACGTGCTCGGAAAGACGTTAGCAAGCGCGAAGCCTTGGCTCCCAGCGATCTTCGATCTGCGGCTACGACGCCCGACGCCTACCAATCGCTTAGGGAATCGGGAGTGATCGGCGACGACTTCCTCAGTTCAACACATGGCTCCGGCACAGATCATACGCAGTAGGTTTCCCTTGACCGATCTTGTCGACATCCCAGATGAAGCCGTATTCAGCATGATCTCACGATGGCACCGTCTGAGCGGCAACCTTTCGCCGCACGATACGCTACGCGAGCTTCTGGATACGACCCAGGTTCAAACCACCAATATCATCCCAGGTAGACTTGATCGTCTTTTCGTCCGCCTTGGCTTTTACTGTGGCGATCTTGAACGCGCAGCCGAGGAGCATACTGCACTACCTTATTGGAAACGGTTCATTGACGCCAACAGATATTGTGATCTTCTTGGCAAATTGCGTCATACACCTGGACACAATGCGAAAGTTCAACTCGGAATGATATCAAGCCGACTCGGTGCCTCGAATCCGACGCGCTACTGTGTATTCTGTGCCGCGAACGATCGTGAACAGTTCGGTGTTTCGATATGGCATAGGGTTCATCAGCTTCCAGGCGTACTCATGTGTCCAACGCACCGAGTGTCTCTGCATGAGAATCCCGCAGCAGCGTTGCATTTCAGATGGTCTGCACTATACCTACCTGACGCGACGCCGGCTCCCTTCGTACCTTCGGCAGATCACCTCTCAAAACAAACGCAAGACAGTCTGATCCGTCTGGCTAAATTGAGTGCGGAGTTGCTCGGTGGGCTCACGACTTCGCGTATCGATTGCACGAGCATGCGCACCTTCTACATGCGACATCTGCTCGCGCAAAATTTGACGTATTCATCTACTCGTGTCAATCGCCTTGAGTTACACAGTCGACTTATGAAAGAGTGGGCGCCGCTCGCTTGTATTGAACCGTTCCAAGCACTATTTGCATCTTCGGGGGGACGATACAGTTGGCCTATCGAGCTCGTGCGGCGAGATCGAGCCGTACACCATCCGCTTAAGCACCTTCTACTCATTGGCGCCCTATGTTCGTCTGTCTGCGAATTTTTCGACAAACGAAAAGGCAATATATCTGACCAGGCTGTCGGTCATAGTGCGCCCACCGATCTACGAACCAATGAACAGCGTACCAAACTCGCTGAGCAGACGGTATTTTTGATCAACGGAGGTGCCTCAGCTCGTCGCGCTGCACAACTGCTAGGCGTAGACGTTCACACGGTTCTAATTATCGCCCACCGTCATAATCTCCCCGTCCGGGAACGCACGAAAAAACTGCCAACATCTTTGTACAACAAGATTCGTCAGCGGCTATCACACGGCGATTCGGTGTCTACAATTGCGAGAGATAGCCACCTTGCTGGAGCGACTATCTATCGCATACTCAACCGAGATACTGCACTTCAGGTGCGTCGACGCGAGATGCAATTCGAAGCGAGACGGATGCAGGCACGAATCGCATGGATCGTTGCCGACAAACGATATCCGGCTCTGAACTGCACACAGCTAAGAAGTCACGTTACCGCAGCGCACACCTGGCTGTCCCGAAACGACCGAGCCTGGCTCTTTGCGCAAGAATCAAAGCACCGCAAACACATCAAATCAGATGCAGGAAGTGGTGCAGCACGGAGAGCCGACTGGAATTCGAGAGATGTTGCGCTTGCGGCAGCACTCCGAGATGCGGCACGTGCCATTCGTGACAACTCGATAACTCCAGTCCGAATAAGCAGGGCTGAACTCGAACGCCGAACCGGGCATTCATCGTGGCTTGTTAAGCATCTTGACGAACTACCTCTGTGTCGTCTGGAGCTTTCTCAGCTCTCGGAGTCTGCAAGTGACTTCCGACGTAGACAAATGTAATTATCAGACACGCGCCAGCAAGAACACGAGGTCATTCGTCCCGCAATATCACGTCTTCACGACTCGCCCACTTTTGATCCATTTTCGCATTGTCTGACTGAGTTGAACTCAACCTGACGAGCGGAGTTGCTGATGTCGTCGACCAGCAGGCGGAAAAATTCTGTCCGGACACGGGCCTTCCCACTGAAATCCAATTCGCCACAACCTTATCGTATCCATAATCCCGCTCGAGGTTAGCCCATCGGGAACTCCGCGACGACGCACATCCTCGAGCAATACCGTTAGGCGATGGTACTCAATTCCCGAGAGTCCCTTGATTTCACAGAAGTTCAGCGCACCTCCCGAACGCTGCGAAAATGCCCACAACAACCGTCGTAGATAGAAATGCCATGCCGACTCGGCGAACTCCTCTAGCGCCGACGATAGCGCAGGAAATGCGATTGGATCAGCCAGTGCTCCTCGCCTCCAACCTATACTCATCAACAACCGATTGCGTGTACCCTTTTGCGGGCGCTGAGGTGACTCGAAAAATTCCACCGAACTGCGCCGCAGACTCTCCGCCAAAGCGTCGTCTTCCGCGTGCGCGCTTCGCTTCTTGCCCGGCCGAATTCGTTCACAGAGATCCCGCGAAGCGATGACTTTTTCAAGTCGAGATAGAGCCTGTGGGTCGCGTCTGACCAATCGCTTCATCAAGCCATAGTGACGTTGCCACAGTGCGTCAACGTCGCAACCTGGAATTTGCCTCGAAGCGTCGAGTAACGTTGCCATGATCACTTGACAACCCGATCGGTCGCTTATCGACGACCCTCGATTCATATGCGGGGATCGGCCCGCAACGGCAGCAGGGCGACTGCCCGCAGCACTATAGTGTGCGAGAAAGTCTTCGTCGGTTTCAAAAAGGAAGTGCGAGAGGAGAAGGTGGCGCCCAAGAGGCACCTCCCAGCAAACGCTCCCAACGAGAATATGGAACCACCCTGAAGTACGCCCTAAGCGACGTGCAGGATCGATCCGTGCGATTTGATCGCCCCCCCAGAAAGACAGAAGTTCGCGCTCAAGGACAATGCGGTCAACTTGGTTCTTCTTCGAGATGCCGAGCTCGATCAATCTCCTTCTGTACATATCCCGAAGCGCATACCTTGAGATAGGCGTGAAGTCTGCTTCCAGCAAACGCCGAGCAAACTGCGCAAATCGATGCAGCTTAGAATCTTGCCATTCCGTTTCGCCGCATGCGTGAAATTCGTTAAGCCTTACGCGGCATGCAGAGCATCCCGTCCAAGGCGCAAGGACAAGATCATTCGGCCGCTCAAATGGGCAGCGGCAGGCGGGGCATCGATCGAAAAGCAAAGCGCCGTGCCGATCGCACACAGACACCCCCGGGATCTGGTGCGCTAGCCTTATTGTTGGAGTACCGAAATCACGCAAATCGTCAGTAAGGCATTGTGGGCAGACACGCGTCCACCCTGATTCCGCCACAATACGTTTCGGCAATTGGCGTAGCGCAGCGTCCACGGCATGCAAACTTGTTACTTCAAAGCGTGCTCCATTGAACATTTCGAACAACGGGAACAGAGTACTCTGACAAAGCAACCGGCGCATCACTTCGTGGGGCTCGCCCTTCAGCCGCACTAGTAGAGGTGACAAATAATATGGAATCCAAGATGTCAGCGCGAATGGACGTCTTTGAAAAAGCTCTTCGTAGGTCTGACCGGTCGTCGGGTGGCCGCTGGCGATGTGATAGCGCGACACCTGCGAAGCGAGGCTCTCCCCAACTATGGCCGGGGCGCATAGGGACGCCGACGTAAGGGAATTTTGGCGGTTATGTGCATTATCTTCACGCTCTGCATAAGCCTCAAATTCGGCTAGGGCGGGATGCCCAACCGAGGTACTAACTGCCCTCTTCAGATATCGCCCAGCAGAGGTATTCATCTGACTCATTCCCCTACAGCGAATGATGTGTTGGGTCAATATAGGCCGTTATCTTTCGTTGTACCAGGAAAAATTGTTCCTTGTCACGAACCTAATCGACACCGTAAATCAAGAATCAGGTCAGCAAATCTGCACTACACGCGCAATGAATGATCGACGCTCCCTGATCGCTCGCTGCTACACATGGTCGCCTGAAAACACGAAATCGCACGAAATTAAGGGTATCCGTCAAACCATGCATCCTGCACTTGCTCCAAGTACGGCTGTACAGGTCTGATACCTGTTAGTTCCTACACTCACCACCAGACGTAGGTTCACGCAGAACGGCTAGTTCGCCGCAATCAGCTTGTCGACCGGAAACGAGAACGGCAGCCGCACGCTTGCACGGAATTTCGGTCGGCTACGACTGCCCCGTTACGTATCTGTTCGTTGGTCTCTGAAATGTGCCTTCTCAACGTAAGCGGCTCGTCCCGGCCGTTATGGACGCTGGCTGAGGGCGACATCAAAGTGATGTCCATCATTTCCGATCTGATGGGCATCACTTTGACACAGTCTGCAGAGAAGAAGCCGGGTACACGTACGGGGCGCCCGAATTACCCCCGCGAGCTTCGTGAGCGACTGGCAGCGCCCGCTTGTGAGCCGGGCGTATCAGTCGCAAAGCTGGCGAGGGAGAATGGCATCAACGCGAACATGCTGTTCACCTGGCGGCGGCGATATCTGGCCGATCAGCAAGCTCGATCTGCCGCGCTTATTCCGGTCGTACTGCCAAGCGACGCGCCGACGGAGGTCATCGCATCAGCCCCCGCGGAAGTGCAAGTGCAGAGCGCGAAGCCTGAACCACCTGTCGGCACGATCGAGATCCGGATAGGTCGTGCGGTGGTTAAAGTAGACGGTCAGGTCGATGCCGATATGCTGCGGATCGTGCTGGGCAGTCTGCGCTCATGATCTCCCTACCGGCAGGCACGCGCATCTGGCTCGCTGCGGGCGTCACTGATATGCGATGCGGATTCCAGGGGTTGGCATCGAAGGTGCAAACCGCGCTTGAGGAGAATCCGCTGGGCGGCAACGTCTACATCTTCCGGGGCCGTCGCGGCGATCTGGTAAAGATTCTCTGGCTACGGAGGATGGAATCTGGCTGCTCGCCAAGCGGCTTGAACGGGGTCGTTTTATATGGCCCAAGGCGGACGGTGGCAAGGTCCATCTGAGCTCCGCACAACTGTCGATGCTGCTTGAGGGCATCGACTGGCGGCAGCCCCGCCGCACCGCCGCATTATCGATGTTGTAAACCGCGCGGCAGACTCGTAAACTACGGCGCATGTCGAACGGCGCCGATCTCCCTGACGATATCGAACTGCTGAAGGCCTTGCTGGTCGAGGCCCGTAGTCTGCTTGCCGAACGCGATGTCGAGATTGAGCAGCTCAAGGCCCAGATCGACAAGCTCCGGCGTATGCAGTTCGGTCGCAAGTCCGAGCAGCTGCAGCGGCAAATCGAGACGCTCGAGACTCAACTTGAGGATCTGGCCGCCGGGCGCGGCGTAGCGGATGTGCAGCGTGCGCAGGCCCGTGGTGCAAACGCGTCCTCATCGAACGCAACGATGGACGAAGCGGCTTCGAAGCAAGCGCTTCCCGCACATCTGCCTCGCGAGGATCATGTACTCGAGCCCGAGTCGAATTGCCCGGACTGCGGTCAACCAATGGGGGTGTTCGGCGAAGACTCATCCGAACAACTCGCCCGGGTTGCCGCGGCGTTCAAGGTCATTCGCACGATCCGGCGCAAGCTGGTTTGCCCGTGCTGCAGCACGATCGCGCAGCCGCCGATGCCGTGGCTGCCGATCGAGCGGAGCATCGCTCATCCGAGCTTGCTGGCAGACATCCTCGTCTCGAAGTATGCAGACCACCAGCCGCTGTACCGGCAATCGGCAATCGCGGCGCGCGACGGCGTGACGCTTGACCGGGCCAGCATGGGCCGCTGGGTTGGCCAGTGTGAGGCGCTGTGCGCCCCGCTAACAGAGGCGCTGCGCCGCTATACCGTGGCCGCTACCAGGCTGCACGCGGACGACACGCCGATCCCGGTGCTCTCACCGGGCAACAGGAAGACCCGCACCGGCCAGCTGTGGGTCTACGTGCGCGACGATCATCGCTCGGGCTCGACGCAACTGGCTTCGGTCTGGTTCGCGTACTCGCCGAACCGCCAAGGCATCCATCCTCAAACCCATCTCGCCAGCTTCAAAGGGATCCTGCAAGCGGATGCTTATGCTGGCTTCGACGAATTGTTCCGCGATGGCTCGATACGCGAGGCTGCATGCCATGCCCACGCGAGGAGAAAGTTCTACGACATCCACGTGCGCACACCATCTGACACAACACAGAAGGCACTCGAATATATCGGCAGGCTCTACGACATCGAGGCCTCCATTCGCGGCAGGCCTGCTACCGAACGGCTGCGAATACGGCAGGAGAAAGCCAGACCGCTGCTTCAGATCTACGAAGCGTGGCTAAGGGCAAAGCTCGAAACACTGTCGTCGAAGTCCGATACGGCCAAGGCGATCAACTACACGCTGAACCAGTGGAGCGCCCTGACGTTGTATTGCGAAGACGGTACGCTCGAGATCGACAACAACATCGCGGAGAACGCGCTGCGTTGTGTAAGCTTGGGGCGGAAAAATTTTTTATTCGCTGGCTCAGACAGCGGTGGCGAACGGGCAGCCGCGATGTACGCATTGATTGGCACTTGCAGACTGAATGACATTGATCCGCGTGCCTACCTCGACTACGTGCTAACCCATATCGCCGGTCACAAAATCAATCGCATCGGCGATCTCTTGCCCTGGTGTGTGGCAGACAAACTGCACAACCCAGGCAGTCCGCCAGACACTTCTACCTGACTGGCAGCTCCAGTTCAACATCATGCTTTACGCGCACGCGCATGGACGAACGGCCCAGCCGAGGCGCTTACTCTCAACGACAAACTCTATTGTCACAAAGACAGACACTATTGTCACAGCGACCAACATATTTGTAATTTGTCAGCAACTGCCCGCCGGGAAGCAGTCGTAACCGAGCAGCACCGCCTTGACCACGCCGCACAACTCTTCCACGCCCCGGCTCTTGCTCACGTAGCCGTTCGCGCCCGCGATGCGCGTGTGGTTCGCCATGACCTGCTCCGGCTTGGCCGACAGCACGATGACGCGCGTGGTGGCCTGCTTGGCGCGGATGCCGCGGATGACCGACAGGCCGTCGAGCTTCGGCAATTCGAGGTCGAGGATCACGAGGTCGGGTTGCAGGGTCTGGACGAGATGGAGGCCCTCTTCGCCGTCACCGCATTCACCCACGAGTGCATATTCGGTGTTCAGCACGTTGGCGAGCATCTTGAGGACGATCGGATGATCGTCGATAACCACGATGCGCTTCATTTTTTGTTCCATTTCTTTTTGGGGGCGTGAACCGGGCGTGCCTTGCGGCACAAACTCACAGACTGAACGACCCCCTCTTCTTTTTGTATAGGAAAGTTCCGAAAGGCCGCGCGTATCGATAAACGGGTTAACCCCTTGCGCGAGCGCATTGGATTTAACTAATGCGTGAATTAGACTGAAACGATGAGCACGCGCGCCGTCACTGTCGGAGCCGCCACCGGAACAGCCGCAACGTCGGGCCGCGCCGCCGTGAAACCGCGCGGCCGGCGCCGCCACGACGCCGACCTCGACATGCGCGAGCGCCTGCTCGCCAGCGCCACGCAACTGTTCGCCGAACAGGGCATCGCCGCCACCACCATGGCGCAGATCGCCGCCGCAGCGGGCGTCACGTCGGCCATGGTCCATTACTACTTCACCAATCGCGAAAAGCTGCTCGACGCCGTGGTCGACGAGCGCATCGCGCGCTCGATCGCCTACGTGTGGAGCAGCGAAAACAGCGAGACCGGCGAGTCCGGTGAAATCGCCGCGCATCCGCAGGCGCTCGTGCAGGCGCTCGTCGAACGGCTGTTCGAAGTCACCGCGCAACTGCCGTGGCTGCCGCCGCTCTGGCTGCGCGAGATCGTCAACGAAGGCGGTCTGCTGCGCGAGCGCATGCTCAAGCGCCTGCCCATCGAGCAATTGCAGCGCTTCACCGCGCAGATCGGCGCGGCGCAGCAGGCGGGCGCCGTGAATCCCGACCTCGAAGCGCCGCTGCTGTTCATGTCGATTCTCGCGCTCGTCATGCTGCCGCTCGCGACTTCGAAGCTCTGGCAAAGCACGCGCGGGCTGCCGAAGGTCGAGCGCGAAGCGCTGCGCCGACACGTCACCGCCCTGCTCGCGGGCGCGATGCGCGTGCCGGAAGGCGCGCACCTCCGCCGCGATCGCACCGACACCGCCGCGCGCCCGCGCTCGCGGCGCACGCCGGGAGAATCCACGTGAACCCGCGAATCTCAACAGGCCATCGCCGCCCGGCACGCGGCGCGTTCCCCGCTCTCTTCGCGCTTGCCTCGCTTTCTGCGCTCGTCGCACTCTCGGCCTGTTCTCGCCACGAAACGCCGGTTTATCAGGGTTACGTCGAAGGCGAGTACGTCTATCTGGCCTCGTCGCAATCCGGCACGCTCACGGAACTCCACGTGCAGCGCGGCCAACAGGTCGACGCCGCCGCGCCGCTGTTCGCACTCGAATCCGTCGACGAAACCGCCGCCTTCGACGAAGCGCGTCATCGCCTCGTGGCCGCGCAGGCGCAGTTCGCCGATCTGCAGACGGGCAAGCGTCCGCCCGAAGTGCGCGTGACCGAGGCGCAGCTCGCGCAGGCCGAAGCCAACGCGCACAAGGCCGCACTCCAGCTCACGCGCGACGAGGCGCAATGGCGCGCGGGCGGCATCGCGCAGGCGCAGCTCGACGACTCGCGCGCGCAGGCGGTCAGCACCGCCGCGCAAGTGCGCGAACTGCGCAATCAGGTGCGCGTCGCCAACCTGCCCGGCCGCTCGGCGCAGATCGACGCGCAGGCCGCCGAGGTGAAGGCCGCGCAGGCCACGCTCGCGCAGGCGCAGTGGAAGCTCGACCAGAAGCGCGTGGCCGCGCCGCGCGCGGGGCTCGTCTACGACACGCTCTATCGCGTCGGCGAATGGGTGCAGGCGGGCAGCCCGGTCGTGCAGATGCTGCCGCCGCAGAACGTGAAGCTGCGCTTTTTCGTGCCGGAAAGCGCGGTCGGCGCGCTCGCGCCGGGCCGCAAGATTCTGGTGCATTGCGACGGCTGCGCGGCCGACGTGCCCGCCACGCTCAGCTACGTGTCGAACGCTGCCGAGTACACGCCGCCCGTCATCTACAGCAACGAGAACCGCAGCAAGCTCGTGTTCATGATCGAGGCGCGCCCGAGCGCCGCCGATGCGCCCAAACTCCATCCGGGCCAGCCGGTGGAAGTGCGGCTGCAGTGAGGCGCGGATGAATACGCCGATGAATACGCCGATGAACGCACCAACAAGCGACCCGGTCCGCTACGCCATCGATGTGCGCCATCTGAACAAGCGCTTCGGCGACAAGCACGTGGTCAACGACGTCTCGCTGCGCGTCGCGCCTGGCGAGATCTTCGGCTTTCTGGGGCCAAACGGCAGCGGCAAGACCACCTCGATCCGTCTCATGTGCGGCCTGCTCACGCCCGACTCGGGCGAAGGCACCTGCCTCGGCTACGACATCGTGCGCGAGAGCGCGCAGATCAAGCGGCGCGTCGGCTATATGACGCAGCGTTTTTCGTACTGGGACGATCTCACCATCCGCGAAAATCTCGACTTCGTCGCGCGCATCTATCAGATGCCGAACCGCCGCGAAACCGTCGACCGCGCGCTCGAATCGCTCGGCCTCGCGAGCCGCGCGAGCCAGCTCACGGGCGCGCTCTCGGGCGGCTGGAAACAGCGCCTCGCGCTTGCGGCGTGCATGCTGCACGAGCCGCAACTGCTGCTGCTCGACGAACCCACCGCGGGCGTCGATCCCACCGCGCGCCGCGACTTCTGGGAAGAACTGCATCGCCTCGCCGCGCGCGGCATTTCGGTGCTCGTGAGCACGCACTACATGGACGAGGCCGAGCGCTGCCACAAGCTCGCCTATATCGCCTACGGCAAGCTGCTCGCGCAGGGCACGGCCGCCGAGGTGATCGCATCGCAAGACCTCGAAACCTGGGCGATCCACGGCGACAAGCTCAGCGAACTCTCCACGCAATTGCGCGCGCAGCAAGGCGTCGATCAGACGGTGGTGTTCGGCTCGTCGCTGCACGCGAGCGGACGCGATCACGCCGCGCTCGCCGCCGCCATCGAACACGCCGTCGCGGGCAAGCCGCTGCGCGCCGAACGCATCGACACGGGACTCGAAGACGTCTTCATCTACATGATGGGACATGCTCAGGATAACTACGGAGGCACGCGATGAATCACGCGCTCGCGTTCTCTGTCACGCGCTGGTGGAGCATCGTCCTCAAGGAGTTTCTGCAACTCAAGCGCGACCGCGTGACGTTCGCGATGATCGTCGGCCTGCCGATCATCCAGTTGACGCTGTTCGGCTATGCGATCAACACCGATCCCAAGCACTTGCCCACCGCCGTCGTGATCTACGACGACAGCCCGTTCGCGCGCAGCTTCGTCGCGGGCATGAAGAACTCGGCCTATTTCGACGTCGTCGATACGCTGCCCGATGAAGCCGCCGCGCAACACGCGCTTGCGCGCGGCAGCGTGCAGTTCGTGCTGAGCATTCCCGTCGATTTTTCGCGGCGTCTGCTGCGCGGCGAGCGCCCTTCGCTGCTCGTCGAAGCCGATGCCGCCGATCCCACCGCCATCACCACCGCGCTCGCCGCGCTGCCGGGGCTCGTCGCGCCCGCCGCCGCGAAAGACCTCACGGGACCGCTCGCGCGCCTGAACGGCACGCCCGCCGCCTTCGACGTGCAGATCCACCGCCTCTACAACCCCGAGGGCATCACGCAGTACAACGTCGTGCCCGGCCTGATGGGCGTGATCCTCACGATGACGATGGTGATGATGACGGGCCTCGCCATCACGCGCGAACGCGAGCGCGGCACGATGGAGAATCTGCTCGCCACGCCCGTGCTGCCGATCGAGGTGATGACGGGCAAGATCGTGCCTTATGTGGCGATCGGGCTCGTGCAGGCGACCATCATCGTGCTGGCCGCGCGCTTCGTGTTCCATGTGCCGTTCGCGGGCAGCCTCGTAGCGCTTTATCTTTCGGCGCTGCTGTTCATCGCCGCCAATCTCACGGTGGGCATCACGCTCTCCTCGCTCGCGCAGAACCAGTTGCAGGCCATGCAGCTCACGGTGTTCTATTTTTTACCGAGCCTGCTGCTGTCCGGCTTCATGTTTCCGTTCGCGGGCATGCCGCGCTGGGCGCAGTGGATCGGCGGGCTGTTGCCGCTCACTTACTTCAACCGCCTCGTGCGCGGCATTCTGCTCAAGGGCAACGGCTGGGCCGATCTGTGGCCTTCGGTGTGGCCGCTCGCGGTTTTCACGGCGATCGTGATGGCGATCGCCGTGCGCTTCTACCGGCGCACGCTCGATTGAGGCCGCGATGACGACGCCCGCCCGCTCCCTTGTTCTCGCATCGAGTCTCGCGCTGGCCGCGTGCGCCGTCGGCCCCGATTTTCATGCGCCGGCCGCGCCCGATGCGCCGAATTACACGCGCGACGCTTTGCCCGCCGCCACCGCATCCGCGCCAGGCTTGGGTGGCGCGCCGCAAACCTTCGCGAGCGCCGATCACGCGCCGCGCGCCTGGTGGACGCAGTTCGGCAGCCCCGCACTCGACAGCCTCGTCGACGAAGCACTGCACGCGAGCCCCACGCTCGAATCGGCGCGCGCGAAGCTCGTCGAAGCGCGCGAGAACTACAACGCGCAAGCGGGCGCGACGCTGTTTCCTTCGATCGACGCGAAGCTCTCCGGCACGCGTCAGCAGATCGACCTCGCCGCGTTCGGCATCACGCAGGTGCCGAATCCGGGGCCGTTCACGCTCTACGACGCGTCGGTCAGCATTTCCTACGTGTTCGATATTTTCGGCGCGAACCGGCGCGCGCTCGAGGCCACGCTCGCGCAGGTCAATTATCAGGAATACGAACTTGAAGCGGCCCAGCTGAGCGTCGCGGGCAACGTCGTCGCCGCCGCGCTGCGTCGCGCGTCGCTGCGCAGCCAGATCGAGACGACGCAACAACTGATCGATGCGCAAACGCGCCAGCTCGCGATCATGGACGCGCGGCTCGCGGCGGGCGGCGTCGCGCGGCTCGACGTGCACAGCCAGCGCACGCTGCTCGCGCAGACGCGCGCCACGCTGCCGCCGCTCACCACGCAGCTAGCCCAAACCGACGATCAACTGGCGATCCTGCTGGGCGCGCCGCCGTCGAGCGACGCCTACGCGCAGCAACTCGACGCCCTCACGCTCGACGCGCTGCATCTGCCCGACACCGTCGCGCTCACACTGCCCGCCACGCTCGCACGCGAGCGGCCGGATATCCGCGCATCGGAGGCGCTGCTGCATCAGGCGAGCGCGAATATCGGCGTGGCGACCGCGAATCTGTTCCCGCAGATTTCGCTCTCGGCGGGCGTGGGTTCGCAGCGCACGCGCGTCGCCGATGTGATCGAGGGGCTGAATATCTGGAACGTCGGGCTCGGCCTCACGCAGCCGATCTTTCATGGCGGCGAATTGCGCGCGAAGCGACGCGCGTCGCAGGCGGCCTACGACGCGGCCTTCGCCGACTATCGGCAAACGGTCCTGCTGGCGCTGCAACAGGTCGCCGACACGCTGCACGCGTTGCAGGACGACGCGCTCGCCTTGCAGGCACGCGACAGCGCCGCGCGCGAAGCGCAAGCGAGCGCCGATATCGCGCGCAATCGGTATGCGGCGGGCGGCGTGAGCGAATTCGATCTCGTCGATGCGCAGCGCCAGGCGCTGCAAACCGCGCTCGACCGCACGCGCGCGCAGGCCACGCGACTCGCGGACACCGCCGCGCTCTATCAATCGCTCGGCGGCGCGGCGCTGCCCGGCGACGCCGCGCGCGAGCACGCATCGACGCCCTGAACGCCTACGATTGCGCGACCGCGAGCGTCGAGCCGCGCCGATACAGCGTCAGCGTCGCGCCCAATCCACACGCCGCCGCGAAACACAGCCAGTAGCCGGGCGCGGCCTTATCGTGCGTGACCTGAATCAGCCACGTCGAGACCGCGGGCGTGAAGCCGCCGAACAGCGCCGTCGCAAGACTGAACGCGAGCGAGAAGCCCGCCACGCGAACCTGCGCGGGCATCACTTCCGTGAGCGCGGCAACCATCGCGCCGTTGTACATGCCGAAGAAAAACGAGAACCACAGCAACACCGCGAGCATGCGCGCGAAGCTCGCGCTCGCCACCAGCCAGGACAGCGCGGGATACGCCGTGAGCAACGCGAGCACGGTGATGCCGACGAGAATCGGCTTGCGTCCGATGCGGTCGGAAATCGCGCCGCCGATCGGCAGCCAGAAGAAGTTCGACACGCCCACGCAGAGTGTCACGATCAGGCTCTCGGCGGTCGTGAGCTTGAGCACGGTCTTGCCGAAGGTCGGCGTATAGACGGTGATCAGGTAGAACGTCGTCGTGGTCATCGCGACCAGCAGCATGCCCGCGATCACGACGCGCCAGTTGGCGAGCAGCAGCGCGAACACCTCACGCACGCGCGGATGATGCGTGCGCGCGGCAAAGGCCTCGGTTTCCGCGAGCGTGCGGCGCAGCAGGAACAGGAACGGCACGATCGCGCAGCCGATCAGGAACGGAATGCGCCAGCCCCATGCCGCAATCGCGCTCGCGCTGAGCCACGTGTTGAGCGCGTAGCCGAGCGCCGCCGCCACCACGATCGCCACCTGCTGGCTCGCCGACTGCCAGCTCGTGTAGAAGCCCTTGGTGCCCGGCGTCGCGAGTTCGGCGAGATAGACGGAGACGCCGCCGAGTTCCGCACCCGCGGAAAAGCCCTGCAGCAAGCGCCCGAGCAACACGAGCAAGGGCGCGGCCACGCCGATGGCCGCATAGCCCGGCACGGCCGCGATCAGGATCGTGCCGCTCGCCATGATCGCGAGCGTGACGATCAGGCCGCGTCGTCGGCCGACCTTGTCGATATACGCGCCGAGGAAAATCGCACCGAGCGGCCGCATCAGAAAGCCCGCGCCGAACACCGCGAAGGTGAGCATCAGCGAGGCAAATTCGCTGTCCGCCGGGAAGAACACGTGCGAAATCGACGTGGCGTAGAAGCCGAACAGAAAGAAGTCGAACTGTTCGAGGAAGTTGCCGCTCGTCACGCGCAACACGGCGGCAGCCGTCGATGCGCGCGTGCGGGCCGGGCGCGTCCCGGCGACGGTGGACGGGGTCACGATGCGTGTCTCCTTGTGATTTTGTGGGGTCCTGCGGGTGTTGCGGGTGTTGCTTGCGCTGCTCGTGCTGCTTTTGCTGCCTCGTGCTGGCTTCAGTCGGCGGCCGTGGCGGGCGCCTTCGCCGTGCGTCGTTCGATGGCGGCCTTCACGAGCGCCGCACTACGAAAGATGCCGTGCGCGAACTTGCCGTACGGCATCGTCGCGAACAGCGCCATCACCGCGCCCAGGTGCACGGCGAGCAGCGCGGACATCGCACTGGTTTCTCGCCAGGCGAGCAGCGCGAGTCCGCTTGCGCTCGTCATGATCAGCAGCGCGATAAACGCGCGGTCCATCGGACGCTGACGCAGGTCCGTACGCGCCGGATCGCGACGCAGATTCAGCCACAGCAAACCCGATGCGCCCGCTAGCAGACTCACGCCGCCTACGGTGCCGAGCAGCACCGGCGCGCTCAGCAACGGATACGGCGCTTCCAGCCCGAACGCATACTGATAGAGCGTCGCGACCGCCGTGGCCGCGAAGCACAGCATGAAGCCGTAGAAGGTCAGATGGTGGAAGCGGCGGCGCGCGAGCGTGAAGCGATCGTCGGCTTCGTTGCAGCCATCGCCGTGGCCGCCGTCGAGATACTTGAGCGTGAGCGCGTCGTGCGCGGCTTCGGCGAGCGCGCCCGGCGTGGCCTCGCCCGTCGAGATATCGCGCAGAAAACGCGTGACGCCCACGCCCAGCGCCAGCATCGCGAACAGAAACACCGCGCCGAACAGCGCCGCGAGCACGTTGTGCGGAAAGATCGCGTAGAAGTTGCCGCCCGCGATGGCGCTGCCGAATGCGCTGCCGCCGAGCACCGCGCCCAGCGCGATGAACGACGCGAGGCCGAGCGCCAGCGCGAACGCCACCGTCAAACCGTTGCGCTTGTAGAGCGCGCCGAACGCACGCGGCCACGCGTATTCCGTGTAGGTGTCCAGACGAACCTGCGCCATCGCCTGCGGCACATTCACGGCGAATTCGTGCGGCGGCGCATACTGGCACGCGTGATAACACGCGCCGCAGTTATGGCAGAGATTGGCGAGATAGTTGACGTCGGCTTTCGCGAACGAGAGACGCTTCGTCATCGCCGGAAACACCGCGCAAAAACCCTCGCAATAGCGGCACGCGTTGCAGATCTGCATTTGCCGCGCGACTTCGGTTTCGTGCGGCGTCATCGGCTGCATCTGTTGCAGCGGCGCGAAGCGGATCACCTGTTCGCGCGCACCCGCATCCGTTCCCATCTCGGCGCGCGCGCCGGGCGCGGCCAGTTCGCGCGCCTCGCGCGTCAATGCTTCAAGCTGCTGCACGTGCTGCTCCCTTCGAATCGAATGCGGCGCGCGCGGCCTGCGTGCCCGCGATGCGCCCGAACGCGGTGCCGATCGACATCCCCACGCCCGCCGTATACCCCTGGCCGAGCACGTTGCCCGCCATCATTTCGCCCGCCACGTAGAGGTTCGCGCTCGGCTCGCCGTCGAAGTGCACCTGCGCGTACTCGTTCACCTTGAGCCCGAGATACGTGAACGTGATGCCGGGCCGCAGCGCGTAGCCGTAGAACGGCGGCGTATCGAGCGGCAGCGCCCAGTGCGTCTTGGGCGGCTGCAACTGCTCGGTGTGGCAGTCGTCGAGTTTCGTGTGATCGAAGGTGCCGACGCGGCACGCCGCGTTGTAACGTTGCACCGTCTCGACGAAGCGCGCCTCGGGCAAGCCGAGCTGGCGCGCGAGTTCTGGCAGCGTATTCGCCTGCACGCCGGGAAACACCGGCGGCATGAAGCGGCCCACGGCCTTCGAATCGATGATCGAATAGCCGATCTGATCCGGCTGCTGCGCGACGAGGCGGCCCCAGATCGCGTAGCGCTTGGGCCAGAAGTCCTCGCCTTCGTCGTAGAAGCGTTCGGCGTCGCGATTCACGACCACGCCCAGCGAAACGCAGTCGATCCGCGTGCAGATGCCGCCGTCGTAGAGCGGCGCGCGCGCGTCGATCGCGACGCAATGCGATTGCGACGGGTCGCCGATCGCGTCCGCGCCCGCCTCGATCATGTGCTTGAGCAGCACGCCTTCGTTGAAGCGCGTGCCGCGAATCAGGAAGTTGTCGGCGGGCCATTCGCCGCGCGCGTTCTGCCCCCACGCTTCGCGCAGCCACGCACGGTTCGACTCGAAGCCGCCCGCCGCGAGCACGCAGGCGCGCGCCGCGAAACGCTGCGCGCCGCTGTACGCGGCGACGAAACGCGTGCCTTCCATCTCGATGCGATCGACGGGCGTTTCGTAGCGGATCTGCACGCCGAGCGCTTCGGCGCTGCGGTAATACGCGTTGACGAGCGCCTTGCCGCCGCCCATGAAAAACGCGTTGGTGCGCGCCACGTGCAGCGCGCCCGAGAGCGGCGGCTGAAAGCGCACACCGTGCTTGCGCATCCACGGCCTGCAAGTCGACGACGCGCGGATCACGAGTCGCGCGAGCGCCTCGTTCGTGATGCCGCCCGTGACTTTCAACAGGTCCTGCCAGTATTCTTCCTCGGGATAAGCGTCGACGAGCACGTCTTGCGGCGCGTCGTGCATGCAGCGCAGATTGCGCGTGTGCTGCGAATTGCCGCCGCGCCATGCGCGCGGCGCGCTTTCGAGCAGCAGCACCGACGCGCCGGCTTCGCGCGCCATCAGCGCGGCGCAGAGCGCAGCATTGCCGCCGCCGATCACGAGGACGTCGGCGACGACGGTAGGGGTTTGCGCGCTGGGGATCGCGTTGGATCGTTCGGCCATCTTCGTTTGTCTCCTTCGAGACGCACTCTAGAGGGCACGCGCCGCGCGCGCCAGCAGGCGCACGGCAACGGGTCTTCATGATTCGTGAAGACCTGCGGCCAAGCGGCCGCGTTGTTTATGCGCGCAGCACAGCGCCGGGCCAGCGCCCGGCCTGCACGAGTTCGCGCGCGACATCGGCGAGCACGACGCGGGCCGCGAGCGCGGCGGGCGAGAGTTCGTCGTCGGAGACGCTGGCGAGCAGGTTCGGACGCAGCGCGTCGCGGTCGGACACGCGCACGCTCGCGAGCGTGCCGGGCGCCACACGCGCGAGCGCCGCGCCCGGCTGGATCGTCGCCGCGAGGCCGTGGCAGACGGCGTCCATCAGCACGGCGAGGCCGTCGACTTCCGCGACCACGTTCGGCGCGCTGCGCGCCCGCTCGAACGCCTTCGAGAGCAGACTGCGCAAGCCGTGCGATCCGCTCGGCAAAATCAGCCGCAGATCGCCGAGCTTCGCGAGCGCCACGCGCGAACCCGTGGGCATGCCCGCGAGATCCTTCGCGCCGATCACGAACAGACGTTCGTCGAGCAGCGGCATCACGCTCCAGCGCTGCGCGGGTTCCTCGCGGAAAATCACCGCCAGATCGATCTGCCGCGCGCCCAGCATCGCGCCGAGATAACCCGAGAGACTTTCGACCATGCGCAGCCGCACATCGGGATAGCGCGCCTGCATCGCGCGCATGAACGGCACGGCGAGCACGCCGCTCGTGCTGGGCGGCAGGCCCACGCTCACCTGGCCCGAGAGACGCTTCTCGCGCGCGGCGGCGGCGGCCGCATCGACGTGACGCAGCGCGAGCTGCGCCTGACGCCAGAACGCGAGGCCCGCGTCGGTGGGCACGACGCCGCCCGAGGTGCGCTGCAACAAGCGCGTCGAGAGTTCGCTTTCGAGCCGGCTGATCTGCTGGCTCAGCGCCGAGGTGACCATGCCCAGTTCGAGCGCCGCGCGGCCCATGCTGCCGTGTTCGATCACGCTGACGAAATAGCGCAGTTGGCGTAGCTCCATCGTTTCTCCGCTCGCGGCTCAGGTTGCGACAGGCGCTATTGTCGATAGCGCCAACGCAAAACGCAAACGCCGCGCGCGCGGGCGCTAGTCGAGGTTGAGCGGCGGCAGCTGCGAGCGCGCCTTTTCGAGCGCGATGCGCTGCGTGCGCCGCAACGCGCGGCGCAGTGCGCGCAACGGCTGCGTGCCGATGCGCGCGTCGGCGGGCGCGGCATAGGTCTGGTCGATCGCGTCAATCACCTGCGCGCTCGCGGCATCGTCGCAACGCTCGCGCAGCGCGTCCACGCGCGCGGGATGCGCGACATCGCGCCGACGGTCGAGCCAGCGATAGAGCGCGGCGACCGTTTGCGCCTGCGTGCCGCGCCGCGCTGCGTGCAACAGCGCGCGCCATGCGGGATGCTCGCCGCCGCGATAGCGTTCGACGGCGACATGCACCGCGCGCCGCGCCGCCCGCCATCGCGCTGCGAGCCACGGCCACGCCCAGACGGCCAGCAAGACCGCCACGATGCAAGCGATGCCCCAGCCAATACGCGCGCCGTCGATATAGATCACACGATGCGCCGCGCCCTTGCCGAGCGGATCGGCGGGAATAGCGAACAAGGGCTTCTCATGCGCCGCTTCGGCCGAGATCTTCACCGCGGGAAGCACGAGCGTTTCCTCGCGCTGCGTCTTCGTATTCCACCACTCGACCGATAGCTCCGGCAGCCGCACGGCCCCCGCGCGCTCGACGACATAACTCGCGGTATCGGTGCGCTCGCCCGCCACGAGTCCTTGCCGGTCATCGACGATATTCTTCGTCGCGGCCTGCGTGCCGTAGCGCTTCAAACCGGCCACGTCCACGGGCGCGATCGGCGGAATCAGCATCGACTCGGTTCCCGCCGCGCGCTGCGTGATGGTGCGCGTGACGACGTCGCCGACCTTCACGCGCGCGACGCGCGGCGTGATCGTCTGCGAGACGCTCAATTGCGGCGCGGGAAAGAACACCGCCATATCCTGCGCGCCGGGTGGCAGCGTCGCGACCAGTTCGAGTGCGGGCGTTTTCGCCTGCACGGGCGTGTCGGTGCCGCCAGGATGCAGCGTGATCGCGAACGGCGCGATCACATAGCGCTTGCCCGCGCGCGGCGTGATGCGATACGCGCGGCTCACGCCGAACCATTTGACGCCGTCGATCGTTTCGTCGAGGTTCTGGGCGTTCTCGTCGGGCAGCGTCACGAAGGCGTCGGGCACGTTGGGCAGCGGCCAGTCGGGCGCATCGGTGAACCACGTGGTCGTGAGGCAATCGACGACGAGCTTCACCTGCGTGCCCGCCACCACGCTGCCCGACGGTTCGAGATGCGCACGCACGAGGACTTGCGGCGGCGCGTCTGCGTCCGCGTGCGCGTTGAACGCTGCCATCGCCAACATCATCAGCATGACGAAGTATCTTGCGAACCCGCGCGCCATCATGGCGATGCTCCCGCTGTATTGCCAGACTCCTGCTCGAAGCGCTGCTTCAGAAATTGCGCGGGCGACGTGTTGAGCCCGCGCATCCACACATCGTCGGACGGCTGCGCAATCAGCGTGCTGCGCTCGATCTGGCCGTGCTTCTTCTGCTTCTTGATATCGTCCGATTCCTCGTCTTCTTCGTCTTGCTGCGGTTCCTGCTTCGGCTTCGCGAGCAGCGTGCGCATCAGGTCGCGATTTTGCGTCGCTTCGCGCATTCGCGGCGCAAGCGCGAGTGCTTCGTCATAAGCCTTGATCGCGTTGCCGTAGTCCTGCAGATGCGCGAGCGCATTGCCCATGTAGAAGCGCGCCTGCGCGCCGCGCTGCCCCGCGAAGGTCGCGAGCGCGCCCTCGTAATCGCCCGCCTGATATTGCGCGCGGCCCTTCCACACCGGATCGTCGAAACGCTGCGCCGCGCGCGCGTAGTCGCCGTGCTCGAAGTACCAGCGGCCTTGCTGATCGTGCGTCGCGAACAGGTCGAGCCAGTTCCATGCGGCCGCGTGCGCCTGCTGCGGCAGGCCTTGCAGCACGAGCACCGCGAACACGGCGGGCAGCCACTTGACGGTCCAGCCGCGCCGGAAGCTCAACAGCCCGAGCAGGATCAGCGGCAGCACGAGCCAGTAGCCGTCCTCGCGCCAGCGCGGCGTGCGCTTCGCTTCGTCGGCGGCGTCGAGCCAGGTCTGCGCGCGATGCTGGACCCAGCGGATGTCGTCGCCGTCGCTGCGCAGGCTGGCGAGCGGCACGCCTGCTTCGTCGGCGACACGGCGGATCGCGTCGGGATCGAACGCGCCTGTGCGCGCGTGGCCTTGCGCGTCGAGTTCCACTTGCCCATCCGCGCCGCGCAGCGCGCCGCCGTCGCGCGTGCCGACCGCCAGCCACAAGACCTGCTGACGGGAGCGTTTCACCGCTTGCACGAAGGCCTCGGCGTGCGCGGGATCGATGCCGTCGCTGATGAGGACGATCGTGCCCGGCACGGGATCGTGTGCAAGCAGCGACTCGGCGGCGGCGAGACCGGCGGCGGCATTCTTGCCGTCGTCGGGCATGAGGGCGGGCGAGAGCGCGGGCAAATAGAGTTGCAGCATCTCGCGGTCGTCGGTGGGCGGCACGACGAGATGCGCGGTCGAGGCGAACACGACGAGCCCCGTGCGCGCGCCTTTGCGCGCGGCGGCGAGATCGAGCACCTTCTGCTTCGCGCGTTCGAGGCGCGTGGGCGCGATGTCGCTCGCGTCCATCGACGGCGCGAGTTCGAGCACGATCACGAGCGGCGCCTTGTCCTGATCGAACGGCGGGCGTTCCTGCCGCCACGCCGGACCCGCGACGGCGACGGCGGCGAGTGCGATGCAGAGCGCGAGCGTATCGACGGGACGCAAGCGGCGCTGCGTGCGTCCGCCCACGATCAGATGGTCGAGCAGATGCGGTTCGACGATGCCGCGCCAGCGTCCGCGCACATCGTGACGACGGCGCCAGATCACGGGCAACAGCGCGGCGAGCAGCAGCAGCCAGAGCCAGTGCGGACGCAGAAAGTGGAACGCGGTCAGGTCAATGGACATGATCGGGCTCCGCTTTTGCGGCGTCGATTTGAACCGCCTCGGCAGTCGTGCGCGTGCGGGCGCGCAGCAGCGCAACGCCCAGCGCCACCACGTGATAGAGCGAGAGCAGCAGCAGCCCCGCGCCCAACGGCACCCAGTAAAAATCGCGCTGCGGCCGGTAAATCTCGTGCTTCACCGCGACCGGCGTGATGCGGTCGAGCGTGGCGTAGACGTCCGCGAGTTCGGCTTCGTCGCCGAGCGCGCGGAAGGCGCGGCCGCCGGTCGTATCGGCGATACGCTGAAGCGCCTCCAGATCGACACGATCCTCGCCCGACGCGGCCGCATCGCCGATGCCGATGGTGTCGATCGTCAGCCCATGATGTTTCGCGATCTGCGCCGCGTTTTCAGGGGGAATCGCGCTGGCCGTGTCGTTGCCGTCGGTCAGCAGGATCAGCACTTTTTGCGGCGCGGGCGAGGCGTCCATCAGCTTCACGCTCACGCCGATCGCATCGCCGATCGCCGTGCGCGCGCCCGCCATGCCGATCTGCATCTGATCCAGCAGCGTGAGCACGGCGTCGTGATCGAGCGTGAGCGGCGCCTGCGGATACGCGGCCTGCCCGAACACCACGAGGCCGATGCGGTCCTGCGTGCGCTTGCGGATGAAGTCGGCGACCACGCGCTTCACCGCCGTGAGCCGATCCATGCGCTCGCCCGTGGCGGCGTTCGCGAAGTCGCGCGTCGACATGGACTGCGAGAGATCGATCGCGAGCATCAGATCGCGTCCGGGCGTATCGTGCGTGACGGGCGGCTCGACGTACACGGGTTTCGCGGCGGCGCTCAGCAGCAGGCACCAGAGCAGCGGCGCCATCGCGCGTTGCAGCCAGTTGCGCCGCAGCCGCACGCCGCCAGGCGCGGGACGCTCGCCCGCCGCGCCCGCCATTTCGTGAAAGAACGGCACGCGAACGGCCTGCGCTTTCGTGCGGTACGCGGGCCACAGCCACCACACCAGCGCGGGCAGCGGCAGCAGCGCGAACAGCCACGGAAGCTCAAATTTCCACATGGTGATGGGCGATCCAGTCGCGCGCGGCATCGACGAGACGTTGTGCGTCGGCGCTCGCCACCGCCGCGCGCTGCGACTCGGGTCCGTAACTCACGAGCATGAGCAGCGCGCCGCTCTGTGCGTCGAAGCCGTGCGTGCGCTGAAGAAAGTCGAGCCACGCCGCGCCGCTGAGCGCCGCCACGCGCTCGCGCGGCAGCACGGCAAGCGCCGTGCGCTTGAGCAGGCTCGCGAGGTCCGCGAGTGCCGGGGCGCGCTGCGCGCCATCGCCGATGCGCGTGGCGATGCCCGCGAGTTCCGCGAGCGCGAGCCGCCGATAACGCTGCTTCCGATGACGACGCCATGCAAACCACGCAATCGCCAGCGTCGCCGCAAGCAGCAACGCGAGCACGATCAGCCAGCCGACCGTCTGCGGCCAGTACGGCACGGGCGCGGGCAACGCAAGCTCGCGCAACGCTTGCAGGTCGGCGGGCGTGTTGGCGGGGGCGGAGATCGGCGTGCTCACAACCCGCTCCCATGCACGGGCCTCACGGGCGTCGCGGGCCGCTCGGGCCGCGCACGCTCGCCGAACAGGCGGCGCACCTGCTCGACCACCGGCTCCGCCGTCGAGACCGGCAGCAACGGCACGCCGCTCGTCGCGAGCAACTGCGCAACCTCGGCGCTGCGCCCTTCGAACAGGCTCGCGAGCGGCGCACGCACGCGCTCGTTCTGGATGCGCAATTCGACCTGCAACCGCCCCTCGCTGACCACCAGCGCGCGATGCGCGGGCATGTGCTGCCAGAGCGGGTCGTAGATCATCGCCGCCACCACGTCGTTGTGCGCCGATAGCTGACGCAGCAGCTTGCGCGTGCGCTCGCCCGCGCCCGCGAAATCGCTCGCGACGCAAATCAGATAGTCATGCGAAGCAATTTGCAGCACGCCTTCGAGCGCCGCATCGAGTTGATCGTAGGCCGGGCGTGCGTCGCTTTCGGCGTGCATCGCACGATTCATCCGCTCGATCACCGCGAACAGCGTCTTGATGCGCGAGCGGCTGCGCAAGGGCCGCAGGCGCACGGTCTGCGTATCGTCGAAGACGACGCCGCCCACGCGGTCGCCCGCCTGAAAGCCCATCCAGATCGCGAGCGCCGCCAGCTCCGCCGCCACCACCGACTTGAACGCGCGCCGCGACCCGAAGAACATGCCGATGCGCTGATCGACCACCATCAGCAAGGGCCGGTCGCGCTCCTCGGTATAGGTGCGCACGAGCGGCTTGCCGAGCCGCAGCGAGGCGCGCCAGTCGAGATGGCGCACGTCGTCGCCGGGCAGATACGCGCGGATCTCCTCGAAGTTCAGGCCGCGTCCGCGCAGACGCGATGCGTGCGCGCCCGCGAGCACGCTGCGCACCGGCGCGGGCGGCACGAAACTCAGCCCGCGCGCCTGAAACTCCAGCTTCGCGAGATGCGCGGCATTCACGTAGACGGTGCCGATGGCGTCGTCGTCAGCGCTCAGCGCCGCAACGGCCCGAGCGACGTCCGCATCGGCGCCGCGCATCATGCCGGGACCGCCACGGCGGCGACCAGTTGCTCGATCACCTGATCGGCGCTCACACGCTCCGCGCTGGCGTCGTACGAGAGAATCAGCCGATGCCGGAGCACCGGGCCGATCACGGCGCGCACGTCGTCGGGCGTCACATAGGCGCGGCCGTCGAGCCAGGCGTGCGCGCGGCTCGCGCGGTCGAGGCCGATCGCGCCGCGCGGACTCGCGCCGATCTCGATCCAGCGCGCGAGCCCTTCGTCGAGCGCCTTCGGATGGCGCGTGGCGTTCACGAGCGCCACGATATAGTCGTCGATGGCCGGCGCGACCTCCACTTGCGCGACGGCGCGGCGCGCCGCAAACACCACGTCCTGCGCGAGCGTTTCGGCCTCGGGCGGCGTGCCGGTGGTCTCGCGGCGCAGCAGCCTGAGCATCTCGCCCTCGCTTTGCGGCGACGGATAACCGATCAGCACCTTCATCAGAAAGCGGTCCATCTGCGCCTCGGGCAGCGGATACGTGCCCTCCTGCTCGATGGGATTCTGCGTCGCCATCACGAGAAACAGATCGGCCATGCGATGCGTCTTGCCCGCGACCGAGATCTGCCGCTCCTCCATCGCTTCGAGCAAGGCCGACTGCACCTTGGCGGGCGCGCGGTTGATTTCGTCGGCGAGGATCAGATTGCCGAAGATCGGGCCGGGCTGAAACGTGAGCATGCGCTCGGTGCCCGATTGCAACAGCGTTTCCCCGCCGGTGATGTCGGAAGGCAGCAGGTCGGGCGTGAACTGGATGCGGCGCATGGTGGCGGCGAGGCGCGCCGCGATGGCCTTGACCGTGCGCGTCTTCGCGAGGCCCGGCAGGCTTTCGAGCAGAACGTGGCCGTCGGCGAGCAGCGCGATCAGCACGTGGCGCACCACGTCCTGCTGGCCGATTACCGCTTCGTTCACGCCCGTTTCAAAACGCAAAATAGTCTCTCGCATTGTTTTCGCTTCCGGCTTCAAATAGTTTCTTTATAAATTGAATGCGCGACACGCCAATCATTACAAAAACAATGCGCTGCCTCATGCGCCCATTAATTTGTTATCTAACATCGCAAGTTGTATGAAAGATTCCCAAAATAATGTTAGCCTAATTGCACCCGAGGCGATTTCACTGCTGTGACACGCATGTTTTTTCGCCTTGAACAATGAAACGCCCTTTCCTTTGAATTATGTTATTCATGGTATTCGAGCATGAATTAGCAATGCGAATTGCATTTGATTCAATCGGCATCGAATACGCCATTGCCATTAGCATTTCAATTTGACGCCTGCCATATCCGCCCATATTGGGCTTTATTGCAGCGCGCCATTGCCGGACATCTCATGGCTACTCAGGATCGCGTCATCGTTGGAACGGGCAAGGCCGCGGCATCGCAAGGTGTCGCGCGTGACGGCGCGCGCCGCCGTTTGCTGCTATGGGGCGCCGGGCTCGTGCTCGTGCCGGCGCTTGCGGGCGGCGGCGTCGGCTGGACGCTCAACGTGCGCGCACACGCGGGCGCGAGCGTCGCGTCCATCGAGGTCGTGCGCGGCAACGGCGTGAACGGGCCGCGCGGCATGGTGTGGGTGCCCGGCGGCGAATTCCAGATGGGCAGCGACGCGCGTCAGGCGCAGCCCAACGAGCGGCCCGCGCACGCGGTGCGCGTGCACGGCTTCTGGATGGACGCGCATCACGTCACGAACGCCGAATTCCGCAAGTTCGTCGAGGCCACGGGCTACGTCACCACGGCCGAGCGCAAGCCCGACTGGGACACGCTCAAGGTGCAGCTGCCGCCCGGCACGGCGCGTCCGCCCGACAGCCAGCTCGTGCCCGGCGCGATGGTGTTCGTCGGCACCGACCAGCCCGTGTCGCTCGCCGATTACTCGCGCTGGTGGCGCTACGTGCCGGGCGCGAACTGGCGTCATCCCGAAGGTCCGCAGAGCAGCCTCGCGGGCAAGGACGATCATCCCGTCGTGCAGGTCTCGTACGAGGACGCGCAGGCCTATGCGAAGTGGGCGGGCGAGCGCCTGCCCACCGAGGCCGAATGGGAATTCGCCGCGCGCGGCGGGCTCGATCAGGCCACCTACGCCTGGGGCAACGACTTCGCGCCGGGCGGCAAGCAGATGGCGAACGTGTGGCAAGGCCAACAGGCGCAGCCGTTCCCGGTGGTGAGCGCGAAAGCGGGCGGCGCGATCGGCACGAGTCCGGTCGGCAGCTTTCCCGCCAATGCCTACGGCCTCTCCGACATGACCGGCAACGCCTGGCAATGGGTCGCCGACTGGTATCGCGCCGACGCGTTCCGCCGCGAGGCCTCGCCCAGCGTCGTCGACAATCCGCATGGCCCGTCCAGTTCGTGGGACCCCGCCGATCCCGGCGTGCCGGTCGAAGCGCCCAAGCGCGTCACGCGCGGCGGCTCGTTCCTCTGCAACGAAGCCTACTGCCTGAGCTATCGCCCGAGCGCGCGGCGCGGCACCGATCCGTACAACAGCATGTCGCATCTGGGCTTTCGCCTCGTGATGGACGAAAGCGCCTGGAAGGATCCGCAGTTGAAGGCGCGCGCCGCGAGCGCGGCGCCGAGCGGCAGCTGAAACGCGCATCACGCTGAGATCGTTGCGCAGACAACCACAACCCGAACGAGAGACAGGCAGCCTCCGATGACCTCGATGCCCGCCACGCCACCACGACGGAACGCCCGCGCACGCCGACTTTGCGCCGCCCTGCTCGCCGCCAGCCTGCTGATCGCGGGCTGCGCGAGCCAGCACGGCGCGCCGGCCGCGAGCGATGCGTCCGCGCAGACGTCGGCGATTCAGCCGTCCGCGTCGGCGCTACCTTCGTGGCAGGACAGCAACGCACGCGCCGCGATCCTCAAGTTCATCGGCGACGTCACGCGCCCCGGCTCGCCCACCTACGTCGCGCCCGAGGCGCGCATCGCCGTGTTCGACAACGACGGCACGCTCTGGAGCGAACAGCCGCAGCCGTTCCAGCTGATGTTCATGACCGATCAGCTCAAGGCCGCCGCGCCGCATCATCCGCAATGGCGGCGCAATCCCGCGTACCGTGCGCTGCTCGCGCACGACGACGCGGCGCTCGCCCGCAATCAGAAAGCGTTTCTGCAATTGCTTTCCGAGGCCAACAGCGGCATGACGACCGACGCCTACGACGCGACGATCCACGCGTGGCTCGCGAACGCGCGGCATCCGAAGTTCGACCGGCTTTATACGGACCTCGTCTATCAGCCGCAGCTCGAACTGCTCGCGCTGCTGCGCGCCAACGGCTTCAAGGTCTACATCGTTTCGGGCGGCACCAGCGAGTTCATGCGCGTGTGGACCGAAGACGCCTATGGCATCGCGCCCGAACAGGTGATCGGCAGCACGGAGCGCCTGCGGTACAGCGCGCGCGACGGCCATGCCGCGCTCGTGCGCGAGCCGGGCTTCGACTTCGTCAACGACGGCGCGGGCAAGCCGGTCGCCATCTACCGCGCCATCGGCCGCCGCCCGATCCTCGCGTTCGGCAACTCGGACGGCGACCGCGAGATGCTCGAATACACGGCGTCGTCGCCCGGCGAGACGCTCGAACTGCTTCTGCATCACGACGACGCCGAACGCGAATTCGCCTACGACCGCGCCTCGAAATGGGCGCGGCTCGACAAGGCCTGGGATGAAGCGAACGCGCGCGGCTGGATCGTCGTGAGCATGAAGGAGGACTGGAGCACCGTCTACCGCACGCCTGAGCCGACAAACCCGGCGAACTCCACAAGCTCGACAGGCTCGACGAATCCACCGAAGCCGGCGAATCCGTAACAGCAAGCGTGCAGCAGCCGGACCGCCCGCGCAGGCAGGCGGCATGACCGAATCGCCCCTGGCACCGGAGCATAACGATGACAAGATTGCCAAGCAGAAAACGCATCGCAACATGGGGGTCCTTGCTCGCACTCGGCGCGGTGTGCGCGGTGTTGATCGTCGCGCCGCCCACGCTTTCCCCGGCGCAGACCACGCAGCCCGCGAAACCGGCACAACCGCCGCAAAAACCGGCCACGCCGCCGCCCGCGCAGAACTCGGGCAAGCCCAATATCCTCGTGATCTTCGGCGACGATATCGGCGTCGGCAACGTGAGCGCCTATACGCAGGGTCTGGTCGGCTATCGCACGCCGAACATCGACCGCATCGCGCACGAAGGCATGATGTTCACCGACTACTACGGCGAAAACAGCTGCACGGCGGGCCGTTCGTCGTTCATCACCGGTCAGTCTCCGCTGCGCACCGGACTCTCGAAAGTGGGTGCGCCGGGCGCGGCCGTCGGGCTGCAAAAGGGCGACATCACCATCGCGCAGGCGCTCAAGCCGCTCGGCTACGCCACCGGCCAGTTCGGCAAAAATCACCTGGGTGACCGAAACGAATATCTGCCGACCAGTCACGGCTTCGACGAGTTCTACGGCAACCTGTATCACCTGAACGCCGAGGAAGAACCCGAGCGCCCGTACTGGCCGAAGGACAAGAACGATCCGTACGTGAAGAACTTTTCGCCGCGCGGCATCATCCACAGCACGGCCGACGGCAAGGTGCAGGATCTCGGCCCGCTCAACACGAAGCGCATGGAAACGATCGACGACGAAACCGGCGCGAAGGCGGCCGATTTCATCCAGCGTCAGGTGAAGGCCAACAAGCCGTTCTTCGTGTGGATGAACTTCACGCGCATGCACATCTACACGCACGTGCGGCCCGAGTTCCGCGGCAAGAGCGGCATGCCCGGCAACGAGTACGCCGACGGCATGTGGGAGCACGATCAGGACGTCGGCAAACTGCTCAAGCTGCTCGACGACTTGAAGATCACCAACAACACCATCGTCGTCTACACGACCGACAACGGTCCGAACGAATTCACCTGGCCCGACGCCGCCGTCTCGCCGTTCCGCAGCGAGAAGGACTCGAACTGGGAAGGCGCGTTCCGCGTGCCCGCGATGGTGCGCTGGCCGGGCCACATCAAGCCGGGTGAAGTCTCGAACCAGATGTTCTCGGGCATGGACTGGTTCCCGACGCTGCTCGACGCGGCCGGCGACGCGGGCGTGAAGGATCGTCTGCTCAAGGGCTGGACGCCCAAGGGCGGCGGCACGAACTTCAAGGTTCACCTCGACGGCTACGACCAGCTGCCCTTCCTCACGGGCAAGACGAACAAGGATCCGCGCACCGAGTTCTACTACTTCAACGACGATGGCGAACTCGTCGCGATGCGCTGGGATTCGGACGGCATGGCGTGGAAGGCGGTGTTCTGCGAGCAGCGCGCGCCGGGCAATTTCAACATCTGGCAGGACCCGTTCGTCTGCCTGCGCGTGCCGAAGATCTTCAATCTGCGCATGGACCCGTACGAACGCGCGGACATCACGTCCGACCAGTACAACGACTGGCTCGCGAAGAACTCGTACCTCACGGCCATCGCGACGATGAAGGCGAGCGTGTTCCTGCAGACCTTCGTGGCGTATCCGCCGAGCCAGCGGCCCGCGAGCTTCAGCATCGACCAGGTGCGCAAGCAGGTCGACCAGAAGATCGACGAAGCCTTCAAGAAACGCGGTCAGCAGTAAGGGCCGCTCCCGCCGGGCGCGCGTGCAGGCCGCGTGCGCCCGGCCTCAAGTTACGTCCGCCGATGATCCCAGTCTCGACTTCCCCCGATCAAGCCGCGCGCCGCGAACGGCGTCGCGATGCAGTCAAGGCCGCCGCCTTCGATCCTGTGCAGACGCGCGCTCTGGCGTCGCCGGTGTCGCTCGCGTTGCTGCTGTTTTTCTCGGGCTGCGCGGCGCTGGTGTATCAGGTGCTTTGGGTCAGGCAGCTCGCGCTCGTCGTCGGCATCGACGTTCATGCGGTGACGACCGGCGTGAGCGCGTTCTTTGGCGGTCTCGCGCTCGGCAGCGCGCTGTTCGGCGCGCGCGCCGACCGCAACGCGCATCCGTTGCGCCTCTATGCGCTGCTCGAAGCCGCGACGCTCGTGCTCGCGCCGCTCGCGACTTTCGGTCTCGCGCATGCCGCCGCGCCGTTCGCGGCGATCGAGGCGCGCGCGGGCGCGCTCGCGTGGGTCGTGCCGTTCTTGCTCGTCGGCCTGCCTGCGATTCCGATGGGCGGCACGCTCCCCGTGCTCGCGCGCGTAATCGGCGACGCTCGGCAAGGCGGCGCGAACGGCGTGGCGAAACGCGGCGGCTGGCTCTACGCGGCGAACACGGCGGGCGCGGTGCTCGGCACGCTTGCCGCATCGTTCGTTTTGATTCCGTTGCTCGGCGTGCAGATGAGTGCGTGCGCCGCCGCGCTGCTCAATGCCGTCGCGGGCGGCGTGGCCTTGCTGCTTGCGCGCGGGAATGCGGCGACGTTTTCAGCAATGACAGCAACGTCGGCAACGTCGGCGGCAGGCGCAACCGCCGCCAGCACCGTCAACGATGCCGATACCAACACCGCCGCCGCGCGCCTCGCCGTCACGCTCTACGCGCTCGCGGGCGGCGTGGCGCTCGGCTACGAAGTGGTCTGGTCGCAGGCCATCGTGCAGTTCATCAGCACGCGCGCGTTCGCGTTTTCGGTCGTGCTCGCGACCTATCTGCTCGGCCTCGCGCTCGGCAGCGCCTGCGCGAGCCGTCACGCCGCGCGCACAAGCGATCCGTGGAGCCGCTTCGCCACGCTGATCGTTGCGGCGGGACTCGTCGCCTTGCTGGAGATCGCCGCCATCGGCGCATGGCTGCCGCACGCGCAAACCCAACTCGCGCAGACGGTCATGAGCCACACCGGCAGCCTGCTCGCCGCGATGTGCGCGCGCTTCGCGCTCGCGGCGCTGGTCGTCGTGTTCGTGCCGACCTTGCTGCTCGGCGCGGCCTTTCCGTTCGCCGTGCGACTCGGTGCGCAACGCGGGCGCGTGGGCCACAGCGTCGGCGCGCTGCTCGCGCTCAACACGGCGGGCGGCATCGCGGGCGCCGTGCTCGCGGGCTTCGTGCTGGTGCCCGCGCTCGGCCTCGTCCGCGCGCTCGCCGTGCTGGCGATCGCGGCGGCGGCGCTCGGCGTGATCGCCGTCATCAACGGACCGGACGTGCGCCGCGTGGGACGCTGGGCCGTCGGTGCGCTTGTGCTCGGCACCGCCTGCGCCGCGCTGCTCACGCCGCCCGACCGCTTCGCCACGCTGCTCGCGCGCACGCACGGCGGCACGCTGAGCGCCTACGAGGAGAGCGCCGGATCGACCGTCGCCGTACTCGAACAAAGCGCGGGCGAGCATCGCTTCAAGCGTCTCTACATTCAGGGCGTATCGAATTCCGGCGATGCGATGACCTCGCAGCGCTATATGCGTCTGCAAGCGCTGCTGCCGCTGCTGATCGACCGGCAGACGCCGCGTTCCGCGCTCGTGATCGGCCTTGGCACCGGCATCACGGGCGGCGCGCTGCTCGCGTATCCGGGCCTCGAACAACGCGTGATCGCCGAATTGCTGCCCGCCGTGGTACGGGCCGCGCCGCGTTTCGCGGGCAACTTCGACGTGACGCGCGACCCGCGCGTGCAGATCCACACGCGCGACGGCCGCCGCGAACTGCTGTCGAGCGCGCAGCGTTACGACCTGATCACGCTGGAACCGCCGCCGCCTTCGGCAGCAGGCGTCGCCAATCTCTATTCGACCGACTTCTACGCGCTCGCGGCGGCGCGTTTGCAGCCGGGCGGACTGGTCGCGCAATGGCTGCCGCTCGCCACGCAGAACGAGGACGATACGCGCGCGCTGATCCGCAGCTTCACGCAGGTGTTTCCGTATGCCACGCTCTGGACCACGGAACTGCACGAAACGCTGCTGATCGGCTCGATGCAGCCGATCGAACTGAACGTGCCGCGCATTCGCGCACGCTTCGAGAATCCTTCTGTTTCCGAAGCATTGCGCGCGGTCGGCATCGCGTCGCCGGCCGCGTTGCTCGCGACTTACGTAACCGATCGCGCGGGACTCGAATACTACGCCGCCGACGCGCGCCCGGTCACCGACGACCGTCCGCGCATCGAATACGCACGCTGGCCGCGCCGCGAGGCGTTTCCGCAGACGCTCTCGCACATGATGGAGTTACGCAGCACGCCGCCGCTCGTCGGCGCCGACGCGGCCTTTCTCGCGGATCTGGCGCAACAGGGCGCGGTGCTCGAAACCTTCTATCACGCGTCGCTCGACGCGTACTCGGGCAATCGCGATGGCTGGTCGCAGTCGATCGAGCAGGTGATCGGCGCCGATCCGCACAACCCGTATTACCGCTGGTTCACGGGCGATACGGAGTAGCGCGCCGACGCTCGAATCACGCGTTCAACCGACGAAGTGGCGCAGCAGCCCCGTCGCCACCACGCCGATCACAACCGTCGGCAACAGCGAAAGCCGCATGGCGGCGACGAGCGTCACCGCGAGGCCGAGCAGATCGGCGGGACGGCTGGAGACGAACGCGGGCGCGATCACCGAAATCAGCACGCAGCCCGGCACGTTCTGCATGATGGCCTGCATGCGCGGGCTCAGCGTGCGGTCGCGCAGCACGATGAAACCGACCACGCGCGTCGCGTAAGTCGACGCGGCCATCAGCACGATGGTCAATGCGGTGGTCCAGTCAAGCATCGCGCTTCTCCATCGCGACCGCCGCCAGCAGACCGGCGCACGCGCCCGCCGCGACATACCACGCGCCCGGCACCAGCCGGTACGTGATGCCCGCCACCACGAGGCTCACGAACCACGGGCTCGATGCGCGCGCGCCCTTCCACATGCCCTTGAGCAGCACGAGGAAAACGGCCGTGAAGGCCATGTCGAAGCCGTAGCGCTCCACGTCGCCGAGCACCGGACCGAAGACGGCGCCGAGCGCCGTGAACGCCACCCAGGTGAGCCACAGGTTCACGGCCGCGCCCAGGTAGTAGGCGAGGCTGATGGATTCGTGCTTGCGCGCGTTGGCATCGGCGAGCGCGAGCGCCCAGCTCTCGTCGCACATCAGGAACAGCGCCGCCAGCGCGCGCGGCAGCGGCACGTGGCGCATGCGGGGCGCGAGCGCGGCGCCCATCAGGATATGGCGCGCGTTCACGAGCACCGACATCAGGACGATCAGCGCGATATGCGGCGGCGAAGTCCACAGGCGCACGGCCGTGAATTCCGAGCCGCCCGCGAAATTCATCCCCGTCATCATCGGCACTTCGAGGGCGCTGAGGCCTTTCTGGGCGGCCTGCGCGCCCAGCACGAGCGCGAACGGCACGAAACCCAGCATCACGGGCAGCGCGGCGCGCATCCCTCGGGCCATTTCGGCGCGGACCAGCGAGGCGCGCGATGCCACCGAGGGCGAATACAAACTACTCATTACCTTTCCTTCAACCAGATCTTCAATCAAGCGACGAGAACGAAGCCTGGCACGCCGTCCGGGCGTCTGGCTTGAACATTCCTGCGGTCGGCGCGTGCTCGTGCGGCGCTCTCGCGCGTTGTTTCCGTTTTCGCGGCGGCGCATGCGCCCCAATTCCGGGGCTGCCCGATCCGCGAGAGGCGCTATTGTCGTCACCGCGATTACAAAATGCAAACGGCGCAGACAGTGCAAACCGAGCAGACGGCGCAAACCGGCGAAGCGCGCCAGGCGGCAACCGTTGATTCACGCGGCAACCAGCCGTGCGCTTTCGCTCGCACGCGGGCCAGGCGACAATGAACCGGACCCCGCTCCAGCCGCCCCATCCGTCACCATCTTCACCGAGAGTCACGCATGAATCAGGCATTGCCCTCCTCCGCCCCGCTCACGCCGCACGACATCGTCGCCGCCGACGCGCTCGAACTATCGCAATGGATCCGCCTGCGCAAGGTCTCGTGCCGCGAAGTGATGCAGGCCTTCCTCGACCACATCGCGCGCGTGAACACGCCGGCCAATGCCATCGTGTCGATGCGCGAACGCGGCGCGCTGCTGGCCGAAGCGGACGAGCGCGACGCGCAGCTCGCGCGCGGCGAGCATCTCGGCTGGCTGCACGGCATCCCGCAAGCGCCGAAGGATCTCTCGGCGACGGCGGGCATCGTCTCGACGCAAGGCTCGCCGATCTTCCGCGACGAAGTGCCGAAGGCCGACGCGCTGATGGTCGCCCGACTGCGCGCGCAAGGCGCGATCTTTATCGGCAAGACCAATTCGCCGGAGTTCGGGCTCGGCTCGCACACCTACAACACGGTGTTCGGCACGACGCTCAACGCCTACGATCCGAGCCGCAGCGCGGGCGGCAGCAGCGGCGGCAGCGCCGTCGCGCTGGCGCTGCGCATGCTGCCGGTCGCCGACGGCAGCGACATGATGGGCTCGCTGCGCAATCCCGCGGGCTGGAACAACGTGTTCGGCTGCCGTCCGTCGCAAGGCCGCGTGCCCAACGCGCCCGCCGTCGATCTGTTCTACAACCAGCTCGGCAGCGCGGGGCCGATGGGCCGCAGCGTGCCCGACCTCGCCATGCTGCTCGCGACGCAAGCGGGCTACGACGCGCGCGCGCCGCTCTCGCTCGGCGACGATCCCGCGCAGTTCACCGCGCCGCTCGCGCGCGATTTCGGCGGCACGCGCATCGGCTGGCTCGGCGACTACGGCGGCTATCTGCCGATGCAGGACGGCGTGCTCGCGCTCTGCGAGACGGCGCTCAAGGACTTCGGCGCGATCGGCTGCGCGGTCGAGGCCGCGCGTCCCGACTATCCGATGGAAAAGCTCTGGGATTGCTGGCGCACGCTGCGCCACTTCTCCGTGGCGGGCACGCTCGGCGCGCTCTGGCGCGACCCGGCGAAGCGCGCGCTGCTCAAGCCGGAAGCGCAATGGGAAGTGGAAGGCGGGCTCGCGCTCTCGGGCGAGGACGTATGGAACGCGTCGGTCGCGCGCAGCCAGTGGTACAACGCGCTGCTCGCGCTGTTCGAACGCTACGATTATCTGGCGCTGCCGAGCGCGCAACTGTTCGCCTTCGATGCGAACGAGCATTGGCCGAAGTCGATTGCGGGCCGCGCGATGGACACGTATCACCGCTGGATGGAAGTGGTGATCGGCGCGAGTCTCGCGGGCCTGCCCGTGGTCAGCGTGCCGGCCGGCTTCAACGCGCAGGGCCAGCCGATGGGTCTGCAACTGATCGGCAAGCCGCGCGCCGATTTCGCCGTGCTGCAACTCGCGAATGCCTATGACGAAGCCACGCGTTGGGTGAAGCGGCGCGTGCCCGCCAGCCTGGGCGCATGACGCAATCGAGTGTGTGTGTCGGCTAATGAAAAAGCGGCGCATCTGCGCCGCTTTTTCTATTTCACCACTTGTTTTATGGTGTTTTCAGGCCTTGACCGCACGCGCTGCATTACGCCCGCGCAGCCATTCGAGCGCCAGCAGCAGGCAGGTCGAAAACACGATCAGGATCGTCGCGAGCGCGGCAATCGTCGGGCTGATGTTTTCGCGGATGCCGGTGAACATCTGACGCGGCAGCGTCGTCTGATCGGCGCCCGCGAGGAACAGCGTGACGACCACTTCGTCGAACGAAGTCGCGAACGCGAACAGCGCGCCCGAAATCACGCCCGGCGCGATCACGGGCAGCGTGATGCGGAAGAACGTCGTCACCGGATTCGCGCCCAGCGAGAGGCTCGCGCGCACGAGATTGTGATTGAAGCCCGCGAGCGTGGCCGACACCGTCGTCACCACGAAGGGCACGCCCAGCGACGCGTGCGCGAGAATCAGCCCGATATACGTGTTGGCGAGGCCGAGCGGCGCGAAGAACAGATACATGCCGACGCCCACGACCACCACCGGCACGATCATCGGCGAAATGAGGATCGCCATCAGCACCGACTTGCCGCGGAAGTCGGCCTTGTTCAGACCGATGGCCGCGAGCGTGCCGAGCACCGTGGCCACCACGGTGGCGAGCGGCCCGACGATGAAGCTGTTTTTCGCGGCCATGCGCCACTCGTCGGACATCACGAGGTTTTCGTACCAGCGCATCGACCAGCCCGGAATCGGATAGACGAGGAAGGTGCTCGACGAGAACGACAGCGGCACGATCGCCAGCACGGGCAGGATCAGATACAGCAGCGTGAGCACGGCGAGGCCGCGCAGCGTGAAGTACCAGATGCGTTCGATGCCCGACGTATGCGGCGCAAAAAGCGGTTTCGCGAATTTCATGACGTGGCCTCCGTTAGCCGAGGCTCAGGTTCGTGCGCGTGAAGCGCACGTAGACGAAATACAGCACGGTCGTGGCCGCGAGCAGCAGCGCGCCGAGCGAGCACGCCATGCCCCAGTTGATCGACACGTTCGTGAAGTACGCCACGTAGTAGCTCACCATCTGGTCGGCCGGACCGCCGAGCAGCGCGGGCGTGATGTAGTAGCCGATCGAGAGGATGAACACGAGCAGCACGCCCGCGCCGATGCCCGGATAGGTCTGCGGCACGTACACGCGCCAGAAGGCCGCGAACGGATGGCTGCCGAGCGAGACGGCCGCGCGCTGATACGTCGGCGGAATCGCCTTCATCACGCTGTAGAGCGGCAGCACCATGAAGGGCAGCAGAATGTGCGTCATCGAGATATAGACGCCCACGCGGTTGAACAGCAGCGAGAGCGGCGACGAAATGATGCCGGTGCCGATCAGCGCCTTGTTCACGAGGCCTTCGCTTTGCAGGATCACGATCCACGCGGCCACGCGCACGAGAATCGATGTCCAGAACGGAATGAGCACGAGGATCATCACGAGATTCGCGCGGCGCTCGGAGAGCGTCGAGATCCAGTACGCGAGCGGATAGCCGAGCGCGAGCGCGAACAACGTGACGAACACGCTGATCACGAAGGTGCGGCCGAAGACGGAGAGGTAGATCTGCTGGTCGGGATCGGCGGGCACGATGCTGCCGAACGCGTCCTGCTTGTGGTCGAGCGAGGCGAGCAGATAGAACGGCGAATAGCGCCCACTGTTCTTCGCGATGGCCTGCCAGTACGCGACGTCGTTCCAGCGGTCGTCGAGTTCGACGATTTTGGCGCGCGTCTGTGCGGGCGTGAGCGTGAGCGGCTTGCCGTCGTCGTCGGCGAGCGGCATGGCGCGCGCGGTCTTCGCCACCAGCGAGCGGTAGCCCGCGATTTCCACGTTCAGGCGGCGCGCGAGCGCGCCCATGGCGTCGCCATCCTGCACCGCCGTGAGGTCTTGCGCGAGCGCGGCATAGGCCGCGTCGGGCGGCGCGCTCTTGCGGTCCCAGCCGTGCAGCGCCGCGACCGTGTGTGGCAGCGCGGTGGCCACTTCGGGATTCTGCACGGCGCGCGTGAGCAGCGCCGCAATCGGCACGACGAAAATCAGCAACAGAAAGATCGCCAGCGGCGCGATCAGCAGCAGCGCCATCGTGCGCTTCTTCGCCTGCGCGAGGCGCAGTTCGCGCTTGAGGCGCGCGCTCGATTCGCCTGCGTTGTCGGCGACGTTGGTCGCGGTCGTCATCGTTGTCACATCAAGTCTCCTGCACTGCCTCCGTTGCCGCGCGGCGCGCCCTGCTCGTTGCAAGGTGCGCCGCGCCACGGATACTTCAACGGTTCATGCGCCGATTCAGGCTGTTACTTCGCGGCCCACGAGGCGAAGCGCTGCTCCAGTTCGTCGCCGTGGTCGGTCCAGAACGTGAGGTTCTGCTGCACCGCGTTCTTGCCGTTGGCCGGCGAGTTCGGCAGGTTTGCCAGCGTCTTCTCGTCGAGCGCCTTGATGGCGTTCTGGTTCACCGGACCGTAGGCGATGTGCTTCGCGTACTCCTGCTGCGGCTTCGGCGAGAGCGTGTAAGCGATGTACTTGAGCGCCGCGTCCTTGTTCGGCGAGCCCTTCGGAATCGCCCAGTAGTCCAGATCGTAGATGCTGCCGTTCCAGACGACCTTGAGGTTCTTGCCTTCGCGCTGCGCGGCGTCGATACGGCCGTTGAAGGCCGTGGACATCACCACGTCGCCGGCCACGAGGAACTGCGGCGGCTGCGCGCCCGCTTCCCACCACTGGATGTTCGGCTTCAGTTCGTCGAGCTTCTTGAACGCGCGGTCCTGGCCCGCCTTCGTCGAGAGCACCTTGTAGACGTCCTGCGGCGCGACGCCGTCGGCCATCAGCGCGAATTCGAGGTTGTACTGCGCGCCCTTGCGCATGCCGCGCTTGCCCGGGAATTTCTTCGTGTCCCAGAAGTCGGCCCAGCTCGTGGGCGCGGTCTTGAGCTTGTCGGCGTTATAGGCGAGCGCCGTCGACCACACGAAGAAGCCCGCGCCGCACGGCTGCTGCGCGGCCTTCATGAAGTCGCTCTTGTTGCCGAGCTTCGACCAGTCGAGCTTCTCGTACAGGCCTTCGTCGCAGCCGCGCGCGATGTCGCCCGTTTCGACTTCCACCACGTCCCAGTTCACGTGCTTGGCTTCGACCATCGCCTTGACCTTGGCCTGCTCGCCGTTGTACTCGACGACCGTGATCTTGGTGCCCGACTGCGCCTGGTACGGCTCGTTGAAGGCCGCCTTCTGCGCGTTGCCATTCGCGCCGCCGAAGTTCACGACCGTGAGTTCCGCCGCGTGCGCCGCGCCGAACGAGAGTGCGAGCGTGGCCGCGACCGCCGCAACGCGCATGTTGCCGATCTTCTTCATGGTGAGTCCCTTCTCCTTGGTGGTTTGTCTTGCCGGGCCCTTCAGCACGAGAGGCGTGGCCCGGTCGTCTTCACGCGAACACGCGCAGATGTTCGGGCGCAAACTCGAGCGCGACCGGCTGGCCGGGCGCGAAACCGGCGAGCGCTTCAGTGCCGAGCGGCACCTTCACGAAGCACTCGTCCTGCTGGGGCAGACCGCAGCGCATGCGCACGTGGTCGCCGTAATAGATCAGACTGCGCGCCTCGCCCGCGATGGCGTTCGAGCCGTTCACAGCGCCATTCGCGGAGAGCTTCATGCGCTCGGGACGGATGCACGCGATGGCGTCGGCGCCCGCTTGCGCGCCCGCGACGTTGCGGCCCTTGAGGCGCGTGCCGTCGGCCAGATGGATTTCGCAGAACTCGCCTTCGACCGAGGCGATCTTGCCGCGCAGACGATTGCTGTCGCCGATGAAGTTCGCGACGAACTCGTTGCACGGCGACTCATAGAGACGGTCCACGCTGTCGAGCTGCTGCACGATGCCCTTGTCGAACACCGCGACGCGGTCCGACATGGTGAGCGCCTCGCCCTGATCGTGCGTGACGTAGACGAAGGTCACGCCGAGCTTCTCGTGCAGCGACTTCAGTTCGTACTGCATATGTTCGCGCAGTTGCTTGTCGAGCGCGCCGAGCGGCTCGTCCATCAGCACGAGCTTGGGCTGGAACACCAGCGCGCGCGCCAGCGCGATACGCTGCTGCTGACCGCCCGACAATTGCGCCGGATAACGCTTCGCGAAGCTTTCCATGCGCACCATCTTGAGCGCGTCGTTCACGCGCGCCGCGCGCTCGCCGGCGGGCACCTTGCGCACGCCCAGCGGATACGCCACGTTCTGCTCGACCGTCATGTGCGGGAACAGCGCGTAGTTCTGAAACACCATGCCGATGTCGCGCTTGTGCGGCGGCACGTTGTTGAGCAGCTTGCCTTCGAGGCGGATCTCGCCGCCGGTGGGAAACTCGAAGCCCGCGAGCATCATCAGACACGTGGTCTTGCCCGAGCCGGACGGCCCCAGCAGCGTCAGGAACTCGCCCTGATAGATGTCCAGATCGAGTTGCTTCACGACCAGCGTTTCGCCGTCGTAGGTCTTGCGCACGCCGCGAAAGCTGACGATCACGTCCGAGTGCTTCATCGCCCAGTCTCCTGTCTCTATTCCCGTATTGCCGCGAACCTTGCCGCGAACCGCCGATCCGGCGCGATTAAATAAATTCTGTCGCGAGCATTAACCGGATCTGACGTGCGGATTACTATAGTCGGTCCCGGCTCTATCCAATGGAGCCATTTCATTATTCCTGATGGAACCACTTGGTCATGGTCATTTTGTCCGACTGGCTGGCCGCGCAGCTTGATAAGAACGACGTCGAACCCGTCTACCGCCAACTGCTGCGGCTGATGCAGCAGGCCATCCTGACCGGCAAGCTCGCGCCCGGCACCAAGCTGCCCAGCTCGCGCACGCTCGCCGGCGACCTCGGCATCGCGCGCAATACGGTGCTGCACGTCTACGACCAGCTGAGCGCCGAAGGCTACGTGCTCTCGACCACCGGCAGCGGCACCTATGTGGCCGATACGCGCCCGGACTCCGCCGCCGTCGGCCCGCGCGTCGCCGCGCCTGCGCCGGACGGCGCCGAGCCAAGCGCCGCTTCCGCCGAACCCGCGACGTGCCCGCGCGGCGACATGTCCGTGCGCGGCCAGCGCCTGATCGACGAAGCGGGCGTCTCCGCCAAGCAATGGGGCGCGTTCATGCCCGGCGTGCCGGACGTAGCCGAGTTTCCCGCGCGCACCTGGAGCCGCCTGCAATCGCGGCTCTGGAAGTCGGCGAGCCACGACCTGCTGACCTACGCGCCGGGCGGCGGGTATCGTCCGCTGCGGCGCGCGTTGTCCGACTATCTGCGCGTCGCGCGCTCCGTGCGCTGCACGCCGGACCAGATCATCATCACGACAGGTATTCATCAGTCGATCGACCTCGCCGTGCGCCTGCTCGCCGACCACGGCGACCGCGCGTGGGTCGAGGAGCCGTGCTACTGGGGCGCGCGCAGCGTGCTGCAAGCCTCGGGCATCAAGCTCGCGCCGATTCCTGTGGATGCCGAAGGATTGAATCCGCGCGAATCGGATCTGCGCCATCCGCCGCGCATGGCGCTCGTGACGCCGTCGCATCAGTATCCGCTCGGCATGGTGATGAGCCTCGCGCGGCGGCGCACGTTGCTCGAATACGCGCGTCAACACAAAGTGTGGATCATCGAGGACGATTACGACAGCGAATTTCGTTACGGCAGCCGGCCGCTTGCGTCGCTGCAAGGGCTCGATGAATCGGATCGCGTGATTTACGTGGGCAGTCTGGGGAAGATGCTGTTTCCGGGCTTGCGCATGGGCTATATGGTGGTGCCGGAGCGGCTTGCGGCCACGTTTCGCGCGGGCGTGGCGGAGCTGTATCGCGAGGGGCAGTTGATGCAGCAGGCCGTGCTCGCGGAGTTCATCATGGATGGTTATCTGACTTCGCATGTGCGCCGGATGCGCACGCTGTATGGCGAGCGGCGGCAATTGCTGATCGATGCGGTGACGCGGCATTTCGGTGACGCGTTGCCTGTGATGGGCGATGAGGCCGGGCTGCATTTCGTGTTAGGTCTGCCCGAGCATTGCGATGATCGCGAGGTCACGGCGGCGGCTTATGACGCGGGGGTGATCGTGCGGCCGCTGGCTTCTTATTATCTCGGCAAGCAGCAGAGGAAAGGATTGCTAACGGGTTATGCGTGTGTGCCGCATGAGCATATCGAGCCCGCGTTCGCTACGCTTGCAAGGGTGATCGAGAAGTATGCGTTTGGGAAACAGGCGGCTTGAATTCGGTGGTTGTGCGGCGGTGCGTTGACAGCGGCTGTTGCTTGAATCCGCCAGAAGCGGATATTCGTTTTCTTCAGAAATGGTCGTCGGCAGTGGCTATTGTGGTTTCTGGAGCAGCCCATCCGTCATTTTTTTAAGTGATAGACTCAAAAACGACAGGAAGGTTGGGTCGATCAGAAACTGCGACTCGTCGGCAGGACCGATGCGGACGACTATGTTTAAGCCTGGAGAGTGGAAGTGAAGGAACGACGCCCAGTATGAATATTCGCTTAGCCGTTAAAGCTGATTTTGAGGCCATGTGGCCCATCTTTCAGCAGGTTGTCAGTGACGAAACCACTTACGTGTTTGCCCCGGATACCCCTTACGAGGACGCTTTCGCCTACTGGTTTGGTCCTGGCGTTGTCTCCTACGTCGCGGAGGATGATGGGCAAATCGTGGGCATGTATCTACTGACGGCCAACCGGCGAGACCTGGGCAATCATGTCGCCAACGCCTCGTTCATGGTCTCGCCTGGACATAGCGGTAAAGGTATTGGCCAGAGATTGGGATTGCACTGCTTGCAGGAGGCCAGGAAAGCCGGTTATGAGGCGATGCAATTCAACTTTGTGATCAGCACCAATGAGGCCGCAGTCGCGCTTTGGCAGAAGCTGGGCTTTTCGATTGTGGGAACGCTGCCCAAGGTATTTCGCCACAAAAAATTGGGCTACGTCGATGCCTATGTCATGCATCGCTTCCTGACTGATTAACGACGGATTCAACCGCCACTCCCCGGCATTCCACAAAAAAAAGCGCGCCAAAATTGGCGCGCTTTTTTTCATCCTCATCGGCTTACTTCAACCCAAAATCCACCCGCGTCGTCGCGCCCTTATCGTCGATACCCTTCGCATCGAGTTTAGGCGCCACCACGAACACGCGGCTCGGATCGACCTTCCCTTCAAAATACTGCTGCACCGCCTGCGCGCGCTTCTGCGCCAGCTCGCGCAGCGTGGCGTCGTCCACCGGCGCGTGTTCCGCGAGCGCCTGCTTCATATCGTCCTCGGGCAGCGTCTTCGTCAGCCCGATCATATTGCGCGGCTTCTTGAAATCGCCCGCCTTATAGGCCTTCTCCAGATACTTGCCGTACTCCTTCGAGTCGACCTTCACTTCCGACGTATCCACGCTTTCGCCGTTGCCCACGGTGTCCTTCACCTTCTGCTGGCGCACGAGACGATCCACGTACTGCTCGCGCAGCGCGGGCGTATCGACAGCCGGATCGACGCGGCCGATCAAATCGATCTTGATCGACGGCTTGTCGTCGAGCGCCTTGGCGATGGTGTCGAGCTTCTTCGTGTCGGCGTCGCTGAGCGTGGCCGTGCCCGGCGCGAACTCCACGTAGCCCAGTTCCTCGCCGCTGCCGCCGAACGCATTCGCGAGCAGCGAGAACGGCGCGGTCACGGCCTTCGCGATCAGGTTCAGCACCGCCTTCCAGATCAGTCCGCCGATGCTGAACTCGGGATTCGCGAGCGAGCCCGAAACCGGAATGTTCACGTCGATTTCGCCGCGCCGGTTCTTGAGCAGCGAGATCGCGAGCCGCACCGGCAGCTTCGTGGCCGTGTCGTTCTGGACGTGATCGCCGAACGTCAGCTGGTCGATAAAAATATGGTTGTTCGCCGTGAGCTGATCGTCGGCGAGCTGGTAATGCAGGTCGACGTTGAGCTTGCCCTTGGTGATCGGATAGCCCGCGTACTTCGCCGAATACGGCGTGAGGTTCGTCAGCTCGATGTCGTGCGCGCTCGCCGTGAGATCGAGCGACGGCTTGGCGATCAGCGGATTCACCGTGCCCTTGATCGTGATCGGCCCGTTGGCTGCGAGCTTCGCCGAGACATCGACGGGCGCGGGCGTGGTCGACTCCGTGCCGAACGCGCCCACCGTGCCCTGAATCTGCACGAGATCGGCCGTGTAGTTCGGCTTGATGAAGTTGTCGGTGTAGTTCACGCGGCCGCCTTGCAGCACGAGCTGGCCGAAGTGCAGGCGCACCGGATTCTTAGGCGGCTGCGCGGCCGTCACGGTCGCGGCCGCGCCCGACGCGGCAGCGGGCGCCGACGCCGTCTCGACCGGCGCGTGGCCGCGCTCGCAGATCGGAAGAGCACACGTCTGAACTCCAGTCACAGTCAACAATCTCGTATGCCGTCTTCTGCTTGAAAAAAAAAAAAAAAAAAAAAAAAAAAAAAAAAAAAAAAAAAAAAAAAATCAAAAAAGAA
>NZ_CAJZAR010000071.1 GCF_914484835.1 Paraburkholderia tropica
CCGCCGCGCCTGCGCAAGCCGCCGCGCCCGCACCGGCCCCGGCTGCTGCCGCGCCCGCCGCGAGCGGCGGCGTGCAGACCGTCAAGGTCCCCGATATCGGCGACTACAAGGACGTTCCGGTCATCGAGATCGGCGTGAAGGTCGGCGACCGTGTCGAGAAGGAGCAGTCGCTCGTCACGCTCGAATCGGACAAGGCGACGATGGACGTGCCGAGCCCGGTCGCGGGTATCGTCAAGGAAATCAAGGTCAAGGTCGGTGACAGCGTGTCGGAAGGCGCGGAAATCATCGTCGTGGAAGCGGAAGGTGCCGCAGCCGCTGCGCCCGCACCGGCTGCGAAGGCGCCGGCCGAGCAGCCGTCCGACGCACCGCAGGCTGCGCCCGCCAAGGCCGCGCCCGCTGCGCCCTCGGCACTCGCGCAAGCACCGATCATCCCGGCAGGCGAAGGCGGCGCGCGCCGTCCGAGCCACGCTTCGCCTTCGGTGCGCAAGTTCGCACGCGATCTGGGCGTCGACGTTGCACGCGTCGGCGGCACGGGTCCGAAGGGCCGCATCACGCAGGCCGACATCACGGCGTTCGTGAAGGGCGTCATGAGCGGCCAGACGGCGGCTCCGGCTGCCGCCGCCGCTCCGGCAAGCGGCGCGGGCCTGAACCTGCTGCCGTGGCCGAAGGTCGACTTCACGAAGTTCGGCCCGATCGACACGCAGCCGCTGTCGCGCATCAAGAAGATCTCGGGCGCGAACCTGCACCGCAACTGGGTCATGATCCCGCACGTCACGAACAACGACGAAGCGGACATCACCGACCTCGAAGCGCTGCGCGTGCAGCTGAACAAGGAAAACGAGAAGGCCGGCGTGAAGTTCACGATGCTGGCGTTCGTCATCAAGGCAGTCGTTGCGGCGCTCAAGAAGTTCCCGGCGTTCAACGCGAGCCTCGACGGCGACAACCTCGTCTTCAAGCAGTACTTCCACATCGGTTTTGCCGCCGACACGCCGAACGGCCTCGTCGTTCCGGTGATCCGCGACGCCGACAAGAAGGGTCTCGTCGACATCGCCAAGGAAATGACCGAGCTCTCGAAGCTCGCGCGTGACGGCAAGCTCAAGCCGGACCAGATGCAAGGCGGCTGCTTCTCGATCTCGTCGCTCGGCGGCATCGGCGGCACGCATTTCACGCCGATCATCAACGCACCGGAAGTGGCGATCCTCGGCCTGTCGAAGAGCGCGATGAAGCCTGTGTGGGACGGCAAGCAGTTCGTGCCGCGTCTCACGCTGCCGCTCTCGCTCTCGTACGACCACCGCGTGATCGACGGCGCGGCTGCCGCGCGCTTCAACGCGTACCTCGGTGCGATCCTCGGCGATTTCCGCCGCGTGATCCTGTAAAACCGCTTCGACCGGCCCGCGCCGTTGCGCCGCATCCGCTGTATTCAGCTGATGCGCGCCGCGACAGGTGCGGCCGGTCGTTCCTGAAGGGGACACCATGAGTCTCGTCGAAGTGAAAGTGCCGGATATCGGCGACTTCAAGGACATCGACGTCATCGAAGTCAACATCAAGCCGGGCGACGTGATCGAAAAGGAGCAGTCGCTGCTCTCGCTCGAGTCGGACAAGGCCACGATGGAAGTGCCCAGCGATGTCGCGGGCACGGTCAAGGAAGTGAAGATCAAGGCCGGCGACAAGGCGTCGCAAGGCACGCTGGTCGCGATCGTCGAAGTGTCGGAAGCGGCTGCCACACCGGCGGCTGCGCCCGCACCGGCTGCCGCGCCGAAGGCCGAAGCGCCCAAGGCTGCGGAGGCACCGAAGGCCGCAGCACCGGCACCGCAAGCCGGCAGCTTCAGCGGCAGCGCCGACGTCGAATGCGACATGCTCGTGCTCGGCGCCGGCCCCGGCGGCTACTCGGCAGCGTTCCGCTCCGCCGACCTCGGCATGAAGACCGTGCTGGTCGAGCGTTATTCGACGCTCGGCGGCGTGTGTCTGAACGTCGGCTGCATCCCGTCGAAGGCGCTGCTGCACACGGCGCTCGTGATCGACGAAGCCGCTTCGCTCGAATCGCACGGCATCTCGTTCGGCAAGCCGCAAGTCGATCTCGACAAGCTGCGCGACTTCAAGTCGGGCGTCGTCAAGAAGCTGACCGGCGGTCTCGCCGGCATGGCCAAGGCGCGCAAGGTCGAAGTCGTGACGGGCCTCGGCTCGTTCATCGATCCGTACCACATGGAAGTGGCGGGCGAGGGCGGCAAGAAGATCGTCAAGTTCAAGCAGGCGATCATCGCTGCGGGTTCGCAGGCCGTGAAGCTGCCGTTCATGCCGGAAGATCCGCGCGTGGTCGACTCGACCGGCGCGCTGGAACTGCGTCAGCTGCCGCAGAAGATGCTGGTGATCGGCGGCGGCATCATCGGTCTGGAAATGGCGACGGTCTACTCGACGCTCGGCGCGCAAATCGATGTCGTGGAAATGCTCGACGGCCTGATGGCCGGCGCGGACCGCGATCTCGTCAAGGTCTGGGAGAAGTACAACGCGAAGCGCTTCGCGAATGTCATGCTCAAGACCAAGACGACGAAGGCCGAAGCGAAGGAAGACGGCATTTACGTCACGTTCGAAGGCGAAAAGGCTCCGGCCGAAGCGCAGCGCTACGACCTCGTGCTGGTCGCCGTGGGCCGCTCGCCCAACGGCAAGAAGATCGGCGCGGACAAGGCCGGCGTGGCGGTGACGGATCGCGGCTTCATCGACGTCGACAAGCAGATGCGCACCAACGTACCGCACATCTTCGCGATCGGCGACGTGGTCGGCCAGCCGATGCTCGCGCACAAGGCCGTGCATGAAGGCCACGTGGCGGCGGAAGCGGCGCACGGCGAGAAGGCGTACTTCGACGCGCTGCAGATTCCGTCGGTGGCCTACACCGACCCGGAAGTGGCGTGGGCCGGCAAGACCGAAGATCAGTGCAAGGCCGAAGGCATCAAGTACGGCAAGGCGGTGTTCCCGTGGGCCGCTTCGGGCCGCGCGATCGCCAACGGCCGCGACGAGGGCTTCACCAAGCTGATTTTTGACGAAGAGACGCATCGCGTGATCGGCGGCGGCATCGTCGGCCTGAACGCGGGCGATCTGATCAGCGAAGTCTGCCTCGCGGTGGAAATGGGCGCGGACGCGACCGACATCGGCAAGACGATTCACCCGCACCCGACGCTGGGCGAATCCGTCGGCATGGCCGCCGAGTTGTACGAAGGCGTCTGTACCGATCTGCCGCCGCAGAAAAAGAAGTAAGACGCTGCGTGCCGCGCTCGCTGGCGGCATGCACGTAAGCAAACGGCGCACTCCTCAGGGAGTGCGCCGTTTTTCTTTGTGCGGTGCCCCGAGCGTGGACGGGGCGGGCGGAAGCTTCGAGAGGCGCGCCGGCGCGGCAAAGTGCGCGGCGGCTGACGCGGCAAAAAAGATTCCCGGTCGGGCGACCGGGTAAGTGGCATACCTTGCGGCATACCGGAGCGTCAGTCCGGCGCGGAGCGCGCAGCCGTTGCGGCGCGCGCCCCGTTCAGCGGGCTTGGTCCGACGGTCTCCAGCGATCAGCCGGTGCGGGCCGGCGGGGTCTGAATATGAGTGTCGGACCGGGGCTTCAGACCGTCTTCTTGGCCGAAGCGGCAGCCGAGCGCGAAGCTTGCGCGGCGGCCTTGCTGGCCGCGGCGGTGGCGGCGTTGAAGTTGCTTTCGGCCATTTCGACCGCTTGCTTGGTGGCCTTGTGGACCGTTTCGTACGTGGTGTTCGCGGCGTTGATGGCCGACTTGATCACGGCGACAGCGGTTTCCGAACCGGCCGGTGCGTTCTTCGCGACGTTGTCGACGAGCGACTGCACCTTGCGGTTCTGCTCTTCGTAGTGAGCTTCAGCGACCTTCGCGAATTCGGCTTGCGTGGCCGAAGCGATTTCGTAGACGTGGCGGCCGTACGAGAGCACCTTTTCGGCGAGCGGTTGGGCGTAGCTCGATTGCAGCGCGAGCAGTTCCTGCGCATCCTTCACCGACAGCGCGCGCTGCGCGTGTTCCTGCGATTCCGCCAGATTCGAGCGAACGGCCTGAAGGTTCAATTCGACGAGCTTTTCCACGCCTTCGAATGCCTTGCCGGTGAGGCCGAACAGGGTTTCGAGGTTGGCTTTCTGGGCGGCGACGAATTGCTCAGGGGTCAGCAGACTCATGTTTACGCTCCTGGATGGTTGGCGGCCTCGTGTGGGTGGACCGCCTGGAGTAAGTGGCAAGACGCTGGGTGATCTGCCGGGCGCATTGGTGCGTCGCAACATTACAGACGATTTTAGGACGCCTGAGCCGAAAGTCAAGCGTCTTTTGGTGCGTCGCACCATGTCATTTATTTGTTATTAAACAGGCACTTATGCGACTCGCATGGGGCAAATTGCGTGCCGGTTGGCGGCGTGCGGCATGACGCGCCGCAAGGGCAGGGCGCAAACCGGCGCCAGGCCTTGCTGGAGAAGGCCAGGCATATGCGCGCTGATTCTGGCAAGATTGAGCCTGACGGCACATCGGAGGTTGCGCCGTCGGATTCGAGGAAGTCATGTGCGGGATTTCACTTAACGCGTCCACCAGATTGCGTCATGGAACGTTAAAGATCCATTCCGGTCGAAAGCCCGGTCGAACACGCGTCGCGCGGTTCGGCAGCACTGGCGTCTGAGCATCGTCCCCGGTATTTATCCCACATAAAGTTCTGCACAACGTGCGCCGTTAATGCGTAGGCGACAGCAATAGTTGCCGGCCATTGGCGCAGCAGGGCGGGACCGCCCGGACGATTGTCTCTGTCCATCGAGAATGTGAAGCGTATTGGTCTACTCAATCAAGAACCAGATTTCGGTTTAACGAGCAGCCATAAGTGCTTCAATTTGCGAATTTTTCGTGGTTTTACTACACTTGGCGAACGATCCCGCCGCTCCATCCAGAACACCAATGAAATCCGACAAGTTCCTGTCGTTCAAGCTGGTGCCCTCATCGGTTGTCAGCACCGCGCTGTCGGTGGCTGTGTCCGTGGCCATCAGTGCGACGCTATTCGTGCCCGAGGGCGCCTTTGCTGCGTCGCAGAACACCGCTGCGGCCAATACGGCCAAGGCGAAGAAGTCCACCAAAAAGGTTGCGCCGGCATCGGCCAAGGTTGCGAAGAAGGCGGGCGCTGCCCGTACCGTCGCAGCCAAGGACGACGACGCACGCCCGGTGGCGAAGAAACGCCGCGTGGCCTACACGATGAACGGCCGCCATCACACGGCCGTGCGCCGCGTGGCTTTCGAGCCGCGTCAGCCCACCGCCGGTCAGGCGTTCGGCCTGCATGAGACGCCCGATTCGCTGATGCTGCGCTCGGGCGTGGCCTACGTGGTCGATCAGAACTCGCTCGAGCCGCTGTTCGACAAGAACTCGCGCGCCGTGGTGCCGATCGCCTCGATCTCGAAGCTCATGACCGCGATGGTCGTGCTCGACTCGAAGGCGCCGCTCACCGAGCAGATCGAAGTCACCGACGAAGACCGCGACTACGAGAAGAACACGGGCTCGCGCCTGTCGGTCGGCTCGGTGCTGTCGCGTGAAGACATGCTGCACATCGCGCTGATGGCGTCGGAAAACCGCGCTGCCGCCGCGCTGTCGCGTTACTACCCGGGCGGTCGTCCGGCCTTCATCGCCGCGATGAACGCCAAGGCGAAGCAGCTCGGCATGACCGACACGCATTTCGAGAACTCCACGGGTCTGACGAGCCACAACGTGTCGAGCGCGCGTGACCTCGTGAAGATGGTGAACGCGGCGTATCAGTATCCGATGATCCGTCAGTTCTCGACCGACCGCAGCTACGACGTGTTCACGGGCAAGCGCAACCTGGCCTACAACAGCACGAACGCGCTGATCCGCAATCCGTCATGGGACATCGGCCTGCAGAAGACCGGCTTCATCAACGAAGCGGGCGAGTGCCTCGTGATGCAGACGGTCGTGCATGGCCGTCCGGTGATCATGGTGCTGCTCGATTCGAGCGGCAAGTACTCGCGCTTCGCCGACGCCACGCGTGTGCGCACGTGGCTGGACAATGGCGGCGCCGATCAGCAGCCGCATATTACGAGCGCGGACGCAGGCGGCGCCGGCACCTGAGCCGCCTCACGCCAGCACCGAGTTCGTTTCGCAGAACGCCCCGCAATCGCGGGGCGTTTTTGTTTTGGGGCGCGGATTGGGAGGGCGCCGAGAGGTGGCGCGTCTGCTCCTACGCCATCCGGCCAGCTTTCTGCGCGAGCATTCGATCGGCAAGATTTCCAGTGATGGATCAAGGCGGCCAGCCGGGCATCGAGTTCGACTGGAGTTTGATGGTTGTCAGTTGACAACCATGTTGACGATACATACACTGGGCTTGTCGATGAGACGATCGCATGCGAAGAAAGAGGTCGAGGCGGCGCTGGTTTATGCCGAAACCCAAGGTTGGTTAGTGATGCCAGGTAAAGGAAATGGTCACGCGTGGGGAAGAATGTTTTGCCCGCTCAACCAGGCCGATTGCCGTTGTGGCGAATTCTGCATCACGAGCATCTGGAGCACGCCGCGCAACGCGGGGAATCACGCAAACATGCTCAAGCGCGTGGTGGACAACTGCACCGCGCAGCGAGTGAAGGCGCCCGTGAAGGCGCCGGTCGGAGGTGCAGCCGGAAGTGTGGCTGAAAGCGCGGCGAGCCGTGTGGCCGGAAGCGCGCGGCATCAAGGCAGGTCAGAGCGGCCCGTTGGGCCTCACAGGCAAGAGTAGAGCAGGAGTCAGGCATGGAATACGTTTTCACGCTCAAGTATCAGCTTGCACCGGAAGACAGCGACCACGACGCGCTCGTCGAGCGGCTCGCGCAAGCGGGCTGCGACGACGCCACCCTCGGCGTCGGCTTGCCGGGGCGCATCGCGCTGGCGTTCACGCGTGACAGCGCCACGGCGTGGGAGGCCATCTATACGGCCTTGCAGAACGTGAAGGAAGCGGCGCCGTCCGCGCGGCTCGTGGAGGCGGCGCCCGACTTCGTCGGCTTGACCGACGTCGCGGACATGACGGGCATGTCGCGCCAGAACATGCGCAAGCTGATGCTCGTGCATGCGGCCGATTTCCCGCAACCGGTCCACGAAGGCAGTCCGTCGCTCTGGCATTTGAGCGACATCCTCACGTGGCTCGTTGGCCGCGACGGTTACACCATCAGTTCGAGTTTGCTGGAAACGGCGCACACGGCCAGGCAGGTCAATCTGGCGAAAGAGGCGCGTGCACTCGATACGCAGGTCGATCAGCAACTCGAAGCGCTTGTGGGCTGAGTTGGACGCGAGTTGGGCGTTCTCGCGCGCAATGCGTCGAGCGGGCGAAAAAAAGCGGAGGGCTTGCCTCCGCTTCATGCGATGCGATACGCGCATCGTGCTACGTCCGATTGCTACGTCAGGCCGTCTGCACGTTGCCATCGGCGATTTCCGGGTGATAACCCAGCGACTCGGAAATGGTCAGTGCGGTCTTGCTCAACTGCCCGAGCCACGAGTCCTGCAAGCGGTCCGCGGGCGCGGAAAGCGACAGGCCTGCCACGAGCTTGCCGGTATCGTCGTAAATGCCTGCGGCAATGCAGCGAACGCCCAACTCAAGTTCTTCGTTGTCGCGCGCGCACGACTGCTGGCGCACATGGGCGAGTTCGCGTTCCAGGCGGCTGAGGTCCGTGATGCTGTTGCGTGTGTGGCCCGAGAGGCCGGTACGCGTTGCGTAGGCGCGCACGCGGGTGGCTTCGTCGGCGGCGAGAAACAGTTTGCCGACCGAGGTGAGGTGCAGCGGGGCGCGGCCGCCAATAGCGCGCACGACCTGCATGCCCGAGCGCTCCGAATAGGCGCGCTCGATATAAACGATTTCGTCGCCCTGGCGCACGGAAAGATTAACGGTCTGCCCCGTGAGACGGTGCAGTTCGCGCATTGGCGAAAGCGCCGCATCACGCACCGAAAGGCGCGCTTTCACGAGGTTGCCGAGTTCGAGCAGACGCATGCCAAGCCGGTACGTGCCGGGATCGGAACGATCGACCAGGCGGCAGCTGACCATGTCGTTGAGAATGCGGTGCGCGGTCGACGGATGCAGTTCCGTGCGCTGCGCCAATTCTTTCAGGCTGACGGGGTCGGTATGCGCGGCAAGTGCGTCGAGGAGCCGCATCATGCGCTCGATCACCTGAATCGAGGTCTTCGGATCCGGATTGGTGTCGCTCATGGGTGCTTTTTCGTTTGACGCGTGAAGCGGAAAATCCATTGTATCTCGTATGGTGAAAAAAGTAAGCGCGTGGCGGGAGCCGCTGCTGCACCGCCGCAGGGGCGGATCAAGGAGTCGGCGGCCGTGTTCGGCGCGCGTCGGGGCGAGTAAAACCCGGGCAGGCCCGCGTTGGTGGTGAGCGCGAAACATCGGATAATCGGGGACGGTTTTTAGGAGGAGTCCCCATGCGAGTCGGTTTGTTCGTCACCTGCCTCATCGACACGATGCGTCCCGAGATCGGTTTTTCGACGATCAAACTGCTCGAAGCGGCGGGCTACGAAGTCGTCGTGCCGTCCGCGCAAACCTGTTGCGGGCAGCCGGCCTACAACTCGGGCGAGCGCCCGCTCGCACGCGACCTGGCCGAAAAGACGCTGCGCGAATTCGAGCAGTTCGACTACGTGGTGGTGCCGTCGGGCTCGTGCGGCGGCATGATCTGCGTGCACTACGGCGACCTGTTCCGCGACGATCCCGAACTGATGTCGCGCTACGGCAAGCTGCGCGAGCGGGTCTACGAACTGACGGACTTTCTCGTGAACGTCGCCCAAGTCACGCTGCCCGAAGTGCCTGAAGGCGAGTTTCGCGGCCCGGTGACGTATCACGATTCGTGCTCGGGGCTGCGCGAACTGGGTGTGAAGGCGCAGCCGCGCGCGCTGCTCGCTCAACGCGGCGTCGAAGTGCAGGAGATGAAGGACTGCGAGCATTGCTGCGGCTTTGGCGGCACTTTCGCAGTCAAGTACGGCGCGATTTCCACCGCGATCGCCGACGAAAAATGCATGAACGTACAGGCGAGCGGCACGGGCGCGGTCGTGCTCGGCGACCTCGGCTGCATGTTGAACATCGAAGGGCGCTTGCGCCGAACCGGCGATGCGCACACGCGCGTGCTGCATATCGCACAGGTGCTGGCCGGCGACGTCTGACGCGCCGCTTTGTCCACGCACGCGGCTCAATCCGCACGTTCACGTCACCATTCGCCCCGACACCACGCCATGCAAGTCCAATCGATGCAGTTCAAGGCGCGCGCCGGCCAGAAGCTTGCCGACCAGCGCCTGCAGCAGAACCTCAAGAAGCTCTCGACCAAGTTCGTCACCGCGCGCGCGGAGGCCATCACGGCCATCGACTTCGCGGCCACGCGCGCTGCGCTCAAGGAGCGCCGCAACCGCGCGCTGGAGAACCTCGACGTCTGGATCGAGCAGTTCGAGGCCGAGGCCACGCGGCGCGGCGTGACGGTGCTGTTCGCAGAGACGGCGCGCGACGCGGCGCAACTGGTGGCCGACATCGCGCGCAAGCACGAGGTGCGCAAGGTCATCAAGACGAAGTCGATGGTGTCCGAGGAAATGCAGCTGAACACGGTGCTCGCGCAGATGGGTGTGCAGTCCATCGAGACGGATCTCGGCGAGTACATCCTCCAGATCAACAACAACGAGCCGCCGAGCCACATCATTGCGCCCGTCGTCCACAAGGATAAGGACGAGATCGCCGACCTGTTCGCGCAGACGCACCATAAGCCGCGTCTCACCGAAATTCCCGACATGACGCGCGAGGCGCGCGAAGTGCTGCGTCCGCACTTTCTGTCGGCGGATATGGGCGTGACCGGCGGCAACTTCGTCGTCGCGGAAACGGGTTCGGTCGTGCTGGTCACGAACGAGGGCAACGAGGGCATGTGCACGGTGATGCCACGCGTGCACGTGGCGGTCACCGGCATCGAAAAGGTGCTGCCCACGCTCGAGGATCTCGCCACGGCCATGCGCCTGCTGCCGCGTTCGGCGACCGGGCAGGCCACCTCGAACTATTTTTCGATGCTCACCGGTCCGCGCGGGCCCGGCGACCAGGACGGGCCGGAGCATATGTATGTGGTGCTCGTCGACGGCGGCCGCACCGGGCTGATCGGCGGCGAGTTCCAGGACATGCTGCGCTGTATACGATGCGGCGCGTGCATGAACCACTGTCCCGTTTATCAGAAGGTCGGCGGCCACGCCTACGGCTGGGTCTATCCGGGGCCGATGGGATCGGTGCTCACGCCCAGCTACGTCGGCATCGAGAAGGCGCTCGATCTGCCGCAGGCCGCCACGCTCTGCGGCGAGTGCAACAGCGTCTGTCCGGTCGGCATCCCGCTGTCGGATCTGCTGCGCAAGCTGCGCGAAAAGCAGACCGAACGCAAGCTGCGGCCGTGGCGCGAACGCGCGGCGCTCGCCGTGTGGGGCTGGTTCGCGCTGCATCCCACGGCCTACGGGCTGTTGACGAAACTCGGCGTGCGCGTGCTGGAGCGCATGGGGCGGCAAGGGCAGGCGATCCGCAAATTGCCGTTCGCGCGCGGCTGGACTGAGGGACGCGACCTGCCCACGCCGGTTGGACGCACGTTCCGCGAGCTTTACGCGGCGCGCCAGACGCATCTGGACGCCAACGCGACACGGCATCGTCAACCGTAAATCGGCCACTGTTTAATCTGCGGCAACAGTGTGTTCGTCTTTGCCGGGTTTTTCCTGATTGCGATCGTCTATATCATTTCGACTGGCGATAGTGCGTCTCAAGCACCTCGCCCCACAGTCGAGAGAGAGTCGCATCATGAAAAAGAAAATAGTGGTGTATTGGCCGCTGGCGCTGATCGTGCCGCTCGCGGCAGTTGCATGGGTTCACGCCTGGAATACCGCCGAGCAGCAACTGCCGCTCGCCGCCGATCAGGTGAGCGCCGAACTGGCGCGCGCCGTGTCGTATGGCCTTGTCGGGAATACCGGCGACGTGAAGGCGCCCGTCAAGGCGATGCGTGCCGTGAACCCGCTGCCGCAGGCAAGCACGATCTGAGCATCCCGGGCGGCGCGGGCATCACGAGCGCGCATTTGCCGCACTTTGTATAATTGCGGATTCGCCCGGATGCGGTTCCGGTCCCGGCTTTGCTCTGACGTATCTGACTATCGACTGGACGGCTCTGTACCGCGTCCAGTCCCACCCCGACACGATGAACAAGGTTTCCGTCTGTTTCGTTTGCCTCGGCAACATCTGCCGCTCGCCCACGGCTGAAGCGGTGATGCTGCGCATGGTCGAGCAGGCGGGCCTGAACGGTCGCGTGGTGGTCGATTCGGCGGGCACCGGCAACTGGCACATCGGCGAGGCGCCCGACGAGCGCGCCCAGCGCGCGGGCAAGCAGCGCGGCTACGATCTCGCGCCGCTGCGCGCGCGCCAGATCGCGCAGGAAGATTTCGCGGCGTTCGATCTGATCGTCGCGATGGACGACGCCAATGTGACCGCGCTGCATCAGGTCGCGCCGGCCAGCGAGCGCGACAAGATCCGCCTGCTGATGGAATTCGCGCCGAACGCGCAGGATCGTGTAGTAACCGACCCTTATTTCGGCGGCGCGGCGGGCTTCGAAGCGGTGCTCGACCAGTGCGAGGCCGCTTGCGCGGGCCTGCTGGCGGCGCTGCGTCCGCAACTGGTGGATTGAAGTGAACGGTGCGGCGCACGCGTTGAGCAGGATGTGCGCCGTTTTACCTTTTCGTCATGTGCCTAATAACCCGAATGGCGGCACGGATACTTGACTAAACTAGTCATGTATTTATACTTGACGAAAATTGTCGAGAATTGCGGTTCCCCTACCATCATGAGACTCACCACGAAAGGCCGTTTCGCCGTCACGGCGATGATCGACCTGGCCCTGCGCCAGGAGCAGGGCCCGGTGACGCTTGCGGGTATCAGCCAGCGCCAGCACATTTCGCTGTCGTACCTCGAACAGCTGTTCGGCAAGCTCCGCCGTCATGAAATCGTCGAATCGGTCCGCGGGCCGGGCGGCGGGTACAACCTCGCGCGCCGCGCGGAGGACGTCACGGTCGCGGACATCATCATTGCCGTGGACGAGCCGCTCGATGCCACCCAGTGCGGCGGCAAGGGCGCCTGCGAGGGCACCAAGCAGCACGACGGCCACTGCATGACGCACGAACTCTGGTCCACGCTGAACCAGAAGATGGTCGAGTACCTCGACTCCGTGTCGCTCAAGGATCTGGTGGACAAGCAGCGCGCCCGCGAAGGCGCCGCGCCGACCGTCATCCGCGACCGCCGTGCCGAGGCACCCGCGGTGGAGCCGGTGAGGGCCGTGCCGCTAGGGCCGAACTCGATTTTCAACATGGCGAGTTCGTGAGCTTGATCCGAGCCGCCAGGACGCACTACACAGTACAGCGCAGCACAAAGATTCCCCGGAGCGATAGATGAATAACGATATTCCCCACCTGCCCATTTACATGGACTACAGCGCGACGACGCCGGTCGACCCGCGTGTGGTGGACAAGATGATTCCGTACCTGCGCGAGCAGTTCGGCAATCCGGCTTCGCGCAGCCATGCCTACGGCTGGGACGCGGAGCGTGCGGTCGAGGAAGCGCGCGAGCAGGTTGCCGCGCTCGTCAACGCCGACCCGCGCGAAATCATCTGGACCTCCGGCGCGACCGAATCGGACAACCTCGCGATCAAGGGTGCCGCGCACTTCTACAAGAGCAAGGGCAAGCACATCATCACGGTGAAGACCGAGCACAAGGCCGTGCTCGACACCTGCCGCGAGCTCGAGCGCGAAGGCTATGAAGTCACGTATCTGCCGGTGCTGGACAACGGCCTGATCGACCTCGAAGCGTTCAAGGCGGCGATCCGCCCGGACACGATCCTCGTTTCCGTGATGCACGTGAACAACGAGATCGGCGTGATCCAGGACATCGAGACCATCGGCGAAATCTGCCGCGAAAAGGGCATCGTGTTCCACGTCGACGCTGCGCAATCGACGGGCAAGACGCCCATCGACCTGCAAAAGCTCAAGGTCGACCTGATGTCGTTCTCGGCGCACAAGACCTACGGCCCGAAGGGCATCGGCGCGCTGTACGTGCGTCGCAAGCCGCGCGTGCGTATCGAAGCGCAGATGCACGGCGGCGGTCACGAGCGCGGCATGCGTTCGGGCACGCTGGCGACGCACCAGATCGTCGGCATGGGCGAAGCGTTCCGCATCGCGCGTGAAGAGATGGCGACGGAAAACGAGCGCGTGCGCATGCTGCGCGACCGTCTGCTCAAGGGCCTCTCGCAAATCGAAGAAACCTACGTGAACGGCGACATGGAACAGCGTGTCCCGCACAACCTGAACATCAGCTTCAACTTCGTCGAAGGCGAGTCGCTGATCATGGCGGTGAAGGACGTGGCGGTGTCGTCGGGTTCGGCGTGCACGTCGGCTTCGCTGGAGCCGTCGTACGTGCTGCGCGCGCTCGGCCGCAACGACGAACTGGCGCACAGCTCGATCCGCTTCACGGTGGGCCGTTTCACGACGGAGCAGGACGTCGACTATGTGATCAACCTGCTGAAGACGAAGATCGCCAAGCTGCGCGAACTCTCGCCGCTGTGGGAAATGCACAAGGATGGCATCGACCTGTCGACCATCCAGTGGGCGGCGCACTAAGTCAGCGCGCAGAGTTTCACGCGACGCAAAGCGAACATCGACCCGGCCGCAGCGCACACGAAATTGCCGCGCGGCCAACGAATTGAAGGAGTGTGATCATGGCATATAGCGACAAGGTTCTGGACCACTACGAAAACCCGCGTAACGTCGGTTCGTTCTCGAAAGACGACGACACCGTCGGCACCGGCATGGTCGGCGCGCCGGCTTGCGGCGACGTGATGAAGCTGCAGATCCGCGTGGGCGCGGACGGCGTGATCGAAGACGCGAAGTTCAAGACCTACGGCTGCGGCTCGGCAATCGCCTCGAGCTCGCTCGTCACGGAATGGGTCAAGGGCAAGACGCTCGACGAAGCGCTCTCGATCAAGAACACGCAGATCGCCGAAGAACTGGCGCTGCCGCCGGTGAAGATCCACTGCTCGATCCTCGCGGAAGACGCGATCAAGGCAGCGGTCGCCGACTACCGCACGCGTCACACGACCGAAGCGAAGGCCGACGCCGTTTAAGGCGCACGGCAGTACGCGCGCGACGCCCTGGCAACATGGCGCGCGGCGCGGGCAGAACGGCGGCGAACCCTCGGGTGCGCCGCCGCGGGATTAACGATTTTGGATGCAGGCAGGTTGCGTCGCATCGTGGTGAAGCAGGCATGAGTCTGCGGCACGCGGGGCGGGGCGCGGCGAAAACGCTATGGCTATTACGTTGACGGAAAAAGCGGCACAGCACGTGCAGAAGTACCTGACCCGGCGCGGCAAGGGCGTGGGTCTGCGCCTCGGCGTGCGCACGACGGGGTGCTCGGGACTTGCGTACAAGCTCGAGTATGTCGACGACCTGGCGCCCGAAGACAACGTCTTCGAGAGCTTCGGCGTGAAGGTGATCGTCGATCCGAAAAGCCTCTCCTATATCGACGGCACGCAGCTCGACTTCGTGCGCGAAGGCCTCAACGAGGGCTTCAAGTTCAACAACCCGAACGTGAAGGACGAGTGCGGTTGCGGCGAGTCCTTCCGCGTTTAAGCCCGCGCGGTGCGGTGAAAAGGCGGCCTGTGCCGCCTTTTTGATTTTGATGGCCCCCCACAAGAACGCTTTATCCGATGACCTCGCTTTCATCGCTTTCCGATAGCCACTTCGTGCTGTTCGGCCTGCCCGAGCAGTTCGCGATCGACGCCGATTCGCTCGACCACGCTTACCGCACCGTGCAGGCACAGGTGCATCCGGACCGCTTCGCGGCGGCCGGCGACGCGCAAAAACGCGTGGCGATGCAATGGGCCACGCGCGCGAACGAGGCGTATCAGACGCTGCGCGATCCGCTCAAGCGCGCCAAGTACCTGCTGCATCTGCGCGGCGTCGACGTCGGCGCCGAGGACAATACGGCCATGGAGCCGGCGTTCCTGATGCAGCAGATGGAGTGGCGCGAAGCGATCGAAGACGCCGTGCACGCGAAGAACGTCGATGCGCTCGACGCGCTGTCGGGCGAATTGCGCGACGACGAGCGCGCGCGCCTCGCGAAGCTCGCGGCGCTGATCGACAGCGGCTCGAACCAGCCGGCGGCGGAAGCGGTGCGCCAGCTCATGTTCATCGAGCGCGTGGCGGCCGAGATCGAGACGCAGATCGAGCGGCTGGAAGGCTGAGGCGGCGCGGCTCGCACGAGCACGCTTGAGCGTGCGCCCGGCCGTGCGAAAAGAGCGTAGAACATAGGACAGGGCTGCCCGTGGCGGCCCGCAACAGATCACACAGATGGCATTACTGCAAATCTCCGAACCCGGCATGGCGCCGGCGCCGCACCAGCGGCGACTCGCCGTCGGCATCGACCTCGGCACGACGAACTCGCTCGTCGCCGCCGTGCGCAGCGGCGTGCCCGACGTGCTGCCCGACGAGGACGGCCACGTGCTGCTGCCTTCCGTCGTGCGCTATCTGGCCAACGGTGGCCGCCGCATCGGCCGCACGGCCAAGGCCGAGGCGGCCAGCGATCCGCGCAACACGATCGTCTCGGTCAAGCGCTTCATGGGCCGCGGCAAGGCCGACGTCGAAGGCGCGGCGAACGCGCCTTACGTGTTCGTCGACGCGCCCGGCATGGTGCAGATCGAGACCATCGACGGCGTGAAAAGCCCGGTGGAAGTGTCGGCGGAAATTCTCGCGACGCTGCGTCAGCGCGCCGAAGACACGCTCGGCGACGACCTCGTCGGCGCGGTCATCACGGTGCCCGCGTATTTCGACGAAGCGCAGCGCCAGGCGACCAAGGACGCCGCGCGCCTCGCGGGCCTGAACGTGCTGCGCCTGCTGAACGAGCCGACCGCGGCGGCCATCGCCTACGGTCTCGACAACGGCGCCGAAGGCCTCTACGCGGTCTACGACCTCGGCGGCGGCACTTTCGACCTGTCGATCCTGAAGCTCACCAAGGGCGTGTTCGAAGTGCTGGCGGCGGGCGGCGACTCGGCGCTCGGCGGCGACGATTTCGACCACGTGCTGTTCGACTACGTGCTCGAACAAAGCGGCGTCGCGCGTGCGGCGCTCGCGCCCGAAGACGTGCGTCTGCTGCTCGACCGCGCGCGCGACGCGAAGGAAGCGCTGTCGTCGGCGCCGCAAGCGCGTATCGACGTCACGCTGTCGAACGGCCAGGCCATCGCGGTCGCCATCGACGAGCCGCGTTTCGAAGCGCTCACGCAGACGCTCGTGCAACGCACGCTCACGCCGACGAAGAAGGCGCTGCGCGATGCGAAGGTCGGCGCGCAGGACGTGAAGGGCGTGGTGCTGGTCGGCGGCGCGACGCGCATGCCGGTGATCCGCCGCGCCGTGGAACAGTATTTCGGCCAGGCGCCGCTCACGAATCTCGACCCGGATCAGGTGGTCGCGCTCGGCGCGGCGGTTCAGGCCGATCTGCTGGCCGGCAATCGCGGCGGCGACGACGACTGGCTGCTGCTCGACGTGATCCCGCTCTCGCTGGGCGTGGAAACGATGGGCGGCCTCGTCGAGAAGATCATCCCGCGCAACTCGACCATTCCGGTCGCGCGCGCGCAGGACTTCACGACCTTCAAGGACGGCCAGACCGCGATGGCGATCCACGTGGTGCAGGGCGAGCGCGAGCTCGTGGCCGACTGCCGTTCGCTCGCGCGTTTCGAGCTGCGCGGCATTCCGCCGATGGCGGCCGGTGCGGCGCGCATCCGCGTGACCTATCAGGTGGACGCGGACGGTCTGCTGTCGGTGTTCGCGCGCGAGCAGTTGTCGGGCGTGGAGGCCTCGGTGGTGGTCAAGCCGTCGTACGGCCTCGAAGATAACGAAGTCGCCCGGATGCTCGAAGAGAGCTTCAAGACCGCCGACATCGACATGCGTGCGCGCGCGCTGCGTGAAGCGCAGGTCGAGGCGCAACGTGTGATCGAAGCGACGCAATCGGCGCTGGCCGCCGACGGCGAGCTGCTCGACGCCGACGAGCGCGCCGCGCTCGACACGCTGATCGCGGCGCTCGCGCAGATCGTGCAAAGCGACGACACCGATGCGATCGAAACCGCCACCAAGGCGCTTGCCGAAGGCACCGACGAATTCGCCGCGCGCCGCATGGACAAGGGCATCAAGCGCGCGCTCGCGGGCAAGCGGCTCGACGAGATCGGCTAAAGCGCGGCCAACTGCGCGACTGAACGATTAGCGAACTCTCCCGTGCGCGTTGCGCGCCGGGTGCGTGCTTTCCCGATGTGGCGAAGCGCGCGAGGTCAGTAGAATGGGCGATGCCGCCGCCGTCAGGCGGGGCGCGCCCGAATTGAAAGTTATTGGATACGGAAATCACAATGCCTCAAATCGTGGTGCTGCCCCATGTCGAACTGTGCCCCGAGGGCGCGGTCATCGACGCCAAGCCGGGTGAAAGCGTGTGCGACGCGCTGCTGGAACACGGCATCGAGATCGAACACGCCTGCGAGAAGTCGTGCGCGTGCACGACCTGTCACGTGATCGTGCGCGAAGGTTTCAACGCGCTCGAACCGTCGGAAGAAGCCGAAGACGACCTGCTCGACAAGGCATGGGGTCTGGAGCCCACTTCGCGGCTGTCGTGCCAGGCGCTCGTGCCGGCGGAAGACGACCTGGTGATCGAGATCCCGCGTTACTCGATCAACCACGCCAAGGAAAACCACTGATCCACCCGAAGAGGAGCGCACAGCCATGAAATGGACCGATACGCAGGACATCGCAATGGCCTTGACGGACACGCACCCCGAAGTCGATCCGCAGTATGTGCGCTTTACCGATCTGCATCGCTGGATCACGGAACTCGAAGGCTTCAACGACGATCCGCAAAACTCCAACGAACGCATCCTCGAAGCAATCCAGGCCGCCTGGATCGAGGAAGCGGATTACTGATCGATCTTGCTGACGGCCGCCCGCGCGCCGTCGCGGGCCGAAATGAAAAAAGGCGATTCGCTGTAATGGCGAATCGCCTTTTTGTTTGCCGGCGTGGCGAGGATCAGAGGGCGTCAGGCCGCTTCGAGCGCGCCGCGTTCGACCCGCACGCGCTGGCCTTGCTGGAACGGCGGCGCTTCGTGATAGGTGAAGTAGCGCATCTTGCCGTTATCCATGCGCACGCGCACCGAGTAGGACGTCGTGCTGCGCAGGTGCTTTTCGACCGAGTTGCCCGCGAGACCGCCGCCGAGCGCGCCGAGCAGCGTCATCGCCGTGCGGCCGCCGCCGCTGCCGAACTGGTTGCCGACCACGCCGCCCGCCACCGCGCCGCCGACTGCGCCGATGCCGGTGCCATGGCCTTCCTGCTTGCTCGCCGAAATCGATTCGACCACGCCGCACGAGGCGCACGCGGCCTGTTGCGGCGGCGCTTCTTGCGCGGCTTGCTGAGGCTGCTGTGCGTATTGCGGCGCGGGCGCGGCCGGTTGCTGCTGCTGCGCGGTTGCCGGAGCGGGTTGCGGCTCAGCGGGCGTATTGGCTTGCGCGCCATTCTGCTGCGCGTACTGCGCGCCGTTCGCGGGCAGGGTGGAGTCCTGCGTGGCGGGCGGCGTCGCCATCAGCGTGGTCTGGCCGGTCTGCGACTGGGCGTTCTGTTCGGCCGTGCTGGAGGCTTTGGGAAATACGCCGGTGATGGCCGCCGTGGCCGCGAGACTCGCGACGATCACGGCCGCCGCCGCGGTGGCGACGAGCGGATGCAGGCGGCGTTTGCCGGACGTGTCGTGCGTGGTGGTTTTAGGATCGAGTTCGTTCATGAAAGGCTCCGTCTTTTGCAGAGTTGACTCACGAATCAGTGTGAGCGAAAGCCGTGGCACGGGCGTTTCATTTTGTAACCCGACGTGTGCGCGCGGCGAACCGCTAGCGCATCGAAAAGGTCCTGATCGCCGCACGGCGTTGCCCGGCGCGGTTTCCCGTCCTCGCGCAATCGGCATGCCCATTCGTCGCGCGAAAACCGCGCGAAGCAGGGCGGCAGCTTTTACCTATCGTTACAAACGCCCGATCATCGCGACGTGACGGCCCAAAGGAAACGGGGCGCATGCGGCGTGAACCGCATGCGCCCCCGTTCGGCGTCTCTGTCTTGCAGGCGTCGCTTAGTCTTCGCGGCGCAGGTGCGGGAACAGGATGACGTCGCGGATGCTCGGGCTATCGGTGAGCAGCATCACCAGACGGTCGATGCCGATACCGCAGCCGCCCGTCGGGGGCATGCCGTACTCCAGCGCGCGGATGTAGTCGGCGTCGTAGAACATCGCTTCCTCGTCGCCGGCGTCCTTCTGCTCGACCTGCTTCTTGAAGCGCGCGGCCTGGTCTTCCGGATCGTTCAGCTCCGAGAAGCCGTTGGCGATTTCGCGGCCCGTGATGAACAGCTCGAAGCGCTCGGTGATGCCCGGCGTGGTGTCCGAGGCGCGCGCGAGCGGCGAGACTTCGATCGGGTAGTCGATGATGTAGGTCGGTTCCCACAGTTGCGACTCGGCCGTCTCTTCGAACAGCGCGAGTTGCAGCGCGCCCACGCCCGCGTTGAGGAACTGCGGCTGGTTCGCGTCGACGCCGAACTTCTTCAGCTCGGTGCGCAGGAACGCGGCATCGGCGAGTTGCTCGGTCGTGTACTGCGGCGCGTACTTCTGGATCGCCTGCACGATCGTCAGACGATGGAACGGCTTCGACAGATCGAGTTCGCGGCCCTGATACGTGAGCACAGCCGTACCCGACGCATCGATCGCGGCCTGGCGGATCAGCTGTTCGGTGAAGTCCATCAGCCATGCGTAGTCGGTGTACGCGGCGTAGAACTCCATCATCGTGAATTCCGGGTTGTGACGCGGCGAAACGCCTTCGTTACGGAAATTCCGGTTGATTTCGAACACGCGCTCGAAGCCGCCCACGATCAGGCGCTTCAGATACAGCTCGGGCGCGATGCGCATGAACATCTGCATGTCGAGCGCGTTGTGGTGCGTGACGAACGGCTTGGCCGCCGCGCCGCCCGGGATCGGGTGCAGCATCGGCGTTTCGACTTCCATGAAGCTCGCGTCGGACATGAAGCGGCGCACCGACGAGATCGCCTTGGTGCGCGCCACGAACGTGTCGCGCGCTTCCGGCGTCACGATCAGGTCGACGTAGCGCTGGCGATAACGCATTTCCTGGTCCGACAGACCGTGGAACTTGTCCGGCAGCGGACGCAGCGACTTCGACAGCAGGCGCAGTTCGGTGACGCGCACCGAGAGTTCGCCCTTGTTGGTGCGGAACAGCACGCCCTTCGCGGCGACGATGTCACCGAGGTCCCACTTCTTGAACGCGTCGTAGGTCGTGTCGCCGACGTCGGCGGGCGTGATGAAGAACTGGATCTGGCCCGAGCCGTCGCGCACCGTGGCGAAGCTTGCCTTGCCCATCACGCGCTTGAGCATCATGCGGCCGGCGATCGCGACTTCGAGCGGATTCGCTTCGAGCGCGTCCTTATCGGTCTCGGCGTAGTCGCGCTGCAGGTCGGCGGCGTGGTGGGTGGGGCGGAAGTCGTTGGGAAAGGCGACGCCCGCTTCGCGCAGCGCGCGCAGCTTCTCGCGGCGCTCGGCGATGATCTGGTTGTCGTCCAGGTCGGGCGACGCGGCAGGCGCTGCGGCGGCCGTATTCGGCTGGGTCGGTTCGGTCATGATGGCTCGGGGTTCGGGAAATTCGGTTCCGCCGCGCGCGCCGCGCTTCTCGGACGAAGCGGGCGGCGGCACGGCGGGAGAGGGCGGCGCTTACACGCCCTGTTTCAGGCTTGCGCTGATGAACGGGTCGAGATCGCCGTCGAGCACGGCTTTGGTGTTGCTGATTTCGACGTTGGTGCGCAGATCCTTGATGCGGCTGTTGTCGAGCACGTAGGAGCGGATCTGGTGACCCCAGCCCACGTCCGACTTGCCCGCTTCGAGCTTGTCCTGCTCCGACTGGCGCTTGCGCATTTCGGCTTCGTACAGGCGCGACTTCAGCATCGCCATGGCTTCCGCGCGGTTGCGGTGCTGCGAGCGGTCGTTCTGGCACTGCACGACGATGCCCGACGGGACGTGCGTGATACGCACGGCGGAGTCGGTCTTGTTGATGTGCTGACCGCCCGCGCCCGAAGCGCGATACGTGTCGATGCGCAGATCGGCCGGATTGACGTCGATCTCGAACGAATCGTCGATTTCCGGGTACACGAACACCGACGAGAACGACGTGTGGCGGCCGCCCGACGAGTCGAACGGCGACTTGCGCACGAGGCGGTGAATGCCGGTTTCGGTGCGCAGGAAGCCGTAGGCGTATTCGCCTTCGACCTTGATGGTCGCGCTCTTGATGCCGGCCACGTCGCCTTCGGACTCTTCGAGCACTTCGGTCTTGAAGCCCTTGCGCTCGCAGTAGCGCACGTACTGGCGCAGCAGCATCGACGCCCAGTCGCAGGCTTCCGTGCCGCCCGCGCCCGCCTGAATGTCGATGAAGGCGTTGTTCGGGTCGGCCGGGTTCGCGAACATGCGTCGGAACTCGACGTCGGCGATACGCTTCTCGATTTCAGCGGCATCGCTTTCGCAGGCCACGAGCGTGTCCTCGTCGCCTTCCTCGCGCGCCATCTCGAAGAGGTCCTGCGCGTCGCGCGCGTCGTTCTCGATACCGTCGAGCACATGCACGACGCCTTCGAGCAGCTTCTTTTCCTTGCCGAGACCCTGTGCGTGCTTGGAGTCGTTCCAGACGTTAGGGTCTTCGAGTTCGCTATTGACTTCGACGAGCCGTCGGGCTTTTACGTCGTAGTCAAAGATACCCCCGTAGCTCGCCCGCGCGTGCGCGCAGGTCCGCCAAAAGGGCTTCGATCGCGTTGAGACGTTCCGCTTCCATTTGTGTCGTGATCCGGCGTGTAAAACACGCAATTATAGCCGATTGGCCATGCATCAAGGGCGCGGCGGCCCCATGCGTGGCCTCTCGTCCACGCCGGTCAGAGCGCCGCGTGCTCCACCACCAGCTGCACGCGCGAGACGCCGTTCCAGGTGTCGCGCACGAGGCGGTAGGCCACGGTCGTGTGCTGCGGCAGCGGCTCGGTGTGGTTGAACCAGATCGCGTTGAAGCGCTGGCGGCCGCGCAGCAACTGGAGTTTCAGGTGCTTGTCCTTCACGAGCGCTTGCGAGGCGACTTCGAATTCGCCCGCGAACACCGGCGCCGGGAAGCCCTGGCCCCAGACGGCCGCGTCGATCATCTCGACGAAATCGGGCGTGAAATAGGCGTCTTCGAGATCGCCGTCGGTTTCCACGGTGCGCGCGAGCGCCTCGGCGGTGAGCCACTCGCGGCCCACGCGCTCGAAGGCGGCGGCGAAGCGCGGCACGTCGGCGGCGGCGATCGTCAGGCCCGCGGCCATCGCGTGGCCGCCGAACTTGTGGATCAGGCCCGGCTCGCGCTTGGAGATCAGATCGACGGCGTCGCGCAGATGGAAACCGGGGATCGAACGGCCCGAGCCCTTGACGAGCGCGCCGTCGTCGTCGGCGAGCGCGAAGGTGAAGGACGGGCGGTGGAACTTCTCCTTCAGGCGCCCCGCGACGATGCCGATCACGCCCTGGTGCCAGCCTTCGTTGAAGAGTGTCAGCGTGGCGTTGTCCTGCGGATCGACGTCGGCGAGATCGGCGAGCGCCTGCTGCTGCATGCCGGCCTCGATCTCGCGGCGCTCGCGGTTGATCGTGTCGAGCTGCTGGGCGAGATCCCAGGCGCGGCCCACGTCGTCGGTGGTCAGGCACTCGATGCCGAGCGACATATCCGACAAGCGGCCCGCCGCGTTCAGGCGCGGCCCGAGCGCGAAGCCCATGTCGAAGCCCGAGGCGCTCTTGGCGTCGCGGCCCGAGGCGCGGAACAGGGCGGCGATGCCCGGCTGCATGCGGCCGTTGCGGATGCGTTGCAGGCCTTGCGCGACCAGCACGCGGTTGTTGCCGTCGAGCTTGACGACGTCGGCGACCGTGCCGAGCGCGACCAGATCGAGCAGGCCGTCCAGACGCGGCTCGGGCTTGCCGTCGGCGAACGCGCCGCGGCGGCGCAGTTCGGCGCGCAGCGCGAGCAGCGTGTAGAACATCACGCCGACGCCCGCGAGGCTCTTGCTCGGAAACTCGCAGCCCGGCTGGTTCGGATTGACGATCGCGCGCGCGGCGGGCAGCACGTCGCCGGGCAAATGGTGATCGGTCACGAGCACGTCGATGCCGAGCGCGTTGGCGGCTTCCACGCCCTCCACGCTGGCGATGCCGTTGTCGACCGTGATCAGCAGATCGGGCGGTCCGCCCTTGCGCTGCGCGGCGAGCGCGACGATTTCCGGCGTGAGGCCGTAGCCGTACTCGAAGCGATTCGGCACCAGATAGTCGATCTGCGCGCCGAGCATGCGCAGGCCGCGCACGGCCACCGCGCAGGCGGTCGCGCCGTCGCAGTCGTAGTCGGCCACGACGAGCATGCGGCGCTTCTGTTCGAGCGCGTCGGCGAGCAGCGCGGCGGCGTCGTCGAGGCCTTTCATGCTGGCGGGCGGAATCAGGCGGCCGAGGCCGGTCTCGATGTCGTCGGGCTGGCTGACGCCGCGCGACGCGTAGAGGCGCGCGAGCACCGGGTGCAGGCCGTGGCGGATCAGCACTTCGGTATCGGCGGGGGAGCAGGCGCGGGTGACGATTCGGGTCATGCGGACGACTTCGGAAATTATTCGATAAAGAGCGACGCGAACTCGCGGCGTCGCCAGAATTTGCGCAGGTCGCCGCGCGTGAGCGCGAGCGTGACCGAGCCGGTGTCGCCGCAGAGCGTGACGTCGAGCTGGTTCAGCTCGCCCGCCTGCAGCGCAGCGAGCGCGGGCGCGAACCAGTCGCGCTCGATCTGCGCGAACGCCGCGTTCCAGCGGAACCAGTCCTGCTGGATATAGGCCGCCGAAAATGGATCGAGTTCGACCAGCGTGGCGCCGTTTGGCGTGCCGTTCTTCGCGCCGTCGAGCGTGGTTTTCAGCGCGGCGAAATCGGCCGGCGCGGCGCTCAGCGCGGCGCCCGAGGCGAGCGCGAGACCGCGCGTCGCGGCGGCATCCGACTGCACGTGTGCGAACGGCTTGCGCACGGGGCGCAGCGCGCCTTGCGCGTGGAACCAGATCGAGTTGACGGCGGGCAGGCCGCGCGCCTCGCGCGCTTCGTTGACCGGATGCTCGAACCAGGCCATCTGCACCTCGTTCTGCACCTTCATCCACGCGCGCGAGCGTTGGCCCGAATGCGCTTCGTGCGGCAGCCAGATTTCGATGTTGCGGCCGCTCGCGCGCAGCGGCGACGCGCCCGCGAGCGTGCCGAACTGGTCGCTCGACAGATACCAGCGCTGCGGCGTCGGGGCCTCGACGCGCACGCCGAGTTCTTCGATCAGCGGTTTGGCGATGGCGTAGAGCGTGGCGGCGTCGGCGTCGGCGAGTTCGAGCGAGGCCGGATCGATCAGCACGAGGTGATCGTGCGCGATGCGCACGTGCACGGGCTGGATGCAGGCCCATGTGGCGTCGCCGGGTGTGCCGCCGTCGGCGAGCAGCATCCAGGGCGCGAGCGGGGCTTCGTCGTCGGCGCTGGCGCCGTTGGCGTTCGTCTTCCCGTTCGCGGCATCGCCGCCGAGCGCGCCGAACTGACGCGCGACCCAGCGCTCGTGCGGCAGCGTGCGCTGGAAATCCTCGCCGATCACCTGGTCGCCGAGCGTCGCGCGCGCGACCAGCTTCGAGAGCGCGGGAAACTGCAGGCCGGCGAGGGCGGTGGGCGCGACAGCCGCGGACGGCAGCGCGAAAGGCACGAGGAGATGGAGGCGGTCGACAGGCATGGTGCGCATTGTACTTCGGCGCTCGCGGCTGCTGGGCGCGGCGGACGGCGCGTCGCGCGCGCGTTTCGGCCCGGTTTGGCGCGCGACGCCATACGAATCAGTCACTTATCGGCGATCGGCCGTTTGGGCGGGCACCTGCGCGCCGAATCCGCATCCAACGGACAGGGCCGACGGCGGCGGCCCGCGACGGCGCAAAGTCCGTGACGCCGCCGTAGTGTGGCAAACTTCGCGCTTGATCGTCGGCATGGTCCGGCACGGAAATCGGGCGGCGCAAGGATCGACGCATCCGCATCGACGCCGCCATCGACACCACTCCGCGCGCCAGAGCCCGCGCAACGCAGACGCTTTAAAGGATTCGCTTGAAACTTCCCTACGAATGGCAGATAGGCTGGCGCTACACACGCGCCGGCAAGCGCACGACCGGCAATGGCTTCATCTCCTTCATCGCGCTGATCTCGATGTCGGGCATCGCGCTCGGCGTGGCGGCGCTGATCGTCGTGCTCTCGGTGATGAACGGCTTCCAGCGCGACGTGCGCGACCGCATGCTCTCGGTGCTCGCGCACATCGAAATCTTCTCGCCCACCGGTTCGATGCCCGACTGGAAACTGACCGCGAAAGAGGCCAAGACCAATACCGAAGTGATCGGCGCCGCGCCCTACGTGGACGCCCAGGCGCTGCTCACGCGCGGCGATAGCGTGAACGGCGTGGCGCTGCGCGGCGTCGAGCCGTCGGAGGAGCCGCAGGTCTCGGATATCGGCAAGGAAATGAAGATCGGCACCATGAACGATCTGACGCCGGGCAGCTTCAATATCGTGCTCGGCTCCGATCTGGCCGTGAATCTCGGGGTGACGAAGGGCGACAAGGTGACGCTCGTCGCGCCCGAAGGCACCATCACGCCCGCGGGCATGCTGCCGCGCCTGAAGCAGTTCACCGTGGTCGGCGTGTTCGAATCGGGGCATTACGAGTACGACAGCACGCTCGCGCTCGTGAACATCCGCGACGCCGAAGTGCTGTATCGATTGGCCGCGCCCAGCGGCGTGCGGCTGCGCCTGAAGGACATGCAGCGCGCGCCGGCGGTCGCGCGACAACTCGTGCATACGCTCTCGGGCGACCTCTATATTCGCGACTGGACGCAGCAGAACAAGACCTGGTTCTCGGCCGTGCAGATCGAGAAGCGCATGATGTTCATCATCCTCACGCTGATCATCGCGGTCGCGGCGTTCAATCTGGTGTCGTCGCTGGTGATGACGGTGACCAACAAGCAGGCCGATATCGCCATTCTGCGCACGCTCGGCGCGCAGCCCGGCTCGATCATGAAGATCTTCGTGGTGCAGGGCGTGACGATCGGCTTCGTGGGCACGGCGATTGGCGTCGCGCTCGGCTGCCTGATCGCGTGGAGCATTCCGTGGCTCGTGCCGATGATCGAGCATCTGCTCGGCGTGCAGTTCCTGCCGCCCTCGGTTTACTTCATCAGCGAACTGCCTTCGGAACTCGTCGCCGGCGATGTGATCCGCATCGGTTTGATTGCGTTCGTGCTGTCCGCGCTCGCGACGCTTTACCCCAGCTGGCGCGCGGCCAAGGTTCGACCGGCGGAGGCACTGCGCTATGAATGATCGTCAAGCAAAGAACAACATCATGAGCGGCGTGGCAAGCGACTATCCGTACGTGATCGAGGCGCACGGCATTTCGAAAGTGTTCGGCCAGGGCGCGCTCTCCGTGCAGGTGCTGCACGACACCGAAATCTCCGTGAAGCGCGGCGAAAAGCTCGCGATCGTGGGCGCGTCGGGCTCGGGCAAGAGCACGCTGCTGCACGTGCTCGGCGGTCTCGACGAGCCGGGCACCGGCAACGTGAAGCTGCTCGGCAAGCCGTTCACCGAACTCTCGGAGCGCGACCGCAACGATCTGCGCAACCGCGCGCTCGGTTTCGTCTATCAGTTCCATCATCTGCTGCCGGAATTCTCGGCGCTCGACAACGTGGCGATGCCGCTGCGCATCCGCCGCATGCCGCAAGAGGATGCGCGCCGCGAGGCGCTGGAGATTCTCGACCGCGTGGGCCTCGCGCATCGCGCGCGTCATCGTCCGGGCGAACTGTCGGGCGGCGAGCGTCAACGTGTGGCAATTGCGCGCGCGCTCGTGACCAAGCCCGCCTGCGTGCTCGCCGACGAGCCGACCGGCAATCTCGACGGCAGCACGGCGGACACGGTGTTCAACCTGATGCTCGAACTCTCGGACCAGTTCCAGACGAGCTTCGTGATCGTCACGCACGATCCCGATCTCGCGGCGCGCTGCGACCGCATCGTGCGCCTGCGCGAAGGCATGCTGCACGAGGAGCCGGTTCTGCCGGTCTAGGCGCGCAGCAACGGGCGTCGCCATGCGCGACGCCTCGGGCCCGCGAGTTGCGTCGCTGTTTGGCCGCGCGATTCGCGGGCCTTGTTTTTGGGTGTTTATCGACGGAGCGCCTGACCATGTGGATCGACACGCATTGCCATCTCGACGCCGGCGAGTTCGACGCGGACCGCGACGCGGTGGCGTCGGCAGCGCAGGCGTCGGGCGTGACGCGCATCGTGATTCCGGCGGTGGCGCGCGCGAACTTCGAAACCGTGCGGGCGCTCGCGCGGCGCACGCCGGGCGCGGTCTACGCGCTCGGGATCCATCCGCTTTATACGCCGCAGGCGCGCGACGAGGATATCGACGCGCTGCGCGCCGAAATCGAAGCGAGCCTCGACGATCCGAAGTTCGTGGGCATCGGCGAGATCGGCCTCGATTTTTTCGTGCCGGGGCTCGACGCGCAGCGTCAGCAATTCATCTACGACGCGCAGCTGAAGCTCGCGCGCGAGTTCGATTTGCCTGCGATCTGTCATGTGCGCAAGTCGCAGGATCAGGTGCTCGCGGGGCTGCGTCGGAACGGCGTGAAGCGCGGCATCGCGCACGCGTTCAACGGCAGTTTTCAGCAGGCGCACGCGTTTATCGAGCAGGGCATGCATCTGGGTTTCGGCGGCAATCTGACCTTCGAGCGCGCATTGCAGATCCGCAGACTCGCGGAGCAGTTGCCGCTCGACGCGATCGTGATGGAAACCGATGCGCCCGATATCTCGCCGTCCTGGCTCTACAAGCAGCGCAACACGCCGGACCAGGTGCCGCGCATCGGCGCCGTGCTCGCGGCCTTGCGGGGCGTGGCGCCCGAGGATATCGCCCTTGGCACGACGGCTAACGCTGCGGCTGCGCTGCCGCGGCTCGCGCTTTCGTCTGCATAATTTCCGCATGGGTGGCGCGCGAAACGGCGGGTTTTGCTGAAGCCTCGCGCCGCCGTTTCGCGGAGGCGCTATGCGGGCGGTGTGGTGCGGATTCGCGCTCGGCGTGATCGCGCTGCAACAGCAGGCGGCGTTGCCGGGACGCGTTGCGTGGTGCGGATTGATCGCGTTGATGGTCGGCGCGGCAATCGGCGGTACGTGGTTATTGCAGCGGGGCGCGCGCGGGCGCGTCTGGCCGTTTGCGGGATGGGCGGCGGTTGGGATCGCCGCGGCGTGCGCCGGATTCGGTTACGCGGTGTGGCGCGCGGAAATCCGTCTCGCTGAAACGCTGCCCCAAGCCTGGCAGACGCGTGACGTTGACGTAATGGGGTATATCGCGCGCATGCCCGCCTTCGGCGAAGGTTCGGCGCGCTTTCTCTTTGCGGTGGAATCGTGGCCGGGGCGCGAGCGGGCCGCGAGCGCCTTGCATCCGCCGCGTCTGCTGCAATTGAACTGGATCGCGCGCGACGCGCCCGTGCCGCCGCTCGTGCCCGGCGCGCGCTGGCGGCTGACGGTCCGGCTCAAACCGGCGCACGGCGAGGGCAATTTCGATCTGCGCGATGCGGAAGCGGCCTTGCTCGCGCGAGGCGTGCGCGCGACCGGTTACGTCAGCGATGCCGCCCATGCGCAGAGACTGCCTCGGGATGCGCAGGGCATCGGTATCGCGATCGAGCAAAGGCGGGCGGCGGTGCGCGCGCGGATCGGCGCGGTGCTGGCGGATGCGCCGCATCGCGGCATCGTCGTGGCGCTCGCGACCGGCGCACAGGACGACGTCAGCGACGCCGACTGGCGGCTCATGCGCAACACGGGCACGAGTCATCTCGTCGCGATTTCGGGGCTGCATCTCGCGTTTGTCGCCGGGCTCGTGGGCTGGCTCGCAGGCGCGATCTGGCGGCGCGCGCGCTGGCGCGGCGTCGAGGCGCCGCTCGTCGTGCCCGCGCAGAAGGTCGCGCTGGCGGGGGCGCTGTGCGCGGGCGCGGCCTATGCCGCGCTGGCCGGATTCAACGTGCCGGTCCAGCGCGCGCTCTGGATGCTCGCGGTGGCGGCGCTGGCGCTGCTGGGTTCGCGTGAGGTGTCGCGCTCGCACGTGCTGGCGTGGGCGCTCGGGCTCGTGCTGCTGCACGATCCGTGGGCGGTGACCGCGCCGGGTTTCTGGCTGTCGTTTTGCGCCGTCGGGGCCATTCTGTATGCGGCGAGCGGCGCGCCGCGCGTGCGTCGCGAAGACGACGCCGAACCCACGCCCGACGAAATCGATCCGATGCGTGATAAGGACGACGCGGCGTCCGAGGCAAGGCGCGGGCGCCTGGCTTCATATGTCGACCGGCAACGCTGGCGGCGCGCCGCCCGACGCTTCGCGGCCCGTCTGCACGACGGCGCGCGCGTGCAATGGGCGGTCACGCTCGCGCTCGCGCCGCTCACCGCGTACTGGTTCTTGCAGATTCCGCTGATCGGGCCGCTGGCGAATGCGTTCGCGATTCCGTGGGTCAGCATGCTGGTGACGCCGACGGTGCTCGCTGGCGCGGTCCTGCCTGCGCCGCTCGACGCCTTCGCGCTGCACGCCGCGCACGCGTTGCTCGATCGGCTCGCGATGGCGCTCGGCGCGCTCGAAGGTCTGCCGTGGGCGCTGTTGCGGTTGCCGCAGCCGTCCGGCTGGGCGCTGGCGTGCGCGGCGGTCGGCGTCGCGTGGATGCTGGCGCCGCGCGGCTGGCCGTTGCGCTGGCTCGCGCCGTTCACGTGGCTGCCGCTGCTCGCGCCGTCGCCGGGCGGGCCGCCGGACGGTGCGTTCCGGCTCACGGCGCTCGATATCGGGCAGGGCACTTCGGTGCTGGTCGAGACCGCGCGCCACACGCTGTTGTTCGACGCCGGGCCGGGGCCGGAGTCCACGCATGCGGGCGAGCGGCTCGTCGTTCCTTATCTGCAGACGCACGGCGTGACGCGTCTCGACATGCTGATGATCAGCCACGACGACTCCGATCACTCGGGCGGCGCGCAGGCCGTGCTCGATGCGCTGCCGGTGCGGCAGTTCGTGGCCGGCATTCTGCCCGCGCATCCGTTGTGGGCGAGCGCACGCACGCGCGGGGCGCAAGTCGTGCAGTGCGCCGCAGGGCAGCGCTGGCAGTGGGATGGCGTGACCTTCGAGGTGCTTTGGCCCGACGCCGGGCCGCTCGGCGGGAAACCCAATGCGCATTGCTGCGTGCTGCGCGTGACGACGGCCGGAACGCCTCTCGCCGCGCCCGCGCCAGGTAACGCTGTCGCGGCCTTGCTCGCCGCCGACATCGAGGCCCGCACCGAGCGCACCCTCATGGCCCGCGGCATCGACAATCTGCGCGCCCAGATCCTCGTCGTGCCGCACCACGGCAGCCGCACGTCGTCGACTGAACCGTTCCTCGATTCTGTCTGGCCGCTCGTCGCGATATTTCAGGTAGGCTTCCTGAATCGCTTTCATCATCCTTATCCCGGCGTCTATGCGCGGTATGCGGCGCGCCACATCGCGCTCGCGCGCAGCGACTGGGACGGCGCGGCGCGCATCGAAGCCGCGCCCGGCGCGCTGACGGTCGAGCGCTTTCGCGACACGCGCCGGCGCTACTGGATGGACGATCCGAAGGCGGCGCCCGCGGGCCGCGCGCCACGTGCGAACGACAACGGCAGCGACAACGACAATCCAACAAGAACGGACAAAACGGAGACAGACACAGATTGAAGAACGTCATCCATTTTTCCCACGCGAACGGCTTTCCGGCCTCGACGTATCGCACCTTCTTCGCCGAACTCGGCGACACCTACGAGCTGCGCTATATCGAACGCATCGGCCACGACGCACGCTATCCCGTCACGCGTGACTGGCCGCACCTCGTCGAGCAGCTGATCGAGGACATCGGCAGCCGTTATGAGCATCCGGTCTGGCTCGTCGGCCATTCGCTCGGCGGCTATCTTTCGCTGATGGCGGCGCTCAGGAAGCCGCAGTGGGTGAGGGGCGTGGTGATGCTCGATTCGCCGGTGATCGCGGGCTGGCGCAGCGGCATGCTGCGGGTCTCGCAGTGGACCGGGCTCGACGAGCGCCTGTCGCCCGCCGCCGCCACGCGCACGCGCCGCACGAACTGGGCGAGCCGCGACGAGGCCTGGCGCCACTTCTATTCGAAGCCGGCGTTCGCGCGCTGGGACGAACGCGTGCTGTCCGACTACATCGACTTCGGCATTCCTCAGACTTCGCCCGACGGCGCGCGTACGCTGGCCTTCGACCGCCGCACCGAATACCTCATCTACCGCACGCTGCCGCACACCTTCGGCACGCGCCTCGCGCATGGCTCGCCGGTGCCCGTGAGCTTCGTCGGCGGCACGCATTCGAAGGAGGTGAGGCAGGTCGGTCTCGGGGCCACGCGGCGCATCGCGGGCGAGCGTTTCGAGTGGATCGAAGGCAGCCATCTCTATCCGATGGAGCGGCCCATCGAGACCGCGCGCGCGGTGCAGCGCATGCTCTACGCGATGGATAACGGCGGCTAGGCCCGCGTCCTCGCCGCGTGCCTGATAGAGACCCGCCGGCCGCCGCCTGGCGGGGCACGATCAATTCGGCGCACGCTTCATTCGCGCCGCGCGCCGTCTCGCAAGATGCTCTTTCAAAATTCAGGGTTAGCCCTTGCTTTACGGTATAATCCGTTTTTCCCGCGAGCATCCAGCGATGACCAAATATGTTTTCGTCACCGGCGGCGTAGTTTCTTCCCTTGGCAAGGGTATTGCCGCCGCCTCCCTCGCCGCGATCCTCGAATCGCGCGGTCTGAAAGTCACCCTCCTCAAGCTTGATCCCTACATCAACGTCGACCCCGGCACGATGAGCCCGTTTCAACACGGCGAAGTGTTCGTGACGGAAGACGGAGCGGAGACCGACCTCGACCTCGGCCACTATGAGCGCTTCATCAGCACGAAGATGCGCAAGGCCAACAACTTCACCACGGGCCAGATTTACGAATCGGTGATCCGCAAGGAACGCCGCGGCGACTATCTCGGCAAGACGGTGCAGGTCATTCCGCACATCACCAACGAAATCCAGGCGTTCATCGAGCGCGGCGCGGCATCCGCGACGTGCGGCGAACCCGACGTGGCGATCGTTGAAGTGGGCGGCACGGTCGGCGACATCGAATCGCTGCCGTTCCTCGAAGCCGCGCGTCAGATGAGCCTGCGCATGGGCCGCAACAGCGCGTGCTTCGTGCACCTCACGCTGGTGCCGTTCATCGCCACGGCCGGCGAACTCAAGACCAAGCCCACGCAGCACAGCGTGCAGAAGCTGCGCGAAATCGGTATCTATCCGAACGTGCTGCTGTGCCGCGCCGACCGCCGCATTCCCGACGACGAGCGCTCGAAGATCTCGATGTTCTCGAACGTGCCCGAAGACGCCGTTATTTCGGTGTGGGACGCCGACAGCATCTACAAGATTCCGCAGATGCTGCACGACCAGGGTCTCGACTCGATCGTCTGCGACGAACTCAAGCTGTCCGCCAAGCCCGCCGACCTGTCGATGTGGGCCGAAATGGTCGAGAAGCTCGAGCATCCGCAGCACGAAGTCACGATCGGCATGGTCGGCAAGTACGTCGACCTGACCGAGTCGTACAAGTCGCTCATCGAAGCGCTGCGTCACGCATCGATCAAGACCTCCACCAAGGTCAACATCGAGTACATCGACTCGGAACTGATCGACGAAGAGGGCGTGGACAGCCTCAAGCATCTCGACGCGATTCTCGTGCCGGGCGGTTTCGGCCGTCGTGGCACCGAAGGCAAGATCAAGGCCATCCAGTACGCTCGCGAATCGAAGGTGCCGTACCTCGGCATCTGCCTCGGCATGCAGCTGGCCGTGATCGAATTCGCGCGCGACGTGGTGGGCCTCAAGCACGCGAACAGCACGGAATTCGACGCGGACACGCCGGATCGCGTTGTCGCGCTCATCACCGAATGGGCCGACCGCGAAGGCAAGGTCGAGAAGCGCTCGGAAGATTCGGACCTGGGCGGCACGATGCGCCTCGGCTCGCAGCGTTGCCCGATCAAGCCGGGCACGCTCGCTTCGGAAATCTACGGCAAGGACGTGAACGAGCGTCACCGTCACCGTTATGAAGTCAATAACGGCTACGTGCCCAAGCTCGAAGCCGGTGGCCTTATCATCAGCGCCCGTACGCCGTCTGAAGACCTGCCGGAAATGATGGAACTGCCGCGCGACATGCACCCGTGGTTCGTCGGCGTTCAGTTCCACCCGGAATTCACGTCCACGCCGCGTGACGGCCATCCGCTGTTCAAGGCGTTTGTCGAAGCGTCGGTTGCGCACCAGCAGCAGTCGCGCGCCCAGGAGAAAGCATGAATCTGTGCGGTTTCGAGGTTGGCCTCGACAAGCCGTTCTTTCTGATTGCAGGCACCTGTGTCGTCGAATCTGAACAGATGACGATCGACACGGCGGGCCGCCTGAAGGAAATCACGGCTAAGCTCGGCATCCCGTTCATCTACAAGTCGTCGTTCGACAAGGCCAATCGTTCGAGCGGCAAGTCGTTCCGCGGTCTCGGCATGGACGAAGGCCTGCGCATCCTCTCCGAAGTGAAGCGCCAGCTCGGCCTGCCCGTGCTGACCGACGTGCACACGGAAGAGGAAGTGGGCCCGGTGGCTTCGGTCGTCGACGTGCTGCAGACGCCGGCGTTCCTGTGCCGTCAGACCGACTTCATCCACGCGTGCGCGCGTTCGGGCAAGCCGGTCAACATCAAGAAAGGCCAGTTCCTCGCGCCGCACGACATGAAGAACGTGATCGACAAGGCGCGCGACGCAGCGCGTGAAGCGGGTCTGTCGGAAGACCGCTTCATGGCTTGCGAACGCGGCGTTTCGTTCGGCTACAACAATCTCGTGTCGGACATGCGCTCGCTCGCGATCATGCGCGAGACGGCGGCGCCGGTCGTGATGGACGTCACGCACTCGGTGCAGCTGCCGGGCGGCCAGGGCACCAGCTCGGGCGGTCAGCGCGAATTCGTGCCGGTGCTCGCGCGCGCGGCCGTGGCCACGGGCGTGGCGGGTCTCTTCATGGAGACGCACCCGAACCCCGCGCAAGCGAAGTCCGACGGTCCGAACGCCGTGCCGCTGAACCGCATGGCCGACCTGCTCGAAACGCTCGTGACGCTCGACCAGGCGGTCAAGCGCACGCCGTTCCTCGAGAACGACTTCAACTGATTCAAGCAGTAAGGCTCCGGCGCGCTTCATGCGCGCCGTGCGCTTTGTCGTATGGCTTTATCGCGAGCGTTGATCGATCGCGAAGTTTTTCCAGCCGTTCTGTAGCATCGCGCGCCGCTTCGATTGCATGAGCGGCGCGATGGAGGAGCCGCGGCGAGCGGCCCGCCGGCGCAGCAGGTGTCATGAAGCGATGCCATGCTGCGCAGGACGGGAACCGCGCCGCGCCAGATGTGCAAGGCAGCGTGGCGGCGCAGCGGTTACAAAGTGTATAACCCTCGCGCCGCAACAAGTTGAACCCGACGACCGCGCCGCCTGTCCCATGTGACGGTGTGTCCCGCACGAGCGCGTAGACCGCGCTTCGCCGGACCAGCAGATGGTGTGTGTCTCGCAAGAATTACTGTCATTTCCTGAGGAAACCATGAGTGCAATCGTAGATATCATCGGTCGCGAGATTCTGGATTCGCGCGGCAATCCCACCGTCGAATGCGACGTGCTGCTCGAGTCGGGCACGATGGGCCGCGCGGCTGTGCCGTCGGGCGCGTCGACGGGCTCGCGTGAAGCGATCGAACTGCGCGACGGCGAAGCCGGCCGCTACAACGGCAAGGGCGTGCTGAAGGCCGTCGAGCACATCAACACCGAAATCTCCGAGGCGATCATGGGCCTCGACGCGTCGGAACAAGCCTTCCTCGACAAGACCCTGCTCGAACTCGACGGCACCGACAACAAGTCGCGTCTCGGCGCGAACGCGATGCTGGCCGTGTCGATGGCCGTCGCGAAGGCCGCTGCTGAAGAAGCCGGCCTGCCGCTGTACCGCTACTTCGGCGGTTCGGGCGCGATGCAACTGCCGGTCCCGATGATGAACATCGTCAACGGCGGCGCGCACGCGAACAACAGCCTCGACATTCAGGAATTCATGATCGTGCCGGTGAGCCAGCCGACCTTCCGCGAAGCGCTGCGTTGCGGTGCGGAAGTGTTCCACGCGCTCAAGAAGATCCTCTCGGATCGCGGCATGAGCACGGCCGTCGGCGACGAAGGCGGTTTCGCACCGAACTTCGGCAGCAACGACGAATGCCTCTCGACCATCCTGCAAGCTATCGAGAAGGCTGGCTACCGCGCCGGTGAAGACGTCCTGCTCGCGCTCGACTGCGCGGCCAGCGAGTTCTACCACGACGGCAAGTACCAGCTCGCGGGCGAAGGCCTGCAACTGTCGTCGGCCGAATTCGCCGACTACCTCGCAACGCTCGCCGACAAGTTCCCGATCGTCTCGATCGAAGACGGCATGCACGAAAGCGACTGGGCAGGCTGGAAGATTCTGACCGACAAGCTCGGCAAGAAGGTTCAGCTCGTGGGCGACGACCTGTTCGTCACCAACACGCGCATCCTGAAGGAAGGCATCGAGAAGGGCATCGGCAACTCGATCCTGATCAAGATCAACCAGATCGGCACGCTGACGGAAACCTTCGCAGCGATCGAAATGGCGAAGCGCGCGGGCTACACGGCCGTGATCTCGCACCGTTCGGGCGAAACCGAAGATTCGACCATCGCGGACATCGCCGTCGGCCTGAACGCCGGTCAGATCAAGACGGGTTCGCTCTCGCGCAGCGACCGTATCTCGAAGTACAACCAGCTGCTGCGCATCGAGGAAGATCTCGGTGATATCGCCAGCTACCCGGGCAAGTCGGCGTTCTATAACCTCCGCTAAGCGGACCTGAACGCGACAGCAGCCTTGCTGTCACCCTTCGTCATCCCTCTTCGCCGCCCTGCGTTCAGCGCAGGGCGGCGTATGTTTATCCGGCACCATCCATGCGGCTTGTCACTGTCGTCCTGATCATCCTGCTCGCGCTGATCCAGTATCCGCTCTGGTGGGGCCACGGCGGTTGGTTGCGCGTGCACGAACTGCAAGGGCAGCTCGCGCAGCAGCAAAAGCAGAACGACGACGAAAAACTGCGCAACGAACGCATCGCGGGCGAAGTGCAGGATCTGCAGAACGGCACCGCGGCCGTCGAGGAGCGCGCGCGCTACGAGATGGGCATGGTGAAGGACGGCGAGGTGTTCGTGCAGTTCGTTTCGCCGAATCAGCCGCTGCCGGCCACGCCGGCGGGGTCGTCGAATACGTCGACGCGTGGCGAGATGTCGGCGGCGCCCGTCAAGGTGGTGCCGAATCCGGTGTCGCGCGTGCCCGAGAAGCGGCACGGGCACGCCAGCAAGGATGCGAAGAAGAAGCCAGGCTGAGCGACTTGGGTGACTCGATCGACGCGATATCTGGCGTCGATGTAAAAAGCGCGGCGATCCGATGGATGCCGCGCTTTTTTGCTGCCGCGTGGTGTTGCGTCGGCCCCGCTTACGCTTGTGCTTACGCGCGCACGCGCATCACCAACCCCAGCCCGGATAGCCGTAGCCGATTCCGGTGCCCCATCCGCTTCCCCAACCGCCGCTGTAGTAGCTGCCGTAGACGTTGACGGGCGGCGTGTAGGCGCGCGACCAGGCTTGCGCGGCGGCTTCGGCGGTCGCGGCGCGGTCGGATTCAGCGAGCGCCTGCTGGTCGATCTCGTCGTAGCGCCGCAGCTGCTCGGGCGTGAGGGCGGGGCCGGCCTGCGGCTGCGTGGCCGTGGCGCCCGTTTGATCGGCGGGCAGGCGGCTATAGATCGGCGAAGGGCCGGGCGGATCGAGTGTGCAGCCGCTCATCAGCACCACGCCCGCGCCGGTTGTCATCAGCGACATCAGCGTGGTGGTGGCGATCAGCGCTCTGGCGCGGCGCAGGGCGCGCGCCGCGAAGGCAGGTAATGCAGCCCCGAGGTTCGTTCTCATCGTCTTGCTTCCCTTTATCGGTCGGATGCCGGCGCGTTGACTTGCAGCAGCGCGGGCGCGGCGCGAATCGGCATCCTTGATGCGGCTCATGATGTGCGCGGCGCTAACGTGCTACGCGGCCGCACCGTCCCCCGTGGCGGGAGACGGTGCGCCATGAGCCGGGGAGGCAATCGGTGGCTCAGTGGCGCTGGTCCGCTGCGGGAGAGACTCCTTCTGAGAGCCCCGGCGTGGCGAAAAGTTGCGCCACATCGACGGGATCGAACTCGTAGCGCTGGTTGCAATAGTCGCAGTGAATCTCGACGTGGCCGCGCTCCTCGATCACGCTGTCGACTTCCTCGCGGCCCAGCATCTTGAGCATCGAACCGACCTTCTCGCGCGAGCAGCTGCACAGGAAGCGCGTGGTGGCGGGTTCGAAATGCTGCACGTTCTCCTGCCAGAACAGGCGGCGGAACAGCGTTTCCGGCTCCTGTTCGAGCAGTTCCTCGCGCGTGAGCGTGCCGCCGAGCGTGCAGACGCGTTCCCACGTGTCGGCGTCGAGTTCGTGCGGATGCGGCACGATGCCGCCGTCACCGGGCAGCTTCTGCAGCAGCATGCCGACCGCGCGGTCGTCGTTCGCGCCGAGCCACAGGCGCGTGTCGAGCTGTTCCGAGTGATGCATGTAGTGCTCGAGCACTTCGGCGATCGACTTCAGCGGGCCTTCCTCGCCGTTGAGCGGCACGATGCCCTGGTAGGGCTGCTGGCCGGGATGCTTGTTGGCCGGATCGAGCGTGATCACGCAGCGGCCGCGGCCGTTCACGTTGATGAGATCCGCGAGCGTGAGGTCGTCGGCGACGGTTTCCACGCCTTCGGCCAGACGCGCCGTGGCGCGCATGGAGAGGTCGGAGCTGCACTGCACGACCAGCATGCGCACCGGGCCTTCGCCGAGGATCTGCATGATCAGCGTGCCGTCGAACTTGAGGTTCGCGGAGAGCAGCGCGCACGCGGCCATCATTTCGCCGAGCACGGTGCGCACCGGCGCCGGGTACTGGCGGCGCGTCAGCACCTCTTGCCACGTGTTGCGCAGCGAGACGATCTCGCCACGCACCGGAGCGGCGCTGAACATGAATTTCTGCAACTGGTCGTTCACAATCTTTTCCTTCGTTTCGATGCGTGCGGCGCGCTCGCGCGGCATGGCGGCCCGATGCCGTCAGCCGATACGCACGAGTTGCGCCTTGAAATACTCGCGGCGTTGCGCGTAGACGTCCGCGTTACGCTTGAGGCCGGCGATGTCGGCCTCGGTGAGCTCGCGCACGACCTTGGCCGGCGCGCCGAGAATGAGCGAGTTGTCGGGGAACACCTTGCCTTCGGTGACCACCGCGCCCGCGCCAACCAGACAGTTGCGGCCGATCACCGCGCCATTCAAGACCACCGCCTGAATGCCGATGAGCGCGCCTTCCTTGACCGTGCAGCCGTGCAGCATGGCCTGATGGCCGACCGTCACGTTGGCTTCGAGCGTGAGCGGGAAACCGGGGTCGGTATGCAGCACCGCGCCTTCCTGGACATTGCTGCGCGTGCCGACCGAGATCAGCTCGTTGTCGCCGCGCAGCGTCGCGCCGAACCAGACGCTCGAGTCTTCGGCGAGTTCGACCTTGCCGACGATGGTCGCGTTGTCCGCGACGAACACGCTTTCGTGAATGGTGGGTGCGGCTTCGCCAAGCTTGTAGATGGCCACGGTGTTGCGTCTCCTTTTGTCTTGCGGGGCTGCGGCGCGCGAACGGGCGCGGGCGGCGCAGGGCGGGTGAATCGCGTATTGTAAACGGTTGCGTGCGCAGTCCGCCTGGCATGGGGCGCGTGCAGCGTGCGGCAGGCCTCGCACGCGAGGCCGCCGGAGTGTGCCGGGGTGGTGTGACGGGCGCGCGCTTGTACTGGATCACGATGTGAATCACGCGTTTGAACCTCGTTATCGCCAGTTTTGACTGCTTTTTTGCCGTTTTTTGCCCGTTCGACGATGAATTCCGTATTTTCCGACTCCGCGCGCGACAGCGCCGAATTGCCCGTCGATGCCGCCGCGCCACAGGCCAACTGGCGTGCCGCCGCGCTTGCGGCGTTGCGCGAATGCGATCCGCTCGCCAAGGCCGAGGCCGTGACTGCGCTCCACGCGCTCGCCCAGGACGGCGCGGCGCCTGGCGTCACGCACTGGCAGGCCGACTGCGCGCTGAGCGCCCCGGCTGACTTGCCGGGCCGTCCTGCGCGCCCGGATCTGGTCGAGCCGCGCAGCCTTCAGCGCCGCAGCATGAGCACGCCGCAAGGGCGCGTGGTGCTGCTGCACGCGCTCGCGCACATCGAATTCAACGCGATCAATCTGGCGCTCGACGCGGTCTGGCGCTTCGCGGACATGCCCGCGGACTTCTACGCCGACTGGCTCAAGGTGGCGGCGGAGGAGGCGTATCACTTTTCGCTGCTCGGCAAGCGGCTGGCGGACTACGGCCATGTCTACGGCGATTTCCCGGCGCATAACGGCCTCTGGGAAATGTGCGAGCGCACCAGCGGCGACGTGCTCGCGCGCATGGCGCTGGTGCCGCGCGTGCTGGAAGCGCGCGGACTCGACGCCTCGCCGCCGATCCGCGCGCGTCTGAAGCAGGCCGGCGACGACGAATCGGCCGCGATCCTCGACATCATCCTGCGCGACGAAGTGGGGCACGTGCGCATCGGCAACCACTGGTTCCGGCAGCTGTGCGCGGCGCGCGGCCTCGATCCGCACGCGGCCTGGCTCGAACTCGCGGCGCAGTATCACGCGCCGAAGATGCGCGGCCCGTTCAACTTCGAGGCGCGCCGCTCGGCGGGCTTCGACGACGCCGAACTCGAAACGCTGAAGGCGCAGGACGCCGCGCCAGCCGCCGCCGAATCCTCCGCCGAATCCGCCGCCGATCGCTAAACATCGGCTCCCCATCTGTCAGAACCTGCCGATATAATCGAACGACCATTCGTTTTTCTGCGCGAACGCAATGAATCTTTCCCGATCCGAATTCGTCGACGTGAACGGCATCCGTCTGCATGTGCGCCGCTGGGGCGCCGAGGACGCGCCCACGCTTTTCATGCTGCACGGCTGGATGGACGTGGCCGCTTCGTTCCAGTTCGTCGTCGACGCGCTGGGCGGCGACTGGCAGGTGATCGCGCCGGACATGCGCGGCTTTGGCCTGTCGGACTGGCCGGTCGCGCAGCGCGGCGCCGGCAACTACTGGTTCCACGACTATCTCGCCGATCTCGACGCGCTGCTCGATCGCTACGCGCCCGAGGGCGAGGTGAATCTCGTCGGGCACAGCCTGGGCGCGAACGTGGTCTGCCTCTATGCGGGCGTGCGGCCCGAGCGGGTGCGTCGCGTGGTCGATCTCGAAGGCTTCGGCATGCCCGCGACCACGCCCAGACAGGCGCCGGGCCGCGTGCGCGAGTGGCTCGACGAAATGCGCGCGCCGCCGCAGCTGCGCCCCTACAAGACGCTCGACGACGTGGCGGCGCGCCTCACGAAAACGAATCCGCGGCTACTGCCCGCGCGGGCGCGCTTTCTCGCGCAGCACTGGTCGAAGCCGGTGAGCGGCGCGCAGGGCGAGGGCTACATGCTGCTCGGCGATCCGGCGCACAAGATGATCAATCCCGTGCTCTACCGGCTCGAGGAAATCATGGCGATCTGGGCACAGGTGCGTGCGAAGGTGCTGCACGTCGAGGCCACCGATTCGGAAACGCTCGCGCGCATCGCGGGCAAGGTGCCGATCGCGGAGTTCAAGCGTCGCTTCGAGGCGTTTCCCGACTGGCGCGAGCGCTTTATCGACGACGCCGGGCACATGGTCCATCACGATCAACCGGAGGCGATTGCGCGTCTCATCGAGGCGTTCTGCGCCCCTTGAAAGGCGCTTGAATCGGCTTTGAGCAAGGCCGGAGCGCGCCCGGACGGCTTCGCCGCATTGCAGTAAAATAAGGCTTCATTTTCAAGACGCCCACAATGAACGCCGATCTCCACTGTCATTCCACTGTCTCCGACGGCCAGATGGCCCCGGCTGCCGTCGCGCAGCTGGCGAAGGCGGGCGGCGTGACGCTGTGGGCGCTCACCGACCACGACGAGCTGGGCGGCCAGCGCGAGGCGCGCGAAGCCGCCGAAGCGCTCGGCATGCGCTATCTCTCGGGCGTCGAAATTTCGGTCACGTGGGCGTCGCGCACGGTGCATATCGTCGGCCTGCATGTCGATCCCGCGTGTCCGGCGCTCGCCGAGGGGCTGGCGCGCACGCGCGACGGCCGCGCGGCGCGGGCCGAAGCGATCGGCGAACGGCTCGAGGAACTCGGCATCGCCGACGCCTACGCGGGCGCGCTCCAGTACGTCTCGAATCCCGACCTGATCTCGCGCACGCACTTCGCGCGCTTTCTCGTCGAATCCGGCCGCGCACAGAACACGCAGGATGCATTTTCGCGCTGGCTGGGCGAGGGCAAGCCGGGTTACGTGGCGCATCGCTGGGCGAAACTGGCCGATGCCGTCTCGTGGATCAAGGCTGCGGGCGGCGAGGCCGTCGTCGCGCATCCGGGCCGCTACAACTACACGCAGCTCGAATTCGACACCTTCTTCGGCGAATTCATCGACTTCGGCGGCAAGGCCATCGAAGTGGTTACGGGCAGCCACACGCCCGACCAGTACGGCGAGTACGCCGCCGTCGCGCGCCGCTTCGGCTTCGAGGCCTCGCGCGGCTCCGACTTTCACGCCAAAGGCCCGGACGCCATCGAGCCGGGCACGCTGCCGCCGCTGCCTTCCGACCTCAAACCCGTCTGGGAGCGCTGGCTCTAGGCCGCGCGCACCGCGTGGTCCCGCTGGCCCGTTTTCGCTATTTCCGCCGCGCGGTCCGCGCCTTGTACCGCCGCGCGACGTCTGCTTCGCCCGTTCGCTACGCTTTACGATAACGTGTGCGCCTTGCTCGTCGCCTGCGCGCCGCCCGTCCGCCGTTTCGTCCGTTCTGAATTCGTCAGCTGATTACTGCCATGTCACAGTTTTTTCGGCTTCACCCAGAGAATCCGCAGCCGCGCCTCGTCAAGCAGGCCGTGCAGATCATCCGCGACGGCGGCGTGATCGCGCTGCCCACCGATTCGAGCTACGCGCTCGCCGCGCGCATCGACGACAAACACGCCGCCGAACGCCTGCGCCGCATTCGTCATCTTGACGAAAAGGCGCTGCTTTCCCTGATGGTGCGCGACCTGTCCGAGCTGGCGAATTTTGCGATGGTGGATAACCGCCAGTACCGGCTGATCAAATCGGTGACGCCGGGGCCGTATGTGTTCGTGCTCGAAGCGACCAAGGAGGTGCCGCGGCGCCTTTCGCATCCGTCGCGCAAGACCATCGGGCTGCGCGTGCCGGGGCATCCGATTCCGCTCGCGATTCTCGAAGAACTGGGCGAGCCGTTGCTCGCCTCGACGCTGATCCTGCCGCCCGACACCGAGCCGCTCAACGACCCCGATGAGATCCGCGAACGGCTGGAAAAGCAGCTCGATCTGGTGATCGACGGCGGGGCGTGTCCGTGGGAGCCGTCGACCATCGTGGACCTGAGCGGCGCGGAGCCGGTGCTCGTGCGCGCGGGCCGAGGTTCGCTTGCGCCGTTCGGTCTGGAAGCAGAAGCGTGATGCCGGTCATGCGGGCAGGGCGGGCATTTTCGCGGCGTCGCGCGCACCAGGTTGCGCATCTGGATGACGATCCGGCCGCGCACGGTGCGGCGCGCCGCTAGCGCGTTGTTACAATACGCCGCCATGGAAGCCACGATCATTCAGACGCTCGCCGTCTACGCCTTGCCCGTCATCTTCGCGATCACGCTGCACGAAGCCGCTCACGGCTACGTTGCGCGCCTGCTCGGCGATAACACGGCCTACGTGCTCGGGCGCGTCTCGCTGAACCCGATGCGCCACATCGACCCGGTCGGCACGATTGCGATGCCGCTCATTCTGTACGTGCTCACGAGCGGCGCGTTCGTGTTCGGCTACGCCAAGCCGGTGCCGATCGACTTCAACAGCCTGCGCAATCCGCGTTGGGGCAGCCTCTGGGTGTCCGCCGCCGGCCCGCTCTGCAATTTCGTGCAGGCGATCGTGTGGGGCGTGTTCCTGATCGCGCTGAGCGTGATCGGCATCGACGAGCCGTTCTTTCTGCTGATGGCACGCGCCGGCATGACCGTGAACATCGTCCTCTGCGTGCTCAATTTTTTCCCCTTGCCGCCGTTCGACGGCGGGCGCGTGCTGGCGGCCCTGCTGCCGCCGCGCGCGAACATTGCGCTCATGCGGATTGAACCGTATGGTTTCTTTATCGTCATGGCGCTCATGCTGACGGGCGTTTTCACGCGCTTCTGGATGTATCCGTTGGTTCAGGTCGGTCAACTGGCCCTGAACGTCATCCTCAGTCCCCTCGTATCGCTATTCTCATAACATCATGTTCCCAGACCGTATTTTCTCCGGCATGCGGCCCACCGGGTCGCTGCACCTCGGCCACTACCACGGCGTGCTGAAAAACTGGGTCCGGCTTCAGTCCGAATACCCGTGTTTCTTCTGCGTGGTCGACTGGCACGCGCTCACGACGCACTACGAGACGCCGGATGTCATCGAGAAAAACGTCTGGGACGTGCTGATCGACTGGCTCGCATCGGGCATCGATCCGAATCAGGCCACGCTGTTCATCCAGAGCCGGGTGCCCGAGCACGCCGAACTGGCGCTGCTGCTCGGCATGAGCACGCCGCTTAGCTGGCTCGAACGCGTGCCGACCTACAAGGAACAGATCGAGAAGCTGCGCGACAAGGATCTCGGCACCTACGGCTTCCTCGGCTATCCCGTGCTGATGGCCGCCGACATCCTGCTGTACCGCGCTTCGCTCGTGCCGGTCGGTGAGGATCAGGTGCCGCACGTCGAGATGGCGCGCGAAATGGCGCGCCGCTTCAACTACATGTACGGCCGCGAGCCGGGCTTCGAGGAGAAGGCCAACGAGGCCGCGAAGAAGCTCGGCGGCAAGCGCTCGAAGCTCTATCACGAGCTGCGCAACGCCTACCAGCAGGAAGGCAACGATGAGGCGCTCGAACAGGCGCGCGCGATGTTGTCCGAATCGCAGAGCCTGTCGATGAACGACCGCGAGCGCCTGTTCGGCTATCTCGAAGGCTCGCGCAAGATCATCCTGCCGGAGCCGCAGGTGCTGCTGACCGAGGCGTCGCGCATGCCGGGCCTCGACGGCCAGAAGATGTCGAAGTCGTACGGCAACACGATTGCGCTGCGCGAAGACGCGCAGTCGATCGAAAAGAAAGTGCGCACCATGCCGACCGATCCGGCCCGCGTGCGCCGCACCGATCCGGGCGACCCGGACAAGTGCCCGGTGTGGCAGCTGCATCAGGTCTACACCGACGAGCCGACGCATCAGTGGGTGGAGAAGGGCTGCCGTTCGGCGGGCATCGGCTGCCTGGAGTGCAAGCAGCCGGTGATCGAAGGCATCCTGCGCGAGCAGCAGCCGATGCTCGAACGCGCGCAGAAGTACATGGACGATCCGTCGCTGTTGCGCGCCATCGTCGCCGACGGCTGCGACCGCGCACGCAAGTACGCCACGGAAACGATGCGCGACGTGCGCGAGGCGATGGGCCTCTCGTACAACTAAGGCGCACGCGATGACGCTCAAGTTCGGGTCCGCGCCCGCTGCGACGGGCATGCACGGGCTCGGCGAGCCGTCGCCCTGGGTGCGCCGCTGGGCGCACCTCGTCGCGCCGGGCGGCACCGTGCTCGATCTGGCCTGCGGCGCGGGCCGGCACGCGCGCTGGTTCGCGCAGCGCGGCCATCCGGTGGCCGCGCTCGACCGCGACGGCGCGGCGCTTGCCACGATGCGCGACGTGCCCGGCATCGGCGCATTAGAGTGCGACCTCGAAGGCGCGCCCTGGCCGCTGCCCGACGACGCGCGCTTCGCCGGCATTGTTGTCACGAATTATCTGCATCGTCCGCTAATGGCGCGGCTCATCGATGCGCTCGCGCCAGGCGGCGTACTTATTTACGAAACTTTCGCGCAAGGGAACGAGACGGTCGGAAAACCGTCGAATCCCGCATTCCTGCTGGCGGCGGGTGAGCTGCTGGCGATCTGTGCGCCCGCACTGCGCGTAATCGCCTACGAAGACGGATTCCTCTCACAACCGCGTGAGGCGTTCGTTCAGCGGATCTGCGCGGTGCGCGAAGCGGAAAAATCTGCTGCTGCGCCGCGTTCGGGGTCGGACGCAAAACAGGCCGAAAATTCCGGTAACGGGGCTGCGACTCAGGTACTACCCGTACCGCGTTACGATCTGACCGGCTAATCCGCTACAATCGCGGTTTAACGTACTCTTTTTTCTGACGTTTCAATGGCTAACGGCACTCAGGACGGCATTACGCTCGGCGGTAGCATTCCCGCGATCGTCACCCCCATGCACGAAGACGGCAGTCTCGATCTGCCGGCGTTCCGCAAACTGATCGACTGGCACGCGCAAGAGGGGACCGATGGTCTCGTCGTGGTCGGCACGAGCGGTGAGTCCGCCACGCTGAACGTCGAAGAGCACATCCTGATGGTCAAGACGGCCGTCGAGCACGCCGCGGGCCGCATGACGATCATCGCGGGCGCGGGCGGCAATTCGACCGCCGAAGCCATCGAACTCTCGAAGCACGCCAAGGAAGTCGGCGCGCAGGCCACGCTGCAGGTCGTGCCCTATTACAACAAGCCGACCCAGGAAGGCATGTACCTGCACTTCGCGAAGATCGCGGAGGCGGTCGATCTGCCGGTCGTCCTGTACAACGTGCCGGGCCGCACTGTCGCCGACATGACGAACGAGACCATCCTGCGCCTCGCGCAGGTGCCGGGCATCGTCGGCGTGAAGGAAGCCACGGGCAATATCGACCGCGCGGCGCACCTGATCAAGCACGCGCCGGAAGGCTTCAAGATTTTCAGCGGCGACGATCCCACCGCGATCGCGCTGATGCTGCTGGGCGGCCACGGCAATATCTCGGTGACGGCCAACGTCGCGCCGCGTCAGATGAGCGACCTGTGCAAGGCCGCCATCGCCGGCGACGCGAAGACCGCGCGCGAGATCCATATGAAGCTGCTGTCGCTGCACAAGAACCTGTTCATCGAATCGAATCCGATTCCGGTGAAGTGGGCGCTGCAGGAACTCGGCCGCATCGAAAGCGGCATCCGTCTGCCGCTCACGCCGCTCGACGCGCGCTACCACGACGTGGTGCGCACGGCGCTGCGCGAAGCCGGTCTGCTGGGCTGATCCTCAGCCAAGCCGCCGAATTTTCAATCGACGTCGCCATCGCCCAAGCGCTGACAGTTTTCTGGCAGACCGAGGCTTAGCGTTCCTGGTATCACGAAGGTCCACATGAAACGTTCCGCTTTTTCCCTCCACGCAACCCGCATGGCGGTGCTGGCGCTCGCACTCGGCTCGCTCGCTGGCTGCGAGTCGCTGAACGACATGTTCGCGTCCGATCGCGTCAACTACAAGGACACGGCAAGTGCGCCGCCGCTGGCCGTGCCGAAGGATCTGTCCTCGGCGCCGGGCGACCAGAAGTACGTCGCGCCGCCGCCCACGGTGGCGCTCGGCGGCGCCGCGCAGCGCACCGTCACGCCGCAGGGCAACGCCGTGCTGGGCGTGCCGAGCGCGCAGGATCCGCTCGGCATGCACGTCGAGCGCGACGGCGACCGCCGCTGGCTCGTGGTCGACGGCCGCACGCCGGACGACGTCTGGCCGCAGCTCCAGGAATTCTGGACCGACAACGGCTTCACGCTGACCACCGACGCGCCGAACACCGGCATCATGACCACGGACTGGGCCGAAAACCGCGCCAACATTCCCGACGACTGGTTCCGCCGCACGATCGGCCGTGTGATCGACTTCGCGTACTCGTCGGGCACGCGCGACCGTTTCCGCACGCTGGTGTCGCGCGGCCCGGACGGCCAGACCGACATTTCGGTCACGCACAGCGCGATGGAAGAAATGCTCACGGGCCAGGACAAGACGGGTTCGAAGTGGGTCGAGCGTCCGCGCGATCCGGCACTCGAAGCCGAATTCCTCGCCAAGATCATGCAGAAGTTCGGTCTGACCGACGCGCAATCGAAGCAGCTGCTGACCGACGCGCGTCCGTCGGTGGCCGCGGTAAAGGTCGCGGCGGGCCCGGACGGCACGACGCTCAATCTGCCTGAAGCGTTCGATACGGCGTGGCTGCGTGTGGGCCTCGCGCTCGACCGCACCAACTTCACGGTCGACAACCGCGACCGCGAAAAGGGCATCTACTACGTCCGTTACGCCGATTCGATGCAGGAACTGAAGGGCGACGGCCTGTTCGGCAAGCTCTTCTACAACCCGAAGAAGGCGAAGCAGAATCAGAGTCCGGAGTTCCAGATCGCGGTGCGCCCGAACGGCAGCTCCACCCAGGTCGCGGTACTCAACCAGAGCGGTCAGGTCGATACGTCGTCGGACGCCCAGCGCATCGTCTCCGCGCTGCACGCGCAGCTGAACTGATCCCGCCGTGCGCTTTGCAAGCCTCGGCAGCGGCAGCGAGGGCAACGCGCTGGTCGTAGAAGCAGGCAGCGGCGCGACGCCCACGCGCGTGCTGCTGGACTGCGGATTCTCGGCGAAGGAAGTGGAGCGGCGGCTCGCCCGTGCGGGCCTCGCCGCCGATAGCCTCAGCGCCATCCTCATCACCCACGAACACAGCGATCACATCGGCGGCGCCCTCACGCTGGCGCGCCGCTGGTCGATCCCGCTCTACATGAGCTGGGGCACGGCGCAAGCCGTGGGCGCCGACGACGCCAACGTGGAACTCAATATCCTCTGGGGCGACGAGACGGTCGAAATCGGTGAACTCGGCGTGCTGCCGTATACGGTGCCGCACGACGCGCGCGAGCCGCTCCAGTTCGTGTTCAGCGATGGCGCGAGCCGTCTGGGCGTGCTGACCGACGTCGGCGAATCGACGCCGCACATCAATTCGGTGCTGAGCGGGTGCGACGCGCTCGTGCTCGAATACAACCACGACCTCGACATGCTCGCGGGCAGCCGCTATCCGGCGTCGCTCAAGGCGCGCATCAGCGGTTCGCACGGGCATTTGAACAACGAGGCGGCGGGCGACATTCTCGCTGCGCTCGACCGTTCGAAGCTGCGCCATCTGATCGCTGCGCACCTGAGCCAGCAGAACAACTCGCCGGAACTCGCGCGCGCGGCCATGGCTGCGGTGCTCGGCAATGCGCCGACGGAAATCGGGGTGGCAACGCAAGACGAGGGATTCGACTGGCTGGCGCTTTGATCGGTCGACGCTAGCGGGCTGTTCGGCTCCCTGGCTCCAGACGAAAAAAAGCCCATGACAAAGGTCATGGGCTTTTTTGTTGGCTGCCGCTCCTGAGAACGGGGCCGGAACAGGTCCGGCCCGCCTGGTGCAACTTAGTTGCGGTTGCCGCCGAAGATACCGAGGATCGCGAGCAGGTTCGTGAACACGTTGTACAGGTCCAGATAGATCGCGAGCGTGGCCGAGATGTAGTTGGTCTCGCCGCCGTTCACGACGCGCTGCACGTCGAACAGCATGTACGCCGAGAAGATCACGATGGCCAGCACGGACACGGTGAGCATCAGCGCGGGCAGTTGCAGGAAGATGTTCGCGACGCCGGCGAGCAGGATCACGATCACGCCCATGAACAGCCACTTGCCGAGGCCCGAGAAGTCGCGCTTGCTGACCGTGGCGACGGTGGCCATGGCCGCGAAAATCACGCCGGTGCCACCGAATGCGAGCATGATGAGCGACGGGCCGTTCGAGAAGCCGAGGATGAACGACAGCAGGCGCGAGAGCATCAGGCCCATGAAGAACGTGAAGCCGAGCAGCACGAACACGCCGACGGAGCTGTCCTTGGTGCGCTCGATAGCGAACATGAAGCCGAATGCGATGGCGAAGAACGCCAGCAGGCTCATGGCCGGGCTGGTGGCGGCGAAAAGCGAGAAGCCCGTGGCCACGCCCACCCACGCGCCGAGGACCGTCGGCACCATCGAGAGCGCGAGCAGCCAGTAGGTGTTGCGCAGTACGCGGTTGCGGGTCTCGGCGCTGGCGACGCTGCCGCCGCGGCCGAAGTTATAGGGATACTCGTTCATGCTTTCTCCTTGCGTGAGACGCGTGGTTCACGTCATTGAGGGCGCGCGCCGGATGTGCGTTGCGCTCCCTCCTAAGATAAGTGTGACGGCCCAGAGTTTCAACGGGATGCCACACAGTTTCCGTTATCTTTCACCAGCGTATGCCGCCATTCTTAAGCCTGGCTGAAAGCCCCGGCTGCGCGGCGTTTGCACCTGATTCGCACCGGATTCGTGCAGTTTTCGGAGCAATCAGGGTTCAATCGCAATCATACATGGGAACATGCTACAATTGCGGATTCATTTGAACTTGTAACCTCTTAATTTTCTGGAGTTTTTATGGCGATCGAACGCACCCTGTCGATTATCAAGCCGGACGCAGTGGCGAAGAATGTGATCGGCCAGATCTACAGCCGCTTCGAAAACGCTGGCCTGAAGATCGTTGCCTCGCGCATGGTCCAACTCTCGCGCGCCGACGCAGAGAAGTTCTATGCTGTTCACGCTGAGCGTCCGTTCTTCAAGGACCTGGTCGAGTTCATGATCTCGGGTCCGGTCGTCATCCAGGCACTGGAAGGCGAAAACGCGATCCTGAAGCACCGCGACCTGATGGGCGCAACGGACCCGAAGAAGGCGGAAAAGGGCACGATCCGCGCCGACTTCGCAGACAGCATCGATGCGAACGCAGTCCACGGTTCGGACGCAGCGGAAACGGCACGCGTTGAAATCGCGTTCTTCTTCCCGGAAGTCAACGTTTACTCGCGCTAAGCAGTAAGCGGTAGTCCAAAGTAGCATAGGGTCGCGAACGGCGATGACGTCCACCGTCCGGTGCCGGGTTCTCTCGAAACCGGCGGTGCACGCGCTCTCGCACTGAAATGGCAGGATTCGACATGACGAGCAGTTCCACCGTCAACCTTCTCGATCTCGACGCCCAAGGGCTTGTCGCTTATTGCGAAAGCCTGGGCGAGAAGCCGTTTCGCGCCAAACAGCTTCAGCGCTGGATCCATCAATACAATGCCGCCGACTTCGACGGCATGACGGATCTGGCCAAATCGCTGCGCGAGAAGCTGAAAGGGCGCGCATGTATCGGCATGCCCGACATCATTTCCGACAACGTTTCCTCCGACGGCACGCGCAAATGGCTCGTGGACGTCGGTAACGGCAACGCGGTCGAAACCGTGTTCATCCCCGAAGAAACGCGCGGCACGCTGTGTGTGTCCTCGCAGGCGGGATGCGCGGTCAATTGCCGGTTTTGTTCGACCGGCAAGCAAGGTTTTTCACGCAATCTGTCCACCGCCGAGATCATCGGCCAGCTGCGCATGGCGGAATTCGCCCTGCGCGCGTCGCTGCTTGGCGAGGCCGGCGGCCGCGCCAACGGCGGTGAAGGCAAGGGCGAACGCGTCATCACGAACGTGGTGATGATGGGCATGGGCGAGCCGCTGCTCAATTACGACGCGGTCGTGCCCGCCATGCGCCTGATGCTCGACGACAACGCCTACGGCCTGTCGCGCCGCCGCGTCACGCTCTCCACGTCCGGCGTCGTGCCGATGATGGACCGTCTGGGCGCGGATCTGCCGGTGGCGCTCGCGGTGTCGCTGCACGCGCCCAACGACGCGCTGCGCGACGAACTCGTGCCGCTCAACCGCAAGTACCCGCTGCGCGAGCTGATGGCGGCGTGCCAGCGCTATCTGAAGGTGGCGCCGCGCGACTTCATCACGTTCGAGTACTGCATGCTCGACGGCGTGAACGATACGGAGGAGCACGCACGCCAGTTGCTCGCCGTCACGCGTGACGTGCCGTGCAAGTTCAATCTGATCCCGTTCAATCCGTTCCCGGAATCGGGTTTGCTCCGTTCGAAGAACGAGCAGATCAAGCGTTTCGCGCAGATTCTGATGGACGCGGGCGTGGTCACCACCGTGCGCAAGACGCGCGGCGACGACATCGACGCGGCCTGCGGCCAGCTCGCCGGCGAGGTGAAGGACCGCACGCGTCTGGCGGAGCGCACCCAGCGCGCCGGACAGAAGATCATCGAAGTCCGTCCCGTGCAGCATTGAGGACGGCGGCGCGGGCCGGTGAGGCCCGGGCCTGGCGGCAACGCCGGAGCGCTCGCGCGGGGGGTAAGCGGGGCATCGGCGAGTTTGACAAGAAACGTTGCAGAAGCGATCGGAAGCGGCACAGAGGCCGCGCATTTTGTTATAAAACGGTCTGCGAATCGGGGCCGGGCGCGTGGCGCCCGCCGGTTCCGGGATTGAAAAGAATCGACGCAAGGACTTTGGGATGAGCGAGCCGCAGCACCCCTTCGGGACAGACGGGACAGAGACGCACGCAGGCCGTACCGCGCAGGACGGTGCGCCGTCGCCGGTGCAGGCCGTGCCGGACACGCTGGGCGCGGTGGGTGCGCGTCTCGCGCAGCTGCGCGAGGCGAAGGGCTGGTCGATCGAAGACGTCTCGGCGCGCCTGAAAGTGGCCGTGTCGAAGCTGCGCGAACTGGAAGCGGGCGACATCAGCCATCTGCCGGACACCACGTTCGCGGTCGGCGTCGTGCGCGCCTACGCGAAGCTGCTCGGCGCGGATCCCGCGCCGCTCACCCAGGCGCTGCGCCGCGAGCGCGGCGTGCCGGAACAGGATTTGTCGATGCCCGCTTCGGCCGGCGCCGATCTGCCGCGCGGGCGCGTGTCGCTGTCGCTCGGAGGCGGCGGGGCGCGTGCGCCGCGTCGGCGCGCGTCGTGGCTGTGGGGCCTCGGCATCATCGTGATCGCGGTCATCGCGCTCTCGATGTGGCATACGAATAGCGGTGAATCGTCGGCGTGGTTCGCACGCATCAAGTCGATGGCTAACGGCGTGAGCGCGTCGTCGGGTGCCTCGTCGGCCACGGTGGCCGAAGGCGCGACCGCGAATGGCGACGACGCAGCGTCGGGCGCGCAGGCCGACGATCAGGCGGCGCAGGGCGGCGCTCAGACCGACGCTCAGGCCAACGATCAAGCAGTGGCGCAAGCGCCTGCCAGCGTGCCGCAAGCGGCGCAGCCGGCTAGCGCCGCTTCGGCGGCGAAGGCAGCGAATACGGCTGCGGCAAGCGCGGCGCAGGTGGCACAAGCGGCGGCAGCAGCGGCCAGCGCCCCGGCCGTGGCAACGACCGCGCAGGGCGCGTCGGCGGCCGCGGCGTCAGGCGACGCCTCGACGTTCACGATCCGCGTGACGCAGGACACCTGGGTCAGCGTGCGCGGCAAGGACGGCAAGGAGGTCTTCTCCGGTCTGGTCCACGGCGCGGACTCGCGTGACATCAACGCCATCGCGCCGATGAAGATTACAGTGGGCAACAAGGCCGGCATCGAGTCGATGAGCATCGACGGTCAGCCGGTCGACGCGGCGAAGTACGCGTCGTCGCGCGGCAATGTCGCGCGCTTCGTGCTGCCCTGATAGAGACATGGCATGCGTCGCGGCCGGCGAAGTATCGACAAGCCGGCCGCGACGCTTTTTCAATTCGCGCGGCGCAGCAGCTGCATGAGCAGCGGCGGTGCGCGCGAGGTGTAAATGGGTTTTTCGATGCAGAGCGAAACGCAATCCTCGTCCAGCAACAGTCAGATCGTGTCCAACGAGCCGATCCTCGGCGGCCACGCGCCGCGCCGCAAGTCGCACGCCGTGCACGTGCGCTGGGGCGGCCAGCTGGTGACGATCGGTGGCGACGCGCCGGTGCGCGTGCAGTCGATGACCAATACCGACACCGCTGACGCGATCGGTACGGCAATCCAGATCAAGGAACTCGCGCAAGCCGGTTCGGAACTCGTGCGCATCACGGTCAACACGCCGGAAGCGGCGGCCGCCGTGCCGCACGTGCGCGACCAGCTCGACCGCATGGGCGTGATGGTGCCGCTGGTCGGCGACTTCCACTACAACGGCCACCTGCTGCTGCGCGATCATCCGGCCTGCGCGGAAGCGCTCTCGAAGTACCGGATCAACCCGGGCAACGTGGGTCAGGGCGCGAAGCGCGACACGCAGTACGCGCAGATGATCGAAGCGGCCATCAAGTACGACAAGCCGGTGCGTATCGGCGTGAACTGGGGCAGCCTGGATCAGGACCTGCTCGCGCGCATGATGGACGAAAACGCGGCGCGCAGCGTGCCGTGGGAAGCGCAAAGCGTGATGTACGAAGCGCTGATCCAGTCGGCCATCGGCTCGGCGGAACGTGCGGTCGAACTCGGCCTCGGCCGCGACAAGATCATCCTGTCGTGCAAGGTCAGCGGCGTGCAGGATCTGATCGCCGTGTACCAGCAGCTCGCGAAGCGTTGCGATTTCGCGCTGCACCTGGGCCTCACGGAAGCGGGCATGGGCTCGAAGGGCATCGTCGCTTCGACGGCGGCGCTGTCGGTGCTGCTGCAACAGGGCATCGGCGACACCATCCGCATCTCGCTCACGCCGGAACCGGGCGGATCGCGCACGGGCGAAGTCGTGGTCGGCCAGGAAATCCTGCAAACGATGGGCCTGCGCTCGTTCACGCCGATGGTCATCGCGTGCCCGGGTTGCGGCCGCACGACCAGCACGCTGTTCCAGGAACTGGCGTCGCAGATCCAGGGCTATCTGCGTGCGCAGATGCCGATCTGGCGCGACGAGTTCCCGGGCGTCGAGACCATGAACGTCGCGGTCATGGGTTGCATCGTCAACGGTCCGGGCGAGTCGAAGCACGCGAACATCGGCATCAGCCTGCCGGGCTCGGGCGAGAACCCGGCCGCGCCGGTTTTCATCGACGGCGAAAAGGTCAAGACGCTGCGCGGCGAGCGCATCGCCGAAGAGTTCCAGCAGATCGTCAGCGACTACGTCGCGCGCAAGTACGGCAAGGCCGAACAAGCGACCCAGGAAGCGGCCCACTAAGGGCAGATTCAGCATCGCGGCGCGCCCCTCGCGGGCGCGCGCCAGACCGCGCCGCGCTCAGCGTCTCACGAGTTTCCACTCGATGAGCCCCGAGCCACCGAGCGAACCGACTGCCAAGCACAACCGAACATCGTCAATCGCAACACCATGAGCGAACAGAAAAGAAAGCCCGAAAAGCTGACCGGCGTGAAGGGCATGAACGACATCCTGCCGCAGGACGCCGCGCTGTGGGACTTCTTCGAAACCACCGTGAAGTCCATGCTCCGTTCGTACGGCTATCAAAATATCCGTACGCCGATCGTCGAGCACACGCAGCTCTTTACGCGCGGTATCGGTGAAGTGACCGACATCGTCGAAAAAGAGATGTACAGCTTCACCGACTCGCTGAACGGCGAGCATCTCACGCTGCGCCCCGAAAACACGGCGGCGGTCGTGCGTGCGTCGATCGAGCACAACATGCTCTACGACGGCCCGAAGCGTCTCTGGTACGTCGGTCCGATGTTCCGTCACGAGCGCCCGCAGCGCGGCCGTTATCGCCAGTTCCACCAGGTCGGCGTGGAAGCCCTCGGCTTCTCGGGCCCGGACGCGGACGCGGAAATCATCCTGATGTGCCAGCGTCTCTGGGACGATCTCGGTTTGACCGGTATCAAGCTTGAGATCAACTCGCTGGGTCTGGCGGAGGAGCGCGCGGCGCATCGCGTCGAGCTCATCAAGTATCTGGAGCAGCACGTCGACCTGCTCGACGAAGACGGCAAGCGCCGCCTGTATACGAACCCGCTGCGCGTGCTCGACACCAAGAATCCCGCGCTGCAGGAAGTCGCGGACAACGCGCCGAAGCTGATCGACTTCCTCGGCGAGCATTCGCGCGCGCACTTCGAGGGTCTGCAACGCATCCTCAAGTCGAACAACATTCCGTTCAAGATCAATCCGCGTCTCGTGCGTGGTCTCGATTATTACAATCTGACCGTGTTCGAGTGGATCACCGACAAGCTCGGCGCGCAGGGTACCGTCGCGGCCGGCGGTCGTTATGACCCGCTGATCGAGCAGCTTGGCGGCAAGCCCACGGCGGCCTGCGGCTGGGCGATGGGCATCGAGCGCATTCTCGAATTGCTCAAGGAAGAAGACCTCGTGCCGGAAGCGGAAGGTTGCGATGTCTACGTCGTGCATCAGGGCGAAGCGGCGCGCGATCAGGCTTTCATCGTCGCGGAACGTCTGCGCGACACGGGCCTCGACGTCATCCTGCATTGCAGCGCGGACGGTCAGGCGGCGAGCTTCAAGTCGCAGATGAAGCGTGCCGACGCAAGCGGCGCGGCGTTCGCCGTGGTGCTCGGCGAGGACGAAGTGGCGAAGGGCGTGGCGGGTGTGAAACCGCTGCGCGGCGTCGCCGCCGATGCCCGCAATGAGCAACAAACGGTAGCGCTTGAGGACTTGACCGAATATCTGATCAATGCGATGGTTGCATCCGCCGAAGACGGCGACGACTGATCGCGACGCTCGAATCAAGATTGGATCAAGACTGGCGGCGTGTCCGCGCTGCACGAAACGCCTGAAAAAACGGCGCGAAATGCGGTGGCGCGCCCCCTAACAGGCTTCAGAAAAAACGAGGAATCGCGACGCGATGAGTTACCACGACGAACAGGAATCGATCGAGAGTTTCAAGGCATGGTGGACGCAGTGGGGTAACGCCGCTACGTGGGTCGTGCTGATCGTACTGCTCGCGCTCGCCGCGTGGAACGGCTGGAACTTCTGGCAGCGCCGCCAGGCGGCCGAGGCCGCCGTGCTGTACGACCAGGTCCAGCAGGCCGTCAACGGCAGCGACAAGGCGCTCATCACGCGCGTCGCGAGCGATATGGAAGACCGCTTCGGCGGCACCGCGTATGCGCAGATGTCGGCGCTCGCGGTGGCGAAGGCGCTCTATATGGCGGGCGACACGGCTGGCGCGAAGGCGCAGCTGCAGTGGGCCGCCGACCATGCGAAGGACGAGGAATTCCGCCAGGTCGCGAAGCTGCGTCTCGCTTCGCTGCTGCTCGACGAAAAGGCCTACGATCAGGGCCTCGCCCTGATTCCGCAGCCGGATGCGGGTCCGTTCAAGGGCGTCGTCGCCGACGGCCGTGGCGACCTGCTCGCGGCAGCGGGCAAGCGCGACGACGCGCGCGCCTCGTACAAGCTCGCGCTCGACACCCTGCCGAAGACCGATGCGTCCGAGCGTCAACTGATCCAGTTCAAGCTCGACGCGCTGGGCGGCTAAGCAAGCGGCGGGCGTGACGCACCGCGTGCGCCGCCCGCGAATCGATTCAACAAATCAACTCAACTCCTTTGATGCTTCGTTCACCGATGAATCTGCTGAAACGAACCGTTGTGCCCGTCGCCTGCGCGATGACCGTCCTTGCTCTGGCGGCCTGCTCATCGACGAAGGACGAGCGCCGCGTGCCGGTGCCGCTGACCGAGTTCAAGCCGGTGCTGGACGTCCAGCAGGTGTGGAAGGCGAGCGTCGGCAAGGCCGGCCGCTACCTGTTCTCGCCGGTCGCCGTCGGCGACGCGGTCTATGCCGCTGGCGCCAACGGTTCGGTCAAGAAGATCGACGCCGCTTCCGGCAAGGAAGTCTGGAGCACGAAGCTCAAGGACGACATTTCGGCGGGCGTCGGCAGCGACGGCAACCTGACGGCCGTCGGCGGCCTGAAGGGCGAAGTCTACGTGCTCGACTCGAACGGCAAGCTCTCGTGGCAAGCCAAGGCGCCGGGCGAAATCATCTCGCCGCCGCTGGTCGGCAACGGTCTCGTGATCGTGCGTACGATCGACGGCCAGATCGTCGCGTTCAATGCGCAGACGGGCGAGCAGAAGTGGCTCTATCGCAACCGCGCGGTGCCGCTGAACCTGCGCGTTTCGGCCGGCATGACCTTCGCGGGTGACCAGGCGGTGCTCGCGGGCTTCCCGGGCGGCGCGTTCGCGGCGATCAACCTGCAAAGCGGCGACGCCTTCTGGGAAACGCCGGTGTCGTATCCGAAGGGCGTGACCGAAGTCGAGCGTATCAACGACGTGAGCGGTCCGCCCACGCTCGTCGGCGCCACGACCTGCGCGGTGACCTTCCAGGGTCAGCTCGGCTGCTTCGACGCCAACTCGGGCCGTGCGATGTGGGAGAAGGCGTTCTCGAGCACGAGCGGTATCGCTCAGGACGACGCCACCGTGGTCGGCGGCGACGACTGGTCGGTCGTGAAGGCGTACAGCGTGTCGACCGGCGCGCAGTCGTGGACCACCGACAAGCTCAAGAATCGCGACGTCAGCGTCCCGGCACTGCTGGGCCACGCGGTCGTGGTGGGCGACTATCAAGGCTACGTGCACTTCCTCTCGCTCGACGACGGCAGCTTCGTCTCGCGCGTGAAGACCGACGGCAGCCCGATCGTTGCCGCTCCGGTGCTCGCGGGCAACACGCTCGTCGTGCAAACGAAGGACGGCGACCTCTACGGTCTGCGTCCGCGTTAAGCGAATCAAGGCGACCGGCGCGCGTCGCCGGCCGCACTGAAGGGGCCGCCCCTGCGGGGTGCGGCCTCTTGCATTTGGTGCGTCACAGCGCCACATGCGGAAATGAAGACGGCGTCCGGGAATGATTCGGCGCGCCGTCGAGCGGGCCGGCACACGCCGGCCGCGCGCATGTCGGCACGGCCCCGCATGACGCCACGCGCGTCGCGCGCAGTCCGGGCCCGGCTGCTGGACCCGGCGAACGCTTCTGAGCGCCGGGCCGGTGTGCCGGGTCGGACTGCGAGGCCGAAGAAGAAAGTCGATCCGGGCCGCCCGAAGCTTCATGCGGCGCATGCCGGGTGCCGACGACCGGTCAATGGCCGCGAGCGTCGGGCCCGGTGCCCATTTCGTGATAATTTGCAACTGATGCAGCCCTGCGGGCTACCTTGCAGGCGCTTGCCGCGCAGCGGGCCGGACGTTCCGGCGCCGCGCCTTACTGTAGAAAAGATCAGATGAAACCCGTTATCGCCCTCGTCGGGCGCCCCAATGTGGGGAAATCCACGCTCTTCAACCGGCTCACGCGTTCGCGCGATGCGCTGGTGGCCGATTTGCCCGGTCTCACGCGCGACCGCCATTACGGCGAGGGGCGAGTGGGCGATCGCGCGTATCTGGTTGTCGACACCGGCGGTTTCGAGCCCGTGGCGAAGGACGGCATCCTGCATGAAATGGCGCGCCAGACGCGTCAGGCCGTGGAAGAAGCCGACATCGTCGTGTTCATCTGCGACGGCCGCAACGGCCTCGCGCCGCAGGACAAGCACATCGCCGATTACCTGCGCAAGACCGGTCGTCCGATCTTCCTCGTGGTCAATAAGGCCGAAGGCATGAAATACAGTGCCGTGGCCGCCGACTTTTACGAACTCGGCCTCGGCGACCCGCGCGCGATTTCGGCCGCGCACGGCGACGGCGTGACGGAAATGATCAACGAGGCGCTCGATCAGGCCTACACCGATCGCCCCGAAGAAGACGAGGACGACGCGAGCAAGCACGGCGTCAAGATCGCCATCGTCGGCCGTCCGAACGTCGGCAAGTCGACGCTCGTGAACACGCTGATCGGCGAAGATCGCGTGATCGCCTTCGACATGCCGGGCACGACGCGCGATTCGATCTATGTGGATTTCGAGCGTAACGGCAAGAAGTACACGCTCATCGATACGGCCGGTTTGCGCCGCCGCGGCAAGGTGTTCGAGGCTATCGAGAAGTTCTCGGTCGTGAAGACGCTGCAGTCGATCGCCGACGCCAACGTGGTGATCCTGCTGCTCGACGCGCATCAGGAAATCTCCGACCAGGACGCGCATATCGCGGGCTTCGTGGTCGAGCAGGGCCGTGCGCTGGTGGTGGGCGTGAACAAGTGGGACGGCATGGACGACCACGCGCGCGACCGCACCAAGCATCACCTGCAACGCAAGCTGAAGTTCCTCGATTTCGCCAAGATGCACTTCATTTCGGCGACGGAAAAATTCGGCATTGGCGCGCTCATGCGTTCGGTGGACGACGCCTACGCCGCCGCGATGGCCAAGCTGCCGACGCCGCGCCTCACGCGCGCGCTGATCGAAGCGGTGGAGTTCCAGCAGCCGCGCCGCCGCGGTCCGGTTCGCCCGAAACTGCGCTACGCGCACCAGGGGGGCCAGAACCCGCCGATCATCGTGATCCACGGCAATGCGCTCGATGCGATTACCGATACTTACAAACGCTATCTGGAAAACCGTTTCCGGGAAACTTTCTCGCTGACGGGGACTCCATTGCGCATAGAGTTTCGTTCCTCGACGAATCCCTACACTGACAAGAGTTGAGCTCCGTTCGCTACCGCGCTTAACCTGGTCGTTCACCGCCCTGGCCGGACGGCCAGTACAGTCGCGGCAGAACGAGAATCAGCTATAGTGTAGCGATTGGCGGCGGATCTCTTTTTCTTCGCCGCCAATTTAAGTTAAACCTGCAAAAAAATACGGAGTTTGCTATGAGCAACAAAGGGCAACTGTTACAAGACCCGTTTCTGAACGCGCTGCGCAAGGAGCACGTGCCTGTTTCGATCTATCTGGTCAACGGCATCAAGCTTCAAGGGAACATTGAATCGTTCGACCAGTACGTCGTGTTGCTCCGTAATACGGTTACGCAAATGGTTTACAAGCACGCCATTTCCACGGTGGTCCCGGCCCGTCCGGTGAACTTCCACCCGGATTCGGAAGCGTCCTGACCTATGACGCGGCCGGTCCGGGGCGCCTCGCTGGCGATCCGGACCGGCCGTTTCCATTTTGACATCAGCTAATTTGATCAACGCCGCACTTGTCGGCATCGACTTCGGCAAGACCGACTTCGAAGCCAGCCTCGAAGAACTCAGCCTGCTCGCCAAAAGCGCGGGCGCCCATCCTGCTGTCACGCTCACCGGGCGTCGCTCCAGCCCCGACGCCGCCATGTTCATCGGCAGCGGCAAGGCCGAGGAACTGCGTCTCGCCTGTGAAGCGAACGACATCGAAATCGTCATCTTCAATCACGCGCTGTCGCCCGCCCAGCAACGTAATCTGGAGCGCGCACTCGGCCGCCGCGTGATCGATCGCACGAGCCTCATCCTCGACATCTTCGCGCAGCGCGCCCGCAGCCACGAAGGCAAGCTGCAGGTCGAACTCGCCCAGCTCCAGTATCTCGCCACGCGCCTCGTGCGCGCCTGGACTCACCTTGAGCGCCAGAAGGGCGGTATCGGTCTGCGCGGGCCGGGTGAAACGCAGCTCGAAACCGACCGCCGGCTGATCGGCGAACGCATCAAGATGCTGCAGGGCAAGCTCGCCAAACTGCGCCGTCAACACGGCACGCAGCGGCGTCAGCGCGAACGCACGCGCACGATGAGCGTGTCGCTCGTCGGCTATACGAACGCGGGCAAGTCCACGCTGTTCAATGCGCTCACGAAGGCGCAGGCCTACGCGGCCGACCAGCTGTTTGCGACGCTCGATACGACCTCGCGGCGCGTCTGGCTCGGCGACGAAGTGGGTCAGATCGTGCTGTCCGACACCGTGGGTTTCATCCGCGAACTGCCTCACCAACTGGTGGCCGCGTTCCGCGCGACGCTGCAGGAAACCGTGCAGGCCGATCTGCTGCTGCACGTGGTGGACGCTTCGAGCGCGGTGCGTCTCGATCAGATCGATCAGGTCAACGAGGTGCTGCACGAGATCGGCGCCGACACGATCCGCCAGGTGCTGGTGTTCAACAAGATCGACGCCGTGCCCGAACTGGCGGCGCGAGGCGGGACGGTCGAGCGGGACGAGTATGGTAATATTTCGCGCGTCTTTTTGAGCGCGCGCACGGGCGTCGGACTGGATGCGCTGCGCGCCGCCATCGCCGAAATCGCGACCGCCGATTCGCTTGCCGAGGCGTCGCAGCCCCCGGCCGCAGCCGACTGGAATGCGCTGCCGCACGAACCCAGCAGAGAAGCCGAGCACGGCCGCTGAGCGGTCCGTGGGGCGCCCGTGCGGCGCCCGGCGGTTTCTCCCACGCACATGACCCGCTGTCTACTCTGGTGAACGAACTCAGGTGAACGATTACAACAAGCGGACTGGCTGGCAGCGCCCCCGCGCCATTTTCTCGCTGAACGACCCGCGTTGGGGCCGTGGCGAAGGCAATGGCCAGCGCACGGAAGACACCCGGCGCCCGTCGGGCAATAACGGCAACAACGGTGGCGGCAAGGGCGACGGCCCGCCCGACCTCGACGAAATGTGGCGTGATTTCAATCGCCGTCTGTCGTCGCTGTTCGGCAAGAAGGGCAAGGGCCCCGGCGGCATCGGTCCGCGCCCGGACAACGGTCACGGCGCGCGCATTGGCGTGGGCATCGTGCTCGGCGTGCTGATCGCCATCTACGTGGGCAGCGGCGTGTTCGTGGTCCAGGACGGCCAGGCCGGCGTCGTGCTGCAATTCGGCCAGTATCGCCACACGGTGGGTCAGGGCGTGCACTGGCGCCTGCCGTTCCCGTTCCAGACGCATGAAATCGTCAACGTCGGCCAGATCCGCAGCGTCGAGATCGGCCGCAATAATCTCGTGCGTCCGTCGAACGTGAAGGACGCCTCGGTGCTCACGCACGACGGCGACATCCTCGACGTGCGCTTCACCGTGCAATACCAGGTCAAGCAGCCGACCGACTACCTGTTCCGCAGCGCCGATCCCGATCTGACCGTGAGCCAGGCCGCGCAGGCGGCGGTGCGCACGGTGGTGGGCGCGCGTAGCACCAACGATCTGCTTTACGCCGACCGCGAGCCGATCCGCGCGCAACTGGCCGACACCATTCAACACGCGCTCGACGAATACAAAACCGGTCTCGGCGTGACGGGCGTGACGATCCAGAGCGTCACCGCACCCGACCAGGTGCAGGCCGCGTTCGACGACGAAGCGAAGGCGCATCAGGACCGCGAGCGTGCGAAGCGCGACGCCCAGGCTTACGCCGATCAACTGCTGCCGCGTGCGCAAGCCGACGGCGCGCGTCTGATCGACGACGCCAAGGCCTACAGCGACCGCGTGGTCGCGCAGGCGCAGGGCGACGCCCAGCGTTTCAACAGCGTCTACGAGCAATACGCGAAGGCGCCGGCCGTGATTCGCGAGCGCATGTACCTGGACACGATGCAACAGATCTACTCGAATGCGACGAAGGTGTTCGTCGACAGCAAGTCGGGCAACAACGTGATCTATTTGCCGCTCGACAAGCTCGTCGAAGCGACGCGTCAGCGTGCCGCCGCAGCGGCGGGTGCGTCGTCCGCGCCCGCGGTCACGGCGCCGAATGCCGCCTCGGCACCCGATGCGAACGGCGCCGCCGCGCCGGCCACGAGCAGCGACACGCAGTCGCAGGGCGCGCAGCCGCCGAGCGCACCGCAAGGCGCCCAGCAGAGCGCGGCGCCCGCACCTTCGGCCAGCGACGCCGCGCAAGCGGCCAGCGATGCCTTCCGTTCGCGCGACGCCCTGCGTTCGCGCGGCCGCGAAGACGACGTGCAATAACGGAGCGCCGATATGAACAAGATCATTGCGTTCGTCGTCGCCTTCGTGGTGGTGGTGCTGCTGGCTTCGTCGTCGGTGTTCGTCGTCGATCCGCGTCACGTGGCCGTGCTGTCCTCGTCGGGCGGCTCGAAGGCCACGCTCGCGGAGCCGGGCCTGCACGTGAAGCTGCCGCCGCCGTTCCAGACCGCGACGTTCATCGATACCCGCATTCAGGCATTCGACGCGCCTGACGCCGATCGCTACACGACGTCGGACAAGTCAGAATTGCTCGTCAATCCGATCGTGCGCTATCGCGTGGCCGATCCGCTCAAGCTGTTCGCCGCCACCAAGGGCGACGCGCAGACGCTTGCCGACCGGCTCGCTTCGCTGTCGCGCGACGCACTCGGCGACGCCTTCTCGAAGGTTTCGCTGTCCGACGCGCTCCAGCAACAGGAAGCCATCGCCCACGCCGCGCGCGACGAACTCAAGACGGCCGCCGCGCCGCTCGGCATCGACGTGGTCGATATCGAGCTCACGCGCATCGACTATCCGGCGGAAGTCGCCAATGGCGTCTACAAGCGCATGAGCGCCGCGCGCGAGCAGGCCGCGGCCGACCAGCGCGCGAAGGGCGCCGCCGAAGCGCAGCAGATCAAGGACGACGCCGAGCGCAAGCAGCAGGCCGCGGTCGCCGACGCGTACAGCCAGGCGCAGGCCATCAAGGGCGAAGGCGACGGCAAGGCCGCCGCGATCGCTGCGCAGGCCTACGGCCGCGACCCGGACTTCTATCGCTTCTACCAGAGCATGCAGGCGTACCGCGCGAGCTTCAAGCCGGGCGACGTGGTCGTGGTCGACTCGTCGAGCGACTTCTTCCGCTTCATGCGCAGTCCGAACGGAGACGCGCCGCAGGCTCCCGCCGCGCCGCGCAAACACTAAATTGAGACACGGGCGCCGCGCGTGTGCGCGGCGCTATTTCCCGCATGGACATAGCCGGTTCCCTGTTGCTCGCGATCGCACTGATGCTGATTATCGAGGGCATGTTCCCGTTCGTCTTTCCGACGGCGTGGCGCGACACATTTCGTAGAATTGCGGAACGGCCGCCGCATCACATCAGGATCGGCGGATTGATCGTGATGGCGCTCGGCCTCGTGCTGCTGATGCTTGCCACCTGAATTCAAGGCGCGTGCCGCGAGGGGCGCGCCGTTTCTATCGTCCGGTCCGTTCATGGCCCGAGTGAGGCGCGCGTTCGCGCGCGCCGCCGGCCTGCGTGGCCCTTTTTGTCGTAGGACTCACCGATGTCGACCTGGTTACTTCCCGAGAATATCGCCGACGTGCTGCCGTCCGAGGCGCGCAAGATCGAAGAACTGCGCCGCCGCCTGCTGGACCGCTTCCGCGCCTATGGCTACGAAATGGTCATGCCGCCGCTGCTCGAATACCTCGAGTCGCTGCTCGTCGGCAGCGGGCGCGATCTGAATCTGCGCACCTTCAAGCTCGTCGACCAACTCTCGGGCCGCACGCTCGGCCTGCGCGCCGACATGACGCCGCAGGTCGCGCGCATCGACGCGCATCTGCTGAACCGTCAGGGTGTGACGCGCCTGTGCTACGCGGGCAACGTGCTGCACACGCTGCCGCGCGGTCTGCACGCCACACGCGAGCAGATCCAGATCGGCGCTGAAATCTACGGCCACGCCGGCCTCGAAGCCGACCTCGAAATCCAGCAGCTGATGCTCGACGCGCTGCGCCTCGCGGGTCTCACGCAGGTGCGCCTCGACCTCTCGCACGCGGGCGTGCTCGCGGCGATCTTCGAAGCCGATCCCGCGGCCGCCGCGCTCGGCGACGCTTTGTATGAAGCGCTCGCAGGAAAGGACGTGCCGCGTCTGGCCGAACTCACGGCGAACCTCGCGCCGGTCACGCGCGACGCACTGCGCGCGCTGCCGACGCTGTACGGCGACGCGAGCGTGATCGACGAAGCCCGCAAGCGTCTGCCGGCGCTGCCCGGCATCGCGCGCGCGCTCGACGACCTGGCGTTCCTCGTCGGCAAGATCGAGGGTGCGGAACTGGCGGTCGATCTCGCCGATCTGGGCGGTTACGCGTATCACAGCGGCGTGATGTTCTCGGCTTACGTCGACGGCGTGCCGAACGCAGTTGCGCGCGGCGGCCGTTACGACAAGGTCGGCGAGGCCTATGGCCGCGCCCGCGCGGCAACGGGTTTCTCGCTCGATCTGCGCGAAGTGGCGCGGATTTCGCCGGTCGAAGCGCGCAGCAGCGCGATCCTCGCGCCGTGGAAGCACGACGAGGCGCTGCGCGCCGCCGTCGCGGCCCTGCGCGACGCGGGCGAAGTCGTCATCCAGGCGCTGCCGGGTCACGATCACGACATGGACGAGTTCGCCTGCGACCGCACGCTGGTCGAGCGCGACGGCGTGTGGGTGGTCGAAGCGCGCGCATAAGCGGGCGTACGCCGGACACAAAACGGCCACAAAGCGGGCATCGAACCACGCCCGGCGCACGCGCCGGGCAGGGCGTCTCGCAGCGCATGCCGTTGAGTGCAAAAGGAAATTCCTGGAATTTCGGGAAAAAAAGGCGGTCTTGTCGCCGAACCCAGGTAGAATACGTTTTTAACCAGCTAACGAAACACCATGTCTGCCAGCGCAGTGAATGTAACCCCGGGACGCAACGTCGTCGTCGTGGGCACCCAATGGGGCGATGAAGGCAAGGGCAAGATCGTCGACTGGCTGACGGACCACGCGCAAGGCGTGGTGCGTTTCCAGGGCGGTCACAACGCCGGCCACACTCTCATCATCGGCGGTAAGAAGACCATTCTCCGACTGATCCCGTCGGGCATCATGCGCGCCGGCGTCGCCTGCTACATCGGCAACGGCGTGGTGCTGTCGCCCGAAGCCCTGTTCAAGGAAATCGGCGAGCTGGAAGAAGCGGGCATCGACGTTCAGAAGCGCCTCTTCATCTCCGAAGCCACCACGCTCATCCTCCCGTACCACATTGCCATCGACCAGGCGCGCGAAGCCAAGCGCGGCGCCGCGAAGATCGGCACGACCGGCCGTGGCATCGGCCCGGCGTACGAGGACAAGGTCGCGCGCCGCGGTCTGCGCGTGCAGGATCTGTTCGAGCCGGAAACGTTCGCCGCGCGCCTGCGCGAGAACCTCGACTACCACAACTTCGTGCTCACCCAGTACCTGGGCGCGCCGGCCGTGGACTATCAGCAGACGCTCGACACGATGCTGTCGTACGCCGAACGCCTGAAGCCGATGGTCACGGACGTTTCGCGTCGTCTGTACGACGTGAACAACGAAGGCAGCAACCTGCTGTTCGAAGGCGCGCAAGGCACGCTGCTCGACATCGACCACGGCACCTATCCGTTCGTCACGTCGAGCAACTGCGTCGCAGGTGCGGCTTCGGCAGGCGCGGGCGTGGGTCCGCAAAAGCTCAACTACGTGCTCGGCATCACCAAAGCGTACTGCACGCGCGTCGGTTCGGGTCCGTTCCCGAGCGAACTGTATGACGCCGACAACGCTGACCGCCAGGAAGAAGTGGGCCTCACGCTCGCGAAGGTCGGCAAGGAATTCGGTTCGGTCACGGGCCGTCCGCGCCGCACCGGCTGGCTCGACGCCGCTGCGCTGCGCCGCTCGATCCAGATCAACGGTGTGACGGGCCTGTGCATCACCAAGCTCGACGTGCTCGACGGCCTCGAAGAAGTGAAGCTCTGCGTCGGCTACAAGGTCGACGGCCAGGACGTGGACATTCTGCCGCGCGGCGCCTCGCAAGTGGCGGCTTGCGAGCCGGTCTACGAGACCTTCGCGGGCTGGAAGGAAAGCACCATCGGCATCACGCAGTTCGATGCGCTGCCGCAGAGCGCGCAGGCATACCTGAAGCGTGTGCAGGAAGTCGCCGGCGTGCCGATCGACATGGTCTCGACCGGCCCGGATCGCGACGAAACGATCCTGCTGCGTCATCCGTTCAAGGTCTAAGTGGCAAGAAGGTAGAAGCAAAAATGATTCAAATGATGGACCCGCGCAACGACGACAAGAACCTGTGGGTCGGCTGGGACGAATACCACCGGCTGATCGAAATGCTCGCGCTTCAGGTGCATGAATCGCGCTGGAAATTCGATCAGATCCTGTGTCTCGCGCGCGGCGGCCTGCGCGTGGGCGACCAGCTCTCGCGCATCTACGATCTGCCGCTGGCGATTCTCGCGACCAGCTCGTACCGCGAAGCAGCGGGCACGGAGCAGGGCGACCTCGACATCGCGCAGTACATCACGATGACGCGCGGTCACCTCGAAGGCAACGTGCTGCTGGTCGACGACCTCGTCGACTCGGGCGTCACGCTCGCGCGCGTGCAGGATCACCTGAAGGAGCGTTATCCGGCGGTGACCGGCGTGCGCTCGGCGGTGCTCTGGTACAAGGGCTGCTCGAAGGTGAAGCCGGACTATTTCGTCCAGCATCTGCCGACGAATCCCTGGATTCACCAGCCGTTCGAGGAGTGGGACACGGTGCGTCCGCACAACCTCGGCGCGTGGATCAAGCGCGGCCTGCAACAAGCCCAGCAGCAGAACTCGCAGGGTTGAGCGCGTTGGCGCGCCGCTGCGGCCCACGGGTCTGCGCGGCGCGGCCAGGCCATGAACGGAGCCTTTCGAGGCTCCGTTTTTTTTGCTGTCGCGGTGCGCTCCGATGGGCCAGTTCGCCCGCCGGGGCGCAGACGGCAGACTGCTGCAAAGCGCGAATGCTAAACTGCGCGGGGACAAGAGTACGTCGCGGGGTCGCAACGTGTACTCTGGTTCCACCCGCAGCCGGTTTAGAATAGCGCTCGAATTTTTCCGCCTCAAACGGATCTCTGCGTATATGACAACTAGCACGCACGTGGCAAAACAGCCGCTACCTTCCCTGGCCGTAGCGGCCATCGGCGTGGTGTTCGGCGATATCGGCACGAGCCCGCTGTACTCCCTGAAAGAGGCGTTCAGCCCTTCTCACGGCATTCCGCTTACCAACACGTCCATCCTTGGCGTCATCTCGCTGCTGTTCTGGGCGATCATGATCGTCGTCAGCGTCAAATACGTCCTCATCGTGATGCGCGCCGATAACAACGGCGAAGGCGGCGTGCTCGCGCTCATGGCGCTCGCGCTGCGCTCGCTCGACCGCAAGAGCCGCTCGGTCGTGGTGCTCACGGCGCTGGGCATCTTCGGCGCCTGCATGTTCTACGGCGATGCGGTGATCACGCCGGCCATCTCGGTGATGTCGGCGGTCGAAGGTCTGGAGATTGCCGCGCCCAAGCTCGCGCATCTCGTGCTGCCGCTGACGATGGTGATCCTGATCGCGCTGTTCTGGATCCAGCGCCACGGCACCGCGCTCGTCGGCCGCCTGTTCGGGCCGATCATGGTGATCTGGTTCATCACCATCGCCGTGCTCGGCGCCGCGCGCATCGTGCAGCAGCCGGGCGTGATCGCGGCGCTCAATCCGTACTACGCCATCTCGTTCATGAGCGCGCACCTGCTGCAGGCCTACGTGGTGCTCGGCTCGGTCGTGCTGGTGCTGACCGGCGCGGAAGCGCTCTACGCCGACATGGGCCACTTCGGCGCGAAGCCCATCCGCTGCGCGTGGTACGGCCTCGTGATGCCTTCGCTGGTGATCAACTACTTCGGTCAGGGCGCGCTGCTGATGCAGGATCATCGTGCGATCGAAAATCCGTTCTTCCTGCTGGCGCCGGACTGGGCGCTCTTGCCGCTCGTCGTGCTCTCGACGATCGCCACGGTGATCGCTTCGCAAGCCGTGATCTCGGGCGCGTACTCGCTGACGAGCCAGGCGATCCTGCTGGGCTACGTGCCGCGTATGAAGGTGCTGCACACGTCGGATCTCGCCATCGGCCAGATCTATGTGCCGGTCGTGAACTGGATGCTGCTGTTCATCATTCTGTGCATCGTGGTGGGCTTCAAGAGCTCCGATAACCTCGCCGCCGCGTACGGCATCGCCGTGACCGCGACCATGGTGATGACCACGATCCTCGTGAGCGTCGTGATGACGAAGCTGTGGAAGTGGAACAAGTGGCTGGTCGGGCTCATCATCGCGGGCTTGCTGATCATCGACCTCGGCTTCTTCGGCGCGAATCTGCTCAAGGTCGAAGAGGGTGGCTGGCTGCCGCTCGGCATCGGTGCGCTGCTGTTCTTCCTGCTGATGACGTGGTTCAAAGGCCGCATGATCGTGAAGGAGCGCACGGCCGCCGACGGCATTCCGCTGATGCCGTTCCTGCAAGGCCTGCTCGCGCATCCGCCGCATCGTGTTTCCGGCACCGCGATCTATCTCACGGGCAGCGACACGCTCGTGCCGGTGAGCCTGCTGCATAACCTGAAGCACAACAAGGTGCTGCACGAACGCACGATTTTCCTCACGTTCAAGATTCGCGATATTCCGTACGTGTCGAACGCGGAGCGCGTGAGCGTGAAGGATATCGGCGGCGGTCTCTATCTCGTGAAGGCCGATTACGGCTTCAACGAAACGCCGGACGTGAAGGCCGTGCTCGAGGAGATTGGGCGTATCGAAGGCATGTCGTTCGAGATGATGGACACGTCGTTCTTCCTCGCGCGCGAGACGGTGGTGCCGACGCAATTGCCGGGCATGTCGATCTTCCGCGAGCGCGTGTTCGCGTGGATGCACCAGAATGCCGCGAAGCCGACCGACTTCTTCAGCATTCCCGCGAATCGCGTGGTGGAACTGGGGACGAAGATCGAGATTTGATCGTCAGCTTCAAGATGCAAAAAAGCCGCCCTTGGGCGGCTTTTTTGTTGCACTTGGATTGCGCGGTTCACGCGCGGCGCGGGCTAGCATGGTGTGCGGCCCGCGCCGCGTGCGGCCTACGTTAGCGCTTGAGCTTCGCAAACGCCGCAGCCATCGCGTTCACCGGCTCCTCGCCGCGCGAACGCTGACCGCCGCGATTGGCGTTGCCGCCGCGATCATTGCGATCACGACTGCCGCCATTGCCCGCGCCGCCACCGGCGCGCTGCGCCGCGCTTGCGGGATCGTCGTCCATACGCATCGTGAGCGCGATGCGCTGACGCTTCACGTCGACGTCGAGCACCTTCACCTTCACGACCTGACCGGCCTTCACGACTTCGTGCGGATCCTTGATGAACTTCGTCGACAGCGCCGAGACGTGCACGAGACCGTCCTGATGCACGCCCACGTCGATGAACGCGCCAAACGCCGCCACGTTGGTCACGACGCCTTCGAGCACCATGCCCGGCACGAGATCCGAGACCTTCTCGACGCCATCGCGGAACGTTGCCGTCTTGAACTCGGGACGCGGATCGCGGCCCGGCTTTTCGAGCTCGGAGAGAATGTCGCGCACGGTCGGCAGACCAAATCGCTCATCGACGAATTCAGCGGGCGAGAGACCCGACAGCGCCTCGCGGCTACCGAGCACGTCGCCGATATTGCGCTGAATCTTCGCGAGCATGCGCTCGACGACCGGATACGCTTCCGGGTGCACCGACGAACGGTCGAGCGGATTCTCGCCGCTGTTGATGCGCAGGAAGCCTGCGGCCTGTTCGAAGGTCTTGTCGCCGAGACGCGGCACCTTCTTCAGATGCTCGCGCGAGGGGAACGGACCGTTCGCATCGCGGTAATCGACGATATTGCGCGCGAGCGTCGAGTTCAGGCCCGACACGCGCGCGAGCAGCGCAACCGAAGCCGTATTCGCATCGACGCCCACCGCGTTCACGCAGTCCTCGACCACGGCATCGAGCGAACGCGCGAGTTCGCGCTGGTTCACGTCGTGCTGATACTGGCCGACGCCGATCGCCTTCGGCTCGATCTTCACGAGTTCGGCGAGCGGGTCTTGCAGACGACGCGCGATCGACACGGCGCCGCGCAGCGATACGTCCAGTTCCGGGAATTCCTTCGCCGCTAGTTCGGACGCCGAATAAACCGACGCCCCGGCTTCGGACACGACGATCTTCTGCAGCTTCAGTTCAGGATGCTTCGCGATCAGTTCGCTCGCGAGCTTGTCGGTTTCGCGCGATGCCGTGCCGTTACCGATGCTGACGAGTTCGGCCTGCGTTTGCGCGGCGATGCGCGCGAGCTTCGCGAGCGAGCCGTCCCAGTCGCGGCGCGGTTCGTGCGGGTAAATCGTGTCGGTCGCGAGCAGCTTGCCCGTGCGATCGACCACGGCCACCTTCACGCCCGTGCGCAGACCCGGATCGAGGCCGATCACAGCCTTCGGACCGGCCGGCGCGGCGAGCAGCAGATCCTTGAGGTTGCGCGCGAACACGCGGATCGCCTCGGTCTCGGCCAGCTCGCGCAGATTCGTGAGCAGTTCGTTTTCGAGGTGCGGCTGCACCTTCACGCGCCAGCACCAGCGGCACACGTCGGCGAGCCACTTGTCGGCGGGGCGGCCCAGATTCGCGATGTTGAAGTGGCGCGCGATATGGCCTTCGCCCGGATGCGGCGTCTGCGTGTCGAGTTCGCCGCCGAGGCCCAGCTTGACCATCAGCACGCCCGCGTTACGGCCGCGGAACAGCGCGAGCGCGCGGTGCGACGGTACGGTCTTGATGGTCTCGGAGTAGTCGTAGTAGTCGCGGAACTTCTCGCCTTCCTCTTTTTCCTTGCCTTCGATCACGGTCGACGTCACCACGCCCTGGTTTTGCAGCCAGTCGCGCAGCTTGCCGAGCAGTTCGGCCGTTTCGCCGAATTGTTCGGAGAGGATGTCGCGCGCGCCGTCGAGCGCGGCCTTCACGTCGGCGACGCCTTTCTCCGCGTCCACGTACTGCGCGGCTTCCGTCTGCGGATCGAGCAGCGGATTGGCGAGCAGCGCGTCGGCGAGCGGCTGAAGGCCGGCTTCGCGGGCGATCTGCGCGCGCGTGCGGCGCTTGGGCTTGTACGGCAGATAGAGGTCTTCGAGAACCTGCTTGCTGTCCGCGGTCTCGATGGCGGTGCGCAGTTCGTCGGTGAGCTTGCCTTGCTCGTCGATGCTCGCGAGGATCGTGGCGCGGCGTTCTTCGAGTTCGCGCAGATACAGCAGACGCTCTTCGAGCGTGCGCAGCTGGGTGTCGTCGAGATTGTCCGTGACTTCCTTGCGGTAGCGGGCGATGAACGGAACGGTCGCTCCTTCGTCGAGAAGCTGGACGGCGGCCGCCACCTGGCGCGGTTGAACGCTCAGTTCAGTGGCGATACGCTGGACGATCTTGAGTGCTACGGTTTCCGTCATAGGGTCTGGATATTCCTGCGAGGATCGGTTTGCAGTCCGGTTTTCGGTCCGACGACCGGGCGGAGCGCACCCGCGAGGGAACGCCCGCTGGCCGGTGGAGCGGGGCATTTTGCCATAAATGGCCGGGCGCTCGAGTCGGGGGGTGTTAGAATTTCCCCCATGTTCCGCTGCCCTCAGAAGACGTTGATCCCATCCCGTTTGTCACCTGTCCGGTCCGTTGCGCGCGAAGGCGCTGCATGGCGGACCTCCGCCCGCGCGGCGGTTTGTGCCGTCGCGTTGCTGGCGATGGCGAACGTTCCGGCCCTCGCGCAAGATGAGGCAGCCCAAGGCGGCGCGGCTAGCGGTGCGCAAGCCACGAGCCCGGTCGAAGTAGGCGGTCCGATCGGATCGGGCGCTTCGGCGCCGCTTGCGGCTTCGGACGCGGCGAATGCCGGGGTGCAGAACGATTTTGGCGCGCGTCAGAAGGTGCTTGACCGCCGCACGGCGGAGAACAACTACCAATACGGCGTGGCGCAGCACAACTGCTACGACACGTTCTTCGTGAATCACTGTCTTGGCAAGGCGCGCGACGCGATGCGCGTGGTGCAGGCGGACATCCGCCATCAGCAGTTGCAGCTCGACGAAGAACAGCGCGCCGACAACGCTCGCCGCCGCGACGAGCAGACCGCCCTGCAACGCGCGCGCGACGAAGCCGACGCGCCGCAGCGGGCCGCGAACGAGGCGAAGAGTTCGCAGACCTTCGAGGACAAGCAGCGTCAGCACGCGCTCGATCAGGCGCAGCGTCAGGCCGAAGCGCCGCAGCGCGCCGCGAACGCGCAGGCGTATCAGGACAAGCAGCGTCAGCATGCGCTGGATCAGGCGCAGCGTCAGGGCGAACAGGCCCAGTCGCAACGCACCGCCAATCAGGCCGCGTACGACAAGAAGCAGTCGGACTACCAGAAGCAGCTCGAGCAGGCGCGCGCGCAAGGTCAGCAGAAGGCGCAGGAACGCGCCGACAAGGCTGAACGCTTCCAGCAGAAGCAGGATGAGGCGGCGAAGCATAAGGCTGACGTGGAAGCGCGTCAGAAACAGGCGGCTGAGAAGGCGCAGCAGCAGGCGCAACAGAAGCAGCAGCAGGAACAACAGCAGCAGCAACAGCAGCAACAGCAATCGCAGGGCAAGTAGCACTCCGCTTTTTCAGCCGGTCAGCAACCTCAGGCGCGCGCCTCTTCGCACGGCGTGCGCCGATCATGACGAGGAGGCGAGCATGCGCGAGCATCGTGAAGTCAAAGGCGAGGTCCTTCGTGACCGCATTCTGCAACTGGAATCGGAACACGGCGATCTCAATCGTCTGATCGAGAGGCTCTGTGAGAAGTCGGACTTCGACGATCTCGAACTGCAAAAGCTGAAGAGGCGCAAGCTCAAGCTCAAGGACAACATCATCCTGCTGCAATTGCAGCTGGACCCCGATTCAACGAAGACCTCGAACGGGCACGCCTGATTCCGGGTCCCGGCAGGCGCCGGGGCGCGGCCGCAATCGGGCTGTGCCTCGAGGACCGAGCAGGAACCGCTTGCCTTGAATTCAACGACCGTTTCCCGAACCCAGTCTGCACGCGATGGCGGCGCGCGGACTGGCGACGCTCGCGCCGCGCAAGCCGCATCGCCCGCGCTGAGCACGCGTCGCGCCGCCGAACTCCAGGAACTCTTTGCCGCCGACGGCCTGCTCGCACGCGAGATCGATGGCTATCGTCCGCGTGCCGCGCAGATCGAGATGGCGAGCGCCGTCGCGGCCGCGATGGAAGCCGCCGCGCAGGCGCAGCCCGATCCCGCCGCGTTCGAGTTGCAGTCGCGCCCGGCGCGGCGTCTGGAACGTGGCGCGCCCGTACCGGCCTCCGCGAACGGCGACGACGCATCGGGCGCCGGCGAGTCGGGCGACAACACGCTGATCGTCGAAGCGGGGACGGGCACGGGCAAGACCTACGCCTATCTCGTGCCGGCCATGCTGTGGGGCGGCAAGGTGATCGTCTCCACGGGCACGAAGCATTTGCAGGATCAGCTTTTCGCCCGCGACATTCCGACCGTGCGCGACGCGCTCGCGGTGCCCGTGAGCGTGGCGATGCTCAAGGGTCGCTCGAACTATCTGTGTCACTACTATTTGCAGCGCACGGCCGACAACGGCCGCTTGCCGTCGCGCCAGGAAACCTCGTATCTGCAGGAGATCATCCGCTTCGCGAAGATCACGCGTTCGGGCGACAAGGCCGAACTCGCGAGCGTGCCGGAGACGGCGGCCGTGTGGTCGATGGTCACCTCGACGCGCGATAACTGCCTCGGTCAGGAGTGTCCGCATTACAAGGATTGCTTCGTGATGCAGGCACGCCGCGAAGCGCAGCAGGCGGACATCGTGGTGGTCAATCACCATCTGTTCTTCGCCGACATCATGCTGCGCGACACCGGCATGGCCGAACTGCTGCCGAGCGCGAACACGATCATCTTCGACGAAGCGCATCAGTTGCCTGAAACCGCCACGCTGTTTTTCGGCGAGACGCTCTCGACCGCGCAGTTCCTCGAACTCGCGCGCGATTGTGTCGCGGAAGGTCTCGCGCATGCGCGCGATGCGGTGGAGTGGGTGAAGCTGGCCGCGGGCGTCGAACGCGCCGCGCGCGACGTGCGTCTTGCGTTCAAGGAAGATTCGCTGCGGCTCTCGATCACGCAGTTGCCCGAGGACCATCCGCTGTTCGATGCGCTCGATGCGTTGCAGACCGAGTTGGGTACGCTCGCCACGGCGCTGGCGGGTCAGGCCGAACGCGCGGAATCGCTGGGCACCTGCCTGCGCCGCGCGCGCGAGTTGCAGGGCATCCTCGCGGGCTGGACTGGCGCCGCGGTAGCCGAGCCGGCGCGCAAGCCCGAAGGCGAGGGTGAGGCCGCCAACGATCACCCGGGCGACGACGAAAAGGTCCGCTGGGTCGAAGTGTTCTCGCATACGGTGCAGTTGCACGAGACGCCGCTCTCGGTCGCGCCGATTTTCGCGAAGCAGCGCGCGGGCGTGCCGCGCACGTGGATTTTCACGTCGGCGACGCTGTCGGTGCGCGGCGACTTCACGCACTACGCGGCGCAGATGGGCTTGAGTTCGCGCCGTTCGATGACCTTGCCGAGCCCGTTCGATTATCCGCAGCAGGGTTTGCTGTACGTGCCGCGCAACATGCCGCAGCCGTCGTCGCCGCAGTTCACCGACGCTGTGTTCGATGCCGCGTTGCCGGCGATCGAGGCATCGGGCGGTGGCGTGTTCATGCTGTGCACAACGTTGCGCGCAGTCGACCGTATCGCCGCGAAGCTGCGCGATACGATCGAGGCACGCGGCTGGAATACGCCCTTGCTCGTGCAGGGTGACGCGAGCCGTACCGAGCTGCTGGAGCGCTTCCGCGCGTACGGCAATGCGATCCTCGTGGGCAGCCAGAGCTTCTGGGAAGGCGTCGACGTGCGCGGGGATGCGCTCTCGCTCGTCGTCATCGACAAGCTGCCGTTCGCGCCGCCCGACGATCCCGTGCTTGCTGCGCGACTCGATGCGCTGACCAAGAAGGGTTTGAGTCCGTTTGCGGTACATCAACTTCCGCAAGCTGTAATCACGCTCAAGCAGGGCGCGGGCCGCTTGATTCGCGCTGAGACCGATCGCGGCGTGTTGATGATCTGCGATACGCGTCTCGTCGATAAGCCGTATGGACGCCGTATCTGGCAAAGTCTGCCGCCGTTCAAGCGCACGCGCGAAATCGAAGTCGTGCAGGCGTTCTTCGAAGGCGAGGAAGAAGAGGGCGGGCAAGCCGGCTAATCAGGCTGCGCGCGTAATACACGCTTGCAGATGCGTCGCGGTTGTTACATGCGCGACGCATCATGCAATCACGATGGAAAACAAAAAAGCCACGAACTTGCGTTCGTGGCTTTTTTGCTTGCCCGCTGTGCGACTGACGATGTCGTCAGGCTGCACCGCGGTTCGCTGCGATGCCCGCTGGAGCCGAAGCTCTGCACGGGCCTCGCGCGAATGCAGCTTACTGGCTTGCGCCCGATGCCGGAGCAGCTGCCGAAGCGGCTGCGTCCGAAGCAGCAGCGCCAGCGTCCGAAGCAGCAGCCGTAGCCGAAGCAGCAGCGTCGCTCGCAGCAGCAGCAGCGCCCGAAGCAGCAGCAGCAGCGTCCGAAGCGGCAGCAGCCGGTGCCGAAGCAGCCGTTGCGTCGCTAGCCGGCGCAGCGGCTTGGTCGCTGCTCTTGTTGCACGCAGCGAGTGCAACAGCTGCCAGCAGGGATGCTACGAGGAGGGATTTCTTCATGATCACGTCCTTTTATGGTTAAAGGTAAGCAACAGCGCAAAATAATACCGGTAAATGTGCCCCAACACCGACCTGAGCCGCTGGTGGAGATGCACTGCAAGAGCGTGAATCTTCCCTACGGCCTGGGCGGAAATTATAGGCACTTTCGTATCGACCGTCGACAAATCCGGGGACAATACGTTGTCTTTCTCATACAAGCACTATATTAGTACGGTATAACAGTCCGAAGCGCTTACGCAAGCTCTCCGGTCCGTATCCAGCCCGCACAATACCATTCGTGTAGTAACGCTGTCACACACGAATCGTGTGAGAGTGTTACAAAGCGTTTCCCATCCAGAAAGCGGTTGTCAGCCAAGGCCGGCAGCCACTTTCGGGCTTCTCTGAGCAAGTACTGTTCCCCGTTCAGGTAGTACGACCGCGCATCGTAAAGCAGGATTGTCCTGCGGTCGAGTCTTATCCCGCTTTTCGCGGCGCGCGCAACAAAACGGGCCTCGTCGAGGGGTTTTTCGGGGGCGTCGAAGACCACATTGGCCTTCGGTTCCGAAAGGTACGAGCCTACGAACGACGACACATCGGCGTCGCTCCAACGCACTTTAGCAAGCACGGACGCAACGCGCTCCACAAGTGCCGGGGGCAATTGCGCGGGATGCGTCACGGCGGGCTGATCCGGGTCGCGATAAAGCCCGTTCTTGCCCGCTTTCGCGCCGGGTTGTGCGGCATCGTCTGCGCCACGTTCGGCGAGCCAGTAAAGAAACTGGTTCGTGAGCTCCGACGTGGAAGGCGAGCGAAAGCCGATCGAGCAGGTCATGCACTCGCCCTCGGCCACGCCGTCGTGCGCGATATGCGGCGGCAGATAGAGCATGTCGCCGGGTTCCAGCACCCATTCTTCCTCGGGCTCGAAATTCGCGAGAATCTTCAGCGGCATGCCTTCCTGCAGCGAGAGGTCGCGCTGCGCGCCAATGCGCCAGCGGCGCTTGCCGTGCACCTGCAGGAGAAACACATCGTACGAATCGAAATGCGGGCCGACGCCGCCGCCATCGCTCGCATACGAGATCATCAGATCGTCGAGGCGCGCGTCGGGCGCGAAGCGGAAGCGTTCGAGCAGCGCGCGGGCGCGGTCGTCATGGAGATCGGCGCCTTGCACGAGCAGCGTCCATTGACGCGTTTTCGGCGTCGGCAGCTCGTCGGACGAGAACGGGCCGTGTTCGAGCGACCAGCGCTTGCGGAAATGCGTGATGAGGCGCGATTCGACGTCGTCGCTGTCGGCGAGCGCGAACAACTCGTCGCGAGAGAGCGGCGCTTCGATGCCGGGTATCGCCTGGCGGATCAAGAGCGGCTTTTTCTGCCAGTATTGCTTCATGAACTGCGCCGGACTCAGGCCGTTTAGCAGCGGCGTGGGGGTGTCAGGCGCGGGGCGTGCCGGGGAGGAGGGGGCGCGCTGCTTGCGCGCGTCCTCCAGGTGGTCAGGGGACCGCTTGGGCATCGTATAATGAGGTCTGTAATCTGGAGGATCGAATGAAAATTGCAAAGGACACCGTCGTGTCGGTCGCTTACAAGCTATCGGATGCGCAGGGCAATCTGATTGAGGAAAGCGACGAGCCGATGGTCTATCTGCACGGCGGCTATGATGGCACGTTCCCCAAGATCGAGGAAGTGCTGGACGGCAAGGAGCCGGGCTTCGAGACCCAGATCCAGCTTGAGCCGCAGGATGCGTTTGGCGAGTACGATCCCGAACTCGTGAAGATCGAGCCGCGCACGCGCTTCCCGGAACCGCTCGAAGTCGGCATGCAGTTCGAAGGCACGCCGGAAGAAGGCGACGAGGATCTCGACGCGCTCATCTACACCGTCACCGACGTCGCGGAAGACAAGGTCGTGCTCGACGGCAATCATCCGCTCGCGGGCATGGCCCTGCGTTTCGCGCTCACCGTGAAGGAAGTGCGTCAGGCGACGGAAGACGAAATCGAGCATGAGCACGCGCATGGCGCGGACGGACTCGAAGTCATCGACGAAGACGAGGAAGACGACGGCGACGAAGCCGACTCGAAACCTACCCTGCACTGATCTCGCCGATCAGTCGACGCGCCGGCCTCAGGGCCGGCGTTTTTCGTTTACGCGCGTGTTAAGTGGCTGTTCGGTCGAGGCACGTGTGCGCAGTTGATCACTCAGTCACTCAGTCACTCAGTCATTCGGCGCCGCGCTGCTGGCGGGTGTGGCACCGTGGCCGACCCAGGGCGGCGCGAACTGCGGCTGGTGCTGCGTGGAGGGTGAAGACGCCGAAGAAGGCGAGGACGCTGCACCCGGCGCGGGAGTCGCCGGCGCGCCTGGCCAATCCGGTGGCACGGCCGCACCGCTCGCGGGCGTAGCGGGCATGCCGTTCACGCCATACGCACCATTGACGTCTGGGGCCTGCTGCATGCCGGGAATTTCGGTGACGTCGGGCATCGACGACACTTCGGGCATGTCCGGCACAGCCGGCGACATATTGATGCCGGGCAACGGCGGCGGTTCCTGCGGCGGCAGCAGCGGCAGATGTTTCGGTACGTCGCGCACGCTGATGCGCAACGGTGTGCGGCGTGTCATGTCCGCGTCGATCTGTAGCCACTGCGTGAGCGGATCGCGCAGCGCGACCGAGATGCGCGTCACGTTAGCAATCCTGACGCCCTTCTCGGTGCGCAACGGCTGATCGATCGCGAAACCGCGCGCGAGCCGCGCCTCGTCGGGATTGATGATCACGATCGGGCCGCGAAAGGTCTCGGACGCCTTGACGAGGCTGCGCCGCAATTCGCTATAACCGTCGCGCTGTGCGTGCCTGAAGCGCAGCCACGCGAAGCGCTCGGGCCGCTCGTAATGCTCGGGCATCGCATTGCCCTGCATGAAGATGACGATGGCGCGCGCGTTGCGCCGCCGCGCGTATTCAGCCGCGTGTTCGATCCAGAAGCCGTTGGCGATGACGCGGTCTTCGAATTCGCCGTTGCGGCCGCCCGCGTTCAGATAGTGGTTGTTGTCGCCGGGCACGTTCAGCGCGATGAACACCGTGTCGCCGGTCTGCCAGCGCGCGTTTTCGCGATAAGGCCGAAAGCGCGACACTTCGCTTTCGCGCGTGAGCGTGAGCGGGTTTTCGCCGAGCGAATTGCTGTCGCCGAAAAAATTCTGACGCAGAAAATCGAGCCGCTCGACCGGATCCCACGCGCCGCTGCCGTTCGTGCCGCAATTCGCCCAGTCACGCTGGCCGGGCACGAATATGAGCGGCGGGCGCGACCCCGAAAGCAGCGCGTGACGACGCTCGTACAGGCTGTCCGCACAGGATTCGCGCGGGCCTTTGAGATTGCCGTCGTAGACCACGAAGGAGATTTGCGGATCGCGGCCGATCGCATCGACGAGACGTTGCAGCGTGCCTTCGTCGCCCGGTTCGGTGACGACGTTCGCGAGGACCGCGAACGCATAGCGTTGCGAGGCAGCGGGCGCAGCCGATTGCAGTTGCGCGTGCGCGAGACCGGGCAGCGCGAGCGCAATCAGCGAACCCAGCACGCCGAACATGCTGATAGTCAGGCGCAGCGCACGCACCAGCCTGACGACCGACGCGCGCCTGATGCCGTGCACATTTTTCAGATAACGCGAATGCGCAAGCCCGCGGCCTCGTATGGCAGGCCGCGGTGGCGTCGCAGGGCGACGCTCAGCGTTTGGCGTCCGGCGCAGTGGCCAGCTCATGCAGTTCGTACAGCAGGTCGAGCGCATCGCGCGGGCGCAGTTCGTTCGGATCGATCGCGCGCAGACGCTCGGCGACACGCGCCGCCGCGAGATCTTCCTCGGCTTGCGGTGCGTCTTCGACGTAGTGCTTCGGTGCGTCGAATTCGTCCTCGCTCGCAGCGGACGGCGCGGCGAACAGATCGAGCTGCGGCGTGGGCTGGCCCGCCGACATCTGCTCCAGATGCACGAGATGCTTGCGCGCCGCGCGGATCACCGGATTGGGCACGCCCGCCAGTTGCGCAACCTGCAAGCCGTAACTCTGGTTCGCTGGGCCTTCGCTGACGGCGTGCAGGAACACGATGCCATGACCGTGCTCGACCGCCGAAAGATGCACGTTGGCCGCCTGCGCGAACTCGGCGGGCAGTTGCGTGAGTTCGAAGTAGTGCGTGGCGAACAGCGTCTGGCAACCGTTGCTCGACAGCAGATGCCGCGCGATGGCCCACGCGAGCGCGAGACCGTCGAAGGTCGAGGTGCCGCGCCCGATTTCGTCCATCAGCACGAGGCTTTGCGGCGTGGCGTCGTTGAGAATCGCCGCGGCTTCGGTCATCTCGACCATGAAGGTCGAGCGCCCGCCCGCGAGATCGTCGGCCGCGCCGATACGCGTGAAGATGCGGTCGATCGGACCGAAGCGCGCGCGCTTCGCGGGCACGTAGCTGCCCACGTAGGCGAGCAGCGCGATCAGCGCGGTCTGGCGCATGAAGGTCGATTTACCGCCCATGTTCGGGCCGGTGATCAGCAGCAGCTTGCGGTCCGCGTTGAGCACACAGTCGTTCGCGATGAACTGTTCGACCTGCGCTTCGACCACCGGATGACGGCCTTGCTCGATCTCGATGCCGGGCGCTTCGGAAAATTCCGGCGCGGCCCAGTCGAGCGCGCGTGCGCGTTCCGCGAAGGCGGCCAGCAGGTCGAGCTCGGCGAGTGCGGCGGCCACGCGCTGGCAGTCGAGCAGATACGGCAGCAGCGATTGCAGCAGCGCTTCGTAGAGCGCCTTCTCGCGTGCGAGCGCGCGCTCCTGCGCGGAGAGCGCCTTGTCTTCGAACGTCTTCAGTTCGGGCGTGATGTAGCGCTCGGCGTTCTTCAGCGTCTGGCGTCGGCGATAGTCGTCGGGGACCTTGTCCGTCTGACCGCGCGTGACTTCGATATAGAAGCCGTGCACCTTGTTGTACTCGACGCGCAGATTGCCGATGCCCGTGCGTGTGCGTTCGCGTGCTTCGAGATCGATCAGGAACTGGCCGCAGTTCTCGGACATGTCGCGCAGCTCGTCGAGTTCCGCGTCGTAGCCGCGCGCAATCACGCCACCGTCGCGGATCATGGCCGCCGGTTCGGGCGCGACCGCGCGTTGCAGCAGTTCGGCGCAGCCGGGCGGCGGATCGAGCAGGTCGACGATGCGCGCGAGCGGCGCCGATGCGCCGCCTGTGGCCGCGACCTGTTCGCGCAGCGCGGGCAGGGCGGCGAAGGTGTCGCGCAGGCTCGACAAGTCGCGCGGACGCGCCGACAGCAGCGCGAGACGCCCGGTGATGCGTTCGACGTCGGCGATCTGGCGCAGCGCGCTGCGCAGGGAATCGACGCTCGCGGGCGGCGGGGCGTCGAGCAGCGCGCCGATGGCTTGCTGGCGCGTTTGCGCGATGCCGGCGTCGCGCGGCGGATGATGCAGCCAGTGACGCAGCAGACGGCTGCCCATGGTCGTGCTGCAGGTGTCGAGCAGCGAGCACAGCGTGGGCGACTCGGTGCCGCGCAGCGTTTCGGTGAGTTCGAGATTGCGCCGCGTGGCCGGATCGAGGCCGATATATTCCGATTCGGCTTCGACCTTCAGGCTGCGCACGTGACGCAGTTGCTGGCCTTGCGTGGCCGCCGCGTAGAGCAGCAGCGCGCCGGCCGCGCCGCAGGCGCTCGTGAGCGTCTGCGCGCCGAAGCCGTCGAGGCTCGCCACGTCGAGCTGGTCGCACAGGCGCTGGCGGCCCGACGCGACGTCGAAGTGCCACGCGGGCACACGCGTGAGCGCACCGGGCGTCGTGCCCGAGCTCGCGGACGGTGGCGCCCAGCCCGACGACTCCGCGGGCATTTCCGCGACCAGAATTTCCGCCGGACGGATGCGTTCGAATGCCGCTGCGACCTGTTCCGGCGCGACTTCCGCGAGGCGCAGCGCGCCGCTTGCGAGATTGAGCCACGCGAGGCCGACGTTGACCGTCGCGCCGCGCCGGTTGTGGCCGGGGCAGACCGCCATCAGGTAGACGTCGTTCTTGTCGGAGAGCAGGGCCGCGTCGGTGAGCGTGCCGGGCGTGACCACGCGCACGACCTTGCGTTCGACCGGCCCCTTCGAGGTGGCCGGGTCGCCGATCTGTTCGCAGATCGCCACCGACTCGCCGAGCTTCACGAGTTTGGCGAGATATTGCTCGCAGGCGTGATGCGGCACGCCCGCCATCTTGATGGGATTGCCCGCCGATGCGCCGCGCTGCGTGAGCGTGAGGTCGAGCAGGCGCGCGGCCTTCTCCGCGTCTTCGAAGAACAGCTCGTAGAAGTCGCCCATCCGGTAGAACACGAGCGTGCCCGGATGATCGGCCTTGATGCGCAAATATTGCTGCATCATGGGAGTGTGTTGCGCGGTGTCGGCTGCGCCTGCGGTGTGTGTAGCCATCCTCGGTGTCTTGCTTAAGGTTCAGGGCGTGAGTGTAACCCGCGCGGGGGGCGCGTGAACCTGGCCGGATGGCTAGCGCATGCGCGCGCCATGCCGCCAGGCGGTGTTCGCGCTCATTCGTCGACGAGCGCCTGCATGTCCACGGCGCGCGCGTTCGCGGCACTCCGTCGCATCGCGAGCCAGATCATCCCCGATACGAACACGCCGAATACGACAATGATCCACTGCACGGGCATCTTCGCCGTGAGCAGCAGCGCGTAGGCGCCGAGCATCATCAGCACGGCGAGGTTCTGGTTGAAATTCTGCACGGCGATCGAATGGCCGGCCGAGAGCAGCGTCGCGCCCCGATGCTGGAGCAGCGCGTTCATCGGCACGATGAAAAAGCCCGCGAGCGTGCCGAGCGCGATCATCAGCGGATATGCGAACAGCAGGTAGAAGGGCAGCACGAAGGTGCCGAAGCGCAGGCCTTCGCCGGCCGGGAACAGGCTCTTGCTGTAGAACGCCATCGCCATCGCCACGATGCCGCAGAGGACGCCCACCGGCAGCACGCGCAGCGACGCGCGCAACGACACCCACGCCGCCGCCGCGCCCGCGCCGAGCGCGATGCCGAGCCCGGTCACGCCCTGCATCACGGCCGCTTTCGAGAGCGTGAGGCCGAGATTGGCATCGGCCCATTTGAGCACGAGCAACTGCAGCGTGACGGCCGCGCCCCACATCAGGGTCGTGACCCACAGTGCGATCTGCGCGAGCTTGTCGGCCCACAGCACGTTGAAGCAGTGCACGAAGTCGCCGACCAGCCGCGCCGGTTCCTTGAGGCGGTTTTCATAGCGCGCGCCGGTATCGGGAATGCCGAAGTTGATGAGCGCCGCGATGGCGTAAGTGATCATCACCGCGAGCATCGCGAGATCGGCTGCGGAGTGGATCAGCGGCATCGGATGATGCGTGACGAAACGCTGCGCGTAGGTCGATACGAGCGTGCCGCCGAGCATGGTGCCGACGATGGTCGAGAGCACTGTCGCCGATTCGAGCCACGCGTTGGCCGCGACGAGTTTTTCGGCAGGCAGTAATTCGGTCAGGATTCCGTACTTTGCGGGCGAGTAGGCCGCCGCGCCGAAACCGACCACGCCGTAGGCGAGCATCGGATGCACGCCCGCGATCATCAGCAGGCAGCCAACGGCCTTGAGCGCGTTCGAGACGAACATCACGTGGCGCTTTTGCAGCGCGTCGGCGAACGCGCCGACGAAGGGCGCGAGCAGCACGTACGAAACCGTGAAAAAGATTTGCAGAAGCGGCGTGACCCAGGCCGGCGACGAGATCACCGTGAGCAGCGCGATTGCCGCGATCAGCAGCGCGTTGTCGGCGAGCGACGAAACGAACTGCGCGGCGATGATCGTGTAGAAGCCTTTTTTCATCGCGGGTTGGAGCGGTTGAACGACGGCTCGATGGCCCAGGCGACCATGGCGCGGAAAACGCAATACAACGAAACCGGCACGGAAAGACGATGAAAAAAGCGGCCGAAGCCGCTTGATGGTGCGGGTGAGTGTCGCGTGGCGCGTGTTCGCGCTGCCGATTCGACGCTTGTCCCCGCTGCCTTGCTCGTCGTGATCCGTGCCGCTTTCCAGTTTCCCGGATTGTGACACGCGCCGCCGCGCGCCGCAGTGTTCCTCGCAATCGCCTTACAGCTTCATGCGGGACGCTCGCGGCTGCGTTGCCGCTTTGATGCGGCGGCGGCTCAGCGCGCTCAGGCTTCCTTCTTGACGCGCGTGTACTTCGAGAGGATCGGCACCATTTGCGCGTAGATCTTCGGGTTGCCCGCGACGATTTCGCCGACGTGCAGGAAGTCCGAGTCGCCCGTGTAGTTGCCGATCAGGCCGCCGGCTTCCGTCACCAGCAGCGCGCCCGCGGCGACGTCCCACGGCTTGAGGCCCTGTTCGAAGAAGCCGTCCATGCGGCCCGCGGCGACGTTCGCCAGATCGAGCGCGGCGGCGCCCGGGCGGCGCAGGCCGGCGCAGGCGTTGGTCATCGCGGCGAACAGTTCGCAGTAGCTGTCGAGGCCGTCCTTTTCGCGGAACGGGAAGCCCGTGCCGATCAGGCCGTCGGCCAGACGGTCGCGGCGGCCCACGCGGATGCGGCGGTCGTTCAGGAACGCGCCACGGCCGCGCGAGGCGGTGAAGAGGTCGTTGCGGGTCGGGTCATAGACCACGGCCTGCGTGACGATGCCCTTGTGCACGAGCGCGATCGAGACGCAGTAGTACTGGAAGCCGTGGATGAAGTTCGTGGTGCCGTCGAGCGGATCGATGATCCACTGGTATTCCGACTCGTTGGCCGATTCGCCGGATTCTTCGGCGAGGATCGCGTGATCGGGGTAGGCGGTGGTGAGCGTTTCGATGATGGCGGCTTCGGCCGCCTTGTCGACTTCCGTGACGAAATCGTTGTGCTGCTTCTTCGCGACCTGCACGAGGTCGAGATCGAGCGACGCGCGGTTGATGATCTGTCCGGCGCGGCGCGCGGCCTTGACAGCGATGTTGAGCATGGGATGCATGAGCCTGGATCCTTGTTGTCCGGCGCGCGCATCGGCACGCGCACCGGTGGTGCGAAAGATAAAGCGTCTAACGATTGGACAGGGCGCGGGCCTGGCGGCCGCGGAACCTGTCCCGCCAACGGAGACGAATTGAATAAGAACGGGGCGCGGCGGCCTTGCGGGCCCGGTTTTCCGGTCAGTCTGACGGCCGGAAAACGCGCGCGAATCTGGCATTTTACCCGATTTCCGGTCGGCTTCGGGGGACTTCGGATGGACGGGAAGCGGGTGGTGCTCGGGCGGTGGCGGGGCGGTGCTGGCGGGCTTGCTCCGCGCCGTCCCCAATAGGCCCGGCGCGCGAGCCGCGCTAACATAGATGCTTCACTGACCACGCCGTACGAGATTCATCTTGGAGCACCCCGATTCACACGCCGCCGATGCGGCACACGAGCCGCTGCGCGGCGGTTTCACGTCCACGCGTTTCGTGCTGGTCGAGCCCAGCCATCCGGGCAACGTCGGCGCTGCGGCGCGCGCGTTGAAGACGATGGGTTTTTCGCGGCTCGTGCTGGTCGCGCCGCGCGTGCCGCAGGTGCACTGCGATCCCGAGGCGATCGCGATGGCCAGCGGTGCCGACGACGTGCTCGCAGCCGCCCACATCGTCCCCACGCTCGCCGACGCCCTCGCGGGCTCGTCCTGGTCGCTCGCGCTCACGGCGCGCACGCGCGAATACGGGCCGCCGCCGGCCGCGCCGCGCCACGCGGTGCAGGACGCCTGCCGTCAGGTCGCGCACGGCGACATCGCGCTGGTGTTCGGCAACGAGCGCACCGGCCTGTCGAACGAGGACGTCGAGCGCTGCACGGCGCTCGCGCACATTCCCGCCAATCCGGCCTATAGCTCGCTCAACCTCGCGCAGGCCGTGCAGGTGCTGGCCTACGAACTGCGCCTCGCGTATCTGTCCGAGGACTCGCCGGGCGCCGCGCTGCCGACCGCCGGCACGCCGGACGCGGGCACGCCGCTCGCCACCAGCGACGATATCGAGCGCATGTACGTGCATCTGGAAAACGCGCTGATCGCGCTCGATTTTCTCGATCCAGCCAATCCGAAGAAGCTGATGTCGCGTTTGCGGCGTCTGTTCGCGCGTTCGGGGCTCGAGCGCGAGGAAGTCAACATCGTGCGCGGCATCGCCAAGCACATCCTCCTCAAGAGCAAGGACGGCGCGAAGTAAGCGTCGCGGCTCCGACCTTGATGGCCGCGTGGACTTGCCAGGCCACGCGCGCCTTTGGCCTACAATCGACTGCACATCACAAGCAAATCAGCGTGGCTGCTAAGGGATTGCCGAGGGATCGCGAGGCGGAATCGTCCGCCATCGACCGCGATTTCCTGCGTATCCCGAGTTTCCCGACGCCACGCGCGAGCCGTGCGCGCCCCGAGTGGGCGACGCGCGGCCGATTCCCCTGTTCCTCACGTTCGAAGCGTGTGAAAGCCATGTTCAAGAGACTTCGCGAAGATATCGCCACGATCCGCGAGCGCGATCCCGCCGCTCGCAGCGCCTGGGAAGTCCTCACCTGTTATCCGGGGCTGCACGCGCTCGTGCTGCATCGTTTCGCGCATGCCTGCTGGCTCGCGAAGCGCCGCTGGCTCGCGCGTTACGTCTCGCAACTCGCGCGCTTTCTCACCGGCATCGAGATCCATCCGGGCGCGACCATCGGCCGGCGCGTGTTCATCGATCACGGCATGGGCGTCGTGATCGGCGAGACGGCGGAAGTCGGCGACGATTGCACGATCTATCAGGGCGTGACGCTCGGCGGCACGTCGCTGACGCGGGGCGCCAAGCGTCACCCGACGCTCGGCGCGGGCGTGATCGTGGGCGCGGGCGCGAAGGTGCTCGGCGGCTTCACGGTGGGCGCGCAAGCCAAGATCGGCTCGAATGCCGTGGTCGTGAAGCCGGTGCCCGAAGGCGCGACGGCGGTGGGGAATCCGGCGCGTATCGTCGCGCCCGCGAAGACGCCGCCGCAGCAGGCGAAGGCCGCATCCGCGCGCGAGGGCTTCTGCGCGTACGGCATTTCGCCGAACGCCGACGATCCGGTGTCGCTGGCCATTCACGGCCTGATCGATCACGCGGCGACGCAGACGCAACGCGTCGATGCGATCGTGGTCGCGCTCGAACGGCTGGGCGCGCGTCTCGAAGCGCTGCATGGCGCGGATGCCGCGCTCGCGGAATTGCGCCGTCTTTCGGCGGGGTTCGAAGGCGGCGCGGCGGCGCGTGAGGGTGAGCAGGCGCAGGCGCGCGATGAGGCTGCGGCGCGGGTTTGAGCGCGTAGCACCTGATACGTTCATCACGCGTCGTAAGGTAAAACAGCCGCTTCAAGCGGCTGTTTTTATTTTCGGTCTGATGTACCGAGCCCCGCGCCCCTCAATCGAGCGGCAACATCCTGAACCCTTCGGCGTCCACGCGCAACAATCCGCCGCGCGGCTTGCCGTGATCGAGATCCCAGTCGGGCAGCACCCAGCGTGTGCCGCCGGGTTCCTGATGACGCGCGGGCCGGTGCGTATGCCCGTGAATGATCGTGTTCGCACGGGCGCGCTTGAACAACGCCGCGACGCCTTTCGCCGTCACATCGTATTTCGGCAGCGACGGCCCGTCGCGACGTTCCTCGCTCGCGCGTCGCGCGCGTTCGGCGAGTGCGATGCGCCAGCGGTACGGCCACGCGAGAAACAGCAGTTGCGGCAGCCGGTTGCGCGCGAATTTGCGGAAGAACTGATAGCCGCGGTCGTCGGTGCACATGGCGTCGCCGTGCGCGAGCGCGATGCGCGTGCCGAACGCGGTGATCGCGATGGGGTCGGGCAGCCAGATCGCGCCCGCCGCTTTCATGAAGCGTTTGCCCATCAGGAAGTCGCGATTCCCGTGCATGATGTACAGCGCGATGCCGCGCTCGGAGAGCGTGTGCATCAACGCGGCCATGCGCGCGAAAAACGGATTGGCGAGCATGTCGTCGCCGATCCAGTATTCGAAGAGGTCGCCGAGTATGAACACCGAGTCGGCCTGATCGGCCGTCACGTGGATGAAGTGTTCGAACGCGGCGACCGTGTGCGGAATCGCTTCATTCAGATGCAGGTCCGAGATGAAGAGAAACGGGCGCGCCGCATGAGGGCGCTTGCCCTCGCCGGGCACGCCCGCGGCGGCGTGTCTGAGTGCCTTGTCCTGCAGCATCGATGAAGCGAGCGCCCTGTTGCGTTATTCGACGACGACAGCCTTCTCGATCACGACGTCGTCGACCGGCACGTCCTGATGGAAGCCCTTCGAGCCCGTCTTGACCGACTTGATCTTCTCGACCACGTCCAGGCCGTCGACGACCTTGCCGAACACGGCGTAGCCCCAGCCTTGCGGCGTCGGCGACGAGTGGTTCAGGAAGTCGTTGTCGGCGACGTTGATGAAGAATTGCGCCGACGCCGAATGCGGGTCGTTGGTGCGTGCCATCGCGATCGAGCCGCGCACGTTCTTCAGACCGTTGTTCGCTTCGTTTTCGATCGGCGCTTCGGTCGGCTTCTGCTTCATGCCGGCTTCGAAACCGCCGCCCTGGATCATGAAGCCGTCGATGACGCGGTGGAACACCGTGCCGTTGTAGTGGCCGCTGTTCACGTAGTTAAGGAAGTTAGCGACCGTCTTCGGCGCCTTTTCGGCGTTCAGTTCGAGCTTGATGACGCCGTGGTTCGTATGCAGTTCGACCATGATGGAATCCTTTGCCTATGGGTGCCTGAGTGTGTCTGAGGCGGGGGGGTGAAAGGGCGGTGCGGTTTCGGCACGAGGCGAGGCGTTTGCCTTCGCGTGTGCCGGCGCCGCGCCGCGCGACGAATGGTGGGGTGTGAGCTTACTTGCCGACCACGGTGGCCGACTGGATCACGACGTTCGTTTGCGGCACGTCGGACATCGGGCCGCGCGAAGTGGTGGGCGTCGCTTCGATCTTCTTCACGACGTCGAGACCCTGCGTGACCTTGCCGAACACCGCGTAGCCGTTGCCGTCCGGGTTCGGATAGTCGAGGTTGGCGTTATCCACGGTGTTGATGAAGAACTGCGCCGTCGCCGAATTCGGGTCGCTCGTGCGCGCCATCGCGAGCATGCCGGTGGTGTTCTTCAGGCCGTTCTTGCTTTCGAGCGGAATCGGCGCGCGCGTGGGCTTCTCGACGAAGCTCGTGGTGTAGCCGCCGCCCTGGATCATGAAGCCGCGGATCACGCGATGGAAGATCGTGCCGTTGTACTGGCCGGACTTCACGTACTGGAGGAAGTTGTCGACGGTCTTGGGCGCCTTCTCGGGATAGAGTTCGACGCGAATGTCGCCATCACTGGTCTTGAAGAGCACCTGCGGATGCGCGGCTTGCGGGCCGTTCTGCGCAAAGGCGGGTGCGTTCGCGATCAGGGCGGCGCTGCCGAGCGCCAACATCAACCATTTCATGAGTATCCTCGGAAGTGCGGGGAAAAACGTGTCGCAGTCACGCCGCGCGCGGCGTGCTGCGGCTTAGTTCGATGGCGCCACGAACGGCGGCATCGCGAGCGACCCGGTCGGGCCGCCGAACTGGATCACCGGATTGTCGAGCATCGGGCCCACGTGCTTGCTCGTGGCCGTCTCCGATGCGCCGGATTCGCCCTTGGCCTTCTTCGACTTCGGCGGATTGACGATCTTCTCGATGTCGGCGAGACGCTGCTGCGTGGGGCCGCTCGTATGGCCGAGCGTGCTCGCGCGGCGGTACGAGGCGTCGGCCAGACGCAGGTACAGGTCGCCGAGATTCTCCCACGCGAGGCTGTACGACGGATTCGCCTTGGTGGCCGTTTCCAGCGCGATGCGGGCTTCGTCGTAACGGCCGTGCTTCGCGTAGAGCGCCGCGAGATTGTTATAGGGCTCGGGCAGTTCCGGGTAGGTCTGCGTGAGTTCGGTGAAGGCCTCGATGGCGTCGTCGTCGCGGCCAAGACGCGCGAGGATGGTCGCGCGCTTGAACTTCGCCTGCACGTCGCGCGGGTTCGACTTGATGCGCGCGTCGAGCTCGTTCAGCGCCGTGGCCCAGTCGTGCTGGCCGATGGCGGAGTCCGCGGCAGGCGTGCCGTCGGCCGTAGCGGGCGGTGCCGCATGCGCGGCGGACAGGCCGCCGAGAACGAAACCGAGGCTCGCGAGAGCCGCCGCCGCAAAGGTCGCAGCGCGAGGCGCGCGGCCGCTGGAAGATTTCATAGGGTGAGGTCGCGGTGTTATACTCCGAGCCATTCTAACAAAAGGTCTGTGCGTTTTCGTCGCGTGAAATCGCTGCGCCCGATTCGGCGCCGGTTCCAGCTGGTTACGGCCAGTTCCGGGGCGGTTGCATGAAGGGGTTGCGTGCCAACATCGCGAATGGGAACGCAAGCGTCGTGCAAGCGTCGCCGCCACGCAAAATCGCTCGCGACGCTGCGCTGAACGCCAGGCTTTCTTTCGCCACTCGTGGTCGTCTCCGCCCTGATGACTGATTGAGCGCGACTGTACGCAGCTCCAGGAGCGCGGTGCTTCGCATGCCCCGCTCGCTGCTGTCGGCGCCACCGCGGATTTCTTTCGACCCACGTATCCATCGTCTTTATGGAATCACTGCGCATCTACAACACGCTCGCGCGTGACAAGCAAAATTTCGTGCCACTCGAGCCCGGCGTCGTACGCATGTACGTCTGCGGCATGACGGTGTACGACTATTGTCACGTTGGCCACGCGCGTGTGATGGTGGTGTTCGACGTCGTGCAGCGCTGGCTGCGCACGCTCGGTTACAACGTGACCTATGTGCGCAACATCACCGACATCGACGACAAGATCATTCGCCGCGCGGTGGAAAACGGCGAAACCATCAAGCAGCTCACCGACCGTTTCATCGACGCGCTGCATGAAGACGCAGACGCGCTCGGCGTCGCGCGTCCCGATCACGAGCCGCGCGCGACGCAGTACATTCCGCAGATGCTCGACATGATCGGCATGCTGGAAAAGAACGGCTACGCGTATCAAGGTTCGGACGGCGACGTGAACTACGCGGTGCGCAAGTTCGCGCACTACGGCGCGCTCTCGGGCAAGTCGATCGAAGACCTGCGCGCGGGCGAGCGTGTGGCGGCGAACGATGCCAAGCAGGATCCGCTTGACTTCGTACTGTGGAAACAGGCAAAACCAGAGGAGCCGGCGGACACGAGCTGGGACTCGAAATACGGCCGTGGCCGTCCGGGCTGGCATATCGAATGTTCGGCGATGGGCTGCACGCTGCTCGGCGATCATTTCGACATTCATGGCGGCGGGCAGGATCTGCAGTTCCCGCACCACGAAAACGAAATCGCGCAGAGCGAAGGCGCGACGGGCGAGAAGTTCGTCAACTACTGGATGCACAACGGTTTCGTGCAGATCGACAACGAGAAGATGTCGAAGTCGCTTGGCAACTTCTTCACGATCCGCGAAGTGCTCGCGAAGTACGACGCCGAAGTGGTGCGCTTTTTCATGGCGCGCGCGCATTACCGCTCGCCGCTGAATTACAGCGACGTGCATCTCGACGACGCCCGCAATGCGCTCACGCGTCTGTACACGGCGCTCAAGGATGTCACGCCGGATGCCGGCGAGCTCGACTGGAACGAGGCGTACGCGCAGCGTTTCCGTACCGCGATGAACGACGACTTCAATACGCCGGTCGCCATCTCGGTGCTGTTCGAACTCGCGACGGAAGTGAACCGCACGCGCGACGTGGTGCTGGCGCGTCAGTTGCAGCGTCTGGGCCGCGTGCTCGGCGTGCTCGTGCGCGAACCGCGCGCGTTCCTGCAGCAGGCTGCGGGCGCGCAGGACGCGGGCGCGCTCGACGTGTCGGCGATCGAGGCGAAGATTGCCGCGCGCGTCGCCGCGAAGCAGGCAAAACAGTATGCGGAGGCGGACCGGATCCGGGCCGAACTGCTCGATGCCGGTGTTGCGCTCGAAGACAAACCGGGCGGATTGACCGAGTGGCGCCGCGTTTGAGCGGGCTGTCCAGTTTCCACTGATCGATTCGCGAGGCAGGAGGCAGGATGGCAACGGCCACGAAGACGCAGGCCAGGCGGTCTGCGTCGCTTACGGGCGCGGCAGGCGATGCGGCGAAACGCGCCGCGCGCGGCGCCCAGAAACAGCAGGAAGCCGACGCCGTGAAGGCGGACGGCGTCAAGAAGCGCGCGCTCAACGGCGCGGCGCAGGAAGGTGCGGGCAAAACGCGCGCGAAGGTCAACGGCGCTGCCGATAGCATCGGCGCGATGCCGGCCGCGTCGCCCGAAGGCGCGCATGGCGACGCTGCGGATGCAGCGGCTGCGCCGTCGCGCGGCGTCGAGGCCGACGTGGTGCGCCCCGACTATTGGGACAAGGCCTGCGCGGACCTCGTCAAGCGCGACCGCATCCTCAAGAAACTCATTCCGAAATTCGGCCCCGTGCATCTGATGAGCAGCGACGATCCGTTCGTCACGCTCGCGCGCTCGGTGGTCGGTCAGCAGATTTCGACGGCCGCGGCGCAGGCGCTGTGGCAGAAGGTCGAGGCCGCGTGTCCGAAGCTCGTGCCGCAGCAGTTCATCAAGCTCGGCCACGAAAAACTCGCGGCGTGCGGACTGTCCAAGCGCAAGACGGAGTACATCCTCGATCTCGCGCAGCACTTCGTGTCCGGCGCGCTGCACGTCGGCAAGTGGACCACGATGGACGACGAGGACGTGATCGCCGAACTCACGGCCATCCGCGGCATTGGCCGCTGGACCGCTGAGATGTTCCTGATCTTCAATCTCGCGCGTCCGAACGTGCTGCCGCTCGACGATCTCGGTCTGATTCAGGCGATCAGCGTCAACTACTTCAGCGGCGAGCCCGTCACGCGCAGCGAAGCGCGTGAAGTGGCGGCCAACTGGGAGCCGTGGCGTACCGTCGCAACCTGGTATATGTGGCGCAGTCTCGAGCCTTCGTAAGCCCGGGGCGATCGGGCGGGGCGCCGCGCGCGGGGTGCGCGGCAGTTCCGTCCCCGATTTGATTCGTCCTGGTTTCTTCAGCTTTATCCTATCGTTATAAGAATTCGATAGTTCTGCGCCGATTTCGACACGGGCCGGCGCGGTTAGAATACGCGCTGCCGCAAAGTGCAAGGATTCCAACACATGAAAACCACGTTTCTGGATTTCGAGCAGCCGATCGCTGAACTCGAAGCGAAGATCGAAGAACTGCGCTTCGTTCAGGACGACTCGGCTGTCGATATTTCGGAAGAAATCGACCGGCTGTCGAAAAAGAGCCAGCAACTCACGAAGGACCTCTACGCGAACCTGAGCCCGTGGCAGGTTTCGCAGATCGCGCGTCATCCGCAGCGTCCGTACACGCTCGATTACGTGCATGAGCTGTTCACCGATTTCCACGAACTGCATGGCGACCGTTCGTTCGCGGACGACCTGTCGGTGGTCGGCGGCCTCGCACGCTTCAACGGCCAGGCCTGCATGATCATCGGCCACCAGAAGGGCCGCGACACGAAGGAGCGCGCCGCGCGCAACTTCGGCATGCCGCGTCCTGAAGGCTATCGCAAGGCCGAGCGCCTGATGCGCCTCGCCGAGAAGTTCGGCCTGCCCATCTTCACGTTCGTCGACACGCCGGGCGCGTACCCGGGTATCGGCGCGGAAGAGCGCGGCCAGTCGGAAGCCATCGGCCACAATCTCTACGTGATGGCCGAGTTGAAGACGCCGATCATCACGACGATCATCGGTGAAGGCGGTTCGGGCGGCGCGCTCGCGATCGCGGTCGCCGACACGGTCATGATGCTGCAGTTCTCGACCTACTCGGTGATCTCGCCGGAAGGTTGCGCGTCGATCCTCTGGAAGAGTGCCGCCAAGGCGCCCGAAGCCGCTGAAGCGCTGGGCCTCACGGCGCACCGCCTGAAGGCGCTCGGCCTGATCGACAAGATCGTGAACGAGCCGCTCGGCGGCGCGCATCGCGATCCGAAGGGCATGGCCGCGCTGCTGCGCCGTGCGCTTTCCGACTCGCTGCGCCAGTTCCAGGGCATGAGCATCGCCGAGCTGAAGGACCGCCGTTTCGAGCGCCTGATGACCTACGGCAAGTTCAAGGAATCGACGCCGGGCGCGTAAGCGCACGCCGTCATCAACGTCTGCCGGCGCTCGCGCGCCG